>JAYTSD010000001.1:0-225314 GCA_043745805.1 Fibrobacteria bacterium
TAAAATCACTCATCCTGCACAAGATACTTTAGTGAATAATGCCTCTTTCATTGTGGAATACGATTCCAATGGAGTAAAGAAAACTAAACCTTATACCTTAGCCGAAGGACGCACCAAGATTGTGATCAAGGCTAATAATGCTGGTAAAATCGGTGGCGACTCCTTGTATATTACTTTAGATTCGCAATCACCTGCGACCGCTAGTTTATCAGCTGCAACTCCCACTCAAAACCCAGCCTGGACTTGGCCTGCGGTTGAAACTAAAGCAAAGTACTCTATAAGATTATTACAAGGCAGCACACCTAGGGATCAACAAACCTTAAACAGCGCAGGATATACTCCACCTGGCACAATTACTTTAACCGATGGGGTATGGACATTGTATGTGAAGACTATAGACTCGGCAGGCAATACCAGCAATGAAGTTTCTTCTCCCGTGACTGTCGATAGAACCAAGCCTCTCTTAGCTATTTTAACTCCTGACGCTGAAGGTCGGGTAACAGCTGTGGACCCAACAATAACCGGTACTGTTTCAGATAATAGCACCATAACAAAATTGACTTATAGTTTATCACCCAGCGGAAGAAGTGGAAATATCACTATTCCCACTTCAGGGGCGACGTGGATTTTACCCACATTAGTTTGCGATAGCGGAGTAAAAAATACCATAACCATTCATGCGGAAGATGCGGCAGGGCTATCATCCATTGATCAAAGCATAGATATTTACAAATGGCCGAATGTGGTGTTTGTGCGTGCTGGAAAAACTGGTAATGGTACTTCTTGGAAGGAGGCTTATGGTTTCTTTGATTCAGTTGCAACAAGCACAAGAGCGCAGGTAGCAGGAGCTCAAGTTTGGATTTCCAAGGGTGTTTATGGGTTGTCATTCGGAAATAAAACGCTTTACATGGCGGGTGATGGTTTGGTTTTAGGTGGCTTCGCTGCATTAGGTGCGCCATTGGATACTACCATGAGAAACTCAATTACAAATGCTGTAACCTTAAAAAATTATTTCATTACTTTTTTAGATATTAAAAATCGCTTTGATTTTAAGGGGATTGATTTCCAAAACTTTTCTTCTGAAATCTATTCACAAAATGATGGAGTATTTGCAGTTTCGAATTGCAACTTTTATAAAGTTTCTGGTGGAACTGGTGGTGGAGGGCGTTTAATAAATTTAGAAGGAGGTGGAAATGTTGAAATTACAAATTCCTATTTTTATGGAAATGCAGGAAACATCAGATCAAGAGGAAATGTTACAATTAAGGGCACTTCATTTTCGTACGGTGATCAAGGATCCATTCCTGTACTTTATTTTGTTGGGACTCAATTAATAATTGATGGAAGTACATTGGGTTATAGCAAGGATAGCACGGTTCCCGAAATTATCATAGACAGTCAAGTCAAGCCTACTATCATCAAAAACAGTTATATCCGTGGTGGTCGGGCTGCAATATTAGATAACGGTTACCCCATTGATTGCACCTTTCCAAGTAATATTGAACTTATTCCTTAATTGTGCAAAATCCGGTAAGTTCGACCGGCCGATCTATCGTGACTGGCAGCTTCCATTAATTTACCCTTTGGAAAAACGATGACAAGAATAAGAGTAACCGAAATTGAATTAGAAGCCGGCATATCCTTACCTTCTTCTGGTGGGCATTATACCATTGTGCTTAAAAGCGATAAGCCTTTAACCCGCGTGCGTATGGCGGGAATGTTTTTCGATACCAATAAATGTTTTTTATTACCGCAAGCGATGCATGGCATTAAAGAAATTGCGCAACAATACGATTTACATCCTGATAGTAATATGTTGATTGTCGGTCATACGGATACTGCGGGTGAGGATGAATCGAATATGACTTTGTCGCTCGAGCGAGCAGAGTCGATGGCGGCTTTTTTGCAAGACAAAAGCGAAGTATGGGAAGCCTTTTTTCAAGACTCAAACCCCGAAGCAAAGCGTTGGGGTACACATGAAATTCAACTTATGCTTTCGGCTTTACCTGAAAACGAAGAGCATAAATTTTTAAGTAGCAAGGACATTAGTGGCAAATTTGACGATAAGACAAAAATAGCTGTTAAAGCTTTTCAACATGCCCACACTATTGCAGACAATGGTGAAGTCGATTCCAAAACTCGCAAAACTTTAATTCAAGCCTATATGGGACTTGATGGAACTTCTTTACCGCATAGTAATGATAATGCTATTAAAATTACTACTCATGGTTGCGGGGAAAATTTCCCGAAAGTTAAAACCGGAGATGGCGTGGATAAGGCGGAAAATCGTCGCGTGGAAATTTTCTTTTTTGACGGAGAGATTAGGCCTGCACCGGAAGCGAATAAAAAATCGCTCAAGGGATCGAAACCGTATTTGTTCTGGAATGATCAAGTAACAGAAAATGTGGATTTGGTAGTGGAAAAAGAAATCGTTCAACCCAAAGCTGACATTCCTCCTGAAATCTGGACGGCGTCTAGTTTTGCACGCCAAACTTCTGGTAATAAGGTGGAGGCCTTGGTTGATGGTGCCGAGGCTATGAAAGCAATTCACACGGCTTTGCTCGGAGCGAAGAACTCTATTCGCATAGCCGATTGGACTATGGCAACTCAAGCTCCTTGGAACGAAATCCTCGACAAAGATCCTAACAAAATCCCTGACCTCTCTTTGGTCCGCGATGGTTCGGGTGGCCTTATTACTGGCCTTTTCGCGACTTTATTGCAATGCGCAAATGCCGGTGTGATCATCAAAATCTTACTTTGGAATCCGAAACATTTCGATTCTGCAGGTAATCATGGGGAGTCTATACAGAAAAAACTAGAAGGTCTCCATGCGAATATTAAGGTGTCTTTACATGATCCTGGAAGTTACTGGTCTCATCATCAAAAATTTGTGATTGTCGATGGCAAGGTGGCTTTTCTTGGCGGAGTTGATTTAGCAGCAGGCCGATGGGACACTCCTGACCATTCCGTGGTCGCGGATAAAAGATGGAGTAGCACGGAATTTTATAACCCCTGTTTGGAAAGCACGGGCAATGCTTCGAATAGTCCTCGTATGCCTTGGCATGATGTGCATCTCCGCATCGAAGGCCCCTCAGTGGCGGATGTAGATGCAATTTTTGCAGGCCGCTGGAACTTTCAAAATAAATATGATACGGTCACTTCCATAGCACCTGCTAAACCGATTCCTGACGCCACCGATTGGGTACAAATTCATCGCTCGGCAAACTCTGCCTCATGTGGGTTGCCGAAAACCGAACATTCCATTTTAGATATGTATTTGAATTTGATTAAATTATCTCAGCATCATATTCATATCGAAAATCAATTTTTCACTTCGCATTTTGGAACTTCAACTGTCGAAAATACTATTGCAGATGCCTTGGTAAAACGAATCGGTTTAGCCATCAAAAATAGTGAGGACTTCCGAGTTACTATTGTGTTGCCTGCGCACCCCGAAGGCCCGCTGAGTTCTTGGGATACACAAGAGACTATGCATTGGCAATATCAGACATTGATTCGCTCGGGAGCAGGATCCTTCCTCGAGCGTATTCGAGCATTGATTGGCCCTACCGCGAACGCGGAAGATGTTAGAAAAGTAGTTTCGATTCATTGCTTGCGTAATTATGGTAACCTTGCTGGAAAAGGATGGATTACAGAACAAATTTATGTGCATATCAAATGCATGATAGTAGACGATTCCTGGGTGGTAATTGGCTCAGCAAATATTAATGATCGCAGTATGTTGGGTAATAGAGATTCTGAAATCGCTGGACTCATAGCGGACGAGAATGAGGTAGATTCTTTCATGAAAGAAAAGCCTTTTAAAGCACGTGCCTTTGCCAGAAAATTGCGTGTAAAGCTTTGGAAAGAGCATTTAAATATTGACGAATTGGATCTCAAAGATCCATTCACCGCACAATGGAACAAAATTTCCGGTGATAACACAATAATTTACGAGAGTGTATTTCCCAAAATTCCACGTAACAGTGCACACACGTTACCTAATTTTAATGCTCTTAAGGAATTCGATTCCGCACAGGCCTCTAAATTATCCGGAATTAAAGGACATCTTTGTGACTTCCCCTTACAATTTTTGGACAAAGAAGATCTGGAAGCTAGCGATCCACGGCACCCTGATAAAATGTACACTCTCATACTTCGGCCAAAAGGACGGTTTGGCGAAGTTCCTGTAGCAGAAGAATCCGTATGATCTATACCCTAATTTTTCTTGCGACATCTATATTTGCAGGTTCAATAAAGGCATCAAGCGATTCCTTGCCGGCAATATTCTCTTTATTAGATTCAGAAGATGGAAGACAAAGTCAACAGGCATTGTCGAAATTGATAAAGCTATCCACGTCATCCAATTGGAAAATGGCTTTACCCTTTCTCACTTTTGGAACGGAAATGTCACGTCACACTGCATGCAAATTTATCCGTAACACCAAGAATCCAGAATACCTTTCAACTTTTCTAAAACGAATGGAGTCCGAAAAAAGTGAATGGGTGGGATGGTGTTTGGCGAATGGAATAGGCGAGGCTGCCACTACCGCCGATGTCCCAGCCATTGCGAAAACCTGGAGGAAAACAAAAAATAAACAAAATCGTTTTCGACTCATGCAATCCTTCCCTTTAGACTCCACCAATTCAATTGCGGCAGATACCATCGCTTCTTTGCGAAAGACCTTAAAAGACACGATGCTATGGGAAGCGCGGTTTGAAGAATCCCGATTACGAAAATATTCGCATACCCTTCAACCTGATTCAATCAATGCTTGGTGGAAAGCCTATTTTGCGTCTGATATCTATTCTGGGTTTGCGCAATTTATCGATCCAAAATCGGTATGGTTTATGCTAGGTGATACTACTGTGAACATTGCTTCGCGAATCGAATTGCTTGAGGTTGCAGAAGACTTAACATTCCAGGACACTATACCCTGTGAGACTTGGTTATCCACATTCTCAAAATGGACCGATCTATTAACCCATGCACATAGCTTGCATCTTTACATTTCCAAATGTAATGAAACACAAAGAGTCATCATACGCAAATTGCTTGTGGATACAAGCGGAAAATATTTGATTAAGGGCGCATCGGAAATGGATTTGGGAACATTATGGGACACCGAGAATGCAAATCTCATGTATCGTTATGTCCTTAATCGAGCCGCAACAGAAACATCAGACAGAGAAGCCCTTTCTGAAGCGTGTCAGACCATGGATGCCTATCTCGAAACAGCCAAGCCGAGCTTGGATTGGTTGCGGGCAAAACAGAAGGAGCATCGACCATACGATGGAATTAATTATTCCATGGAAAAGGCAATTTGCCATCGCCCTAATTCCAAAATTAATGACAATGCTTTATGTGGAGAACATTGAAGGTCATTTCCACAGGCTCAGTGACCGAAGCGCGACAGTCCAGACCGAAGTGCGATAGGGTTGTGACTAAATAACGACGCACTCAGTGAGCGAATTTATACGGACGTTGAGCTTGTCGAAACGCCCCAGTTACGGTCACTTCGACAAGCTCAGTGACCGAAGTGAAAGCTCAGTGGCCGCAGAGGGGCATGCTCAGTGACCGATTGTATCAGTGTAGGTGAACCTCAATACGTGCGGGTATGTTTTTTAGTGCACCGAGCAAATTATTTTGTAATTCCATTACCATTGCTGAAATATTTGCGAGATTATTTTCGGCCTTTTCTAATTGCCCCAGCAAATCAACAGGATCCTTCGCCACGCTAGCTAACCCATTATCCAATAATTTTCGCGCCAAATTTTCTTGATGGTAAAAAGAGGGACCAAAGAAAATCCTATTTCCTGCGCATAAAGGTTCCCACAAATTATGACAGCCTTTACCATTCCAGCTTCCGCCGACAAAGGAAACAGAAAATGTGGGACACATTTTCTCGACTTCGCCGATTTTATCAACAATTAAAAATTCAGCATCAGAATTTTGGTTAAAGGTTAAAAAACCAAACGGTTTTAATAAAGCAATGAATTCGGGAAACTCTTTTTCATAGCGCGGGAAAAAAGTTAGAGAATGCTTTTTCATAAACAAGGGAAGTGTGGGTAACAATAAACGTAACTCTGCTAAATGCAAAGAAATAAAGGCCAGCTTAGGAAGTTCGCCACCTTCAGTTTTATTGTTGTGAATCTGAGCTTTAAAATCTCGCTTCTCTGTAAGATTCAATAATCCATAATGCAAAGCTTTAAAGTCAAAACCTATATCGACTTGTGTATCAGATAAATTACGATAACGAAATTGATCTTCTTGGTTTTGGGTTTGAATCCACTGTATTTGATTTAATAGTATTCGCGCACTTTTGGGAAAGCAGCGAAAAAGTTTTTCTGCACGCGGAGACATTCGCGCCGAAACCATCCAAACAGAAACTTTATTTTTGCTACAAGCTTGAATTGTATTGGGCCAAATTTCATTTTCATAAAGCACAAATAAAGTAATGTGGTTTTTACGGATAAAGTTTTCTACAAGTGGATAATGATCAAAAGGAGTAATAGACGAATTATTTGGAAAATGATTTTTTAAATAACGCAGTCCAATATCGGTTTGTGCGGTGAGCAAAATGCTTTCCGATTTTAAGTTTGAATTCAAGGCATGAATAAGTCCTACTAAACCTTTGCATTCCCCCAATGATGCCGCGTGAAACCAAATCTTGGGCGAGGGGTTTTCTTTTAAATTTAAGTGCAGTCGTTCGCGAATATGCCATGAGGAAGACGGGCGTTTTTTATTTATAGCGAAAAGCGTTCCCCATTGCGTTAAGACTTTTGTAAAAGGGTAGGCGATAGTCCATAGCAAACGATAAATCAAAAAAACCATTTAAGCGGAAATCCAAAATAAAAAAACGAGGGTAAAATTTTTCAAAATATTTCCTCCCTGAGATTTAAATGCTTGGCGAAAAGGATATGGACTTTTCCAACTTTCACTAAAGGCATTTCGCATGGGCGAAAACCCCAACCAACGCGGCACATTTTTTTTATACATCAAATAAATTTCTCCAAAATAGTTTTCTAAAAAATCCTCTTCCATTTTAATAAGAAAAATATGATGGAGTAACATCCATGTTATCAACAACAAACTGATAAACCAAGGCGTACAATGCACAAAACCGATTAAACCGAGGGCATTTAAAATATTCGCTAAATAAAGCGGATTGCGACTAAAGCTATAAGGTCCTTTTTGACATAAACCTTGTTCGGAAAGCGCGTAATTGTTCGTATGCGCTTCAATATAAAAACCACAAAATAATCTTAAACTGGCGGCTACAATAATAAGCAATAACCATAAGGGTTGCAGGCTTGTGTGTACGTGAATGCGAAAAGCCAATAAAATTAAAGCGGGTAAAATTAATCCCCAACCTCGCCAATTAAAATAGCAAGCACTTAGGTCCGCTTTATTCATACTGCAATAGCCGAAGGTGTAAAGTCTAAAACAATATCCGCCATGGCAATTAATTCGGGTTCATGGGAAACGAGTAATAGTCCTCGCTGTCCTAGCGAACTATTCTGCATTCTCCATATTTTAATTAGCGCGCGCATAATTTCCGCTCTTTCATTCCCAGGCAGCCAAACCGTAGGTTCATCTAATAATAGATAGCGCTTGGAAGAGCTAAAAGCGCGCGCTAAGCAAAGTCTTTGTCGCTCACCACCGGATAAAGCCATCGCACCAAGTTGTTGCATTTTCTCGATAAGCGACTCAATATTTAAAATCTCATTTAAAGCCTTAGGTAACATAGGTGTATCGTAACTTAAACGCTTCCATGCCTCCGGCCAAAACTCCGGGACTTGCACGCGTTGTGGCAAGTAGGCAAGGGAAATTTGGTCTTGTTGCATGACTGATTGAGGATAGAGGATTTGACCGCCTTGCGGCATTTCCATACGCGCGATTAATTTTAGTAGAGTGCTTTTTCCCGTGCCATTTGGTCCTTGTATAGCCGTGAAGGCTGCACCATCCCATTGTGCATCTAGTCTTGCAAACACGGGTTTATTTTCGGATCCCATTTCCCAACCATACGAAAATCGTAATTGGGATATTTCAAAACGTTTTTCTTTGGATAAAGTGGGCGTAGGAATTTCAATTAAGTTTTCTAGGGTAAGTTTTAATTGTTCAATTTCTTTCCAAGCTTTTTCACCTTGCCAATAAATTGGGAATTGTCGCGTAGCTTCGCGTAAAGGGCGATGCAAAAAAAACAATAAAATCAAAAAGGGGAAAAAATTATTAGCATTATCTTTTCCCAACCAACTTCCCTGCAAGGCAAGTAAAGCAAAGCTTGCGAGTAAAGCAAAAAAGAACCATTCCATCAGTGGAGGAAAAGCAGCTTGCAAGCGTCCCCATTTTCTTTCTTGTTGGGCAGTAGCGGCTAAAGTTTTTTCTAAGGCCTGACTTTGCGAAGACCACTCTCCATTACCCAAAATATTTTCCAAGCTATCGCTAAAACCGTTTAAAGCGGCATGCAGTTTTTGCTCAGCTTTGTTCCAAGCCATTCCGGCGGTATTAAACCAATGTAAACGACCGCGTATCACCAAAAATACCGGTAACACAAAGGCTACTACTAGCGCAGCTAGTTTCCAGGAGAAGAAAAACAATAAGGGCAAAAAAATGAGCAATTGCAAAGCGGCACTGGCACCATGAAAAAAGGCAGTGAGACCATGCGAGACCTTAACCCAATTTTCTTTTAAGGTTTTAATCAAGGCTTCAGCATAAGGGGCGCGATATAAAGGAGCTAGGCGGGATTTCAGTTGTGCGAAAAAGTCTTCTCTAAAAATATCACCAAAGGATTTTAATAAGCGCAATTCGGTTTCTATTTGGGCGAATTGTAAAAGCGTTCGCAAAGTAACCAGTCCCAATAATAAAAGTGGGAGACTCAATGAAAAGGAGGGAATTAAGGTAACATTAAAGTTACTAAGCAAATTACTTGTGGAATTGTTTGCTGAACTATTTACCGAGTGATTGATCAAAACAGTTTTACTGCCTGGCATTCCAATTACATTTTTAAGCAGCAATACAAAAATGGCTTCGATCAAACCAGCTCCGGCTCCGAGCATTAGTGGCCACAATAATTTCCAACGATGTTGGCGCATAAAAGAAAAGATCATGAACAAAAAGGTATTAAGGAAAATGATGCATACTCTTCTCATCAGGCTTTAGAGTTTGCTTACACCGGTTGCTCCGGCAATTGTTTCAAAATAAAACGAAATTATTTCGGTTTCGTTGGATTTACAGGAAATAAAACGTATTTGTTTCGGATTTAGTTTGTTTATTAGAAAAGCTTGCTTTTAAAACCGTGACATGATATATTTGTCTTCGAATTTTAGCACTCACACTTATCGAGTGCTAAGTCAATAAACCATAAAGGAGACTCTTATGAGCGTTAAACCCCTCGCAGATCGAGTTTTAGTAGAAGCACTCGAAGCCGCCGAAAAAACCGCTGGCGGTATTTACATACCAGATAATGCCAAAGAAAAACCCCAGAAAGGCAAAATCATCGCCGCTGGCCCAGGTAAAACCTCGGATTCCGGTGCCTTAGTAAAGCCTGAAGTTAAAGTGGGCGATACGGTTTTATACGGTAAATATTCCGGTACTGAAGTTTCCGTAGACGGTAAAGATTATTTGATCATGCGCGAGAGCGATATTTTAGCCATCATCTAAAAATTTTAATAAAAACAAAATCAACAAAGGAAATTAACCATGGCAAAACAACTTTTATTTGATACTGCCGCTCGTACCGCTCTTAAAAAAGGTGTGGACAAATTAGCGAATGCAGTAAAAATCACTCTCGGACCTAAAGGCCGCAATGTAGTTATCGCTAAGAGCTTCGGTTCTCCAAGCTCCACTAAAGATGGTGTTAGCGTAGCTAAAGAAATTGAACTTGAAGACGCTTTTGAAAATATGGGCGCGCAAATGGTAAAAGAAGTCGCTTCCAAGACTTCTGACGTTGCCGGTGACGGTACCACCACTGCTACGGTATTGGCACAAGCTATTGTAACCGAAGGTCTCAAAAATGTGATCGCTGGCGCTAGCCCAATTGAATTAAAACGCGGTATTGATTTTGCAACCGAAGCACTTGTTGCCGAAATTAATAAAATGGCTAAGCCAGTTACCACTAAAGAAGAATGGGCTAAAGTAGCTTCTATTTCAGCTAATAATGAAATCGAAATCGGCAATTGGATTGCTGAAGCAATGGCAAAAGTGGGCAAAGATGGCGTGATTCAAATTGAAGAAGCTAAATCTGCTGAAACTAATTTGCGCATCACCGAAGGTATGAAGTTTGATCGCGGTTATGTATCGCCTTATTTCGTAACCAATCCTGATTCTATGGAAGCTGTTTTAGAGAATGCTTCTATCTTAATTCATGATAAAAAAATTAGCTCCATGAAGGACATGTTGCCTATTCTTGAGAAGTCCGCACAAAGCGGCAAGCCTTTAGTCATTATCTGTGAAGATATCGATGGTGAAGCTTTGGCTACCTTGGTAGTAAACAAGTTACGTGGCACTTTAAAAATTGCTGCTGTAAAAGCTCCTGGTTTTGGTGATCGTCGCAAAGCTATGTTGGAAGACATCGCTATCTTAACGGGTGGTCGTGTGATTTCCGAAGAAACTGGTTTCAAATTGGAAAATACCACTTTGGAAGATTTGGGCAATGCGAAGACTATTACTATTGATAAAGACAATACCACCATTGTTGATGGTGCTGGTAAAAAAGCTGATATCAGTGGTCGCGTAGAACAAATCAAACGTCAAATCAAAGAAACCACTTCGGATTACGATAAAGAAAAATTGCAAGAACGTTTGGCTAAATTAGCCGGCGGGGTTGCAGTGATTGAAGTTGGAGCTCCTACGGAAGCAGCCATGAAAGAGAAAAAAGATCGCGTTGATGATGCATTACATGCAACTCGTGCTGCGGTTGAAAGTGGCGTTGTCGCGGGCGGCGGCGTAGCTTTGATTCGTTCTTTGCGTGCACTTGATAGTTTGAAATTAACCGGTGATCAAGCCATTGGTGTATCCATTGTACGTCGTGCAGTAGAAGAACCTTTACGTCAAATTGCTTTGAATGCTGGCGCGGAACCTTCCGTAGTTGCCAACAAAGTACGCGAAGGTAAAGATGACTTCGGTTATAATGCTCGCACTGGCGTTTATGAAAACTTAATCGCCGCAGGTGTTATTGATCCAGCCAAGGTTACTACTACGGCATTAATCAATGCAGCTTCCATTGCTGGCTTACTCCTCACTACCGATTGCTTAATCGCTGAGAAAAAAGAAGAGAAATCTTCTGGCGGCGGCGGCATGGGCGGTATGGGTGGAATGGGTGGCATGGGCGGTATGGACGGAATGATGTAAATCATCCGTTACCCCATGGGTTAACGTATCCCCCAGGTTACTGGGGGATTTTTATGTTTTAAGGAGAGTTAACACGGTATGCTTCCGGCTAAATTAACGACTCGACAAAAGAATGTTTTGGCAGCGATAGTGGACTACTACATCGCAAAAGCAGAGCCCGTATCGTCTAAGTTCCTCAGTCTTCGTTCTGATTTTCAAGCCAGCAGTGCCACATTACGCAATACTATGGCAGAACTTGAAGATCTTGGTTATTTAGA
Organism: Fibrobacteria bacterium; assembly: GCA_043745805.1. Taxonomy (GTDB): domain Bacteria; phylum Fibrobacterota; class Fibrobacteria; order UBA11236; family UBA11236; genus JAYTSD01. Next base: position 11,611 of record JAYTSD010000001.1, read on the forward strand.
ACAGCCGCATACTTCTGCAGGTCGCATGCCCACGGATTGGGGATATCGCGTTTATGTCGATCAAGTTTTACAAATCCCAGCTTTATCTCCGGATGAAATGCACGAAATCGAAAAGGAATTGCAGCCTCCCGATGAAGGGGATTTGCTTTCCAACACGGCAGAGGCGCTTAGCCGTTTTAGCCATTTATTAGGAGTCGCTTTAACACCGGCTTTGGATAAAGGGCTTTTCAAACATTTAAAGATCGTCACGGTTTCAGAGCATAAAATTTTAATGATAGTGTTTATTTCTGATACCATTATTCAAACCATTTTAAATCATCCCTTCCCACAAATCTCCATTTTTAAGCTAGAAGCCATGGCAAATCGTATTAATGACGAATTATCTGGAAAAAATGTTGCGTTTTTGAACGATTATTTCGAAAACAAAATTAGAATTGCAACACATGAAGAAGAAAAGCTTATATTTCAATTCTATTTGCGTTCCATAACGAAACTATGGAACGCCGAAAAGGCAGGAAAAATTCAATTTTACGGGTCGGCCCAAATGCTATTGCAGCCGGATTTCGGGAAATCCGAAAATTTACGTGGCATTTTGGAACTATTAGGCTCCCAATTTACTTTGGTACACTTTTTGCGTCAGCGTGGAGATACAGAAGGTGTGAAAGTAACTATTGGAGAAGAACATGTGGATGGAGAGAAATTCAAAGCTATTTCTACCATCACCGCTTCTTTTGAAATGGGAGAGAGTCATGGCGTCTTGGGCATTATTGGTCCAAAGAGAATGCCATACTCCAAATTAATTTCCATCGTGGATTTTACAGCAAAGACTTTAAGTAAAAACTATAGGATTGATTAATGGACTCAACAACAGAAGAAAATACTTTCCCGGAAGCGGAATTCGAACAAACGGAATCAGAGTTTTCGCAAGAGCAGAATAGTAATACGGCATCAGAAAAAGGAAAAACAAATTCTTCGGTGAATTTTGAACAAGAATACAATAAGACGAATGATCAATATGTTCGCTTGTATGCCGAGTTCGAAAACTTTCGTAAACGCACAGCGCGTGAAAGCTTTGAGCTAATAGCGAATGCAAATAGCAAGTTATTAGGAAAATTAACCGATGTGCTAGATAATTTTTATTTGGCTTTTGATCCAAAACATAAAACGGATAAGTTGGAAGATTTTGAAAAAGGCATTCGTCTTATTTTCAATAAGTTCAAAGATGTTTTAGAAGATGAAGGACTTGAAGCCATTGATCCAGTCGGCGCCGAGTTTGATCCAAATTTACATGAAGCCTTAATGCAGCAGCCTAGTGATACTGTTGAAGAAAATAAAATCATCAGCGTTTTTCAAAAAGGCTATAAGGTTAAATCTAAAATCGTGAAGCATGCCAAAGTGATAGTATCCACTGGCAAAGCAGAATAACAAAAATTAAAAAAGATCAACAAAGGAAAATACCATGGGTAAGATAATTGGAATTGATTTAGGAACCACAAATAGTTGCGTAGCCGTTATGGAAGGTGGTAAACCCACCGTTATTCCTAATGCTGAAGGCGCACGCACTACTCCTTCTATCGTGGCTTTTACAAAAAATGGCGATCGCTTAGTCGGTCAAGTGGCTAAACGCCAGGCTATTACTAATGCAGAAAAAACCGTGTATTCTATTAAGCGTTTCATGGGTCATATGCGCAGTGAAGTTTCGCAAGAAGAAAAACGCTTGCCCTATAAAATTGCCGGCGGACCTAATGATCCCGCTTCGGTGGATATTGACGGTAAGAAATTCACACCTCCGGAAATTTCTGCCATGATTTTGCAAAGTATGAAAAAAATTGCGGAAGATTATTTAGGCGAATCGGTTACCCAAGCGGTGATTACGGTGCCTGCTTATTTTAATGACTCCCAACGCCAAGCCACTAAGGATGCCGGTAAAATTGCGGGTCTTGAAGTGTTACGCATTGTGAATGAGCCTACGGCTGCGGCCTTGGCTTATGGTCTCGATAAAAAGAAAAACGAAACTATTGCCGTATACGATTTAGGTGGCGGTACTTTTGATATTTCCATTTTGGAAATTGGCGATGGTGTTTTTGAAGTAAAGGCTACCAATGGTGATACCCATTTAGGTGGCGATGATTTTGATCAAGTGATTATGGATTGGATTGCTGAAGAATTCAAAAAAGAAAATAGCATTGATTTACGCAATGATAAAATGGCCTTGCAACGCTTAAAAGAAGCGGCCGAAAAAGCCAAAATTGATTTGTCCGGATCCACTAGTACGAATATTAATTTGCCTTTTATTACAGCAGATGCTTCCGGTCCTAAACATTTGGATATGACTTTATCCTTAGCTAAATTCAACCAACTTACTCAGTCTTTGGTCGATAGATCCATTGAGCCTTGCGCTAAAGCTTTGAAAGATGCGGGCATTAGCAAAGATCAAATCGACGAAGTGATTTTGGTCGGTGGATCGACGCGTATCCCTGCAATTCAAGAAAAAGTAAAAGAGTTTTTTGGTAAAGAACCGCATAAAGGTGTGAATCCTGATGAAGTGGTAGCTATTGGTGCCGCAGTACAAGCAGGTGTGCTCGCTGGGGATAGCGCAGTAAAAGATGTGTTGTTATTAGACGTAACGCCTTTGTCACTGGGTATTGAAACCTTGGGTGGCGTGATGACTAAGCTCATTGAACGCAATACCACCATTCCTTCGCGCAAGAGCCAAGTGTTCTCAACGGCGGAAGATAATCAAACCGCGGTATCTATTCATGTCATGCAGGGTGAACGCGAAATGGCTCGCCATAATCGTACCTTGGGTCGCTTTGAATTAACCGGCATTCCTCCAGCACCTCGTGGCATGCCACAAGTGGAAGTGACTTTTGATATTGATGCTAACGGTATCGTGCATGTTTCGGCCAAAGATAAAGCCACCGGTAAAGAACAGAAAATAAAAATCGAAGCTTCTTCCGGATTATCCGATGATGAAATTCACCGCATGGTTAAAGAAGCCGAAGCGAATTCCGAAACCGATAAAAAGGAAAAGGAAAAAGCGGAAGTGCATAATCAAGCTGAGAACATGATTTACAATACTGAAAAATTATTGAAAGAACATGGCGATAAAATTTCAGCCGAAGATAAAACCGCAGTAGAAGAAGCGGTTGCCGAGCTGAAGAAAATCGAAAAATCGGAAAACTTGGATGAAGTGAAAGCGGCTATTCAAAAAGTAGAAACGGCTTCGCATAAGCTTTCCGAAGCCATGTACAAAGCGGCTGCGGAAAAAGCCCAAGCGGAACCTACTGTCAACACCAAAGAAGAAGGTGAAAAAAAGGATAAAGGCGCGAAGGATAATAATGCTGTGGATGCTGACTTCGAGGTTGTGGATTAATGGCTAAAAGAGATTACTATGAAGTTCTCGGCGTCCCTAAAGACGCCGATGTTAGCGCCATCAAGGCGGCTTATAAAAAACTTGCAGTGAAATATCATCCGGACAAAAATCCGGATAATAAAGAAGCTGAGGAAAAGTTTAAAGAAGCCGCCGAAGCTTATGGCGTACTTTCGGATGCGCAGAAAAAAGCGCAATTCGATCGTTTTGGACATGCGGCTGAAGGCGGTGGCGGTCCACAGGGCTTTAGTAATTTCGAAGATATTTTTAGTGCCTTTGGAGATGTGTTTGGCGGCGGCGGTGGTGAATCATTTGGTTTTGGCCGTCAAGGTGGGCGAGGACGCGCGCGTTCGGGTCCTCCACGCGGACAAGATATTCAAATTGCCATTTCGGTTACCCTTCCTGAGGTTAACACAGGTGTTACTAAAAAAGTAAAGCTCAAACGCTTTAATGCTTGTAAAACTTGCACTGGCCAAGGCGGCACGGGTAAGCAAAATTGCAGTACTTGCGGCGGTCAAGGACAAGTTCGTCAAGTGCAAAATTCTATTTTTGGACAAATTGTAAATGTGACCACTTGCCCTGAGTGTGCGGGCATGGGATCGACCATTAAAGTGCGTTGCAAAGATTGCAATGGTTCCGGTCGATTGCAAGAAGAGGTTACCCTTTCGATTGATATTCCTCCTGGAGTAGATGAAAGTAATTATCTCACCTTACGTGGCGAAGGCCATCGCGGTCAACAAGGCGGCGGAGCGGGTGATTTAATGGTGGCAATTCAAGAAGCCAAGGATGAAACCTTTGAACGGCGCGGCAGTGACTTGTATGCTACGGTAGAAGTACCTTATACCACCGTGGCTTTGGGCGGCGAAGTACGCATTAAAACCATTGATGGCGATGTCGATTTAAAAATTCCTGCCGGTACACAGAGTGAAAAAATGATGCGCTTAAAAGGCAAGGGTTTGCCCGAAGTCAATAGCAGCGGACGCGGTAGCCACTATGTAAAAGTACACGTGCATACCGTTACTAGCATGAATGCCAAAGAAATTGAAGTGTTGCGCGAATTGGAGAAATTGCAAGAAACGCATCACCCGAAATCTTTTTTTGAAAAAGCGAAATCCTTTTTTGTGTAGGGTTAATTAAAATTAACCCATAAGTTACGGTAACTTTTATAAAGTATAAAGTAAATATTTTGAAATTCACAGAACCCAAATGTATGAGTAGGGAAATATGAAAATTCTCATTCTCGACAGCGATGCGGATCTTAAAAAAGAGATTTTTAATAATTGGTCTTTGGCGAATACTGAAATTATGGAAAGCAGTGGAGGTCAAGGGGCCATTAAACTGCTGAGCCAAGGTGGTTTTGGCGGCTTATTTCTTTCCACCGAATTTTTGACCATTGATAATTTGGATATTTTGGATTTAGCCAAAGAGCATAATCCAGGTATAGATATTTTTATTTTGACTACCGTACGCGATACGCAAAAGGCGGAGCAAGCGGTACAACATGGCGCACATTCTTTTTTAATCAAACCGATTAATGTTAAGCTGGTAGAATCATTGGCCGCCAAAGCTTTATCCCATTCGCTCACCCGCAAAAATGTGCGCTTATTAGAAGAGCATTTACTGGAAGATTTATTAGGCTCTTCGCTTTCCATGAAAAAAATCCTGCGCACTTTAACCAAGGTTGCTCCAACTAATAGCACTATTCTTATTTCGGGGGAAAGCGGCACGGGCAAGGAATTTGTCGCGAATATTATTCATCGTTTAAGCTCCCGTTCCGAAGAAAGTTTTGTGGCAGTGAATTGCGGTGCGATTCCCGAAAATTTGGTGGAGAGTGAACTTTTTGGATCTCGCAAAGGATCGTATACCGGTTCAGTGGCGGATCGTAAAGGTCTATTTGAAATGGCTGACAAAGGCACTTTATTTTTGGATGAAGTGGGCGAGTTGTCCTTAACTACTCAAGTGAAGCTGTTACGATTCTTACAAGAAAAAGAAATTCGTCGCGTGGGTGACAATGAAAATAAATATGTGGATGTGCGGGTAATTGCGGCCACCAATAAGGATTTGCATAAGGCCATTACGGCTAGTCAATTTCGCGAAGATCTATATTATCGCTTAAGTATTTTTCACATTACTTTACCGCCCTTGCGCGAAAGAAAAAATTCTATTCCCAATTTGATTCGCACTTTTGTGAAAAAATATAATGCGGCGAATAAAAAAAATATCAAAGGTATGGCTAAAAATGCAGAAGCTACTTTAATGAATTATGATTATCCGGGAAATATTCGCCAATTAGAAAATATTATAGAACATGCTGTGGCCTTATGTGAAACCGAACACATTGGCATGGATGATTTGCCTGAATATTTAGTGCATGATGATGCCCCGCCACAATTATTTGCATTACCTAAATCCATGGCTAAATCCGAAGCACCCAAGGCGGTATTTCAGGAAACGCCCGATTCACTGATGACTTTGGGTGAATTGGAAAAAACTTATATTCAAAAAGCTTTAGAGCTTTGCAAAGATAATCATACCGAAGCTTCACGACGTTTGGGGATTTCTCGGTCTACTTTATGGCGTAAGCTCAAAGAGCATGGCTTAGAAGCGGCTGCTGCCGCAGAAGCGGCTCATGCGGCACATGCTGAATCCGTAGCTAAATAAATTCGTAAATTTTAATTACGAATTTATTTACTCATTTTTTTTGTAATAAAAAAGCGAAGTCATCACTCACTTCGCTTTTTTATTTTAGAAATGAAATTGACCCCTGCGTAAGCGCAGAGGCCAATGGTTAAAGTTTATTTGATTTCAATTGACTTGGCCGAGGCGTCTTGTACTTTAGGTAACCTAACCGTCAATACGCCATTTACATTTTCGGCAGTAATGGCATCGGGTTTTACATGGCGAGGGAGATCAAAGCTTCGACTAAAAGTACCACTCCGTGATTCACTATAGTAATACTTGCCTTCTTCTTTTTTCTCAATAAGACTTTGTTTTGTGCCACTGACAATTAAACGATTATCACGCACTTCAATTTTAATATTCTCCTTCGGTACGCCGGGTAATTCGGCTTTGAGTAAATAAGCATCTTCTACTTCAGCCACATCAATTACCGGAGCAAATTGCGCGTGCTCGGTGGATGCAGGTCGGCATTCCTTATCGACATCCGTAAAAAATTGATCAAGCCAATTATTGGGATTATAAATTAATGTTTTCATGTGAATACTCCTTTTTGGTTATTGGTGTATGAGAAAGCGAATGCTATGCCAAGAAAATATCCTGTTTAATTAATTCAAAACGTAAATGGTTTAATGATTTTTAAAGATATTCGTGACTTGTCTGAGAAAAACAATATAATTTTGCAACGATATGATGAAACACCGTAACAATTTGCAGCTCGAAATTTCACATTCTAGTTTAAATAAACTTTTTACCGCTTATCAAATTCCTTTAGGGAAGGAAACATTAATACTTTTTGCTTTGCGTGGATATAGTCCCACAATTAATCCCAACACAAATCCTCAAGCCAATATTTCGGGATGGGAAAGTTCGTTTTTGCTTGCGCCGCAAGTTTTGGATTATCGTCATATGCATTGCACACTCGGAATTTGGAATCGTAAAACGGGAAAGGTTTTTGCTTGCCCCGGATCTACCGTTCCATTTGGGGATAATGTAAAATGGGCTGCCGAGCGCAAAGGAAGATTACAAGGCAAAGGGGTAAATCAATTAGAGCCAGGGTTTTACATTGACCTTACCAAGGGTGAACATTTACAAGGTAAATTAAATGGCCATGCAGCCTTGCGGCAAACTGCCAATCGTTTTTACCGTCGATCCTTAAAAGGTATTCCTTATGATAGCAAAGACAAATTATATTATGGTAACCCCTATGATAATTTGCATTGTGGCTGGAATATAGATGGGCTGGCGCCAAAGTATTCAAGTGCAGGATGTTTGGTGGTAGCGGGCAAGCCGCATTGCCAACGACAAGAAAAACCTGAGCCTAATCAAGGGCCTTGGAAAACCTTTCATAAATTTCTCTATACTTCGGTGCAAAAATCCTTCCCTTTACTTTTAACAGAAGGAAAAATGGCGGCACAGATTTTAAATGCAGCAAAATCCAAAGTAAATTTATGCTATGGTTCCGATGGCGAAGTCGTGAAAATATTGCAAAAAAAATTATGTGATGCTGGAGTTTATAAAGGGCCGATACATGGAAAGCTGGATACCAGAACTTATAAAGCTTGGAATCAGACGGGATTTAAAGTTTAGGGATTTTTTTTAGTAACATTAAAGTTACTATTGGTTTAAAAGGTATGCTGTAATTGTGCCACCAGAACATCATTGCCAGAGCGATTAACCATTCCTTCTTCATAAACGCGCGTATATTCCAAAGTAGTTTTTAAATGGGGGTAACTTTGAGGCGCCGGATTCCAAATCAAACCCAAGGTAAGCATATGCAAAGCATCATCCGGGTTTAAACCGTCGGTATTATCAAAAAATTCATAACGCCACACCGAATGTAACCAAGGCTTATGTTCTTTCAACCAAGTGGAAGAAAGGCCCCACGTTTTTAATGCGGCAGAATCGGGCGGCACTCGGTAATTACGATTAGAAATAACCATGAACTCATTTAAAATATTTAAATGCGGAAAATTAAATTGATGATAAGCCGAGCCATCGAGCAAGGAATTGGTTTTAAACCAATACTGCACTTTATACCAACCATGCCGTCCAAAAAAGTCTTCCCATTCTTGATTTGCTTGCGCGCCAATATGGCCACCGATGGTACTAAACTGAGAGAATTTATAATCCACCGCATAATCAATTCCTAAAACTTGAGCCGGTGGAGCCGCATAATTATTAGGCTCATCATTAATTACGTTTTGGCCGCTGGCATTATGAATAAAAAGTCTTTGTTTAAGTTCTCCATCCGAAGAAATTTTTTCGGCTTGAATTCCATAATCGCGATAGTGAAAAAGTTTTTTAAAGCCTTGCCAAGCGCGTGCGTAAAGCGGCGTGAACAGTGCGTATTGAGTAGTGTCATATTCATCATGAGCGCTATGTAAACCCGCTCCAATAAATTTCCCCAATTTAAATTCATAACCCATCCAGTCTTTTACGAGATAAGCATCTTGAATATCGGCCCCATATAAATTGCCTTGCAATACACCATAAAAACTACTGTCAAATTCTAAGGTCGATTTGAGGCGTAAATTGCTGACATAAAATCCGCCGCGATTTTGGTTTTTGAGGGTGACATCATAATACTTGGGCCAACCCATGCCATTTTGGCCTAGCGAATAACCCAATTGTACGCCGCCTTCCCAATGTGGCGTAACTTCGGCTCTAATGAGAGCAGGGAGTAAACAAAGGCTCAGAATAAAGACGAAAAAAAATCTTGGCAAAAACTTTCCTGGTTTAACGGGATAAAATTACAATTATTAGACCTGCTAGGTTATGCCTCCAATTAATATCTTTACGCTTCATGATTGCAAGTTCTCTTATGCTTCGTAAACCGTCTTGGCTTAAGGCTAAAATTCCTGGTGGCCAAGCCTATGCAAAAGTTAAATCCATTGTGGAAACTCATAAGCTAAATACGGTTTGTCAAAGCGCGAGTTGCCCCAATTTGGGCGAATGTTGGGCAAAAGGGACCGCGACTTTTATGATTTTGGGCAATATATGCACAAGAGGCTGTAAGTTTTGTGATGTGCCTAAAGGTAAGCCTGGAATTTACGATAAAGAAGAACCAAATCGAGTAGCACAGTCTATAAAACTTATGGATTTGAAGTATGCGGTGATTACTTCCGTAGCGCGGGATGATTTACCCGATCAAGGCGCTGAGGTTTGGGCCGAAACCATTCTCAAAGTCCGTGAAGCGGCACCGCAATGTCGCATTGAAGTTTTGATTCCGGATATGCAGGGCCGTTATGATTTATTGGATATTATTTTTGCTGCCAAGCCGGATATTTTAAATCACAATTTTGAAACCGTGATGCGTTTGCAAAAAGAGGTACGTGGGCGCGGTAATCTGCGGGATAGCAGCGAGGTTTTGGTTTATGCTAAGAGCAAAGGCTTCGTAACCAAAACCAGTTTGATGTTGGGATTGGGTGAGGAGGACTTTGAAGTTCAAGAAATCATCCGATATATCGCAAGTTTAAAAGTAGACATATTGACTTTAGGCCAATATTTACAGCCTTCCGCAGAACATTTGCCGGTGAAACGTTTTGTAAACCCAGAAGGATTTCAAGCTTTTAAAGAGTATGCACATGAAAATGGGATTCGCATTTGTGTATCGGCTCCCATGGTGCGTAGCTCTTATAATGCGGATGCGCAGAGTGCCTCTTTATTCAATGCTGCCACGCATTAAGTCCTCATTTTTTTTAAAAAAACACAAGGCATACGTCTGCAAAATTTGCTTGGGTTGTATGGCTACAAAACAACTTCTGCATTATATTAGCAGTATATTTTTAACCCCATTCTGAATTGATGACTAAACCAAACTTGCTAAAAGATTCCGACTTATTTCAGCCGGGACATTCCTTTGGGAAGTTTTATATCCTGCAACTAATTGGTGAAGGCGGAACCTCTCGCGTCTATAAAGCTATTCAACAACCTATTAATCGAGTAGTGGCTTTAAAAGTTCCTAATTTTGCGAATTGCGAAGAGGTTTTAAGTCCCGATGAATTTTTAGCGGAAGCCATGATGATGGCGCGCTTAGAACATGCGAATATTATTCGTATTTATGACTTTGGTGTGATAGACGATATCGCTTTTATTTGCATGGAATATATTGAAGGCATCGATATTTTGGAATTGATTCAACATCATTTCCCTTTGCCTGAAGTTGTGGTGCTCTCGATTGTAGAACAAATCTTAAATGGTTTGCAGGTTGCCCATGCTCAAGGGGTTTTGCATCGCGATCTTTCTCCGCAAAATATTTTTGTTTCTACTCAAGGTTTTGTTAAGCTCGGCGATTTTGGCATGGCAGGCAAAAAAATAGCCGCGGATGGAAAATCAAAAATTGTAGGAACTCCGGCTTTTCTTTCTCCCGAACATGTTGATAAACTTCCCTGTTACCCTGGCTCCGATTTGTTTAGTATGGCTTCCGTGATTTTTTTCTTGGGCACAGGAAAATTGTTATTCGATCCAGGAATTAAACATGAACATGTAGAAGATATTTTTCGACAAATTCGCAAGGCTCGTTACAATCCTCCTTTGGATCGATTAAAAATTCTTTCCCCCGAATCGGCGCAATTGACCCTTCAGGCTTTAACGGGAGAGGCTACTCCGGCATTGATAGAGTCATTACCTAAGATTTGGCTGGCATTAGAAGTAAGACAAGAGCCTGTGGCTTGTCTGCGGCATTTTTTGATTAATCGTAAGGGGATATCGCAGCAAGAAATTCGCAAACGATATCTTTATTTACGTGAACAAGGCGAGCATAAAGAGGCTATTGAATTATTAGAGAGTGCGATTTCTAAATCGCCTCAAGACATTAGTTTGCAAGAGCTTTTGCTACAGCCTTGGGCCAAATCAAATAATGCATGGCGAACGGTTGGGATAGACGAACCGGTAACTTCCAAGAAAAATTACTGGGTGCCCTCCAAATTATTATTTAGCGGCTTAGTTGTTTTAGTTGCTTTGATATTGGCAATGATTTTCGGGTTTTTTATTTTTCACCATAAAACTGAATCTCAACCCTCAGCATTAAAAATCGAAGTGATGGTTCCTAAAGCTCCAGCTAAAGAAAGCTTGGTGGTGGATCAAGCTATAATCCCCAATAAACCACCCGAAGTGATTAATGAAAATAATACTTCTGAAGTTACGGAATCTTCAAAATTACCCTCTAAAAAAGAAAAAATGCAAATTGTAAAAAAGGATACGGTCCTTCTTGAAGCTCCTACTCCAAATCACGTCACTCCATCATTAAGGATTGTAGAGGGCAAAAAGGATAGTGCATTATTGACGGAGAATAATGAAAAAAAGACAGAATTTCCTGCTCGCTTGAAAGTGGAGTCGCTGGATGGTGTGGACATTGTTTTGAATGATAGCATTCATTTTACTACTCCAAGCATTTCCGAGGGTTGGATTTTACCTGCGGGCCTATTAAAAATTAGCCTCTCACATGTAAATTTTACCCACCCCATTCGAAGTACGCTTTTTGTTTCTTCCGGTACTATTTATACCTTACAGATAAATGCGAATGGTGGATATAAGGTGATTCGAAATAAGCCATGAGAAGATTTTTTTTCTTTGCCTTTTTCTTTGTTTTATTTGCCGCCACAATTCCTCTTAGAGCGAATATAAATGCAGCGGTGAATGACTTTTATAATATGAATTTTCAAAAATCATGGGATGTTTTGGATTCATTGAAAAATAATGCAAGCCTGTCAAAAACCGATTCTATAGAGATATTTCAGTATTTGGGAATGAATGCCGCTAAGCTAGGGCAGGACTCCTTAGCCGTAGATCATTTTTATCAACTATTACTGCTTGATAGCCTTTGGCAATTTCCGGAAAATGAAGATGAGAGTATTTTAAAAGACTTCAAAGTAGCCAAGGAAAGCTATGAGGAAGAGCAGGATATTAAACCAGAACCTTTAAAATTAACCGCAGCTGAAGTCGCAAGCCATCCCCTGAAAATCGAAATTTCACCCAGCAAGAATGCTATAAAAATGATAAATTTAGGTGATGGACTAATTCCTTTGGGATTAGGCTGGGTGGCGAAAAAACGTTTCAAGAGCGGAATAGCTTATGGCCTGCTTGAAGGTGGAGGCGCGCTACTTTCCATATTTGCCTCAATGCGGCAGGATCAAATAGATAAGGATAAATACGGAATTATGAATCAATCCGAATTGAACAAAAGTCAACAATGGCAATTTACTCAAAGACTTTCTTTTTCTGTGGCATTGGGGGCCTATTTAATTTCCGTTTTAGCAACACTTGGAGAATAGCATGTCACAAGGATCGCCTTTTGCACAATTGATTTTTGAAAATCAAAACATCGAACCTTATACTTTCAAAAAAATGATCACAACTATTGGTCGTCATGAGAGTAATGATATTTTTCTTGATGAAGCTAAAGTGAGTTCTTTTCACAGTAATATTTTAAGTCGTGAAGAGGGTTATCATATTCTTGATATGAAAAGCCGCAATGGCACCAAAGTTAATGGTGTTTTGATACAAAACTCCCCCTTGCAGGATGGCGATTTAATAGAGTTAGGTGATTTACATTTACGTTTTAAAATGCTGGTAAATACCGAATTAAACTCAGTCCCTTTGCAGCGCTTACAACAAAAATTTCAAACCATGGCTTTGCAAAGTCCCGATTTACGCCAAGAAATGGAAAGTATTTTAATTGAAGTCGCGGAGCAAGAAAAACAAAATCGCGAAAAACTTACGGCATTACAAAAACGCAATCAAGAACTAGATGATACGCTACAAAAAATGCGTAATAGTGTGATTAGTGCTCCGGGTGGTGCCATGGAAAAAACGCTGGAATTAGTGCGTAAATTAGCTTCAGCCGATTTACCCGTATTGATTACAGGTGAAACAGGAACGGGCAAAACCCATTTAGCGCAAATCATACATCAAATAAGTGCGCGTTCTCATAAAGGCTTTTGTGTGATTGATTGTGCAACCATTCCGGCAAATTTGATCGAGAGCGAATTATTTGGGTACGAAAAAGGGGCCTTCACAGGAGCGAGTAGTCGCAAAATTGGCAAAGTGGAGAGTCATGCTGGCGGTACTATTTTCTTGGATGAAATTGGCGACTTACCCATGGAATTACAAGGGAAACTGTTACGCTTTGTACAAGAAGGTCGCTTTGAACGATTGGGCAGCACTGAAACCCAACAAGTAGATGCTCGATTAATTGCAGCCACACATTACAATTTGGAAGATCGTGTACAAGCCGGAAAATTTCGTCAGGATCTTTTTTATCGCTTACATGTTTTACCTTTAAAGGTCCCTGCTTTACGTGAACGGCATGAAGATATTCCTGTTTTAGCAAAGTTTTTCATTCAAAAGCATTTTGGTCAAGAGGCTTGGCATTTTTCTCCCGATGCACTCGATGCGATGAATCGACACAATTGGCCAGGCAATGTGCGTGAGTTGGAGAATCGTTTGCAACGTGCTTGGTTATTTCATGTCGATGGAGTCATGACGGCGAGTGACTTGGGATTAGAATCCCCTACGGTTGCTGCAGCTACCGTGCCGGAAACTTTTAAATTGGAAAATAAAACGCTAGAACAATATCGCGAAGAGTTTGAAGGCGTTATTCTCAAGCGTTGTTTGCAGTATTACAAAGGCAACATCACTCGCACCGCAGATCATTTACAAATCTCACGAAATACTTGTAAAAGCATGGTTAAACGTTATAATTTAGCCTTCGATCCCAACGAATAATGATTTCGATTTTCCACCTATTTTTAGTGTCATCGCTATTTTTATTAAATAGTTGTGATTATTTTCACAATATGGTGGGGAATAAAGACGTTGAAAAAAGAACCGTGGCTCTCACGGTTAAAGATGCCATTACCGGTGAGGTCCTTGATGGGGCTTATTGTGCGAAGGATAATGAAAGTAATCCGCCGCAATCCAGTGGAAATGGCTTGTTTGTCTTTACGGATTTGCTTTCGGGTAAAGATACAATAGCATGCACTTATACTGATTACTTAGATGATTCTTTAGTGGTGGATATTCTTGCAGGACAAGACCAAAATCATGACATGAATTTATTAAGAGATCCAAAAAATTGGTATGCAGAATTGGATTATCAAATTGACTTTAATATTCCTAGCAAACAGAGAGTGCCCGATTCATTTAGTTTCAACGCTACCCTTAAAAACCCAAATAACTTATTTAAGTATTCATGGACTTTAAAAAAAAGCAACTCCACTCCACAACAGTACACCAAGTCAGTTGACCCAATTCTTTTAAAGAAAATCGATGTGGTATACGATTCCATGGAATTGAGTATGTACGCTAAATCGGGAAATAAGGAAGTTTTTTTGGGATCTAAAACAAAAAAATTGGATTGGGTGGTTAATAAAAAACCAGTTTTATTTTTTAAGCCTGCGAAACTTCCTCCTCTAAAAATTTGTAATACTTACAAGGAAATTATCTACGATGCTAAAGATCAAGATTTAGATGGGGAATGTAAAGAAGTTGTTTTTAATACCAGCCCAACTAATAGCCAAACCTTGGGTTCAATTCCTAATCAAATAGGAGAATGTGGAGTTAACAAGAAAATTACTTTATCGATCTCTAATTACTCAGAACTTTACCCGAACAGAGAAGAAACTAGTTATCGAGATACATTTGATTTGATAGCGCATGTAAAGGATGACAATGGACAAGATTCTATTTTTCGATTGCCATTAGTGTTTTTTACAAATCGAATACCTGTTATATCTCAGTACTTTTGGTCTCCAGATTTTGGAGGGGAAGGTAATTATTTTTTGAAAAACAAGGAAATAAATCTCGTTTTACGCATGCAAGACCGTGATACTATTGGGTATTTAGATTCTGTTAAAATAGATTGGGGAGATCATTCTAATTCGGGTAGATATTTAAAACTATCTCATGATTCTATAATAACGATACCGCATACATTTCAGAGTGCCGGCGACTTTAAGGCAATTATCAAGTTGAGTGATGAATGCGGAGAAATTGTAGAAAAAACTCTTAATATTAAGATTCAGGAAAATAGCCCACCGCAAATACTGGTGAACGGGTTGAATAAAGACTTAAATAAAAAAGAACATTTAGGAGTAACGTTTCGCGCTATAGATGATGATGCGAATACTTACACGGATTCTGTGACGCAGGCCACCATTGAATGGGGTGATGGAGGAATAACCCCTCTTGATAGTCTTGTGCGTTATCAATTGAACGTTCCTGTAAGGAGGGATCATATGTATTCATTTCCCCTAAAATCTACTTATTTAATCCGCATAACTAGTGTAGATACTTATGGTGCATTGGGAATAGATTCTTTGCTTTATACTCCATAGATTTAATAATTAAATCTATGGATTTCCTTTTGATCGAGCACTCTGCACTTGCCCAATTCCAATCCCTCCAAAGTTACTCCTCCAATACTTTTACGAATCAGCCTTTTTACCTTGTAACCCAGTTCATGAAATGATTTTCGGATTTGTCGGTTACGGCCTTCCTGTAAAATAACTTCCGCCCATTTACCTTCCAATGCGGAAAATTGTGCGGGGCGAGTTTTTACTCCGGCAATAACTAGACCTTCACTTAAAGTTTGCAAATCATTTGCCAAGGGTTTTTTATCCAACTGGACATGATATGTTTTGGCAATAGCATGTGCGGGATCAGTTAGTCTATTGGAAAAGGCGCTGTCATTGGTGAATAATAATAAGCCTTCGGAGTCCTTATCTAAACGTCCAATAGGGAAGATCCATTTATTCTGCCATTCTGAGGGTAATAAGTCATAAACGGTTTGACGATTTAATTCATCGCTTCGGGTGGTAACATATCCCACTGGCTTATACATAGCTAAATAGATCTTTTTAAGTGGTTCTTGAGGAGTATCAATAACATTACCTATGGATTTAGGAGAATCTTTTTTCCCATTTTCATTCTCCTCCTCATTGGGCAACGATTTTTTTTTAATCGTGTCATCTTTTAAATCCACCCACATTTCGGGATCTAAAATTGTAATCCCATTGACTTCCACTTGGCCGGCCTCAATCCATTTTTTTGCTTGCGTCCGAGAACCTAATCCCATTTTGGATAAAGCGCGATTTAAATGCACTCGTTGTCCCATTAGGAAGGCGTATCCGATGGTAATGTCGTGTTCCAGCATTGCAATACATAATTGCGCAAATTTCCTATTCCATCTTTATCTTCGGGTAATTGATGGGTGGGCATGGGAGGGAAAAAATGAATATAAACATGCACGCTTGCTTTTTTGGGCTGACGATTTTCTAAGGCCTCACGAGAGTTTTTAATAAGTACAGGTAGGGCTAAAGCATCGGCTAGCAAGGCTAAACGAAAGCCGCCATTTTTAACGGGTAAAAATTGACCATTTTTACTGCGCGTGCCTTCAGGGAAAACCACGAGGGGAATGTGCATTTGTTGAGCCGCCAGTTCTAAGGCTCTATGGGCTGCCGAATTATTTTTTCTATCGATAAATAAACAACCGACTCTTTTCATCCAATAGCTAACCATGGGTATGCGAGATAATTCTTTTTTGGCAACAAAGCCTAAACTTCTTTCCGATGCGGCTACTAATGCGGGAATATCAATTTGGCTTTGATGATTGCAAAGTAATACGGTTTTACGTCCATCCTTGGGTAAATGCTCTGCACCTTCTACATGCAGTTCTACTTTATAAAGACGCAAAGTGTATTTTGCCCAAGCTAAATAATTTTTTTGCAAAAAAGCCTCACCATGGCTAGGCCTAAAAACATCGAGCAAAACTTGCATGCCTAATTTTCGTAGCATGAAGATTAAGGTCAATAATATATTCACTAACATTAACAACTAATCCTTTTTCTTTAACGAAACGATGAAATCAAAGACTTTGAATTTCAGTCGCAACATGCGATTCGGTAAAAATGAACTGGACGATAAAATTTTTGTTTTTCCATGTAAGGTTCTGCATTTGCATGAGCAAAGATAAAGTAAAGACATAGCTCGGGTGACACCGACATAAAAAATGCGACGCTCTTCAGCATAATGGCGAACATTTTTTTTCTCTCCACGTTCATGGTATGGACATAATCCTTCTTCTAAGCCTACAAAAAATACTACTGGAAATTCCAATCCTTTGGCGGCATGCACGGTGAGAAAATGAATTTCATTGGCTGCCTCTGATCCCAAATATTTTGTGATTAAATCAAAGTAGAAAGGTCGCAAAGCATGTAAACGATAAAGAATGGCAAAATGCGTCCAAGCTATTTTTTGTTGAGTATGAAGCAATTGTAATTCCTTAACCATCCATAGCCCTTGTTCCACAGCACGAGGGTGATATTTAAACTGAACGGGCAACCCCCCTTTTTTTACGGGAATTAATATTTTGTGTAATTCTTTTGTTTTCCCCTGCATGATAGAATTCGCAAAACGAAGAATGGGAGGTGCGGAACGATAATTCAACTCCAATTTTTGTATACCTAGATCGGGGAATTTTTTAAGGAGATCTGTAAAATTTTCTTCACCCGCCCCACGAAATCCATAAATTGCTTGATCATCATCCCCTACCAAAAATAAATGTGTTTGAGCATTTAATAAGCGATACACAAAAGCCATTTGCTCGGGATTGGTATCTTGAAACTCATCCACTAAAATATATTGAAAGCGATTTTGTAATAAAGGCGCTAATGCTTCAATGGCAAAAAGCTTCGTGGCGAAAGTCACCATTTCCCCAAAACTAATTTGTCCGGTGGATTGTAAAAAGTTTTGATAGTAGCGTTTTAATTTTTGTGCGTCGCTATCGGTTAATTGGAAATCGCTTCCATTTAAACATTGGGAAAGCTCATTCAGTGTAAATGGAAACTTTTTTTGCTGTAATTTCAGCCAATGCATTTCGGCGGCTTCCGTGGTAACTTTTGGCGCTTGTGAAAAACCAAGTCTTTGCCAATTGGGAACTCCTGCATTTGTTTCGAGCAATAATTTCAAAGCAAAGGCATGAAAGGTATGAATAGATAAGAGGTTCGCATTAGGGCTAGATTTTTGCAAAGTGGTTTGCATAGCCTTTTTGATACGGCTATGCATTTCCTTCGCGGCGGCTTGCGTAAAGGTTAAAGCGAGAATTTCTTCTGCAGGTACATTTTGGTTTAACAAATAGAGAACTCTTTTTGTTAACACGGTAGTTTTACCTGTTCCTGCTCCAGCTAGTACTAAAAGATGAGACTTTTTATTCCAGGCAATGGCATTCTGTTGAGAAGGGTTCGAACCTGTCAGGATTTTTTCCAATGCATCTTTATCAATCCTCTTCGCTTGGTTGCTTTCGAGAGATTGAAAAGATATACTAGCGCTATACTCCTGATCTTGCACGACTAAAAATTAGTCAAAGCCAAAGGGATTCATGTTCAAAATTTTAGTGGTAGATGATGAGCATATCATTCGGGCAATGTTGGGCGATGCCTTACGCCTATTTGGACATGAGGTTTATCTCGCGCACGATGGCTTACAAGCACTGGAAATATTGAGCAAAAATCACTTTGACATGATTCTGTCGGACATTAACATGCCGCATATGACAGGATTTGAATTATTCAAGCAAGTGGAAGAATATTATCCTACGGTCAAGCGGGTTTTGATGACGGCCTATAATTTGGACGATTATATGCGTATTGTGAGAGATCATAATATTGGGAATGTGATTGCTAAGTCCGTCCCTATGAATTTTAAAGAAATAAAAAACATGCTGGATGCCTTATTGAACAATGCCATTTTTGGTATTGAACGCTATATGGTCGCTCCGTTTTCACAACAAACTTTTGAATTAGTAGAGCCCGAACAAATCGATGATATTTCCGGTTCCATTGCTAATTTTTATGCGGGCACACCGGTGCATAATAAATTTAAAGTGGCGCTTATTGAATTGATGACGAACGCACTCTTTTATGGGGCACGCAATGAAGTGGGGGATCGTAAACAAGATTGGGTGCGTGATTTTAAGCTCTCGCCCGAAGATGCCGTGCGTGTTACGGCCAGTTTGGATAAAGAAAAATTTGGGGTATCCATTTTAGATCGTGGTGGAAAATTAGATAAGCATACCGTACTTTATTGGCTAGATAGGCAAACGACTAGAGATGAATTAGGATTGCCCTTAGGTGTGCTTGATGATCATGGACGAGGCTTTTTTATTACGCGTAAATATGTTGATCGCTTTATTATCAATATCGAAAAGAAGCAACGTTGCGAATGTTGCATTTTTAATTATTTCGAAGAGAAGGTTGGAAATAAGCCTTTGATTATAAATGAGATATAAAATCCAGACATAAAAAAAGCAATCCGTTTAAAGGATTGCCTTCTTCAACTCAGAAAGAGTGCGAGTGACTTAAGCTTGAGCTTCTGCCGCGTCTTTCAAATGTTTACGAATAGCCGCATTTTGCTTGCGCTTCTTTTCTTCAGAAGGCTTTTCGTATCTTTGATTTTTCTTTACATCCGACAAAATGCCGGACTTTTCACAAGTCTTTGTAAACCTTCTTAAGGCTTTTTCAAATGATTCACCGGAACGAACAACTACGCCTGTCATGTTATATTAATCTCACCCCTTTTCAATTTAGGCAAGCTAAAGGTATCAAGGAGCTAGCCCTATGTCAAGAAATAAATTCTAGGAGGCTAAAATTTGGCTTTTTATAAATTAAGGTGCGATAAGGGCTTAATATTGATTATAATTGTGAATTATCGATCAGAAACCTCATTTTTCCCTTTTTTTTAAGTGAATTTTATTTTAGGATATACATTGTGGAAAAATTAAGGTTATTTGGGTTCAAATTGTTTCAGGGGGCTCGTTTGTTGAAGTCTATACCATTTTATGCAATTATTGTTACTGGTTTACTTTTATCTGCTTGTAAAAAGAAAGAAGCACCTGCGGTTATTGAAGAGGTTAATGCTCCTCAAGTATCTGCCGAAGGTAGTGAAACCGATACCTCGGCTATGCTCAAAGAAGAGCCCGCGCTAAAAGCTTTGGGTGAAAAAGCTGGCCACGATGGCAAATCAAAAAAATCCAAAAAAGAAAAAGGTAATACCGCTGATATTCCCAAAGCCGCAGACAAGGCTGGGCTTAGTGAAAACGGCCGCATTGCGGTACAAGTAAGTGTATTTAAAAGCAAAAAAATGGCAGAAAATTTAATGGCTAAATTGGCTAGTGCCGGCTATCCTGCTTATGTAACGGAAGTGGAAAGTCCCACTCCTGAGCTTGCAGGGACTTATCATCGTGTGCGTGTAGGCTATTTTGCAAAAATATCCGAAGCCAATACCTTCGGTGAAAATGTTTTAAAGCCTATGGGATACGATTTTTGGGTAGACAATAAATCTCATGATAATACGGGTGGAGGTGAAGCACAGGTTTCCGCTCCCGTAGAAGAAAAACCAAAGACGCATACCCGAAGAAAGAAAAAATCTTCTGAAGCAGAGCCTGCTAGCCCTGCAAGTGATTTTTCTACAACGCCCTCCGCGCCATCTGAGCCTTCTATCCCTGCTGCACCAGCCTCGGAAAGTTGGGGTTCTCCTGCTTCGGAGCCAGCTACTCCTGCCGCTTCATCGGCCCCTGAAAGTACAACTCCTGCACCATCGGTACCCAGCGAACCAACAAAAGCATTGGAACCTCCTGCTCCCGCTAATGACAGTTGGGGTGCACCAAAGAGTGAGCCTACCGCTCCCGATACTGGGAAAAGTCCCGGTAAAGATGCTTGGTAAAAATAAGACCTTATTCAGTGCCAGCTAAATCTTCTCAAACCGCGCGTACCGGAATCGATAAAAAAGTACGCATCATCAATTTAGGTTGCTCCAAAAACCAAGTCGATAGCGAAAATATTTTAGGTGAATTTGGCCGTGCCGGATTTACACGCGCCCATGAAGACGAGGCCCCTCAGGTTACCGTGATCAATACCTGTGGTTTTATTGAGTCCGCCAAAGAAGAATCCGTACAAGAAATATTGGATACCTTGCAACAAAGAGCCAAGGGTGAAAAAATTGTGGTAGCGGGATGTTTATCCCAACGTTACATGGAAGAATTAAAAAAAGACATTCCCGAAGTGGATCTTTTTGTGGGAACTTATCATCCCGGCGAAATGCTTGCCAAATTAGGGTTGGATTCTACAAAGCCTTCGGATTGTGATTTTGGAGCGGCTCCTCGCACTTTAATGGGTGATGAACCGCATCATGCTTTTTTAAAAATTGCTGAAGGTTGCAATCGTATTTGTGGTTTCTGCGCCATACCCGGTATGCGCGGGAAACAAAGAAGCAAAAGTATTGCCGATATTGTTAAAGAAGCACAAGAGCTACAAAGCTGGGGTATTCAAGAAATTTCTTTGATAGCGCAAGACCTAACTTATTTTGGGCGTGAACAAGGCGGTAAAGAAACTTTGCAACAATTGTTACATGCCTTATTGCAACATACCGATATTCCTTGGATACGTATGATGTATGCCTATCCCGCGTTTGTCGATGATGGATTAATTGATTTAATGGCCTCGGAAAAACGCATTTGTAAGTATTTAGATATTCCTATTCAACATGCCAGCGATAATGTTTTAAAGGCTATGCGCCGTAATTATACCCACGCCGATATGCGTCATTTATTTTCGCAGATGCGTAAAGCCATGCCGGAGATTTCTTTGCGTACCACGGTACTTCTAGGTTACCCTGGGGAAACCGAAAAAGATGTGGACGAGTTACTGGCTTTTATGGAAGAAGTACGCTTTAAGCATTTAGGTGGTTTTACTTATTCCGATGAAGACGGCACTTATGCTTTTGATCTCAAGGATAAAGTGGAACTAGAAGTGATGGAAGAACGTTTAGAAAGAGTAATGGCTTTACAGCAAGAAATTTCTAGCGAAGAAAACCAAAAACGTATTGGTAAAACTCTGGAAGTATTGATTGATGGGGTTGCTGAAGGTGAAGACTATCGTTTTATAGGCCGCACTCAAGGGGATGCGCCGGAAGTGGATAATCGGGTATTGATTTATGCAGATGGTGATGCCGCTCCAGGGACTTTCCGCCAAGTATTTATTACTGACTCTTTGGAATATGATTTAGAAGGTAAGTTGGTTGAATAAACCACTTTCTAATTGAGTTCTTTTCTTCTCAAACACATATTTATTTACTGATTAAAATTTGCTGGTCATTATTTGAACAGAAAGAAATTTTTTTAGGCGATTATTAGCACTTTAAATTCTTGAAGCTATTAAAAACCATTTTTTGGCGTGTAAACATTTGGCAAAGCTTTTGCTGTACTTAATAGTACAGAGAAACTTTAAAGCAACTTACCCGCGCAACGGAATTTCGTCGGTGACCTGAAGGGCCGGCGGAATCAATGCGGAGGGACGACACCTAAGTCGTCCCTTTTTCGTTTCCCAGATTTTTTTAGAAGTTTAGCGAAGACGTAAAGTGTCGGGACCAGATGATTTTTCGAAATGGCAAAGGCATGTATTCGTGCTTAATTGAAAAATGCTTTCATAAGGCTTGTCTTTATAATTTATATGCACATTTAGACTTGCACTGGTTCCATCTATTTTTCGCACTAAAGAATCATTAAAAATTTGATAACGTCCGACACTATAGCCAGTTGTATCCACCAAATCTAAAGGCGTTTGTGCTTGATTCAAATAAAGTTTAACGGTGGCTGAGGTAATCGGATGTTCATCGGTATCAACTAGGTATAAATTAAGTATCCGATAGCCCTTACATTTTGGGCAGTCAGTAGACTCCACATGAAATTCACAGGCCCAAAAAAGGCTTCCAAAAACGAGAAAAGAAAGTATTCCGAATAAAATTTTGTTACGCATTTGGGTTAAAGTAACAAAAAAGGAGCTTGATATCACTTGTTTCAAGGGAAAGCGACAGGGAAATTCCCATTTTCCCCTTTAATTACCTATTTTTCAGCCGCTTATTGACGGGAGAATTATGGGACTATTGAATTTTTTAAAACCAGCATGGAAGCATAGCAATCCCTCGATACGGGCCGCAGCGATTCAAGGTTTGGCCGAGGATCAGCAAGATATTTTGCTTTCCATAGCCTTACAAGATAGCGATGTAAATAATCGCAAAGCCGCCTCCAAAAAAATTACTGAAAAAAGTCAATTACAGTCGTTGCTTGCAAAATCGGATGACACTGTTTTAAAAGAAATAGCCTCCAAAAAAATAAGTGAGCTCTTGACGAGTGCCGCTAAAAATGAATGCAAGAGTGATAGTGATTTACAACAAGCTAAAGAAGCATTATCACAAATTACCGAACAAAAATGGTTAGAAGATATTGCGCAATTCGCAAAGTCGGTAGAAATTCGTAAACAAGCCTATTCCAAACTCACGCATGCCAGCGCCTTTTTTGCTTTAGCCCAAAATGAAGAAAATGCAGATTTAGCCTTAGTCGCCTTTGCCAAGGTAACACGTGTAAATCAATTGGAAAGCTTGAGCAAAAATGCGAAGAGCGCAATTATACGCAAAGCCGCCAAAGAAAAAATTAAAGATTTAGAAAAGGCGCAAGCCGCCGAAAAGAAAGATGCCATCAACTTAGCCAAGTTAAATGTACTCATGCAAACTGTAGAAAATATTCGGCAGGTTTTTGAAAAAAATGCATTGATTGATAATTGGAAATCCAGTTTAGAACAATTAGAGGATGCCGAAAAAAGTTTACAGCAATTTTTACAAATGGGTTTAGCGCCCACTCCTGAGCAGGCTGCAAGCTTTCGCATCAGTCGGGATTTTATTCGTAATCGTATGGATAATCACGCAGCGGATTTAATGGCCAAGCAACTGAAACAATTACGTCATCAGGAAATTTTGGTGGAACGCAAAGAGATTTGTAATGCGCTCGAAGGTTTGGTCAGCGAGGATAGTTTAAATAGCGAAGCCTTATCC
The DNA here is from genome assembly GCA_043745805.1 of Fibrobacteria bacterium. GTDB lineage: Bacteria > Fibrobacterota > Fibrobacteria > UBA11236 > UBA11236 > JAYTSD01. The sequence continues at coordinate 35,543 of JAYTSD010000001.1, forward strand.
GAACTAAAAACCAAATGGCGGGAATTAGGCACTATTGATGGCCCTCAAGAAGAAGAGATACAAGCAACATACCGTAACCTCTGTGATAATTTACAAAAAGCCGAATGGCGTCGCCAAAAAACTAAAGAAGAGGCTCTTCGTCGCGTAGAAGAAGATCGTCAACAAAAAGAACAAGCCATTGTTGAAGCGGAAAAAGTAGAAGGTTATAAACTCAATCAAAGCAAACTCGAAGCTTTGATTGTGCAAGTTGAAGCCACTTTAGAATTGCATGATATGCGTGAAATGGAAAAGGTTTTTAAAGAGCTTTCCCATACTTGGAAAAATACGGGGCCAGCTCCCGAAGCCGTGCAAACAGGTTTATTAGATCGTTTCCGTGCGGCACAAGAGCGCTATCGCGAAATTCAAGATTGGTTACGTTGGTCAAACTTGCGTAGTAAGCAAGAAGTATGTGATAAATTAGAAGCCTTATTAAAAAGTGAAATCGATAAAGGCGTGGTACAAGAATTTAAAGCTCTTTTGGCGGATTGGAAAAGCTTCGGTCCGGTGCCTTGGGATAGTTCGGAAGCTTTATGGGAACGCTATCATCAAGTTTGCGACAGCTTATATGAAAAAACCCGTGGTTATTTTGCTGAACTCGAAGAAGAACGCGAAGGTAATTTAAAAAGCAAAGAAGAGCTTTGTGCTAAGGTGGAAGCTTTGGCAGAGTCTACCGAATGGCGTGAAGCCATGGATACGGTTAAAGAAGCGCAAAGTAATTGGAAAGCGATTGGCGCCGTTCCTCGCGAACAATCCGAAGCTTTATGGACGCGCTTTAAAACGGCATGTGACTTATTCTATGGTCGTCGCGAAAAATATTTTGGCGAGAGCTTGGTCGCAAAAGTGGCTTTATGCGAGCTAGTAGAATCCTTACAAGATTCTACCGCTTGGAAAATCACTGGGCAAAAAATTAAAGAAGCCCAAGAACAATGGAAAACTTTAGGTCCTGTAGCCCGTAAAGATTCCGAAACGATTTGGAATCGCTTTCATACGGCTTGCGATAAATTTTATCAAGCGCGCCATACTTTCATGGAACAATTGGATAGCGAAAGACCTTTCAATTTAGCGAAGAAAGAAGAGCTTTGCCGCTTAGTGGAAACCATCGATGAATTAGCTACGGATGAGGAACGCTATAATTGCATACGCGAAGCGCAAGTGGCTTGGAAAGAAATTGGACCGGTTACTAAAGAGCAGGAACAACCTTTATGGGAACGCTTCCGCAAACCCTGCGACGCTTTTTTTGAATCGCGTAAAGCCAAATTCTCCGAAGATCAAAGTGCTCGCGAAGAGAATCAAAAATTAAAAGAAGAACTTTGTGTGGAAGCCGAAAGCTTGATGAATAGTCAAGACTGGAAGAACACTATTGAAAAATATAAAGTGCTGCAAGAAAAATGGAAAGCCATTGGCCAAGCCCCACGCGAAATCGACAATGTTTTATGGAAACGTTACCGAACAGCTTGCGATGGTTTCTTTACGAAATTAAAAGCCAATTCGGCACTGATGGAAAAAGAACGCCAATTCAATTTGAAGAAAAAAGAAGATTTGTGTTTTGAAGTAGAAGCGATGCTGCATCGTGAATTAACTCCTGAAGAAGCCAAGCGTCGTATGGATTGGCAATTGGAAAAGCTTTCCAAAAACTTTGGTTATTTCCAAGCCAAAGACGGTCCTATTGATTGGAAAGCCAGTTTTGAAAATGTGAAGGCCATACAAAAAGATTGGAAAAAAATAGGTCATGTTCCACGCGATAAGAGCGATGCTATTTGGGATAGATTTCACAAAGCCTGCGATGATTTTTTTGAAGAACGTCGCAAAGCCTTGGGACTTCCCGAAAGTGATCCTGCCATTAATTTAGAACGTAAATTAGAGATTATTACCGAGGCAGAATCCATTGCCAATGCTGAAAAATCCGAAGAAGGACAAAAGCGTATGCGTGACTTACAAAGAAATTGGAAACGTATTGGGCCCGTGCCTCAAGCGCAAAATGAATTTGTGTGGAAACGTTTCCGTACCGCCTGTGATACGGTATTAGGTGCGGTATCTCAAGTGGAAAATGCAACGGCTTAAAAGCGAGTGCAAGTTTATAGTGAGCATTTTCTTACTATAAACTTTTGGTTTTCTATTCCGCTTTTAAAATAATTTAAAACCGTTTAGAAATAATTAATGCGGCCCCATTAATACCGTCGCGTCCATAAATCGGATTTAATTTTAATGCGGCTAATTTTTGAGAATTATTTTTTGAAAAAAGGTGTGAAGTTAATTCATAAAACCCCGCATTTGCTAAAGGAAGAATTATTGAAGCAATAGTAAGTTCGAGTTGAAGGTTACTCATAATTTCGCTGGGTGTCGCATCTGGAGAGCTGGATGCACTTGCAGAAAATGGTGCTGAGGCCACAATTCCACCATAATAGGTTGCAGACAATGAACCTTTACCTCCCATCAAGTTTCCTACACTATAAACTGCAAGGGGAGATACAATAAATTCAGCTCCTAGACCCAACATGCCTGCGCCAAAACAGTCTCCGCCACCACAAGTAGCTGAATATGTTCCCCATGCGGCAAGCCCTCCAACGATGTCTCCCGCCAAAGATTCAAGGAAAAATCGCGTTACCGAAAATGAAGAACGATTATCTGCTTTGGATTTTTGAATCGGATTAGTCGGTGTAACAGCGGAAACGGAAGAATTAATATTTTGTTTGGGTTCAATCTGCTGAGATTGAGTAGGCCGTTTCTTTTGATTTGCTTCCACTAAAGGTTGTGCTAATACCTCTTCGGATATAATCTTTTCCACCAAATCCATTTTATAAACGAAAGTATTTCCATCACTGGTTTGGATTTTTAAACTTTGGCCTAATTCTTCTTCTAAGATATTGCATTTGATAATACTTCCATTCTTTAAATAAACAATCTGCTTGCCTTCTGTTTGAGTTAAAAGAAAAAGTAAGCCTAAGAGGAAGGCAAAATTTATTTTATGGTACGCTAGCATGCTAAACATCAATGACTCCGATACGGATTAAGTTATAAGTGAGTATTCGGTTTATTTTATTTTAAAATCCGACCCCGGTTTGAATCGCAAATCTAGGAGAAACAAATTCAATAGAAAAGGACTGTGATTCCGTGGAGGTCTTTATTGAATTTTTAATATTAATACGAGAAACACTATAGCTTCCCTCAAGACTCAGTTTAATGGACTTCCTTGGGATAGAAAAAATCAATCCACCGCCCGTACCCCAAAAAAAACCTCCCGCTGAAGTTATAGTTTGCCCTACTTCAGTAGCATTTACTCCAGTATTAGGTCCCGGAAAAAAAAGGTCATAACCTAAATTAATTAAGAGAAATGGAAAAAATCCACGTAATAATTCTGTGGATAGTCTTGCTGAACCAAAAAGGGGTAAGATGTTGCCTAAATCATCTAGATCGTCAGAATCTGGATGCTCAAATTTTATTGTTGTGAAATAACTTGCACCCAAACCTAATGCTAAATGGGAGATAACAGGCGCCTCCACAGACGCCTGAATGGAAAAATTTTTATCTAGGTTAGCTTTGCCCTTATAATTCCTAAGGGTATCACCACAGGTTGAGCAAGTATAATCGACATAAGTACCATTTACTGTGCTCGTCATTGCAGCAGGAAAGTTGTACCCCGCTTTGATATAATAGGTAAAAAGCCGCTTTGAATTTTTGGGTGCCTCTTCGGTCGCTGGCGTTGCTACCAAAGTAGTAGTATTACTAATAGGTGGGTTAATTTGAATTGGAGCTAATACTGGTTGTTCTTCTTCAAATAATATTTTTTTCACCATGTCCATTTTATAGACAAAAAGACTTCCATCACTGCTTTGGATTTTCAAACTTTGATTTGGAATTTGTTCAAGTATCACACCTTTAATGATGCTTCCGTCTTTTAAGTAAACGACCTCCTTACTTTCTGCGGAATTCATAAGGAAAAATAACCCCAAAAGGAAACATATTTTTTTAGGGTTAAATATTATGTTTGACATCATTGACTCCGATTGGGATTAAGTTAAAAGTTAATTAATTGATATTATTAAATACACTATTTGGTTATTGTAAGGAAACTCGGTTATGTTAGATGCAAAAACCATCATAGGTAATTGTAGGCGTGTCTAAACCTTGGATACATCTATTAAGTGGACTCTTAGTAATGGGATTTTTCTTTCCCATGCAATCCGAATCCTTGTAACAGCTAAATCCACACGTATAACGGCCCGCTCCTAAATGCAGGGCTTCAGTACCGCAAAAACATTTATTTGTTATTGGCGCCCGGCATATCCGACATCAGTGCATGTTGGTGCCGTAGCAATTGGTTTAGTTGGAGTTTTTGTGGTGGCTTCTTCAACAGGTCCACTGGATTCACAACTTATACTTAATAGCATATAAGCAAGTATAAGTGTCCTAGCTATTTGAATACTAAGCATTTAATTTCCTATTTTTTAAATGGATTAATTGAAAGATAGTGGTATTCGTGGGTAACCTTTTTTCTACTTACCACAGGGGAGTATGGATTTTGTGAATGTGAAACCGATACCAACATTCACACTGACAATGTCTGACTTTAAGATATTACCGTCTAGCCACCATTGCCCAAAAAGAGGTGTTGGGCGATTGTTAATAGTTGTACTGCATTGGAAGTTAAAGCAGGTATAACTATTTGATGACGTTATGTATCGGATAAAACCATCGGAATCCAGTTCATAAATTGTTGTATAATCAGAATGACTACCCGACTCAGCATCAATATTTTCGACCTTCTTATAATTACCTGCCACATTGCACTCAGCTGTAGTCATGGTTTTAGAGTAGGGACAGTTTAAGATGTGGCTGCCCCACGAGTAATATCTGTCAAATGTAGAGCGTGTAAAGACACGACAACTTGCCCCGAATGCGATCTTGAGATTAAAAGATTGTGCGATTCCAGAAGTCGGGATCAGCTTTAGTGATTCACCATGAACCTCCCAAGTGCCTTTGACAGACCAGTTTTTGTACCTCATCTCTTCATAGGTATATAACGGTGGGCCATTAAATAAAATCCCTGTTTCATCATTTGCATTCTTAAAATTATTTACTGTACTGTAATCACTTGTATATTGTTTTGAGACTAGCCAAGATGGATGAGTAACAACCACAGGCAATGCCATAAGGACTATGTCACCCAAATTTTGATTTAAATCAGAAGTAATACCAACTTTTTTGGTAATGAATCCAAGTTTTGAGAAAGTTAATGAGTCAGCGTAAATAACAGTACTCTTTTTTAAGTCTTTAAATAAATCGGTAGAAAGAATATCACGATCTTGATCTATTTCAGGTTTAGAAACTGCAAGCCTATGAATCATAGATTGTGATCCCCAAATTATTTTTACAAAATAAATTCCTTGAGCATTTTTTTTCATTAAACTTGGAATGGAGAGAGAGTATTGCCCGAGTTCCATGTTTCGATTGAAAATTGTTTCCAGTTTGACGCCACTGATAGTATAAAGATCAATGCGAAGTGATTCCTTTGAAAATGCTTTAAATTGCAGGGTGTTTCCATATATTTTTATTTCAGAATGCTTTTCAGGGTTGTTTTTTAGGAAGCTTGGAACCGTTATAAAAGAAAAAGTACCCAATATTGAGGTAGTAGTAGAAACATTTTGGGATTGAACCTTAACTGTTACTCCTGCAATTGGACTTAATAGGGTATCGACTAAACGCCCCGATAATTCACCGCTATCGGACATGGCGACTCCAATTGTTATTAGTATAAAGTGCGCAATAAATTTTAATTTGACTGGCATAATTAGTTTTCCCCTTGTACTCGTCAATCAAAAAAAATGACCGAGTTAAGAAAAAAACAATTTTTGCAAATCTTGTAAACTGACATTTCGCTGACAAGCATTTTAGGGGAAGCAAAAGGAGAGGGAAGTACTAACGTTTTATAAACCTCATCGATTTATGAAAATCATCAGCTTTAAAATCCATTATATATGACCCTTTAGATAGCCCGTCCGACCGTAAAGAGTAATACCCTACATCGCGCATTTCATCAATTAAGGTTCTAGCGAGTTTTCCGCGTATGTCAATTAACTTAGCGGTTACATACATTCTTTTGGCTAAACCAAATTGCAATATGCCATCGCCATTTTTCCCCATAGTTTGCAGAAAAAATTCCTTGGGTAAAAGTGTGTGCGTATTTGCAAATGAATTGGAAATGTATTGGACCAGTGCTTCAAGCGCAAAATGAATTTGTGTGGAAACGTTTCCGTACCGCCTGTGATACGGTATTAGGTGCGGTATTTCAAGAAGAGAATTGTTTAACTTAAGTTAAAAATCAAGTTTTATAGTTAGTGTCGTGGAGTTCAATTAATTGTATTAAAGGGATGGTCCCCAAGATTGCGAATTCTACTTCTTTCATCACGGATCCAAACCTAGGTCAACGTACTTGAAACCGTATTTTGGATCAGTCAAGTAAATCAAGGTGTCGAAGGACCAATAGCTTCCGGTGGTGATATTTTTGAAATAGACATTTGCATTAGAGTAAGCGTGATACATTCCAAAATTGTACTGGACCGAATCGGCGGGAAGGCTCCAAGCCAGGGTTTGTTGGTCGGTAAGTCCGGAATCGAGAACGATTTTATTCACGGGGGTGGCGGAACGATTTCGAGCCAGTAAAATAAAATAGCTTGAGTTGCTGATCAAGGTCGAGGAATACGTCGCCGGTTGCCCAAGCACAATGGTGTCCTTCCAAGTGACAATATTTCCCGAGGCGGCGGCAGCGAAGATGAGGCGGGTTGGACGACTCTTCAGATCCAGCATAAAGCTATCTGCAGGGGAAATGGAGGGTACATAGGTGTTACTCCCCGCATAAACGGTGGTGGTGAGATAGGCACCGGTATGGTTAATGAGTTTGAAATGAAAACCTAGGTCATCTTCATCCAAAGTCTCTTCGCGTATGCCAGAAAGGATTAGCTGAGCCAATATCGAGTCGAGCTGATTGTGGACTTCGATTTTGAGATTCACTATTGCATGGGAATCCCCGTTATAATTATCCGTATGTGCGTCCAAAGCGGAATTACCTGCTATCCGAAACAGAGGAGCGCTGCCCCCGTCCAGCCATTGGGTTCGCCCCTGGACTTGGTAGAAATATTTCAAGGACACGGAGTCTTGGTCCAAATTCGTGTTCACATCTGTTCTCACATCGAATTTACCGTTGTACATGTCGCCGTCATGGTCCACTGTGTTGAGGATTTGAGCCGTCAATGTATACGTGGCGGGAATCTTGTTCTTTTGAATGTTAGTGGTGGCGCTTCCATTGTAATTCAGCACGATATCATACACCAAGATATTTCCTTTGTATCCTTTGATCGAAAACGTGGTCGGACCTCCCGCATAACCTGGCGCAGCCAGATTCACCAGTTGTTGCAATGATTTCAGAGAGTCGTCAAACCAGGTTGTAGGATTACCTTGCGCGTCCAAATGTTGGATTTGTACTCGGTGCATAGAAAGCAAAACGGTGTCGACATTTAAGTTAACGCGATTGGATTTGCTGTCGTTGATATTACATGCGCACAGAAGCCAAAATGCTAACCAAACCAAAAGGGACAGAAACATTTTTTTCACGGGGTCACTCCCACTGTGGAACGTGCGTCGATGGTATAAATCTGCGAAGATGATTTTGGCTGCATCAAGAAATAGGTGGCAATGCCTGTACCGATTACCGCAGTGCCGACTGCGGTCCAAACGAGAATCTTGGTTGTGGATAGGTAGGGTGACTGGGCGATTTCTGCGGGCGGAATTTTAGCGGTGGAAGTCTGTACTGTGCTTGGGCGAACGCCGTTGCGCGCATAGTATTCCTCTTTGACCTTGTCGAAAAGTCGATCTATCTCGTCGCTCACGTACATGTCGATGAGCTTTATGGCCGGCTCTAGATCCAACAGCCGGTACATGTAATACTTGCCTTTTTCCCGCGTCCCCGGAGCGGCCGAATACACGACAGCCAAATGCTTTGCGATGAATACGCTGTCCGCGTGTTGGTAAACCGGGTTGGCCTTGGTGAAGGCTTCAATGGCACTGATAACGCTTTCGAACTCACCATTGTTATAGGTATTGTGGATGCCTTTTTGATCAAGCGCACCGCTTGCGGGTTGAGCCCACACCGAGATACCCAATCCAATCAAAACCAGTAAGAATACGGAGAACAGGTTTTTTGAATCTTTCCGTCCACTTCCTTTCATTTCGTTGCATCGGACCTTGTTCACAGGTGTTGTCGATTTTTCTAATTGATTCATAATGGGATTTTTCTTCCACTTAGGTATTTCCACCATCATCATTTCTCCTTTTTCCTATATCGGAAAAGTGGAAGTCTCGGCTCAACTCTTGGATTTATTTATTTAACTATCAAATATCCAGTACTGCTTTTGTCATCAACGACAATACTGTCCTGACCATTTCCAGAAAATGTTCCAGCTCGGATTTCTTTTTTTAATGGGATCACAGAAATTGTCATGTGGACCCGACTTTTAAGAACAAATTTATGGCCTATCGGAGGAGAAATTGCAAACCAGATGCTTGGTATTACTGCACCCAAAATTGAAAATACAGGGACATCCATTGACATAGCATCTATTACTCCTCCGCTACATATTGTCACAGCTGCAAAGATTAATTGCGTTGTTAGTTTTGAATTTTGCCAATACTTTTCTTTAGAATAATCTATTCCGCCCCAGTCTACTGATACAAGCAGCCTTAGGTCTGGTGAAATGGTTGCATTGTTGTTATGTAGATTTTCAGATCGGGGAAATTGTTCGTCTAGGATAAGTTCACGAGAGACTGGGGACATTTCCACAAGTACGCCTTCTTCAGCTGCCTTCGCTTCTACTGCCCCAGCGATATAATCGAGTAAATCTTTATTGGAATGCGGGAAAACCCCATTTATTTCTATCCTCGCTTTTTTCCCAGCGTAGTTACGAAATTCAATTTTTTTACATGTTTCGGAAATGGCTTGCCTCGCCGCGTTTGAAATAAGCTCCTGTTGTATCGGGAGTCTTGGTGAAATAATTTCCATTGAGGTAGGCATGAGCTGCTTGTTTGTTGCGCATGCAGAAAACATGATAAGTGTGATCGATAAAATGATGAATAAATTTTTCATTTGTATCCTATTTATTAATTGTTATCGGACAAAAGACAAATTTCATTTTTGAGGAAAAGACGCCGCCTGCCATTCAAAAAATAATTTGATTTTTTGAACATAATTTGAGAAAATCTATTTTCGACTGGGAGCGGTTTAATTGAAGTCACCAAACTCAATTGTTGAATTTCATTCGGCGTCGGTTTGAAGTTCCATGCACATAACCCAGTCCTTACGCCATTTGTGACCGAGGTGTTCCGTTGAGCGAATAAGATTAGGGTGTCGTCTTTAAAAAAATGGACATCGCATGCACTCTCTTCTATCAACCCACCAGCTGTACCTGCATTTAAAATTGCAAGGCTTTTTACACCTAACGGCGTTTTGCTGAAATCCCTAATTATTTTGAATTCCGTTTGATCCCAATCTGTCCCCCTATGGAGGTCACCTACCACTCCATATACTGTGACATCGAATAGGTCGCGTCTTTCGAGCAAAGTAATTCCATAATTTGTGCATTGGCAAGCCCCAGCGAGTTTAACAGCAAGGTACGTTGTTAAAGAAATCACAAAAATTAATTTCATATTTTTCCCTTTGATGGTGATTAAATTACTGATTAAAAATTTAAAGTATTTTCAGTTTTTGTTTAACAAAATTAAAGACCGCATGGCGATAAAGATTTTTTAAAACTAAAGCCGCTTCCAATGTTTATAGAAACTACATCCGAGGTTAAAACACTCCCACTGAGCCACCATCCTCCGTATACAGGGACACTTTCGCCACTTAGGGCTTTGCACGATATTCCATAACAAGTGTTTTGAGCTATGGAAATTTGTAAAGCAATCAAAATAATCGCAGAAGCCAATGCTGTTCTCATAAATACTCTCCTGATACACAACAAGATTCGTCGCCAAAAAGAATGGCAAAAAGCGATTCTTTAGCGAACCCAATGATTCCAATATGTGTTTATGAAAGAAGCAATTCTTTTACATCTTGTAAGCTGACATTTCGCTGACAAGCATTTTAGGGGAAGCAAAAGTCGGAAGAAGATCGTGTCGAAAGTCGAGCAATACCTTTCACAATCATTCGTTACAACAAGCACTTTGCGATTAATTCCCTTTTAAAATGGTATTAGGTCGTTTCGAAAATGAAAATAGTTTGACTTCAAAATATTTCTTGAAACTCCACCGGACAATTACTTTTAAAACTAAACTCGCCGATTCCGGTTTTTTCTAAACGAACAAGACTTGTGGCTTCTGCAAGTTTATCCCGCAGACGATTCCAACGCGTTTCAAAACTGGAATTTTTCGTATTGGAAAAAATATCTTGATCATATTTGAAAGAGCGGAAATCAAAAGTTGTCTGACCTTTTTCATTTGCCAATAAAATTTTTCTCAGTATCTTTGCGGGTACCCCAGATATTAAGGTTTTACCATTGAGTAAAATAGCTTGCGCTTCGGAATGATATTCAAAAATTATTCGAAAAGCCACTTGTTCTAGGAGATGTAAATGGATACGTTCGACGGATTTCAAAACGCCAAGTTCCTCAGCAATCAAATCGTCCACTAATGAGTCGATTCGTCCATGGATTTTACCCGCCTTTTTCCATCGAAACCCTTCGATATGTGTTGGTGCTTCATAACCGCAGGCAGGGAACAAAACAATGCGCTGTCGCAATGGACAGTAATACTCTTTTTCTATTACAATTATTTCGCTATCAGGTACTTTTACTTTTTTAAGTTCAGGAAGCAAGAACGCGCAATGATCGTGGAGTCGCTTTTTGCGTCCAAAGGGTTTGCCTGCAATGAAAAAAATATCGCCGACCAAATGATGATCTACTTGCCAAAGTATTTCTTTAAGTTTGCGCATATCGGCTATAGGAAAGGATTCATCAATAGGAGTTCCTCCTAATGCGCGTGGATAGCGGCAAATAATTTGCGCACCAAATAAATGATAATCCGAAGGATAAAGCCCAGAAAATTTTTTATCCGGAATATATAAAACCCAGGCGGTTGTGAATCCTTGGTTTTTCTCTACGCGAATGGCCCTATTGATGCATCCAGGAATATAGCGTTCTGAAACCAAAGCCATAGCCTTGAAAAGGAAATCACGGGGATCGGCAGCGCGTAAAAGTAAAGGCAAGGCAGGCTTTAACCAATGTAGTAGTAGTTTTCCAGGAATTACGGATCCTCGATTAACGCGAAGACACATTTTATCCACAATGCCAAGTATATTGGCTGATTTCCACACAGTAAATTGCTCCAAGCAATCCATAGTTGTTTGAACAAAATCCAGAGGAAATGTTCCATTTTCTTGCCACAATCTTTGGTAAAGTTCTTCTTCTTTGATTCGCCCATCAGCACTGAGATCTGAAATACGAGCCTTCCAGAATTCTCTGACTGACTCTAAATCGAATTCTGTAAGCATTACTGAATAAAGTGCTTTTAAGTAGAGGTTGGATATATTCGGATTAAAAATAGCTGGTCGAGTTGGATCTTTGTAATCTGCAATTATTTTAGGTGAAATCGAAGTAAGAGAATCTAATACTGGCATTTGATTTTCCTCAAATAGGATGCATTAGATTTTTTTAATTATCGATTTTCCGTTTTCCAGAAGAATCAAATTTTTTATTGATTAAGTAATGCCGCCCAATACATTTAATGTATTACTTAATTGGATTTCTTTGTAGTGCGCCGGCTATTCTGCTTTTAAAATAATATTCGTGATTTCCGAGGGAACGCCTAAGCGCAGAGGTGGCCCCCAAAATCCGGTTCCGGCATTAACGTAAACCCACATTTGTTTATGCAAGTTTAAGCTTTTGTGATAAGGATTAAACCATCCTACTAATAAACTAATAGGAAAAAACTGACCCCAATGCGTATGCCCGCAAAGCATTATATCAAAGCCTGCTTCTTCTACGGTGAAGCAACTTTTGGGCTGATGAGCCAACATAATTTTTAGAGCCGCTTGATATTCGATAGGCGGTGCGGCTAATTTTGCATCAGGTTTTTGATCGGGAAAGAAGCGCGTGCAAGTATGATCGGGAATACCGGCTACCCAAATATTTTTTTCGGGAAGAGAAATTATTTTTCCGGCATTATGGAAATGTGTGATTCCTAATTCCCGAACTTTTTTTTCCCATTGATCGCCTTTCCAATAATATTCATGATTACCGGTTACATAATAGACACCATCTCGTGCGTGCAGTTTTCGCAAAGGCTCTAATTCATCAGTTAATTGCGAAGCTTCGCCATCGCCCATATCACCAGTTAAAGCAATAAAATCAGGTTTTAAAGCTAAGGTTTTTTGCACCACATTTTCCACATACTTTTTACCAATCATCGGTCCTACATGTAAATCACTGATTTGTACAATGCGATATCCATCCTGAGATTTGGGCCAATCTTTCAGAGTGATTTCCACGTTACGTATAATAGGGCCTACTAATGCAGTGCGCATGCCCCATAAATTGGCGATAAAACAAAGGCTAAAAGTTATACCATTGATTAAGGGGATATGGGAATATAAAGAAATGGTTTTTCCCGACAGATAATAAGTAGCTACAACAATTAAATCTTTAGCTGCGGTACCGAAAAATAAATGTGTCATTAAGCCTAAAGCAAAATAAGTCAGAAAAAGTAAAAGCGGGCTTTTTTCAAATTGTTCTTTTTTAAACCAGCGTAAAAATTGAATCGCAAAACCGAGTATAAAAAATACTAGGAGGATATTTTGAGCGAGGGGTGGGAGTTTTGCGCTGAGAACTAAATGTCGCCAAACATAGATCCAAACGCTGCTTAAAATGAAGAGTATAAGGGAAAAGAAAATCGCCATAAAACTATCCCGAAACTTTCTGCAAGCTAGTTTAAAGCTAGCCCATTAAATGCTGAATATAATTATACGCCCAAGGGGTAACTCCCAAAACCAACATGGCAAGGGTGAGAACAATTAAGCACCAACGTTGGAGAAAGTTGATTTCTAGAGGAAGCACTTCACCTTCGGGCTGGGTAATATAAGCCGCCTTTACAATAAGCATATAGTAGTAAAAGGAAAGTACCGAATTTGCCGCGGCAATGAATACTAACAGATAATGTCCTGAGCTTGCAGCTGAGGAGAATAATAAAAACTTGCCCAAAAATCCTGCAAGAGGAGGAATGCCGGCGAGGGAAAACATGCTTAACATTAGCACTGCTGCTAATCCTGGGCTTTGCACACTTAAGCCATGTAAGGAAGAAAATGTTTCGGTACGTTTTTGTCCAATAATAGACATGACAAAAAATACTGCAAAATTTCCGGCGGCATAGACGTATAAATAATAGGTGGAAGAACTTAAAGCGCTATGACGATCTCCTAAAAAGGCAAGTAGTATGTAACCCGCTTGGGCAATAGAAGAATAGGCGATGAAGCGGCGAAAATCATTTTGTTTTAATGCGCCTAAATTCCCTAGTAACATACCGATTACGGAAAGCATACAAAGCATGGGAGCAAGTGTTTGTCGCATGGGTTCTAAGGGGCCACAGATTAATAAAGTTAAGGCGGCGATGGCGGCAGTTTTTGAAGCCGTAGAGATAAATGCGGTAACTGGTGTTGGTGCGCCTTGATAAACATCAGGAGCCCACATGTGAAAGGGCGGGATAGCCAGTTTAAAGCCTAGCCCTGCGAAAATAAATAATAGCCCTAAACCTAAATAGGGATGAGGAGCTGGATCTAACGCTACGGCATTTAAGGCAGCGAAATGGAGGGAACCGACTTCGCCATAAACAAAGGATATTCCAAATAAAAGCAAAGCCGTGGTAAGGCTACCCATGAATATGTATTTCATGGATGCTTCGGAGCCTTCGGTATCGCGCGCAAAGGCCGTGAGTATATATAAAGGAATAGTGGCTAATTCTAAACCCACAAAAAAAGTAAGCCATTCACGGGAGGATAATAAAGCGAACATACCCGCTAAACAAAAAAGAAGGATGGATAAAAATTCCCCTGGCCGAGTTAGCGTACCGCGTTTGTTACCCCCTTCTCGGAAATAAGATTTGGAAAGTGCTACTGTGAATAATCCAATTAAGGCGAGTAATTGTTTAATTCCTAAAGTCCAAGGTGTGCAGCGATAATTACCCCAATAGAGTACGCCAATATCTTTAGGTAAAAGACAAAGCCAAATGAATACAGCTATTAATCCTAGGCTCGCAATGCGAAAAGTGGCGCCTGGCCAAATTTTGGAAGGAAATAAATCTACGATTAAAACCGCGAATGCTAAAAGCACCAACAGTATATCGGGCATTATTAAGAAAGTAAAATTCATGGCCTACCGTTGTAAGTTTTGTAAAATAGGTTGGATAGCTTGCTCTACAATATGACTAATCCATCCGGGATAAATGCCCATGGCCACAATGCAAAAAAGCAAAATAAGCACTGGGATTTTTTCTACCCAAACCGCATCAGTAAATCCCTCGCTATGGCCGTGTGGTGGACCATTGAGAATGCCATTGATGCCGCGTAAAATATATACCGCCGTCACAATTATAGAGAGCACACAAAGCGCGGTGCAAATGCGATATAAAGGATGGGCATTGCCAAAGGCTCCCAAGAATAAAGTAAACTCGGCGGCAAAGCCTCCAAGACCTGGTAAACCAAGGCCTGCTAAACCAGTTATGATAAAAGCTACGCCAATAAAAGGAATGGTTTTCATTAAGCCACCCATTGCGGGAATTTGGCGTGTATGCGTGCGTTGATAAATCATGCCAATAAGACAAAAGAACAAAGAGGTGAGTAATCCATGGGCTACCATTTGCATTACCGCGCCTTGTAATGAAAGAGAAGTCAAGGCCGCAAAACCAAATAGCACTAGCCCACAATGCGATACCGAAGAAAAGGCATTTAAGTATTTTAAATCGGTTTGTTTCAGCGCGACAAAAGCGCCATATACCACATTTAAAGTAGCGAGAATTAAAAATACATCCATCCAAATATGTGCGCCTTCGGGCAATAAATACATAGCAATGCGTATACAACCGTAACCGCCGAGTTTCATGTGTACGCCCGCTAAAAACATTGATATAGCTGTGGGTGCAGAAGAATGACCATCCGGCGACCAAGTATGAAAAGGAAAGATTGCGCCAAGTATTCCAAATCCCAAAAACAAAGTAGGAAAGCCCCAATACTGAAAAGTGATATTGTATTTCACTTGGGCGAGCTCTAAAATATTCCAACTTTGCAATCCCGATTCATAATACAAACCAAATAATCCTGCAAAGATTAAAGCAGAAGCCGCGAGTAACATGAGATTTAATTTCATGGCCGCATATTCTTTGCGTCCGCTGCCAAATATTCCAATGAGTAAATAAGTGGGAATTAAAGTGATTTCATTGAAAAGGAAAAAGGTGAACAAATCGAAGGAAATAAAACTTCCAAATACGCCCGCAATTAAAATTTGCAAATAGATAAAAAATTCTTTACTTCTTTCCGTGATATTCCAACTCACCAAAACGCCGCAAAGCACAATGATACCTGCGAGTAGCATCATTAATAAAGATATACCATCAATGCCCACAAAGTATTGAATATGTAATGGCGGGAACCATTCCACTTTTTGGGAAAAATGCAAAGTAGTGATTTTGCTAGTAGGATCAAAAGCTTCTGGGTTAGAGATGGCGATAAAGCGAATACTTAAATAAATAAGTAAACCCATGTTTAGTAAGGCAGAAATTAGGCTGATACGGCGTGGCCATAAGGCTTTGCCAGGGGGTGTTAGAATTAGCAATAATGCCGTGAATAAGGGTAAAACCCAAGTGGCACTCAGTAAATAGGCTTCGCTCAAAATGGCAAACCTCCAAAACGATATAAGCAATAAATTCCGATAATAGTCATTCCCAAATACAATTGCGTTCTTCCGGTTTGGCAAAAACGCATGATGGCACCGCCCAAGCGAAAGCTATGCGCGAAGAGATCTAAAACACCATCTACAATATGATCTTCTATCCAGTGTAAGGGTGCAGCCATGCGGCGAAATACCCAATCATGAGTGATATATAAATACAATTCATCGATATAAAATTTATTACGAATCCATCCATAAACGCCGCTTTTAGCTAATGCAGGAGGCGCAATACGTTGCGGGCGAGCATATTTAACGAAAGCGATGAGTATGCCTAATATACCTGCACAGGAAGCAACATAAGGTAACCAAGGTGTTTCGGGTAACTTTTCCATTACCGACATTGCAGGAGTAAAGTGCTCTGGAAAAAAATGATGGGCAAGTATTCCACTTAAAATACTGGGGATAGCCAACAGTATCATCGGTAAGCTCATAAATTTGTCTTCATGCATTTTATGCGCAGAATGATGTTCCGCTTCCTGGGCATGATGTTTCTTTTTATGTGAGGAGGCTGGGCCATGAAAGATTAAGAAAAAATAGCGAAACATATAAAAAGCGGTGAGGCCACCCGTAGTGAGTGCTAAAACAAATCCGGGATAATCTCCACTTTGCCAAGTGCTTAATAAAATGGCATCCTTGGAGAAAAATCCCGATAGCGGCCAAATGCCCGCAATGGCTAAACAGGCGATTAACGTGGTCCAATAAGTGATGGGCAAATCTTTGCGCAATCCGCCGAAGTCGCGTATGTCCTGGCTATGCACGGCATGAATGAGCATACCAGCCGAAAGGAAAAGTAAGCATTTGAAAAAAGCATGATTGAAAATATGAAATACCGCCGCGCTATAGCCTAAAGCATTTACTGTTTCCGGTAACTTTGCAGTTCCTAACGCGAATAGCATTAATCCTAATTGTGATAAAGTGGAAAAAGCTAGAATGCGTTTTAAATCAATTTGAGTGCAGGCTATGATGGCTGCGAATAATGCTGTAAATAAACCCAGTGCTTCGATAAAATGTAAGGTGATATCGGAAGCGGCAAAAAGCGGGAATAATCGCGCGGTCAAGAATACACCGGCTACCACCATGGTAGCAGAATGAATGATGGAGGATACGGGTGTAGGGCCTTCCATGGCATCCGGCAACCAAACATGTAAAGGAAACATTGCACTTTTGCCCCAGCCTCCGGTAAAAATTAGCAGTGTGGTTAAGGTGAGAAGATTAATGCCACCGAGCCAAGTAATAGGATGATTCAAAGAATTTGCTGTTAATGGCCCATTCAAAATTTCAAAATTTAAACTATGTGCGGTATTGCCTATAATCAAAATGCCAAAAAGAAAAAAGGCATCGGCGAAGCGCGTGACAATAAATGCTTTTTTACTAGCAGCCACTGCTTCAGGTTTGGTATACCAAAATCCAATTAGTAAATAGGAGGCCGTTCCTACTAATTCCCAAAACACAAAAGTTTGCAATAAATTTCCGGCAGTAACTAGACCCAACATGGTGAAACTAAAAAAAGGCAGCAAGGCAAAAAAACGTCCGGCACTTTTATCTTCGCGCATATACCCGATGGAATAAAATAAAACCAAGGTGGAGATACAGCAAATCACTACGATCATCATTACCGAAAGTGCATCCCAATAAAATGAAAAATGCGCACTCCAATCGATAGCCTGCGACCAATCACGCAATGGAAGCCAAGTGAAATCTCCACTAATTAAAGTTTTAAATGGATACAGTTGGGGCTTTTCTAGGACTTCCACAAAAAAAGTATGCGCTAAATAAATAGCCAATAAAGTGGCTATGCCCATTAAGCTCACCGAAAGCGTTGCAGCAGCTTTCCAACTTTTCTTTCCTAATCCCAAACCATTAATTAAAAAGGCCAAGAGCGGCAAAAGCAAAATCAAATATGCATGTTGAAAAATCCACAACTTGTCCGCCATTAACTCAGTCACAGGTTCAGCCATGTAATTCATCCATGCTTTCAATATCCAAACGATGTTCTTGTTTATAAAGCGAAACTACAATACCTAAGGCCACAGCCATTTCGCTGGAAGATACCGCAATGATAAAAGCTGAAAAAATTGATCCGGCAGCCGCATCACCCGCGTGAAAATGCGCAAAGGCAATGAAATTAATTAATGCAGCGTTGAGCAATAGTTCAATGGACATGAGCATGCCAATAATATGTCTTCTCGTGAAGAGACCATAAAGGCCCAAACAAAACAGTGCTGCCGATAAAATTAAGCAATGGCCTAAACTCATGGAGCATTTCCTTTTTGTGCTTTATCATTCACATTGCGTGCTAAAGTAATGGCACCGATGAGGGCTGCTAATAAAAGCAAAGAAATCCATTCGAATGGAACTAAGAATCCTTCAGAGCCAGCGGAAAGTAAGCGTATGCCTAAATCTTGTAAGGAAGTGGTCGTACCCTCTGTATTACTTTGATAGGACTTTGCAAAAGGCGCGATACGCGAATACAAAAAAGCGAAAAACCCCATGGCTAAAATGGACGCCCCTAAGGTTTTTAATTTTCCTGGGGATATTGATTCTTCTCCTAGTTTATGCGTGAGTAAAACGGCATAGAGTATAAATATCACCACACCACCGATATAAACCAATACCTGCGCAATGGCGATGAACTCGGCTTTGAGCATGAGAAATAATCCTGCGGTGGTAAACAAGGTGGCCATTAAAGCTAATGCCGCATGCAATAAATTTTTTAAGGTTACGGTTAAAAAACCAGCACCTACAATGCATCCTGCTAACAAATAAAATAAAACGTCTTGCATTATCGACCGTCTTTTTTATTAAGAATTAAATCCAATTGCGATCTCTCATAAGCCGCCATTTCAAATTCAGGACCCATATGAATGGCATCGAAAGGGCAAGCTTCTATACATAAGTTGCATAGCGTACATTGCGATAAGCGATACACAAATTGCCCGAGCACTTTTTTGCTGGCAATATTTTTAGTCATATGAATGCTAATGGTTCCATTCGGGCAAGCTTTTTCACAAAGAGTACAGCCCGTACATTTATGCTCCCCTTCGGCATCGTGAGGCATAATCACTTGACCACGAAAGCGATCGGCCATTTTTAAAGTCAGGCGATTCTCGGGATATTCGCGCGTGACCACTTTTTTCGGGTTAAAGAGGTAACCGAAGGTTACCGCCATGCCTTGAAATAAAGAGGGAATCCCCGTAAAAATTCTTTTCCAGTAACCCTTTGAATTTGTAGGTAACTCTTTAGTTGCGGTAGCTGATACTTGCTTATTCCCTTCGGCATAAGCAAAAGCTCCTAATGAAATTTTTGGCGTTTCATTCATGGAAATATCCATCCCAAACTAAGCAAACCCGCTCCGAATAATAAATTGACTAAGGTCGCAGGCAATAAAAATTTCCATTCTAAAGCCATGAGCTGATCCACACGCAACCGTGGGAAAGTCCAGCGAAACCACATATATAAAAAGATAATCGCATAACTTTTGACCATAAACCAAATAAAGCCGGGTATAAAATCCAATAAATGATCCAGCGGGGCAAAACCAAAATGCGGGGCTAAAAATCCACCTAAAAAGAGTGTAGCGCCTATGCCTGCGGAAATAAACATATTGATAAATTCGGCGAGGAAAAACATGGAAAAAGAAATACCTGCATATTCGGTATGAAAGCCTGCGGTTAATTCACTTTCAGCTTCCGACATATCGAAAGGTCCGCGATTAAGTTCCGCGGTAGAAGAAATAAGAAAAAATACAAAGGCTGCTAATCCAGCAACCGGGGCTTTGAAAATCCACCAATCCAGCACGGTTCCACTTTGTGAAAGAACAATTTGATGTAAAGAGGCTGTGCCACTCATGAGCACAATAAATAACATGCCTAATACTAAAGACACTTCATAAGAAATCATTTGTGCGCCTGCACGCATCGCGCCTAATAGCGAATACTTATTATTAGAAGCCCAACCGCCGAGTAATATGCCAAATATACCCAAACCCGATACCGCACTGACATAAAGTAAACCATTATCCAAATCAATAACCTGCAAGTTACTGTCAAAAGGCAAAATGATCAGTACTAAAAAGGAAGCGGTCATAGGTAATAAAGGTGCTAGGTAATAAGTAAAGACATCGACACCCTTCGGTTTTAAACCTTCTTTGAGTAGTAGTTTAATGGCATCGGCTACCGCTTGCAATAATCCAAAAGGCCCGACGCGTGTGGGGCCAAGACGCGCTTGAAAATGTGCACAAACTTTGCGTTCCAACCAAATCAAAGCAAAAGCACTTATCGTGACAAAAGTCACTAAACTAATAATAGCAATTAAGGCATTGGCAAAAAAATCCCAAGGCGCAGGTAATACGCTGCGTATCCAATCGCCAAGGGGATGATGAGTAGGGTAAACTAAAGGGGTGACGCTCATCGATCAATATCCGGTATGACCAAATCCAAAGTGGAAATGATAGTGACCAAGTCGGCAATTTTAAAACCTGCGGCCATTTCATTAATAGCACAGAGATTACTCATATTCGGCGAACGACTTTTAATGCGATAAGGTTTAAAGGTATTTTCCGAAACAATATAAGTGCCGAAAGATCCGCGTGCGGCTTCTACTTGCGCCCAGTATTGACCTTTAGGCAATTTATAATTGGGTTTTTCTTTGGCGCGATAAGGCCCTTCGGGAAAAGTCTTCACTGCTTGTTCCAAAATCTTTACGCTCTCACGCATTTCATCAATACGTACTTGATAACGATCAAAGCAATCGCCGGTTTTACCGAGCGGAACATTAAAATCAAAACGTGAATAAATAGAATAAGGATCATTTTTGCGTACATCATAATTCACGCCGGAAGCCCTAGCGACAGGGCCGGTGCAACCATAGTTAATCGCTTGTTCGCGTGTGAGTATGCCTATGCCTGCGGTACGTTCGCGCATAATCATATTATGCGAAAGCAAGGTGTCGTATTCCTCAATGGATTTTTTCATCCCTTCAATAATTTCTTTGACCTGTGGAATAAAGCCTTCGTGTACATCTTCACTGGAACCGCCAGGACGAAAATAATTCATGGTGAGACGTGCACCACAAAGCTCTTCAAAAAGCCGCGTGATTTTTTCGCGATCTTTAAAGCCATATAAAAAAGCCGTGACGGCACCGAGATCCATACCAAAAACACCCCACCATAATAAATGGCTTTGCAAGCGTTGTAATTCCGAAACCATCACGCGAATATATTCGCCACGTTCTGGTACACCAATGCCCATGGCCTTTTCAATGGCTAAGCACACACATAAATTATTCATGTGACTACTGAGATAATCCATACGATCGGTCAAATGAATGTATTGCACATAAGTTTCATTTTCACCCATTTTTTCAATGGCGCGATGAATATATCCCAAATGAGGCACTACTTCTAAAACGGTTTCGCCATCGAGTCGTAAGACTAAACGCAATACACCATGGGTACTCGGATGTTGCGGACCCATATTTAAAAAATATTCTTGAGTATTACCTTCTCCCGTTTCACGTGGAGCAAAGCCAGCTGGCTGCATTTTTAATTCCATTTAAATAGTCTCATTCATACAGCTAATTAATATGCCTACTCGTATCCTCATTAATAGGGCCTCTTGACCACGCGCGTGACGTCTTCAAAATCTTTACGCAATGGATGGCCTACAAAATGATCTTCTAAAAATAGGCGACGTAAATCGGGGTGCCCTTTAAAACGAATGCCAAAAAAATCATAGACTTCGCGTTCATGCCAATTAGCCGTTTTGTAAATAAAAGCTAAGGTGTCAATTTCCGGGTGCAAGTTATGCGGTAAGCTGCAACGCACAAAAATTTTGTGCCCATGATCAATGGATAATAAATGCACCACCACATCAAAATGATCTTTCCAATCTATGGCGGTGAGCTCAAACAAAAAATCCATGCGTAAAGCATTGTGGTTTTTTAAAAAATTAATAAAAGGAATATATTGTTCGGAAGCAACCTGCAAATCTAAAACTTTATCCGTATTAATTTCGGCTAATTTTCCATCGCTGACTTCGTCCATGCCATATACTTTAAGGTCGGGAAATTTTTCCTTCGCAAGATTATACATATCGGTTGGACTTAAGCCAATAGGTGGAGGTAACACCCTTGGTACTTCTTCAAATTTGGGAGGAACAATGCGCTTGGCAATAAAGCCTTTAAATTCAGGATTTTCTAATTTGAATTTTTCCTGCGCTTCTTTTAAACCTTCTTGTTTAATTTTTTCGGCAGCGTCCCAAGCCTCGGCACTTTTACTGTGTAAGTCGCTAATCGGTTCATGATAGAGTGGGCGTGGTGTAAGTGGACGACGCAAGCTGCCGGTTTTAATCAAAGCTTGCAATTGCATAATGCCATATAATAAAGCTTCGGGACGTGGAGGACAGCCGGGAATATATACATCCACAGGAATTAATCGATCCGCCCCTTTGACTACGGAATAACTATCATAATAAAAAGGACCGCCCGAAATGGTGCAAGCTCCCATGGCAATCACATATTTTGGTCCAGGCATTTGCTCGTATAAAGTGGTCAAACGCGATCCCATTTTTTCGACTATGGTTCCGGCGAGTACAATTAGATCGGCTTGCCTTGGAGTGGCGCGAGCTACTTCTAAACCAAAGCGTGCCCAATCATTGTCGGAAGCGCCAGTGGCCATCATTTCAATGGCGCAGCAAGAAGTGCCGAATACCAATGGCCATAAGGAATTGGCGCGAGCCCAATTCACTACATAATCAACAGCATTGACCAATTTATCGCCGCCGGGCAAAGGGTCCAGTAGGCCAGGTAACTCCTCCATTACTCCCATTCAAGCACCTTTTTTCTCCAAGCGAATAGTAATCCAAAACTCAGTATAAAAATAAAAATTGCTAGCTCCACCCATATTTGGCCGAGGGATAGGGAAGGAATATGTCCAAGTTTAATTTCGCGAAAAAGTTTTACCGTGGGGAAGAGGAATAACGCTTCGACATCGAATACCATAAATAGTAATGCGAATAAATAATAGCCGACTTTAAATTGAATACGTGCTGTGCCAAAAACCTTTTCTCCACTTTCATAAGCTTCGAATTTGTCTTTCGCATTCGGAAATTTTGGAGCTAAGATTGCCGAGGCAATGAGCGCTCCACCCACGAATAGTGGGCCGAGTATGGCGAAAATGGCTATAAGTGCATAATGTGTTTCCAATTTACCCTCCCCTGTATTCGCTACGCGCGGTACAAGTTTCATGCAAAATGATAGCACTCAATAAAGGCAATTGCGGCTTAAGTTTCCCCCAAATCCATTTACAGATGATTTCTGAGGTGGGATTATCCAAGCCGGGTACATCTTCATTGAGATAACGATGATCAAGCTGATCGCGAATGGGGCCAAAAGCTTTTTTCATTTCGGCAAAATCCATCACCCATCCGGTGTCAGGATCTAGTGGGCCGGTAACCTGCACTTCACATTTAAAACTGTGTCCATGGAGTCGTCCGCATTTATGTCCCAAACTAACCTTGGGTAAAAAATGGGCGCTTTCGAAGGTGAATGATTTCACTAAAGTCATTTGCATCGAATAAATTTAACAAAAGCTCCGAGAATACCATCCCAGAGTTTTGTATGATTTTTTTTAGCAAGTTTATCTTGGCTATTTATTGCGAGTAAACCGTGCTTTAGAGATGCCAAGCGAACATTAATCGTGTGTTCCAGCGTTCATATTCCTCTAAATCGAGGTTCATATCCTTTTTAGGTGAACCTATTTGTGGCAATATGGATAGGCTAACCCACCATTGTTCTCCTGCAAAGGACAAAGCAGGGCCAGCGAATAGGGCGGAATGTTCTAATTCACCGTCCACCATAATATTATGCTGACGACATTCGGCGCCTAAGCCAATTTTATTATGGATTAGGTAACTTAAGCCCAAATCGGTTTCTAATTCTACTTCATCTTCCCATTTAACTTTGAGTAGCTCATCGTGGGGTTGGAAATTTTGTTCGGCCACTAAATTGACGGCCACTAAAAAATTATCAAAAGTTTTATCAGCAATTATTTTGCCTTCATAGGCCAATTCTTGCGGCCCTAAACCTAATTCGGCATATAGCGCTAATCCCATTATATCCGCTGAAGGATCAAGGAGCTTGAGCTTCCATTCGGAAGAAATACTAGGAGGATCGTTTTCAGTAATAATTTTGCCAGTTTCCCAATGGGTATTGCCGCCAAAATTAAGGTATAAAGATGTTTGCAAATAAGGGATTAAGCCCATTTCAAATTCTAGTCTTTGATTCATTCCCGAAAAATAATCTTCTTTGCCCGTTTTCCAGGTATTGGACGTTTCAATTTCTTTTTGACCTGGTGCTAAAACTGCGCTTTCATAGGTATAGGTGAAGTGGCGAGTATTTGCTGAAGCTAATAAGGGTAAGCTTAAGAGGGCAGCGGAAAAGAGAGGATATTTTTTTGTATAAAACGATAATAGCATAGATTCTCCTGATAATTTGAGATTTAGTCTCAGTCTTAGATTATAGTTTAGGAAAGTAATGGGGGCATGTCAATGATTTAGAATTATCAAAAAGACTAGTGGCTTAGTGATGATATCAAAATGATAGGGTTTAAATCAGATAATCGATGATTTAATGGGCTGGGTATACTAAGTTTTGTGCGGTTTCCATTTTTAAAAGTAATGACTTGCATTCTTTTTTTGAATAGTAATATCATTACCCTCTAACCGAAGGGAAGCGGTATGGCGCATAAAATTTATAGTTCTGACTTTTATCTAGCGATTTTAAGTGGTTTTTTTATTTTAGGTTGCGCTTCGCAATCCGCTAATGAAAAAAATATTTATTTGCGTTACAGTCAAAAAAATCAAAATGAAGCGCATTATTTTTTAGAT
The DNA here is from genome assembly GCA_043745805.1 of Fibrobacteria bacterium. Classification (GTDB taxonomy): domain Bacteria; phylum Fibrobacterota; class Fibrobacteria; order UBA11236; family UBA11236; genus JAYTSD01. The sequence continues at coordinate 60,450 of JAYTSD010000001.1, forward strand.
GGGGAAGAGATTGAGCCCGTTTCGGAAAGCGCAGAGGCTTTGCATACAGAAAAAAAATCCTCGCAAAACATTTTGGCATTTTCTTTTCCAAAGAATTTTAAAAAAGAAAAGAATCAGTACTGCACATTTACAGTAGCCGTTGCCGGATATGGAAAAAAAGATTTTTTACTGAATCTTGAATCTAAACGTGCCTCTTCTCCAAAAGCCTTTGATTTAATGCTGACTATTCGTGAGAATAAAACTTTGGATATTTATTTAAATATTCCTTATGGATCGAATGAAAGTAATTTAACCACCTTAAATTTTGGTGGAGAAAAAAAGGTCGCGCATGTGGAATAAGTTGCGGCAAGTTTTATTGCCAAAAGAAAGCATGCTGTGCCAAGTGCTGGGATTATTTGCCATGTTGCTTTTATTGTGTTTCACAGGCTGTGCCAAGCTATTTCGACCGCATTATGCGGATGAATCGGGCTCTGGAATCAATGTGATATTGCGCGCCGAAGATAAAGATGCACGTATACAAATTAATGGCAAGGCGATTATTGGGACTTTAATTTACGATGGCGAAAAAAAAGCATCATCCTATTATGTTTATCATTTTCCCCTAACTGAAAAATTTTCGACGGTGAATATTACGGTCCAAAAGGGATCTGTTTCTAAAATCTTTTCGGTAGAAAGAAAAGCAGCCTCCGGAAGCTGGAGTAATACACCGTTTGTTTTCGTAGACAAATTGACCGGCTCGCTTTATTCCTATGATGATATTGTTGTGCCTTAAGGTTACTTCGTTACTTGGGCATTTTATCATTTCAAAAAATCAACCCATTGGCTTCTAAATATTTCTGTTCTTGTGGAATATTGGAGCTTAAGATTCTTTTTGCGGTAGGAAATTGATTTTTAAAAAAGGTAATTTGTTTTTTTGCGTATTTACGGGTTTGTTGCTGAATCAGATGGACTGCTTTTTCTAGGGGTAATTTTCCTGTTACAGTATCCGCTAATTCTTTATAGCCAATAGCTTGTAAGCCTGGGCTTTCCCAATCCAAATTTTGTTTGAGAAGCTGTTGGATTTCATCAAGCCAACCGGTCTTGAGCATTTGCTTGGTGCGTTGATCGATGCGGTTATAAAGTGCGTCTCGCTCTTCATCTATCCATAGTAAAGGCACAGACGCATACTCATTCGCAATATGTTTTTGGCTGGCAAAAGCCGTATAACTTTGGCCGGTGATTAAAAAATTTTCCCAGAGTTTGCGTATACGAAAGCCATCATGCGGATGCACCTTGGCGGCGGCGAGTGGATCTAATTGCAACATTTCGGCATGCAGGATGGCCAAACCTTTTTGCGCCACGCGCTCTTCCACTTCTGCTTTGATAGCCAGCGGTGTTTCGCCTCGAGTTTGCATAGCAGGATAAAGCCATTCTTTAAGATAAAGACCACTGCCACCTACGACAATAAAATTTGTTTGGGGATTTTCATTTAAAATTTTTTCTGTGGTTAAAGCAAATTCGCGGGGTGAAAAGGTTTGCGTTATTGGCAAGCAAGAAACTAAATAATGTGGAATTAAGACTTGTTCTTCTGGGCTTGGGGAGTTTACGCCAATATGTAAATCGGCATACATTTGCCGAGAGTCCGCAGAAATAATCGTAAACTCATTTCGACGGGCAAGATTTAGCGCAAAAGCAGATTTTCCTACCGCCGTGGCCCCACAAATAATCGCCTTCAACATGAAACTAATTTATTATTTTGGCCGGCATGCGTGTATTGAAGTTGACTCTGTTTTTTATGCTTATCACGGGAGCCATAATTATTGCTGGTAAATGGCTGCCCCATTTATTTATTCCTCATTCTGCCAAAAGCCTTAATTCTATTGATTCTTTGGGCCAAACTGATAGTGTGGCTATGCTTAAAGATTCCACAAAAGGAAAATGGGCTTCCAAATTAGCTTTCCCTTTAATCCGAGCCTATAAATTAAATCCTAAAACCTTGCATAAACGTTACAGTTTTTGGGAATTAGCTTTGCCGAAAGGCAAACCGATTCATGAATATGCTTTAGAATTAGAAAAACTTTGTCGTAGCAAACAAATTAAGGTGATTAAAGGCGTGGAATTACTGCCACGTGATAAACAAGTCGAATACACTTTGGAAAGCGAAGGTGATACTTTACGTTTACGCTTAAACTTGAATCAAAATGTATTAGCAGGATCTGCCAAGCTCGCGATTGTTTGGGTGGGTTTGGATTCCTTATCGCCAGCGCAAAGAGAAGCTTTGATCGAAAGTCCTTGGGAAAAAACCTTGCTACTCAATGCGTTGGAGGATGCTATCAAAGACTGGAATCCTTTGCCGGAACAAAATGAAATCTTTTTGGAATTGCCCATGGAACCGTCAAATTATGCACAGGCACATAATATTCAAGCGGGACTTTTTATTCATCATAATGAAAAGGAAATCAATAAAACCCTGGATCAATTGCTGGATGTGGTTCCCAAGGCCAAAGGCTTTGGCAGCAAATGGGGCGATAGAGCAGTCGAAAACCAGCCTTTATTGGAAAAATTTTTTGCTTATATCGCGCCACGACATTTGGTATTTTTGGATTTGACCGGATCGCAACGTAGTCTGGTGGGGAGTTTGGCGGGGGCGCATGGAGCCTTTTGTAAGGTAACGCCGGTGTTTCGCGATAGCTTGCATTTAGAGGCAGAGTTGAACAAAAAAATCATTACCGCACAAAAAAATGGCGATGCTATTTTGGTGATAGCTTATTCTCCTTTTGTGGCGAGAAGTTTTAGTCAATGGCTACAAACCAATAAAAATGATTTACAAGCAAAAGGTTTAGAGCTAGTAAAGGTCTCCAGTCTCTTTTGAATTGCTACTTTTAAAACCATACTGAGGAGAGCCAATGCCAAAACTCGGCGTGAATATTGATCATATTGCCACCTTACGGGAAGCCCGTAAAATTCGTGAACCCGATCCGGTTGCTGCCGCTGCACTTTGTGAACTGGCCGGTGCGCATGGGATCACAGTACATTTGCGCGAAGATAGACGCCATATTCAAGAACGGGATGTGCGATTGCTTCGGCAAACGGTGACCACGCATTTGAATTTGGAAATGGCGGCCACACCGGATATGTTGCAATTCGCTATCGATGTATTACCCGATATGGTAACCTTGGTGCCGGAAAAGCGTGAAGAGCTCACTACCGAAGGAGGCTTGGATGTGCGCGGTAAACTGGAAGAGATTACTAAAATCACCAATTCTTTACGCAAACACAAAGTGGAAGTCTCCGTATTTATTGATCCTGATTTAAGCCAAGTGAAAGCCGCCTTACGCGCGGGTGTGCGCTTTATTGAATTGCATACGGGTAATTATTGCACCGCTTTTGATTTTGGAGAGGGAAATGAATGGGAAGAAGAACTCAATAAAATTATCGATATGACACAGTTTGCTCGCAAGAATGATATTTATGTGAATGCGGGTCATGGATTAAATTATCGTAATGTGAGGCCGGTCGCGGAAATCAAAGGCATTGAAGAATTTAATATTGGCCATGCTATTATCAGTCGCGCAGCCTTGGTCGGTTTAGATAAAGCCGTACGCGATATGTTGGAATTGTTGAAAGTATAAATTAAGCCTAATGCAATATTAAGCTTAATTCAATAAAGTCCAATCGACTCCAAAACGAAAAATCACTCCAGGTGGATGTACGCCAGGTTCAGGTGAATAGCGATCATGATTAAAATTCACCGCTTTAAAGAAGAAAATAAAGCTTTTAATTTGCATTTGGGCTTTAAAGTCTAAGGCTAAATATTCATCTAATTTTACTACTGAGGAATTTCCTTGGCCATCGGAAGCCCAAGCATAGCGAGTTCCAAACCATTCCCAATCCCAATCCAATTTTACTTTTAATTTATTATCCACTAATAATTTTTTCCAACCCAAATGGCCTTTGTAAATGGAATTAGATAATGCGCGATTGCTTAATAACTTTGTTTTAGACCAACCTTGCACTTCATTCACCAAGTGATAATTATTCTTTAATCCTAATTCCCAATGCCCTAAGCGTAATTCCATTCCTATATAAAACAAATCCAGATTTGCATCTCTATTCACTAATTTAAGACCCAAGGAATCGGGAACTAGGGTTTTTGCAGAATCGATGCAAACCTTGCTAGGCAAAGTGATATCTGCAGAATCTTTATTTTGAATTCTCTGGCAAATATTGGGATCGGGAGATAAAAGTGGAAGCCAAGCCTCTTGTATACTATTCATTTCCAAACCACCGGAAAGTGTAAGCCAAGACCATTCACTTTTTAAACCCCCATGAATTGAGGTATTTTTTTCGGGTTGTAAATTTGCATTCGGGTAAAATCCATAATTTGGTTGTAAGCGATACATTTGCAAAGGCGTAGGCGCCTTTTGTTCCTCGCCCATACTGGCCTCGGCGGAAAATCCCCAAGGCAAATCAAGGGCTAAGGAAGTTTGTCCATCGAATAAATAAATTTGTTTATTGTGCATTAAACTATGACGATGACTTTCGCTTAAAACTTCGCCTTGTAAAAAGCGCCAACGGGGTTGCCATTGTAAACCGAGGGCCTCTTTATCGCTCCAGCCGGAGGGGCTAGGTTTATTATCAAATCCTAAATAGAGAGGCGCATTATAAATTTCGGATTGTCCAGAAGCATAAATTCTCGGTAACCCCCAAACTTTGAGCAAGCGTGCCGAAACTTCGCCATCCTGCCAATCTCCCTCTTGCTTATGTAAAGCGGCTCGGGCGGAATGACTGGAGTCGTTTAAGCTTTCCTCTCTAACAAAGGAAGCGTGTCGGTAACGTATCCTATAAGATACGTTTGGTGTCCAAGCGGAATAAATTCCTCCCAAAGTAAGGGCATTAAATCCCGAAGGCATGAGTGCTTGTTCGGAATCGTGTTTAACTAAATTGCGTGGATAGGTTAAGCTGCTTTTGTTTTCCACTTTGTCCATAAAAAATTCGGCTACACTATTGGTATCTAACCAGTAACCTAAGCGTACACGCATATTTTGTGCGTTTAAATAATGCGAATAGCCTTGCAAAACTAAGGAGGCGCTGTCCCTGTCAATGGGCTTATAAAGCTTTCCTAAAAAACCCCAGCCACTTAAAAAAGGTTGATGGGTTTGAAAGGGATAATCAAAAAACTGCGAGTCCGCCGAGGCGGTCCAATAATCAATGGCGATATAAGTTTTTTCTGAAAGCATGCGACGCAAATTCACATGAAAAGTATTGTAAGCTAAAGCACCTTTACTCCAGTTGAGATGTGTTATCGGGGTGTCGAGTGGGGAAATAGGCTGCCAGTCTTCGCGAACCGCAAGGGCATGCCCTTGGCCATCGAGATGATAACCTAAAGCGGGGATTAAGCCGCCGTCTTGATAGGGAGAATAGTCGGCCAAAGGAAAATAAACCGAGCGATAGGGAATGGGTTTAAATTGTTGTAAGGAAAATATCTTGGCGCGCAAACCCGCATTGGGTAATTCATTGGAGTAAAGTGCGGCATTATTGCGGAAACAATTTAACGGACTATTCAGAGGTTCCACGCAGGTTACTAAGGAAGTCGAATCGGATTGATCCAAGTGATAAGCGCTATTCCGAATAGTAGTATCTTTAGCCAAAGCTTTAATTGGCGTTTTTAGGGTATCACGACCAATGGATTTTTTTATTGCAATAGCTTTTGTAGTGTCGTTTTTTTGCAGGCCCAAATCGTCGGCAAAGCAGGGATTAAGTAAAGAGAATCCTAAAAATAAACTCAGGCTAAGTGAGATTAAGCGCATAAAAAATAACATGGGGTCAAATTAGTTTTTTGTACGCTAATTGTGCATCAAAATGCAGGGCTATTAAGCGCCACTAAGCGCTATTAAGCCCCATTAATGAATTTTTTAATCTCTTCCCAATTGTCTTCAAAGCGTATGCCTTTATCATCGATATACACATCCGCATAAATCTTTCTTGTGCCTAAATCCGCGCCTGGAACGGCCGTATTAATGGAATCGAAAGGCACATCATGCTCAATCAAAAATTCACGCACATCGCGCTCTTCTTGCCCTTGACGACAAGTCCAAATGGCAATTTTATGACCTTTTTTCTTAAATGCTTTTAAGGCCTCGCGAGCACCGGTTTTTAATTTTCCGATTTTTGGGTATTCATGATCGACGACGGTTCCGTCAAAATCTACAGCTAAAATCATAGGTTTTTAAATTTCCAATATCCAAGTGTTTAGGGCATGTTGGAATTCTACCATGGATCGGGGTCTTTCGTCGATATCGCGACTCATACAATGCAATAAAAATTCACGTAGTTTTTCGCCTTTTTTGAAGGGGATTTCGGGAACTTCGGGTTCAACTCGTGCTAAAGCGGCAATGCCCTCTTCGCGGAAATTAATTTCTTCGCGCTTGGCAAAAGGATGTACGCCGGTAAAGGCAAAAGTGGCCATGGCGGCCAAAGAAAAAATATCGGTGCGATTATCAATTTTATAATACTCACCTTGTAATTGTTCATAAGACATATGCGAAGGTGTTCCAAGTACGGTCATATGTTCATCACCCACATCACCTTCTACATGAATCCAGCGCGCCGCGCCTAAATCACTGAGAAAAGGTTCCCAACCTTTGACAATAATATTGCTGGGCTTTAAATCGCGATGAATCACGCCCCGAAAATGTAATTCGCCCACAAGGCCCGCTACCGCATTGATAAATACAATACGACGCATGAGCTCTTTCACATCTTTGGGTGCTTTTTTAATGAGGTCATGAAAATTAGGACCATCGATATATTCCATCATGGTGAAATAATGTTTGTTATGCAAATTACCATAATCAAAAATCTTCACTAAATTGCGCACATTTTGCGAAGTTAAAAAAGTATTGTAAAAAATTTCCGTCATAAAACTTTTGACAATTTTATTGTTCGACATGGTACGTGGCGTACGATATAAAGAGGGACGTAACACGCGTAATACTACGCTGTGCAGCCCTTTGCCAATCACATGCACGTTCGGTGCTAAAAAAACATCGCAGAAGCCACCCGACCCCAGCCATTTGCTAATGGTGAAGCCTGGATCGTAGGCTTTAAAGTCCGCTTCCAAATTTTGGCGATAAATTTCCAAATAATCGCTGCCACGTTCGGGCAATTTGTTTTTGCCTGAGCCTAACCAATTGGTGATGCTATCTAAGGAAAAATCCATATATCCCCGCTTTCGCCCTAAAGCATATCAAAAACCGTAACTTCTCTCAATCCAGTAATTTTGCCCAGACCTGAACACTCAACGTAAACACCATTTTGGGCTATATTTAAAGCACGGACAAGGATTTCTTTGATTGTCTTCCAAACTTAGGGCTATGGATAAAATATTTTGAGCACAAACTTTGCAAAATTACCTCCTAAGGGGGCATTGGTCGCTGTGGCGATGAGTGGAGGCGTTGATTCTTCGGCGGCTGCTTTATTAATTCAAAGAGCCGGATATCAAGCTGTTGGGGTTACTATGAAGTTGTGGAGTCCTCCAGTAACAGCATGTAGCACTGATAGTGCTGACAAAACCTGTTGCACGGTGGATAGTGCCATGGATGCGAAACGGGTTTGTGATCAAATTGGCATTCCGCATTTTACTTTGGATATGCAGGACGATTTTGAAGCGCGCGTGATTCAGCCTTTTTATGAAGCGTATTTGCAAGGTGAAACGCCTAATCCCTGTGTGAATTGTAATAGTTTTGTAAAATGGGATGCGCTGTGGAAACGCGCAAAATCCGTGGGCGCGGAGTATTTGGCCACCGGTCATTATGCCACGGTTTTACATGAAGGCGAAAGAGCTTTTATTGAACGCGGTTCCGATCCCGCCAAGGATCAAAGTTATTTTTTATGGGGTATCCCTCCAGTTACCTTAATGCGCACGCTTTTTCCTTTAGCCGCTTTAACTAAGCCTGAAGTTCGTGCTTTGGCCACCGAAGCTGGTTTGCGCACAGCACAAAAAAGTGAAAGCCAAGATATTTGTTTTATTCCCGATGGTAATTATCGAACCTTTATTGCGGATCGTGCTAAAGAGCAAGGATTGTCTCCTGAAGCCGGTCGCATATTAGGGCCTGATGGCGAAGACCGCGGCGCCCATTTAGGCTTGCCTTATTATACCATTGGACAACGCAAAGGCATTGGCGTCGCAACAGGCGAACCGGTATTTGTGAAAAAACTCGATCGAGCTACGAACACTTTATTATTAGGTCGCAAAGATGATTTGTATAGCCAAGGTTTTCATGCCGACCGCTTAAATTTTTTCGGTGATGATTTTGATACTTTGGAATGCCAAGTGCAATATCGTTATCGCGCACAAACCAAGCAGGGCATTTTAAAAAACCTAGGTGATGGTAAAATTACCGTAACTTTGAAGGAACCCGGCTATTGTGTGTCTCCAGGGCAATCGGCGGTTTTTTATGATGGCGCAAAACTTTTAGGCGGCGCTCGTATTCGCGAAGTGATTTATTAGGAGGCTCTGAGCTTGTCGAAATGACAGTTCTTATAAGGTCTCTTTAATTTTCATCTCCAAAAAATTCATTTCTGTTTTGGACGCGGTCATTTGCTGTGCTTGACTAAAGTATTTACGCGCTTCCGTCCTTTCACCATTTTGTAAATACAATTCGCCTAAAGTCGCATAAAGCAGATAATAATTTTTTAATCGATCATCTTCGCGTAAGTCGAGTAATTGACAAATCGCTTTTTGTGGACTTTCCATTTGTGAAAGAATTATGGCTCGGTTTAGTTTTATCACCGGATTATTTTTCATTTCCCCCAAAACTTCATATAAAGAATCTATGCGGCTCCAATTCGTAGAAGCAAAATCTTTGGCCGTGCAATGTTCAGCGGCGATGGACGCTTCAACATGGTATTCCGATAAGAGATTGCCTTGGGCGGACGAGGTTAAAAAAACCAATCCTTGAAGAATTAATTTTTGATTCCACTGCGAACGATTTTGTTGCGAAAAAATAATCAAAGCGCCTTTATCATCGATACGACTTTCAAAACGCGCCACATGAAAACACATTAATGCCATCAAGGCCTTGGCCTCCATTTGTTCGGGGAAATGTTCTATGAGTAACATGCAAAGTCGCATAGCTTCGGCGCATAAATCTTTGCGGATTAGAAAATCGGGATGCGAAGAATTATACCCTTCATTAAAAAGCAAATAAATGCACATATAAGCGCTTTGCAAACGGCTTTCCAAAGCTTCGCCCTCGGGAATTTCCAAAGGCAAATTTTTTTGCCGAAACTCTTCTTTAGCGCGATAAAGTCTTTTTTGAATGGTAGCTTCTTGCGTGAATAAAGCATTGGCGATTTCTTGAGCATTAAAGCCGCAAAGAATTTTTAAAGTAATAGCGATTTGCGATTCTATAGGAAGTAATGGATGACAGCACACAAAAATCATACGTAACATAGAATCTTTGACTTGCGACTCCTGGAAATTATTTTCTAATTCCGCATCATTTAATAATTCCGGTAAAATATCCAAAGCATGTAAATCGGGAATTTTTTCTCGCTTGATAAAATTCAAAAGCTTTCGTTTTGCCACGGTTAAAACCCAAGCGCTGGGATTTTCGGGGACTTTGTCGAAGCTCCATTGTTGCAGGGCTGCAATTAAGGTTTCTTGCACCATATCTTCGGCTAAAGCCAAATTTTTAATGCCGAATATTTTTGTGAGTAGGGATACAATTCGTCCCGCCTCATGGCGAAAAAAATGATCCATCCAGCCATCTATTGATGCGGTGGATGGACCTTGGTCCATTTACATTTTTCCAATACGGCGAACAATAATTTCGCAATGATTGATCAAAGGGCAGTCTTTAGCTAAGGCCACCGCTTCCTCATAATCTTTCGCTTTGATAAGTACATAGCCGCCAATAATTTCTTTACCTTCCAAGAAAGGACCATCGGTTAATACGGTACTTTTATTTTTGAGGTAACGTCCAGTGCCTGGTTCAAGCGGTGCGCCACCTTTGTAACGCCCTTCGGCGGTCATTTTTTCCATCCAAGGCATATAGGCCATCATACGTTTTTGCATATCTTCGGGAGAAACATTGGCATAATCGCCGGTGCTGATGATTAACATAAATTCGTCCATGAGATTTCCTTTTTAAAGAAGTTAATTAAACGAGTGATCTTTAAGATTAGATCCTTTACTCAACTGTATGACAATCGAAAAGAACTAAATAGGACAAACTTTTAAAAATATTTTTTGTAGGGGGGCGGTGCGCATCGACAAGCTCTGCGTCCGTGAGTATTTTTATTTATTGTGATCATAGCGATTGTCGATGAGTACGTAGATGCCAGGGTCACTCGATAGGTTTTCCGGTCACTGAGCTTGCCGAATTGACTCCGATTCTGTTTTTTGTTTCAACGCTTGGTATTCTAGACTTTGTTTAACCGCAGCGGCAATTTTTTTTTCGCGTTGTTTCTCTTGAGTTAAGCAAACTTTGCCTCTGGCGCTGGCGATATAGGCGTTTTCAATTTTTTGTTCTAGGGTATACTTCCTTTGTAGTAACTCCTGAATAGCCGTATCATTAGGGTTAACGTCTTTAAGTTTTGCCTCCAAAAGGGCTTGGTCAAGAGAAGCGAGATCTTTTTCATTAAGTCTAGCTACTTTTAAAAACTCCTGTTTTTCTTGACGACAAATGCGCAAGTTTTTTTGATCAGTAGGGGTTAATACTTTTACTGTTAAAGCTCTTTGCAAAGAATCCAGTCTGATTCTAGCAGGAATTGTTTCTTGGCTAAATTGGCTGAAGGATGGGGCGCTGAATAAACTTAATAGGACGAAAAATAAGGTAATTTTTAACATGCGTTCAAAAATAACAAAAAACAGCGCGTAACATATTCTCAGGAAATACGACTTAGCTGGGGTAGAACTGGAGCCGGTTGCCAATGACAAAGTCGATAAAACTTATACTTCCATTCATCGCTCTTTTATTCGCAATGCCTCGGTCTTTACTCGCTATTGAAACTTCAATACTTAATTCAAAAATGGAAAGTGGTTTTGCGATAGTGGAGCTTTTTACCTCCGAAGGTTGTTCGAGTTGTCCACCTGCCGACCGTTTACTTTCCGATTTAGCCGAAGAGGCCTCGCGCAAAGGCAAACCTATTTATGCCTTATCCTTTCATGTGGATTATTGGAATTATTTGGGCTGGAAAGATCCCTTCGGCCGCAAAGAATTTTCTCTAAGACAAGAAAAATATGCCCAAGCAATGGCAGGCCGCATTTATACTCCCCAAATGATTATTAATGGGAAAGAAGAATTTACGGGTTCTGATGCCGATAAAGCTAATAGCATCATTGCCTCCCAGTTAGCGCAGAAAAACCCAGTAGCTATTAATTTAGAAGTTCAACTTGCGCAGGGAAAACATAGCGTAACCATAAAGTATCGTATCGCAGGTAATACTTCTGGGATTTTGATCAATTTGGCATTGGTTGAAAAGGGCTTAAGCATCTCGGTAAAAAATGGAGAAAATGGAGGGCGTATTTTACATCATGATAATGTTGTCCGCTCCTTTAAAACCTTTAAACTGGAAGCGGCAACCGGACAAGCTGAACTCGAAATTCCAGAGGGTGTAAAATTGGAAAACGCTTCATTAATCGTATATACACAAGAAACGCAATCATTGTCTGTGGTGGCCGCTACACGTATCGGTTTACATTGAATTAACCATAGTTTTCGCGGTTTATTATTTACCCAACAACTTCTCCCAAACGCTGATTTTTTTTCGCTAGCCATTAATCGAGAGGTTACCAGTTATTACCTTTTTAGGGATAATTAGTTGTCCAGCTAATTAGGTAAACTGAAAACATCAATCAAAGAAATAAGAGGCTTCGCATGAAAAAACTTCTCGCCTTCTTAATAGTAACTTACGCTATTCCGGTACTTGCAGTGCATTCTTATTTCACTTTCAAGGGCGTGATTGGGATCGTTACGGGTAATGACAGTGCTTCCTATGTTTATGCCCAGAATATTCATGTTAACGATTCGGTTACCTATATTATGGCCATTGATACGACTTTGGCACCGGCTATTGATAGAAAAGGATTCGCGAGAATTACTTCTACTAAAACACCTGTACCTGGAGTCGCTGCTTTTTTTGACTCTTTAGCTTCAATTCCTAAATTTGTTAAAGGCAAAGGGGATTCCTCTATCTTGTACGATTGTATTCGCGCCTCGGCGCCACCTACTGGCTTTGCATTCACCTTACAAACTATATATACCGGCATTGATACCAACATCAACGTACAACTTTCATTTCCTGGATCTTCATGGTTACCTTCCTTAGGCGCCCAGGGAACGGGAGCAGAAATTATGGCTACCAAAGTAAATGGGGTGAATCATACGGCGACTATTTACAGTCAAATGAAATTAGTTGCGATTAGCAATACACCGCCCACTGCAGGGATTCAAAACCAAACTGTAAATAAATTGTCCCCCGCTTGGGCCGATGCACAGTTGGTCGGAAATACTTTGAATATAAAGAATTATTCTCAAAGTTCAGCCGAAATACGTATCCTGAATGTTACGGGTAAAACTTTGCGCTTGCAAAAAATAAAAGCTTTGGAAGCATTAGTTTTGTCCGAGTTACCCAAAGGGGTATTTTATTTGCGCCTTTCCGGTGAAGGCTCAATTTTGCAACAATCCTTTAGGCATTGATCTGTAATCGCAAGTGTCTTGTCTTGGCAGCTCTTGTCAAGGGAGAGCATGAGTTTGTAATAACCTTCGACGCAGATTTAGAAAATTTATTTTTACATACCCCAGATTTACATAGAAGTAATTAGCTTTTTCTCACGTTCAAATTAAAGGGAAATTCATGAAAAACCAAAATATTGTTTTAATTAGTGTCATCAGCTTGAGCTTAGGTTTAAGTTTTGCGGAAAGCAAATATGGCGCGAGCCTTAAGTCGGCAGCTACTTCCGCAGGCGCTTCTGTTGAAGCAACCAAGAAAAAGGCAGAAGATTCTGCAAAAATGGTGGCGGAGTCAGCTGCCAAAAAAACTTCAGATTCTTTGAAGACCGTTGCGGCAACTGCTGAAATGAATGCCAAAAGAATCGCAGACTCTTTAAAAGCAATAGTTTTAAAAACCCATAAAGATTCAACCAAAAAAGTTACTCCGGCCCCAACATCTGCGCCTGTTGAAAATACCAAGGTGGAAACCACCGCTCCAGCCCCTGTCGCCAAAGCTAGCGCTTCTGCAAAAATTGCTTTTGGAACCTCGGTGGAAGATAAAGAAATCCAAGGGGAAGCTACTGAATTTGCAGCGGGCACCGTAAGTACTTGGAGCCGTTTAGCTTTAGGCGCTGGTGCGGTTAAAGTGAAGCATGTTTGGTATAAAGAAGGTAAAATGGTTAAAGAAATTGCCATGACTAGTAAATCCGGTACGGGTCGGGTTTGGAGTAACGCTACGGTTACTGCTGGTAAATGGAAAGTGGAAGTCGTTTCTGAAGCAGGTGACATTGTTGCTTCTGGCGAATTTACTGTAAAGTAATCGAAATATTCTTCAATATTAAATTGAGGGAGATTTTATGTATTAAAAATCCGAAGTGAACAAAAACAGCTTCGGATTTTTTATGCATGTTTTAAAGCTGGGCTTTTATTTTTTTCTTTTCTTGATGCGGCCAGCTGTAAAATTTTCCTGGAAATTTGTTGAAGCGGTAATATATGATTTGCGGCTCCAAGAACAATTGCTTCTTTAGGCATTCCAAAAACTATCGAAGACGCTTCATCTTGTGCAATTGTAGCTGCTCCGGTACGCTGCATTTGCAATAACCCTTGTGCACCATCTTTACCCATTCCTGTAAGTAAAACTCCAATTGCGGTGTGAGCTGCATACTTTGCAACGGATTGAAATAATTCATCGACGGAAGGCCTATGTCCATTTACTAAAGGACCAGATCCAATATGAACACGATAATTAGGACCCGAACGATAAACTTTCATATGATAACTTCCGGGGGCTATTAAGGCGCGACCAGGGACTACAAAGTCTCCATCGGCAGCTTCCTTGACTTCAATATTGCACAAATTATTTAGGCGTTCCGCAAAGGATCGAGTAAAATGTTGCGGCATATGTTGCACAACTAATAGTCCTGGAGTATTGGTAGGTAAGGTGGTTAATAAACTTTCAATCGCCTGAGTTCCTCCTGTGGAAGCTCCAATGGCAATCATGGAAGCAGAGTTTGCGGAAGAGGAAAAATTATGATTCTCAGAACAGGGAGTTTGGGCGTTTTTTTCTTTAATAAAAAACTTAACCTGCGCAGCTGATTTTATTTTTTCCCGCAATTCAAAAATCATTTCCTGTTTTGAATAGGATAAATGGGGTTTGCATAATACTTCTACGGCCCCTATATCCATTGCTTTTAAGGCAGTTTCACCACCAAGCCGACTTAGAGAAGAAACAATAATAACTGGAAGAGGGTAATGTTGCATTAGGCATTGTAAAAAATTTAAGCCATTCATACGCGGCATTTCTATATCTAAAGTAAGAACATCGGGTTTGAGCTTTAAAATCAATTCCCTAGCAATAAAGGGATTCGACGCTACACCAACTACTTCAATATCTGGATCAAGGGCTAATTGTGAAGAGAATACTTCCTGAATAATTGGAGAATCGTCGATGATTAAAACTCGAATAAGTTTGTGATTAGTGGGATTCGATTTTAAAAAAGTCTTTTGCACAGAGCTATACAAGGCAAATGCCATGCCATGATTTAAAAAAAAGCACAATAGACACTTCTGAAGGTATTTTTGAGGTTACTGTAATGTTTTCGAAAATTAAGGGGTGGCTAAATAATCAACCCTTTAGGGCTTGATTCTAATAAGTCCAAGCTTTTCGGGTAGTTAAAGAAAAATGTGTTTTAGGCACTGATAAAAATTAGGCAGCCTTTTGATCTGAAACCGAATCTGCTTTTTCTCTCTTGGAAGTTATTGTATTTAGATTTTTGAGATAATCTTCTATTTGCCGTGGAGATGGGGTTACGTCTACTTTGTTGATTTCGCGAGAAGAAAATATGACAAGTAAAAAGAAAAGAAAAAGTCCAATTACAATTTGCCCTGTAGTGCGACTTTCTACAGCTACACTTGCGCTCGCTTCATCTTGTTTATTTCTTTTCATAGCAAGGTTTACTGCAACATCAATTTTATTGCGATGTAACTTGTAAAGGGGCTCTATTTTGTTGTTTAAAATTTGTTCCGCAAGAAGTTTGTTTCCAGCTTCGATGGCAGGTAAAAATTCTTTTTCCATAATTTCCACTAATTGAAATCCAGGAATATAGGAATCGTTTGTTAGCGAGGTTTTGAGTTCATCATCGGGTAAAATTTTAACCCAAGTATTATGATTGAGCACGTAATCTACTTTCAATTTTTTCGCTTTGTTGAGTAATGTTTCCGTCTCTTGTATGTTACTGCTATGCAACAATTCAAAAAGGGTGAGGTAGGTTTCAACAAGGTATTCTGGCGGCGGCAGTATGTCCGCGATAACATCTTTGCCTTGCACAATCCGTTTATAATGCGGTCCATTCACTCGAACTTCCTGAACGGTGTTGAGGCAATAGAGCCCATAAAGCAAAAAACAAAACAGGTAAATAATGGCCATCAGGGCTATCTTTGTTGTTGAATGGGATTGGCGTGTGAAAAGTGCCATGCTTACCTCAATGTATGATAGGTTCAATTATAACTCTTGAATCGCACAATCGCAAAATATTAAAATCTTAAATTGGAAAAGGCCTTCCTTCATGGACAATCCCTAAAATTCTATGTCTGCAAAAGATAAAGATTTAAAAAATAAACCCAGTTTACCTTGGTGGACATGGGTATTGCCTTTACTTATCTTCCATTTTGGTACGGGCCTATCTCTTAATTTTCAGATTTCTCAACGCATGTCGCTGTGGTATTTACCTGTCCCTTTGGGATTATTTCTCATTCATTGGTGGGGACCACGCGTTCTTTTAGGATTGTATTTAAATGCCTTACTTTGTGCGGGCTACTGGGGTTTTAATCATTGGTGGTTTTGGCCACTTTATGCTTTACCCGAAACCCTGAAAGTCGGACTTTCTTGGTTGCTATTTACCAGAATTTTGAAAGGAAAAGTTTGGCTTCCTGATTTATCTAACATGTGGCGTTTCCTACTCTTTGGCATGATTACTCCATGTTTTCTCGGCAGTGTTTTCGGAGAAGCATTATTTATAGTCTTGGGTGATTTTCATCCCGAACACTGGTGGCATGAGGCCTATGTGCAATTTGTGCTCGATATACTTTGCCCATTTGCTATCACTGTGCCGGCGCTCCTATTTGCCACCGCTTACATTGAAAAATTCAAGTTGTCTATGACACAAGGCGCGTATCCTTGCTCGGCGTTAGTATTATCAGGACGTATTACGCGGTTGATGATGTATGAAGTCATAGCTTTATTTTCAGGATTACTAATTTTGAGTCTATGCGTTTCATTAGAAACGTATTGGTTCGTCTACGGTGTATTTTTGATTTGGGGGGCTTTACGTTTTGGTATTGGCGTGGCATCCATTGGAACGATATGGACTATTTGTTTGGCAATATTGTTTCCCGCTTTATTATCTAATCATTTTGCATCCTTATGGTTGACTCGATCGGATTTGCTTAAAGTCAATTTGAATTTGGCAACGCTTTGTTTTGCAGCCTTAGTCGTTGGTCGTGCCTTAAGTGATGTCTTTCAAGAAATCGAAACGCGTAAACAGGCTGAATCCAGTTTAAAAATTAGCGAAAATAAATATCGACTATTATTTGAATCCGCTTCCGATGCCATTATTTTGGGAGATAAGGGAATAATATTCGATTGTAATAAACGCGCCTTGGAAATGCTTGGGGCCAAACTTGAAGACATTATTGGTTCACATTCTTCTCGTTTTTTTCAATCACAATTGCCCGATGGTAGCGATGCTGTAACTGTCATGTCCAAGTTACGGTCGGAAGCCTTGGATGGCCACCCTCAATTTTTCGAATGGAAAGTAAAACGCCTTGATGGCAGCTTGATCAATACGGAAATAACCTTTAGAGGCGTGGATTTAGATGGGAAACGTATCATTATGGCCGTAATACACGATATTACGCAAAGAAAAAAGATGGAGCGGGCGGTTTTTGAAAGTGAATATCGACATCGTACTTTGTTTGAATCTGCAAATGATGCCATTGTAGTTTCGGAAAATGGTTTGATATTGGATTGTAATCATCGCACCACCGAGCTATTTGGATTTACCCGTGAGCAAATGATAGGTTTTCCAGCCACTATGGGTTTTCCCGATTTCCAACCTAATGGAGTTCGGACTGCTGACTTAGTTCTCAGCCATCGTCTTGCGGCATTGGAAGGAACTCCGCAAAGCTATGAACTGTTACAAAAAAAAGCCGACGGTAGCACCTTTGAAACGGAAACTACTTTAGCCCCAGTAATTTTAGAAGGGCGGCGTATTATCCAAGTGGTGATTCGCGATATTTCGCAGCGCAAAAAAATAGAAAGGGCTTTGGTGGAAAGCGAAGAGCGCTTTAGGCAAATGGCCGAAAATATACAGGAGATTTTTTTCTTATTGGATAAAGCCACTCAAACCATGCTTTATGTCAGTCCGATTGCGGAATCTTTATTAGGTGTCCCTTTAGAAAATGTGATTAATCGACCTTTGGCAATTGACGAACGCATGCATCCGGAAGATAGGGAACGGGTAGGATTTTTTAAAGATGGGGCTTGGTATAAGCGTACATTCAATGAAGATTTTCGTTTTATTCGTCCCGACGGAGTAACTCGATGGTTACGGATGCGGACATTCTTGATTCCTGATAATGAAGGCCGTATTTACCGTGTAGCAGGTGTGGCAACGGATATAACCGAATATAAAACCGCACAGGAAGAGACGCGCAATCATCAACAAAAGTTAGTGCAGGCCGATAAAATGAACTCCTTGGGACAAATGGTTTCTGGAGTGGCTCATGAAATCAATAATCCGAATAATTTGATAATGTTGAATGCGGATGTAATGGATACTTTTTGGAAACATTTACGCCCTGCGCTTAGAGATTATTTTGCTCGCTATCCCGATTGGAAACTTGCGAATATTCCTTATGACAAAGCGGAAGGTAAATATGAAACTCTCTTGCAGGGGATTACGGGTGGTGCAAAGCGTATTAAAAATATAGTTGATAATTTAAAAGATTTTGCACGAGTGAATCATGGGGATCTTTCTGAATCAATCGTCATAGAAAAAGTTATCGCTGCTTCTATAGGGATTGTGGATCATTTAATTAGAAAATCTACGAATCATTTCCAGGTATTGAACGGTGAAAATATTCCTCCGATTTTAGGTAACTTTCAAAAACTGGAGCAAGTAATTATTAATTTAATTACTAATGCTTGCCAAGCCTTGGCATCGAGTTCCCATGCGATTCGTATTGAGACTTGGTTTGATAAAGAAAATGAAAGAGTAGGTATTCGCGTGGAAGATGAAGGAATAGGTATACCCGAGAATTTTTTGCGAATGGTTACCGATCCATTCTTTACCACGAAACGAGATAGTGGAGGAACGGGTTTAGGGCTATCCGTTTCCTATGGAATTATTCGTGAACATAAAGGTACTTTGGAAATTCAATCCCAAGAAAATCATGGAACCAAAGTGGAAATAATGTTACCTGCTAGGAATCCTAAGCTATGAATTTTTTCTATCCTTTGCATAAGGGGATAAGGTAACTCCTATGTTTCGCCCAAGTTCTTCTATCGCTTTAATGGTTATTGTAACAATTGTAACAGTTATTACCTTAATATTAAGCTTATTTGGGTTTTCTAATTATAGAGTAAATCAGGAAAGAGAATGGAAACAGCTTAATCAAGATCTTGCTGCCGAATCAGAACAGGCAGCGGTTTCACTGGCCTTACCCATTTGGAATATAGATAGACCACAAATCGAAAAAATCTTAGAAAGTGTCATGCTTAATCGTATGGTTTACGGATTGATTTTGGAGCTTGAAGACGAACACCACACGACAATTCTTAGAGATAGGGATGAGAAATGGAGGGTTCGTATACCAGGACATTCGATTGAACAGGCTGGTTTATTGACGAATTCGAATGCTATTGCGACTGGATCACAACTGCTAGGTCATGTTACCGTTTATGGATCGGCAAAGTTTATTGAAACAAATTTGCGAGCCTTTTTGTATTGGACTATTGCCAGTATTTTGTTGTTGGACATAATTCTTTCTTTAGGATTGTATTTCTTACTTTGGTACTGGGTTTTTCAGCCTTTGAAGAAAATTGAAAGTTACGCTGTAGCCCTTAATCACTCTGGCTCTGCGACGATTGGGATTTCGGGAGGTCGATTTTATGGTGAATTAGAAAGTCTGCGATCCCATTTGGAGCAAATGGTGGTTCAATTGAACATGCGTTATCTAGAATTACAGAAAGAAACCAAACAGCGAAAATTGACAGAAACGGCCTTGCGGGAAAGCGATAATCGATTTCGGCAAATGGCCGAAAATATTGAGGAAATTTTCTTTTTAATCGATCAACCCACCGAAGCCTTACTTTATTTAAGTCCTATTTCAATTTCAATTTTAGGTTATTCTCCTGATGAAATTATTCCGCAATGGCAAGATTTTAAAAAATTCTGGAATACAGAGGATATGCAAAGAATTGGTTTTTATGATCATGGAGCTTGGTATAAAAAAGCCTTCAACGAGGAATTCCGTTGGAATCGTCCCGATTGGAAACCGGCAAATATTCCTTATGATAAGGCGGAAGAAAAATATGAAACTCTTTTGCAGGGGATTTCGGGCGGGGCCAAACGTATTCAAAATATCGTAGGTAGTTTGAAAGATTTTGCACGCCTTGACGCAGGTGAAATTTCCGAGCCTATTCTGATAGAAAAGGTTATTGAAGCGGCCATTGGAATAGTCGATCATTTGATCAAAAAATCAACTCATCATTTTAAGGTTGAAATTGGCAATAATATTCCTAGAATAAAAGGACGTTTTCAAAAACTAGAACAAGTTATTATTAATCTTATTACTAACGCCTGCCAGTCATTGGAATCCCGCGAGAAGTCCATTTCCATTCACGTTTGCTATTCAGAAGATATCAAGAGGGTATGTCTTCGCGTAGAAGATCAAGGTTGTGGTATTACTGCAAATCTACTCAATAAAGTTACCGATCCTTTTTTTACCACTAAGCGAGATATGGGTGGAACCGGCCTCGGTCTTTCGGTAACCTATGGAATTATTAAGGAACATCAAGGAGCCATAGAAATTCAATCCATTGAGCATTTGGGAACAAAGGTGGAAATTTTGCTTCCCATTTACCCAGAAAAAAATAAGGGGAATAATTATGCACCATGAAATTTCAATACTTATTGTAGACGATGAAGAGGATATTCTTACTTCTGAAGAATTGGTATTACAGATGAATGGCTATACTAATATTACTACTTGTTCGGATTCGCGAAAAGTGGAAAGTATTCTGAATAAGAATCCGAATAGCCTCGCCATTTTGGATATTACTATGCCGCAAATAGACGGTATAGAACTTCTTTCTCGGATTAAACACAATCATCCGCAAGTAACGGTGGTAATGATGACCGGATTAAATGATGTGGAAACAGCGGTTCGCTGTTTAAAGAATGGGGCTCTTGATTATATCCTTAAACCCTTCGATCAAAATCGGTTTTTGACTTGTGTAAAAAAAGCGTTAGAGCATCATATTGTTTGTGATGAATCTATTCGTTTAGCACGCGGTGTACTCGAAGAGAATGTTATAAATCCCAAAAGTTTTTCTGCAATTGTTACTCAGGAAAGACGATTGGTTAATATTTTTAAATATATCGAAGCCGTAGCGCCAACGGGTTTATCAGTTCTGTTAACAGGGGAAACCGGTGTAGGTAAAGAATTATTTGCTAACGCGGTGCACTTGGCAAGTGGTCGAACTGGTGAGTTTGTTTGTGTGAATAGTGCTGGGATTGACGACGCCATGTTTAGCGATTCACTTTTTGGCCATGTTTCTGGCGCTTATACAGGTGCGCAAAAGGGTCGCAAAGGTCTTATTGATCGCGCTAAAAATGGAACCTTATTTCTTGATGAAATAGGAGACATGAAACCGGAAACTCAAGTTAAACTATTACGTTTATTACAAGAAGGAACCTTCTACCGCTTAGGTCAAGAGACTGAAGAAAGAACCAATGCTAGGATTGTGGCGGCCACTAATCGTTCCTTAGAGGAATTACAGAATGATCCCCGTTTCCGAAAAGATTTATTTTATCGCTTAAAAGCGCATCATGTATATATCCCTCCCCTGCGGGAAAGAATGAATGATGTGCCTTTACTTACCAATAGGTTTTTAGCCCAATGCGCCCAAGAACAAAACAAAGCGAAACCCACTCCCCCTCCAGAACTAGATATTTTACTTTCCAATTATCATTTTCCGGGAAATGTACGCGAGTTACGTGGTTTGGTTTACGATGCGGTCAGTAGGCATCAGGGTGGAGTTTTATCCTGTAGCTCTTTTAAAGATGCAATCGGAACGAAACATTTAAGTAACGGTAACGTGAATAAAATGATTCCATTTAGTAAAGAAATACTTTTTCCATCCCCACTTCCTTCGGTTCGAGAAATAGAAAATGCACTTATTCGCGAAGCATTAAAACGAACCGGTGGTAATAAATCCTTAGCTTCGGAAATGATTGGAATGGCCCGCCAAACCTTTAGAACTAGAGTTAAGGAATTGCAGCCTCCTTGGGAAAATGCTGATAACATGGTAGAAGTAGAGGGAATAGACTAAGTCTCCACACATTTTGAGTTTAAAATAGGGAATAAAGTCGTGGCTAAATTTGGTCAATGACCAATTTTTATAAGCTCATAAATTCAATGGAGGCCCGTCTTATCTAGGGTTTGCTCATTTTACAATAAAAATTAGCCACCCTTTTTTACCACACAATTGGAAATATGTTTTTTTGGGAGGCCTTAAAACGAGCTTAAAGGCGATTTTATTCAAATTAATTGCAATAAAGAAAAATGGCACAGGGCTTGCATTGTAATCTCCTTGTAAAAGTGTTTCACGACGAATTGTTACTAAGAGGTTATCATGGTAGGTTTGGAATTGACAAGAGAATGTCAGACGGAATTTGAAGATGCCATTTTACAAATGGCACAAGAACTTATTCCTATTGCCCAATTAGTTTCTGATTTTCCTGAATGGAGTAAAGCTTTAGCGAAGGGATTTTTTGACCTCTCCATTTTATCCCAAAAGGGTGGAGAAAAGAAGATTTATTTTTCTGCAAGAGCATTTTCTCAAATATTAAATCAATTACAAAAATCTCCGGAAGAAGATATTCCCTTTATCCTAAGTAAAGGAATTGAATTTTTGAATTCCATAATTATTGAAAATAAAATAAACTCCATGAGGAGTTTATAATGGTTGATTTATTTGGAGAAGAATATTCACCTTCTAGAGGTGCAAAAATGGTAGATGGTAGATATTTCACTTTTCGTTTAGGGGAAGAGATATTTGGAATAAGCATACTTAAAGTACAAGAAACCTTAAGTGTTAATACCTTAAAGCAAGTTGCAAATTTACCTAAATATTTTAGTGGCATAACTACTTTAAGAGGACAACCTATTCCCGTAATAGATTTACGTTTGAAATTCGGATTGGAAAGTCGCACGGCCAATAACTCTCCCTTTTCCCTAATTGTCGTGCAGCTTTCTACACCCATTATATTCGGTAAAAAATCAGAAAGTGCTTTAGCGCTTGCAATTGATGAAGAAACCGACATGGTTAATATATTGAATGGACAAATCGAATTAAAATCCATTCGTGGTCAAAATCGGAATGGAACTTTACTATTCGGTATTGCGCGTATCCAACAAAAAGTTATTCGCTTATTGAATATTGATCAAATAATAAGCTTAGAAGATTGGGCAATACTTTTGAATTTGGAAATGGTTACGGAATAATATGAATAATATGCACGCATTAATTGTTGACGATGACAAACAAGCATTAGATACCATGGGAATGATTTTAGAGATGGATGATTTTTTTGTCTCCAAAACCGAAAATGGTCAACAAGCTTTGGATTGTTTAACGGGATATGAAAATACGGAAAATACTGTTGATTTTTTGGTATTAGACTTAGAGATGGATACGCTTTCGGGAATCGAGTTACTCACAGAATTACGTAAACGTGGTAATATGATTCCGGTTATGGTGGTTACGGGTTTTGCGTCTAGAAAAAATGTTATCAATTTACTTAGGCAAGGCGTTTTCGATTTTTTGGACAAGCCCATACGGATGGAAGAGTTTCGTTCGCATGTTCATCGACTGGCTAATGAAGTGCTAAATCGCCGCAAGGAGATTGCTGTTTTACCTGTCGTCACTCAACACCGTGCAGTTTCCGTTTTTGATTTAGGGAATTTAGGTTTCCCTTATACATTGCGTCGTCGCATTGATGTAACGTCTGGGAATCACCTGATTTTAGCAAATCGCAAGCGCTCAGGTTATGATATTCTTCTTGTAGAGGCTTTTGGGGCTGATTCAGAATGTTTTTATATGACCATGCTAATTAAAAACTATTTCGATAAAAATCGAACTTTAGATACAGCGCCACAAAATTTTTTACAAGGTTTGAACCAGGTTATATTGGATGGATCCTTGAAATGTCGAGAAGTTAGGGCATTATTAATCCATCTTGGTAACGCCGGCATACTAGAAGTCCTTCCTGCAGGTTACCCCACACGGATGTTTTTTGGACTTGGAAAAGATCAGCCCAGATTTTTGACTTTTTCTGGATTACCATTGGGCGGACAAGCAACGGTTGGACAAATAAAATTTGAAATTCCTTATAAGCCAAACGATAAACTATTTGTCTTTGCAGAAAATAAAATCGCTTCGAATGGCGAAAAAAGCCTAGACGATACCGAAGAATTTTTGATGGCAGAAAGCGTACTAGGCCAAGGTCATGACTCTTTAGATGAAATGACGGATTCGATGTGGCAAAGAATACATAAAGAAATTAAAAATGCAAAAGTCAGTGATGGCTTTCTACTAGGTTTAACATTGCCATAAAAACCCTCCTAAAAAAGGTGAAAAGTACAATGTGCTGCTGAATAAACTCAACCGCATAAGCCAGACATTTCTTATTTTTCCGTCGCGCTGAAGAATCGGCGGACAAATTAGGAGAGGCTTTTGCAAAAATTTATTCCCGGGCAAAGATGGGTGAGTGAAACTGAGCCCGAATTGGGACTAGGGCTCATATTGGAAGTGGGCTTCCGTGAAGTCAAAATCTTATTTAAAGCCGCCGAAATGGAACGTATTTATATGCATCGTAATGCGCCCTTACGGCGTGTACAATTGCGTTCTGGGGAGCGCGCTAGAGCACGCGATGGACACGTTTTTATTATTCAAAATGTGCAAGAAAAAAATGGTTTACTCACTTATTTAGGCAATGGTGAAAAATTAATTGAACAGGATTTATTAGACAGTTTAAGTTTTTCCGATCCGGATAAACGCTTGCTCGCCGCGCAAGTGAGCAAAAATAAAGTATATGAGTTACGTCGCCAAACGCATTTGTTCCGTAGTGAAATGTTGGGATCTTCGGTGCGAGGCCTAACTGGCGGACGTGTCGATTTATTAGAACATCAAATTTATATCGCGCATACCGCCTCTTCACGTCACCGCCCGCGTTTGCTTTTAGCGGATGAAGTAGGCTTAGGTAAAACTATTGAAGCGGGATTAATTTTCCATCGTCTTTTTGTTACGGGAGTGGTAAGCCGAGTATTAGTGGTTACCCCTTCGCAACTCGTGCATCAATGGTTAGTGGAATTATATCGTCGCTTTCATCATATGTTCGCCATTTTGGATGAAGATTTATGTCGTGCCGAAGAAAAAGGTGATAAACGGATCAATCCTTTTATGCAAAGACAATTAATACTTTGTCCCATAGATTTTTTAGCCGCTTCTCCTCGCCGTGTAGAACAAGCCGTAGCAGCAGGCGTGGATTTGTTAATTGTCGATGAAGCGCATCATTTACAATGGTCGCCAAAGGCTCCCTCGCCGGAATATAAAGCGATAGAAGCCTTGGCGCAGTTGAGTCCTGGCGTTTTATTATTAACAGCTACGCCCATACAATTAGGTCAAGAAGGACATTTTGGACGCTTAAGACTTTTGGATCCCGACCGATTTTCGGATTTCGAAAAATATTTAAAAGACGCGGAAGGCTATGCCGAATTAGCAAAACAAATTCATGCGTTGATGGATCAAAATGGTGCGAATACCGCAGCTGCGGATGCTTTAGAAAAAGCATATCCTCAGGATAGAGCTGTATTGGAAAAGCTGAAAGCTTATCGCGAAGGGCAAAAAGGATCGCGTGCCGGACTCATTGCGGATCTTATTGATCGGCATGGAACAGGGCGTTTGCTTTTCCGCAATCGTCGTGCGATTATGACGGGTTTTCCTCAACGTATAGTGGAAGAATCTCCTTTGGATAATGGGCCCGAACATCAAGAGTTTACGCGCTTGGTTTTAGCGGGATCGGGTATTGGGAATGTAACGGAACTTACACGTTACCTTAATGGACCGGCGGCTTATACCGTAAGCGATTTGCCACGCGACTTTCCGGAAGGCTCGGAATTTTTGCGTCAGGCTTGGCGCAAGGATCCACGCTTGCCTTGGCTGGTGGGACTATTACAGCATTTAGCGGAAGAAAAAATTCTTTTATTATGTTCCCATAAAAATACCGTATTCGCTTTGCAAGAAATTTTGCCAACCTTGATCACTGCTTCCTTTACCAGCTTTCATGAAAACATGACTTTAAGCACGCGTGATAAGAATGCAGCCTATTTTGCTAATCCGGAAGGCGCTCGTTTATTGATTTGTTCCGAAATCGGTAGTGAAGGACGTAACTTCCAATTCGCGCATCATGTGGTACTTTTTGATTTACCGATAAACCCGAGCGTGCTAGAACAGCGTATTGGCCGGTTAGATCGCATTGGTCAGCTTAGGGATATCCATATTCATGTGCCGTATATTCGTGGCACCGCGCATGAATTGTTGTATCGCTGGTATGCCGAAGGTTTAAATGCTTTTCAAATTCCCCTACTAGGTTCGGATTACTTTTTTGATGCGCAAGGTAGTGATTTACGTGAAGAATGTCGCTTGGCTATGGAGGCAGAAATTAATGGTGCCTGGAATGCAAGCTTTGCAGAATCGGTGCAACAATTTTTACAACATACGCAAACACTTGCTGCTGAAGTACGACAAACTTTAGAAGCGGGTCGCGATCGTTTATTGGAACTTAATTCTTGTAAGCCTGAGGTAGCGCAGGAATTAATTGCTGAAATTGAAGCGGCGGATGTGGATCCCAAACTCGAAAATTATATGGAAAGCGTTTTTGAACATTATGGTGTGGATGTAGATACCACGGTGGTGGAGCGTGGACATTTTGTTTTTCCGGGACCACAAATGTTTATTGACACTTTTCCTTGTTTACCTGAAGATGGTTTACCGATTACTTATGACAGAGAAGAAGCTTTGATTCATGAAGATTTAGCTTTTATCACTTTAGATCATCCCATGGTGCGAGCTTCTGTAGATTTGATTTTACAAGATATGGCAGGAACGGTTGCTTTCGTAGAATGGAAAAATGCGCCGAGTCAAGGCTTTGCTTTGGAAGCCATATTCTTACTCGAAGCTACGGCTCCAGGGCATTTGCATCTCGATAGATTCTTGCCGCCTACACCTATTCGCTTATTAGTAAATCAAAAATTGGAAGCCTTAACTCAGTGGTTACCTAAAATGGATCAATTGATTTTGGAGAATGCGCCAACCTTAATGATAGAAGAGCAGCATAGTCTCTTTGAAGCGGTGATTCCAAAAATGCTTAAAGCCTGTTCCGAAGGCGCTGCTATTCTCATGGCTAATTTGAAAAAGGAAAGCTATGCAGAAGCCGAAAAAATGTTGGGTTCGGAACGCGATCGTTTGAAAGACTTACAATCTATTAATGCTAATGTATCCCAAACAGAAATTGTTACGGCTGAAAAATCCTTGCAAGAAATTTTGCAATATATCCGTGATGCGGAATTAAGATTAGACGCTGTGCGCTTGGTGTTGATGCGCTAATCGCCATTTTCGCTGCCACCTTCTCTACAGCCTTCGGGGCTTTCGTCTTCGGCTTTTAGCGTTTCAAATTCCTGAGCGGAAGTTTGTGGGGTAAATAGCAAAGTGTCACCGGCATGGTTTACAATACGCAAGAGATAATCGCGAAAAGGGGCGTCCGGATAGTTTTTAAGTAAGCTATCGGTTACGGGCCAAATTTGTGCCGGCGCGGCATTTTCGCCAAGAGGAATTTCCCAGTGCCCATCTTGATGGAATTTTCGCAGTTCTTTTATCGTAACTTCAGTGTTACTATCAAAACGATTACTATTTAAAATAGGAAAGGACGATAGGGTATCCATAGATAAGAAGCCGGTGGAGTCGAAGCAGGGAACAAAAATCACATAGCCTTGACCCTCAATATGAGTTATTTGTTGCCAAGTTTTAGGTAAAGAGGACATTGCCTGCTTTACAGAATCGGGATGAGACCATAATTGACCGAGGGTGAATTTTTCCCGTTCAGCTAGCTCAGCTTTGAGTTTTTGTTTATGTACATAGGCAAAGCTGAATAAAATCAACCAAAGTAAAATTACCCCGCTGAATAAAAAAATGACGATTTTGCGTCCAGATAACCTTTTTTCTTCTGTCATGCTTAGAACATAAAAAAAACTCTCCGTATTCCACCAAAAAGCTGGTTGGATGTTGATTTTAGGGCATTATTTCCTAAATGTTGCACTTTCGTTTAGACAAAAAATCAAAAATAAAACACCATAGCTAAAAATCTCAGTTATCTTTTTAGCCATCAAAAGGAAATCTATGGAAAAAGTTATAATTATCGGTTCCGGCCCTGCAGGCCATACAGCAGCCATTTATGCAGGTCGCGCTAGCCTTAACCCGTTAATGTTTGAAGGCTTTATGGCCGCGGGTGTTGCGGCAGGTGGTCAATTAACAACGACTACCGAAATCGAAAATTTCCCCGGCTTTACCAGCATTGATGGTTCGGAATTAATGAATCGTATGCGTGAACAAAGCATGCATTGCGGTACACGCATTTTAACAGAAACTATTATTAAGGTCGATTTAAGCAAAAGACCGTTCAAGGTTTATACTGAAGATAAGATGTATGAAACGGAATCTTTAATTTTAGCTACAGGGGCTACCGCTAAGCGCATGCGCGTTCCGCGTGAAGAAGAATTTTGGCAAAAAGGTATTTCGGCTTGTGCTGTTTGTGACGGTGGGCTGCCTATTTTCCGCAATCAACCTCTAGTAGTAATTGGTGGTGGTGACACCGCTGTGGAAGAAGCTACCTATTTAGCCAAATTTGCTTCCAAAGTTTACTTAGTACATCGTCGCGATTCTTTGCGTGCCAGCAAAGCGATGCAGGATAGAGCTTTGAATCATCCGAAATTGGAATTGGTTTGGGATACGGTTTTAGAAGATGTAGAGGGTACCGACGCATTGGAAAAAACCTTATTGCGCAATTTAAAAACCGGAAAGCAATATGCCATTGAAGCTAAGGGATTATTCTATGCCATTGGGCATACGCCTAATACAGGGTTTTTAGAAGGTCAATTAGCTGCTGATGAAAATGGATATCTCATTACGGAACCGGGTACAACTAAGACCAGTGTTCCTGGTGTTTTTGCTGCAGGGGATGTGCAGGATAAAAAATACCGTCAGGCAGTAACCTCAGCAGGAACGGGCTGTATGGCCGCATTAGATGCCGAACATTTTTTAGTAACGCATTCTGAAAACTAATTTTTACACAGGGTACAAAAAAACTTTGATGAAATTTCCATCAAAGTTTTTTTGTACCCGCAAATAATCGGCAAAGTTTAGCGTAACTTTAAAGTTACACTGTTATTACAACATCACCGGTGCATCGGGCAATTCATTTTTATCTTCCTTGCCGGTGCGAGGGAAGTATTTTATCAATTCTTCGCTCACTCTTTCTATTCCAGCTATTACGCCGGCTTCAAAGTGACCTTGCCGAAATAATTTTTCCATCGCTTTACAGATTTCATCAAAGCCTTGTGAACCCACTTTCCCATTGACTCCACGGTCGGCGATAATTTCTACTTGTCTGTCCGCCCATAAGAGATAAATGAGCACGCCGGAATTGGCTTCTGTATCCCAAACTCGCAAATGCGCAAACACCTCCAAAGCTCTTTGGCGTGCCGATACATTATGCCATAGTGCGGGGAGATGTAAGGCTGGTTCAATAGCTACACGGATTTCACCATGATGTTGGTTTTCACATTTGCCTACGGCTTCGGTGATATGTTCTAAAGCTTGTTTAGGAAAAGCACGCTTAACGGGAAAGCGGGTAGTGAATAAATGGGTAAATAGTCGTTTAAAATTCATGTTACTTCCTCGTTACCATGATCCTGAAGAGCCACCGCCACCAAAGCTACCGCCGCCACCCGAAAAACCACCTCCGCTATTGGATGAACCACCAAAGCCACCGCCACCGAATCCACCACCGTAGAATCCGCCTCCCATGCCTCCGCCGCCACCTGAATTTAAAAACAATCCGATAATGAAAATAATAACGCCAAAAAAAATGGTGAGGAATAGTGACCCAAGAAAAAACCAACTTAATAAAGCAACTGCTCCACCTGCGGCAAGGCTTCCAAATACTTTTCCTAATGCGGAACGCAAAATAAAAGCGGCCAGTAAAGCCACTATCAAAAAGGTGTTATTTAGGTGACCAGAGCCTTGCGAATTATTTCGGCTATGTTTGGCGGGAGCAGGAAGCATTTCACCACTCATCGTCTTTAAAATAGCATCGACACCGGCTTGTATTCCCCCTTCAAAATCACCGTCTTTGAAATGCGGAGTAATAATTTCACGAATGATTCTACTACTGGTTATATCTTGTAAAATGCCTTCCAATCCACGACCCACTTCAATGCGCATTTTGCGATCGTCCTTGGAGACTATGAACAGCACGCCATCATCTACTTTTTTACGGCCCAATTTCCATTGATCGACTACGCGTATCGAATATTGTTCGATTTCTTCGGGCGATGTAGTGGGAACAATGAGCACAGCCAGCTGACTGCCTTTATTGTCTTCATAAGCACGCAATTGAGTCTCGAGACTTTCTTTAACCGTAACTGATAAGCTACCGGTTAAATCGACCACTCTACCCGTTAAAGGCGGCACTGCCACCTCGGCTTGGGCTAAACCACTCCATACGAGGAGTAGGCAAAGGCTTAATAAAGTATTAAGCCCTTTTGATCCTATTGCCTTGGGCACAATTTACTTAGCAGGTGCAGGAGTGGGTGCTGGCGCATTAAAATCAACCTTAGGAGCGGTTGAAATTTCCTTTTCATTGTCCACCGTAAAATTGGCTTTAGTGGTATAACCAAAAATTTTCGCCGTGAGATTGGAAGGGAAAGAGCGTACTGTAACATTGTACTGTTGCACGGATTGAATATAACGATTACGTGCTACGGTGATGCGGTTTTCCGTACCTTCGAGTTGGGCTTGTAAATCACGAAAGCCTCCATCAGCTTTAAGTTGAGGATAATTTTCCGCAACCACCATTAAGCGTGACAAAGAACCTTTCAATTGATTTTGCGCAGCTTGGAATTTCGCAAAGGCTTGTTCATTATTAATGAGCTCAGGGGTGATTTGTATAGAGCCTACGCGCGAGCGGGCTTCGGCAATTTCCGTCAACACTTTTTCTTCATGAGTGGCATAACCTTTTACCACATTGACTAAATTGGGAATCAAATCCGAGCGGCGTTGATATTGATTAACAACTTCCGACCAACTGGCTTTAACCTCTTCATCCATGGACTGAAAACTATTATAGCCGCAGCCGGACAAAGCAAAAATCCATACGCTAAGCAAAGACCAGAATCCGATTTTAATTAATTTGGACATAAAACTCTCCTTAAATAAAGCTCATTTAAGATACTAAAAACTATCTTTATTCTTGGTTTTGGGACTTCGAAAAGTCTTTAAGATTTTGAAGATTGTTTCGTATTAGAACAGAGGAGGGCCTATGTTAGGCAAAAAATCTAAAATTATTTTTTCTTGCATCTCTATAATCACTTTGATGGCTTGCAACAAAAAAGAAAATACGCAAGAAATTGTAATCGGTGAATATGGATCTTTAACTGGAGCTACGGCAACTTTTGGGATTAGTACACAACGTGGTGTGGAAATGGCGATTGATTCCATCAACAAAAGTGGTGGCGTGCTCGGTAAAAAAATCCGTGTAATAGTTGAAGACGATCAAGGAAAGCCCGAAGAAGCGCAAACCGTTGTGACCAAATTAATTAATAAGGATCGTGTGGTTGCAGTATTAGGCGAGGTGGCATCCTCCAATAGCTTGGCGGCAGCGCCTGTATGTCAAAGTAACCGTATCCCCATGATTACCCCCTCTTCCACAAACCCCAAAGTGACGCAAGTCGGGGATTTTATTTTTCGCGTCTGCTTTATCGATCCTTTTCAAGGGGCGGTGATGGCAAAATTTGCCCGTAACACTTTAAAAGTAGATCATATCGCTATTTTGCGCGACATCAAAAGCGATTATTCCGTAGGGCTCTCAAATTATTTCAAAGAAAATTTTCAAAAGCTCGGGGGTACTATTGATGCCGATGAAAGTTATAGTCAAGGTGATAAAGATTTTGGCGCACAACTCACCTCACTCAAAGGCAAAAACCCGCAAGCCATTTTTGTTCCTGGTTACTATACCGAAGTAGGATTAATCGCGCGCCAAGCTCGTACCTTAGGTATTACTGCCCCTTTACTCGGTGGCGATGGATGGGATTCTTCTAAGTTATTCGAAATTGGTGGCGAAGCTTTGAATGGATGTTTTTATTCCAATCATTATTCCATGGACAATCCCAGTCCAGCGGTGCAGAGTTTTGTAAAACAATATCAAATCCGTTATAAAAATGAAGTGCCCGATGCCTTATGTGCTTT
Organism: Fibrobacteria bacterium; assembly: GCA_043745805.1. Lineage (GTDB taxonomy): Bacteria > Fibrobacterota > Fibrobacteria > UBA11236 > UBA11236 > JAYTSD01. The sequence continues at coordinate 92,514 of JAYTSD010000001.1, forward strand.
GGGTTACGATGCGGCCATGCTTTTAGCCGATGCCATGAAACGCGCTGGTAGCACGGATGCTAACCTCGTAAAAACTGCTTTAACGCAAACCCAAAGTTTTCAAGGTTTAACCGGATCAATTAATTTAGATGCTAATCGTGATGCCGTGAAATCTGCCGTGGTGGTAGAAATTCAAAATGGCAAAAATCAATTTAAGGAATCGGTAAACCCTTAAATTAAATAGCTTCAAGGGCCATCATGCACAGTTTTGTTCAGCAACTTATTAACGGCATTTCCTTGGGTAGTATCTATGCCTTGGTGGCTTTAGGTTACACCATGGTTTATGGTGTTTTGCGCCTCATTAATTTTGCCCATGGCGATGTGTATATGTTAGGGGCTTATTTTGGATATTTTACGGCACGCCTCACGCGTCCCTTTGGCCTAGAGCCATGGTTGGATATTTTGGTAGTGATGTTAGCGGCCATGCTCGCTTGTGCTTTGATTGGTTTACTCATTGAACGCTTCGCTTATCGACCTGTGCGCAAGGCTTCGCGCTTAACTTCCTTAATTGTAGCGATTGGGCTTTCTTTGTTGATTGAAAATTTAGGACAAATAATTTTTGGTGCGGATCCTAAATTTTTCCCCCAAGTTATTCCCGAAAAAGCCTGGCATTGGAAAGGTATTGTCTTTACCAATCAACAAATGGTGATTATGCATGTAGCATTAATATTAATGATATTATTAAATATTTTTATTTTTAAAACACGCACGGGCAAAGCCATGCGCGCCGTCTCTTTCAATTTAGATGCCGCCAAATTAATGGGTATTGATACCGATAAAATTATTTCCTTAACCTTTGCCTTAGGATCCGCCTTAGCGGCAGCGGCAGGAATTTTGGTGTCTTTGAATCAACCGGGTATTGATCCCCTAATGGGTGTGATGACTGGCCTCAAAGCTTTTGTTGCTGCAGTGCTGGGCGGCATTGGAAATATTTATGGAGCCGTATTGGGTGGGCTTTTATTAGGACTTGCCGAAGTAATGGTATCGGGCTATGGATCCTCTACTTACCGCGATGCCATTGCTTTTTTAATATTGATCGCAATTTTGCTTTTTAAGCCATCGGGTTTATTAGGCAAAGGACAAGTTGAAAAAGTTTGAATCAGAGCATGGCTGATAAATCTGTTAAAATTATCCAGTCTCAAAAAAAACTATCGCAATTAATTTCGCCCTTTCAAAGCTGGCAAGGACTTTTACTTTGGCTCGGGGTTTTATGGATCTTTAGTCACGGCGTCCAATATTTCTTTTTAGAAGGCCCCTTTCGCGAAGGTCCCTATTATTATCAAATAATCATGTTGACCGGCATTAATATTATTTTGGCCGTAAGTTTAAATTTAACCAATGGTATCACCGGCCAATTTTCAATTGGACATGCGGGTTTCTTTGCCATTGGCGCTTATACTGCCGCATTTTTCACCAGTGTTTATGGTCCAGGATTAAGATTGGCATTCGGTTTTTTGCCGGTCGCCTTACAAGATCCTATCCTGCTTTTGTGTGCTTTGGCCGTAGCCGCAGTGGCAGCAGGTTGTGCGGGCTTACTGGTGGGTATTCCTTCTTTACGCCTACGCGGAGATTATTTAGCTATAGTCACTTTGGGATTCGGAGAAATTATTCGCGTAATGATTTTAAATATCGATGCGGTCGGTGGTGCTCGAGGATTTATTGGCATTCCCCACTTGAGTAATTTCTTTTGGGTTTATGGTTTAGGACTTGTCACGGTCGCTACCGTAATTTACTTGTTACATTCCAGCTATGGCCGCGCCTTTATTGCTATACGCGAAAATGAAATTGCCGCGCAGGCCATGGGTGTAAATATTACGCGCTATAAAGTATTGGCATTTGTAGTGAGTTCAGTGTTTGCTGGCATGGCCGGCTGTTTATTTGGTCATCATACTTTGTATTTACATACCAACTCTTTCACCTTCATAAAATCTTTTGAAATCATTATCATGATTTCTTTGGGTGGTTTAGGAAGTTTAGAAGGAGCTGTTTTAGGCGCTATTGTACTTACAGTTTTACCGGAAATGTTTCGTGGATTCGAAAGTTACCGTATGGTGATTTATTCCTTAGTATTAATTATTGTAATGATATTTCGCCCTCAAGGCATACTGGGTCAATTGGCTTTTTTCCGAAACAAAACGGAGAAAAAATAATGCCTTTACTTTCCGTGCAACAAGTGCAAAAAGTTTTTGGTGGCCTCGTCGCTACCAAAGACATGCATTTAAATGTGGAAGAGGGGGAGTTGTTCGGTTTGATTGGGCCTAATGGGGCGGGTAAAACCACATTATTTAATTTGATTACTGGCGTTTATGCGCCTACCTCGGGAGATATTTTTTTAGCCGGAAATCCCATACAAGGCTTGCCGCCCCATCGTATAGCGGCTTTGGGCATAGCACGTACTTTTCAAAATATCCGTTTATTTGAATCGATGACGGTGCTGGAAAATGTTAAAGTTTCTCAGCATATGCGCAAAAAGCAAAATCTTTTTTCGGTACTTTTTCGCACGAAGGCTTTTGATCTCGAAGAAAAAGACATGGAAGAAGCGGCACTGGGCTTATTGGAAATTTTACAGCTAGATAAATATCGGGATGAATTAGCGAAAAACTTACCCTATGGATCGCAGCGTCGTTTAGAAATAGCACGCGCTTTAGCTACGCAACCAAAGTTATTATTACTGGATGAACCTGCGGCAGGCATGAATCCACAAGAGTCTATCGAGTTAATGCATTTAATTCGCCGTGTGCGCGATGAATTTAAATTGACCATACTTTTAGTAGAGCATAATATGAAAGTTGTGATGGGGGTATGTGAACGCATACAAGTGATTGATCATGGGGAGACGATTGCCCTTGGGGATCCGGCATCAATTCGGCATGATGCCAAAGTGATTGAAGCCTATTTAGGAAAAAGCTAATGGCCTTATTATCCTTGCAAACAGTTTCTACTCGTTACGGTGCCATACAAGCTTTGGACAAAATAGATTTTTACGTGGATCAAGGGGAAATTGTTACCCTCATCGGTGCGAATGGCGCAGGTAAATCCACCGTATTACGTAGCATTATGCAATTAGTGAAACCGCAAGCTGGGGAAATTTATTTCGATAAAATTTTATTGAATCGTTTGCCTACTCATCGCATTGCCGCACTTGGTATTGCTTTGGTTCCGGAAGGTCGTGCCATTTTTGCAAACCTCACGGTACTCGAGAATTTGGAAATGGGAGCTTTTTTACAAAAAAATAATAATCAACTCAAAATAGATTTAGAACATGTTTATGATTTATTTCCCCGCTTAGCTGAAAGGCAAAAACAAGTGTCGGGTACCTTGAGTGGTGGTGAGCAGCAAATGCTTGCGATTGGCCGCGCCTTAATGGCTCATCCTAGGCTTATGCTTTTAGACGAACCTTCTTTGGGTATTGCACCACTTTTGGTGCAAATCATTTATCAGGCTATTGACAAAATTAGTCGTGAAGGCACTACTATTTTATTAGTGGAGCAAAACGCCAATGCGGCCTTACAGCATAGTCATAGAGCCTATGTGTTAGAAACCGGGAGAATAGTAATGGAAGGTAGATCTTCGGATTTAGCTGTTGATCCGCGTGTGCGTGAAGCATATTTGGGTGAACATGGAGGTTAATTTAATGCGAATAAAAATATTATTAATATCCGGTAGCTTGCAAAATAAATCTTCTAATACGGCGCTATTAAATTATTTAATACAAAATACCTCAGAAAACATTCAATTGGAATTCAGTCAATCTTTGGCAGTTTTGCCACATTACAATTCGGATCTCGATACAGATTCACCTCCTGTATCGGTAGATGTTTTTCGGAATCAACTGCTCACTGCGAATGCAGTGATTATTGCTTCTCCTGAATATGCCCATAGTGTTCCCGGATCATTGAAGAATGCATTGGATTGGGTGGTGGGATCAGGAGAATTAGTCTATAAGCGAGTCGCCATTATGAGCGCCTCACCTGGACTTGATGGGGGTAACAAAGCTTTGGATTTATTGGCTTATATATTAGAAGTTATGTCCGCCAAAGTGAGTGGTCGCTTAGGAGTTGATTCGATTCGTAAAAAGGTAGATGCGGATGGAAATATTGTGGACGAAAATACCCTGAAAAATATCAATGCTTTTTTTGTTCAATTGGTGAATCAAATTAGGCAAGATATGCTTATTCAGCAAAGTAATTAATATGTTACCAGATGCTTTTAAAAAATCATTATGGAAAAGAGCGATATTTATTTTCTCTACCTTATTAATTTTTAATTGCGCCGAAAACCCTTCCATTGCACACCTTCGGCCAGCGATTAGCCACAAGAAAAAAAGTCCTAGTCGTGAAAAAACGAATCAAGCTTTTATTCGCAATGCCATTTTAAAATATGGTTCACATGAAGCGGCCTCTCAGCAATATGTAGAAGAAGGATGGCATAAATTTTATCAAAAGGACTATGCCATTTCTATGAAACGCTTTAATCAGGCTTGGCTCTTGGATTCTTTGAACGGCAATGTCTATTGGGGATTTGCGAGTATCTTAGGTAATACAGGTAGCTCCATGGATACAGTGATTCACTATTTTCAATGGGCACAAAAATTATTGCCTCAAGACGAAAGACTAAAAGGAAATTTGGCAAATGCTTATGGATTTTTGGCAGAGCAACAACAAAAAAATCATCAGGAAAATTACCGTCTCAAATATGACACGGCATTTACTTTGTTTATGTCTTTAAAAACTAGAAAAAGAACCGATGCCGATCTTTATTTACAGTATTGGGGTATTGCTTTAAAAGCTAGAGATGAAAAACAGGTGATTCAGGCACAAATGATTATTGACTCTACGGGTATAGTGCCAGAAAATCAAGCATGGCTAGATACTTTGAAAGCAGAATCAAAGAAAAGATTTAGAGATTAATTTCGAAGTTTTTAAATTTTTAAAAGCAGAAATATTTCAAAGTATTATCAATTTTCCCCATTCGCCATTGCAGCGTTTGATTTTTTAGCAGAGGCTAAAATCTGACTTGGAATATCGTTTAAGGGTAAAATATGTTCCGCGGCCCCAAGTTGAATGGCTTCTTTGGGCATCCCAAATACCACACAGCTTTTTTCGTCTTGGGCAATTGTCGAAGCCCCGCCATTGCGCATTTCCAGTAAACCCGTAGCCCCATCGGTTCCCATGCCTGTAAGTAGGACTCCGATGGCATTACCTTTTGTTGCCCGTGCAACGGACTTAAAAAGAATATCTATGGAAGGGCGATGCCGTGATACTAAGGGTCCATCTTTGATTTCCACCCGATAGGTATCGCCTGAGGGACGTAACACCATATGCATATTTCCCGGTGCAATTAGGGCGCGACCAGGAATAACTTCGTCCCCATTGGCGGCCTCTTTTACTTCAATCGAGCATAAATTATTTAACCGCTCCGCAAAAGAATTCGTTAGATATTCTGGTAAATGTTGTACCACAAGAATAGGAGGGGATGCCGCTGGCATTTTTGTTAAAATATCGTGTATAGCTCGAGTTCCTCCTGTGGAGGCACCAATAGCGATTAATTTTTCAGTGGGTCCATTCCATGGAGCAGGCTTGTCAACAACTGCCTGCGTTTTCCACCAGCTATTTCCAATTTTTGCGCTGGCCGCAGCAATAATAGCATCTCGCAATAAGAGAGTCATTTCTTCAGCGGATTTTCCAGACTTAGGCTTACATAAAACATCAATGGCCCCATAGGATAAAGCTTGCATTGCGATTTCACTACCCTTGGGCGATAGAGAGGAAACAATAATTACCGGCATGGGACGATAATGCATAAGTTTCTTTAAAAAAGTAAGCCCATCCATATGAGGCATTTCTATATCCAAAGTAATCACATCAGGAGAAAGTTGTAAAATTTTATCACGCGCTACAAAAGGATCCGGTGCGGTTCCTACTACTTCAATAAGCGGATCTTTGGATAAAGCATTTTGGAGTATGTCTCTTATAGTCGGAGAGTCATCTACTATTAATACTTTGATTTTATTTTTTAGGGTTGTCATGGTGAAACCTATTTTTCAGTTATAGCAGGTTCATTAATAGAGCATCGAATAAGCAATCCTTGATCATCTATGCTTAGTCTTAAAGTGTCAGGATCATTTAATAGTTCATTACCGGTCAGTGGATTCCAAAAGGTAACCTTGGGAATAGATAAAGAAAATACTACCTGCTCACCCGCATAGGTAGATAAAATATGCCCGCAGGCTACATTGAGCAATTCTTTCAAAGCATCTAATGATTTGGTAGGAAGATCTGGATCATCAATATCTTCACCGAGTATATTGGCTGCTAATTCAATGGCTATTTTTTGAGGTACCACTAAAATAAGTTCTCCAGTTGTATGTCCAGAAAAAGACATTTCGGCACAAAAATATTCAGTATCTGGATCAGGAAAAATTTCAGGTTCTTCAGGTTCGGTAAATAAAAAAGCTTGTTTTTCTAAAACTCCCGAAAGTACTTGATAGAGTAATTTAGTTGGAATGTTACGCATCGAATACCCCCAAAATATCTTGTATGGTAGATTTTAAATTTTCCGGACGAAAAGGTTTGCGAATAAAAGCTTTAATACCTTTTTCATGAAGCTCTTGTATACGCGTAGCGCTTCCTTCTGTGGAAACCATAATAATTGGGATAGTTTTATACAGTTCATTTTCCTGCATTTTATTCACCAATTCTATGCCTCCCATAATAGGCATATTCACATCAGCAAAAACTAAATCAATCCATTCCTTGCCTAAAATTTCTAAGGCTTCAACGCCATTACCCGCTTGATAAAGTGTGCCGATGGGCAATTCGCTTAACCCTAAGGTTTTACAAATCACCGCGCGTACTGTTTCTGAATCATCTACAATTAGCATATTTAGCGCCATATTGTTTGCCTCTTCTGTTTATTTAATTTCATAATTTTCTTTCGCTTCCGGCGATTTTCAAAACCGTTATTCCCGTATCAAGATGTAAAGACATGGTGCGTGGAACCGATCCACCTACATCTTCACCAGAAATGAGAATATTGTTTTTCCAAAGAACTTTTCTCAAAACGGTATAATTGCGTTCGCCAATATTAAAAGTTTTATTGTCATCTAATATTTGAGATCCACCCGCAACTTTAGCGATTATGGTTTTACGGGTAGCACCTAGATCAAACATTTTTTGCATAAAGGCCGAAACACCAGTGTCCACATAAAGAAAAGGATTATTATCTGCCTTCTCCGGATTTATTTTTGACATGGGCATCATGCAATGTATGAGGCCTCCGCAACGGATATTGGGATCATAAAGAGTAATTCCCAAACAGGAACCTAAAGAATAAGTGATTAGCGTATCGGTAGGATTATTCGATATCGCTAGATCAGCTATGCCAATAACAATATTCATTTTAACCTTTGAAATAAACTGCAGGTTTAAGGTATTTAAATTGATGATTTATAGAGGATAGGCTTTCAGAATGCCCCACAAAAAAAATACCGCCAGGTTTTAGTAAACGATAAATGTCGTTTATCAATCGAGTGCGGACGGTGTTATCAAAATAAATCATTACATTTCGGCAAAAAACCATATCAAATGGGCCTCGCATAGGGAAGGGAGGTGAAGATAAATTTATTCGAGAAAAAGTTACCCTATTGCGAATTTCATCCGTCACTTGTATTTGTTCTTTATCGGGAGTAGAGGAAAAATATTTTTTGTATTCCTTGGGAATAGCGGCTACCCGTGATTTTTCATACACCCCATTTTTGGCGAGACTTAAAACACGGGTGGAGATATCGGTTGCTAATATTTTAATATCCGCAGATTCCCCATGCATAACCTCTGCAAGGGTCATGGCTAAAGAATAGGGTTCTTCTCCTGTTGAGCTAGCGGCCGACCAAAAGCGAAATTTTTTCTGACCACGATCCAACCATTTAGAAAAAACCTTGGAGGCGTAGTCAAAATGTTCTGACTCTCGAAAAAAATGGGTTATATTAGTAGAAATGGCATCGATCATTTCCACCATTTCATTTTCATTTCGTTCCTCTTTTATAAATTTCAAATAGTCATCAAAGGAATTCATTTCCAATTTACGCATACGCTTACCAATGCGCGAAGTGACTAAAGATTCTTTTCCTTTATCCATACAAATACCAGTTTTCGTATAAATGAAGTCGCTGAAATTTTGAAAAGATTTTCCCGAAAGTTCCATGTTACTGCCTTAAAGTTTTGAAAGCGTTGTAGCTTAAAATTCTTTTAACTCCGCTTCGGTAAGAGGAATAACGGCTTCTGCATTTTCCGAATTAGATTGTCTTGCGACGGCTTGCCATCCTCCAGATTTTGCGACCACGCGATTCGTTTCATGAGTTCTACTATTGAAATGACTTTTGGTTTTGTTCAGACTTGATTTTTGAAAGGAGGGTTTCATGGCATTTCCATAGGAGACTGGCATTTCTCTCGAAACATTTTCACCATTAGAATTTCCTCTGACAATATTCACTAGTATGTTAACCATTCCATTCAATTCTTTGGCTTGAGCGGATAACTCCTCACTGGCGGAAGCCGATTCTTCCGCACTCGAAGCATTTGCTTGTGTAAGCTTATCCATTTGTGTTACTGCTGTTCCGATTTGTTCAATCCCTTTAGATTGTTCTTCGCTGGCAGAGGATACATCGCCAATAAGCTGGGTAAGGCTTTGTACATTATCCACAATTTGACTTAATAAGTTGGCCACTTCTTGAGAAACTAGTACTCCATTATCGGCATTTTTTTGTGACTCTTCAATTAAAGCCGAAGTATTTTTTGCGGCCTCAGCGCTGCGTTGTGCTAAATTACGAACTTCCTCAGCAACGACTGCAAAGCCTTTGCCTGCATCTCCTGCACGCGCCGCTTCGACAGCGGCATTCAAAGCCAATAGATTGGTTTGAAAGGCAATTTCATCAATAGTTTTTACAATTTTGGCGGTTTGATCGGAAGAGGTTTTGATTTGGTTAATCGCTGAGCCCATCTTTTTCATAGTTCCCATACATTTTTCTAAGGCCTGACGAGTTGAATTTGCCATGCTATTCGCTTGTTTGGAACTCTCGCTATTTTGTTTGGTCATGGAAGACATTTCTTCCAAAGATGCAGAAGTTTCTTCTAAAGAAGAAGCCTGTTCACTAGCCCCTTCAGCCATTTGTTGGCTGGTTTGAGAAACTTGATTGGATGCAGAGGAAACCTGCTCGCTACCTTCAGTAAGGCTGCTGATAACATTATTAAGGGCATTAGAAATGGAGCGACTTAGTAAAACACCAATGGCAGTACCCACAGCCAATGCTAAAAGTAATCCAATAACAATACCGCTTTTCGCAGAATTTACTGCTTGGGTGATTTCTTTTCCGAAAATTTTGCCATTATCATGGTTATAGTCAGTTAAAACCTGCAGAGATTCCTTATATTTTTCAAATACCGAAATGTATTGGTTTGTGAACATAGCTATTGCTTCTTTGGACTTGCCGGATTTGCTCATATTTAAAATGGTATTTCGCATTTCCCCGTTTTGTATTTTTAATGGGCCAATAGCAGAAAATAATTCTTGGTCTTTACCGAGGTTAATAGTTGCTTCATAGGCTTTTAAAAACGCTCCAGTTTTCTCATTGTTATCAGCAATTCGCTTTTCTATTGCTTCTTTTTCTTCCTTTGTTTCTGACAATAAACTTTGTCCGAGTAAAGACACATTTGTAAGTGCTAAGGCTTCAGCACCCGATATTGCCGCTACACCAGGCAAAGCATCTTCAGTAACTTTTTTTGATACTTCTTTGATGATGACTAAACGAGAATAAGCAAAAGCACCTAAACAACCCGCTATTAATAGAACTATAAAAAACCCCAAATATAATTTGGCACTCAAACTAAAACCTTTTAACATACCTACTCCTTTATTGATTTTTAATTAAAAATATTTTTATGCTATTTTTTCAACTAATCCAATTTCTTTATCAGACAGCACTTTATCCACATCAAGCAGCATAATAACCTTATGGACCACTTTACCCATGCCCAAAATAAAATCTGTATTCACACTTGCCCCAAAGGCTGGTGCAGATTCAATTTGGTCAATAGGAATATTTAATACCTCAGAAACTTCATCGACAATAAGCCCCATGATAATGTTGGTGGTAGCTAGGTTTACCTGTACCACTATAATACAGGTCCTTTCGGTATCTTCTAATCCTTGCATTTCAAATTTATTGCGTAGTTCAATAACGGGAATAACTTTGCCTCTTAAATTAATAACCCCTCTTACAAAGGAAGGCGTTCGAGGAATATGTGTTACGGTCATCATACCAATTATTTCTTGCACTTTTAAAATCTCAATACCATAAATTTCTTTACCTAACTGAAAGGTCAGGTACTTACCTCCTTTAGCAGCAATTGAAGGTGAATTTTTATGTTCTGTGAGAGTGTCTACGGCCATATTTTCCTTTCCAATAATATTTTCAGATATTAATTTTGCATAGTTAAATGGGTTTCATTGGCAACCGGAAGCCAGTCTTGATTTGTTACCTGTTTTGAGGGCTTACCCTTTTCCGCCAACATACTTTTAAGTAAACCATCGACATCTAGAATTATTCCCACACAACCATCCGAAAGAATAGTGCCGCCTGTTAATCCGGGAATATTTTTAAAAGTTTCCCCTAAACTTTTAATCACTGTTTGTTGTTGCCCCATTAATTCATCAACAATAAAGCCCGTTTGTTGATGATTGGATTCAACAATTACAGCTAATTTTAGCCGTACATCATTGGATTTAATTGGTATTTGGAAAAAATCTTGCAAAGAAAAAAGTGGAATTAAGCTTCCATTTAAAGAAAGCATTTCTCCTTTTTCCACACAAGTTGTAATATCCTTAGGATTGATGGCCACAATACGCACTACCGAAAGGGTAGGGAAAATATAACGCTCTCTTCCAACACGAACGACCATGCCATCGATAATGGCAAGCGTGAGCGGCAACCAAATACTAAAAGTGGTACCGACATTTTTTTCAGAATGAATTTCAATACGGCCACGTAATAATTCAATATTACGTTTTACTACATCCATGCCAACACCGCGACCGGATACTTCAGTAATTTCGCTGGCGGTAGAAAATCCCGCTTCAAAAATAAAACCCCAAATATCTTTGTCAGTTAAATTACTTTCATCTTTCACCAAGCCTCTTTCTTTAGCCTTGGCAAGAATGGAATCGCGATTTAAACCTCGACCATCATCTTTGATTTCCAAACAAACATTGCCCCCTTTTTGAAATGCGCTTAGTTTGACTTGGGCAATAGGGGGCTTCCTATATCGTACTCGATCTTCTGGATTTGTTTCAATTCCATGATCAACGGAATTACGTAACATATGAACTAATGGATCCCCAATTCTGTCTACAACAGTTTTATCGAGTTCAATTTCTTCACCAAAGCAAACAAACTCCACATTTTTTCCACTTTTTTTTCCAAGATCTCGAACCAGACGAGACATTTTTTGAAACAATGGTCTTACAGGAACCATGCGTAAGGACGTTCCCATATTTTGCAGTTCACGTGTAATTTTGTCTAATTGCATTAATTGTTGCAGTAACTTAGGAGACACCTTTCTTTTTAATTCTGGAGACTGTACAATCATGGTTTCCACAATAACCAATTCCCCAATATTGTCTAAAAGGCGATCTAAGCGATCAGCCTCTACTTTAACTGTCTCTTTGATAGTTAGGGCCGAGTTTTCTTTATCTGCTTGCTTTTGCTCCCTTAATGCATGCGTTACAGTTTGTGCATCGACACTACCATGTTGCACCAAAATTTGCCCAAGGGGCACATGTCTTTGTGATTCATTTTGTAAAGCAATAGCTTGAACAATAATTTCTTTTTCCACGGCACCCGATTTTATTAAAATATCACCCAATTTACTTCCGGGAATTACGGTGGTTTTTTCTTTTGATGATTTCGTGATAGCTTCGCCCGCATTCGCTTGACGAATCTTTTTTAATAGCAAACTTATTACTGCATCTTGAGGTCTATCACCGTGGCCTTCTTTTACATGACCCACAAGCGTTTTCATCATCCCCACTGATTCAAAGACACAATCCAACAATTCGCCTTGAAGAACAATGAGCGCTTCACGAGCCTTGTCTAAAAGACTTTCCGTTTCATGAGCCAACGTTTTGATGGTGCTTAATTCTAAAAATCCTGCCAATCCTTTTATACTATGAAAGGCACGAAATACGGCGTCTAAAGACTCTTTTCGATGAGGATCCACTTCTAAATCCATAAGATGTACATCGGAGACATCTAAATGCTCTAGAGCTTCCACAATAAAATCCGCAAGTATGCTCGGATCCATTTCCAAAGCCGAGCTTGTAGGCCCTTCAATTATTTCATGGCCAGAAAGGTAATTTTGGTCCTCAAACCTTTTTAAAAATGAATTAATTGCCTCGGGTTGTATTGTCTTGGAAGTGTAACTTTTGAAAGTGCTACCCAACCAATCTAAAACTTTTAATAAAACATCTGTATTATTAGGTTTGGCCTTTTCAATAAAACCTTCGGTAGCATGACAAATTTTTTCAACATCATCTAAACCCAAAATAGCGGATTCACCTTTTAGGTTATGGAGAATTCCCTGTAGTTGTCGGAGCGTCGATGGGTCCGCAGATTTTTCTAAAGCTAAAACACAACTTTCCATTTCTTCTAAGCGACTATCTTGACGTGATAAAAAATCAGAAAATATTTTTTCATCTACATTGGCCGGTAATCCTCGAACGACTTCAATTTCATCCGGTAAGTTTTTTCTTGACGAAGGTTCGGCCTCTTCTGGAAACAAATCTTGCAGGGCTTCTAAATTCTTTGTGACATTGTTTAAGGTATTTTCTTTTTCTATACCCACCGCCATATTAAGGTTTTCCAGAAGATTTTGCGTAAACTTACAGAGTTCAGTAGCTTGTGAGTTACCTTCTTTTAAAGCCCAATCATAAACTTCTTTTAAGCGAAGATGAATTTGAGCCTGGGCAGCAAAATCATCATGAGCAATTAAAACAAAATCTTCAATTAGGGCGCGAATTTTTTGTAAGCCGATTTTTTCATTCATTTGGACGCTTTTCGTTTCAGGCAAAATAAGTTTACAGAGTATCATATCAAAATGTCAAGTATTGGTGGAAAAAAAATAAATTTTTTTTTAGCAAAACGACTTTGATAATATTAATGAAATTATTCAAATGCATTTTAATGTTCGTGTTAAATATTGTTATAATTATCACAATAATTATCAAAAAAATAGCATCAAATATAGAGTGATTTAAAAATGATTACGCGACTACTAAATAAAAGTCTGCAAAGATTATGCCATTATGATTAGTTGCAGTACGACTCAAGTAATCATAGCTTAAAGACAAAATAACGGAAAAATAAAAGCCTCTTCATAGTTGAGGTAAAAAAAAGGGGTGGATAAAAATGAGCAATAAATCCAACGTATTGTTATAAGTCTCGTACTCAGTGTGTGTTAGCAAAATGACTAAAATTAACCAAAATTGAAATTTATCCACCCGTTCATTACTAATAATAAGTAATGAAAATTGCTTAATAAATTCAATGCAAGGGTCGACTACCTATTTAACAACAAATAATAAACTTGTTAAACAAATAAAAGAGGGAGAAGTGGTTTTAAAAGGGCGTCCCTGCCCCATGAAAGAATACAAATAATTAATAATGAATTTTATTATTTATCCATTATTCGAAGCGAGCGTACTTCCTTGTGCCCAAGCTTCTAATCCCGACGCCACCAATGAATTCACTTGACTAAAAAAATCTTGTGCTTTTCCATTGGCAGAGTTTTTCTCGGCGGCATTTTTGCTTCCTTGCATATGATGTAAACGATTTTTCATTTCATCTACAAAATCTGCTTGGGATCCTTCGCCGGTTTTTGCATACTCGTCTTGCATACGTTTGAGAATATGATCTGCTACATGTTGGGGATTATGACCATGTGGCCTTTTTTCAGGTTCTGGTACAGACTCTAGTTTAACATTTGACTCTATTAAAGAACCATCTTGCCCTTCATTTTCACTGCCCAATTTTTCGAGTAGTGATTTTATCATTTTAAGTGGATTTTCATTTTCTTTCGCAACCACATCCGTAACTTGTAAGGTAATGGCTTGAATACTTAAGGAGAGCGTATCTCCATCCTTGTTGGTTAAACCACTAGGATTAAATGAAAAAGATTTGGCTTTTGCCCCATCATTTCCTTTATCAGGAGGAGAAGTTTTGATACCTGGACTAGACCCCTGATAGGCTTGTATTTTTACATACGTCGCACTATATGAATTTATTTCCATAAATTTCTTTCTGGAAAAAGTGAAAACAACTTCATCGTAATTGATAAGGTTGCTATTACATATTAAAAGCTGGAAGAGGGTTTTACCAAGAAAGTTGAGATAATAGATTAATTTTTATTTTCACTTAGAAAAATAATTTGCACATTAATTTTTACTTTAACATTTGCTTTTAGCTTTGCCTTAATTTTCTCGTTACAATCTGTTACAAAGGAGATATAGTCGATTAATATCCATTCTATATCTTCTTCCTTGTGAACAAAAACACACTCACAAAGGAAAGAATATGTGGAAAAGAAAATTTTTAAAATTCATTTTGCCAGTCGCAGCTATTGGATTAGGAGCCGCTCTTTTTACCGGCTGCCATGGTTCACATTGCTGTGCTAAATCTCCCAAGGGAAAGGCGGATTGGGTAGTTAAAAAACTTTCCAATGAATTGGATTTAGATGCCGGTCAAAAAGCGAAGTTGGAATTGATCAAGATTGATTTATTAACACATCGCCCCGATTTCATGGCTTGGCATGATAGTTTGGGTAGTGATTTAATCAATCAAATTCGCAGTGAAAAAATGGACAAGGAGAAAATGAATAGCATCTTATCTGAAAAAGAAGATAAGCTTAAAGAATTTCGTAGCCTATTAGTAGATAAATTAATCGAGTTTCATGCTATTTTGACACCCGTACAAAGGGAAAAATTAGCTGCTAAAATTGCAGAAATGAAACGTTGTAATTAAAACCCTCTGCGCTCTAGGATTTTAGTCCGGCTACGGGTAATGATAATCACAGTCGGGTCGAAAACTAGGGCGTAGTTTTATAGCTTTTAAATTATGCATGAACAAATTCTTATAATCGATGATGATCGAAAGCTATGCAAGCTTTTAGAAAGCTATTTAAGTCAACATAATTATAAAGTAATGATGGCTCATGATGGCGAAGATGGATTACGTGCGATTAAAAGACAAGTTCCCGATTTAGTGATTTTGGATGTGATGTTACCTGGAAAAGATGGCTTTCAAATTTGTAGAGAAATTCGTTCTGATTATAAATTCCCCATTATTATGTTAACGGCAAGGGGGGAGGTAACCGATAGAATCGTTGGCCTTGAATTAGGTGCTGATGATTATTTACCCAAACCATTTGAACCAAGGGAATTAATAGCGCGCATGCAAGCGGTATTGCGTCGGGGAACGGAGAAAAATAAAAAGGAAATTCAAATCTTTGGTAAATTGAAAATCGATTTTTCCAAAAGAAGCGTAACCTTGGATGCCAAAAATTTGGAATTAACCGCTACGGAATTCGATATCCTTTCTGTTTTTGCCAAATATCCTGGCAAGGCTTTAAATCGCGATCAAATTTTGGAAAAATTAAAAGGTTTGGAATGGGAACCTATGAACCGTTCTATTGATGTTTTGATGAGTCGCTTGCGACAAAAACTCGGAGACGATCCCAAACAGCCCACCTACTTTAAAACCTTATGGGGCGCAGGCTATATGTTTATTGGCGAGGAGGGTGCAGATGAGCATGAATAGAAATAATTCATCCACGAAGTGGAATCGACCATGGAATCGACGATCTTTACATTTTAAACTTTTAAGCCTTTTGTTACTAGCAGGTATTGTTGTAGATTTAACGGTAGGCGCATTTTATCATTTTTCTGGAAAAAATTCACAGCAAATTTTAGCGCGCAATCTTGAAAATTATGCAGAATATTTAATAAAAGATCTAGGTAACCCACTTGATACCTTAAGAGCCATTCAAATTTTAAGCCCTTTGGGTTTAGATTTGCGTTATCAAGGAAAAGATTTTTCATGGGCGACCAAACCCAATCTTCCCGATCCCATGATTTTTAAAGGGCATCATTTAGATTGTCCTGCTAATTCTTTAAGTTGCAATGCTATTCCTTTGGGTTGGAAGCATGGTCGATTTATGTTATTAATCAAAAATTCAAGTGGATATTTTCTTTTCGCAACTACCGCTCGGCGCTTTGGCCCTGGCGGTTTTCCACTGATGATGCTACTGTGTTTTTTAACTATCCTCTTTGCGATTGCTTTTTTTCGCATGCGTCGTATGTTAAAACCCATTGCCGCGCTTAATGAGGGCGTACAACAAATTGGCAGCGGAAATTTATCCCATCGCATCACAGTTTGCGGACATGATGAATTTGCGGGTTTGGCAAAAGCATTTAATGGCATGGCCGAAAGATTACAGGAAATTATTCGCTCCAAAGAGCAATTGCTGTTAGATGTCAGTCATGAAATGCGTAGTCCTTTAACGCGCGCTAAGGTAGCCTTAGAGTTACCTATGGTTGAGAGTAATAAAGAAAGTATACGCGAAGACTTAGATGAAATGGAAAAAATGTTGGCCGAAATTTTGGAAGGCGAACGCTTAAGTAGTGCCAATGGAGGATTGAAAAAAAGTGATTGCGATTTCACGGAGATGGCTCAAGAAATTGTAACCAAGATTTGTAATCAAGCTCCTGGTATTATTTGGAAAGGATCACAAATTCCGCATACCCTTTTTGCAGATGGGGAAAGGATAAAAGTTGTAATACGGAATGTGCTGGAAAATGCTTTGAAGTATTCCAAGGAAGGCAACCGTCCCGTGGAAATTTATTTTCAAGAATCGGCGGAAAAAACCAGCTTTAATTTATGCATTCGTGATTTTGGACAGGGCATACCCACTCAAGATTTAGAGAAAATCTTTGAACCTTTTTATCGAGTAGATCGATCGAGAAGTAAAGATACCGGCGGATTTGGATTGGGCTTAAGTTTATGTCAAAAAATCATATTAGCGCATGGTGGGGATATTTTGATGGAGAGCATTGTGGGACAGGGCAGCACCGTAACTATCCGATTACCGATGCCTATTTAAAAAACATACTCCGTGGACGGAAAAGCGGTTTACTGAATATTATTATTTTCCTAATTAATAGCGATCGTACGGATTTGGGATTTCCACTTTTGCACTTTGTATTACCAATTTTGTTAGGAAGAATATTATGGGAGTTTTAAAATTTCTGCTATTTTCCTTTTGCGTATCTATCTGCGGCATATATGTTGTTTTGCATTTCACTTATACCTTGAAAATAAAGCCTTTATTGGATACTGCCTATAGTCAAGTACATATTTGTAATAATGTAGGTTTTGAAATCTGCCAGCATTATGGTTTGGATGATAAAAAAAAACTTGAAAAACGCACGCAAGAATTTTTTGACCAATTAGGCAGTAATGATTCCAGCTGGATTCAGTATAATGATTCTCTAGTCAATCTCTTCCAAAGTAAAGCCGTACAAATGTTTATTGATAGACATGATTTCGCCTATCATGCTTATGATACCTTTTTGAAAATGGGTGATTTTTCTCCCAAATTTATTAATCCCATGGGCAGTGTGAGGCATTTTCTCTACGCTATTTTTATTGTGAAATACTTCCCTTTGAGCCCCAATTCCGAAATCATCTATTCCTCGCAAAACAACTATTTAGGATTTCGTATTTTTCTACCCGAAGGCAAAATAATCAGCAGCTTTATTTATAATAATAAAGAACTGCGCGCTATGTTCGGAGCCTAAACCTCAAACCCCATCTTAAAGCATATTTTTTTACCTTTAGTTTTTAAGCTTGGAATTGAATTCTAGATCACGGTTCTTTATGTCAATCTTTATGTGATAGCGGTCACAGACCGGCATCCTTTTTAAAAATATGTTTTAGCATAATAATTTTTGTTTTGGGGTTATAAAATGAGCGCTACAAATTCCAATGGGCCTTCCGAAAAGCCTCCAGAAAAACATCTTATGCCTTCGGGCAAAAACCGAGAAATTGTAGTTCGCGATCCAGTTTTATATTTGCGCTATCTCTATCATGACAATCATCCCGTAGTCAATGCCCCCTTTGAAGTAGAAATGGAAAATGGGAATATCTTTAAAGGGACTTTGGATGAAAACGGGGAAGTAAAAATTATCAATTTACCCTCCAAGCCCCTTAAGGTAAGGTATGGAGCGGATACACGCCCTTATCAATGCGCAGATACAACACCCAATCCCGATTATAAAGAAAAATTTTCCGACGCGGATATGGAAGCGCTTGTGAAAAAGGCCATGGCCGATAATGGGTTGAAATAATTATGGCTGATGCAGAGAAAAAAGGAATAGTGATGGAATCGCTTTCGTGGGTATGTGGAACCCTCGAAGGCAGCTTCAATGAAAAGCAAGCGGTTAGCCAAATATTAGTTGATGCGGTAATCGGCATGATACCTGTGGTAGGTGATGTTACTGCGGTGCGGGATATTATTGCGATCGTTATTCGATTAGTGGACAATCCCAAAAAGCGCGAAGAGAAAATGGAATGGGTTGGTTTGGTCCTGATGATATTGGCCTTGATTCCCATGCTTGGGGGTGCGCTTAAAGGTGTGGGGCGACTACTCATTCGTGCGGGAGAAGATGCTGCTAAAGAAAGTGTCAAAATTGCGGAGCTGATTGCTTGCTTGAATCGCTTAGGTGTGGGTGATGCGCGTAAGTGGATTAAAGAATTGGATTTTGAAAAACATGCACCTGAGCTAATTAAACATTGGCATAGTTTGGTCGAAGTTTTAGTTGGTGTTTTGGGTAAAGCGCAAGGATATATGCGCCATTTACTTCCTGAATCTTTGTTGAAACGTATTGAACAATTAAAATCGGGAATAGAAAAGGTTTCCTCCGAGATGGAAAAGCGTATTCCTGAATCATTAAAAGAATTGCAAGCCCGTTTGAAAAAAATGCAGCATCAATTGTATGAAGGGAAATGGGAGGAAATTCCTGGATCCTTGAAGAGCACCGCGCGTGAGGCGGAGGCGCGGATGGTGGAGGAGATAGAACTTATTACCAAGAAACCACCGTTTCCGAAGAATGGGAAGAGTATTTATGAGCACGAAGACGGGTTTCCAAATATTTTACAAATGAAAAATGAAAAAGGAAAAGATATAAGTTTAGACATTATCGAAGCTTTTAGTGGAAAAATGGTTCCTAAAACAATCAAGCATGTACATGGCAAAGATCCAAAAAAAATATTTCGAATTATCGAAGATCCAAAAAAAGCAACAGGCTGTTGGTGGACCGAAACTTTACCTACATCCGGCCAAGAATGGCGTGAGGAGTTTGCTGTACTAGATAATTGGAATAAAAACAAATATTATGTGGAATTTGTTCTGCCTGAAGGAGCGGAGCTTTTGGTTTGGGAGGGGAAAGTGTCGAGTCAAGTTGACAATGTAAAACTTATTGACAAGAAGCCAAATCCTAAACTTGGGCAGGCTTTGAAAGGAGGCGAGACTCAAATATTTGTCGATTTTAGATTTCCCCGAAACAAGTACATACTAGATGACGTTCTTCAGAAAGATCCAAATATGCTTAAACTACGGGAAACAAATTGGGTGAATTATATGGATATAAATAATCCTAATAAAATAACTGTTCCTAAGCTGTTGAATCCAAATGAGATTGCCTCTAAAGCTTCAAAAGTATCTACAGTAGTAAATGTAAAAGGAGCAGCAAGTAATGACCGATGGTAAACCAATAGTAACAGAAAAATACACAAAAGATTATTTGTATCGATATACAACCTTTGCAGATGGTTATTTAAAGCCTACTCAAGACGAATTAGCTAAAATATTTTGGATACTTTGCCGTGACACTTCCGTTACCTACATAGAGCGAATGTTAAAGATGTTGGAAGCCTTTAATCCTGGGTTCGAATCCTATTTAAAAAAAGTTAATGATACCGAGAGTAGCTGGTTCGATTTTATGCAAAACAACTATTATGCTATTAGTGGAATAAAAGATGGATTAGCGAAGCTTAAAATTGGTGATACTAGTGGTTATGAAGAAATAAAAAATTCATTAACATTTGTTGATCCTTTTGTAGGAATGCGCGGTATGGATTGGGATTATTCAAGGCTAGGGCAACGTGAAGGCGACGCATCAATAGGGCTATGGGTTTGGATGGATCATCTCTCCACATTAGCAGATAACACAAAAACTACATTGGAAAGTAAATATTGGTTTCCTGAATTTGATGTTTCAAAATTTTTAATTCCGGAAGATATAGGAGCATTTCCATTACGCACTGGTATTTTTGTTCAAACGGGCGACAGTATTCCTGTTACAGGTGTCTGGATGCCTAAAAATTTAAAAAGCGGTTGCCCTAATTTTTTTGTTCAGGGGCAGGAGGTGCCAGCCGCCAAAATTGCATCAAAAAAAATCGAAGCTTTTGTGCTTGATAGCAACAGGAAGGCTACAGAAGAAATTTTAGATATGTATTATGAGAGCATCGAAGTTCCCGCAATATGGGAACTTCATTGGAAAGATGATCGTTATATCAATGGCAAAATTCCATTAGAAGAGCAAGAATATTTGTTGGACAAGGACACCCAAATTCCGACTGAACCACCTGTAGCGCCGGGCTCGTAATTATTAATGCTAAACTTTTTAAAAAAAATATTTGCACCCCCTAAAAGAGATCCCCGTTTCCCAAGGCCAAGTGCTAATGGCAAAATTACTATTGATGGTGGAACGATAACTTATAAATCAAAAGATAATTATCGCAATGGAACGGTGATTCTGGATCAAGTTAAATATGTTTATATAATTTTTAGCCCAAACGATAATTCAGCAAATGGAACGAGTATTCATTTGCGTTCAGATACGCAATACTGGCTTCCCGCTGATGCATCTGGATTTCAAGAAGCATATCAATTTTGTGCACAAAAATTTGGTTTTGATGAAACAATATTTTTTGCAACATTGAACTCCGATAAAGAAATGAAAACTGAACTTTGGAGAGCACCTCATCCTACAAATTTTGAAATAATTACCACTCCAAATCCAAACGACATAGTTCATGGTTTTGAAATATTAAGCCCAGGAAAAGAATTTATTACTTGGGATGCAACATTTGATTCTCTTTCAAGTAATAAAAATATTAGTGTAAAAGATGATAAGCTAGGTTATGAAAAAGTTGAATTTAAATTTCCAGTGCGACTTGGAAATATTGTAACCTCGGAATTTGCAATATCTTTTTATAGTGAAGTATCCTCAACCCCTTTAAATAGTGGCCATGCAACATTTTTCTTGGAAAATGAACGTCAAAAAGGTTTCGCATTACTTAGAAATGCTTTTGAAGAAATGTTTGGACCTGAATCTGAAGAGGAGAGGGCTGATCATGAATATCATTTATCTTCACGACGAGAAGTATCAGGCATTGTTTTTTCGATAACCTATTGGAAAGATTGCGAAAACGGTTTTGATTCCGCCTCAACAAGTTTTTCTATTGATAATGAGCGAGAGTATTCTCATCTAATTGAAAATGAAGATTATGAAAATAAAATGTCATCAGATATTTTATTAGTAATACCATTCGAAGCATGGATACCTACTAGTTCTCGGAGTTTGAAATATGTAAAGACTACTCCACAATCTATTCAAAAAGAATATTTAGGTAAAACGGTGATATGGTTTGATAAGACTAATAATACCATTGGATTTGCAGTTAATGAATACAGCGTTATTTTCGATAAGTCCTTAATCCAAAAAGTAGAGTTAGGAAATACTCTTCCCGCAAAAGGTTCTGGCTATTCCAGATTTTGCATTGAACTGGGACGTGGATATGTGGACCAAATCTTAGGTGCAGGCTGCAATGATCTAGACCCCTACCTAAGCGACTTAGAAAAAATTTTGGGAATGAAAATTGAAATTTTACCAGAAGATCATGACTGTTGAAAAGTGAAAAGCTTTTAAAGTAACAGTCATCGCATAATTCAGGCATCAAGCCTTTGTTAAGGTGGACCAAACACGAGTTCCACACTGATTTAAACGATACCGCATTATCCTAAGCAGGCCTTTATAATTTCAAAAAATGTGCGATTTCAGCCTATTTAATGGGTTTGAGTACGAAAATGCTCATGTTTAATTGCTTTGGTTGCAGAGTTAAAGCAGCCTAATTTTCATTTTCGCATTACCTTTAAGCAATATTTGTTGGGGGAGGTAAGGAGGCTTACCTATTTTGGCCTCGAATTACATTAGGAAAGGGTAAGCAATGCTTCAATTAAGTTTTAAAAAGTTCATTTTACCAATAATCGGAGGAGCAATTCTTGGTGCATTTTCGCTAAGCTCTGCGCTTCCTGCGGGATTCACTGCGGTGCAAGTGGGACCTAAAACAGGTTTAAAATTCGGAACGGCTATTGCCGAAGCACCCGATGGAAGAATTTTTTATACCGAAGCAACTGGTGCAGTTAAAGCTATCAAAGGAGATGTTGCGACTACTATTACCACAGTATTGACCAGCACGGGAACGGAAAATGGATTATTAAAAGTAGTGGTGCATCCCAACTTTGCTACTAATGGATGGATTTACATTTACTATACCTCGGGAGATGGCAAACAACAGCAAATTGATCGTATCAAAGTAGATGCAAACAGTGCTATGACCGATTCGAAAACCATTTTCAGTTTTGCGATCAATGGATTGCAATTTCATAATGGGTCTGCAATGACATTTAAAGATGGTTTTCTTTATTTTGCTAAAGGAAATCATGGAAATACCGCAGCGGCACATGATTGGAAATCGTATTATGGCCATGTATTTCGTTTAACTGAAGATGGTGCCCCTGCTCCTGGAAATCCGCATTATGCAACGGCAGGTGCTAATGATGCCGAAAAAAGTACATGGGCTTTGGGAATGAGAAATCCTTGGAGTATGTCAGTTGACCCAATTACTAATAGGCTTTTATGTACCAATGTAGGTGAGGGGACAGAAGAAATTAATGATATTACAGCCCCTGATGCGGCAAAAGGATATGATTTTGGTGGCATAGACCATGAAGGAATTCAAACAGCCTATATCAGCCCACTTTATTTTTACAAAACAAATGGTGGCATGGGAAATTCACCAGTAAGCTCAATAGTTTATAACCCACCAGTTACCAATTGGCCTGCTGAATATAAAGGTTTGTTTTTTACCAATGATTATAATGGAAGTAAGAAGTTTTCTACTGTTCCTTTAAAAGCAAATGGCACATCTACAAGTCTCGATGATGCCGCTAGCGGAGTAAAGCCGTTTCATGATTGCACTACTTGCATCGGAACTATACTCGGTAATAATGGCAATATCTACTATATAAAGAACGATTCTTATAATGGGTTTGGTTCCAATGCAGCTGTTTACCAAATCAGTTATGGACCCGTTGGCACGCTTTCCAAACCTTCACTTTCCATGCGTAATTTCTCATTAAAAATGGGTGTTCAAAACGAAATCAATTTCAGTTTAAATGGTGCATTTTCAACGCAAGATATTAACAATGCCACTTTCTCCATTATTGGTGCGGATGGAAAAACTTATTTCTCTAAACCCATTACAATTACCAATTCGACTTTACAGGTGCAGGGATTTGAACCCAAAACCTCGGGAGTATTCGTCGGTCAATTGCACTGGAATTCTCAAGGTGCTGACCATGTGGCTAATGGACGTTTAGTGGTTCTGCCTTAAGCTCTTATAGCCTTCCTTGTAAAAGCTCAAACCCTGCTCCTAAAGCAGGGTTTTTTTTGCTCAAAATTATAACGGGGTTTGGTGATGCTTATCACATAAACTCTTGCGGTTAAATTGCATATTTCTCAAATGGGACTAAAAGTAACGGCTTTGACTTTTTCTAGCTCTTTGGGATACTTAAAACCCTTTATTCATGGAATTAGCCAGCCTCCAGTTAGAGTAAAATATTTAGATTTCCTCCCGCACTTATTCTGGAAACAAGACCCATGGTTTATTTCCGTTTACTTGATCTTTAACCGTAAAGAAAAATTATGCACTACCATATAAAAAAAATCGCTTTTTTATTTTCGGCTTTTATGCTGCTTTTCTTGTGGTCCTGCACTTCCACAGATTCGCAAGGCGATCAATATTTAAAATTCAATTTAAGCGCTTCCCTTAAAGAATATAATCGAGTACAAATTCGTTTGGTGAATGCCATTGATTCCAATACGGTTTATGACACGGTATGGAATGATACTTTAAAAGATCCAGTAAATTTTCCTCGCTATAAATTAAAAGCAGCGAAGAACAAAGATTTTGTGATTCAAATTCGCGGTTATAATAAAGACAAACTTAGTTTAGCAAGGGACATTAAAGTAATCGGGAATGCTCCACAAACACCCATCACGGTTCAAGCGGATTTACGACTTTACGATTTGGAATTATCGCAGGGTAGCTTACAGCCTGCATTAGATCCTGATGTGTATGCTTACACAGTTAACGTGCCGGATACGGTAGCAAATATATCTTTTACCCTGTCTGCATTAGATTCGTCAAATATTTTGCAAATAGGCCCCATTCCCTTTAATTGGGGGAAAAGTTATGCGCAAGCTATAAAAATAGGGGAAAATACCCTAATCATTACCGTGCAAAGTAAAGATGGTAAGACTTCAAAAATTTATACCATAGTGATAAATCGTGGAAACCCACCACCGCCTAGCTCCAAACCCATTAGTGTGCAATTTGTGTCAGGCTCTCCTTTGAACTTAACTATTGGCGGACCCGCTATCACTGCTGTAGCTACCGTAAACCCAACTGATGCTGATCAAACCATAATCTGGACAAGTTTAGATACCACCCTCGCGAAGATCAATGCGCAAGGTTTGCTACAACCCATTAAAGCAGGCAATACCTTTATCAAAGCCAGTGCTAAAGGGGATACATCGGTTAATGCTCTATTAACACTGAATGTCTCAAGTCCAATTCCTTCCAAACCCACCAAGGTGCAATTGCTGATTGCTTCCCCTTTGAATTTATATGTAGGTGGGGCAGGAACCACGGCTACCGCTAGCGTAACTCCCGCTGATGCCGATCAAAGCATACTCTGGGCGAGCTTAGATAGCACTATTGCCAAAGTCAATGCACAAGGTTTGGTAACGCCTATTAAAGCCGGCACTACCTTTATTAAAGCCAGTGCCAAAGCAGATAGCTCGGTGAGTATTTTATTGGCTATCAATGTGGCCAGTACGCCTCCTCCCAAACCCACAAAATTACAATGGGTTACCCCATCTCCTTTGAGCTTAACCCTCGGCGGAGCGGCACTCACAGGGGCCGCGACAATAACTCCTGCCACAGCCGATCAAACTATTTTGTGGATGAGTTTAGACACCACTATTGTTACGGTTAATGCGCAAGGCCTTATTCAAGCAGTAAAAGTAGGCACTACTTTTGTCAAAGCCAGTGCTAAGGGTGACACCACGGTTAATGCCTTATTAACCGTCAATGTGGTTAATCCTCCGCCTATAAAACCCACTTCCGTGCAAATGATCACTAATCCCGAATTGGATTTAGCCGATAATGGAACTCTGGGTAAAGCGGATGCGAAAGTTCTTCCCACAGGAGCTTTACAAAGCCTTATCTGGACCGTAACAGATTCCAGCATTGTCAAAGTGGATTCCTTAGGCAATGTATCCCCGTTGAAAGTGGGTACTACCACTCTTAAAGCTAGAGCCAAAGCCGACACTTCACTTTCTGCTACTTTGCTCGTAAAAGTGATGCACATTGTAAAATCGGTGGACAGCTTGCGAGTTACTCCTAAAACTAAAACCTTTTATACCGGCAGTAACTTGGTAGATACGGTTAAGGTCACTTTTTACCCAATTGATACGGGACGTGTCGCTGAATTCAAATCCAGCGATGTGGGTGTAGTTACGGTGAACGCCAAAGGGGAACTTATTTCCGTAGCTCCAGGAAAAGCCACGATACTGGTCAATCCATTAGGGGATAAAACCAAATTTGATTCTTGTGTAGTGACGGTGATTAAAGACACTCCCAAACTAGACCCAGGCGCAGATAAGAATGTGCAAGCCAATCAGCCTATAACATTTAACATTACCGTTACCCAAGCCTTTGGAACCATCGCAATTCTTCGTTGGGATTTAAACGGCGATGGAGTATGGGAAGACTCAACCAAAAATGCTACAGCAGCTCCTGTATTCACTTACCCTTTGGCTAAGTCCTATACAGCTAAATTTGAAGTGCGCGATAGTGAAGGCAATGATACGGTAGTTACTCGTCAAGTAATCACCGATGCGCAAATCCCGCAAATCAAAATCACTCATCCTGCTGCGGATACCTTAATAAACACGAAATCTTTTATTGTGGGATACGATTCGAATAGTGTGAAGAAAACCAAACCCTTTACTTTGGTTGAGGGGCTTAACAAAATTGTGATCACCGCCAATAATGCGGGAAAAATTGGAGGAGATTCATTGTTTATCACCGTGGATGATATTCTTCCAGCTACTCCAGTTTTATCGGCAGCAACTCCTGTGCAAAATCCAAGTTGGACTTGGCCTGCGGTGGAAGCAAAGGCAAAGTATGCCATACGCTTGGTGCAAGGGACACAAAAAGCTCAGCAAACCTTAAACAGTGCAGGATACACTCCACCTGTAACAGCCACTTTAGTAGATGGATCTTATACTCTGTATGTTATGACTATTGATAGTGCAGGGAATACTAGCAATGAAGTTTTGTCTACGGTGATGGTAGATAAGACAAAACCACAACTGGCTATTACAGGACCTAGTGCCGATAGTTTGGTTACCTCCATAAATCCTATAATAAAAGGTACAACTTCGGATAATATTAAGGTAAGTAAACTGACTTACTCTAATTCTCAAGGTGGCTTGACAGGAAACATTGTTCCTAGTGGATCAACATGGAGCTTATCGGGGATTAATTTTCCAGATGGAAAAAACACCTTAACCATTCATGCTGAAGATGCTGCTGGAAACCAGGCGGTAGATCAAACTATCGATATTTATAAATGGTCAAAAGTGATATTTGTGCGTTCAGGAAAAAACGGTAATGGTACATCTTGGGCGAATGCTTATGGAATTATTGACACCGCATTAATGAGTGCAAGAGCCAAGCTTGCAGGTGCTCAGGTGTGGGTTTCGAAAGGTATATATGGGGAATATGGTACATCGCAAGTAGTTGTTTCGTTGCCTAAAGATGGTCTTGTTTTGGGTGGGTTTTTAGATGCGGGTGCACCTTCAGATTCAAGTCAACGGGCACCAGTTACGAATCCGACCACATTTTTTAATAGATACATGTATGTGGATACGCTAGGAACGCGTTACGAATTTAACGGCATAGATTTTTGGGCTAGTAGTTCTCGTGCCTATTATACCGATCAATCTGGAACACTTGCATTTTTAAACTGTACATTTCGTGATGGAACGAATGATGTGATTACTATGGATACTCCCTATTATATCAATGTGGATATAATTAACTGTAATTTCTTTCGTGCGAATCAAGCTTTGTACATTAGGAATACAGCAGGAAACGTTCGCTGTATTAATGCTAAGTTTTATTCAAATAATAATAACTCAATTAAAATAGGTGAAGTTACTGCAAACTCAATTTTAATTGATAAAAGTACCTTGGATTATGACGTTTCGAATTCTGGCGGCATTATTCAATTGACATTTTTTGCACATATTTCTGGGATTATTAGCAACAGTTTCGTTCGTGGTGGAAGATTAGCCATAGATGCAATACCGTTGGCTGATTATATCAGTAATACACAATAGCATGAAAATGGTTTTACAGGAAAGCAAGGGGTTTTCCTTTTAGAATTAACTGCTCTGCCAACCTTAGTAATGGGTGAGTTTGCGCATTGTGCTATAGAAGAGTATTTTTTTTATCTATGGTATTGGCCTGATTCTCTATTAAAGAAAGCAGGTAAATAAGATTCTACGCGCATGGATATTTTTATGATTTTGGGAAGTAAAGAATGACAAGAAAAGTTATCACCGAAGCCGAATTAATATCCGGCATTACCTTACCCTCTTCTGGCGGCCATTTTACCATTGTGGTTAAAAGCGACAAAGAAATGACGCGCGTTCGCCTCACAGGAATGTTTTTCGCGCTGGATAAATGTTTCTTGCTTCCTTCGGCCATGCAAGGCATTAAAGAAATTGCGCAGCAATATGATATGCACCCCAATAGTCATTTACTCATTGTGGGACATACCGACACTTCGGGTGAGGACGATTATAATTTGACTTTATCTTTAGAGCGTGCCGAAGCGGTAGCCGCTTTTTTACAAGATAAAGTTGCAGATTGGGAAGATTATTTCGCAGATTCAAAACCCGAAGCCAAGCGTTGGGGCATGCGAGAAATACAACTCATGCTTTCGGCCTTACCGGACTTTGAAGAAGAAAAGTTTCTCACCGAAGAGGATATTTCCGGTGAAGACGATGCGGTTACCCAAGTTGGAGTAAAAGCTTTTCAGAAAGCGCATCAACTTAAAGAGGATGGCATAGCAGGACCCAAAACGCGCAAAGCTTTGATTAAAGCATACATGGAGTTGGATGGTACAACTTTACCCCATGATGCCGATAACACTATTAAAATTACTACTCATGGTTGTGGTGAAAATTTCCCTTTGATTAAAACGGGCGATGGCGTGCAAAATGATGAGAATCGCCGCGTGGAAATTTTCTTTTTTGAAGGCGATATCAAACCTGAGCCAGCTGCTGATAAAAAATCCAAGAAAGGCACGAAGCCGCATTTGTTTTGGAATGATCAGGTAACGCATGAAGTACATGTCCCTGTCAAAAAAGCATATCATGAACATGCGATTAAAGAAGATTTTGATGGCTTTATCTTTTATAATCCTGCCCAGGAAAAATATCTTTTGCTTGAAACACAAGAAGAGTTTAAAGCGTTTTCTACTAGTGTGGATAAATCGCATGCCTTGCGCGGGAAAACGGCGCTGGCCTGGGAAAAATCCAGTTCAAAAGAACGAAAAGAAGAATTGGAAAAAACTAAAAAGGAATGGGAAGAGCTATTTGAAGGGAAAGTTTTAGCAGATGCAGATAAAGGATTAGAAGAAATTCTTTTGGTCAAAGGAAATAAAAGTTGGGGGAAGGTTACCGCTTTTACCCATGTACCCTCGGCTTGGACCAAAGATGACAAAAAAATTCCGGGTCGTTGGGCCAAGCATAGTGATAAAGCTTTGCAAAAACAGTTGGATAAACTTCTTCATAAAGATGATGAAAAAAAAGGCGCACTTGAAAAGAAATTTAAAATGAAACTTTTCGAAAGTGAGCCGATGGTGGGTAGCATTTGGCCTTGGGCTCATATGAGCCGAAAAATTCATGAAAAAAAAGACGAGAACGAAGACGATCATTTTGATCTTTCTGCTGAAGCCGCTTTATGTCGTTATGCAGCGGGATATAAGGGTGAAGCCGAATTTGACATAAAAGAAAGAAAATTAAAAATCGAAGGATCAGGAAGCGCTTCTTTTTCGGTAGTAGAGGGTAAAATTTCAGGAAGCTGGTATTTACCAGATCGCGGAGGAATTAACCTACTGGGATTTTTATGCATGGATAAATCTCAAAAAGTTTGTCGCGAAAATGGGCATGCTTGTTTATTGCGCGTTTCTATTTCCAGTGAAGGCAATGTTTTTGCGGGAATCTCAGTCAGTGGCGCCCTCGCCTTTCCGGCTATTGATTTATCCACGGATGTTAAAAAACGAAAAGTCGAAACTAGTGCCAAAGCAGAGGGGCTTTTAGGAGCGAGAGCGGCCGGTGAAATAAAATTGGAAATAAAATGGAGTCCCGATCCAAAAACAGAATTTGCAGAATTAGGAAATTATGGTGGAGAGGTTGGGGGTACAGCGGGGATAGCCGCTGGGGCCGAGTTTAATATTGGCTACTCCAATGGACGCTTTCAATTTAAATGCTCAGCCAGTTTAGCCATTGGATTGGGTGGCAAAGCTGGTTTGGCCATAGAAATAGGCGTGGATGAAGCGTATCACTTTATTAAACACATTACCGAAAGTGCGGATAGTCATTATGTAAGCGAAATTGCTCAAGCAGCTTTTGTTACCTATAAGAATTTTGCCTTTGCGAAAATAGTCGAAGCGGAATTGATACTAGAGCACGGGGCACATAAAGCGATTGATGAAGTACATAATTTTGAACATTGGTTATCAAAAAACATTAACAAGATAGACAAAATAAAATCCAGAATTATTGGGGCACCCTTGCGGCAAATTATGTATAAGGACATACCCCCGGAGGCTTTGGGTCAAGCTATTATTACTTTAATGCATGGTCGGGAAACGGCAGATTTTCCGGCCATATTGGATATTTTAAAGTCGGCAGAAAGTGATCATAAATTCAAATGGATTTTACGTATTACCTCCCAAATATCTTTGCCGAATAGGGATAATCCTACTTACGAGAAAACAAGCGGCGAGGCTTTGAAGGCTGGGATCAAAAGGATAAATGATTTTGGATATGGTATCGGATACTCAGATTCACAGCATAAAGAACCAAAAAGTAACGAAAATTTTCTGGACCAATTTCAGGAACTTTTGCAAAAAAATGGGATACGTTAAATGCGATTAATAGTTTCTACTCTCCTTATGATTCATATTTCTTTTTCTAATACCCAATATTATTGTGGGCAAAAGGAAACCATAAAGCGTCCTTATGGTCAAGTTGAGTTGAGAGTAAATTGCCGTGGCCTTCAAGAATATAATTCGATCTCCGTATTGGAATACAAGGATAATGTTCAACATGGAAACGCTGTTCATTATACTGGCCAATGGCAAAAAAAAGATAGTTGTTTTTTTGTGAATGGAAAAGAGAATGGGGTTTGTTTGTTTTGGGACTCCTTAGGAAACATTGTGGGCAAAGCACCATACAAAGATGGCCATGAAATTGGAAAGAATGAAAGCTACTACTCCCCGGGTAAACCCAGCAATATCACCAATTACAATGACAGCGGAAAAAAAGATGGCGATGTTCAAGAGTGGTGGCCAAATGGAAAT
Organism: Fibrobacteria bacterium; assembly: GCA_043745805.1. Taxonomy (GTDB): domain Bacteria; phylum Fibrobacterota; class Fibrobacteria; order UBA11236; family UBA11236; genus JAYTSD01. Next base: position 123,731 of record JAYTSD010000001.1, read on the forward strand.
AAAAAGTTAGTAGGAAAGTGTAAAAATGGACAATATCTTCATATTGAAGAATATTTTCCCAATGGTCAATTGCGCATTATGAGTGATAATAAATATGAACCAGATATCTTGAGAAAAGATCCTTTACTAAATTCTGCGGTGGCCTATTCGGCTAAAGGAAAGCCTACAGGTAAGGTGGTAAACGGGAATGGCGAATATTTTATGTTTGATGATGTACCCGATAGCACCACAAAAAAATATCGCGTATTACATGTGATTTATAAAAATGGCTTCGAAGAGCACAATGAAGAAATCAGCGCCAAAGCCGCTGCGAAGTTGCAAAAATAGATTTCGAAACCCTGCACCGATAGTTTGGTTGCAATCAATCGCAAAATTCAAACCCAGCTTTCAAAGCTGGGTTTTTTGTTTCAACAAAATGGAAATTGCACTTAATCATTCGAATCATTATCCCATTTAATTAACTTTGTCGAATGGAAACATTTTATATCGCGATCATCATTGGCCTTGTCGAAGGCATCACCGAATTTCTCCCAGTGTCCTCTACCGGGCATATGATTTTAGTTGGACATTTGCTTGGTTTTATCGGTGAAAAAGCCGATACCTTTGAAATTTTTATTCAGCTCGGCGCCATACTGGCGGTGGCATTTTTGTATAAAGAAAAGTTTTTCGCATTGTTTAATTTTACGGCGCAAAAAAATCCCGAAGAGTTCGCGGGAAAAAAAGGCATACTCCTTTTGGCGCTCACCACTTTACCCGCGCTTGTGATAGGCAAGTTTGCGCATCATGCAATAAAAGAACATTTGTTTTCACCGCTTACTGTGGCTATAGGTTTAGGCGTGGGTGGTTTGGCTATTGTGATCATCGAAAAGTTTTTGCCGCAACCGCATAAGCTTGGTTTAAAGGCTATTACGCGCAAGGATGCCTTGCTGGTAGGTTTCTTTCAATGCCTAGCCTTATGGCCAGGCATGTCGCGTTCGGCTTCAACTATGATGGGTGGAATGCTTTTGGGCATAGAAAGAAAAACTATTGCGGAATATTCTTTTTTGGCAGCGGTGCCGCTAATGATTGCGGCGACGGGTTATGATTTATTAAAGAGCCGACACTTATTGCATACCAGCGACTTTGGTTTTTTCGCTATTGGCTTTGTGGTTTCATTTATTGCGGCTTGGGCGGCGATTAAAATTTTTATTCGTTTCATTGGCAATCACACTTTGTCGGGATTTGGTTGGTATAGAATTGCCTTAGCGGCATTTTCCTTTTGGTTTTTTACCCGCTAATTGCGGCCAAACTATTTGTCACTGAGCTTGCTGAAGTGTGGTTTTTTACTCGCTAATTGTGCTAAGGCGCTGGGACACTGAGCTTGCCGAAGTGTCATCCAAAAAGGATTTACTTGCGGTGTCCAAGGAGTTGGGATATGAAATCAATTTATAAACCTATTGGCCCGTACATAAGAGTTGTTGACGAGCGAAATGCTGGCCATGAGGTAAATTTTTTTTTAGGACTTAGTATATCAAAACCTACTTCTCTCCAAACTCGCGACGATAGAAGATTAAGCCGATGACCAACAGCGAAATCATCTTATATCAAAACCCCGACGGCAACATCAAAATTGATGTGCGGCTTGAAGATGAAACGGTGTGGCTTACGCAAGACCAGATGGCTGCTCTTTTCGGTAAAGCGAAATCAACAATAAATGAGCACGTTAAAAATATTTATGAAGAGCTAGAGCTTGAAGAATCAGCTACCATGAAGAAATTCGGAATTTCCGAATTTCAGCAAAAATCACCAAATTTCTACAACCTAGATGTCATCATTTCAGTTGGTTACCGAGTAAAATCACCACAAGGAACGCAATTTAGAATTTGGGCTACCCAACGCCTTAAAGAATACATCATCAAAGGTTTTGCATTAAACGACGACCGATTTAAATCGGGTAATTCGATGAATTATTTCAACGAATTGCAAGAACGCATTCGTGAAATACGGATTTCGGAACGGTTTTTTTACCAGAAAATCAAGGACATTTATACTACTAGTATTGATTACGATCCCAAGGATGAGAAAACTTTGGAATTTTTTAAAGTTGTGCAAAATAAACTTCTCTGGGCTCTCAGTCAGCAAACCGCAGCGGAGCTGGTGTATAGACGGGTTGATGCCAACTTACCCTTGCTGGGGATGCAATCATTCGATAAAAAGAATTCATCGAGCATTAAAAAATCGGATATTAGTGTCGCCAAGAATTATTTAACCGAAGACGAAATGAAACTACTCGGTTTATTAGTAGAACAATATCTGGCATTTGCCGAAACCATGGCCCAGCAAAGAACGCCCATGTATATGGCGAATTGGATTGAACGGTTGGATGTCATCCTACAACTTAACGGCAGGGAACTTCTCACGCATGCTGGGCAGATTCGCCACGAAAAAGCGCTGCAAAAATCGGAAGCTGAGTTTGAAAAATATAGGTCTTCCCAGAAACTAATTGAAAAAGAGCAAAGCTTAAAAGAGATAGAAGACGATATCAAAAAACTTATCAGGAAAAAGCCATGAAGTTTATGTGGAAATATTTGAACAAGCGGAGAATTTCAAAAAGAACAAGAATGAAATTACCAAGTGAAAGACTTCGATCACCTGTTGTCATGGATTGGAGTAACAGAAATGAAGTTAGTCGTTTTCGGGTTATTATTTCGATTTCCCAATTATTGACAATTTATTTTCGAAAACTAAGTTTTGTTTCTGCTATTTATTTTCACAAAGGAGCAATATGAAAAAGACAGCTTTAATTCTTGGACTTGGTTTAATCAAAATGAGCTTTGGCTTGGACGAGTACTTATCCATTGAAAAGGGTAAAACCGAAGTAGATGTAGGATATTGGTATTCCAGTCTTACGGGTGGATACAATGTGGATGGCAAAAAAGTGCATAATCTCAGCGGATTTGATCCTTCAGGAAATTTATTTCCTATTCAAGTTAAATATGGAATTATGGATGGCTTAGACGCAGAATTTGGAATTGCGGGCATAAAAACCAATAAAGATGCTGGTGATTTCGGGGGATTCAATCAACCTCAACTTGCAGTTAAATACTCTGACGCAAAATTGGGTTTAGGTGGGTTTGTAAATCTTATTGTTCCTTTTGCTACCGGTAATCTCGATAAACCAGAACCTGCTATGGGATTAGGGTTTGGAGCTGTTTATCAAAACCGCTTTGGTGATTTCCGTATGACAGGAATGGCTGGATACCAATTGAATTTTGAAAATAAAGATAAACAAAAAGACGGCAATGTTTTATTGGTATACCTAAAGCCTGAAGCCATGTGGACAGAATATATTGGAACTTACTTAGGCTTGCAATATATGATGTCTGGGGAGGATGCATTTGACGGAACATCGATTAAAAAGTCCGACGCGTACCTTTTTAACATTGTGCCAGGTATAAATGTACAGTTGTTAAAATGGTTAGCTTATGAAGTGAACGCCCCAATTTCTGTTGCCGGTAAAACAGCGCCTGCTTCTTGGAGTATCGGTGGTAGCATTTATGTAACCTTACCTATGGACAAATAAGCTAAAGCTAAATTTTTTTTTGATGAACCTTCTTGTTTAACTACAAGAAGGTTTTTTTATGGCTTATTCGTTTTATTTTCTCTATTTTCTTCAGCGAGCGCTTGGTATTGATCAACTTCTTGCTTTAAGGCTTTATCCTTCGGGCGTAACTTTTGGGCAGCGAGCAGTATAGAGGCGGCGCGTTCATTATTGCCTTGTTGATGAAATTCATAAGCTAAATTCCGCAAGCCTTCCAATCCTTCATTATTTTTCAGCAACAAAGCTTTTTCATAGGCTGCTTGGCAGCGATCCCACCATTTCGCATCGAAAGCTAAATTGCCTAAGAATACTGCGGCATCACTATAATCACTTTTAACCAATAAAGCTTTTTGTAAATACTCCATCGCTAAAAAAGGTTTTTTGTCTAAGGCTAATACATCCGCTAATTTATACATGCTTTCATAATCTTTTTCGCGTAGCGATAAACCTTCGCGATAAGCCGCAGCCGCTTGCTCTAATTGACCTTGGGTGCGATATAAATCACCGATATAAAAGAGAAAATCAATTTCATTAGGTTTGCGGGCATAGGCTTCACGAATTAAATCAATAGCCACGGAATATTCTTTTAAGGAAGCATGTACTTCCGCGAGTTGATAAACAATGGACACGTCTTCGGGCTCTAGGTTACGGGCTTTTTCCAAAGCTTGTTGCGCACCGACAAAATCCTTGATACGTGAATAAGCATCGGCGAGGTATAACCAAGCACTGGAATTTTCGGGTTCTTCATTTAAAGCGCGGCGATAGGCGGCAATACATTCGCCATACTGTTCTAGGCGAAATAGTACGGCGGCCAAATTAAATAGTGCAGGTGTGTATTTGCCGTCGGTTAAGCGTACCGATTTTTGAAAAGCCGCAGCAGCAGGAGCTAATTGATTGAGACGGAAATAACAATTTCCAATATTGAAAGCAATGATGCCTAAATCACCGCCGCGAACCTGAGCCTTTTGGTAGAGTATAAGTGCTTTGGCATATTGCCCATGATTGTAAATATCATTCGCGCGATTTACCAAATCAATGGAGCTTTGCAAGCGAATTTCCGCAGGCGCATTAGTTATGGTGGGCTTTGTTGAAGTTGTATTGGGAGTGGCTGCAAAGGTTAAATTTAAGGATGCATTGGAAAGTAACAAAAATGTTACCGTAACGAATAATTTCCTATTCCCTAAAAACCTAGATTTATTTTTCATAGGGCCTCAATTATTAAACTTGACTTCAAAAGGTTGATCAAGTCCGCAATAGGCGACAGCCAAGCCATCTTTGCGCGCAGGGCTAAAAACCGTTTGCCTCAGGGCTTCGCGGCCAGCTTGCGCCATGCCAAGACCTGCGGGTTTTTCTTGAGAGACTTGAATATCATAAGGTTTGCCGCTCGCATCTACGCAAAAAGACAAGATTAAATACGCATCTTTTTCTGCTGATTTAATTTCGGAAGGCATACGAAACGGTGGGGGAAATGTTGCGGCAGGTCTTTCATCCACGTCACCGGAAACGCTACCACCGCCCACGCCACCATTACCACTTTTGCGATTAATAATATCCGGTGAAACTAAGGCGCCCCCTAGTCCGGCAACTCCTAAATCCATGGCGAAGCGAGGACCGGCTTTGATTTGTGTTTGCATCGGCTTGCTGCGTGTAGGTTGTTTGACTTGACGCTTGGCATTCTCTTGCGGTTTGGCGGCAAGGTTTTTCATTTCCACTTGCGCGACAATACGCGGACCTTTTTTTGCGCCTTTATCATTTATCCAATGATTAAGCAATGGAATGCAGACCACAATAAAAGCACTGGCAAATAAAGCGACGATCGCGATAAATAAGCGTTTCACTATTACCTTCATTGGGCCATAGCCGCCACGGAGATTTTTTTTGCGCCCGCCAAATTACAAGCATCCATGACATTGACTAAAACGCCGGTATTAGAATTGCGATCGGCAACTAATACGATTTCTCCTAAGGCATTTTCGGCCAGCATTCTTTTCAGCACATCTTTAAGGTTTTCCATATCCACTTGGCGTTCATTAACATGCACGGTACCTTCGCGCGTGATAGCCACGAGGATACTTTGGCGATTGAGTTCGGCGGCGCTTTGGGCTTGTGGTTTATCCACCGATACGCCGGTTTCCTTGGTTAACGTGGAGGTTAAGATAGTGAAAATAAGTAATACAAAAACCACGTCAATTAAAGGGACGACATCGAGATGAAAGCCTTGGCGTTTTTTAGGTGTAATTACAAAAGATTCCATTATTTTTGCCTCCCCATTGGGGTTGATTCGGGACCATAAAGTTCATTAAGCATAAGCGTAATCAAATACTCTACTTGATTTTGTAACCATTGTACGCGACCTTCTAGGCGCTGCCCTAAAAGAATTAGTACAATGGCTAAAAGTAATCCGCTTTGCGTGGCGATAAGCGCTTCGGAAATTCCATCGGCTAAAAGCGTAGGATTACCATTGCCATATTCATTCATGACTTTAAAAGTGTGAATTAAGCCGCTAACTGTGCCGAGAAGGCCCATGAGCGGGGCAGCGGCGGCCATGACGCGAATAAGGGGTAAATGTCTTTCGAGGCCATGTAAAGCCATGGCGAGCTTTTCTTCTAATAAGCGGCGCAAAGCGCGTTCGGGTAAATGGCTGTTTTGGGTAACGATTTCAATACCGTAACGGATAAGATAAGGTGTTTTTTTAGAGAGAATATTTACTTCCGTTAAATTTCTCTGACGAATCAATATTTTTATTTTGTCGAAAATCGGATTCAAATTGACTTTCCATAAGCCAGCACCCAAATTAAAATAAGTTCCTAGTACCAAACAAAATCCCCAAAACCCCACCGAAAAAATGGGGATGATGACAAAGCCACCTTTGGCATAAGTATCGTAAATAATTTCAAACATCGGCGTTTCCGTAACTTAAAATTATTTCTCTGGCCAAATTTTGTTTAAAACTTCTAAGCTGCAACTATTTAGCGTAGCTTGTAAGGTATCGAGTTTTTCATTTAAAAAACCATGAATAAGTAATACCGGAATAGCAATGGCTAAACCTGTTTCCGTATTAATCAATGCTTCGGAAATACCACCCGCTAGCACTTTTGGATCATTGGCTCCCAGTTGATTGAGAATTTTAAATAAAGTGATTAAACCGGAAACGGTACCTAATAAGCCGAGCAAAGGAGCGGCTGCACCCATAGCCGCAATCAGCGGCAGTCTTTTTTCCAAGGCTGGAACTTCGCGTAATAAAGCTTCGCGTACAGCTTTCTCGGCGGCTTCGCGGCTTTCATCCACATGTTCCACAATAGCGCCTAAGGCATGGGCTAAGCTGCTCGAAGAGTCTTTGCATAAAGCATTTGCTTCTTTCCATTTTTTTTCTTTGGCGAAAGCTAAAAATTTTGCCATGAAGGATTCTGCATTGGTACTACGGCGAGCGAAATAAAAGAAACGTTCCAAAATCATCAACAAGGCTAGTAACCCCACGGCTACGAGTGGATAAAGGGTTACGCCACCTTCCTTAAACCATGTCGTCACAATTTTACCAAAACTTTGTTTTTCGCTTTGTACAAAACCCGAACCTACACTTTTGTATTGTAAAACGTCTAGTGGGAGTTCAATGCCATTTTTTCCTTGCACGGCGGACTGAATACTTTGGTTGAGTAAACGATTATAATCTTGGGCTAAATCACTGCGCCAAACAAAAGTTTTCCCTTGCAAGTTACCGGTGCGTAATAAGATTTGACTTTCGTCTTTGCCGCCCTTTTCTAATTCGGCAATAAATATGGTTCCTAATTGTAGGCGCCAAGCATTGGCACTGCGACCGCTTGCAAAGAGTGTTTGTTTGGTAGTGAGGCTTTGGGTTGTGGTTAAAGTGTAACGTTGCAAACTAGTTTGCAAATACAAATCTAAGGCGGCGCGCGTGTCGGGATTCGTAGCGGTAATGATTTGTGTCGCTTTGGAATAACCTAAGGTACGGACATCAATACCTACGGGAATATCAATAGCCAAATTTTCGGCAGCATTATTAATGGTTTGTTTTACGGTAACATTAAAATTTTCCCAAGAGGCTTTTGCAGCTTGTAATTCACCTTCTTTATCTTTGCTTTCATTTTGCGCTTTGATGAGTTCTTCTTCTAAACGACCGACATCCGCCGAAAGTCGACTGTATTTGTCTTCCAATGCGCGAGCTTTCTCTTCCGCTTCTTTGGCTTTGGTGCTTTGCTTATAGCGATTTTCCCAACGAGTCGCTTCGGCTTTTTGCAGAGTTTCTAATTTTTCCGCTTTAAGCGATTCCAAGGCGGATAGCTCTTGCTTTAATCCCGCTAAAACCTTTTGTGTCGGATCAATTTTTTCATCCTTTGCAAAAATCGCAGTGGAAAAAACCAAAGTGGCAAGCAAAGTATTATATAGATGAGGAGTAACAAATCGGTTACGCATTATTTTTCTCCTTTCGCGGAGTCAAGTGTCAAGCTTAAAGGAAGAGATACCAGTTGCGGAGGCTTTTTGGCGCCTTTGACTTCAATGGCTTGTTTAACCGCTTTGCGTTCTAAAAAGGAAAGATCTTCGCGCCAATCATAGCTTGCACCTTTGCGTTCTAAAATGCCAAAGTTTTTGCCTTCATCATCCATATAAACCAAATACTGATTTCCAACTTTGAGAATTTGTGCATTAATGGATTCGCCATTTTTAAGCGTAAGCGGTTTATTAATCAAAGCGATTTCATCTCCTTGTTTAATTTCTTCTTTGAGTATTCCATTAAAGCGAGAAAAGCCTTCGTCAATACTGGCAGAGCCACTTTCTAAATCTTTTTGCAAACCTTTCACTCGGTCACGTCGATTAGATAATTCCCATGGCAAAGATCCGGCAATAGCCGAATCTAAGGTTTGAGCATATTTGGCTACCAATAAAGACAGGTTTTTTTGTTGCGCTTTAATTTCTTCCAAACTGTTTTGGCGACGAGCTACGCCATTGCGTTCCGTTTCTATTTTAGCTTGGGTAGCATGCAGTTTATTTTGCAAAGTAGTATTTTCTTGGAATCTTCTTTCCAAATCTTTAGCTTGCCTATCTTGGGATTGCTGTGAGCGCGCGTCTTCATCACGACGCAAAGAATCGGTTTTGGATATATCGCCTTCTAATTTTTGCACAGTTTTTTTCAACTGCGCAATTTCCACCTTCGTTTTTTGTAGCTCACTTTCCAAATCAGGTGTTTGGGCAAAGGCTGTGGATAAGCATAAGGATAGGCATAAGCCTAGTCCAGTAGCACAAATATTAAGATGTTTCATAATTCCCTCACCTCGGATTGAAATATTTATTGACATAATTTTTCACTTTTATGGGATTCGCAATAAGCTTGCGCATGTTTACAGAGTACATCGGAACGGCCAGGTTTATCGAGACAATAGCTCACCAAGCCTAATTGACATTGTTCCGGTTTCCAATTTTCTACCAAACAGTATTCCCACAATTCTCGTTTGCAAGCATTAGATTCTTTTTGTTCAAAGCAGGATTTTTTTGCGGGTAGGCAAGTGGTGTTCGAAGCGGAAACCAGAAAGTTCTTTTCCGTGCAATATTTTAAATCGGTTTTTTCTTTTAACCCAGAAATTTTTTGCCATACCATGGCAGAATCGCAAGGACTATTCACGGAATCTTTTCTTTCCATGCAAGTATAAATAGCGTCCTCCCGACAATCCGGATCTTTCCATTTATTCTCAGCACAGTAACTGCGATAATACCCTCGACAATCGGCATTATCAAACCAACCCTTGCTATGACAGTAGTTCGCGCGTACCGCTTGCACGGAATAGGATTTAGTTAAATTATCTGTTTTGATTAAAACATCGAAAGAATCTTTAATCGCCCCAGCAAAAATACCTGCGGCACCAATAATATTGTATTTGGGCTTAACTCGTGGATCATCGGCTTGCTGAATAGCGGTTTGAGTATAGTCACTATAGGCTTTTTCATAACCGTAAAAATAAAGACGATTAAGTTTAGTTTGAAACCAAGTATTCACTACTCCCAAGCTATCCAGTACATTTCCCCCATTTTTTTTCGGGAAGGAAGGATAATCGAGTAAGCGTCGTATATGTCCTGGGAAGTAATATTCTTCAGGTTTGGGTTTTATTCCTACAGGTGAATCAAAGGCGGTTTCTGGACGATAACCTGTGCTGTCAAAGAATTGGGTGATAAGTACATCTTCCACATCATCGCTGCGTGTGGAGAGATAGTAATGAGAAAGTGTATTGAACGCTCCATTTAAATAGAACAGGGTATCTTTTTCAGTATAATTTTTTGTTTCTTGTTGAACTAATTTGAATACTCTTGCCTGAATGGCGCGACCATTTTTTGCCAGATAATTTCCTTGTCCTGTGGTATCTAAAAAATATATTTGTAGGCTATCGTATTCTTTGGAAATAATTGCTTTTGTATTTTTGGGTAATGAATTAAATCCTTCTACGGAAAAAATATTTTCCGGAACTTGTCCAGTAAATGCAAGAGCAGGCGTTGTAGCGGAGTCATTGATGGAAAATAAATGTGGGATATTTGCCGTTGCGGATATGCGCGTGACTTTACTTTCACCGGCGCTATCCCAAACGATACGTGCATTTAAAGTATAGCTTTCGCCATTCATGGCTTTTTGCGAAGTATCTCCCGAAAAACAATTAGGCACATTGCTATTTGGCGATAAATTTACTGTGGTTACCGACCCATTAAAGTTACCAGTAACATTAATGGCTGCACTATCATAAAAACCGAAGGCCGGAGTGCTTTCTTGATTTAAGGGCACAAACTTTTCAAAACAAATGGACTGCACGGGAAGTTTGGCTATAATGCTGCCGGTTACCCATATCCCTTGATAAACGGGTGGGTTTTTAGGGGTATAATCCCAAGGCCCTTGAATACAGCTTCCCAAAGCCAATGCCGTTAAAAGAATTAGCTTGCGAATTAGGTTACGTAACGTAGGTTTGTAATTAGAAATAATATTCATAATTTACCAAAACCGGAAAGAAGGGGAACTGAGTGACTTTTAACAATGCAGGAGGATTTTTTTGAGTGTTATAGAAATACAGAAAAACATTTTCATGATTTGTAATATTTAAAATAGTCCAAGAAAAATTCCATTTCCCTTCCCGACCCCAATCCACCGCTTTAATATCCCAACGGAAATAAGGGGGAACAAAAGCCATATTGCGATTGCTTTTGATGAGACTGACATTATCATTGAATTCGGGATTAGGTCCGCCGGCTTGTTTACCTTGATTTTGATCTTGTAAATGTGTGGGTAAATAGCCTATCACTTCGGTATAAGGAAGACCTGTTGCATATTTGATTTGCATGGAGCTGCGAAAATAGCGCCCTTTTATATTCGAAGCCCACATCCCATCTTTGCCCTTCCAATTAATGGCTAAGTCTCCTTTAAAACTATGCGGCTGATGCCATTTGGGATAATAAGCGGTAGGATTTCCCTCTTCTATGGAAACCGAATATCCATGACTATAACTTAATCCTCCAAACAATAATCCTTCCGGTCGACGCAAGGACGTTTCAAAACCATAACTATAACCTTCTGCTTTTATGAATTTATCTCCCAAGGAAGATTGTGGGTCTTTGAGTACAGAGTCGGGAACATCATTAGGAGAAAACACTAATAGATTATTAAGCGTTTTATAATATCCTTCTAGGGTAAAATCAAATTGATTGAATAATTTTTCTTTTCCGTATCCTAAGGAAAAAAGTAGGGAAGATGTGGGCTGAATGGTTTGGTATTTTACTTTTTTAGAGGGGTAATAGAATTCATTAATGGTTTCGAAATCACCAAATTGTATGGAGTTTACATATTGCAAATAATAGCCGGTATGGAAATCGAGGGATTGATCATAAGGCAGTTTTTGTTTAAGGGAAAAGCGTGGCTCTAATCCAATTTTATTTATGGCGCTTTCATAATTACTGCGTAAACCAGTGGTGATTTCCGTGGAATTTAAGGACCATTTATCTTGTAGAAAAAAACTACTTAAGGAAAAGGATGTTATATCCGTTTCTTTAACTTTAGCGATAACTTGATTATTAGTAAAGTCAGTGTTTAGCCAATTTAATTCTAAGCCTGTAGTGAGACGATGATTTTCAATGCCCGTATATTCAAAAACCGGTTTAAGCATATAGGTTTCGATACGATTATAAAAGGAGAAAATATTTTGCAGGGCAAAAGTTTGACTGAATAAACTATACGAAGCGGTGGTTTGTAAGGACATGTTATCCGAAATTTTATTTGTGTAATTAAAGGGGATAATGGTGTTTCCCCATTCCACCGTAAAAGGACTAAAGTCTAATTTATCTCTTCCCGTATAAAAGGAAAGCATACTTTGTTGTTCTTTATTAAAGGTATATTGCAGGTTACCTTGGCCATCATAAAAAAAGTAATTCAAGTTTAAGTCGGTAATGCCTGCATGGCGCAATTGATCGATAATTTCTTTGATATAGGTTCCGCGTCCGGCTAATAACCAACGGAGTTTTCCTTCATGCCCTTCATTATGAATTTGTGTGGCAAAGGTGCTGATTTTAATTGAGCTCTTGGTCCAGCTCTCTACGGTGTCCTCACCGCCTTTGCGAGATTTTATATCGAGTACGGAAGATAAGCGATTTCCATATTCTGGTGGAAAGCCGCCTTTATAAAAGGTAACATCGTCAATACCCTCCACTAAAAATGTGGAAAACAAACCAAAGAAATGGACGGGAGAATAAACCACCGCTTTATCCAAAAGAATTAGGTTTTGATCTGCGCCACCGCCACGTACATAAATTTTGGTAGAAAAATCCGAGCTAGAAACCACACCGGGTAAACCTTGAATGGATCGCATGACATCGGCTTCCGCTAAGCCTGGCATACGCTTAATCAGCTTTGCACTGACGGTACTTTTACCTAGCGCGCGTTTGGGTGTACGTTGAGCGCGTACTAATACTTTTTTTAATTGCACGGCCTCTTCCGATTTAAGAGCCGCATCACTTGCATTTGAATTAGCGGCAGAATCGATTGGATCTAATGTGGAGGCGGAGGAGTCGGGATTGAGAGCATTTGCAACGACAAGGCCATTAGCACCTAAAGTGGCAGCAAAGGTAGAGTCCTTGCCATGATACTCTAGCAAATAACATTTCTCTAAATCGTCACGGCGAAAACACAAATTCCAAGCGGTGTCTTGTGGAAGTAAAACCGTAAAGGGTTGATTAAAGTATACATGGGTGGTGTCGCCACTTTCCAAGACTTCCAAGCGAATAGGTGCGGTATGGAGTGAAGACGGGATATTAAAGGCCGTATCGACAAAGTTACCCTGATATTTTATACCGGATGATGTTCCTGCATTTAAGATGCCTAAGGCACTTAATAATACGAGGATAAAGAAATAGTTCATACTTTTCATGCGATAAAGCTCTCAGAAGTTAACAATGTAAACTATTTCTGGACAATTTGTCAACGCTGTTCCAATAGTCGACGCCCTTTGGGCGAGCAAATACCAAGAAAACAAAGCATAGTTGAGTCCTTAAATAATTGTTTAAACTCAACAATGTCCATGGGAAGTTTGTGCGAAAGAAATAAGGCTACTAGCCCATGACTATGTGCCCAAATAGACAGAGCGACTTTGTACGGATCTCCCTTTTGAAAAATCCCTTCATGCATACATTCTTGTACTCGATCTATTAAAAATTGAAATGTGGCTTCTCCTTTGCTTTTTATATCAGGCGGGGTTTCACCGTGACCTAATTGCTCTGGGGCCATAAAAAGAACTTCATAATATTTGCTTTGTTCTAGCGCAAAAAGTAAATAGGCTTCTCCGCCTAATTGAAATCGCTCTAAAGGGGATTTTCCTTCTAAGGCTTTGTATAAATAGGCACCAAACAGAGTAAAGCCTTCGCCAATCACTTTATAGATTAGGCTTTCTTTGTTTTTATAATGACGATAAATTGCGGTGGCCGAGACATTGAGCTGTTCGGCAATTTTTCGCATGGATAAACCATGCAGTCCATGTTCTAAGTATAGATCGCGAGCTGATTCTAAAATTTTCTGGGATAAGTCCGACATGTTAACAATGTTAACTATTTCGGGGAGGCAATTCAAGTACTATAAAAAAACTTCCCTATGGCCCAAGCGGGAAATACAAATAATACGCAAGTAAAGGCCGCCAAAGGAGGCACGGAGTTGGTTAACATGCCCAATCCATCCACTAGGGGTAAAAGTCGTAGTAGCATCCCAATGGTTTGCCCAGTGGCTGCAGGAGAGGGATCTTTTATCAAACGCGTAAGAGGTTTATGTAAAAACCAACCAATGGCGATGAGTAAAATAACGCCTAAGGATTGCGACGGCTTATCGGGTGAGGGCTTACTCAAAATTAACCAAGTACTGCACCATGCAAATAAGCCAATTAAAAAATAGCGTACTTTTTCCAATTTATTACCCTGCACTTCATCGCGCGCTAAATAAGTGACCAAAGCGATATAACCCCATAAAGAAAATAAGGCAATGCCCCATGATTTATTTACAGCGGCTTCTAAAGGCAAAGTTTTCCAAGCTAAACTCATTCCGGTTAAAAGATTAAGCAAGCGGCAAAGGCCCATGGAAGCTGGGCCCCAGAAGCTACCCTTAAGCGAAAAATTATAAGCAAAAATACTGAGGCATAAAGCTAAAGCAAATCCCGCGGATAAAGGATTCGCAAAAAATAACAGTAATAAACCCCCAAGCATAAACACTAAACTTAAAGTCCAAGCTTGTTTTAAGGTAATGGCGCCGGAAGGTAAAGGGCGATTGGGCCTTTCTTCGGCATCAATTTGGTAATCGGCAATATCATTTAAAGCCATACCCGCAGCAATAAACACAGCAGCCGCGATTAATCCTGCGCCTAAAGCCCAACTTAAAGTACGTCCGCCAGCTATGAGGTAACCGGCATAGGCATTAGACATGGAGCTAAAAATGGTGGGTAAGCGTATTAAGGCAAAATAGGACGGTAACTTCAAGGATGCTCCTGTTGTGAGGATGAAAGAGACATTTTAATTTTTGTTTTTCTTTGCAAAACCCAATGTTCTTTGCTGAGCGCATAAACATAGCAGAGTAAATAAATCCCAAGAATAACCGTATCGCCTTGCCAAGCATGTTGAAACGGTTTTTTGAGACCGCTGATTTCAATAAACATGGCTAAGATAAAAAGATGAAGGATGTAAATATCTAAGCTATGCCGGCCTAAGGCGAGGATTATATGGGAAACCCTTTGCCATAGTGGATAGCGGAGGGAGAAAATTATTTTCGCGCAGGCATAAATCAATAAGGTTAAAGAAAGAATCATCGGAATTAAAATGGGACGTAAATTATAGTAGGGAATGCTTTGCTCAACAGTAACCGGCCCCGCATGGCTGCGTAATATGCGGGCGGTTTCAAAACGTCCCAGCGGATCCGAAAAAATATCCGTGAACGAATGATAATGCAAGCAAGCTGCAAGGGGCAATAAAGCAAAAATTAATAGTAAGGTATAAATCCAAAGTTTATTCCAAGGCCTGGTCATCATGAAAAGCAATCCTGCACCCGCAAAAATATTTAACGGCAATAAAGGACTATTTCCTGCATTTACGAAATACCATTGTAAATGTTGCTTATCTAAATAAAGACATAAGCCTATGCTGGCGATTAATAATGTAGGGATGGATAAAATCGAATAGGGCAGTAATAATAGGCCTCCCCAAATTAAAGTGGTATAGGCGATGGTGGCTAAAATTCCGCTGGTAAGTAAGGCATCGGGCCAATGGAAACCATTTTCGAGAACAAAAAATAATGCTGAAACCAACCATAAGGCCAAAGCTCTTTTCACATTCCGTATGCACCAAATTTTTGCACGAAGATTTTTTTGCCAGCTATAGTAAAGGCTACAACCCACTAGCAATAAAAATAAGGAGGCGGTCATGGGTTCAATTAATAAAGCAAACTCGCTCCAATCACGACGCTCGGAACGCAAAATTAATCGTGTGGTATGCGACGCTATCATCAGCCAAACGGCAAGGGTGCGTAAAACATCTAGCGCGGGATCTCGATGGGCAATTGCTGCGGCTGGGAGAAAAGTAGGAGAGGATTCCAAGTGATTATTCATGGCCACTATTTAGGAATTTTATTGGTCGTTGGGAGGGGTGGCATGGGCCGGTAAAAAAACCAATCTTAAATTTTGCTATTTGCTTTCATAAAGTGCGGATAAAACTGTATACTAGGAGGATTATTTTTAGATTTGGCTAAAAGCTTAAGGGAGATTCGCCCATGTTAACAACAGGTTTATTTTGGATAATAGCTGCTTTGGCAGCGGTTTTAATTGCGGCAAGTCTTTACAATGCATTAAAACGACGAGAAAAGGAATCCGTCCGTAATACTGGGGACGCCGGATCGCCTATATATGCCAGCGGTGTTTATTCCCTTATTCGCAAATCGCCGCGTCAAGATGTGGAATTACGCATTCCAACTTTAGAGAATATTCAGGCTGAATTAGCTAAACCAGAACCTGCACCGGAAGCGAATGCATGCGCAGAACAATATCTCGAAGAGTGGCGGCGAATCGCCAATCTTTGTATAAATAACATCGAAAAAGGAGATAAGGATGGAGTGCAAACTTACCGTTATCAGGTTCCGGAAAAATGCCAGAAATCCTGTTCACGGTTTGGAGGTGACGCGTATGTTACTCGAGAGCAATTGCATAATCATAGCCAACTTATCCCGCCTTTTCATTTAGGCTGCGGCGTGCAACTTATCACTAAGGAAGCTTGGAGTGCCACTTCTGAAAGTGGGGGATGGACGCCGATTTTACCTGTGAATGGGGTTTATCCCACACTGGATTGGAGAACTTTTGTCAAACTGTAGATTGAAACACCGCCTGCTATTTTTAAGCTTTATCTTCCTCTTTGCTACGCAAGAACTGCGGGCGCAAGGGGGATCGGCGGTGATTACTTTGGTGATGCCTGTTGGCGCTCGTCAATTAGGTATGGGTGAAGCCGCCACTGCGGTTGCGGATGATGCTTTTGCGACTTATTGGAACCCCGCAGGTTTGGCCTTCGGCCCTTTAGCGAATGAATGGGAAATGATGCTGCCCACCCCGTCCCCACAAAATAAATTTACTGTAATGGCCACTAAACCCCGTTCAGGATTTTTATTGAAGTCGATTATTTGGGCTGGATCCCAAAATGGCTTGCTTTATTATGATGGAAAAATTTGGCGCGATTATTATGAATATGTTATGGAGCAGGGCGAACAAGTAGAAAAAGTGGTGCGCAAATATATTGGCTCGAGTGATAACTTAGACAGTTTGGTTAAAGTAGTTAAGAACTATAATCATATTAACTCTGCTAAAGAAGCAGAAGAATTGATTAGTTTAAAACTGCCCTACAATTTGCTTTTTAAAGACCCAGTAACCGCTCTAGTATTAGATAATACCGAACGTTTATGGGTGGGTACTGCGGGTGGATTATATCGTTTTGACGGCGGAAGCTGGAAAGTTTTTGATCGCGAAGAAGGCTTTACCATGTTAACGGAAGCGGCGAAGGTAACGCCAACGGTTCAAGACACGCTTAAATTAGATTCGCTAAAAATTGTAAAAGACTCTACAAGGTTAGATACGCTAAAAATCGCCGAACCGAGCGTTGATCACCCTTTATTTATTAAAAAGGCTATTACCAGTTTGGCCATGAAAGGAACCAGTTTATGGATTGGTACCGATGATGGACTTTTTGAATACAAAAAAAGCTCGATTCTCCGCCGCGGTCAAAATTTGTTACCTAGCCAATATATTACTGCTATTACTACTCATGAAAATATCGATGAAATTTATGCTGCGGTAAAAGATAAAGGCTTAGCTCGCTATACGCCTCCCAAAACTTCGGGAGGTACGGCCAAATGGAAAATTTATACTACGGCGGATGGATTGCTCGATTCGAGTATTTCGCAATTAGTTTTGGATAAGTTTGGTCATGTATGGGCCGCGCATAAGAATGGTGTTTCGCACTTTTCGCTTACGGCCTGGGAAAAAATTCGTTTTAAAAAACAAGAAGTGCACAGCCTCGCTTTGGATGAAGATAATCATATTTGGATTGGGACCTCCGAAGGCGCTTGGAAACACACTCCAGCCTATACTAATGCGAAAGGTCGACTCTTAGCCAAAAAAATCGATGGCAAGCCTGAGAATGACAATAAAGGTGAAGATAAAAAAGGCGATTGGATTCATTTTCATACAGGCAACGGTTTATCGCAAAAAAATGTGACAGAAATTAAAACCCAAGGTAGCGATGTTTGGTTTGTAACGGAAGCGGGTATTGAAAGATATAATACAGCCAAATCACAAGTCGCTTTTTTTTATGAAAGCTTATTACCGGTTTTAGGCTTAAACGATCTTTATCATGCTTACTTAGGCATGACTTTCCCTGTTGAAGAATGGGGTACTTTAGGTGGGTTTATAAACTTCGTTTCTTTTGGATCCAATGACCTTACCGATGCTAGTGGCGATCCAACGGGTAAAGTTGCCTCCTATGAATTTGTTGCAGGACTCTCTTATGGTACACGTTTAAGTCAAGATGCGGGCTTGGGTGTTAACGCTAAATTTTTGTATTCCGCCTTAGCACCTGGCCAATCGGCTAGTGGTGAAAAGTCGGATGGTGTAGCAGCTTCTTATGCGGTGGATTTAGGGTTACTTTGGAAAAATGTGGGCGTCAAAGGTTTTAGTTTGGCTTTGGTTTTGCAAAATATTGGTCCCGCTGTATTTTATGTGGATCAAGCACAAGCCGATCCCATTCCTTTTACTTGGAAGGTGGGCACGGGCTATGAAATTGTACATACGCCGAATCATAAGCTTACCATTGCAGCCGATGCGAGCCGAGAAGCGGTGTTTAGGGAGAATAATAAGGCTGCTCCGGTTTATATCGGCGCATGGAAAGACTTGGCCTATCCTGAAAATGGACGTGACTTATCCAATGCGGAAGTTTTCCAAAAAAATTTGGAATTAGGTGTTTATAATTCCGGATTAGAATATGTATATGCCAATGTGGCGGCTTTCCGATTGGGCTTACTTTATGATGATAGCGGAAAACGCTATGAGTCGGATATTGGCTTAGGATTTATGATTTCGGATATTTTGCAAGTCGATGGCACTTTTATCAAATCCTTTGACCAAGGTATTCGTAATGGTCAAAAACGTTTTAGTATGATTCTGCGTTTTTAAAATATTGGCCTATGTCTCGGCATCAAATGCCGAGGCCACCCCGCATTTTTTGCCTCATTCTCCTGCCCATACGGAAAAATATTCACCTCAAAGCATAACCCAAGGTGAATGCTAAGGTAAAAAATGAAGAATTCCGCTCAATTTCGCATAAAAATAATTTGGCACTCGTTTCGCTCTATCTCATTTCAGCTTTAACTTGTCATGGAGGAGAAGAAAATGTTCAACGAAAGCCAAACCTTAGAATTACCAGAAATTAAAATTGAAGAAACCAATACTCGTGAAGATCATTTGGTGAGTATTCGCGATGCGGCACGTATTATTGGCGTGGCGACACACACTTTACGTTATTGGGAAAAAGAATTTGCGGAGTTCTTAATCGCTCCCCGCACTACCGGAAAACAAAGACGTTACGGTGATCACGAAATTGCTACTTTGCGTCGCATTCATAAAATGCTGAAAGATGAAGGCTATTCTATTGCCGGTGCAAAACGCGCTTTGTCCAAAAAAGAATTTCCTGATACTCCCACAATGGGGGAGCCTTGGAAAAATAGTATGCTAGGAAATATTAGTGCAGAAATGGCCGAGCGGATTTTAAATCTCGTAAAGCATGAATTTCATTACGCCTAAGGGTAACCTAAAAAATACCCAAAGGCATGATGCAAGCTGCTCATTATACTTATTCAATAATCATTGTCTCGTATAACTGCCTGCGCCAACTTAAGGATTGTTTAACTTCATTAAACTCCTTAAGTGCGCGTGGCGAAATCGAGATTATAGTAGTAGATAATGCCTCGCGAGATGAAACGCCTGCATTTTTACAAAGCTTTCATGCGGCAATGTGCATTTTAAGTCCCGAAAATTTAGGCTTTGCTAAAGCATGTAATGTAGGCGCACGGCAAGCATCGGGAGAATATTTAATTTTTTTAAATCCCGATACTTTGGTGACCGAAGGGTTTGCCGATAATATGCGGCGCTACTTTGAAAACCCTTCCGTAGGTGCAGTTGGACCGCTTTCAAACTATGTTGCAGGAGCGCAAAAGGCGCAGTTTCATTTAGCAGATAAAACCGATCAAGATTGGGCTAAACTTTTACAAGTTTCTCGGCGTGAGGAATTAGCAAAAGCATTAACCGCAAAAAATTCTGGTCGAGGATTAGTAGTAAAATTATTAATTGGTTTTTGCTTAATGATGCGCAAAAAACTTTTTGATCAAATCGGGGAAATGGATGAAGATTTATTTTTAGGCAATGATGATTTGGATTTGAGTTGGCGTTTGCAAATTGCAGACTATAAATTAGTGATTGCCACCGATGCTTTCGTTTATCATGAGGGTCAACAAAGTTTTGTAACCGAAGCGCGCTCTAAAACGGATGCTTTAGTACAAGAGAGTACCGACGCACTGTATCGTAAACTTGTTAAATACTATGGAGGGGTGAAACAGGTGCCCCCTTCCTTGGAGTTGTGGGCAATGGATTGGTTTAAGCCTTCTCCCAATGCTTTACAAGCCATTACGAAGCCAACAAATACGGCACCCGAAAGGAAAGAGGAAATGTCTACATTAACCTTGAAACAAAAAGAATCCACCACTCAAAATGATTGGGTAGCGGTACCCTCGCAAGCTTTTGATATTTACCCTGCAAGCCTAAGGCCGCATTTACAAAAGGCAAACCAAGTTGTTTTTGTGGGCGCGCCTGCCGCTTTACCCACTTTAAGAGGTCGACTGCAAGGTTTTGATCTTGCAGGAAAAAGTATTTCCTTACAAGATCAGGATATGGTAATTTTTAAAATCACTGCGGAAGCTCGAGTTGATTTTGCCATGCGTTTGCAAAATTTAAGACAAGAATTACCCAATTTGAAAAAAATGATTTTGATTCTTACGGGAAGCGAAGACAATCAAAATAATCGAAGAATTGCTACGGACGCTTTATGGGGAAGTGGATATTCTATTCGTGTAGAAAGCGAATATTCCGGTTTACCTGGTAATGATGTGAATCCTGATGGATGGCAAATAATTGCCGAACCGCGCAAAGCCACGTATAGTTTAGATAAAAAAGTATCCATCATCATTTTGGGTTTTAATCAAGTAGCCTATACTCGCAAATGCATCGAATCCATTTGTGGATTCACACGGCAAAACTATGAATTAATCCTCATTGACAATGGTAGCTCCGATGGTACGGCTGATTTTTTCCATAGTGTTAAGGATGCTAAAGTTATTATCAATGCTGAAAATCTAGGAGTTGCTAAAGGCTGGAACCAAGGTTTAAGGCAAGCAACGGGTGATTATGTATTAATATTTAATAATGATACTATTGTAGTTCCTAATTGGTTGGAAAACATGGTGCGTTTGGCGGAAAGCAATTCTGATATAGGGATGGTGGGACCGCGTTCTAATAATATTTCGGGGCCGCAAAAAATTGAAAGCGTTCCGTATGCGAGCGAATCCGCTTCAGCGGAAGAGATTCGCCGTTATGCCCAACGCTGGGAAGCGGAACATGATTTACAAGCGATTGAATTTGAACGTCTCGTTGGATTTTGCTTATTGATTCGGCGTGAAGTACAAATGCGCATTGGATTTTTTGATGAGCGGTATGGCAAAGGTAATTTTGAGGATGATGATTATTGTTTACGCATGCGCTATCATGGACTTCGATTACTCATTGCGCATGATAGTTTTGTGCATCATTATGGTAGCGTTTCCTATCGTCAATCCTCGGTGGATTGGACCGCTTTGATGCAACAAAATCAAGAAAAATTTCGTCGTAAATGGGCTCAAGGTGCCGTGGCGGTCAATGATACCTTTGTAGAATTAGGAATAGAAAAATCTCCCGATGTACAACAGCATTCGGTGCCAGAGATTGTGGCGGCCCAAGAAGCCTATGTGAAGGGTGATTTGCCTTTAGCGCGGAGTTTATTTTTAAGAGCACAAGGGAAAAACCCCAGTAACCCCGCGGTATACAATGGCTTGGGAGTAATTTGTTTTCATGCAGGCCAATATGCGGATGCCTTATCCTTGTTTATTAAAAGTTTAGAGCTTAATCCAAAGGCTATGGAAACCGCAGAAAATGCTTTAGATGCCATTGCCGCTGGATCGCAAGGCGATAGTCGTTTGCGCGTGCAACAAGCTTTAGCTAATCGCTTTCCCACTAATACTGTATTAGAGCAAAAAATAGCTTCCCTTCCCGAAGTAAAAGGACGTTGGCAAGATAGAGTTGAAAAAGCCATTGCCGAAAAATCATTTAGTTTTGCGATGGACATTTTAGAAGCGCAATTTAAATTAGGGCAAGTTATAGAATGTCGTCACTATTTTGGTATTATTGCATTTACTTGTGGAGATACTGCACAGGCTTTACAGCATTTTGCTACGGCCTATGCCAGCGATCCTACTTTACCCGATTTGCTCAATAATTATTTTGAAGCTTGCGTACAAGCTAATAAACCACAGGAGGCGATTCGGCTTTTAGAAAATGCGCCGATGGCAGTATTAACTTATGAGTTACGTATTGATTTGGCGCAATTGCAAATGGATATTTCTGATCCACAATGGACATGCAAAATATTTTTTGCGGCGCGCGAAGCCAATCAATTATCCGAAAACGCGATTTCCCAAGGTGACCTTGAAACAGCACGCAAGCAATTAGAAACTATCTTAAAAATTAATCCTGCTAATATTCGTGCGCATAATCATTTAGGGATTTTACGCTGGTATGAAGGTCGCTTATCCGAAGCTTTAGATCATTATGCTTCGGCGTTGCATTTGTATCCAGGTTATACCGATGCCTTATTGAATGCTTTCGAAACGACGATGGCCTTAGGGCAAAGTAAGGAAATGTTGTCCTTGGCAAAAAAAGTATTAGCGAATGATCCTGGGCAAATTTTGGCAGAAAAAATTATTGGGCATTTAAATACGCAAGGCGATGCAGTTTACAAATATAAAAAATTTGAAGAATTAGAAGAAAATAATCGCCGCATGCAAGAAGCAGAAAATCTTTTGCAAAAGGATGATATTCAAGGGGCTTTAAAAAATTATTTGCTGGCTATTGACCATCAACCGGAAAATCCCCAAGCCCTGAATGGATTAGGCATTATAGCACATTTACAAAAGCGCTATGCGGATGCTTATACTTTGTTTTCTGCGGCTTCCACAATAAATCCTGGCGATCAAGATATTCTGTTGAATCTTTGGCAAAGTGCGCAGGTTTTACATAAGGAAAATGACGCCTTAACTATGCTGCGATCTTCTTTACAAGGCCATCATGATTTTAATGAGATTCGAGAAATCGTCAGTCAATATGTCTGAGGGTTTTATTATTAATGCCCTCACTCGATCTTAGTATATGTAGCATTGTTAAAAATGAGGCTTCCAATATTGAAGCCTTGGCTAATTGCTTGCCCTTAAAGTCTATTCAATGGGTGGTCGTGGATACTGGTTCTACGGATGGTACCTGTAACTTGCTTAATAAGCAAAATATTTTACCGCAAAATTTTGTTTGGGGTAATGATTTTTCAGCTGCCCGAAATTATTCTCTTAGTTTAGCAAAACATAATTGGATTTTATGGCTCGATGCCGACGATCGTGTTGATGAAAAATTTTGGGATAAAATATCCGAACTGATAAAAGGACCGCGACAAGCTTATCGTATGCAAATTTGTTCTCCCCGCGAGTCATCAAAAGGAGAAATTTTTTTACAAATTCGATTATTTCCTAATGATATGCGGATTCGATTTGAAGGACGTATTCATGAGCAACTAGGAAGTAGTTTAGGTAAAACAAATATTCTCATCGTAGACAGCGATTTACAAATACAGCACTTTGGTTATGATACCGAAGTAAAGCGTGAAAGTAAAAGACAGAGAAATTTTTCAATCTTGCAGGAAGAGGTAAACGAATTTCCGGATGATCCTACAGTGAATATGGAATTTGGAAATGCCTTGGTTCAATTTGGAAAGTATGGAGAGGCGATAAAAGTTTATCGGCGTATGTTAGGTGATTTGGATCCCGAAAAATTGGGTACCGCTCCAAAAAATGAAATTCTTTTATTTTACCCGCTGCTATTGGGAGAAACCTTTGAAAAGATGGGGCAATTAATTGAAGCCGAAAAATGGTATAGCTTGGCCCTGAATTGGCATATTCCCCATTTAAAACCTTATTTTTATATGGGTAAAAAGTTTATGCATTCGGGCGATAAAAATAAAGCGTGGGAATATTTTTCGGAAGCCTTAAAATTAGGAACGCCTATTTCCAAAGTGGCCACAGATCAAGATGCTTTAAGACGTAATTGTTTAGCGTATTCTGTTTTATTAGCTATACTTGATGACACAGAATCACGTCTTTTTTTAGCGAATGAATATTTAGAGGAATTGATTGCGGGAGGATTAAATCCATTCCCCTTGGATTATGAATTGCCCATAGAATTTTATCAAAAGCAAAATAATAAATTAGGATTAGAAAAATATTTAAAGTTGTTTTTGTTGGAATTCCCTAATGATATCCCTAAACAAAAATTGTTACATGAATCACGGAATGAAAAAACACCCACCCCAGAGTTTAAAAAAAACCTCCCCCTAGAAAAAGAAAATTTAGCTGAACTATTCAAAAATTTTGGAACCATTAAAAAACCTTTGGAAAGCAAATATCGCCATGGAAAATTAAGTGTGGTGATGATTGTAAAAAATGAAGCAAATAATATTGCTGCAGCCATTGAAAGCTTTCGGCCTATTGCGGATGAGTTTGTGGTTAATGATACCGGTTCAACCGATGGCACGCAGACAATTCTGGAAACTTTGGGAGTGACTTGGTTTCAAACGGCATGGCAAAAAGATTTTAGTTTGGCAAGGAATCAATCCATTGATAAAGCGACCTGTGCATGGATAATGTGGGTCGATGCGGACGATAGACTGCCTTTCGACCAAATCGAAAATTTTAAAAAACTTAAAACAGCACCTTTGGATCGAATCTTTGGAGTGGAAATTATTAACACTAAAGCGGGACAACCTTTGGGTTCCCGTTTTATGCAGGTTAGATTATTTCCCAATCATGCGCGTTTAAGATTTTGCTATCGCATTCATGAACAGATTATGCAAAGTGCTGCCAAATTAGGACTACATACTTTTTCCGTACCCGCAACACTGTATCATACCGGTTACGAAGACGAATCTTTAAAAAAAATTAAAGCGCAGCGAAATCTTGAATTATTAGCCGAAGAAACTGAACGCCTACAAACCGAGCCTTCCTTGGCAATGAGTAAAGGCGATTCTTTATACATATTAGAAGAATGGGAAAAAGGCATTGAGGCTTATAAAGTAGCCTTAGAAATTCCTGATTGCGAAGCGATTAATCGCGATATCTTTTTCGAATTGCCATGCTGTATTGGTCGAGGTTATCAGTATTTGGGAAAATATAGCGAAGCAATAATGTGGTTAAGAAAAAGTGCCATTTTACAGCCGCAAAAACTGGAACCGGTTTTTTATGAGGCTGAATGCTTGTTGAAAATGGGACAAGAAAAAGAAGCAAAAACTTTATTACAAAAAATTTTAAGCATGCCTCCACCTAATAGCACAACGAGTAATCAATATGATATTTTTAAAATTTACGCTTATCACTTATTAGCAAACTTTTTGTTTAATGAAAAGCAATACTCAAAAGCAGCGCAGCTATTGGAAGAAATGCATAAGCACTATGCACAAGTTATGGAGAGCTGGCATTTGCTGGGACAATGTTATTTGTGCTTAGGAGAGAATGCAAAGGCCGAGCAGTGTTGGCGCACCGCAGTAGATATGAATCCTGCACTTTTTGAGCCTTTGGCAAAGGATTTTTTAAATTTATTGCAAATGAATGGGAAAAAAGATTTAGAAAAAAAATATCGAGAACAATTATCTCAACATTTTCCCAGTTTGACGATTAAAGAAAATCAACAACCCTTATTGAGCTTGTGTATGATTGTCAAAAATGAAATGTCGCATTTGCCGGCTTGCTTAAAAAGTGTAAATGGATTAGCTGAAGAGGTTATCATTTATGATACTGGATCCACCGATGGGACTCAGGCTATGGCTGCCACTTATGGAGCGAGAGTATTGCAGGGGGAATGGAATGGCGATTTTAGTGAAGCACGTAATCATAGTATTGATGCTGCAAAAGGGAAATGGATTTTGTGGTTAGATGCCGATGACATTCTTTTATTGGCGGATAAACAGCGATTACGATTGTTGGTAGAAAGTCACGCGGATAAACCTTTTCGGGCCTTTGGCTTTTTAGTAAAAAACTCCCAAGATGGGGGACGTACGGGAAGTGTATTTAATCAAATACGCCTTTTCCCAAATCAGCCACAATTACGGTTCACTGCGCCAGTGCATGAACAAATTTTACCGGCTATTGAACAGTCAGGCGTACCTGTAATTTATACGGATATACATATTATTCATACTGGCTATGTGGATGAAGCAACTGGTCAAGCTAAGCAAAAACGTAATCGGGAAATTTTAGAAAAACAAATTCAAGCTGGTAAAGGGGTAACACCTATAAGCTACTTCACTTTGGGTAATGCGTGTTTGGACTTAGGCGAATATGGACAAGCTATAAATTATTATCGGCAAGCGAATGATTTAGCGCGACAGCGTGGCAATAACCCGCATGTTATTGAATGGGCACCTGTTAAAGAAGCGGTTTGTTTGGCTTACCTTAAGCGTTACCCAGAAGCGGAGTCGCTTTTGAAAAAAACTTTGAAGGGTCCAGGAAATCCGGAAGCCGTTTTAGTTAAAGCCCAAGTGGAAGAAGCGCAATTACATCCCGATGAAGCACGCGATTGGTATGAAAAACTTCTTGGTTATGTGGAGGGAAATACTTTTATGCCGGTAGATTATCAATTGTATAAAATCAAAGCCTTGCGTTTTCTCGGACAGTACTGGAATGATCGATCAAAACCCGATTTAGCGCTTACTTTGTTAAAAGCGGGACTACGCATAAAAAATGGGGAAGAGTATAATTTAGAAGCGCTGCAATCGGATTATCGTCGCTTTAATGCGGTATAAATATTTAAATTCTTAGTAAAAACTTTTGAGGAGAAAAACTGGAAGAAAAAAATTGGAGTCTTTATTTGATTCGTAATTACAAAGGCGATTTGTATACGGGCATTACCACTGATGTAGAAAGGCGCTTTACGGAACATAGTCAAGGGCAAAAAAAAAGCGCGAAATGTTTACGGGGCAAAGGCCCATTAACATTAGTTTTTCAGCAATCCATAGGTAATCGATCACTTGCTTTAAAGGCAGAAGCGGCTTTCAAAAAAATGTCTAAAGCAAGCAAAGAAGCTTTTATTCAATCGAATAATTTAATTGCTATTTCTGAAAACCTAAAAAAAGACTTTGAAAAGCTGGAAAAACATGAAGATTAACGCAAAAAAAAATAAAATCTCCAAAAGCAGAAGCTTTTTTAAGGAAAACATTAAAGTAATCCTTCAATCTTCCGATATATAAAATAAGCCTCGAAATGAAGCGGTCAGAAACCCTCCACGAAGGCAGGTAAGTATGAGTGCAGAAATAATTTCCAAAGTAGTACAAATCTTAAGGTCGCAGGACTACGGCGTTAAGGACCTCAAAGCTGCTGAAGTGGTAAAGAATATTAGTGAACCTAAAGATGAAGTAAGCTTAACCGAAGAAGCGGAAACCTATGTGGTGCAAGCCGCTACGCAAACCGAGTTTGAAAAAGAACAATTTCTTAAAGTCGAGCGATTGAAAAGTATGGTTCGCACCAAAACCTATCATATGAATGAAGAAATGATGGATGATATTGCTAAAAAAATAGCTCAAATATTCACTTAAATTGATTTTTTTCGTAATCTACGATACAATAAAAAAGGCTCGCACAACGGACCTTTTTTATTTCTCCCCACAGCTTCATTCTCCAGTTTTCCTTTGTTATTTTTGCCAGTAATTCCTAAAAGGAAAAAAGAGAAACTAAAATTTTACGAAATTGAAATTAATCTATGGTAACAAATATGATACCCATTAAAAAACTGGAACCTGATTCGCTCATTCAAGCTGCAGGCATACTTCGAGGCGGAGGTTTAGTGGCCTTTCCTACCGAAACAGTTTATGGATTAGGTGCCGATGCTTTAAATCCTTTAGCCTTGGCAAAAGTTTTCGCGGTAAAACAGCGACCCTATTTTGATCCTTTAATTGTCCATGTGGCGGAACGCAGTTGGCTAGTAAAGCTTTGTGTAGTTTCACCGCAAGCCGAAAAATTGATGGATGCCTTTTGGCCAGGCGCTTTAACATTAGTATTACCAAAGTTACGCCTAGTTCCCGATTTGGCAACCGCGGGTCATGCCACGGTGGCTGTTCGCCAACCCTCACATTTAGGCGCCTTGGCTTTATTACAGCAAGCGGGCATACCCATTGCCGCTCCGAGTGCTAATCCCTTCGGGCAGCTGAGTCCAACAACCGCAGAGCATGTACAAAAACATTTTACCGAAGGTATCGATTTGATTTTGGATGGCGGCCCTTGTAATATTGGGGTAGAAAGTACAGTACTTTCTTTGGTAGGGGAAACGGCTGTGTTACTTCGATCTGGAGGTGTTTCGAAAGAAGCCATTGAAGCTTTAATCGGTCCCATTCAAGGTGGTTTAGTGGACCCAATCAAACCGGAGGCTCCAGGACAATTGCCTCAGCATTATTCCCCTCTAACACCGTTCAAAGTTTGGTCAGAAGGTAACTTTCCAGATACCATACCTCAAAATCAGCGTCTAGGAATTTTACGGTTTAAAAACTCCGCTTTTTTCCCCACGGAAGTGGTGGAAGAAATACTTTCTCCCTCTGGAGATTTGAATCAAGCCGCTACAAATTTATTTGCAGCTTTACATCGATTAGATGGTTTGAGTTTAGACATGATTTGGGCTGAGTCCGTTCCAGAAAAGGGCTTGGGATTAGCTATCATGGATCGTTTAAATCGAGCGGCGGCAAAAGCTCCAATTTGAATGTATATCGGATTATATTGTATAAATGGTAACGTATATATCCATTAAATAAAACTTGAAACATTGTTCTATCGCAAATAAGCCAAATGCTTTGGAATTCTAAACTGCTTGTTGAAAAAATATCCTGGTGATAAGATTTACTTAGAATTTTTATAAAACCTCAAAGTGTTTTTTTGATTTTGAGATTTTGAAAAGGAAAAGTATGCAAGCGCCTTTATTACCGCTCGATGAGTTTTCTCGTTTAAAAACGCTTCAGAGTTTAAATATACTCAATACAAATTCCGAAGAACGATTTGAAAGAATCACACGTTTAACCCAAAAAATATTTGACGTTCCGATTGTAGCCATCAGTTTAATTGATACCAATAGACAATGGTTCAAGTCGTATATTGGCTTAAATGTTTGTGAAACCTCTAGAGACATTTCCTTTTGTGGACATGCCATTTTAAATTCAGAAGTATTCGAAATTTCCGATGCCCTAAAAGACGAGCGATTTAATGATAACCCTTTGGTTACAGGGTATCCAAAAATCCGCTTTTATGCGGGTCGTCCACTCAAAGCTTTAGATGGAAACAAATTAGGCACGCTTTGTATTATCGATAATGTCCCCAAAAAATTATCCCGCGATGACTTAAAAAATTTTGATGATTTAGCCATGCTGGTTGAAAATGAAATAAATTTACAAGAATCCAAGAAATTAATGGTTCAACTTCGCGCCAGTGAGGAAAAGTTTCGAGCTATGAGTGAAGCTTCACCTTTGGGGATAATCATCTGTGATCCGTCGGGAAATTGTACTTATGCGAATAAAGCTTATGAAGTAATTACCGATAGTGACTTTTCCCAACTTATGGATAAAGGTTGGCTTAATTTTATTCACCCTGAAGACAGAGTTGACGTAGGCGAAGCTATTCGATTGCTCATTGAGGATAATAAACCCTATCACACCTATCATCGTAAGTTAACAAGTGGGGGTAAGGTAGTTTGGGTAAGTTCGAATGCCGCACCGATGTACGAGGGACAAAATATTATTGGATTTGTAGGCATATCAGAAGATATTACTTTGCAAAAAAATATTGAAGCCGAATTACATAAAGCAAAAATCGAAGCGGAAATGGCTAGTCAAATGAAAAGTGAATTTTTAGCTAATATGAGTCATGAAATTCGCACGCCTATGAATGGGGTTATTGGTTTATCGGATATGTTATTTGATACTCCACTTAATTCAGAACAAAAAGAATTAGTAGAGAATGTACAGTATTCGGCGAATTCCTTATTGACCATTATAAATGATATTCTTGATTTTTCAAAAATTGAAGCCGGGAAAATGACTATTTGTAATGAAGCCTTTCAGCCTTTTAATGTTGTAAACGAAACATACAAGATACTGAAACATAAGTGTGACGCTAAAGGACTACAATTTAAATGCGATTTAGAGGGCTTGAAATCATTGACTCTGTATGGCGATTCTGGCCGTATTCGACAAATATTACTAAACCTAATTGGGAATGCCATTAAATTTACACAAGCTGGCTCGGTTAGCATTAGTGGAGATTGTAGCCCATTAAGATCAGGTTGGGTCGAGTTAAAAATTAGCATTAGAGATTGCGGTGCTGGAATTTCACCAGAAAAAATACCCTTACTTTTTCAAAAATTCAATCAACTTGACAATTCTACTACTCGTCAATTTGGGGGTACAGGATTGGGATTGGCCATCTGTAAATCACTAGTTGATTTAATGGGTGGAGAAATTGGTTTGCATAGCATATTGGGTAAAGGCTCTGAATTTTATTTTACTATACCCTTTCAGGAATTAAAGGAACATATAAAAGTACCCCATGTAAGCCCTTCGAGTAATGTGGAAAAAGTTTATAATAATAAGCAACATGAAATGTGTTCCTTAATTTTAGCGGGCACTCCAGACTTAAAAATTAAGGGAAGAATTCTTCTTGCAGAAGACAATCCTATTAATCAAAAAGTAGCAATACGAATGTTACAAAAATTATCTTGCACAGTGGATGTAGCAGAAAATGGAATAATAGCGAGCGCTCTTGCTTCACAACATTTATATGATGTGATTCTTATGGATTGCCTAATGCCTGAAATGGACGGATATATCGCCACGCAAAAAATACGTAGTTTACCGTCACCTTTTGGACAAGTGCCTATTATTGCTTTGACAGCAAATGCTATGACGGGTGATAAAGAAAAATGTATCCAGAGCGGAATGAATGATTATATCAGCAAACCGATGCGCATTAATGATTTAGCAGAAACCTTACATAAGTGGATACTTAGCGAAGCAAAAAATCCTTAATGCAGATTTTTGTTTTTAATTGTAATAAACATTTCCAATACTCTAATTGATTTTATTTTATTCCGACCTTATACTAAATAGTAAGGCATTTATTTTGCATTATATTTATCTCTAAAAATGAGATACAAAAAAATATATCCACAAATATTTTTCGATTTGTGAGGAGGTTTTATCATGATGAAGGTTTTAGTAATAGATGATTCAAGGGTGGCAAGAACGATTGTTTGTAATATGCTCGAAGAGTTAGGGTTTCAAACTGTTGAAGCCGCGGATGGACGGGAAGCTTTAGCCGTCATGGATAAAAACCAAGATGTAGAATTCGCTTTAGTAGATTGGAATATGCCCGTAATGAATGGCCTAGATTTTGTTTTGGCATTACGTCAAATTGATAGGTGGAAAGAAACACCATTAATGATGGTGACTACGGAAACCGAAATGGATCAAGTGATTAAAGCCCTATATTCTGGGGCAAATGAATATTTGATGAAACCTTTTTCGAAAGATGCTTTAGCTGAAAAGCTTGCCATTTTGGGAGTGTTTTAATGGCACTCGAGAAAAGCGATTTTAATTTTATTAGTCAACTTGTTCAGGAAAAAGCGGCTATTCAATTGGAAGCGGGTAAAGAATATTTAGTAGAAACACGACTGCAACCCTTAGCCAAAGCAAACGGTTTTAATACGATTGCGGAACTAGTAGGAAAACTAAAACAAGAATCATTCAATACTCTCCATCGTAAAGTAGTAGAAGCGATGGCGACCCATGAGACTACATTTTTTAGAGATATACATCCTTTTGAAGTAATGAAAAAAACTTTATTACCAGAATTAATCAAAAAAAGATCAGCACAAAAAAAACTTCAAATATGGTGTGCTGCCAGTTCCAGTGGGCAAGAGCCTTATTCTATCGCTATTTTATTGAAAGAAAATTTCCCCATGTTGGCGGATTGGTCAGTAAAAGTTATCGCTACGGACATTTCTTCTTTTATTTTGGCACGCGCACGTGAAGGTTGTTATTCACAATTAGAAGTGAATCGTGGGTTACCCGCGCCATTATTGGTTAAATATTTTAAAAAGAACGGACTCGAATGGAAGGTTCGTGATGATATCAGGGAGATGATAGAATTTCGAGAACTCAATTTAATAGAACCCTATAATTTATCGGGCAAAATGGATTTTGTTTTTATTCGTAATGTGCTTATTTATTTCGATTTGAAAACCAAAAAATCCATTCTCGAAAAAATACGAGGTGTTATGCAACCTGACGGTTATTTGTTTTTGGGTGGAGCGGAAACCTTATTAAGTATGAATTTAAAATTTCAACGGATGCAGGGCGAAAAAACATCCTATTATTTACCAACCTAATAGAGATAATAAATGAGCCAAATACGCACGGCAGACTTACAAGAAATCATGTTTATGGTTTGGGGAGCTTATTTAAATATGCCCCTAGAAAGTGCTTTCGCCTTACAAGGGAATGGTCAATTCACGGAAAGTTATTTCTGCGCTATTTTAATCACAGGGGAACGGAAATGGCTGATAACCCTCCAATACCCCGAAAAATTTGCCAATATTATGGTGGAAAAATTAATTCGTAAGCCTGAAGATAGAGTTGTTCCCGGTGAAGAAATTGAAGCCGTAGCAGAACTTGGAAATTTGGTGGCCGGAAATTTAAAAACTCTTTTTCCTTCGCCTTGCAAGTTGTCGCTTCCCATAGTTCAAAAATCTCATCTTTTTAATTTTTCCATTCCTGATTCTATTTTACATACGCGACAAAGCTACCTATGTAATGAACATCAAATTTTACTTGAGGTTTGGGAGCAAAACGTAGCACCTTCTTCTTAATCAAAAAATCCAATTTATTAATAAATAGGTATTCGCATTATTTTTTGATATTATTAGCATGATATTTTGTTAATAGATACAAAACGCACAATTAAAATCTGGAGGAATGATGACTTTGTTTTTTACCAAACTGGGTATTCATTTAACATGTCTATTTTTTATGTCACTATGTTTTTTGTCTATTCCGTTACAAGCAGAGCGTATCGAAGTTGGTAAAGATTCCGTTAAAAACGGTATGACTATGGAATTGGGTGGGGTATTTACTTTAGATTTTAATCGGCATGTTTCAGAATTAGATAATCCTTATTTGCAAATGGGCAAAGCTGAATTAGGGGCAAACCTAGGATTAAGTAAAGAGTTAAAAGCAACAGTCCTTTTGCATACAGAAGGCGATTTGAAAGTACTCAGTATTACCCAAGCGGCAGCTACTTTAAATCCCGAGGGCGCACCGTGGGAAATGGTTTTTGGTCAGCATACTTTTAATTATAGTTTATTAACCACTCGTTTAATTAGCGATCCAAATATTGTAAATGAAGTTTAAATTCAACAACCGGGTATTAGTTTTTTTTCCCCAAACGCAATTCGCTTTAGGTGCAGGATTTACGGTAAAAAAATTACCTAGATATAAGGACTCGATAGCTTCAGAAAATGACTATGCAGCCATATTAAATGCAGATTGGATCAAGGATGAGCAAACAATTGCAAGACTATCAACCAACTTTACCCATAATACTTTATCAGCAGATATTGCACTTTCGTATAGTATAGATCCTGTAGATATTGATGCAGAAGGTTTTCAGCAATTACAAGCTCGTATAGCGGGTGGATTAGTTTATCATCGTAAAGACGGAATTTTCGGTGCAGTAGAATTTGCGAGAGTTGAAAATACATACAAGGAGGTGCATGTACAAATCGGCTTAGAATCTACGCTCGAATTACCAGGCTTCCAAAGAAAGACGCTTACACAAGAATAATTATGTATCATAGGAAAATGAAATTTAGATTAAGAAAATTTCTTAACCTAAATTTTTGATTAAAGTGATGATGTACAACAAGGGCAGCGTAGAGCCTTTATGGGGATTGTCGAAAAACATTGCTGACACTCTTTGGTTGTGGTAGTCGGCGCAGGTTGCTTTTTCAATCGATTGAATTGTTGTATGATCAAAAAAAGTGCAAAGGCAACCAATACAAAGTCAATAAGTGTGTTGATGAATAGACCATAATTTATGGTGGCTGCACCAATGGTTTTGGCTTCAGCTAGGGATTTCACAGATTTGTCAGATAAATTAAAAAACAAATTGGAAAAATCCACTTTACCAATCAATAAGCCTAGAGGTGGCATCAATACATCATTTACCGCGGAAGTAATAATTTTACCGAAGGCGGTACCAATGATGATACCTATCGACATGTCTAATACATTACCTTTCAAAGCAAACTCTTTAAAATCTTTTAACATAATTTTCTCCTTTACTTACAATGATAGCAACGATTTCTCTTTAAATAGTTTGGGACTTGCTAACTTGGAACAAACGAGGATTTTAAATAAAAAAGAATATTCAATCAGAGGAACGTGGGTTAACCCCAGCATTTATCTACCCATCGAAGAAACCGAACAAAATGTGGAAAAGATATAATCCCTTTCAGCCATATTGCTGTGGCATTTCGCACACATTGCTTTTACACCTGGATGATCACCTTTGCCTTGAAAATAAATGTTACCATCTTGCCCAATTTGTAAATATTCCCAATCATTACCCTTGGGATCATATCCTGGTTTATGTTTAATCATAATGGTTAAAAAAGTAGGTATACCAGGCTTGTCATTATCCGAGCGATAATTTTCTTTTAAAAAGATAGTACCGACCAGATAAGGTTGAAAGGTCGACCTAGTGGCCGTGTCATTGGCTTCGTTATTGTCTAAATATATTCGCACATATTCTTTAAAATTATTTAAATAGGTTTGAGCATCTTGATTGACATATACCCGTACAAATTGTTTCCAGTGTAAACCCGAAAATTCAAAACCTGATAATTGGAAAAATTTTTTTCTATAGTCGCCAAGTTGTTTCTCGAACTGCTTTGGAATTTTAAAAGGGGGAGGATTATATTCTAGCTTAGGAGCGGCCGTATCAGGGCCATTTATCGACGCAGATATTTTTTCCTCTCCTGCGTATGCACCTATGAAAAAAATAAATAGGACAGCAAAAATAGACCTATAAGCCCACATGCTATTTCCTGTTTAAGGTTAAGCTACCACCATCAAAATCCAGCTTTTGTGTTTCACCCGATTTAATTTTCATCTCCCCGTTTTCCAATTTAGGTGTCCATACTTTAACCGAAGTATATTTATCCGGTACATTATTGATAGTAAATGTTGTGGCTTTATCGCCAAGTTTAAATTCTACAATAGCATTGTAAGCGCTGGGAACATTCGCGATATAGGCCTGCATCTTGGGATGAATTTTACAACTAATACGAATTACGGAATTTTCGGGCCAATTCAAATCAATTTTTGAGCTTTTGCCAGGAGATACTAAGCCTGCATCAAACTTGGCACCAGTTTTAGCATCATTGGCATAAATGTTATGATCTTCGGTATCCGAATTTTTAAAATTAATCGCTGTTCCACTGGGTCCATATACCAGTTTTTGAACAAATTTTTTGTCCAATTGATTTACTTCTATTCCCTTACTTACGGGAATACTTTTATCTTCGTTAAAATAAACTAATGCCACTGCGGGTGGTAATTTTGTAAATGTAAACTCACCAGTTACGGTACCTGAAAATATAAGTGTGGGCAAGAAAAGGGCACACACTCGGAGTAAAAATGAAGAGAGAGAAACCGACACCTGAACCTCGATGTTAAAGTTACAACTGCGGTTCGATTGCGACCGCAGTAGATTTTATTATTTTATTTTATAAAGTGCTAATCATTCTTAGGGATTTCGGGACGTGCCACGTTTAGTGGATCATTTAATGCTCCCAAAAATGCTACAAGGTCTTGCATTTCATGTTCGCTGCATCCAAGAGGTTTAATCAATTTATCAAGATTCTTTTTGTTTTTGCCGCCCATATTGTAAAACGCTACTACCTCTTCCAGAGTTTTTTCAGAACCATCATGCATGTATGGTCCAGTTAAAGTGACATTCCGTAAACCTGGAGTTTTAAAAGCTCCCTTAAGTGTCGCGCCAGCCAAAATTTTATTGCGACCTTCATCATCACCCGGAACTCCAATATTATGAAAGCTTTCATCGGTAAAATTTGGACCACTATGACAGGCGGTGCAATTGGCTTTTCCGGAGAATAGAGCCATTCCTCTCACTGCCGAAGGTGTCATTGCGTTATGGTCACCTTTTAGATATCTATCAAAAGGCGAGTTATTAGTGATTAAAGTACGTTCAAAAGATGCAATTGCTTTTCCTAAATTATCTTTGGTGATCCCTTCTTTACCATAAATCGACTGGAAGGAATTACGATAATAGGCCACTTTTTTAAGACGTGGTAATAAGGAGTCGAGTGGCATATTCATTTCTCCGGGCGCTTGAATTGGTCCTAATGCCTGTTCTTCTAAACTTGCAGCCCTACCATCCCAGAAGAAAATACTACTCCAAGCCAAGTTGTATAAATGGGGTGCATTACGGCCCACATGCTTGCCCATAGCACCATGTCCTTTTGCCATTCCATCACTAAACCCCAAATCGGGATTGTGACAAGTTGCACAACTTTGAGTTTGATTTATGGAAAGTCGTTCATCGTAAAACAAAATTTTTCCAAGCTCTACTTCCTTTGCAGAAGGTGCTTCACCTGCAGGATATTCAATGGTTTTAGGATCGGGTGTTCCTAATGGGTCGGTGGCATAGACTCCTATGCGCAATAAACTAAGGGCAAGAGTTGAGTAAATAATAGCTTTCATTAATATCCTCCTGAGAGACGGGTTATGGGTACAGATGATGAAAAAATGATCAATGCATTACACCTTAAATTTATAGACAAGTTGCTTTAACTGATCAGCCATACTTGCCAGCGAATCCGCTGCTTGCAGGGTTTCGGCCGCTCCCTGTGTTATGCCTTTAGCGCTTTCTGCGACTTCAGTAATACTACTCGATATGCCAGCATTAGCTTCTGCAACTTCAGTAATGCTACTCTCCATTTGATCACTAGTAGCTGTTTGTCGTGACATTGAAGATACGGTAACATTTTGAATTTTATGGATTTCTTGTACAAAACTTCCAATTTTAGTAATAGTGATACCTGCATTTTTGGCATCCTCTTGAATGATTTGAATGATACGACCAATATCTTGACTGGCTCGGGCTGTTCCTCGAGCTAAATCTTTTACTTCACTAGCGACCACAGCAAAACCTTTGCCGGCATCACCAGCACGTGCGGCTTCAATTGTGGCATTGAGAGCCAATAAATTAGTTTGGTTTGCTATCGAAGTAATAACTGCAATAAATTTTGATATTTCTTCGCTGCTATTCCCCAATTTTTCTAAGATAATATTTGTGGTATTTAATTCATTTACTGCTGTTTGCGCTACAGCGGCTGCTTCTTCGGAATTTTTTCCAATACTCCGAATATCTTCCGCCATGTTCCGTGCCCCTTTAGCAACACGCTGTACATTTCCATTTATTTTTTCGGCAGACTCTGAGGCGGAAGTGGCTCGTGAGGCTGTTGCTTGGGTATCGGTTTCCATTTGATGACTGATTTGACGTAACTCGCTTGACGCTTGTACTAATTCATCGGCATTTTGCATAATAGCTTGTACCGTATTACGCATATTTTGTACAGCTTGATTGAGTGATGCGCCGAGTCTCGCCACTTCATCTTTTCCTCCAGCATCAATTTGGATACAAAGATCACCTTCGGATAATCGTAAGGCTGAGTAAGCGGTTTTCTGAACAGAAACCACAATACTTCGTGAAATGAGAAACGTTAAAATAATGCCGGCTAGGATCGAACTGATACTTATAATCAAATTCATGCGTTTCGCATTAGTGCCCGAGCGACTGCTACTTTCTGAACTTTTCATTGCCTCACTACTAATTTTATCGGCTACATTTTCCATACTTTGCGAAAGTTTAGTGTATTGTTCGTCCACTTTAATTAATTCGGCGGAGGTTTTTGTGAGATCTGCTAAGGCAGCGACTTCAACTACTTTTCCCACTGAGCTAGCATAATCCAAAATGCCAGTTTTAATTATCGTGATGGCCTCTTTGGTGGCTTGAGGTAACGGTAAGGTTTCCAAATTTCCGAAGTAATTTTCCAATATGCCGGATGACGTTTCTAATTCTTGGGCACAGGCTTGCATATCGTCGGTATTTCCATTTTGGCCAGCTACAGCGGAACGAAAGGCCAGGGCGCGCAAACCATCTTGTGCGTCGGTAACTAAAAGAATATTGCGCACGGCGATAAGTTGTACTGTGGCTAAATCATTCATGCCACGATCAAGTTTTATAATATTGCGTTGTCCAGTAACCGTAAGTAGTAAAATCGAAACCAAAAATACTCCGCCCAAAACGGACAATTTTGTGGCGATGGAATAGTTACGTAGAAGACGTTGCCAACGCGAAGGACTCGAATTGTTTCCTTTGAAATAAATATTCGATAATTTTTTAAGCATTTTTTTTCAAGCCGAATTAAACACAAATACTAAAACGTGAGTACTTCCCGAACTGGGTTTTAGTATAGAGTATGGCATTTTATAAATACAAGTAATTTGTATGCGAAATGTATTTTATTTGTGTTGATAAAAAGTAATGTTATAAGTTATACACTTTGCAAAACAACCAATGAATTAGCACTTAAACTTTCACTTCAGCTTAATTTAAAGGTTAAGTTAATGTAAGGTAATGATCGTAGATAACAGCCATGGTGCAATTCAAAAGCGAAAATCATTCATTGTTGGGAGACAGAGTTTGCACAAGCCTTTCTCGATTGTGAATTTAAGGACTTATAGAGGCAAGAGATTATATTTCATGAGATTTTTTGTATTTTATGCGTCCTATGGAAAATACTACAAACTCAGAGAACCTTGAAAATTTATTCGCCCAACTTTGGGAGGACTATACCGATCTTAATCCTGCGGCTAAAGAAATTTTGCGTTTATTAACTCTCCGCGGCGAAACGCTCGAAAATGATCATATTGCTTTGCGTACCTTTGATGATCCCAAGGTAAATATTGAAAAATTAGCAAGCAGCTTCGTGAAAATGGGGTATCTCGCAAAGGGAGAATATAAATTTCCTGATAAAAAAATATCTGCGCGCCACTTTGAACATCCCAATGGAAAATGGCCTAAAGTTTTTATCAGTCAACTGCAGGTTTCGGCTTTTAGTAAAGAATTTCAGAAATTAATTAAGGCTATGCTTGCGGAAGTTTCACCAGAAACAACAGCGCAGTGGGACTTTTGTGTTTATGGGCGACCTTGGAAAATGGCATTTGAAAATTATGAAATTTTGCGTAAAGAAAGTGAATTCGCCGCTTGGCTTGCGGCCTTTGGGTTTCGTGCAAATCACTTTACCGTATTGATTAATAATTTAAAAAAATTTGATTCCCTCGCAAGTTTGAATACCTTAATAAAAAATAGTGGTTATGCATTAAATACTGTGGGCGGAGAAATCAAAGGCAGTCCAGCTGTTTACTTGGAGCAGAGTTCGACTTTAGCACAGCCCGTATCGGTACGTTTTGGAGAGGGTAACTTTAAGGTTCCCGCCTGTTATTATGAATTTGCTAAACGTTACCCTATGCCTGATGGCAAACTTTTCCAAGGGTTTATTGCAGAATCCGCTAATAGTATTTTTGAAAGCACGGATAATCGTCGTAAAAGTAAAGAACGGCGCGGCAAACCTCGCCGCAATTAGATTTTCATTTCATTAAGTTCTGCCAAGGTGTAGATTTTTAAATTAGTGTACAGTTGTCAAGCTTCTGTACACTCAAAAACACCTTAAACTCATGTTTCAGTTTAAAATCCCAGTAAATTAAGGTTATTTCGTGATTTTTGAATTGGTCCGGTTTTTGATTATGTAATCTATAGAACTTAAACAGGAGGTTTATATGTCACTCAGTAAATTATATGGAATTGGAATAATCGCACTTTGTAGCGTGTCTGCACATGCCGGACGGAAAAACTTTGATCGCTCACATGCGGAGGTTACGTTGGGGTTTCCTAATGGTCAGGTAACAGTAGGAAAAACCTGGGGTACAGGTAACCCTGAGGTTATTCATGAAACCGTAATTGAAAGACCAGTCTATCGTGATCGTGACGACGATGAAGACTGCCATAGAGTTGTGGTAGAAGAACGTCCTCGTTATGAACAGGAACGAGTCACCATTATTAAGCATTATCCATCCGAACCGCGTTGTGAAAGAGTAGTCTATCGCGATAGGTCGTACTATGATCCTGAACGCACGGTAATTGTAGTTCCGGAAAGACATTGGAATCATCACGGGCATGGAAATCCTCATCATAATGACTGGAGATCTGAAAGATATTGCGACCGTGATTAAACGTGAAATTAACGCTCTCGGTTAAAGAAGAGAGCGTTATTGCCTAATGAATTAGTAGTTTTTTAGACTAAAGAAAATCGCTAAAAACTTAGCGGTTTTTTTTGCATTTCCTTGAGGAGTATTATTTTGAAAAAGCCATGGCTTACTTTTTTTTACAGGAGCATTTGTTCTTGGAAATTGAAAAAGATGCCGGCTAGTTTTGTTAAATACTTTTACTTGGTAATTTTTATTCCGACTTTTCTATGCGCACAGGAAAATATTTCCAATAATGCTTTACCCGATATTCGCGATGCTTATGGTGTTTCCATTGCTGATTTTAATGGTGATGGATTGCTTGATATTTATATTGTGGGATTTCGCACTTTAAACAGAATGC
The DNA here is from genome assembly GCA_043745805.1 of Fibrobacteria bacterium. Taxonomy (GTDB): domain Bacteria; phylum Fibrobacterota; class Fibrobacteria; order UBA11236; family UBA11236; genus JAYTSD01. The sequence goes on from JAYTSD010000001.1 coordinate 164,539, forward strand.
TCATTAATCGCGGAGATAGAACTTTTATCGACAAAAGTATTGCAGCCGGTGTCGGTGGAAATTTGATGCCGAAGGGTATTAAGAATTTAGAGGTGGGAGCCGCTACGGCTGATTTTGATAACGATGGAGCCATAGATATATTGATTACTGGTTGGGGCGATGGCTTGGATTTATTAAAGAATAGAAAAGACGGAACTTTTTATTCAGTAACTTCGCAAATGGGATTAGCCCAAGATATTGATGCGAATATGGGCGTATGGGCCGATTTGGATCAGGATGGGTATGTGGATTTATTGCTGACCAATGAACATGGACCTATTCAGATATATCATAATGATCATGGATTAAAATTCAATCAAATTCCACTAGCACAAACGGGTCTTCCTTTAGACTCTGGCTCTCAAGGCGCTGCCTTTACGGATCTCGATTTGGATGGGGATTTAGATTTAGTCGTGGCGGGTTGGAAAAAACCACTACAAATTTTTGAACAGATATCGCCCTTTTATTTTAAACAAATTCCTTTGAATATAAAGTTTAAGCCGGGCATGCGTTGCAATGCCATTTTGGTGGGTGACGTGGATAATGATGGGGATTTCGATTTAGTAGTGACAGTTCGTGAAGGGCATAATTTACTGTTAATTAATCAAAATAACCCTTCTTTAAAAACTCTGGATATTTCCACGTGGAAGTCAAGAGTGGATTCTATTGTTAAGCCATTACATTTTGTGGAGCAAGCGCATGCCTGGGGAATTATTGACAGCGCGGATCACTATGGAGGGGCTTTGGCAGACTTCGATGGCGATGGGGATTTTGATTTATTATTAACCACGCGAGGCGCTAATTTCTACTACGAAAATTCGGAGCATCATTTTTATTACCGTAACAATTTTGATTTAGGCCTCCCCCCCAATTTTTCTACTTACAATACTGGCTTTGTTCCTGCACCGGTTTTTGGAGGAAAATCCTTAGATTGGTTAATGGCGTCTCGTGATAGCGCCTGTCAAATTCAAGCTGGGTTAACGCCAAAGTTACCTAGGATAGAAGTTAAATTACATGCGGTAGAATCCAATGTCTCTTCCATCGGTGCACAAATTACTTTTTGGTCGCGAAAATTTGGGGATCCGGGTGAATGGCAATTACAACAATTCCAAGAAGTTTCTGGAGGTTATGGCTATTTCAGTTCTTATATAGGGCCATTATTATTTACTTTACCCGACACACTCCGTGAATATCAGTTTGCCGTACGATTCCCTAATGGAAAGCGTGTCGAGTACAAAATCAATCCTCACGACTCCATCATTGATATTTGGGAAAGTCGATTTTTTCCTGGAACATGGGCAAAAATATGGCATTGGTCCTATACCACCTATCATGATCCCGTACGCCGAAAAAATGTACTCTTTGCCGTGGCAGCCTTTATTTTATTGACCCTGTTAAGTCGCACGGTATTAAGAATTATGGCCACCTCCATTGCACGGAGACAAAATCAAGCGGAGTTAGTGCAAAAAAATGAGGAGTTACGCTTATTGATTGAAGAAGTGCAAAAAACTCAGCAACAACTTATTCATAGTGAAAAATTAGCAGGCTTAGGACAGCTTGTTGCGGGAATTGCCCATGAATTAAATAATCCTATTGGTTTTATTTATGCGAATCTTCATCAGATCCAAAAATATTTAGATAGAAGTGATTTCTCAAACCTTGATGAAAAATCCAAACTCTTGGTGCAAAAAATGAAAGAGGCTCTGGCTGAATGCCAAGACGGTTCCATACGTATTCGCGACATTGTACAAAATCTACGCGGCCTTTCGCGTGCAGGAAATGCAGATGAAAGTAAATCACTGACCAAAAAAGTTTCGGATTTAAATTTGATGATTGATAAAAGCGCTTTATTGGCGCAAACCAATTTCAGTAAGAATATTCAGTTACAAAAACAATATGCTGAACTTCCACCCATTTCTATAGATGAAACCCAAATCCAACAAGTGATATTGAATATTTTAGTCAATGCAGGACAGGCTTTAGATAAAGAAGGCAGTATATTTATTCATACCTTTGAGGAAGGCCCTTGGGCCGTTGTTTCCATAAAAGATAATGGACTGGGGATTAAACCTGATCATTTGCATAGAATTTTTGAGCCCTTTTTCACCACCAAGCCTGTGGGGCAGGGAATAGGATTGGGATTGCATCTTTCTTATCAAATCATCAAAGCACATGAAGGTTACATTACTGTTAACTCCGTTATGGGCCACGGTGCAGAATTTATAATTAAACTTCCTTTGGATAAAAATTAATGGAAAATCAAAAACCTGTATTACTGATTGTGGATGATGAACCTGCTATTATAAATAGCATTATTCGCCAATTAGAAGATGATTATACCTGCTTAGGTGCGCCTAATGCCTCTTTAGCCAAGCATTTTTTTGCTGACCATAAGATAGCATGCGTGCTCAGCGATCAACGTATGCCGGGTGAATCGGGATCGGAATTTTTAGCATGGGTGCGAGAGCATTATCCCGATACGGTGCGCGTTTTAATTACGGGCTATAGTGATTTTGATAGCGTGGTCTCCGCAGTAAATCAGGGACAAATTTATCAATTTTTAAATAAGCCTTGGGAGCCAGTGCAACTCGAAGCAGTAGTACGCCAAGCTGTGCGGATTTTTTCTTTGGTTGAAGAAAACAAACTTTTACAACAAGAATTAAAAAACCGCAATCATATTTTAGAACGCGAAAATTTATTATTGAAGTTCGAGACCATAAGCAATGGGGAACCGCTTTCGAAATTAGTGGGCATTAGCTCTAGTATGCAGAATTTAAAAAACAAAATTATGCACTTCTTGGTTTCGCAAAGTACCGTTTTGGTCACGGGAGAAAGTGGTACGGGTAAAGAATTGGTGGCGCATGCTTTACATTTTGGCGGTCCACGTAAAGACAAGCCCTTTGTGGCTCAAAACTGTGCTGCTTTAACTGATTCTCTTTTAGAGAGTGAATTATTTGGGCATGTAAAGGGTTCTTTTACGCATGCTACCGAAAATCGCATCGGGATTATTGAAAGTGCGCAAGGAGGCACTTTGTTCTTGGATGAAGTGGGAGATATGTCTTTAACCTTGCAAGCAAAGCTATTAAGGTTTTTGCAAGAAGGCGTGGTGCAGCCTATTGGTAGCCGCGTAGAGAAACATGTAGATGTCCGTATCATAGCGGCTACGCATCGCGATTTAGAGTCTATGGTGCAAGATAAAACTTTTCGCGAAGATTTATTTTATCGGCTTAATGTGGTGCCCTTGCGCACGCCCGCTTTGCGTGAGCGCTTGGATGACTTGCCCTTATTGATAGAACATTTTATGCAAAAAAAAGCGCTTAAGCTAAAAAAAACCTTACCGACACTGTCTTCCGAGGCGCTGGAATTATTGAAAAAACATAATTTTCCTGGTAATGTACGTGAGTTAGAAAATGCAATTGAATATGCCATGAATCTTTCGGGGGAGAGAAATATTTTGTTACCCGAAGACATGCCCGATAGAATTCAAAGTAAAGCAGACGAAAAAGGGAAGCTAAATTCGCATACCTCCACCTCAAATTTACCTTCTGAACTTTTATTAGAAGAAGCGGTAAATGCTTTGGAAATTGATTGGATACGTCGTGCTTTAAAAAGTTCGACGGGAAATATTTCCCATGCGGCAAAGTCCTTGGGCCTTAGTCGTCAGGGTTTGCATAATAAACTCGCGAAATATGGGATTAAAGAATAAAATCTTGTCCACCAAGTGGACACCAAATAGTGGACGGTCTATTAAATAGACCCCTTTTTTAAAAAAAATCGCACTTTTCCTTTAAGTTTCAAAGTTTTTCTTTTGGTACATCTCTTGCGATGTACTCCGATCATGAAAACTAATACGGAAATCTCTTCGGTTTTTTCGCTCAACTCTTTGCACATTTCTTTGGGAAGCGTTGCGGTGCTTTTTTTGTTTTCCGGCTGCTATACCCAACTATATACCCAAAATTATGTCGCACGCGATCAGCAAAATTATGCAGCGGACAGTCGAGATGCTTTAGCTGATAGCCTGGAGGATTCCAGTTTGGTGAATAAGGATAGCTCAATTTCTAAGCGACCTATAATTGTCAAAAACTATTATGAAGAAAATAATTATTACCGCGGACATCGTTATTCGGATTGGGATGATCCACTCATTTCCTTAAGTTTTAGCTCGGGCTATTATCGAGAATATTATAGCCGTCCCTATTGGGAACGTGAGCATTATGGAAATTATTATTCTGATCAAAATCATTATCATAGCCATTACTATTCATCTCCCAATAATAATTTCTCTTCCAATACATATAATCCTCCGCGCAAAAGATTATTCTCTTCTCCTTCCAATGCACCACTTATAAAACCTGGAAAAAGGCGTGAGAAAGATGGGGGTAACGTTTACGCTTCTCCTTCGGGGTCGATGTCAAAAGAGTCAGCTTCGGCTCCGGAACATCCTTCTCACGCCGTTCCTTCGTCGGACAACTCATCGAATAATGATTCGGGGGATAATAGCGAAAGCTCAAAGAGCGACGAAAACAAACCAATGCATAAAGGCAGACGATAATGCCGATGAACCAGAAGAGATATATGAAACTGTTAAAAATAAAGCCTCATTTTCTCTATGCATGCATGATGGGATTTTTTGTTGTAACAGTTGAAGCCCAAATGGATACTTTGAATTTAGGTGCACCTCAAGAAATTAGCGCGCGAGCCATGGCCTTAGGGGGCAGTTATACAGCGGTAGCGAATGATTTTTCTGCCTTGTATTATAATGCGGCAGGTTTAAGTTCCGTGAAACGACATGAATTTTCTTTCACATTGAATCAAACCATGCTTAGCACAAGTTCACAAATTACCGGTTACCCTAAATCAATAATTGATAAACAAGAATTGGGTATTCAATCCATTGGATTTTTATGGCCGCTACCTGTAACACGCGGGGGACTTACTTTTGCTTTCGGTTATTATAGCCCGCGAAATTTTATTGACGCTTCTACTTATAATGACGCCAAATCAATTACCAATGGTCAATACAAATATGAAGCGGAAGGAACCGTGGATCAATATCGCTTTGGTTTTGGATTAGATGTAGCGCCCGATGTTTCTCTTGGATTGGCAGTGAGTCATACTTCAGGAGAAGAGCGTATTCAAATCACCGATAGCGTAGTTTCCAGAGGTGTGAATTCCTATACTGGTTGGAATTTAGAACCTTCTCTCATGATCAAGCTAACGCCGTGGGTAAAATTAGGCGCTTCGTTAATTGTTTGGGATATCGCTTCGGTAGATGAACATCAGGAAACACAAGGCATTGTTACCGCATACGATGCAACACTTAATGTACGCAACCCCTATCAATTAAAACTAGGACTATCCTATCAGGGAAATGATTTGTTAGTAGCCGCAGATTACAAAATGAATTTCTGGGAACAATACCGCTATAGCATGGATAATGTAAGTTTTCAGGAAGGTGCAGGTTACCGTAATGAATATACTCTTTCTGCTGGGGTTGAAAAGTATATTTCGCATTGGAACACCGTTTTGCGCGGCGGATATAGTTACAATAATATCTTGGACTATGGACTAACTCCCATATACAATCGCCATCGCGTCAGTGCGGGAATTGGCTTTTTGCTTTCTGGTTCGGTAAATATTGACTTGGGGTATTCTTATGCCTTTTGGGAATCGCAAGAGAATGACTTGTACATTGAAGACCGTGAACAACGTGCTATGTTTACTTTAGGGTATCGCTACTAATGATAAGGTATTTTCTATTCATAATATTTTTTTTCAATGCCGTACAAACCTTTACACAAGGCATTTTGGAAAAATTTCCCCCAAAAAGTAATATGTCACCGGATAGTTCTACAAAAACAAAACTTCGCACCTATCAAAATATCCCTGCTTTTAGTTTTGCGGGATGGAATGAATGCTTGGATCACATTTATTCATTTGCTCGCCTTGATGCCGAGCCCCAACTTTATATGCAAACGCAACCTAAGGGTTCATTGCAAGTCAAAACTCATTTCCCACAACGCGTTGCAGGCATTCAATTCAATCCGAACTCGAATATTAATTCATTTTTGTATTTGCAAGATGATCAAGGAGATGAACAATTTAAGCTTTCGCTTTACGACATGAACACCCAAAAAAGTAAGGCCTTGGGACCAAAATCTGGGCGCATAGCTTCAGTACTCTGGGGTGAAAGTGGAAAACATTTTTTATACACCCATACTCCAGAAGGAAAGAGTAACTGGGATATTTATGTAGGAGATGCTCAAGGAAACGAGCGCCGACTTTTTTCTCAAGCTGGAGCCTGGGAACCAATGGCTTGGAGCGTTAATGAAAAGCAAGCTTTGTTTTTACGTAGCGAAGAAGCTCATTCGGAATTATTCCTTTATTCTTTCGAGGATTCATCGCTGACGCAACTTTTAAAAGACGAGCCCAAGCAAAATATTGTGGATGCTTTTTGGATTGAAAATAAGCCTTTTTCAGGTGACACGTTGACAAGACCCTCTCCGAGAAAATTTGCTTTTGTGTCGGATCGTCAAGGCGAGTATTCCAGAGTTTTCCAAGGCTCATTAGATACCTTATTAATTTCCCCATTAACTCCGGAAATGCCTTGGGACATTGAATGGAGCGTATTAAGTCCCAATACGCATTATTTAATTTATAGCGTGAATGAAAATGGCTTTAGTAAAATTTATAACTTGGATATCCGCAAAGGAGTAACCGATTGGTTACAGGAAATTCCCAAGGGAATTGTCAGTCCAGTTTCTTTTCGCAAAAACTCCAAAGGCTTTGCTTTTAATTTTCATGATGTGTCTCAACCGGGATCGGTTTACACCTACGACATAGAAAGAAAATACCTTGAATCTTGGTCTCCGCAAAATACTTTAGAGAATACTCCGCAAAAAATTTTAGCGCCTATAGTCACTACCTCTATTCAATTTCCATCCATTGGTTCTCCCGCAAAAGTTCCTGAGAAAAAGAAAATATCGATACAAGCCTTTGTTTATAAACCTCAAATAGAAAGTAATAGGCCTTTCCCTGTACTTATACAATTTCATGGTGGCCCCGAATTACAAGCGCGACCGGATTATGATGCCTTTATGCAATATGTGGTGCGTGAATTAAATGTCGTAGTGATTACTCCCAATGTTCGAGGTTCTACAGGTTACGGAAAGAGATTTCAGAGCTTAGATGATGGAAAGTTACGTATGAATAGCGTAGAAGATATCGGCGCCTTGCTAGGCTGGATTAAAACCCAGCCGGATTTGGATTCGCGCCGTATCGCTGTAATGGGTAGATCGTATGGCGGCTTTATGTCGCTGTCGGCCTTAATCCATTATGGCGATCAAATTAAAGCGGGAATTAGTACTGTAGGCATTACTCATTTTCCAAAATTTTTAGAAAACACCAGTGAATATAGACGCGATTTACGTCGTGCGGAATATGGGGATGAACGTGATCCCCAAATGCGTAAATTTTTAGAAAAAATTTCTCCGTTCAATTTAGCACATAAAATTAAAGTCCCTCTATTACTCGCACATGGCGCGAAAGATCCGCGTGTACCCATTGGGGAAAGCGAAAGACTTTTTGCCAGTTTACAAAAACGTAAAGTGCCCGTTTGGTTTTTACATTTCCCGGATGAAGGCCATGCCTTTAGAGAAAAAGAAAATGAACTTTATTATGAAGGTATAGTTTCCGAGTTTTTACGCCAGAACTTACTGAATCACACGACGGCGATGAAGTGAAGCAATAGACCCTTTTTCTCGGGCATCTTTTCCGTGAAAAACGATAACTTCTCATGAAAAATGTTCTTTATTCATGGTTTCCTATGAAAAATGATATCTTTTGCTGGTTAATTGTAATATTCGGAATTGGCTAGGCGCATCATAATTTAACCAAAAAATGAAATTCTACCCCGAATCCAGCTCCATTTTACACCGATCAAAACCATTTTTAAGCGAGCCTCCTGCAAAATTCGTTTAAGAAATGATATAAGTGAATGCAAGAACTCTCACCCTCCTTTTTTGCTATAATCAAGCATTAATCTTTTGTTAGGATGCTGGATGGATAAGAATAAAGCACAAAGAGTTTTACAGGCGGGGCTCGATCGCCATGCAAATTTTGTGGAGATTTTCGAAGAAGAAACCCGTAACGCCTCAGTTTCCTTTCGCGATCGTAAAGTGGAATCGGCGACAGCGGGAACGGATTATGGTTTAGGTATTCGCTTGGTATATGGAACCGAAGTGCTTTATGCACATACAAGCAATGATGATGAAAATCATATTATTAAACTTATCGATAATTTAGCCCGTAGCCGCGGTGTTATCATTAATGAATCGTCAGAACCCACCGTCCATTTGGTAGGTAAGGTTTTTGAGAATAAACATATCATCACTAAGGATCCTCGCAAAGTAGGACAAGAGCAAAAATTATTATTGCTCAAATTAGCCGATAAAACCGCGCGGGATTTTTCTGATAAAATCACCCAAGTGTCAGTACGTGCGGCGGATATGGTGTCGCAAGTGATCATTAGTAATAGCGAAGGCTTATGGACCGAAGATACGCGCACGCGCTGTCGTTTTAATGTGAGCGTGACTGCAGAAGCGGGCGGTGAAATTTTTGTAGCTACTGAAGCACCCGGCACACAACGGGGTTTCGAATTTTTTGAAAGCTTGGACATTGTGCATTATACGCGGATGGCTGCCGAGCGCGCGGTACTGATGTTATCCGCCGGTTACGTACAAGGTGGAAAAATGCCGGTGATACTTGGCAATGGTTTTGGCGGTGTGATATTTCATGAAGCTTGTGGCCATCTCTTAGAAACCGAAGCGGTGCGGCGCAAGGCCACACCCTTTGCGGATAAAGTGGGACAACTAATTGCGCATCCTTCGGTGACGGCCATTGATGATGGTACTATAGCCAATGCTTGGGGATCGATTAATGTGGATGATGAAGGCAATGCCGTACAAAGAACGGTCTTAATTAAAGACGGCATCTTGCAAAATTATATGTCGGACCGAGTAGGCGCGCAAGAAACGAATTCTCCTATCACGGGAAGTTCGCGACGCGAATCCTATCAATACTCACCCGTATCACGCATGCGCAATACCTTTATAGAAAAAGGCCAGCATAGTTTAGAAGAGATGTTGGCCTCTATGGGGAATGGCCTTTATGCCAAAAAAATGGGTGGCGGTTCGGTGAATCCGGCTACAGGGGAGTTTAATTTCTCAGCGGAGGAAGCCTACTTGGTACGTGACGGCAAAATTACCTCTCCGGTCCGTGGAGCAACATTAATCGGCAAAGGTCCAGAAATTCTTCCGTTGATTTCCATGGTCGGAAAAGACTTGGAAATGGCTGCGGGCATGTGTGGCGCATCTTCGGGATCCATTCCAGTAATGGTGGGGCAACCCACTTTAAAAGTGGATAATATTTTAGTGGGAGGTCGCTAATGGTTACCTCTACTCCCAAAACTTTTTCTGAAGAAACTTTAAAAGTTTCAGATGCCGTTGATTTTATGTGCTCTGAAGCGAAGCGTTTGGGCGCGGAGCAATACGATGCCGTGGTGGGCGAAAGTGAAGCCATGGGCCTTGAAGTGTTTGAAGGTAAAGTAAAGAGCACGGAAATATCGAATTCGCGTGGCATTGGCATTCGCTTATTTAAAGATCAAAAACCGGGTTTTGCTTTTACCGAAAAAATGTCACGCGCGGCAATTTCACAAACCGTGCAAGATGCGATAAGCCATACTTTACTTACGGATTCCGTGGATATTGAATTGCCATATCCCGAAAAATTACCCGACATTGATTTACTGCGCTTTGCTCCTGAATTGGAAAATGTGACGCTCGATCAAATGAAAGAATTGTGTTCACAACTGGAAACTTTAGCGCGCGAAAAAGATCCACGCATTGATAATATTCCTTATTTAGGCATGAGTCGTTCATCAGGAAGGTCTATTGTACAAAACTCCAAAGGCGTGAGTTATCATTCGCGATCGAATGTGATTTCGGGTGGAGTGGGTGTAGTGGCGAAGCAAGGCGAAAATAAAAAAATGGGCGTGTATTCGCAGGGTGGTCGTTCCGTTTCGATTTTCCGTCCCGATTTTATGGCGAGTCAAGCCGTAGAGCGTGCCGTTGAATTATTGGATGCCGAAGCATTAACTTCTGGAATTTATCCAGTGGTATTTTCCCATCGTGCCAGTCCCCAAATTTTGTCGATGTTCTCTTCTCCTTATTATGCGGAGTCGGTGCAAAAAGGACAAAGTCGTTTAGCCGGTAAAATTGGAGAACGCATTGCGGTCGAGGCGTTTAACTTAAGCAGTCAGCCGCATTTGCAAGGTTTTCCAGGCTCGCAACTTTTTGATGGCGAAGGAGTCGTAACATCTCCGTTACAGGTAGTGAAGGACGGCGTTTTACAATCGTATCTGTATAATTTGGAATCGGCTAAAAAGGCGGGTGCCAAACCTACTGGTAATGGTGCGCGCGGCTATTCGGGTAAGGCCGGAACCGGTTTTGCGAATTTTATAGTGCCAAAGGGAAAGCAAACTTTGGAAGAATTGTTAAGCACGTATCCCAAATGTTTTTATGTGGTCAAGCTCGAAGGCGGCTCGGGTTGTTCTTCTATTTCGGGTGAGATTTCTATCGGTGCACAAGGCTTTTTAATTGAACAAGGTAAACGTATTCGTCCGGTGGACAAGGTTACTTTGAGTACCAATTATTTTGATCTACTTATGGGCCTGCGAGGATTTTCGGATACTTATGCCGATACTTTTTCGTCGGTGAAAGTTCCCGATATTTTAGTAGAAGGTATTGCGGTTTCGGGTTGATCTTAATTTAAAATCTCAGTTATAAATTTAATACTCTATGCAAAATAATATGGGGATTTCAGCCCAAAATTTAAGCGTTACGTTTGCTGGAGCCAAGCCCACCTTGGCTTTGAATAATGTTAACTTGGACGTGACTAAAGGGTCGCTTTATGCTTTGCTTGGTCCTAATGGTGCAGGCAAAACGACCTTAATGCGTTGCCTGGCCGGAATATTAAAACCCAGCCAGGGAAGCGTTGCGCTTTTAGGCGAAACCCCTACCTATACGGATTCGCGAAAATATTTACATAAGCTAGGCGTATTGATTGAAAGTCCAGGGTTGTATTCCAAATTAAATGCCAAGGAGTATTTAAGTTTTTTTGGATCCTTTTATGCAATTAAAAATTTAAATCAACGAATAGAAAAATTAGCTGATGAATTCGATTTAGAATTGTCATCCAAGCCTATTGCCAAATTATCGCAGGGCAATAAACAAAAACTGCAACTTTTGCGCAGTGTATTACATGAGCCCGAGATATTACTGTGGGATGAACCTACCGATCACTTGGATCCTTTGGCCCAAGAAAAAATCTTTGCTTTTTTAAAAAATCAAATGGATCACAAAAATGTTACGGTATTACTCGCAACCCATCGCTTAGAACAAATTGATATCCTCGCTTCGCATTTTGGATTTATTCGTCATGGCCAGTTGATTTTAAGTGAGAGTAAGACAACGCTTTTGGAAAGCGGAACAGAAAAAGTAGAAATTGAATTTGCCGAACCTTACGATTTAGAACGCGCAAAGAATTTTTGTATGGGTTTAAATTTTCAGCTAGCACCAAGCAGTGTGCAAAATTGTTCAGCAAAAATATTAAATGTGTCGGGCAAAGATCTTTTATTCCGTTTGCCGGAGCTTATCACCCGATTATGTGGTGAAGGTTTTTTGCTGTATCGTGTAGAACCTCAGTCGACGGCCTTGGCAGAAATATATGCCAAAGTTTACGCAGATGGAGAGTAACATGAGCGATACGATACGAATTATAAAACATGAATGGTCGCAAATCGCTAAAGAGCCAAAATTTTTGATTCCATTTTTATTAATCCCATTAATTATGATAGGTGTGCAAGTTTTCGCTTTGTTTTTTCAGCCTACCGTCCAATTAGAAGAACAATATTTGCTTTCGCGCTCTTTGCTTATAATGCTGGCAATATTGGTCTCCGGACTCACGGTCCCTCTATGCGCGGACAGTTTTGCGGGTGAAAAAGAACGCCATACTTTAGAAACTTTATTGAGCTTGCCAATTTCCTTAAGAACACTTTTTCGCGCTAAAGTTTTAGCCGTTTACCCTTTTCCGGTTATAGTAGCTTGGTTTGGGCAGGGTTTGATTTTACTCGCTTTGTTTTTGCGGGGTATTTTATCGGTTGATTTTGGGAGCGATGCCATCAAAGCCTTTTTATTAACTCCAGTTATTGGACTCTCTTTATGTGCGATGAGCACTTTGATTTCCTTGCGGGCCGATAGCGTGCGAGCTGCGGCACAAGTGGCTGGGATTTTTATGTTACTATTCTTTTTTTTATTAATCGGAACATCGCCTTGGATTTTTCTGTCTTGGACTTATTGGAGCGCGCTTTTAATTTTCTTACTTGCGATTTCCGGATTGTGTTTTTATCTCAGTCGCAGAATATTCTTGCATTTAAGATAGTCACAATTTACTGCGCCTTTTTCGCCATGATTTCGGCCATTAATTCCATTTGCAATTGTTGAATTTCCATCATGTACTGCCACTGATGTTCCACTAAATGATCCATTTTATCATGTAAATTACGAATTTCCATTTCCGCTTTTAAGTTAATGCGATAATCACTCTCGGCACGCTTCCGGTCGCGCGCTTCTTGGCGGTTTTGACTCATCATAATTACCGGCGCTTGCACAGCCGCTAAGCAGGATAGACAGAGATTTAAAAGGATATAGGGATAAGGATCAAAGGTAAAGCGATGCGCCACAAAGAGGGTAATAATATTCCACAGAATCCAAAAGCCCATAAAACCCGCGAAGGCAAACAGAAATTTCCAGCTTCCACCAAATTCGGCGATTTTATCGGATACCATTTGACCAAAAGTTCTTTGCTCGGAAGGATCGTTCTGTAAGTTTTGCGAAAGTAATTCATAATCTTGTAAGCTTTTTTCCGCATCCGAAGTGAGTTTGGTTAAATCCCCTTTTTCACTATTTAATAAATGGGTAACGTATTCGGTACGTAGGGTGTTTAAATCGGCCACACAAATAAAATCTTCGCTTTTCCAATCGGGATTAACTCGGCGTGCCAAGTCCAATAATGGCGGCCTTAAGGTATCGCCAGCGATCATTTCGCGATGCGGCTTCATTTGTTTGCAAATCTGACATTCCAGTAAGGTAGAGGGATGATTTTCCGTAAGCATTATTTCTCCCAAGAAGAAAATGATGTTAAAATAATAAAAGCACCTTGTAAGTTACTGTGCTGACCCATACAACTCTGTATGCATTTTATGTACCAGATTTTGCAAGGCAGATAATTCTTGTTTCAGTGATTGAACCTCAATTTGCAAGGTCGAAAATTCATCCCATTTAGATTTACCACTTGCAGTAGCTTCCTCTGTAAGGCTTGCGGAGCTTTGATTTTCAGGTTCTTCAATATCTAAAAGTAATTGTTTCCAACGAGGCTCTTTCCAGCCTGATCGTTTTTCTAATTTCTCCACCCAAGGCTCTTCTCGTTCGGCCCATTTTTGCATAGTGATTTCGATGTCTTCGAGCGAAGCAAAATCATGTAAATTAGACGTTCGCGTTTTTAATTCATTCAAAGTTTGGCTTCCTCTTAATAAGAGAACGGAGAGCAACGCGATGTGTGAATCACGCAAATTATAACGGGAATCCAAAAGAAAATGTCGGTATTTATACTGTTGTCCTTGGGAACCATAAGCAGAAAATGTGACTAAGCATTTCTGTTTTAATCCGGCTAAGGCTAGGGAAATAGTGTCCTCATCGTAATCGGAGACTGGAGTTCTATTGCTTTTTTGATTACAGGCCAACCTTAATGAATTTAAGGTTAAAGGATAATAATCGGGAGTAGCTAGGCTTTTTTCCAACAATGAGCCTAAGATGCGGGCTTCTTCAATACTTAATTTTTCCATGAGGTAAATTTACATTTTCCAGATGCAGAACTTCAGGTTTAAGCTCTAAATTCACATTTAAAAAGGCCATTTTAAGGGGCGTCTTTTTTTAAATAAATCTTAAGAACAGAGTGGCTATTTTCTAATCTTAAAGCGTCCAAGTAATAAAGTAAAGGAAAAAGTATGAAAAAAGTAATTATGGGACTCACATTATTTACTGCATTGGGGCTGCAGGCTGCAGTAAATGGAACCGTTAAAGATGGCGGCGGTCAACCTGTCTCAGGAGCTTTAGTGGTAGTGGAAGGTACGGATCAGGCGGTGGTTACCGATGCAGCAGGGAAATTTCAATTCGGGCCTTTGTCTATTCAATCTTTGCATCTTTCGCTCAAACAATTAGCCACTTCGCATATTTTAGTGGATGCACAAGGCCACTATTATAGAGCAGAAGATAAAAAAGCGAATAAGTTTTATTTCCATACTAATGAAAGTAATACAATTAATAATACGCCTACTAATTTAGTTTTAACTACAAAACGTACCGTAACAACTAATGGCAAATTACTCATTGCGCATGATGGCTATTTTAGCCAAGTATTGCCAATTGATATTGGTTCGTCCATACAAATTCCGGTATCATTAGTTTTTGTAAATACATTTGCGCAAACCAGCACTTTAGGATCATTCTCTGCAGTCGGTCAAATTATTGCTTTTTCGGACAGTATCATTAAATCCATTGATAATAACAGTAAATATAATCCGGTTTGCAAAGGGGGCAAAGTAATTTATTTACCTGATACTACTACTGAGCAATATATGATTACTGGGAAAACGATGTATTCTTGGACACCGATGGTTATGGATAGTTTAGATTGTATTGCCACGGTTTATTCAAGTAATAATGGAGTAAAATTAGGGAGCTGGAATTACATAGGAGTTAGCGCAATTCCTCAAGCTCATAACAAGGGCGCTTGTAATCCAGCGCAAATCGATTCACAGATTCAATTAGAAAACAGCTATTTTTTTCTAGGAGGGGTTATACAGTTTAGTAATACTCAGATTATGAATAATGTTAAATACGGACTATGCAATGGTGCCTTGCTGGCCGCACGATTTTCTTTAGAAGGCAATATGACGGCTACGGCAAAAAGCTGTAATGAAGTAGAATTAAAAAATGGCACTGAAACGGCGACTTGGTCCATTATTTCAAATAATGTTAAATCAACTACTAAATTTATTACTAAAGACACTACTTGTACTATTGAATCGCCAGTTATTTTGGATCAAACCTATAGCTGTGTAGGACAGGCCGATGGCGTTAAACCTGAAGATACCGGTACTTTGGGAGGGTTAACAACAGGTGCTGACTTGTTCACGTGTCCTGCCTATGTAAAGTTTTTGACGGGAGGGTTTACACTTCCACCAATTACTCCATTGCAGAAAATGTCGGCAAATATGTCGGTGGAAAAATTTTCCCCTAAGTTTTGGGAAAGCAAAAAACCTTAATAGCCATCTTAAATTCATGCCTCTATTTAGGGGCTTTTTATCGATTTAAAGAAAGTACCTCACGCAATTGCTTGCGGCGATTTTTGATTATCGCATAAGCGGTGCAAATGAGTCCGACTAAGCTGCCCACAGCTAAACAATAAAGCAATAACGATAGGTCGGGTGTCCAAGGTAATTGCCAAAGCAGGCGATTAATTAACACCACCGCGAGCATACTTAAGCCATAACCAATAGCTGCGGCGCTTAAACAGAAGCCTAAATATTCCGTAGCGAATAAAATCCATAATTTCCGATCTGTAACTCCCAAGGTACTTAATAATAAAATATTGCTTTGATTATTTTCCACCATGGCATGTACAATCAATCCCAAAATGGACAGCCCAATTCCCAAAGCAAAAAAAGACATAAACTGCACTAACCATTGCAGTTTATTTAAAGTGTCTATACTTTTTAAAACGGCTTCGCGAACATTTAAAGACGTGATATTGGGAAAAATTGCGGTGAGTTGGGTTTGTAGTTTTTCCGTTTCCTTAGGTGGAATTTTATTTAGCGTGGCTAAAAAAGTTTTGGGTGCCATTTCCAAAGCGCCGGGTTGAAATAATGCAAAGAAGTTCGGTTGAAAACTTGTCCAGCGTACTTTGCGCAAACTTGTCAAAAGTCCATTCACCTCTATGCCTTGCACATCAAAGGCTAGAGTATCCCCTAATTTTAAATCTAATCTTTTAGCGAACTCCTTTTCTACGCTGATTTCAGGAAGCGTGCCTGTTATCACCGGGCCTTGCCAAAATTTTCCGGCTACTAATTCCTCTGAACTCGAAAGACTATCGCGATAACTCAGGTTAAAACCACGATTACGAAATTGCTGTTTATTTTTCTCTTCTAAAGTTGCTTTGCTTCCTAAATCTTTTTTAAAAGCGTGGCCATTTACGCTATCTAGGCGCGCGCGAATCATAGGTGCTGGAAAAGCAAGAGGGTAACCCCAATGTTGCAGGGAGTCACGCAAGGGAGGGAATTGTTCTTCTTGAATATCAAATAAAAAAAGTTGCGGTAAAGTGGTGCCGCTGGGTACTTCCAATTCTTGCACCAAAACCGCTTTTAATTGAGGCAATAAACAACTAGAAAAGGCAACTAAACCTAGGGTAGAGAAAGCCATTAAAGATTTTTGTTTATTCCATCGAAAATTACCCAACCAAATTTTTAAACCGTAACTCGCGCGTTTACGATACCCATAAAGGATTCCATGAATGCCTATGGCCATTGCTGCTAAGAGAAAAAAGGCGGCCCCTAAACAACCCAACCAAAGGCTACTTAATAGCCAAGAATGACTGCTATGAAAGGCAATGAAAAATAGGTAAGCGCAAATGAGAATATAAAATCCAAAGCGAATTTTTTTGTCGAGCGGATCGTTTTCCATTGGTTTAATTAAAGTCGCAGGAGAGACCTTACTCAAAGCCAAAATACTCGTGGAGCTGAATAGTATGCTGGTAAATAATGCTAAGCCCGAGGCTAAAAAAATAGAAGCAAGGGGTAGGGTAGAGGGAATATCAATATTAAACCAATGCTGTATTACATAATGCAAAAGGTGAATTAGCCCCGTAGATAGTAGTAGCGAGAGCAAAGCAGCCATTAGCGCTAGAAGCATGTTTTGTACTCCATAGAGTCGCAATGTGTACCCTCGAATGCCTCCTAATAAAGTAAATAAGGCGATAGTTTTTCTTTCTTTCAATAAATGCTGATGAAAAAAGAAAGCCGCACCCAAAGCCGCTAATAAAAAAGAAGACAGGCTAATAATTTTTAAGAAGGATATAATTAAACTAAAGCTACGACTAATATCATTATCTCCTTCCGAGGCCGCAGTGATTTCAATTTCGGGATCACTTAAAGCTTCATCCAGTTTTTTCTTTAAAATATTTGCGTCTGTAGGTTGCGTTATGGTATAAAAGTTGTAACGAAAGATACGACTACCTTTTTGATCGAGTCCGGTTCCCGATAAATCTTGTAAACGAATATAAACTCGACTTCCTAATTCCCAAAATTGAAAATGCGATCCTGGCCTATCGGTATATTCTTCTCGAATATGAAAGGTCTGTGAGCCGAGTTGTAGGCTATCACCTACTTTAGCTTGTAAACTTGTAAGTAACTCCCCAGGAAATAAAATTTCATTATGTTTTAACTGATTTACCTGAAATGGTTGTCGAAACGCAAAGCTTCCAATTAGGGGATACGTGGAAGACATAGCCTTTACTTGCACTAGCTTGCTTTGATCGCCAATCTTAAGCATAGAAAGGAAGCCCCAAAGCTCGGTAGACTTTGCATCGGTGGAGATTAAATTGTGTATGGACTTTTGTTCTTTTTCAGTAAAGGGACGGCGACTATAAATTCTTAAATCCCCTTCCAAAAGTTCTTGGGCACGGCCGGCCAAATCTTTTTCAAAATTTTTGGATAAAGCATCTACGACGGTAGTTAAAGAAAGTCCTAAAGCATAAATAACAACAAAAGCCGTTATTAAGCCGGTTTTATGACGTAACAGTTTAAGGGAAAGTGGCCATTGCATTTATTGGAATTGACCTAAATGTAAACGTAAAATACGATGACAGCGTTTGGCTAAATTTTGATTATGGGTAATTAATAGTGCGGTAAGATTTTCTTCAGCAATGAGTTTAAAAATAAGCTCTTCAATTTCGAAGGCGGTTTTTTCATCAAGACTACCGGTAGGCTCATCGGCAAAAAGAATCATAGGTTTTATAATCAAGGCTCGGGCAATAGCCACACGTTGCTGTTCTCCACCGGATAATTGATGAGGATAATGTTGCCCACGTTTTGCTAAACCCACCTTATGCAGCAAATCCATGGCTTTATCTGTGGCTTTTTTGTCTCCAGCAATTTCCAAAGGCAAGGCTATATTTTCCAAAGCGGTAAGCGCCGGAATTAAATGATATTCCTGAAAAATAATCCCAATTTTTTCACCTCTTAAACGGGCTAAAGCATCGCGACTTAAGGTGGCTAAATCTTGATCGCCAAAAAAAATGCGACCGGAGTCTGGTTTGTCTAATCCGGCTAATAAACTTAACAGCGTGGTTTTGCCACAACCACTAGGCCCAAGAATAGCAATACTTTCACCCGCTTTTACGGTAAAGCTTATATTGTTTAGAATAGGTAAGATGCTATTGGTTTTGTTACCGTAGGCCTTAGAAATATTCTCCGCTTGTAAAATCACAAATTCTCCGAGTAATATATAAGTAGTAATAAGTAGCATATTGCTAGTATTTTTTTATTTTGCTAAAATTTTTCCTTTTAGAAATAAAAAAATATTTTCTGCAATACGCGCATGTCCCGCTTCATTTGGATGAATGCCGTCCGCTTGATTTAATTTACGCTCTCCTGCGACTCCTTCGAGTAAAAAGGGTAGTAGGGGAATATTATATTGTTGGGCTAGGCTAGAAAAAATATTTTCAAAGGCTTTTGCATAAGCAGGGCCGTAATTGGGCGGTACTTTTAATCCGGCTAGTAACACTTTATAATGCTGGGCTTGCGCAAAACGAATTGTGTTTTCAATATTCTTACGCGTTTGTTCTATGGGTACTCCCCGTAATCCATCATTGGATCCGATCGTTAACAAAATCCAATCGGGCTGGCCTTTAGCATACCATTGTAAGCGTTTTAAAGCACTGGCCGAAGTGCTGCCGCTAGAACCACCATTAATAACATGAATAGTGGGATTGAGGCTGTGAAATTTTTTTTCCAATAAAGCCGGAAAGGCCATTTCCTTCTCAATGCCATAACCCTCGGTTAAACTATCGCCCAAAATCAAAATATTCATTTGAGGTGGGCTTTCTGCCTTTATGGCAAAAACCCATAAAAACAAAATGGAAAATGAGAATACGGAGCGGCGAAGTAATTTTAACATGGCTTTAATCTTTTTAAATTGGTCCTGTAACTCGAATCCTAGTATTATAATAACAGTATAAAATTCAAGCGGGAGTATTTATGATAAAGAAAAGTTTATTCGGTGGTTTAATTTTGGCGGGTGCTTTCCTAATTGCGCAAGCGGGTTCAGTTGCGGATAGCACTAAAATTATTGCGGATGGCAAAGAAATGAAAATGGACGGCCAATGTTGCAAAAAAGGGCATAAAGAACATTGCAAAAAGGAAAATAAAGAGCAATGTGAAAAACACGCTAAGTCCGAAGCTTCAACGTCCAAAGATGAAAAGTCTATGGAAGAAAAAGATTGCCCTAAGACTAAAGATTGTCCAAAAAAAGAAGGTCAATGCTTAAAGAATGGGAAAGAGTCCGACACTTAAGTCTCTCACTTCGGTCACTGAGTTTGGTGAAGTGACATGGAAGTTACCTTACTGATCGCTTCGAAGGGCTCAAGGACCGATTCAGATCTGAAATCAACAAATTTTTCACGGACGCTGAGCTTGTCGAAGCGCCCGCTTACTCCACCCTCACCCAAGTTTGCGAACGCCCCAAAAAAGAAACCCCAATATAACCGCGAACTAATAATTTTTTTCCATCATTAATAGTATGCAATGAGCAACGATAAGTTTTTCCATTTTTAGGATCAAGTATATATCCTCCTGTCCATTCACTATCTTTAGCATGCATTCCCCAGAGTATGGTTAACCCTTTGATTTTTTGATTATGTTGCTCTCCTGTGCATTGATCACAAATGGGATCTTGAGGTTGTTCCGGGGCACGAAATAATATTTCAATTTTCCCTTTTAATTCTCCATTTTCCCGCCAAATACGCACGAGTGATTTTTCTTTACCAGTTTTATCATCAATGGTTTTCCACTGGCCTTCAGGCGAAAGGGATGCGGATACAGGGGTTTGCGCAATTATTAAATGGGGGAAACCTAAGCAAAAAATGACAATAGAAAACACTAATAATGCATTACGCGAAATAAGCAATGAAGAAAACATATTGGGCCTTTCGAGACTATGACATAAATATCTAATTTCTAGAACAAAAAGCAAATGGTAAAGAGGAAAATATGCGTATTCATTATTTGCAACATGAACCTACGGAAGGCCTAGGTTTTGTTGAGCATTGGGCAATACAGCATGGCCACGCATTAAGTTCGACCCAGTTATGGAATGGGGAGTCGCTTCCTATCCAACAAAATTTCGAGGCTTTATTGGTATTTGGCGGCCCTATGAATATTTATGAAGAGGATTTATTTCCTTGGTTAATACCGGAAAAGAAATTCATAAAAGCAGCTATAGAAAGCGGAAAAAAAATCATCGGTTTTTGTTTGGGCTCACAGCTATTAGCAGATATTTTGGGCGGTCCGGTAACACGTAATAAATTTATGGAAATAGGTTGGTTTCCTATTCAATGGACCGATGAAGCTTTGGCGTTACCTGTACTTCAGGGGTTACCATCTTCTATTACGGTTCTACATTGGCATGGGGACACCTTTGCTTTGCCTCCTGGTGCTATGCGTCTCGCGGAAAGCCTTGGCTGCGAGAATCAAGGCTTTGTTTGGGGGAATAATATTTTAGCCTTTCAATTCCACTTGGAATTTACTTTGGGGCAGGTGCAACAGTTTTTATCAACTGGGGATTTGCCTGCAGGACAATATGTGCAAAAGCCGGAAGCGATGCTGTCGCATCCCGATCAATTCGACATGGCAAGAACCTATTTGGAGACGATATTAGACCGTTTTTTAATCTAAACGTTGTTTTTTTCAGAAAAAACCTCAAAAAATTCTAATCTTCCAGATATCCTCTTGACAATATTCGTTATAACGAAT
The DNA here is from genome assembly GCA_043745805.1 of Fibrobacteria bacterium. GTDB lineage: Bacteria > Fibrobacterota > Fibrobacteria > UBA11236 > UBA11236 > JAYTSD01. The sequence continues at coordinate 185,780 of JAYTSD010000001.1, forward strand.
ATAATTACGATATGCCTAAAGATTTGAAAACAGAAATAAAACAAAACAAACCTTTTCCCAGTATAGAGGAAGAAGTGTTTTTGAATTTGGCGCGTACTGCGGATATTTTGCAAAGGCGTTTTGTAGAGCTTTTCAAAAAATTCGATCTTTCACCTACGCAATACAATATGCTGCGCATCTTGCGCGGAGCCGGCGATAAAGGTTCGGCTTGCGGGGAAATAGGGGAGCGTATGGTTACTCGTGATCCGGATATCACAAGACTTGTGGACAGGTTGGAGAAACGTAGTTTAGTGCAGCGTTCCCGCGAAGCCAAGGATCGTCGAGTCATAACCACTCGCGTTACCGAAGCCGGTTTGAAAATTTTGTCCGAAATGGACAGGCCGGTTACTGAATTACATAAAACCCAATTAGGACATTTGACTAAAAAACAAGCGCAAGAATTAATTCAACTTTTGGAATTATCGCGCGAAAAAGTCGGATGATTTTTTATAACTCATATTTGTTATAACGAATATACTTAAAACGATAAAAGGAAAAATGTATGTTAACCGTAAGAAAATCAGAAGATCGCGGAAGCTTCAATATGGGTTGGTTAGATACCAAACATAGTTTTTCATTTTCCGATTATTATGATCCGAAACATATGGAATACCGTTCCTTGCGAGTTATCAATGAAGATAAAGTTGCTCCTAGTACTGGATTTGGTACCCATGGTCATCGCGATATGGAAATTGTCACCTATATCCTTTCCGGTAAACTAGAGCATAAAGACAGTTTAGGCAGTGGGGATATATTGAAGCCCGGCGATGTACAGTATATGAGTGCAGGAACAGGTATTCGGCATAGCGAGTTCAATCCTTCGGATAAAGAGCCTGTGCATCTTTTACAGATTTGGATAATGCCCGATCGATCGAGTCATACGCCGCGTTATGGACAAACCCATTTTACGCAGGAACAAAGGCATAATAATTTGCGATTAATTGTTTCGCCAGATGGTGCAGAAGGTAGCTTGCCTATACATCAAAATGCATCTATCTATGCCAGCCTATTAGATGCTGGAAAAACTTTATCCATGCCTTTAAAGTCTGGTAGATATGTCTGGGTGCAAATAGCTCGCGGACAAATGGTCGTGAATGGATTGGTATTAAATGCTGGCGATGCTGTTGCAATTGAACAGGAAACAGAAATTCGTTTAGAAGCCAAAGAAGATACAGAGTTTTTGCTATTCGATTTGATATAAAAATTATTTAACACCCAAAGGAGAGAACCATGAGCACAGTCACTGATATCACTCAATCGCGTCAGACGGAATTTCCCATCGAAGCGATTTTCACTAAGCGCTGGTCGCCACGTGCTATGAGCGGAAAAGCTATCGACATTAAAGAATTGGATTCACTATTTGAAGCGGCACGTTGGGCGCCGTCATCATTCAATAATCAACCTTGGCGTTTTGTTTATGCCTTACGCGATACAAGTAACTGGGAAAAGTTTTTGAATCTCTTGGTTCCTTTTAATCAAACTTGGGCTAAGAATGCCTCCGCTTTAGTAGTGATTGTTTCTAAAAATACTTTTGATCATAATGGCGAGCCGATGCCTACACATTCTTTCGATACCGGTTCAGCTTGGCAAAACTTGTCTTTAGAAGGTAGCGCGCGTGGCTTAGTCGTGCATGGCATGGGTGGATTTGACTATGCTAAAGCTAAAACAGAATTGGCCATCCCTGATGGTTATACCGTGGAAGCTATGGCTGCTATTGGTCAGGTCGGTGCTTTAGATGTTTTGCCGGAGCAAATGCAAAAAGGCGAAGTGCCTAGCCAACGTAAACCGCTAAAAGACATTGTTTTTGAAGGCCAATTTGGGACTTAATTAAAATCACTCAAAAAGCTTTTGGTTATATCAAAGGCTTTTTTTAAAAAAACGGAATTCTCTCTTGCATTGTACCCTAATTTGGGGTACATTAAATTCAATGGGTTATGAAGTTATTTTCCAGAAAAAGGTTCTAAAGGAGTTGGATAGGCTCCCAGATCTAATTCAAGACAAGTTCTTAACCCTTGTCGAAGATCTCAAAACCAAAGGGCCGATTCAACCGGAATGGAAGAATTACAGCAAATTGGATGGGAACAAATACCATTGTCATTTGAGCTATTCTTGGGTGGCATGTTGGAGATATGAAAAAGGAAAATTGATTATAGAGGTGTATTATGTTGGCAGTCGTGAAAACGCCCCATACTAATTTACGAATACAAGGAGATATTTCTGGAGCCGTCCTTTCTGTGCTTAAGGCGGAGTATGGTAAAAAGCTTGTAATTAAAAAAGAAGCTGATGACGAGCTTGTGAAAATAATGGATACGGATTGGTACAAGCAACAAAAAAAAACCATGACCCCTGGAAAATATCTTCGAGTTTACAGAGAGAATAAAGATTTGACTCAAGAAGAATTGGGTCAAAAACTCGGTGGGCTTTCGCGTCATTATGTTTCTGATTTGGAAACGGGCAATCGAGCTATTAGTAAAAACATTGCCAAAATACTTTCTGAGCTTTTTAAACAGCCAGTGACTCGGTTTTTATAAGATTATAAAGATACTGCCCAAATTAGCAGTAATTGCTATTATATAGAGAAATAGCAATGAGCAGAGCATGCCGGATCTCAAATTATTCCACCCTTGCGTACAAACTTGGTTTCGTAAAACCTTAGGGACACCGACTCCTGTTCAAGCGCAAGCATGGCCGCAAATACAAGCAGGCCGCAATACTTTAATCGCAGCACCTACAGGTTCCGGAAAAACCTTAGCCGCTTTTTTAGCGGTGATCGATAATTTGTTAAGACGCGCTTGGGAACAAGATTTACCCGACAAAACTTTGGTCCTGTATGTTTCTCCGTTGAAAGCTTTAAGCAATGATATAGACAAAAACCTGCAAAGGCCATTACGGGGTATTGAAGAAGAAGCTTTATCCTTGGGTTTACATCATATTGATATTCGCACGGCGGTGCGCACAGGGGATACGCCTTCATCGGAGCGGCAAGCTATGTTAAAGCGGCCACCGCATATATTGATTAGTACGCCAGAATCGCTTTTTGTTTTACTCACTAGCGAGGGAGGACGTCGCATGTTACGTCACGTAGAAACCGTGATTGTCGACGAAATCCATGCCATGGTGGGGGATAAGCGCGGATCGCATCTCGCTTTATCTTTAGAGCGTTTACAAACATTAACCGAAAAGCCGTTGACTAGGATTGGGCTTTCGGCTACGCAAAAACCCATTGAAACAGTCGCTCAATTTTTGATCGGCAGTCACATACAAGCTACGTCAATTCCTTGTGCAATTATTGATACCGGCCATCGTCGCCAACTCGATTTGGGCGTTGAAGTTCCTGCCTCGCCACTTTCGGCAGTGATGGCCATGGAAGTATGGGACGAAGTGTATGCACGCATGGAGCAGCTTATTCAAGAGCATCGTACCACATTATTATTTGTCAATACGCGACGCTTAGCGGAAAGAGTAGCGCATCGTTTAAGCCAAAGTTTAGGTGAAGAATTTGTGGCTGCACATCATGGCAGTCTTTCTAAAGAACGTCGACTCGATGCCGAACAACGCTTAAAAAATGGATCGTTAAAAGTACTCGTGGCTACAGCCTCTTTAGAACTCGGTATTGATATTGGGGAAGTGGATTTGGTTTTGCAAATCGGTTGCCCAAAATCCATAGCTGCTTTTTTACAGAGAGTGGGACGCTCTGGTCATACGGTAACCGGAACTCCCAAGGGCAGATTATTTCCTTTAACACGTGATGAATTATGCGAAGCGGCTACTTTGCTCGATGCGGTGCGACGAGGGGAGCTTGATCAATTGCGCATGCCAGAAAAACCTTTAGATATATTAGCGCAACAAATCGCCGCCGAAGTGGCTTGTCAAGAATGGGGCGAGGAAGAATTGTTTCAATTGACTCGCCAAGCTTATCCTTATCGAAATTTAGAACGCAAAGAATTTGATGAAGTGGTAGAAATGCTCGCCCAAGGCTTTACTACTCGGCGAGGACGACGTGGGGCTTTAATTCATCATGATGCTATTAATGGCCGCCTGCGTGCGCGTCCCGGCGCAAGGCTTACGGCTTTAACTAATGGAGGCGCCATTCCCGACGCCTTTGATTATGAAGTGCGTCTCGATCCCGAAAATGTTTTACTGGGAAGTATCAATGAAGATTTTGCCATTGAAAGTATGCCCGGCGATATTTTTTTATTAGGCAATCGCTCTTGGTTAATTCAACGCGTAGAATCCAGTATTGTGCGCGTTACGGATGCACATGGCCAGTCGCCAACTATTCCTTTTTGGTTGGGTGAAGCGCCCGGACGGAGTACAGAATTTTCTTTTGCGCTTGCACGCCTACGTGAAGAAATAGGAAATCGATTAGGCCCATTGCTGGAGTTGAAAAATATCTTGGCTGAAAATGAAGCTAACCAAGAGTGGAAGGTGCCGGGTCTTGATTGGCTGCAAAATACTTTAGGCTTAAATGCGTCCGCAGCGGATCAACTATTAGAATATATTACTTCGTCGGCGCTTGCTTTAGGCGTTATGCCTACGCAAAAAACTTTGGTGCTGGAAAGATTTTTTGATACCGCAGGGGATATGCATGTCGTTTTGCATTCGCCCTTTGGCAGTCGTATGAATCGGGCTTGGGGGCTTTCTTTACGCAAAAGATTTTGTCGTAAATTTAATTTTGAATTGCAGGCGGCTGCCACGGAAGATGCGATTATTCTTTCTTTAGGAGGCACGCATAGTTTTGCTTTGGAAGAAGTTTTTCAATATTTACGCGCACAATCGGTACGGGAAATATTGATCCAGGCTATGCTCGTAGCGCCCATGTTTCAGGTACGTTGGCGCTGGAATGCCAGTCGTTCCTTAGCGCTTCCGCGTTTTCGTAATGGCAAAAAAGTGCCACCTCAATTACAGCGAATGGGTGCCGAAGATTTAATCGCTTGGGTATTCCCCGATCAAATCGCTTGCCCTGAAAATTTGGAGGGTGAAAGAGAAATTCCTGATCATCCTTTGGTACGTCAAACCATTCATGATTGTTTAACCGAAGCGATGGACATTGAAAAATTAGAAGCGGTTTTATTGTCCATCGAAAAACAAGAATTAAATTTAGTGGCGGTAGATTTAAAAGAACCCTCACCCTTGGCCCAAGAAATTATTAATGCGCGACCTTATGCTTTTTTGGATGATGCGCCTTTAGAAGAAAGACGGACACGTGCCATACAAAGTCGACGCTATCTCGATCCTAAGGATGCCTCGGATTTAGGTAAACTCGATAGCGAAGCTATACAAGGTGTACAAGCGGAAGCTTGGCCGCAACCACGCAATGCGGAAGAATTACATGATGCTTTATTGTTAATGGGGTTTGCCACTGAAGCCGAAATGAATGCGGGTACTTGGGACGCATGGATTCCAGAATTACAAATACAAAATCGTTTGGCACGAGGTACTTTTAAAGTTACGGGTCAAATTTTTTATTTGGCAGCTGAACGAATACCGGCTTTTGAAGCTTTCGTCCTTAATGAAAGTTTGAGTGTGAGTTTGAATTGGGAATGGCTGCTTAAACCAAGTTTACCGGAACGCCTTGCACAAGAAATTTGGACTTCCGAAAAAGCCGTCGTGGAAATTTTACGCGGCCGCATGGAGACCTTAGGGCCGGTAACTTTGGATCAATTAGCACAAGCTTTTCCTGCGTCGCACTCCCTAATTCAACAAACGATGCTAGCCTTGGAAAATGAAGGTTTTGTGTTACGGGGTTACTTTGCAGCGAATGCCGGAGAGCAATGGTGTGAAAGACGTTTATTGGCGCGCATCCATCGTTATACTTTAAATCGCTTGCGCAAAGAAATTGAACCGGTTTCCATTGCCCAGTATATGCGGTTTTTAATAGACTGGCATCATTTAGGCAATGCTGGAAAACCCGCAGGTCCCGATGCCCTAGCCGCTATAATTGCACAAATGGAAGGTTATGAAGCACCTGCTACCGCTTGGGAAAGTCATTTATTTCCTGCGCGTTTATTGGTTTATGAATCTTTATGGTTGGATATACAATGCTTAGGCGGCGAAACCTTATGGGGACGTATGCGCAGTGCTATTGAACGCGCCACGGAAACAAAAAAATCCGGCCCTATTCGCACTACTCCCATTGCTTTTTTTTCGCGTGCCCATTGGCCACTGTGGCAAAATAGGGAAAAGGATAATCCTATTTTTGTTACGGGTAACTCTGAAATTTATTTATCGACTTATGCTCAGCAAGTGTTTGAGCATATTCAACAAAGAGGCGCGTCTTTTTTAGAAGATGTTGTGCGTCAAGGGGCGATGCTTAAAACTCAAGTGGAAGATGGATTAGGCGAATTAGTTTCGCAAGGTTTAGTGACGGCGGATAGCTTTAAGGGTTTAAGAGCTTTATTGGATAAACCTCGAAAAATTCCCCAGCATCGTTTTTCGGTTTTTCGTGGAGCCACTTTAGAGCGAGCAGGACGCTGGTCTTTATTAAGAGAATCGGAAAATGCTACTTCGGATAATTCTGCCGCTAGAGAAATGTTGGCTTGGGTGTTACTGCGACGTTACGGGGTGGTCTTTCGGCGCCTTGTTGACAAAGAATCACTTATGCCTTCGTGGCGTGATTTACTGCGAACCTTTCGACAATTGGAGGCTCGAGGAGAAATTCGTGGTGGGCGATTTGTGGAAGGGCTTTATGGAGAGCAGTTTGCTCTGCCCGAGGCAGTAACCACACTACGCCGTAAAAATTTGATGACTTTATTGCCTCACCGAGATCATTATGTTTTATTGCATTCGGCCGATCCCGTCAATTTACAAGGCATTTTGTCATCGGGGCGTAAAATACCTGTTACTTTACAAAACCGCATTCTTTATTGCAATGGCTCTCCCGTAGCGGCTTGGGAGTCGGGCGAAATCGTTTATTTGGAATCCTTGTCCGAATCTGAAAAAGAAATCGCGACACAATATTTTAGACCGTCGACCCAGCTTTTTGCGAGTCTACAAAACCACTCTCATCCGAATAGTATCTCCACTTAACTTCTCGGTTTAAGTATTTTCTAATGACATTTATTAAGAGGTGTCCTTGGGCCTATATCAAAGCATTTATAACCTAGCCTTAAAATTAAAAGCAGGTACCGAAGTATTGGGTTATGGCCGGCCTATTATTGCAAATTGGTCTGCCGAAGCCTTAACTTTAAATACAAACTCGCTTCCCAAGGTCTTGGATATTGGTTGCGGGCCGGGTCAAGATTTGGAAAATGTACGCAAAGCCTTTGCTAAGCCTTGTGAGCTTTATGGTATAGAATATTACTCTGAGCATGTAAAAACCTGTGAGCAAAAAGGCATACACATTGCGGGGTTAAATATTGAAAGAGATAATTACCCCTATCCCGATGAATTTTTTGATGTTGTGATAGCTAATCAAGTTTTAGAGCATGTGAAAGATTTGTTTTACGTGGTGTCCGAGATGTCACGTATTGTAAAAAAAGAGGGGACTATTATAATCGGTATTCCTAATATGGCAGCTTGGCATGACCGGCTCATTTTATTGTTGGGTAATCAGCCTTCTTCTAATAAAGTATTAGGTCCGCATATTCGTGGTTATACTCGCCCTGGTTTTACAAGTTTTATGGAAACGGATGGCTTTTTTAAATGTGAAAAATTTGCAGGAAGTGGTTTTTATCCTTTCCCAGCATGGCTTTGTCGCATTTTAGCCCGGCTCTTTCCTAGCTTTGCTACGGCAGTATTTTTTAAATTCAAACGCAATGCTAAATCCGGTGTATTTCTTGAGGTTTTAGAGAAACGTTTCTTTGAAACTAATTACTATCGGGGATAAATGAAAATTAAAAGAGCAGAAAATAAATTTCTCCTTTCTTTTTCCTTAAAGGTTAGTAACATACATGTTATCTTTTGAAAAACTTTTTTTATAAAAGTAAATCAACTTCATAAATTAAGCATAGGCAAAGAAAGTAAGGGCTGAATGCGGAAAATCATTTTGTATATCGCAACTAGCTTGGACAATTATATTGCCCGAGAAAATGGCGATATCGATTGGTTATTCAGTGATGACGATTATGGTTATTCCGATTTTATAGAAAATGTGGATACTGTGCTCATGGGGCGCAAAACCTATCAGCAAGTGCTTAGCTTTGGCGCTTATCCCTACGAAGGCCTACAAGGCTATGTGTATACTCGGCAATTGCCAGTTAAAGATGATAATGTGGAATATATTTCGGGCGATGCTATACGCCATGCGCAAGCTTTAAAACAACAGCCTGGACAAAATATTTGGTTAGTGGGCGGCGCGGTTTTAATTAAAGAATTTTTTGATCGTAATTTAATTGACGAAGTCATTTTATCCGTGCATCCTATTTTATTAAGTCGCGGTATTCGTTTATTTCATGCCATGAATAAAGAAGTGAATTTGACTTTGAAGTGGATAAAACCTTATCCCAGCGGTTTAGTGCAAATCAGTTATGTGGTGAAGAATACTTAATTGATAGGTTTAAAAAATTACTGTTCGATTTCCATAACTTAGTACACGTCGAGTAATATGCGCCCACAGGGCACGCGACAAAACAATTTTTTCCAAGTCTTGTCCTTTGCGAATCAATTCCTTAACATCGTCTTTGTGAGTAACAAAGGTGACATCTTGATCAATGATCGGACCTGCGTCTAAATCTTCGGTCACATAATGGCTTGTCGCGCCAATCATTTTTACACCCCTAGCATAAGCGGAATGATAAGGTTTCGCACCAGGAAATGCGGGTAAAAAGGAATGATGAATATTAATGATACGTTGTGGATAAGCGGAAATAAATTCAGGTGACAAAATTTGCATATAGCGTGCTAAAGCGATACATTCGATTTGCTTTTCTTTCAATAAGTCCAATTGTTTTTGCTCTTGCTCACGACGATTGTATTCATTAATGGGAAAAACATAAAAGGGTATGCCAAAGGTTTTTGCCACAGGTTCAAGATCGGTGTGATTGCTGAAAATCATGGAAATTTCTAAAGGCCAGTCTCCCGATTGGCTATGCGATAAAATATCGTAGAGACAGTGGGAAAGTTTGGAAACGAAAATAGCCATGCGCGGTTTTTCATCTGAAAAATGCAAGCTCCATTGCATATTGAATGGCGTAGCAAGGGTATCACGAAAATGAATCCCAATTACCTCAGGCATTAATGTGAATTTTTGTAGATCCCATTCGACGCGCATGAAGAAAATTTTATGCTCGGTATCTACATGTTGATCGAGGTGGAGAATGTTTCCACCATGGTGATGAATGAATGCGGTAACTGAAGCCACTAGTCCGCTTTGATCAGCACAATGCATTAATAAAATGGCAGAGCGAGGAGGAGTATTCAATAGGGTCATAAAATTTGCACTTTATTTAAACCAAATGCGGTTTTATATGCTTCACATTGCGGCCTTCAACTAAATAAATCACACTTTCGGCAACATTACAGGCATGATCCGCAATACGCTCCACGCAGCGTGCGGCGCGAATCAAATGTTCTCCATTTTGCACATTACGTTTATCCGCTAACATATATTCAATAAATTCATTATGCAATAAATCAAAATAGCCATTTACCTGCATTTCATCGTGTATCACTTGGCGCGCGAGCAAAACATCACGGTTGGTAATGGCTTGAATGGCATTGCGACACATGCCTAAAGCATGTTGTGACATGAGTAGAAAGTTTTGGGAATGGGGTACCGTGCCATGGCTTAGTAAATATAAAGCACGCTTCGCAAAGGATACTGCTTCGTCGCCCATACGTTCCATATCGGTTACGGTCTTTTGTACGGTAATCACATAACGTAAATCAACTGCTAAAGGTTGATGCAAGGCTAGAATGGAAAAACAAAGTTCATCGATAACTACTTCTAATTGGTCGACACATTGATCGCCAGAAAAAACCATTTGAATATCTTCTTCCCCTTTTTGGGCAAAGAGGCATGCAAAGGACATTTCCACTTGTTGTAAAACCGTAGAATTCATTTGTAAAGCTAATTTCGAGAGTTGATGCAAATGCTCATGCAAATTGTCTTTCATACTATCCTTAATTAAAACCTAAATTAACCGAAGCGTCCGGTAATATAATTTTCTGTTAGTGTTTGGGCAGGCTTTTTAAACAGTTGTTCAGTGGTATTAAATTCCACAAGCTCTCCACCCAAGAGAAAACCCGTAAAATCTGAAATACGTCCTGCTTGTTGCATGCTGTGCGTAACCATTACAATAGTATAATGTGATTTCAACTCTAAAATCAACTCTTCAATTTTACCTGTAGAAATAGGATCTAGGGTAGATGCCGGTTCATCCATGAGAATAATTTCGGGCTGATTTGCCAAAGCGCGGGCAATGCATAAACGTTGTTGTTGCCCTCCCGAAAGTTTTTGCGCAGAACCATGTAAGCGGTCTTTAACTTCACGCCAAAGACCGGCTTGTTTTAAAGTGGTTTCTACAATTTCATTTTGTGCATCCCGTGACAGTTTTCCGTGTAATTTAGGACCGAATACTACATTGTCATAAATGCTCATGGGAAATGGAGTAGCTTGCTGAAACACCATGCCTACGCGTTTTCGCAAACGTTCTAAAGCAAATCCAGATAAAATATTTTCCTCATCTAATCTTAGTTTTCCCGTTATAGTAAAACCAAGAATATTGTCATTCATACGATTAAAGCAACGGAGCAAAGTGCTTTTGCCACAACCTGAAGGGCCGATGATAGCCGTGATGCTATGGCGAGGAATTTGCATATTAATATTATGTAAAGCCTGCGCCTTACCATAATTTACCGAAAGTGTTTCGGCGGTTAGAATAGGTTTTTCAAAATTCACTAGATGGCTCCGGGTTTTTTACGGCGCAAAGATTGACGAAAATATAAGGCAGTAAAATTTAACAGCAAAACTAAAAGTAATAACGTAAAACAAGCGGCATATACCAAAGGACGTGAGGCTTGGGCATCAGGGGATTGTAAGGCAGCATCATAAATATGAAAACCTAAATGCATAAATTTTCTTTCAGGATGCAGAAAAGGAAATTGTCCATCAATAGGTGCCGAAGCCAGTTTTACTGCCCCAGTCAACATCAATGGCGCTACTTCACCGGCGGCACGACTAATCGCTAAAATCATTCCGGTAAATATTCCGGGCAAGGCTCCAGGTAAAACAATTTTCCAAATGACTTCGAAAGAGGTGGCTCCTAAGGCCAAAGCATTATCGCGTTGTTTTTGTGATACACTGCGTAAGCCTTCTTCTGTCGCCACAGCTACAACGGGTAAAGTCAATAATGCTAAAGTGAGGCTGGCCCAAAGTAAACCTCCTGATCCAAAAGTAGCGGAAGGTAAATGTTCACTAAAAAACCATCGATCCATTTGCCCTCCTAATCCATAGGCAAAAAATACCAAGCCAAACATGCCAAAAATAATAGAGGGCACTCCCGCTAAATTATTCAAAGTAAAACGTACGAAACGTGTCCAATACCCGTAACTTCCAAATTCATGCAAATAAATGGCCACCAAAATACCCATGGGAATTACCGCTATGGTCATTAAAAAGACTAATAAGGCGGTTCCTAATATGGCGGGAAATACCCCACCCGCAGTATTGGACGCGCGGGGGTATTCGAGTAAATAATTTCCGAAATTTTTTAGGCAAGGATAAATTTTTTGCGGCCATGCTTTTTTTTCTAGCGGTGTGGAATAGGATATTGCTCGGCTGGATACTTGGATTTCGACAGAGGATTCTTTCGGCCAAAAATACTTACCGGCTTGAAAGGCGATTAATCCTACGCATACTACAATTAACAATGAGGCGGTGTAGATGCAAAAACTAAATAACCCTAATAATCCTTCTTCTCGGGCCAAGAAAAATTTTTTGGAAGAAAAAATCATGCCCAGTCTCCGTTAGCTTGTCTGCGAAAACGATTATGAAAATAATCGGCCAGAGCATGTAAAACAAACGTACCAACAAAAAGCAAAAAGCCTAATAAAAAAAGTACTCGAAAAAGTGTATGACCACTGGTGGCTTCGGGTAATTCAATCGCAAGGGTAGCGGAGAGGGTACGTAGACCAACAAATGGGCTGGTATCCAGTAGTGGCGTATTTCCCGAAACCATTAGTACAATCATGGTTTCCCCGATGGTTTGGCTGAGGCCTAAAATGGCGGCCAATAATAATCCAGGAGCGGCACAGCGCATGGCCACACGAGAAAGAGCCTGCCAAGGGTTTGCACCAAGGGCGCGAGCCGCAGCAATTAAATCCATAGGAATATGCGAAAGGGCATCTTCGGCCAAAGTAAAAATAGTGGGAAAGGCTGCAAAGCCCATAGCCAAGCCTAAAAGCAAGCTGCTATGCATAGAGTAGCGCCAACCATGGCTTTCGAGCCAGTCTTGTAAAGTCATTGGCCCTAAAAAAACAAACTGTAAAAATTGTTCTATGGGAAAGTAGAGTAAAACCCCGGCCATAAAAACTAACCCCATGGGAATTAATCGAAAACGGGTTTGCCAACGAAATAGAAAGTGGGCGGTCAGATAGAGTAACACAGGTGTGACAGTAAAAAATAAAGCCAGCCAAAGTATATGTTGCATTAGCCAAGGAGCAAGTATGGTTCCCGCCATAAATCCTAAAATCACACCGGGTACCGAACCTGCCAATTCAAAAAAAGGTTTAATCCAATTTTTGAGTTGAGGGGAGGCGAAATGACTGACATAAAGTGCCGCGCCAAAAGCTAAGGGAAGTGCAAAAAGCAAGGCGTAAAATGAAGCTTTCAGTGTACCAAATAGCAGAGGAACAATACTCCATTTGGGTTGAGTAGCCTCATTGCCTGAACTATTTTGCCAAACCCATTCGGCTTGCGCATAACCAGGGTAACAAATTTTTGCCCAGAGCGAACGGAAACTAAATGCGGGATGTGGATCTTGTAATTTTTTTATCCAAATGCCTGTACTTTGAATTGCGCATAAACTTTCACCAGCTTCTCCAATTTGTGCCTCTTCGGGAATCGTCATTAGCCGATCTTGCTTTATAGCACCGGAACCCACACTGAATATTTTAAAACGCTGAGTGGACCAAGCATAAAAATTTCGCGCCTTAGGGTCAGCATCTAATTGGGCTTTGGAGTGCTGGAGATTTTCCAAAGGCGCTTCCCAAGTATCGCGAGGTTCAAAACGCCACGCACTATTTTCTTGTCTTTTTAAAGTCCAATTAATGATTTGTATTTTTCCTTGCGGCGACTGTAGTGCTGCGAAATTATCATTGCCAAAGCCGAATTGAATGGCAGTTAATTTGGTAGATAATTTCCATCTATCTGCTAGTAAGAGAGGCATTTTGGGAGGTACCAAATCGAGAGGGGAGGGAATAGATAAATTATTGGCAAGCATGGATAAATCATATTGATATAGCCAGTTTTGAGAATAAGCAAGAAAAATAGAACCGTCACTGGAAAAGGCACCCTGTTCGAGGGAGGCGATGGGAAGGGTATCATAGCGGTTAACATTAAGCCAAGCGGAATCCAATTGTAAAATCCAAGGATGATGTTTGTCTCCAGTTAAAACCAAAGTAGATTTACCTTCGGGTGCCGAAACTTGTAACAAAGCTTGGCCATTTATTTCCTGAGGCAAATCAATCCAAGCACCTTGTTTTATTGTTACCGAAAGCTCGTCTTCACTAGGCGTATTATCAGCAGTGTGGGTGTGTACAATTTGACTTTTGAATAAGGCTAAACGATGTTGTGAAGTTAAAATGGCAAATAGGCCATACCATTTATCCACGTGAGTTTGGATAATTTTTTCATTTAAGGCTAAGGGCAAAATAAAATTAAATAAGGTGACCGTGTTTTTTTCTTGTATCTGGATAATGCTTATACTTGTGGAATCGAGTAGTGTGAGTAAATGTTCTTTTTCATGAAAAATAAAAGCCAAAGGTTTAGTTGGATTTTTTTCTGGCCAGGAGTGTAACTCGGGGGTATCCCATCGCGGCTCTTGAAACAAAGGCCATACTTGTAAGCCCATATAAATAAATAAGGCGAGCACGCACAGTACCGTGAAATTACCGGCGAATTTTACGCCTAGTCTAAATAATTTATCGAAGAATTGCCGACGATCCATTATTCTAATTCTTTAAGAGAGATAAGAATTTCTGCTGCGGGTAATGTCCAATATTTTTCTATTCGAGCGATGGCTTGTGCCTCATTGCTAAATACAAAGCGTAAAAAGACTTTGGGAATTGTGGGTAAAGGCCTGTTTAGGGGTTTCAAAGTGTAAATCCAAAGCTTGCGAGCAAGAGGATAATTACCATTTTGAATATTTTCTTCCGTGGGTGAAATAAATTCTATTTGAGGGTCGCGATCATTTTTTCTCAGAGGTAGCACGCGTGTTCCCTTAGTTTTATAGCCTAATCCACAATAACCTATGGCATTTTTATTCATGGCAATGGCGGCTACCAAGGCTGAGGAGCCCAAGAACTCTTGCACTTCTTCGCGAAAATCGCGGGCCATTAAAACATGCTCTTGAAAAAAAACATGCGTGCCAGAGGCTCCATTCCGTCCGTATAATTGCACAAAATTATTACTGAACTTTGGATTCAACTCCTTCCAATAATTAAGGGTGGGTTGACCAGGGCCAGGGTTTTTAGCAAAGAGGCCATCGAGTTGCGCTAAACTAATGCCCGGCAAGAGATTTTTTTCGTTTACAAAAATGGCAATCGCATCTAGGGCCACCGGAAATTCTTTTACTTCACAATGACAGCGCGATTCAATATTTGCTTTTTCGGATGGGCGCATGCGACGACTCATAGTCCCTAATTGTGCTGCACCTTCTGCCAAGGCCGTCGGCGCTGTTCCCGAACCCTTACCTTCAAATTGTATATGCACTTCAGGATAACGCCTCGCAAAGGCATCGGCCCATACCGACATTAAATTATTCATGGTATCCGAACCCATGGCCGTGAGGGTACCCGATAAGCTACTGGGCATTGTGTGCGCTAAGGAATTGGATTTTACTAAACCGAGGGCTAAATAAAAAAATAGGAAAAACCGTGTCATGCCTATTTGTTTCCCCATAAAGAAGCAGGAATATCAATAATAAAACGTGTAGTTTGGTTAGGAACACTTTCCACTTTTATGGACATGCCATATCGTAATACCGCATGTTTCACAATAGCCAAACCTAATCCCGTACCCTCTTGGGAAGCTCTTGCAGAATCTGTTCTGAAGAAGCGCTCAAAAATACGTGACGCTAAAGCTTCAGGAATGCCTGCACCGGTATTTTCAATCCAAAAAGCGGTGGGAGGATTACCAGTTAAACCTAAATGAATTGATCCACCCATTTTATTGTATTTAATGGCATTGCTGAGCAAATTATTTAAAATAAGTTCTAAGTCACGCGTTTCTAAATTAATACAAATATTTTCAGGACATTCGTTTGTGGCGGTGAGGTGCATATTTTCTAAGGCTTCACGTTGCAGCGTCAGTGTGGCGGCAATAAATTCTTTTAAATCGAGGGGTTTGATTTCCGTTGAAGGTAAATTCACTTCTAGGCGTGAAAGATGTAACAGATTTTGAATTAATTGTTCGAGTCGTAAGGCATTAAGATGAATTTTGCGTACAAAAGGCTCACGCACTTTAGGATTATCTAAAGCGCCATCTAGTAATGTTTCGGCATAGCCTTTAATGGAGGATAAAGGGGTTTTTAATTCATGCGAAGCATTGGCTACAAAATCGGTTTTTACACGGTCGAGATTTTTGAATTCAGTCACATCAATTATAGTCAATAAAAATTCTCGTACCTCGCCTTCCACTTGCACTGGACGAATTTGACATAATAAGTCGAAGGGAAAAAAAGGCCCCTTTTCCAAAGTAACGGAAGTGGATTTTTCTTTACGCAATCCTTGTTCAATTAAATCCAGTAAAGTTTTTTGCTGCACCAGTGCTTGCCAAAGCTGTCCAGTTACCGGGGCATCGGATTTTAAATTCAATAAGCGCAGTGAAGAGGGATTAGCAATTTTTATACGCCCCTCGATGTCCAAAATTACCAGACCTTCTTCTAGTCTACGAATAATCAAAGCCAAGCGATCGCGTTCTTGTCCTAAATCACTGGTTAATTTTTGAATACGAGTAACATAATGCTCTAAAGCTTGATTAAGATAATCTACTTCTAGAAAGCCGCCATCCCAATGATAGGCTTTATCGGTAGTAATTTGTCCTAAATCTCTTAAGGGCTTAATGATTTTACGGGTTAACCAAAAGGTTACCCCTATGGCGGCTGCGGAAAAGAGCAATAGGAAAATCAATAAATAGGGAAGCGAGGCGCGTAGAAATCCTCTTTCCAAAGCGAGTGGAGCGCCCAAGCGTATTAATAGTCCTCTTTGTAAAGGCATCACCATGTACAGGGCTTTTTGATTTAAGGTGGTGGAATAATAAGTCGCTATGCTCCAGCCCTTTTGTTGTGCCTGTTTCCATTCAGGTCTAGTGTCGGGCACGATAGATATTATAGTTGCGGTCGGAATATGCGAATCACCCAAAAGTTTATTATTGCTATCCAATATGGTGAGATGAAAGCCTTTGCGGCTACTTAAATCTTTACAAACAGAATCAATTTTTATGGGAGCAAGTAAACTGCTATCCGCATTAAATTGGGATGCCATCCAATGAATTTCATCGGATAAAATTTTTTCTTGGGTTTTTGAGAGCAAATGCGTACATAGCCCATAAATACTGGCACAAAAGACTAAGCATAGCGCGACTAAGATGGCTAAAAATGCGAACCATTGTGCACGCAAGGAATATTTACGTGCCCGTCCATTATCCAAGCTTCGCGCAAGGAATGGTTTATTCACCCTTTAAAACTTTCGGGATCCCATTGATAGCCAAAGCCGGTTACCGTGCGAATGCACGAGCCGTAGGGTTTGATTTTTTCTCGTACGCGCGTTACGGTAACATCAACACTACGTAGTCCCGATTTGCTATCCATGCCCCAAGCCCTCTCGAGTAAAGTGCTACGGTCAATGGTTTTGCCTTGCCCTTCAATAAGCACTTTGAGCACCATAAATTCACGTGGTGTTAAGTTTACGCGCACTCCCGCCACATTGGTCACATGACGATCAAAAAATATTTCCAATTCTTTGAATTGCAAAATATCACGTCCACCTTTGCTACGCTTGATCAAAGCATTGGCACGCGCTACCAATTCTTTGGGTGAAAATGGTTTACACACATAGTCATCCGCGCCCACTTTAAAACCAATTAACTTATCGGTTTCCTCAGTTTTGGCGGTCATAAATAATACCGGAATATCGCGCAAACGCTCTTCTTTTTTCATGCGCCGGCATAATTCAGTACCCGTCATATCGGGTAGCATCACGTCTAAAATCGCTAAGTCCACAGTTTCATCATTCAAAATCGAAAGCGCATCGGCTCCAGTTTTGGCAGGAAAAACCACATAGCCTTCATTTTCTAGGCTATAGCTGACTAGTTCAAGGATGTCGGGATTGTCTTCAAGTACGAGTATGGATGAACTCACATAACCTCATTTTGTTATCGGTAAGGTAACAATGTAAGGCGAAATGATGCCAGATTTATTTCAAATATATTTCTAAAATATTTCGATTGCGGGATTTGAGTTTAAAAATCTTTTAAAAGGGGTAAGCCTACCCCTACGCCTCGGCCTCGCGAAATTTCGCGGGTCCTCGTCTACCCTTACTCCATCACGGCGGTGTTTGCCCAATCCTCCATCTGAAAGATAAACCTCTTTTCTGAGGGATATTTTTTGCCATTAACCATAGTAGGTGTTTTCCACTCCTCTCATTAAAAATCCAAAAATGAATCGATTTAGCTTTATCAAGTAGTTTGGCTTACCATTTTTATTTTTCCACCCCATTTTTTTCATTGAACTATCCATAGGTTCTTGCATAAAGAAAATGGATTTTAGAATATCAAAACAATGAATGGAAATTTTTTCTAACCAAGAGTTCACTCGCTCAGGTTCGGTTTGGTGAGGCCTTTCTTCATGAAACAAGCCATCATTCTCAGGGTAACTTATAAGTTCATTATCCATGATCATCCGATTAGGATTGTGATCCCGCAACCTTTTGAGCCAAAGATTTTTAGCAATGGCATATAAATAAGTTTTCAATGAGGATGTTAAAACAAAATTAGGATCGCGCACTTTTTGCAGTAAAACCACAATAGCTTCTTGAAAAATATCTTCGGCATCATGCGCGTCGCCCGAGTTTTGTTGGATATAGACCGCGATGGTAGGGAAGTAAAATTTATACAGCAATTCAAAAGCATGGCTGTTTTCAGTTTTGAGTTCTTCGAGCAAGTTTTGATCTGGCAACTGGTTCATAATAGATTCATAAAAACTTTTTATTCCTTAATACCCGAACTTTAAAATTATCACCCATCAGGATCGAATTAATTTCATGTATTCTAAGTATACTTTAAGCACTTAACCAAGGCCATTTTGTGGGACAATCGACAACTCTCTATCGTTTTCACATCAATCTCTCCGATATTGACGGCGATAGGTACAAAACCTTGGATATAAGATTGGCGCAACATCCTTCAGAGTCTAATGCCTATCTTATGATGCGACTAATTGCTTTTGTTTTGAATGAGCAAGAGTTTTTGGAGCTCTCCAAAGAAGGATTAGGTGATCCTGATTCTGCGGCCATTAGTGCGGTTACTCCCAATGGTGAAATTCGGCTTTGGATTGAAATAGGAAATCCTAGCGCGCGAAAATTACACAAAGCTTCTAAAGCAGCGAAACAAGTTAAAGTTTACACGTATAAAGATCCTGAAATTTTACTTAAAGAAATTAGAGAAAATCAGGTTTACCATGCGGAGAGCATTCAAATTTACTCTTTGCCCCAAAAATTCCTCGAGTGTTTAGCGGTTTATTTGGAGCGTAAAAATACTTGGGAAATTATTCATCATGAAAAATTATTGAATATTAGTATTGGGGATCAGTCTGAAATTGCGGAGCTTTTAGAACATTTTGTTACCCAGTAACATAAAGACCAAAAAACCGATTTTCAATTCAAAAACTGTTCTTTATAAGCATTCGGCGAAATTCCCGTTTCTTTTTTAAATAGCCTTGAAAAATAAGGTGGATTTTCGAATCCCAGTGTATAGGCTGTTTCGGAAATGGTTTTATCAGTACTCATTAATAAATTTTTAGCTTCATTAATTAAAAAGATATGAATATGTTCTAATGCAGTTTTACCGGTTTCTTGTTTTAATAAATCACTTAAATATCTGGAAGAAGTGTTTAGTTTTGAAGCAATGAAGGTTACTGTAGGCAATCCTTTTTGTTGTAACAAGCCGCTTTCAGAATAGGAAAATAAAACTTCATTCAACTTCGATATCATGGTCCCTGTGATTATTTTTCGGTTTATGAACTGCCTTTTATAAAAACGTTGTGCATATTTTAGTATAGAGTCAATATGAGTTAAAATGATTTCCTTGCTAAACTCATCAAGATTGTTTTTATATTCAACATTCATCTTGTCGTATAATTCCCAAATGATTTGCTCTTCGGAGGGTGATAAATGTAAGGCTTCGTTAGTTTCGTAATCAAAAAATCCGAATTTTTTTATTTCTGAATTCAGGCTATGTCCCAAAAAATAATCTTCATGAATAAAAATAACAAATGCCTTTTCTGCCATTTCAACATTAGTGATTTCCATTACCTGTCTTGGTTTTACAAACGACATAGAACCATTGTCATGGTCGTATTTTGTTTTACCATACAAAAAATTACCTGACTTTATTTTTTTGAGTGCTATCATGTAAAATTCACTCGTGAATTTAGCTTCACCAATAGAACATTTGGTTAATTCGCTACAAGTCAATAAACTAAGCATCGGGTTTTCCGGCGATGGATAACCACTGCTTTGATGCAATTGGGAAAGGGTTTTATAGCGTTTCATTTTTTTCAGGAGTTAAAATTACAAAACCTACATTAATGAGAATATAGGTTTTGTAATAATAGTTATTTGAAATTAGTTTCTAATGTCCGTGAGCTTTTGCGGATACTTCTTTCAACGCTTCCCAAGATTCTAACTTTTTCCCATAAGTGTATTGTGTCCAAGGGTAAGCTAATTTCCCTAAAAATAATCGGAGTGGCGGATTTTCTGCATCAACTATCCCAAATACAGCCTCCACAGTAGCATTAGGGTCGCCAATGTTTTCAGGTTTCAAGCCGTCTCCCGTCTTAAAGTCAGTAGTAATTTTTGCATAGGCATCTATTGGTTTACTTGCAATTGCAGATGAGCCGAAGAAATCCGTTTTAAATGAATTTGGCTCAATTAAAGTTACTTTGATTCCAAGATCTTTGACTTCCATTTGTAATGATTCGCTAAAACCTTCCACAGCGTATTTAGTAGCACAATACAAGCCCATTGTCGGCAAAGAATTTAAGCCTAATACACTTGAAAGTTGAATGATATGTCCTTTACCTTGTGCTCTGAAAATGGGAAGGATGGCTTGAGTCATCCAAAGGGTGCCAAATACGTTTGCTTCGAATAAATCTCTTGCCTCTTTTTCATTATTTTCTTCAATCGTACCAAATACACAATATCCGGCATTGTTTATTATCACATCAATATTACCAAAATGTTGTTTGGCTTTATGCACGACGGCTATGCAATCCGCTTTGCTTGTAATGTTTAATTGAAGTGGTAAAACGGCTTTACCATATTTTTCCGTAAGGTCCTGTAATTGTTCTGCTTTTCTTGACGTAGCAATTACATTATCACCACGTTTTAAAAACGCTTCAGCCCAAATTCTCCCAAATCCACGAGATGCGCCAGTAATTAAAACTGTCTTTTTCATTATGTTATCCTTTCAATTAATGAATAGGATAAAACTAATACGAGAATAGGATGGAGTACTTATACAAAAGGTGGTATTTGTGATACATTTTAACGTGTAGGTAATTCGTCAAAAACTTTTAACCTCTATCGCTTGATTTTCCCATTCCTTGTAGGATTGTTGGCGTTTTTCTTCTATGAGGCGAATTCTCATGGAATATTTATTTGCTCCCATTTGTGCTTTTTTCGCATCCTCGTTTAAAGTAGTAGCTTGCACGCTTTTATTTTCTTGCGCTAATCTTTTTTCAATTTCCTCCTCACTAGGGGCAATGCTGGAATCAATCGCCGCTTCAATGAGGTTTTCGGTTCCCGCTTTACTTTTGAATGAAGCATCTTGCATCGCATTGGCGATTGCAAGGGATGTTCTTGATTTTACTAGACGATCGTGAATAGTCAATTCAACTTTATCGAATGGTTGTTGGCCTTGGCCATGGCGTATTTTTACAACTTTAAGGGTCCAATTTCCCATACTTAAAAATTCAGGTCCAATACTATCGCCTTCTCGAATAGAGGGGGTAACATTCACGATCCAATGTCTAAGCTCAAGAGGTAAATCATGATCTTCTAGCGTCAAGTATTTTGGTCTTCTGGATGTAGTTTCTTGTCGTGAAACCGGTGGCGCAAGGTCGGCATCAACGGAAATCGTGTCGGGATTTTGAAATGCAGAGGGATGATTGCGATAATAAGTGAACGTTGCAAAAGCATCCCCTGCACTGTCGGGTTCCGGCAAAGCAGCTAAGACTGCAAGGGTGGGAAGGGCTTGCTGAAAAGATATATTTCGAGTTTTACGAACTCCATTAAAACGCAGCAAAGCGGCTCCATAAGGAAAGGCTAAACGAATAATTTCTCGATTATGCATTTGCTTCGCTTGGGTTTGAATTTCTGAAGGTAATAGGGTATCTGCGATGTTAACCCATTGTAAGTGGTTTTTCTTCTCACCAAGGAGATTAAGGGAATCAATTTCGGAAGAATCGCTGGAGGCAATAATGGAATATTTTCGTTCTTCATGGGATTGGAAAAGTTGGGCATAACGAGCATATAGCGCGTAAAGTAATGAATCACCCCATTGTTCTTGTATCATTTGGTTGCGAGTTTTTTCAAGGACTATGGCCAATACTTTTCGTGAGGGAACATTATCTAGTAATTGGGCATGATCCTCTAAATAATGTGCATTGAGTTTTTGGGCTAAAACTGCATGACGAATTCGTGCGATTAAACTTGTAGCTAAGGTAACGGAATCCGACTCTGGTTCTACCGAAGCTAAGGCTTTATTGAAAACTCCTACCGTAACAAGGCATTCGCCATTTGTTTTCCGGCTTGCTAAACAATCGCTAGAATCTCCTGAAATTTTGAGCGACTCTCGTGCTTGGTTGATTTTGTTTTGAATATTTTTTTCTTTAGATAAACGGTTTGCAAGTATTCTTGCATTCACAACTATTTGTTTTGCTTCGAGAGCTTCTTTATCTTCAGAATAATTTGCGGCTTGCAAATGTGAAAAGGCAAGCAATGTTACTAATAAAATTCCAAATGTAGTGCATTTCATGTGCTAGAAAAATCCTGTACTTTATAATAAATAACAAAAAAGCCACCCCAGTAGCCTGGAGTGGCCCAGAATTAATTAGGATTAAAGTTTACGAGCAATCCAAACATTGCCATCGCCATTAATAGTTGCGCCAGCGATGCTGACATCACCTGTGCAACCGGCTTCAGTAGTCGCAGCAAGAATCAAACCACCAGAAAACATGAATGCATCGGTGTTATGCGCTTCTGACCATGCAGACACTCTAATTCTAGGATTGCTGAAGCGGAAAGTTGTCACGTTTGTGAACCAAATACGCGCTTTTGGAAATAACGTGCCACCTGCATCATCAGACAGTTTTTGATAAACTTGGCTGTTGTCCTTAATCCATATTACTGGATCAGCAGCAACTCCAGAACTCCATGCGCCGTATTCAACGCAAACATTTTGATTGGTACCAGCAGCAGTTGTAATGTCAAAAAACTTTACAACTTGCGCATTAAGTGGATTGGAAAAAGTTGAGTAATTTTGATGACCAGCCAAATTGGATATGGCAGCAAAATCAATCTTGGTAGACAAGGCTCTGCCGACAGTACCTAAATATTGTTCGAATGAAACCTGGGCTTGTGCGGTTTTGGCCGTGAGTCCTAATCCAAGGGTAACTAAAAGAGCAGAAAGCCCGAGTAATTTTGAATTCTTAAAAATCATTTTTATTCCTTTGTTAAGAGTGACGGGTTAAATATCTGTCACTTAAAGGTTAGATGTGGTACGCAAGGAATTTGTCTCATAATTTTTTTGAAAAAGATCAGACTATCTTTTCAGTCAATTAATCGGAATTGCTTTTGGATATTTCGCTTACAGAAGGGTTAATAAAATGGAAAACCAATTGGTTCTTATACCATTCTCGTTTTTGCTCTTCTAGCTGAGAGTTGGGATTTGATACTTGACTCGATAGATACGCGCTGACAATGCTTTTCCAAAGGTCATTTTCTTTTGTTTGTGATTCACTTTTGGCAATTGTTTCAGAATTCCACTTTGGAGTACCGAATAGGAATCTCGCAATTTGTGTTCGACACTCTAATAATGCAATTGGCATCCCGCCATTACGAATATTTAATGGAAGGAAATACCAAGTTCCCAAAAAAGTTCGCATTGGGCCTAAAAGATGTCCAACATGAACTCGATAAAGATTTAATTTTTCTTGAATTTCTTCCGGCAACTGAAATTGCTGCACAACTAGTGAATGTATTTGAGTGGTATCTTTCTGAATATTTTTAGGTGATGCAAAATGTTTTTTATCATGACTGTTTGGTAATAACCACATCCTGTATTGCACAGTATCAGGACTCAAAAATTCTTGCCGATGCGCTAGATAATAATCTGAAATCACTTTCTCTCTCAGTATCTCCAGTTCTTTAGGAACATTTTGCATTGAAATTAGCATTGGCACTGCTGCTTCAAAAGAAATATTAGGTGTACTTTTTTTCTGCGCAAAATGTAAATAAGCGAAGCCGAACGGTAAGTGAATAGGTCCTTTGCTTTCACCCAAGGACATTTTGGCGCTAGCCGTAGCAAGTTGTGAAGGCAAAGACTCCTGTGGTAATAGATCCCACTTTGCAGTAGTAAATTTGTATAGAGAGTCAACCAAAATAGAATCGCTTGACGATATCACTTGGTATTGCTTTTCTTCCTTACTTTGAAAAAGAGAGGCATAATATTTTCGATATAATATATGTAAAGCAGAATCACCCTGATGTTTACGAAACGACTTTAGCCGTTCCTCTTTAGCGACTTGAAAAACTTTGTTTAAGCTATCCTTAGCATCTGGCTGAAGAGGATAATTAGAAAGAAACTTTTCATCCAGTAGTATCTTTAATAGTGCAGTTTGCTCTTTTTCTATATCGCATAAGTTGGGGAAATTCGGGCCTACATTTTGGAGAGAAAAGTTTTGACTTGCTAAACTTCGATTATACTCATCAACGGATAGAAGACATGATTCACTTGTAGGTTCATAGGCTATGCACTCGGATCCAACTTCATTCACGTACATGGCTTCAATTAGCGCTTGACCATGTTCTTTATCTGTTTTGTTTTTTTGGTCAGCCTCTGATCTAGAAATAGAATCATTTCTTAAAAGCGAAGAGATGTCTCGACCTTTTTCAATTATAGGTGAAGCCGCTAGTACCGGAAGAGCAGTAAGTATCCATAAAATGGCCGTGATTAAAATGAAAATATTTTTCATATAAGTAACTAATTAATGAAGTAGTTTTTTTTAAACTTTTGTTTTGAAGCGGGAATCCAAAACATAAAATTTAGGACCCCCGCGATAAATTAGTTAGCCGTTGGTTAAAACGCCATTTATGACTTTAAGCCACGGAACGCCACCATTTCCAGTGGTGCAAGACGATTCACTTTTGTTAGAGCGATTTACATTAATTGTGAATTGTGCATTGTTCCATGAGGGACTAAAGGCCGCGATTGAAAGGTTTTTAAAGGATTGAAACCCCAACAAATAAACATTGGCACGGGAAAAAAGTGTACCACCGAAATCATCATTTAAAACCGCATTAACTCCAGCGTTATTAACGTACCAAATACGCGTATCGGCGACCTCATTGGGGATAAAATCTGGATGAACCGTCATGATTTCAAAACAAGCGCCTGTAGAAGCATTACTTAATAATTGCAAGCTATGAAATTTGACCACAGAACCTGCAAAGGTACCGGTGGGTTGCGATGCATGGCCGGCAATTGTGGTAGATGCGAAATCCACGTAATACCGCATATTGGTTTCAGTAGTAGATGAATTAGTTATACCAGTGCCTGATTGTGCAAACACTGATGCTGTAAGAGCAAGCATACCTGCTACTCCAATACTTAATGTCTTAGATATTGATTTAATGAACATAATTTTTCTCCTTGAAAATTTGGGATACCTTTATCAACGAGCTTTATCTCAAATGGTAAAGCCGGTAAAAACCTAAGATTGCCACATTAGTCTGTCCATGTCTATTACCAAGATGAATAAAATTTTGTTACAAAAAAACTTTTGAAATTAGTGAACAATTATTTGAGACAAATATTTAATGCAGTACATCTAAGGTAAACCTTCTTGTTTTGGGGTTTAGATGTTACCTGAAAGCGTTTAAAAAAATATGAATCTAAATGAAAACAAATACCAACCCATATCTTTGTTAAAGCGAAATGATCACCGGCGCAGCTTCTCGAATAATTATAAGCTAGACATTTTAAAACGAGTTGAGGAAATCAAAGAGAGTAGGCAAGGTAGTGTAAAAGCCTTTTTAAGCAATGAAGGTATTTATGCTTCTCATTTAACCGCATGGAAAAAACAAATATCCCAAGGCAAATTAGGATTGGGAAAAAGAGGTCGGCCAATAAAAAACTCTGATGAATTTCGTTTAGAAATTACTAATCTCAGACAACGATTAATAATAATGGAGAAAAGAGCTTTGGAAGCTGAGCAAATCGTACGCGTGCAAATGGCGTATGTTAAAGGTGCAGCATTGAGATTAAAAAGACGAGATCGCGGTTTAATATCGGAAATTGTTTCTCAGGTAAAATCAAATTGTTCGGTTTCTGCATTATGTGATGCCCTAGCGCTGACGCGTCAAGATTTTTATAGAACCATAAAACCTTTGCTCAATAAAAATTTACATCACTAATCACTAAACTTGTAATACCTGCCTATTCGAAACTAGCGCAGTAAAAGTGAAATAATATTTTCAGCATCATGGGTTGGTTCATGATTTTGTGGGAGAGAAACCAAAGTTTAAGCGATGAGATCCCAAAAGCCGAATGCGTAACCTAAAAATAAATGACCTATATAATTACTAAGAATATTATTAATCTAGGTCGCTTGATAAAGTTGCGAAAACTCAATACGATAAAAAGTGTTAAATTAAAAAAAATCTTTCCAAGTAAGCACTTCATATCCGGTGTTAACTTTTAGGGTATTCAAAGCGATAGCTTTTCCCAATTGTTCCACCTTAATACCACGATATTTTTTTAATCCACCTATCAGTATATAATTAAGATAGGGCCATACCTTCAGCACTAAGGCTTGGCTCCAGCCATAGCGATTGTGGGGCGTTAAAATCATGGAAGGCTGAAAAATACTTAGCCTTTCAAATTGCAAAGCTTTTAATTCTTCCACTAATTCACCTTTTTTTCTTAAATAAAAGCTAGCGGATTTTGCATTAATGCTTACCGCCGCTAATAATTCAAAATGTTTCACGCCCGATTTTTTGCAAGCTTTAGCAAAATCAATTACTGCGAGTTTGTCGATTTTAACAAATTCTTCTTTGCTCATTTTTGACGGTTCACCCACACCTAAGGTGCAAATGGCGGTGTGATGATCAAGCAAGGCCTTTTCATAGGAGAGAGAATTAAATATATCGATATTAAATTGTTGAACCTTATTATCTAGAAGGTTGGGTATGGGCTTGCGGCATAACAAGGTTAACTTCTCAATTTGCGGCATTTTTAAGAGTAACTTTAATGTTTCGCTACCCACGGCCCCGCTAGCGCCGAGCATTACAATAGATAAAGGTACTTGGCTTTGTATATCCACCTCCAATTTTTTAAGGAATTTAAATTATCGAAATAACTTCGTACTAGTTTCGATAATTTAAGGCAGATTATTCCAAACTTGCGAAGTTACTTTGTTACCTAACTGAAGTTTAAGCAAAATCGTCTGATGAATATCTACCGCATTGGAAAAAAAGGAATAATGATACTTTCCTTTTTCTTGAGGTCCATCTAACCAAGTAGTGAGTATTTTACCTTGTAAATCCAAAGCTTGGAAAATAACTTTTTCGGAAGAGGATAAAGTATATATTACGTCCACATTCGGGTTACCCTTATTCGCATGGATGCTTTCAGCAAATTCATTCAAGGCTTCATTATGTAACAAAGCCGAAGTTCCTTGTATGGTGAAATTGCCGCTCACCAAGGTATAAATCTGTCCACCTTTGGAATTCGGACCCGTACCTGAGGAATCCGTGCTGTTGTTTGCATCGGTGCAATAATTAGCAGAAGTAGTACCTTTCCATTGGCATACTCGAATTCTTGCAGTAGTGGTAGCAATATTCGGAACCGTCCAAATATATCTGGTTGCCGATCCTAATAAATTGGTGGTGGTTTGATTTACCCAAGTTTTACCATCAATAGATAAGGCTATAGCTGTGCCCTCATGTTTAATGGGGACTGTCCAAATAAGTGTGTCCATTCTACCGGGAATAAGAGTTCTTCCTGTATGGGCTGCAATGTTCGGCCCACCCAAATGTGCAGATGCTAGGCCAATAAACATACCCAAGGCTACCGTGATAATTTTACATTGCATATAGTTAATCTCCTCTTTATGTCTGAAACATAATCTATAAGTGATATTTTCGTGTTCAAAAAAAACAAAAAAAGTGTACAAATGCCTTCCGCAAAAAAGGCAAACGCATGGATTTTATCAATAGGATAAAGGATTTAAATTAAACTTGCAATGCACTGAAAATCAAAAAACTCGATAAAGCGCACCTAAACCAAGCGCGAGACATATTGGACTATAAAGGCGCGTATCCCAATATGCAAACAGTCCAACTTTTTCACGTTTGGAAAAGCCGACTTATTCGTACAAAATATTTTATAAGTCATTAGGGTATTAATGTCACCGAATTGTCATGGCCAATAAGAATTTTTCTATCCAGCATTTCCCCACGGATGCTCCCTGCGAAACACGCTCCCGGAATATCACAATCATATAATAGGGTCAAATGGACTATGCTTCCTTTTTCTCCTTGAATAATTTGAGAAACAATAATGTCCAGTTTATCAAACATTGCATAGCCTCCGTTTGGGCAAAAATCTATGGGATTAAATTTATCGATATTATTTTTAACTAGGTTAATTATATCTTGTTTCAACATTTGCTATTAATCCTAAACAAAATCCATATTGTATTATAATACAAAATACTTTAATTTCTTAATACTTCGATTTTTTAACCATTTATCCAAAAGTTATTTTAGCCTATGTCACCAGCATGTAACATTTAAAACTATTCGGTCCAAAAATAAAACACCCCTTTATCATGGTACCTAATGAGTGAAGTTCGTTAACTGTTTTAGCATAACCCTTTCCCAGATTTTTTTTATTTCTCTGTTTTAAATTTTAAGATGAAAATATTTCGAAACTGGTAAATTTCAAAAAATGTTTTATTTGGTTTTTTCTTGAGAAGGTTCAATTCCTTTTAGGGATTAATCAGCTGTGGAAATAAAAATGGTGCGAGTTTTCGAAAGACTACATTTAATATTTCATGCAATACCAAAAAGCAGCGGTGAGTCCGTGTCCCTTAGAAATTAATATTTAATATCTTAATGTATTTGCTAGTTAAAATTTGGATTTTTTATGTGGTTTTATTGAAACCCTCTTAATTAGGTTTTTGAATTGATACGAGTTCGCAATTGATTTTAACACAATTGAAGCACAATTGTGGTAGCCAGTAAATTTCACCCGAGGTATTTTATTCATCAATTCAACTTTAACATAAAAGGAATTATATGAATAATGTTTCACTATTCTCAAGTTGTGTATTAATGGCTTTTGCTTGCGCGCGAGCGCAGCTTCCCATTGTCCATTGGTCTTTTGAAAATGGAAATAAGGAATTTTATGCAAAAGACGAAACCGGAAATGGCCATCATTTGGTGATGATGAAAGGAGATAGCGCTGACCTAGCCGTACGGCCTGGTATTGTTGGCAAGGCCTTGTTTTTTGGCCAAGGTGAAGTTGAACTGGAAGCAGTTAAATCGGGTGGGGTTTTCAATTTCGAAAAGGTGACCTTGGAGGCTATTGTTTATGTTTCGGAAAACTCGTCGCATTCCACAAAAGGGGAAGCCATTCTTGCCAATGTGGAGTATGGCCATACTACACCTTTCTGGAAGCAAGTAGCTAGAGGATGGGAGTTATCAATTTGGCCAGGAAATATTCTTTCACTCGCAACTGGCAATAATGAAATTGATCCGATTTGGAATCAAATTCTTGCCACTTTTCCTTTGAAAGAAAATCGTGTGCATTATGTTTCTGCAGTGATCAACGATGCCGGTTGGAACAGGATATATATTGATGGCGTTGAAGCAGGTGTCTCTTCATACACTCCCTACTTACCCAATAGAGGGCATCTCTCTGTGGCCTATTCTTATGGAAATGAAATATTCAGTGACTATTTGAAGAATGCCGCATTGGATGAAATCAAGGTTTATAATTTAGCGAAGGATTTTTCCATGATTCAGGCAGATTATTCAGTGGTGAAAAGTGCCATAGATAGTGTGAATGCGACATTGCATTAATGTGAGGCTTACCTTTTCTTTTTTTATTGTTTGAGAACCTATTGTATCTATCTTATCAGCCTTGTCCCTCAACCATTTGGACAAAAATTTATGGAATTAAATTTTTCCATATTATTTTTACGCGTTTTTTAATGCTTCAATATCAAATTTTGTCATTTGCATAAAGGCATACATAACTTTGGGTGCTTTTATCGGATTATTCATAAGCTCACCCAAAATGCTAGGTACAATTTGCCATGAAACGCCATATTTATCGTCCAGCCAACCACATTTATTATAGACACCTTCTTGACCTAGATTTTCCCAATAATAATCTATCTCGTTTTGTGTATCGCAGGAAATAACGAATGAAGTAGCTGGAGAGAACTTGTGTTGTGGCCCACCATTTAGGCCCATAAATTTGGTTTTGTTCAATTCAAAAATAACCACCATTGGGTTAGCTGAAACGAGCTTTGAGCTCTTAAAAATTGAGCAATAAAAATCGGCGGCTTCTTTGGCTTTCCCGTCAAACCACAAACAAGTAAAAATTTGTTTGTCCATTGTGATATCCTTTTTTTTGTTACATAAGTATAGTTGATTTCTATTTCAGTAAAGCCAAAAAAATGGAAGAAAAAAATGAAAAGCTGAAGTCGCTCATTCTTGACTGCACGCTAACTGAGGAATTAAGCTATGGAAATAACTGTTACATGTATCATGTAAGTAATATCGTGTTAATTCATGAATTTAAAAAAATGCGACTTGCTTTTTTAAAGGGACCTTGTTAAAAGGTCCTGGTAAAAATTTGGGTAACGTGTAAATTTTATACGACAAAAGGACCAACCCATCAGATCGGTCCTTTGCGAAAAAAAGCGACCGGACTAGTGAGGCATATTGACGTTGTCGATTCCTGCCTTGACTTGAAGATAATGAGCATTGATCTCCGCAGCTGAAAGCGCCCGGTCATAAACCTTGAGCTCATCCACGGCTCCATTGGTCAAATAGGTATTGAAGCTGCCATCCCCGTATTTGTAACCGACTATGGCTCTACCATCATAAGGCAAGTAAGGTACGAAGGGTTGGGCTCCGGCTTCTACGCCGTCTATGTATACCCTGTTCATTCCGTTGTCATTTAAGACGGCGGCGACATGGTACACCTTTCCTGGGATCAAGGGATTGGTCGAGTGGGTTTCGTTCCACTTGATGTCATTCTGGTCGTTTCCGGTTGCGAAATTGAGCGTGTTCCCGGGCCAGATCATGAGTACATACCCTTGCGCTACCCCGGTTTGGAATTTCGTGCTGGCCAGAATCACGCCGGTTGTTCCTGGGTTCAAAACGATAGTTTCAATGGTGGCATGGGAGAAATTGAAAGCTCCGCGCGATCCGCGAGCTTCCAGTTCAAATCCGGGTTGTTTGAACTGCAGGCCGCGTCCAACAACGCCAGCAATGGGGTTTAAGGCTTCCGGCTTGTGCAAGGCAACTAAGTCATATCCATGTCCAGTTTCATCGGTGGCGAAAAAGCCTCCAACTCCGTTGTCGAAGGACCAATGCGCGAAAGGTCCTGGAGCATTACCAATATTCAGAATCATATTGTCGGCAGTGGTATCCTTTTGATCCGTTGCTTCTAGGGTAAGCGTATGTTCACCGATTGGGAAACCCAGGCCTTGCAGGGTCAATTCGCAGTTTCCGGAACTTGCGAGAAACCAATCTTTTAGAACTGTGGCTCCTTCGGTCCAACGGCAGGAAACAACATCACCATCTTCATCGGAAGCCGTTCCAGTTAAAATCGCACCGTCTGCTTCATACAGAGTAAGGGCGGTATTGGCACCGGCATTGGCAATTGGGGTAACATTGAATAATTGAGCTGCGAGTGATAGTGAGGTGGCAGCTAAATCGGCATCAGTGAAGGCGAAAACGAAGAACTTGTTAGCACCGGCGATCAGTGGGATAAAGTCATTGTCATTGGAAAGGTACAAGGTATGGTTGACCACGCCATCGCGGACTATGTCTTCTCCGATTGCTATTCCTTCAAGCTTGGCAGGAATTTGGGTGTCGAGTATGCCGTTGGTCTTGAGTACCGCGGCAATATCCAAGAACAAGGTCTTGACGGGAGCGACTGCCAATAGGGCCGTGGCACCTGAGAGACTGGAAACGTCAGTTGCGCCGGCGACATCAACGGACCAGAGCTGCTTGACCACGGCTTTGGTTCCATCACCAAGGCCCTTGCCGTCGCGTTCGAGAACCAAGAATTGGTGGCTGTTTAAGGCCAAGAGTTCACTGCTATTGTAAGCCTTGCTCAACGGGGGTCCGATGAAATTGTCATAGGCATATTCATGTGTGATACCTGAGGCGATATCAATAGTTACAATGCGGTTGGCACGTCCGCCATCGCCGCCGTCTTGGAGTAGCGGGCTCTGCATAAACCCGACCAAGGTTTTTCCGTCGGGTGTGATGGCCAAACCTTCCATGCCTTTATTGGTAACACGACCAGTGGTATTGCCGGCGATTTCGCTGGCGCCCACACTAAAAAGGTTGGGAATGGCAAAATGTTCTGGCAGGGAATAGCTGCGGATACGCTTGCCTGTGGCTCTATCGAATTGATAGACAAAGGGACCATATTCATCGGAAATGAAAAGACTTTTACGATCTCTAGACACGCGTACACCCTCGGGATCAAGGCGGGCGAAAGCTGAGTTTATGGAAAGCCCAGGAAGGAAATTGTCAGAACGGCCGGTGAAGTAGTGTTTGTCGGCAGTGTTAATATCAGGCACAGCGCTGGGAAGAGCGGCTGTGGTTCCATAAATGAGCGGCGATTCGCTATATAGCAAGGTCGTACCAGTCAGTGTTGGTGTGAGGGTATAGGGCAGCGAGCCGGAGGGTACGGCGCTTAAGTTCAATTCCAAGGATTGCCAACGACCAATATAACTGGTGGTATTGTCGATTAAGGGACCATTCGGATAGGTGGTGGCGTTGGGACCGCGATCAGGAATGGCCACAAATTTGTTTCCGCCAGCCCAGGCCAAGCCCGAACCGATTCCGCCTAAATTATTACCAGGCAGACCGCTTTCCACATTGGTGGTAATCCCCGAGAAGTCGCTGGGTAGATCCAAGGAACCAATGGCAATGAGCTTGGGAGCCGCATGGCCGACTCCGGCAGCAATTAGCATTGCAGTTAACAGTTTTTGCTGAAGTGAAATATTCATTTATGCGTTTCCTTTTTTGAGTTCCCAAGCCAAATTTCTTAGGGAGTAAACGTATGATTCGATTGTTTCCGAGGGTATTCGTTTAGGATACAAAAAGAATTCAAGGCGAATTCATAAGGCGTTCGGAGAGGTTACCGTTGGTAAATTTTACTTATGCATTTTTTGCAAACCAATGTCGTTGCTATGTGCCGCGCTTTTCTTTTCCTAACCGCCCGACGTGTTTTGTAAGAGTTCAACAAACATTAATGGGACTGCTATAACAACAGAATTTCCATGCATTGAATTAGATATTGAATATCCTATCCATTTGTTTTTTGTTGAAAGATTGTGGAATATTTTTCATTATAAAATTCCTAAGCATAATTCCCAAACCCTTTTCTACACGGGCAAATTTACCAAGAGTCCAACTTGTATTGACAATGTCAATGTAGTTGGCTTTTTTTCTTAACGTTTCGTATTGTGAAAAAGTATTTCAATAGAAACTCCTTTATCCAGAAGTTGTCCAATCACATAAGCATCTTCAATGGCTTGAGAAGCTCCTTGCGCTAAATTTGGTGTGGCGGAATGAGCTGCATCACCAATTAAACATATATTTTCAATTCCTATTTCCTTAGCCAATATTTTTTGTAATTCTCCTCGGTGAATAGCAATATTTGCAACATCATGTTTTTGTTCATAGGCCGTGAGTTTACTTACTAAAAGTGGTTTTAATTGGCTGTCCGTAATTTTCAAAAATAGTTCTAGAACCATTGTTCAAAGAGGAATATCAGTAGCTTTCATTAGATTTTGTAAGTGCGGATTTATGTGGAGAAAGTTTACGACCTTTCCTAGTCATTAGCGTCTTTAATTATAGGGAAGAATTGTGTCCTTAAAAATAAAATTGAGGTAACACCTAATCGATGCTCCCATAATCTCGTTTCCAGTTTTTCTTAGGCGGAGTACTATTTTTACCCATGGGTAAATTAGTCGTGATGAGAATATCCGATTCGGTGACCATGCGCTCACAATAAAAAAGATCAAAAGGATAGGACGAACCGGTAGACAGTCCTAAATAGTCAAAATTTACTGATCCAGAGAGAGAGACATGATCGCCTCCCAAATCCATAACCAAAGTATTATTAATGAATAGCCATACATCATCATCACCTTTGAAATCGAAACTCATACCGGGAGCCATTGCAAATTGACCATGCATTTCCATGCAAAAGGAATAATTACGACTCTTTCCTTCTTTCCCCCAACCTTTTCCATCAATCGGAAAAAAGCCTGAATCCGATGCACTACCCGTTTTGGCATATCTATAGAAATAAGTTCCTAATTCCCCTTGGCGAATAAACGGCAGAGAATCTTTGATAACATAATTTTTATAAGCGGCGGTATCTTTAGTACCCTTAACACTTTTAGGTGTGCAATCATTGTACTTGGAATTGTCTCCATTGCCATCACGCGGCATCCAATTGTTTGTAGCCGTATCGGCAGGATTCCAAGGAGTAAACCATCTTTCCACCGCACAATTATAAAAGATATTACTTGCATTAGTAGTAAGCAGAGGTTTACCAATAGAGTCGCGCGCAAAATAACTAGCATCCAGAGTGGTATATTTTAATTTGTTTGTTTGAACCATGCCGGTATGAGCCGATCCACCACCACTTCCAAAAGGAAAATTTTGAAATTCAGGATTACCCGATGCGGAAATGTTACTCGTGCTATAGTCATAATAAATTACTCTTGCCCACGAAGTATCCGGCGGAAGCACGGCGCTAGAGTGTAAAGAGAGTTTTTGTAATAAGGATGTTTTATATACGGAATCTTTTCCACCTTTTTGCATATAACTTTCTGCGAAAATAGAATAGGTTTCACTTCCTAAAGGAGATACTCGAAAATTGACCTTGGTTGAACCTACGACAATGGAATCGAGTGTAGAATCAATGCCTGAATTTGAATTGTCATAGGGTGCTAGGCGATTTGCAGGAATAGGCTTTTCGGTAATCCATTCAGGTCCTGACCACCCTACTTGTCCATAATCTCCACCGCCGCCTTCTTTATGATAGTACTCGAAGTAATAACGTTTCCCACCCGTTAGCATTTGTGGATCCGACACTACTTTGCAATTATTGCATTGTGAGGAGGAGGGTTGACTCGCTAAAGTAGGCCAGCCACCGACTAAATAGTTACTACTCTGTGCCATGTAAGAGTAATTATATGCAATGGGTTGTGAGCTACGATTTGCTTTGGCTTCATCCGTACTTAAATAAAATTCCGATTGATCGTCTGCACGCACATAAAAAGTATAATATCCTGTAGTGGGCGCATAAATATATCCTTGCCAAAAAAGTCCATAATCATCTTTGTAAGTTAAATTACCATTATATCCATTACTGTTCCAGTAGGAGCCAAGATAATTGGATGTTACCTCTATACTATTGCCTAATGAAGCGTTTTGCACGGCGGCATAAAAACTTTTAACATTCGAGCCATTACTACTCCAAAGCTTGGCCGTAATTTTTCCACGACCGCCAGTGTTTGTATACAAAGTATCGCGCCCACTCAAAACTTCATCGGCGAGCATAGTCATTATTCCATCGGCAGCATAAAAGGATTGAACTTTATTTTTATAATTTTGGGCCGTAACACGCGTGGTATATGAGTTAAATACCATACCTACTGCCATAGCGGAAATGCCCAGCATCATTAAAACCGAAAAAATTAGGATAAATCCCTTTTGCGAATTTAAATGAGTTTTCCCACTGAACATCATACACTCCCCTATTAACATTGTAGAGCTTGGCGAGCAAAATCAAGGATTTATTTTCCTATTAAACATATGCGATCTTTGCGTATTTTAAGGGGGAAAATGGGCTTAAACCCATTCTCCCCCTGGCCTCGGCTTCCACTGTTTAAGCGGAGCGCTGCAGATCGGGAATGGGAGTTCCGCAAAGGTAAACAGGGGTGATCCTCATCCACCCCCTCATTTATTTTCCGATGGGGAAATTGTAATGGCAATCCGTGTAGGTTTTTTTAATTTAGCCCATGCAGTGGGGCCATAGCTCAGTTGGTAGAGCGTTTCGTTCGCAATGAAAAGGTCAGGAGTTCGATTCTCCTTGGCTCCACCAATTTTTCTTCGCAACTTTAAAAGAAAGGTGCTATGAAATATCTCCAGGTTACATTATTAGGTTTCTTTTTGATAAGCACTCTATTTGCCAAAGATTTTTCCGAATCCTTTACAGTAAAAACTTTAGAGGGAAAAGCGGAAATTCATTTTTCCTGCTCTGAACCTGACAGTGCACAACAAAAAAAATGCGAAGTAAAATCCACAAAACTCGTCGTTCCCGATAAACAAATTAAAACCAGTTTTTTGGAATTAGTGGATAAATTAAATTCAGGAGGAGATTCAGTACGTATCAATATTTGCAAATCTTTACAACTGATTGAACCTCGAAGTAAAGAAGCTAAGGACATTGTGGTTTTACTGCGTGACGGCTGTGAAAAAGCGGACAACAAAAAATTAATTCTCGCTTATACCAAAATGGATTCTTTATCCAAAATTACTTGCCTGATTTTAAATCGCTCGGAAAATATAAAGCTTATCGCTGCTAAAAACGGAGATTGGATTTATAGTGGTAAAAATATTAATGCCTGCTTCGAGGAAAAAAAATACGTGATAAAAACCGAAATGCCCTTCAGTCGCAAAATTGTGGAACAAATCATGACCTATTCCAATAAAAATTCTCCCGCTTGTGAGGCTGAAAAGCAGATAGAAGTGACATCGACATTAAAACAATTAACGGACGGGCATTTTGAATTGCCAGATCAATGTCGTTATTTGTATTTGCAATAGAGGTAATATCTGTTCATAATGCCGCGTGTCCGACATATTATTAAATAGAGTATAATGTTTTTAGAATGATGACAAAAAAATAACAGTGAATCACACGACCCAAATTTTCCTCGAACTCTTTTTGGTTTTTGCTGCCGCACAAATTGGTGCGGAAATCGCGCAACGCTTAAAACTTCCTTCGGTAGTGGGTGAAATTGCTGTGGGCTGCATTTTAGGCCCGTCTTTATTGGGCTGGATACATATTCATGAACCCCTAGAAGTATTAGCGGAAATCGGCGCGGTACTTTTACTTTTTTCCGTGGGTTTGGAAACGCGCTTAGTGGATTTAAAAAAAGTCGGCGCGGTCGCAACCCTTGTAGGTGTTTGTGGAGTGGCCTTGCCATTTATTTTAGGCGCGGGTTGGGCGCATTTTAGCGGTTTTGATACGCCAAAATCCTTATTTATTGCCGCCGCTTTTGTGGCAACCTCTGCGGGTATCACCGCAAAAGTATTGAGCGATATGGGTGCCTTGAATTTAACCGCCAGCCGTGTAATTTTGGGCGCAGCGGTTATAGATGATATTCTCGCCATGTTACTACTGGGAGTTGTTACCGCCTTACAAGGCGGAGGCGGGATAAATTTTGCGGGCTTGATTTTTGTTTTTGTACAAGCGGTTGGTTTTGTAATCGTGATTACTTTAGTAGGTGCGCGCTTGATGCGTAAATCTTCAGCTTGGCTTGATGCGCCCATAAGTTCTCACTCTCCACTTTCTTTTGCTTTAGCGCTTTGTTTATTGCTTGCGGTTGCGGCTTCATATTTAGGTTTAGCCGCAATAATCGGAGCTTTTTTAGCAGGAATGATTTTAGCCGAATCCGACCAGCGGGGGTCACTGCAAAAACAATTGCATCCCATTTTAGCCTTTCTTGTCCCCTTTTTTTTTGTAGTGACTGGCGCACAAGTGGATTTGCATGCTTTAGGAAATATCTCAACATTAACTGCATTGGGTATTGTTACGGTCTTAGCTGTATTAGGTAAAATTGTGGGTTGCGGTTTAGGAGCCTTGTCTTTAGGTCGAAAATCGGCTTTAATTATTGGAGTGGGAATGGTGCCTCGGGGAGAAGTCGGCATTATTGTGGCAAGCCTTGGGCAGCAAGCAGGTGTATTCTCAGGTCAAACTTATGCCATCATTATCGCGATGTCATTATTAACCTCCGTGATTGCGCCCCCCTTGTTGGGGAAATTGCTAAAGACATCCGTATAATGCGCGCTCTATTTTAACAGTCAATTCGTTCAATTCTCGTTATTGTTTGTCTTTGTAGCTGTGTATTCAAAGTTTATCCAATGCGAGCATGACAATTTTTTTATCAGGACCTAAGCTTTAAAAACTATGGAAAACTCACAAAACAAAATAGAAAAAATCGGTGTATTACTTGTTAATGTAGGCACGCCAGACTTTCCAACTACAGCGTCGGTACGAAAATACCTGAATCAATTTTTAAGCGATCCTCGAGTTCTCGACATTCCAGCCCTAGGGCGTTGGTTATTATTAAAGGGAATCATTCTTCCTTTTCGTTCGCCTAAATCTGCCGCAGCCTATCGGAAAATATGGACCTTAAAAGGTTCACCCCTTTTACAATTCTCCCTGGTTTTTTGCGAAAAACTGAAAAATGTTTTACCGGTAAATTATCAAGTCGAAATGGGAATGCGCTATGGTAATCCCTCCATCGGTTCAGCTTTAAAAAAATTAAATGCCCATGAGCTCGATCACTTAATTTTGTTTCCCTTGTATCCTCAATATTCTTCCGCAGCGACGGGTACTTCTATTGAAGAAGTCGCGCAGGAGTTACGTCAATGTTGGAATATCCCGGCGGTACATACTATTCCTCCTTTTTATAATCAAGAAGGTTTTATACAATCCTTTGCGGCCAATGCAGAAATTGCGTTAGCTAAGGAAAAACCCGATCATATCTTATTCAGTTATCATGGACTTCCTGAAAGGCATATTCGCAAAAGCGAATGTGAAACAAATTTTTGCTTAAAGGCGGATAACTCTTGCTGTGAAAGCATACGCGCTGAAAATAGCCATTGCTACCGAGCCCAATGTTTCGATACTACGCGCCGTATGGCCACTAGCCTAAACCTGTCACCTACAAGTTACTCCACTGCTTTTCAGTCGCGTTTAGGACGAACGCCTTGGATTAAACCGTATACGGACGAGGTATTGGTTGCATTAGCAAAGCAGGGTGCGAAAAAGCTATTGGTTATTTGTCCGGCTTTTGTGGCAGACTGTTTAGAGACTTTGGAAGAAATCACCATTCGTGCTCGAGACAGTTTTATTGAAGCGGGTGGAGAAGATTTGGTTTTATTGCCTTCTTTGAATGCCGATGATAAATGGGTGAATGCTGCCAAAGACTTGGTTTTAAAAACTATTTGCTGATTTTCACACATATTTAGGGCATCGCGTGAATCCATCCCCCATTATGTGCCGATATAGGCCGTTCTAGGAATAAAAGTCAGCCGGAAAAATATTTTTGATTTTTTCTACTGATTGCTTGACGCTTTTGCAAAAGATGCATATCTTTTCTGCCCCGATTAAGAATCGGTCATTGATTCTCAGAAGTCAATGAGTTTATTTGAGATAGAGATAAGAAGCAAGAAAAAGAGAGCGGGTAGCTTTCGGGAGTATGAATAACTTTCGGGAGACACAAGCCAATTTAATTCACAAAGAAAAATGAGAGCAGCCAGCTCGAATTTA
>JAYTSD010000002.1:0-62676 GCA_043745805.1 Fibrobacteria bacterium
CCATAACGCTTTTTTGTTACTTTTTCTTTCATAGACACCTCCGGTCAATTGACCTAATTTACTTTTAGTAAAGTGTCCGTTAAACGGGGCGCAGATCAATGTTTACTTCCTTCTGGATCGACAAGGTGGATTTCTTTGCTAAGAATGTAAAAGGATGGAGGGTTTTTTGCCGCTCACCAATTTACACTTTGATGCTAATAGGAGGTTATCGAGATGACTTGCTATTCAGTTTTTTTAATATTGTATTATTATTTTCGGGGCAATTAATTATATTCTCTCCTTTTTTTGCATTCAATAAAGGTCGACTTCGTAGCTCGGCGATCCTAATAATTACATTTTGTTTCGTCATGTCTATTTTCGTCGGTTTTCTTTTTGTCAGTCAGCGGTATGAGATTAAATACGGATACTGGTTATGTACTTTTTCTTTGGCTCAAATTGTAATCGGTTTGATTGCATATAAGAAAAAAAGTTTTTAAAAAACGAGTTACATTTCGAAATTATCATAAACAGTTAACAAGAGTATTTTTAATAACTGAATTATCTAAATAAAGCATTTACTATCATTTTTTGAGATACAATTAAAATTTTCAAAGCAATCAGTA
Source organism: Fibrobacteria bacterium (assembly GCA_043745805.1). Classification (GTDB taxonomy): domain Bacteria; phylum Fibrobacterota; class Fibrobacteria; order UBA11236; family UBA11236; genus JAYTSD01. Next base: position 603 of record JAYTSD010000002.1, read on the forward strand.
TTTAATTTTAAGAAAGAATAACCATGAAAATATATCGTTTAGAAAAAATATTACTACTCTCCACCCTCGCCATAATCTTCATAAACGCTAAAACCGACTCCACCAATATCAATATTGCTCCGGTTCCAAAACCCACCCATACCGTAAGCAAAGAAGCAACATCTCAAGGTCTACGTGGAAACATCATTGCTATCGACACCACTTCTAACACCTTGACCGTAAAAGGTTTAACAGAAAACAAAACATTAAGCTTCACCTTAAACACCGACGCGAAAATTCGCGACAATAAAAAGTTTTTAACTCTGCTAGAATTAAAATTAAATACCGAAGTATTTGTGAAATATGTAATTGAAGGCGACGTAAATTGGGTGTCTTTTGTGAGGGTATTGGGAAAATAGGTGTCTCTACCTCGATACACTGCTTCGCGGCATTCGGTGTCCGTAGTAGAGGGTAACCCTTCCACGCCAATTGGTGTCCATGGTAGTTCCGGTCGTCGAGTGAATCCAAAGGATTAGTATCGAGACGCCGGTATAAAAAATACAATAGGTAAGCCGTTCAGCTTCAAAGTTCTTGTGAAATGGATCAGAGAAAATGATCGATGGTGATATGGAACAGTGCAGAAAGCTTCTTGGCTTTGTCCTTGCTCACCTTGCGATGCCCATTTTCCCAATCCGAGATATAGTTCTTAGACACGCCTACTTTCTGCCCAAGTTCGCCTTGAGTCAATCCCAAGTTCTCTCGGTAAATCTGGATGCAGTTAGCGACAGTGGCCTTCTTGTTCAAGGCTTTGGCTTGGGCGGTCTCGAAATAGTCGACGCTCTCTTCCCACTCGCTTTGGATATGGAGCTTTCGGCCATACTCTTTCTTGAGTACTTCCATCATAAGAGGAGAAATGTCTCCTTTGATTCGCACATCAATACGGGGCGTTTTGACGACTGCCAACATAGTACACCTCAATGGTCAAAGTTTCTTTTTTGTATGTCCAGCACGCAACCCAGTGGTAGGACAAATGACAATGATACTTGTTCTTTCCCAAGTCACTGAAGTTCGGCCAAATCTTTGCGATAGGTCCGTTCTCCCGTAGATACTGAGCTAAGCGGTGGAACTTCAGCTGCTGTTCCTGGGGCATATTATCGAAAGCCTTCAAGGCTTTCTTGGTGATCCGGATCTGGTAGACTTTCTTTTCCACATTTTTCAATATACCCTTAAAAAGGGTACTCGTCAAGGATAAAGTACCCTAGAGGCTTTGGCCTTTGGGGGTTGTTGATTCCGACGTAAATTGGGTGTTCTTTATGAGAGTATTGGGAAAATAGACCATTTCCTGTGTTGAAGTAACCTTGACAACCCTTCTTCTGCTGTTTATACTATGTATATACCTAGGAGAGCCGTATGATAGCCAAAATCCAAAAATGGGGAAATAGTCAAGGTTTACGCATTCCTAAAGAAGCACTTTCCGTAGCGCATTTTGTAACTGGCGATGCCTTAGAAATAGAAGCCGTAGAAGGTTGTATTGTTCTCAAGCCCACAAAAAAGATCCAAAAAAAATATCGTATACAAGATTTATTCAAAAACGCTTCGAAAAAAAATCCGGCAAAAGAATTGAATTGGGGCAAAGCTACGGGTAAAGAGGTATGGTGAAAAAACCATTCATTCCTGCGCGCGGTGATTATATTGCCTTGCTTTTTGATCCGCAGGCTGGCCACGAACAAAAAGGTTGGCGACCGGCATTAGTATTGAGTAATAAAATATTTAATCAAAATACCGGCCTAGCTATTGTATGTCCAGTTACAAATACCAGTCGAGATTATCCCGTACATATTAAAATTCCCGCCGGTGAAGATGTAAAAGGTGTGATTATGGTGGACCAAATTAAATCCATTGATTATCTGGCCAGAAAAGCCAAGTTGCTCGGTAAAGCTCAACCAGAAATGTTGGAAGAAGCTTTAGCAATATTAGAGGCTTGTATCAGTGAAGCGAATTAGTTTGATGTTTTTCAACGGCGATCACGGCCATTGAGCTTGCCTAGATGAGCCTGCCGAACTGCTCAGCGTTCGCGTTGCTCACTTAATGGATTAGATATTGTTACTTTAAACTTCACCTTAGCCATCGATGGAGAAATCCGCGATAATAAAAAGCCCAACCTGATTTTAATCAAGCTGGGCAAGTAGAGTTTAATTTAAAGAATTAAAAACCTTAAACAGCCATTTCCCAAAGTGAGTATCCATAGCCGGTACCGCGTTTAATACCGAGTATGCGAATATAACGACCTGTTCCGGTTAAGATAATAATGGGATCTCCAACAATTACTCCATCGGAAATGTCTCTGAAACGCATTTGATTATGGAATGCGCGAGTAATGTGAATTTTTTTTGCAATTAAATAAATAGGCATTGAGCGCTGGATCGGTTTATACGCTCAATTGCAAGCAGATAATAAAAAAGGTTTGATAGGGTTTATGATTTTTGGAAATAAAGCGACAAAGTGAATCAAAAATACTTCAAAATAGTTTATTAAATAACTTTAAATATTTCATAAGTCATTATAAATAAAAGTCTTATAAAAATATAAAAGAATCATAATTAAATTTATTTATTTGATAATAATATTCAAAAGCGAGCTTATATTTAAATTATGATTTTTGCAAAACATATAAGTTATAAAGCCATTTTCTCTGTAAAAAGAGGTCAATAATGGTAAAGAGCAAGGATTTAGTGGAGCAACCTCTTCCCGATATTTACACTTATAATGAGTACCGTATATTTTTAAAAGACTCCTTTGAAGCTTTAAAAGCAAATTCTAAAAAACTGTCGTATCGTACCTTTGCTAAAAATGCCGGTTTTTCATCCCCGAATTTTTTACAAATGGTGATTCAAGGAAAGAGAAGTTTTAATTTCACTCATTCTATCGCGGTGGCTAAAGTCTTCAAATTGAATAAGCAGGAAAGTGAATTTTTTCAAAACTTAGTTGGTTATGATCAAGCTAAAAGCTTTGATGAAAAAAACACTTATTATCAAAAAATTTTACGGAATAAACGTTATACCACAATTAAGGCTTTAGATAAATCTCAATATGAGTTTTTTAGTCATTGGTATATTCCTGCGGTTCGTGAATTAATGACCCATGATGATTTTAAAAATAATAGTAGTTGGATTGCTGATAAGATTTATCCTCGTATCACTGTTTCACAAGTGGAGAGTGCTCGCACAATTCTACAAAAGTTGAATTTAATTGCATTTGATGAGATAATTCAAAAATGGAAATTTTCGAATTCTGTAATTCGCAGTGAATCGGAATCAAGTCATTTGGGCTTACGAAATTATCATAAATCAGGGATTCAACTGGCACAACAAGCATTGGAAAAATTGGATTCTAACCAACGAGACATTAGATCCGTAACATTAGGATTGCCTAAAAGCGCCTTTAAAGATTTAAAATCACGCATTGAAAGTTTTTGGATTGAGCTGATGGATTTTGCTGGATCGCAAACGCAAACAGAAGAAGTTTATCAAATTAATCTTCAATTATTTCCACTAAGTAAGGGAAGAAAAGATTAATATGAAAATTTTTTTCCTTTTATGGGGATGTTTAGCCTCAATGTTATTGGTGAATTGCGGTGGGGAAAAGTTAGCTGGTGGCGCAGGAGCCGGAAATCCTCCTTCTGCAAAAGTGGCATTCGTTTTTAAAGCCAGCTCTTCTCCACTTTTACCACTGGCTAAAAAATCATCTGTGGGTTTACGAAATCCTGACGGAACTTTTTCTTTAAAAGATTCTGTAGGGTCGCTATTAACTTTATCCACCATCAAAATTTTCTCAAAGAGTATCGAATTAATCCTACCCGATAGTTTGTCTTGTGATGAAATCATAAATCTGGAATGCATAGATAGGGATGTAACCTTGAAGGGACCGTATTCCATGGATTTAATAACCGGACTCGCTACTCCAAATCTCAGAACCGTGGAGTTGCCTGCGGGATCGTATAAAGGTTTTAAACTTCAATTTTTGAATGAAGAAGACAATCTGCCTTCGGTATCACTTGATTCGGTTGTGACCAATGTTATTCTAAAAGGAAAAATAGCAACTACAGGAAAAGCTTTTGCCATAAATTTATTAGTGTCCGAAGACTTAGAATTCATTCCACTGAACGGGACGCCGATTAAATCATCGCTGCTCAATAATATCACTTTATCCGTGTCTATTGATAAATGGTTTGATGGTATTGATATGTTAAAATGTTTTGAGAGTAAGGATGTACAAATAGATAGTACCGGAACATTGATATTACAGGGTGATAAGGCTTGCGGCGGTTCAGGTCAAAGAATGCGATTGAATATCGAAAAGGCTGAGAGTGAAGTGGATCATCAAGACGTAGTGGAAACCAAATGATTAGCCTAATAGCAAATAAAGGGCCGTGGTTTGTAAGCTGAGATGCTACAAGCATAAATTTAAAACAAACAATTCAAGGAGACAAAATGAAACTTACAAAAATAAGTGTTTTAGGACTTTGCTTATGCTTTGGGATAACCCAATCCCAAACCTTAAACTTGACCGGCATGGTGACCGATGATAAGGCTGCACCATTGGCAGGGGTGCAAGTTAAGCTGAAAAAGGGAGGTTACTCCGCAGTTACTCTTAATAACGGGTCGTTTTCTTTGACTAACTTAGCGGGTATTTTGCCGCAGGGTTATGCTGGCATGCGAGAAAATATTCCTATGGCAAAAAATGGTAGTTTATTTTTCAAAATTAAAAATGCCCACCAAAATGTTTCCCTTAAGGTTTTGACTTTAGATGGAAAATCTATTTATGCAAAGGCAAATTTATTTGAGCCTGGAGTTTATCACTTCACACCAAGTATAGGATCAAATAGTACTCCCATTATTGTAATGTGGGAGTCAGAAGGTCTAAGATATAGTTTTAAATTTTTAACCTCAAAAAAAGATGGACCATATTCCGTTTTAGAAAATAGCTCCGAAGCCCAAATTAATGCTTTTGCCAAATTATCTTCTGCTTTAGCAGTTTTAGATACGTTAGTGGTGAGTAAGGCAACTTTTAAAGATCAATTATTATCCCTACAAAGTTATACCGGATCATTGGGAACCATAGTATTAACTCGCTTAGCATTGGACACTACAAAATTGAATGTGCTAACTCCAGATAGTTTATATCGCTTGGCTTACGCTGAATTTAAAGCCACAAAGTATGATAGTGCTATTGCTTTGTTAAATGTATACCTTACGCATTATCCATCGGGAGCCAATGCGGGTGATGCACAATATTTTCTCGCACGCAGTTTTTTTGAACAAGGAATATCAGGTGCAAGTCGTAATGCTTTTCAAATGTACCTCAAAAATTATGCCTTAGGATCGCATGCCGATTGGTCGAATAGTTATATCGGAAGAAGCTATTTAGATGAAGCGAAATTTGACTCCGCTCGGATTTGGTTTTCCAATGTGCTCACTAAATATCCTGATAGCAGCTCTGCAGATAATGCACAATACTATACCGGTATCAGCTATTATGATCAAAAAAATTATGCGCCGGCAATAATCGCTTTCACTAAATTGGTGAGTACTTATCCCAAAAGTAATTTACTCGTCGATGCTCATTTATATCTGGGTAAAAGCAATTATCATCAGAATAATTACCCCAATGCTTTAACTGAATTTAATATTGTGTTAACCACATTTTCAACCTCTTCTTTAGCGGCTGATGCGCAGCTTGGAATAGGTGAGGTTTATTTAGCAATGGGTGCTACCGATTCTTTAAATTACCCCAAAGCCTTAATTGCTTATAATAAGGTTATTAATAATTATCCTAATTCGACTGTTATCACAAGTGCTACCGAAGGTGTCGGCGAAAGCTATTATTATCTCAATGATTTTGTGAATGCACGGATTTGGTTGAAAAAAATAAGTACGAATTATCCTTTAAGTATTTATGTCCCCACTTCTTATTATTGGTTGGGGCGTTGTGACATGCAACAAGTGAATTATACTAGTGCATTAGTTTGGTTCAATTTATTAACGCAAAATTATCCCAAGGCCGAAAAATTTAATATCACGCTCTATCAAATGGGAAAATGCAATTATTTACTTAAAACTTATCCTGCTTCTTTAACGAATTTTAAGGCCTTTCAAGCGGCTGATCCCAATAGTTCATTTGCGGACAATAGTTATTATTACACGGTAAGAATTTATACCTTGCAAAAAAACTGCGTGCAAGCGAAGGCTGAGTTGGCAACTATGGCAAGACTCTATCCGGCTAGCACCGTATTGGCCTCGACGCAAAAATATGTTCCTGCGAATGGTTGCCCATAATGGTGAAAAAGCTAAACGTAACAAGCAATGGGAAGAGGAATTAAAGCATGGAAATAAGTTCATTGTTTGATCCCGCCCATTCCGCCTTGGTGGTGATTTTGGGGGTAGTGTGCTTATTCCTGTCAATCGAAACCGTGCGTTTTCAGCGCCATCGCCGAGCCTTAGCGAAAATTCCCTTTCGTATTCATATTAATGGATCGAGGGGTAAGTCTTCGGTTACGCGTTTAATTGGTGCCATTTTGCGCCAAACGGAAAAAATAACAGTTACCAAAACCACCGGCACTGCTCCGCGATTTATTATGCCCGACGGAAGAGAAATCCCCGTATTCCGTGCTGGCAAACCTAATATTATTGAACAATTAAAAATCGTAAATAAAGCGGCGAGTTTGGGGACGCAAATATTAGTAACTGAGTGCATGGCTGTTACCCCCGAATATATTTCCACGTTAGAAGAAAAAATAATTTGTAGTACCGTAGGCGTGATTACCAATATTCGTGAAGATCATCTCGATGTAATGGGTCCTACTGTTTATGATGTTACAGTGAATATGGCGAGATCATTACCCAAAAATAGCATTGCTTTTACCGCTGAAAAAAAATGGTTTAAAGTGTTGGAAAAAGAAGCACAACTAAAAGGTTCGCAATTAGTATTAGTATCCGAAGAAAATGTTACTGATGCGGAGATGCAAGGCTTTGGTTATGTGGAGCATAAAGAAAATGTGGCTTTAGCTCTAGCAGTGACTGAATCATATGGGTTAAGCCGTCAGCAGGCATTTGCAGCCATGTACAGTGCGCAACCGGATCCCGGTGTACTCAGAAAAAGCACATTGCATCGCGAAAATGGTACTTTGCATTTTTTTAATGCTTTGGCCGCGAATGATCCCGATTCCACAATACTGATTTGGAATATGGCCAAAGCCCGCCATCAAGGAAAAACGGTGGCGCTTTTGATATTACGATCCGATCGTATTCAAAGAACAGAAAGTTTTGCACAGGTTTTAGGTGTTACTCTAGAGGCGGACCTTTACATTGTGGCAGGAACCTCGGTAGCATTTGTCATAAATAGTCTGAAGAAAAAAGGTATTGCAGAAAATAAAATTATCGCTTTGCATACGCCCAAACCTGAAGCGGTTGTGGAAGCGCTAATGCAGAGTATTGACCATGAAACTGTTGCTGTGGCGATGGGAAATATTATTGGTCTAGGAGAATTGGTTATTCAAGCCATTGAAGAAAATTTGAAAAACAAGTTGGAGATTAAAATATGATTTTAACGCAAGCTGTGGGACTAGGGTTACTGCTCTCGCTTTATCTTTCGGAAGTATTAGGCTTTGTGGCCGGTGGTTTAGTGGTACCAGGGTATTTTGTGGTGATATCCTCTAAACCTTATATGTTACTCGCCACCATTCTGGCTAGTCTATTGGCTTTGGGAATGCTCAAAATTGTATCGCGTTGGGCCTTAATTTATGGACGTCGACGTTTATTTTTATCGGTGGTTTTAGGGTATGCTTTTGCGGAAATTAGTCGCTTACTATTTTATATATCTCCCAATGAATTATTAATGCAATTACAAGCATTCGGTTTTATTTTACCTGGGCTATTAGCGTATTGGATGGATAAGCAAGGTATTTTACCTGCTTTAGGAATGTTGTCAGTAGTGGTAACCATGGTACGTTTGATGCTCATCATTATTCATGGAGGAGCGAATATTATATGAAAATGCATAGACATAAATTAACCTATGCCGAAATTGTTACCCTCGGTTTGGTGGGCGCAGGGGTAATTTTTCTTTCGGTATTGAGTTTACATGATAGACCCACCGAAGGGTATGACAAAAAAAAACAAGCTGCGATAAAAACCGCTGAGGCTTATGCGGCGATAAAATCTTATCGCATGCAAAGTGGATTGGGAATAGATACTTTGGACGACCCACAAGAAAGTGGAATGATAGGTGTTGATAAGTCTCCTATTACTACCGATGTAGGAGAATTGGAATCTAAGCTTACTTCGGTCAATCCGAATTGGTCAGCCGTGGTCATAGATAATTTAATACAAGCCAATGTAAAGCCTGGCGATGGGGTCGTGATTGGTATGACTGGGTCATTTCCAGCCTTGAATACAGCAGTTATCATTGCCGTGGAAACTTTTGGTGCTATTCCAATTTGGATTATTTCCGAAGGCTCTTCCAATTGGGGCGCAAATATTCCGCAGTTAACTTGGCTTGACATGGAAAAAATTTTGCATGAAAAAGGACTTGTACAAGGTAAAGCTATTGCCTCGTCTTTAGGGGGAGCAAATAATGCAGGTGGAGGATTAACTCATGAAGGACGAGAAATTTTGCGTCATGCTATTGCAGCGAATCAAGTGCCTTTAATTGAAAAGCTTCCATTGTCGGCTTCCATTGAAGAACAATTAGCGGCATATAAAAAAAATGCAGGGTCACATAAAATTTCGCTTTACATAAATGTGGGTGGTGGCTTGGGAAGTCTAGGCACGTCACGTGTAGGTGGTGTTTTAAAACCGGGATTAAATAATGTGCGTACTTATTTGGAAATTAAAGAAGAGCCTGTACAAGGCAATGTGGCTTATTATTTAAGTCAAGGTGTTCCGGTTTTGAATCTTTTAAATATTGTGCCTTTGGCTCGATCAGCTGGATTACCCATTGCGCCTGGTGCAATTCCTGTTCCTGGTATAGGACCGGTTTTTTCCAAGCCGGCCTATAATGTTTGGATTAATGTTTTTTTGCTTTTAGCTTATTGCTTATTAGTTATGGCTGTAGCCTTTGGATTCACTGAGTCGATTTTAAAAAACCCAAGAAAAGAAGAAATGATATGAAATCTCGATTACTTTTCCTTTTTATACTGTTAACATTATCGTTACCTAGCTATGCTTCATGGGATAATATTACCGATTCCTTAGCCGGCTCGCATCTTACTGTGAAAAGTCAAAATGCCAGTAAGGTGTATTTGGAATTAATTCCCAGCAAACCACTTAATTTAGAATTTCCCAAAAAATCAAGTTATCGCTGGAAAATTACTTCTATGGCGAAAGGAAATTTTTTTATAAAAAATGGAACGACGGTTATTGACAGCAAAATCATCGCAAAAGGAGATAATGATTTTAAAATATTTTTGGAACCAGGAAAGTATCAAATTCATTCTACCATTGGTGCGCGCGCGGAATGTTTTATTTGGAAGAAAAAACGTAAGCTAGCGTCCTTAGTTCCTGAAGGAGGCGGGTTTGCAACGTATATGCATACGGGCGATAATAATTTTGCCTATTATCGTGTTACTACTGATACTGTTCCTGTACTTAGTGTTAAAGGTCCAACTATAGCTTATGTTTTTTTTCGTGCGAATATGGTGAAGGGAATTGAAAAAACCAAAGTCGATTTAACAGTAAAAGAAAATGATTCTATTGTGGCACATAAAATTTCTGAAATCACGAAGTCTTTGAAGGCCATGCCATCGGATGATAGTACCTTACTTATTTCTGAAGCTTTAGTAGTTCATTTTAAAGTGCCCGAAGGAATGCATAAATATTCCATTCATGTGCTTAATTGCAAAGGATACCTAAAATTTTATAAAGTCGACAAAAAATCAAAGAAAAATTCTGAAGGTCAATTAGAACAACAGGGCCAACTTGATGACAATGATGAACTTGATGATGAATTGGCCGCGAATGATTTGTTAGAGGATGAAGGACTAAAATTGGGTTTAGAATCCACTAAAGCTTTCCGGTTCACTTTTCATGGGGGGTTGCAATACGATAATAATGCCTATCGGTATAGCAAAGGATTTTTAGATACTTTTGATTTGAATCTGAAATCGCGACGCTATCCTAATGTTCAAAAAACCTGGGATATAATATTTCCCCTTGGTGCCCAAGTATCGCTGCAAAGAGGTAATCTCTCCGTTGGCGCGAGTGCAAATGGTAATCTTTATTCAGCAAATGCAAACTTATCGAATATGGGCATGAATTTATTTATGACATGGTCAGGACCATTGCGGTTACGGGCACAATATCATTGGACGCCTTATGATCCGGTTCGTCCCACATTCGACAATGCTTCTAACCTGTATAAATTCATGTGGTATTCTGAACATAAAGGAACTTTAGCTACGCAAATTACTTCTTGGAAAATAAAACCGAGCCTCGATTTTTCGTATGGCTATTACAATTACAATTCCATTTTTAATAATTATGATGCCCCGTTTTGGGAAAGCGGAATTAGTGCTACGATGAATCAAATTATTGCCATCCAAATTCGCGGTAATATAGGTAAAGTTACTACTAAACATAACACTACTCAAGACGCCACCAATTTATTTCTGGGAGCAGAAGGAGAGGTTCATTATGATTTCAATACTTGGTTAATAGGAGTCAGGGGATCCATATTAAATCGTGGGTACGATACCAAGGATATTTTAGACACGCATCATCAAAGAAAAGATTTATCAGGTGATGAATTCTTTTATGTGAAAAAGAATTTGCATCGTTGGGCTATTGCTTCCAAGATTGGGTATTTATGGCGCGCTACGCAATCACCTCGGGCAAATATCGATGCGGATAAAGATTATGGTGCATTTGTGATAGGGATTGATTTTTCATGGGGCATGAAGGTTTAGAAAAAATTAAACCTAAAAATTTATTCTCACCAATTATTTCCATCCTAGTATTTGTCATTTGAATTTATCAAATATGTTGCAATTCATTTCAAACTAAAATCAGAAAGAAGGCGAAATTGTCTCATCGTATCCCAGTTATTCCAACAACCCTTTTACTCATAATTCTCCTCAACACCTTTTTATTCGCTGGCCTTCCTTTAGAAACTGAAACTGCAAGAACATTAAAGGCGGGTAAATTTGAATTTTCCTCGAGTTTTGAATATCAAATGTCTTCGGAAGGTAAGGAACAAGCTTTGCCTATGGCATTTGAATATGGAGTTACCGACAAATTGGAGATAATGGTAGAGCCTGTATTTTATACAGCCATTTTACCGGATTCTGGTTCAAATTCTATTGGCATAGGTGACCTTGAAGTTACTTTAAATTATAAATTTTTTTCCGAAAAAGATTTGCTCCCTGCTTTTGCCATTGCAGGCGAAGTAAAAATTCCAACGGCCAAAAATCGTCAAATTGGCACGGGAGAAGCTGATTATGCAGGTTATTTCATTATGAGCAAAAAAATACATGATTTAGATATCCATTTAAATATGGGTTATACCGTGGTAGGTCAACCGACTGGGGTAACCTTGGATAATTTATATTCCTTTGCTTTGGCCGCAGAATATTATTTTAGCGAGGGCTTACAAATTGTAGCCGAAACCTATGGTAACACCTCTTCCTTTTCTGAAGGTGGAAGTGAAGCAGTAATTACTGGCGCGGAGAATAAAGTTATTCCCGAAGCTTCGGGTGGCGAGCTTGTGGGCGCATTGGGATTGCGATACTTTTGGCATCCTAAAATCGGAGTGGCCTTAGGATTAAGTTATGACAACAATAATGCAATTATGTTTGCACCGGGTTTATTAATTCATTTTTAATCGATTCGCTTTTGGTATATTAAATTATTTAAATGCTCTTTGAGTTGAGGGCTATTAGATAATATTTCATAAATCAAGAGTTAATTATCATGGAAAATCAGAATAAAGCTATAACTCACATTAAAGTACCAGAAGTATTACTGTTATTTTGGATTCTCAAAATAGTGGCCACCACTTTGGGAGAAACCGCCGGCGATGCTGTTTCCATGTCCATGAATTTGGGTTACTTAATGGGGACGGTGCTATTTGCTGCAATATTTGTTTTGGCCGTCATAGCTCAAATGCGATCAAAAAAGTTTCACCCGCTGTTGTATTGGACTACCATTATTGCCACCACGACAGTAGGTACAACGCTTGCCGACTTTGTAGATCGTTCTTTAGGCATTGGTTATGCAGGCGGTACATCCCTATTAATCATTTTATTAATGGGATCTTTATTTGTTTGGCATCGATCCTTAGGCTCCATTTCTATTAATACTATTAACTCTCCGAAAGCAGAAATGTTTTATTGGGTAACTATTATGTTTTCGCAAACCTTAGGTACTGCTTTGGGAGATTGGACATCGGATACAGCAGGATTTGGTTATACCGGTGGTGCTATTTTGTTTGGATCTTTGTTGGCGTTAATTGCTGCATTGTATTATTGGAGTAAAATATCTCACACCGTGCTTTTTTGGGCGGGTTTTATTCTTACTCGGCCACTGGGTGCTGTGGTGGGTGACTTTTTGGATAAGCCTATTAGCAAGGGTGGATTGGCTTTAAGCCGCTATACCGCTTCTGCGGTTTTATTTGGATTTATGTTGGCTTGCATTTTGATTTTTAAACAAAGGTCTGCAAAAAGTAGCCATTGATCGGAAGCCTTTTTTAATTAACTTTTCGGCAAACCTTCCCGAGGAGTTTTCAATGAATTTTTTGCGTCTATTCGCGTCTTGGTTAATCATTGTCACCTCCTTTTATTTTTTGGCATGCAAAAAAAAAATCAAGGGTCCTAAAATAGACGCCGCTCTAGCAAGTTTGGTTTCGGGATTTAGTTCTGGTCCAATTTCTGCGAATGGCCCAATACGTATCGTCATGGTTAATGCGGTAGCTGATTCCAATATGATTAACAAAGAATTGCACAAAGAGACATTTGATTTTTCCCCTTCCATTAAAGGAATAGCCTTATGGGTGGATGAGCGTACTTTAGAATTTCGCCCCGCAGAAAAATTAAAACGAGGAAAAAATTATCATGTCGTAGTGCATTTGGATAAAGTTGTGCCCGTGCCGGAAAAATTGAAAGCCTTGGAATTTGATATTGTGGGTATGGAGCAATATTTTGAGAATAAGATCGGTAGCTTGGAGCTTGTGGATGAAAATCACTTAGAGCTACAACGACTAAGTGGTATCGCGCTTTTAGCAGATGCCGAGGAGGGGCAAATCGTTGAGGAAATTCTTTCCGTAAATCAAGAAGGACAGAATTTAAAGATAACTTGGGAACATAAAACGGATGGACGCGAACATGTTTTTCATATCGACAATTTAAAAAGAGGGGAAGCGGAGTCCAAAGTCGTTCTGCATTGGAATGGAAAATCTATTCAGGCAGATAAAGAATTAGCGGATACAATACGCATTCCTTCTATTAATGAGTTTAGTGTTTTAAGCGTGGAAGCTGGGCAAGGTTCAGAGCGTTACATATTGGTGCATCTTTCTGATCCCCCTAAAAAAAGCATGGATTTTCGCGGGTTAGTTGAAGTGTCGGATCAGGGTGGATTACGTTTTCAGGCTATAGGCAATGAGATTCGTGTATATAGTAGCAATGAATGGTCTGGATCTAAAAATGTACAAATTAATGCGGGACTATATAATGTATTTGGTAAGCCCTTACAAAACCCTGGTACTTTTCAAATTAATTTCGAAGAAATTAAACCGGGTATTCGCTTTATTGGTAAAGGAGTCATTCTTCCTGGGAGTAGCGATTTAACCTTACCATTTGAGGCGGTTAATTTACGTGCCGTGCATGTCACCGTAACTCGCATTTTTTCAGGTAATATTCCACAATTTTTACAAGTCAATGACTTGGAAGGCGAAAATGAATTACAAAGAGTAGGCCGTGTAGTTTGGAATAAAACGCTGCATTTAAATCCCACGACTAGCATGAGTCAGCGATGGGCACGTTATGCTCTTGATTTAACTGAAATCGTGAAAAAAGAGGATCAAGCAGGCTCTATGTACCGTATTTCCTTGTCCTTTGATCGATCGAATTCGCTTTACCCTTGTGCCGATTCTGCGGCGGCCAATACCCAAGAAAATTCGGTACAAAACTGGGATGAAGATCAAGAAGCACAAGCCAGTGGTTGGGATGGTGTGGAGGAATATTATGATGATAATGAAGGGTATCGTTGGGAAGATAGAGAAAATCCTTGTACGCCTTCTTATTATCGTTATGGACAAAAAAAGGCGGCGCGTAATTTTCTCGCTTCTAATATTGGCTTAATGGCAAAAACCGGTATGCCGGGACATCTATTTATTGTCGCGACGGATCTCCTAACGGCAAAGCCTTTGGGGAATACCGAAATAGAAGTTTTGAATTATCAACATCAGGTGATGGCGCATACACAAACCGATGGGGATGGTTTTGCCGAAGTGGAATTAACAGGTAAGCCCTTTTTAATCAAGGCGATAAAGGAAAAACAACAAGGCTATCTCAAAGTGGATGAAAGAACGGCCATACAAATGGGGCAGTTTGAAGTAGGTGGATTGGCGGTGCAAGAAGGATTGAAAGGTTTTCTTTTTGGAGAGCGCGGCGTATGGCGTCCCGGAGACTCTTTATATTTGACTTTTATTTTGGAAGACAAACAAGGACGTTTACCTAGCGGTCACCCTTTAACCTTTGAGTTACGCGATCCGCAAGGGCGTGTGGTGCGCACTTTAACGCGTGAAGCCTCCGGATCTTTTTATTCTTTCGCCACGAACACTGACATTGATGCGCCTACTGGAAATTATTTGGCGCGTATTCATGCCGGCCCAGCTATTTTTGAAGAAAAGGTGAATATTGAAAATGTAATGCCTAATCGATTAAAAATTAGGGCTGACTTTTCTCCCAAACCATTAAGAAAAAATCTTCCTATTAAAGGTAACCTTGATGTTTCCTGGTTAAGTGGCGCGGTAGCCAAGTATTTAGAAGCAGAAGTGGAAATGACTTTGGAAAATGCAGCACCAAATTTCCCTATCTTTACCGATTATACCTTTGAGGATCCTTTAAGGAATTTTCAAACGGAATCGCAAAATTTATTTCAAGGACGTATCGATGGAAGCGGTAAAGCATCATTCAGCCATACCGTAAAAGTTTCGGGGAAAGCACCAGGATTTTTACAAGCGAATTTTCGCACGCGCGTGCTTGAAGCGGGAGGCGGTTTTAGTATCGATAGATACTCTCAGCCTTTTTATCCTTATAACGCTTATGTGGGCATGAAATTGCCCAGTGGCGATAAAGCGCGCAATATGTTACTTACCGATACCACACACAATATTCGCTTTTGCATGTTGGATACCAAGGGTCAAAAAATTTCTCATCGGCGTTTACAAATTCACCTCTTTAAAATGGAATGGAAATGGTGGTGGCAAAAAGATCAAGAGTCTGCTAATTATATTAGTAGTGAATCGCGCAATGCTTTGCAAACCGACACGGTGCGCATTGCAGGTGGCGAAGGTACCTGGTCATTGAAAGTCAAATACCCTGAATGGGGACGTTATTTGATTCGCGCTTGCGATATGGACGACGGCGCAGAAGCGCATTGTACAGGTAAAGTTTTTTACATGGATTGGCCGGGATGGGCTGGACGCGCGCAACGTGAGGGTCCTGGTGGCGGAGCGGCTATATTATCCTTTACGAGCGATAAAGCCAAATATAATGTAGGTGAAAAAGTACGTATGAATATTCCCAGCCCCAAAGCCGGAAATGCTTTGATCACCATTGAAAAGGGCGGACATATTCTAAAACATTATTGGATCCCATTAAAAGAAAAAGAAACCATTCATGAGTTTGAAGCGACGGCGGATATGGCTCCTAATGCTTATGTATATGCTGCACTATTGCAACCTCATCAGCAAACGCAAAATGATTTACCTATTCGTATGTATAATGTCGTGCCTATTCAAGTAGAAGATCCCAATACGCATTTGCAACCATTGATCAATGTGGAGCCGAATATTTTTCGACCTGGAGAAAAAGCTAAAATCAAAGTCTCCGAAGCTGCGGGAAAAACCATGCAATATGTAGTGGCTGTGGTGGATGAAGGGCTTTTAGATCTAACGCGTTTTAAAACACCTAATCCTTGGGAGCGTTTTTATGCACGCGAAGCCCTTAGTGTGAAAACCTGGGATCTCTATGACTTTGTAGCGGGAGCTTATGGCGGAAAATTAGAAAGGCTTTTATCTATTGGTGGCGATGAAAATATTAAACCCGCTAATGGCCATAAGGGCAATCGTTTTCCACCTATGGTTCGCTTTATAGGGCCATTTACTTTGGGTAAAGGAAAATCTGCGCAACATGAAATCGATATTCCTCAATATGTAGGTTCGGTAAGGGTAATGGTCATTGCTGGGCAAGAGGGTGCATATGGATATGCAGAAAAGGCGGTTCCTGTGCGCAAGCCTTTAATGGTATTGGGCACTTTACCACGTATATTAGTCTCCGACGAAAAAGTCTCTTTGCCAATTTCGGTTTTCGCTTTGGAAAAAAATATACATAATGTTAACGTTGAAGTAACGGTATCCGGCCCGTTAAAACTGCTAGGTGAAAGCCATAAAAAAATAACCTTTAATGAACCTTCCGATGAATTGGTGACTTTTGATTTGCAATCCCTAGCTGCAATTGGTTGGGCTAAAGTCACTATCACGGCCAATAGCGGTGGAGAAAACGCCAAACAGGTCATTGAAATTGAAGTGCGTAATCCCAATCTGAGGGTAACCGATGTGCAGTCGATTTTATTGCAACCTGGGCAAAAATGGAATGGAGTATTAACTCTTCCTGGGATACGGGCAACCAATAAAGCAACGCTGGAATTGTCACGTTTGCAGCCTTTGGATTTAGGGAAACATTTAGGTTACCTTATTCATTATCCCTATGGCTGTGTGGAACAAACTACTTCTTCAGCTTTTCCGCAATTGTATTTGGACGGGCTTATGGATTTACCTGCCGGATATAAAGCGAATATTGAAACTAATATAAAAGCCGCTATTAATCGTTTGCGTAGTTTTCAAACGTCACAAGGAGGGTTTTCTTTTTGGCCAGGTAGTGGAGAAGAAAATCCATGGGGAAGCAATTATGCGGGACATTTTCTTTTAGAGGCTGAGAAAAAGGGATATAGTGTACCTGAAGCTTTACTAGCACAATGGAAAAAATATCAGAAAACTCAAGCGCAAAGCTGGCATGAAAGTAACAATCAAGATCAAGATCTCACACAGTCCTATCGCCTCTATACCTTAGCATTAGCAGGAGTTCCAGAGCTTGGGGCTATGAATCGCTTAAAGGAAGTAAAGAATTTAAGTATCACGGCACGTTGGCAATTAGGAGGTGCATATCAATTGGCTGGACAGAAGGAAGTTGCTTTATCTTTGGTAAAAGGAAATCCACAATCTGTGAAATCGTATCAAGAATTAGATGGTACTTTTGGAAGTGAATTACGCGATAAAGCGATGATGTTAGACATATTAACTCTCTTGGGAAAAAAAACCGAGGCCACTCCTTTAGTACAAAATATTTCTGATGCTTTAGTAAAAACGGAATGGCTAAGTACACAAACCACGGCCTATGCTTTATTAGCGATGGCGCATTATGCGGGAGCTAGTACGGATAAAGGGCAGACTATAAACTACGGCTTAAAATTTAATAGCAAAAATGGAGATGGACAGTTCAAAAATATTTTAGCTCAACAAGAATTGAAAATAAATGATGGGGTTGAGAATAAAGTGGAATTAGAAAATCGTAGTCAAGGCTTGCTATATGTACGCCTACTGCTAGAAGGTGTGCCGCAAATTGGGGAAGAAAAAGAGGCTTCCAATGGTTTGCAATTGCAAATTAAATATATGGATATGCATGGCAATTCTATAGAACCATTTTCCTTGGAACAAGGACAGGATTTTCAAGTGGAATATCATGTCATTCATGCGGGTATTGGTTTGGGGCCTTTAAAACAATTAGCCTTAGCAAGTCTTTTCCCTTCGGGTTGGGAAATTCGTAATACGCGAATGGATGCTATAGATAATAAGGATAGTAAATCCACTAAAGTAAACTCCAGTACAAATTCAAATTTTACGTATCAAGATTTTCGTGATACACAAGTGAATACTTTTTTTGATTTAGCTGTGAATGAAGAAAAAGTGTTTAAGTTTTTTCTGAATGCAGCTTATTTGGGAGTGTATCATTTGCCGCAAAGCCAAGTGGAAGCAATGTATAATGCAAGCATCAATGCGCGATCTGCGAGTGGTAACGTGGAGGTTAAAGAATCCACTGGTGCAGAAGGAGATCCAAATGCGCCTTCCGCCTTAACCAAGCCTGGTCAAGAAAAGAGCGAGGAGAATTAAGTTTTTAGTCGCATGAAAATTGATTTAAAGCATTGGCGCTGGATATTATCGGGGTTAATATTTTTACTAAGTATTAGCTTTTGGTTTTTCTGTCTTCCTCGCCCTTTATTTAATACGCCCTATTCTACTGTAGTATTGGACAATGAAGGGCAATTATTAGGTGCAAAAATAGCCACGGATGGACAATGGCGTTTTCCTCTTATGGAAAAATGTCCAGTACGATTTGCACAAGCCGCATTAGCTTTTGAAGATCATCGTTTTTTTCATCATGTGGGTTTAGATCCTTTCGCTGTAATTAGAGCTTTAAGACAAAATATTAAGTCTCGAAAAATTGTGAGCGGAGGTAGTACGCTGACTATGCAAGTGATTCGATTAGCGCGCAAATCTAAAAACCGAAATTTTGGCGAGAAAATGGTTGAGGCTTTATTGGCGCTGCGTTTGGAGTTAACTCATAGTAAGCAAAATATTTTGGCTTTATACGCTTCGCACGCTCCATTTGGAGGCAATGTAATTGGTGTTGAAACCGCAGCTTGGCGATATTATGGCCGTAGCGCGGAAAAACTTTCTTGGGGCGAAGCATCGCTTTTAGCGGTACTTCCCAATACACCAGGTTTTTTACATCCTGGACGTAACCGTGAATTGCTACAAAAAAAACGTGATCGCTTATTAACTCGATTATGGCAGCAGGGAATTATTGATAGTCAAACTTGTGCTTTAGCTTTACTGGAGCCTTTACCCGAAAAACCGATTCCGTTGCCTAGAAATGCTCCGCATTTGGTAGAGCGCTTAGCCTTGGAAAATATATCAGCTAAGCAAGTGACAAAACAAGTTGGCCTTTGGCATACCAGTATACGCAGCAATTTACAATTTAGGGCCGCGGAAATTTTACAAAGACATGGTCGGGAGTTGAGTCAGGCCGCCATTCATAATGCTGCCGTTCTGGTATTAAATACGAATACCGGCGCGGTATTAGCTTATTGTGGAAATATTACCGGTAACATTAATGATACGATAAATAAAGATAGGGGCCGCGAAGTAGATATTATTACTTCACACAGAAGTACGGGAAGTTTACTCAAACCCTTTTTGTATGCGTCTTTATTAGATGCGGGTGAATTATTACCCGGCACTTTAATTCCAGATGTGCCTACCCAAATTGGAGATTATGCGCCGGAAAATTTTGACCGAGCTTATGAAGGGGCCGTGCCTGCGCGTATGGCATTAGCGCGTTCTTTGAATATCCCTGCGGTACGCATGCTGAAAGGTTATGGAGTAGAAAGATTTTATCAAAAATTAAAAGATTTTGGCATGACCACCTTAGACAGGCCGGCGAATAATTATGGTTTGACTTTAGTATTAGGCGGAGCAGAAGGCTCATTATGGGATTTATGTGGTATGTATGCTGGTTTAGCGCGAGAGGCATTATCTACTCCTAGCAATAAATCTGCGAACTCAATCTCCAATATTTTTTCACCACATTTTTTAAATGCAGGGACAAAAAGTATTAGTAACTCTAATGTTACGCATATTTCGCCGGTTGATGCCGCATCCGCATGGCTAACTTTTCAAGCCATGGCCGAGGTCTCTAGGCCCGATGGCGAAAAATATTGGCGCAATTTTACCTCAAGCCGTTGGGTAGCCTGGAAAACCGGAACGAGCTTTGGTTTTCGTGATGGTTGGGCTATTGGTGTTACACCAGAATTTGTGGTCGGTGTATGGGTGGGCAATGCAAATGGACAAGGTCGCCCGGGCTTAACTGGTATTCAAGTCGCCGCACCGATTTTATTTGAAGTGTATAATTTACTTCCCGAAACATCTCGTTTCCCTATGCCCCAAATTAGCATGTCGCAAATTTTAGTTTGCCATGCTAGTGGCATGCGTGCAGGTCCAGATTGTCCGGTATTAGACAGTATATGCATTCCTACCAATGGTTTGCGTAGCGCGGCATGTTCCTTTCATCACTTAATTCATTTAGATGCTCAAGGAAATCAAGTGCATGATGGTTGTGAAAAGGTCGCCAATATGCGTCATGAATCATGGTTTGTATTACCTCCAACCCAAGAATGGTATTATCGCCAGCATCATTCGGATTATTTGCCTTTGCCTCCATGGAGAAAAGATTGCGAAGATGGATCCACGCATTTAGCAAAGCCAAGATCCATGGATTTAATTTATCCAAAATGGGGAGCTAAAATTTATGTGCCTATTGATTTGAATACGGAACATAGCCGAACAGTTTTTGAAGCGGTACATCGAGAACCAAATGCTATTATCTATTGGCATTTAGATCAAAATTATCTTGGCCAAACTAAAGAATTTCATAAAATAGATCTGAATCCTGAGCCGGGTTTACATACTTTATTATTGGTCGATAATAAAGGCGAGCGACTGGAAAGAGTATTTGAGGTTTTGACTAAAGAGTCTGCAAAGTGAACGCAATTATTCCAATAAATACTCAGGAAAAAAATCCATACTTTTAAATGTGCCATGCGCACCAGCCTCGATTAAACGATGCTCCGGAGTAAAAGCGGTATAACCATAAACTTGCATTCCAGCCGCTATTCCTGCTCGCACTCCCGTAGGCGTATCCTCAATCACGGCACAAGCGGAAGGTATAACACCAAAGGCACGAGCTGCCTGTAAATATAAATCCGGCGCAGGTTTGCCTTGAGCAACATCCGAAGCACTAAATTGTTTGCCCATAAAATTTGGCAATAAACCGGTAATTCCTAAAGTGGTCTGCATTTTTTCATGACTCCCATTAGACGCCACGCAATAGGGGATTTTCAGGGTAGATAAAACCTTATCAATCCCGACTACCATTTTTAATTCTTGTTCTAGGGCAATTTTACTTCGAGTATGATATTGCGCTAAAAAGCTTTCTGGCAAAGGGCGACCTATCATTTGTTCAATTTGTACAAAGCATTGTGCCATGGAATTGCCGACAAAATTTTCAAACATATAATCTAGATTAACCGGCACACCGAGTTCGGTAATCATAGCTGCGAAAACCCTATTGGTGATGATTTCGCTATCGACTAAAACACCATCGCAGTCAAAAATGATTAATTCAATTTTTTTCATAGGAGAAAAATAGTTTAAGAATTTAATTAGTCATATTGCCGTTGGTTTTGACTTAAAGTCACAATCATAGCCGTGATTTATTCGAAAGGTGAAGAAGGTTTACAAGCCTTTGATATGACCAAGGCGATTAAAGAACAAGCCGACTATGTGGTGTTTAATGGTGCTGTGGGCGCTGTCGCTGGATCAAAATCAATTACTGCTAAACTGGGCGAAAAGGCACGCTTATACTTATATAGTAGTCATTTGCGCGAAACGCGCTTCAACATTCTTGATGTTTAAAATATCCAGTAAGGAATTGAGATAAAAATGAAGAATAAATATTTTTTTATATCGCTGGCCATGCTTTGTGCACAGATGGTTAATGCCGCAGAATATGTTGTACACAAAGTTGTGGTTGATTTATCAAAAGTGCCTATTGTACGCGCTGATTATTGGCAAGGCGTAGAAGAAATTAATTTGAATTTAATGGCACAAATGATAGTAAAGCCAAATTCCAATAAAGCAGAAACGGATAAAGTCATTGTGCAAATCCTGCACGATGGAAAATATATTGCCTATCGGTTACGTTGGAAAGATAAGGAGATATCGAAGTCGGGAAAGCTCGGTGAATTTTCAGATGCCATAGCTTTGGAGTTTCCTGTTTTGGACAATGCCAATCCTCCACCCATTTTTATGGGCGCTGCAAAAAATCCGGTGCATATTTTTCATTGGCGCGCAATTTATGAATACGACAAGGAAAATGCTAATAAAAGCGTGAAGGTTAATTGCTCCAAATCTAGTTTGGAGATTACTCCGAATGAATGTGCTGATAGTTGTAGGGTGACTTCTTCCTCCGGCGATAGAAAGAAAGTTTTTACTTCTGATATTGATTGTGTTAATACTCAATCTAGTCCTAAAAAAACGGTTGATGAAATGTTAGCCGAAGGCTTTGGAAGCTCGGTAATTATTGAAGGAAATGGTACGGTAGGTCGAGGGGAATGGAAAAATGGAGAATGGATCGTGGTGATTTCACGCCCCCTAAATTGTCCCAATGGATCAAAAATAGAAGTCGGAAAGAGTTCGGCCTTTGGTTTGGCTGTTTGGCAGGGCGGGCTTGGTGAAGTGGGGTCTAGGAAATCTATTACTATGGTCTGGATGCCGTTTAAAATGTAGGGCAATATATGAAAACTGTGGAACGAGGCACGTTGCCTTTGGATAAAGTGTATTATATGACCGAAGAAGATATTCTTGCTCATAAAGTCACAAATACATTAATGTGTTATGGTCAAATTAATTTCAATCCAAGATTAAGGGTGTCGGAGGCTCTAGCAAGCTTCTCTCAAGTGATATGAATGAAAACCCTAAAAATGAAGAACCTTTGTCCAATGATGAAAAATATTCATCGCCAGTAGCTCCTTTACATAAAATCCATAAAAACCTCGCAGCCGAACAAGGCTCCTTAGAAACCCTAAAGCAAATTAGTCCCATTTCTTATACTTTTGAAAGATTTTTTCATTGGGGAAGTCGCGCTTCTTTGGAAAGACTTTTCGGACCCTCACGGGTAGAGATTCAAGAAAATTTTCATAAAGCGACTGATAGACGTCACGCGGCGAGAGCCAGAGGTAAACGCATTGAAACTTATTTATCAGTTTGGATTTTAATAGAATTCGCGACTATAAGTTTTGGAACTCTATGCCTTAATCGATGGGTAACCTACATGTTTATTGTAGCATCTATATTACGCATCGCTGATATTATTCAAATAACAGGTAATCATAGTTTGTTTGACAGACTAAAATTTTCATGGCATCATTATTATATCGAAAATACCGTACGTACCATATTACTTTCTCTGATTAATTATGTGGAGCTCATCGTTTGTTTTGGGTACTTATACTGTATTATTGGAAGAAATAAACATTTTTTGCATTTTAAAGATTCTCCTTTCGATGGTTATTATTTTAGTGGTTCCACCCAACTGACTATTGGTTATGGTGATATTATTCCTTCTGGTCCAGTAAAATATTTGGCATTATTCCAAGCTTTTATTGGCTTTCTTTTTACCATCCTCATTTTGGGAAGATATATTTCCTTGCTTCCTGAATCCAAAGAAGATGCCGAACCCTAATGCGTCGCTTTCAGGCATAACAAGATTTGGGATTTCCCTAATTCACCAAATAAACCAACACAAATATTTTACCAGTTATTAAACTTTGGGACATGAGATCTCGAGTTTTCAAGTTACTTTCCAATTTAGGGCAATCAGGAATTCACCCTGGCCTTAATCCGAATTTAGCCCATAATTTATTGATTACAAATTACGCCTCTATGGTGCATGTTTTCGCCACCGCACCTTATTTCTTTATTTTTTTAGCCATGAAGGCTCCGGTACTAGCCATAATGGTGATCCCGCTCACGCTTTTTTATGCGAGTGTAACATTCCAAAACAAATTGGGTTTTTATAATTTTTCTCGCGTCGCTTTAATTACCGTAACCAATGGGAACATTTATTTTTATTCTGCTTCCTTAGGTCAATCGGCCTCTATTCAAAGCGTGTTCTTTTTCACATTAGTTGTTCCACTGATTTTATTGCATACATCCGAATGGGGTAAAATAATTTTTTGCGTACTTCAACCCATTCTGCTTTGGAGTTTGTTGGGTATCAAGGGGTCTTGGTTTATTCCCCATACTGTATTGAGTCAATCGGCAATGAGTTTTATGAGTCCCGCGATTAGTATTACTACAGCGATATTACTTTTTATTTGCTGTTTTTTTGTTTTCACCACCTATCAAAAAAGTGAGTTAAGATTAATTTTGGCAAAGGAAGCCGCAGAAATAAGTAGTAAAACAAAAGACGAGTTTTTAGCTACCATCAGTCATGAAATTCGCACGCCAATGAATGGCATTTTGGGAACGCTACAAATACTGCTTCGTATGCATCCCACACCAATGCAAAAAGACTACCTGATGATCATGAAATCATCGGGAGATATTTTATCGAAAGCCTTAAATGACATTCTCGATTTTTCAAAATTAAAATCCAAAAATATAAAACTCGAAGAAGTTGCTTTTGATATTCGTGAGATCATTAAAGTGGGGATACAATTATTTGAAAAAGAAGCCTTAGAAAAAGGCCTAAAATTGGGTTTTATAATTCAGGATAACTGCCCTGTATGGGTGATAGGCGATAAAATTCGTTATACTCAAGTAGTTATAAATCTTTTAAATAATGCGATTAAATTTACCGCAACTGGAAGTATCTCGGTTGCCTTACAAAAAACTGGAGGAGATGATTTAACACCTGAGTTAACATTAAGCATTAAAGATTCGGGGATTGGAATTGCGCAAATTGATATGCCAAAACTTTTTGTGGAATTTAGTCAAGTGGATGGTTCGTCAAAAAGAAAGTATGGTGGATCCGGATTGGGCTTGGTAATATGCAAAAAATTGGCCATACAAATGGGTGGGAATATAACAGTTGAAAGCATAGTGGATATAGGCAGCACCTTCTTTTTTTCAGTAATAATTCCCGTTAGTACTCAAGTACAGGCTGAGGACAAAACTGAAAAAAACTTTGCGTCAATACGAGTTCCAAAATTTTCAGGCTTAAGTGCTTTAGTGATTGAAGACAATAAAACCAATCAAATCATAGCTAGAAAGTTATTGGAAAAACTTGGATTAACAGTTTCTATTGCAGAGAATGGTAAAGATGGTTTAGATAAAATCAAAGTCGCAAAATTTGATTTGATTTTTATGGATTGCCAAATGCCAGTCATGGATGGTTACGAAGCCACGGACGCAATACGTAACCTACATGGTCCAGAAAAAGATTTACCTATTATTGCTTTAACAGCCAATAATATGGAGGGGGACAGAGAAAAATGTTTAGCAGCGGGTATGAATGAATATTTAGCTAAACCCCTTCAAATTCCTGAAATGATAAAAGTGATTAGCAAATTTACACCTCTCACTTAACCAATATATGCTAATTCCAATTCGGATTTCTGCAAATAGTGTTCACGATATTGTTTCGGTGATTTACCAATTATTTTTGTAAAATAGCGAGTAAAATGACTATGGTCATAATGGCCTGTTTGAAAGGCAATCCAAGCAATAGATTTTTCGCCTTCCATTAAGTACTGGCATGCTGCTTCGAAGCGTACAGTTTGAATGTACTCTGTAACGGTAACTTGAAAACACTGTTTAAAGCGCCTTTCAAATTGGCTTACGGAGAGGGTTGCTAATTCAGCAAGTTTTTTTATACTAAAGCTCTGATTATAATTTGCCAAAATGTAATCCACCGAAGCAGACATCTCCATGAATGGCTTAAAAGATTTTTGTGATTTTTTCATGTCGCGGGAAAATCCAACTAATCCAATAATTTTATTTTGGTGGTTAAAAATTGGAATTTTGTTGGTGCTATACCAATCAATTTCTCCTTTAGAATTTCTACTTAGCTCCATACGATTGATAATGGTTTTTCCCATCAAAAAAACCTGCTTATCATCGCGCTCATAACTCTCGGCCAAATGTTTTGGAAAAACTTCGTGGTCGGTTTTCCCCAAAATATCAGATTCTTGCGCTATGCCGATTAAATCCAATAATGCATGATTCATGGCCATAAAACGACCGGCTATGTCCTTCACGAAAAAATAATAGTCCGGAATATATTCAAATAGTCCCATAGCCGATGGAGTGGTGGCTATGTGTTTAAAAAAGTTTTCGCGTAAATTTTCTTCTTGCATAAGCCAACTCTTTTCAGAATTAAAATGGTCTCGTACAAGATATTTAAAATGCCTAAATTATACAAATAAAAAGCATCAGAATTAAACCATAGTTTTGGCAATTTCTATAACTTCATCGCTTTCTAAGGATTTTTTAAGTAAGCGATCGGTTTCATTGCGATAATCTACGCTGGCATTTCCATTTTTCTGTATACGCAAGCGCTGTACTACTTTATCAATGGTTGTCCATTCTGGGCCGCTTAATACCTCATCCAAGCCGTTCTTTTGTGTAAGTACCCATTTGTCCAAATCGCCATTAAAATCTTGATATCTTTGCATTTTCTCTTTAGTAATCATGAGTTGTTTTTCCTTTGAGTTTTCAAACAAGCGTTTCGTTGGTCTAATATAGGTTCATTTACAAGATTTATATCCAAATTCTGGATAATAAATAGAGATTCCATCCTTTGGGGTAGGGAGAAAAGGTAATGATTTCGATGGTAATATTAATGTTACGATACCGTGACTTTTATTCACGGCTCGGAGATTTCGGGATTTGTACCCCGCGATTTATTTCACAAAATATTTATTTATCGATATGATTATCCACTACAAATATCCACCTTACCGGATACTGAAATTTCTGATCCATCTGCTAAAAATACGGAGTTCGGTTTCATGCCCTGTAAGAGTGCAAATTTTTCGCCATAAATTCCTGCAAAGTCAAAATCAATTCTAAAGTCTTTAACCTCATGAATATGCCAGATAGGATGCTTTACTTGGTATTCATAAGTTTTTTGTGAGTTAACCTGAGTGTAACCCCAATAATGTTCATAGATAAATTCTTCCATCGAGCCGGCTTTGATCATTTCCGCGTTAGCATTAGCAATTACATTTAATTCCGACCATTTCTTTATGTTTTGTACAGCATAGTTGATTTCTAAATATTTATTCAAAGCATATCTATGTCGAGTAGGTAAGGTTTGATAATTTTCCTTATATAAGGTATTGGCGACTGCGGTAATCATTGGCTTGGGCACGATTTCTTTGATAAAAGTCACACCCCTTTTGATTTCTCCCGTATCAGTTTTATGCAGACAATAAATTCTTAAATTTATTTCTTCGAAGCTAGCATGAAAGGGAATTTTTAAGCCTAGTATTTTTGTTTTATCAAAAAGAAAACCTACGAGACTGATAAAACATTTGCCTTGCCATAAATCCAATTCCGTACGATAGGGTAAATATTCTTTCACTAACTCGGCATCAATGAGATAGTTAGCGGCGATGAGGTTTTTCCAATGAGCAGTGAGAAAAGGCATTACAAATTAACAGCTATTTTAATATGCTCTAGATGATTTCGCCCATGCCATGAATAAATAGCCACATGCTGGAATAGTGCTGTAACCTTCTGGCTACCCGGATGATAAAAGGTACGTTTCCATTGTTCTTCATAGAGCGACTCCATCACATAAGCCCATTTTGTATGCAAAGCCTGCAATAGGGCCAATGTCGGCTCAATCATTTTTTCGTCATAATCTGCAAGCAAAGCCCATTCTTGCTCTTCATACGGTTTGATGGTGGGATTTAATTCAGTTAAGGCAAGCTTGAGGCGGCAATATCCATTCATATGACTGTCCACTATATGATGTAACACCTGTAATCCGGTCCAACCATTTTCACGATATTTGTTTTGCAATTTTTCCATGTCAATATGTTTTAATAGTTGCATTACTTGGTTGGGAAGATCGGCAATGTCTTTAATTTGTTGTGCAATTTCTTTAGGATTATAAATGCTGGGAAAAGGTGATTCGCCGAGTGGATACTTCAGGTTATAGTCTTTTTCATTTTCCATAAGTATTCCTTTTTTTATTCTTGATTCACTCAATCGCCATGACTTTTCGGCATGGAAATCACTAAAAATTACACATCGTTATTGGATACATTTTTGAATTTATGGGTAATGCCAGGTGGAACTTCAATGCCTTGCCCTGCTGACAAGGCATTCTTGACCACTTCCATTTCAATTTCGGTTTGGCCGCTCAAAATATAAAAGAATTGTCGAGATACCTTATGAAAGTGGGCTATTTCCATTCCACCAGGTGGTACACGTTCTTTAATAATGGACAAATCATCTCTTTTTAAAAAATGCCAGCCGTCACAATTTTGTCTCCAATTATAATGCTCAGCGTTTTGCAGGTCGATAATCATACCATTATAAATTAAAAAATATGGTCACTATTGTGGCTAGGTTTTTGGCTAAAATCCGTTTCCATAATTAATTATGGAGTAATATATTGCCGTGTTATTTTTTTGTTGAAATCAAAATTTGGTCCGAAGGGTCAATTTATATCGCAGCTTCGGCGACAAGCGTTTTAAAATTTAATTAATTATTGCGGGCATAATTGACGATTTGTAAGCGACTGCTTAAGACTAATTTTTTCATAATATTATGCAAATGGCTTTTAACGGTAAAAACTGAGATATTAAGTCTATCAGAGATTTCTTTATTGCTCAAGCCTTCTACCAATAAAGCAATAATTTCTTCTTCCCGTGGTGTTTTGTGAATCCATCTGGAAAGTTAATTTTTCCTTTTAAGAGGGAATAATCGATTATTTGATTGAAGAGTGCTCCTGCCATTGAGGAAGGAAAAACGGTCTCCCCACCGGCGACAGCTCGAATAGTTTTGAGTACCTCTTTCATGCTTGAGTTTTTAAGAATAAAACCATTCGCTCCAGCAAGTATGAAATTCAAAATATCAGTTTGCACGGTCGCAAGACCCATACCAATAATTTTTATTTCAGGTAAGGTGATTTTTACAGATTGCAATAAATCCAATCTTTTTTGGTTACTTAAACTGAGATCCATTAGTACAATATTTGGTTTTACTTCCAAAGTTTTGGATACGGGATTATCCGAAATATAAGAGACGCCAGCTAATTGAAGGTCTTCGTGTTCATTTATTATATCAGTAATGCCTTCTCGCAATATACGATTATCCTCAATAAGATGTATTCGGATACTCGCCAAAACTAATCCTTTAATTCGACTTCTATTTTTTTGTTTGTTATCATTACTTTATAAACCTAACAGTTTTTATAATTAATATTTATGTAACCTTAGGGATACCTACCTGCTTACAGTTTCAAGGATGTACAAACATT
Organism: Fibrobacteria bacterium; assembly: GCA_043745805.1. Lineage (GTDB taxonomy): Bacteria > Fibrobacterota > Fibrobacteria > UBA11236 > UBA11236 > JAYTSD01. The sequence continues at coordinate 29,965 of JAYTSD010000002.1, forward strand.
TTCTCAGGTAAAGAATAATCCAAAAGGATGAGAAAAGGCTTAATTCTTCAAAAGGTATACTTAGTTATTTTCATTGGATTGGTAGATCGTCCCTGAAGCTAAAAAGTATAAATATATGGGCGCGACTGCGATAAAAGTTACTTTTGGTTAATAGTCGATTAATCACCTTATCACCTCTAGTATAAATTGAAGCCAATATTAAAAAGGCTGAAGATTTGGTCGCTATTCAATATTGATATTTTAGCTGTACATGATTATACGTGAAATAAAAGTCAGTATTGACTTTTCTTAATTTCACTATTTCCATATTGTACGAGTGTAAGTTAGAGGGTCTTTTGGGAACCGTGTTCAGTCGCATAAACATGGGTGAATTCGGCTCCTAAAAATAGAATTTGTGTCGAGTAATAAATCCAAATTAAGATGATTACTAATGATCCAGCGGCACCATAAGTAGAACTGATACCGCTATGTCCCAAGTATAATCCAATTAAAAATCGACCTAGAGAAAAAAGCAAAGACGTAACTATCGCGCCTACCCAAACATCACTCCATTTGATGCGTGTATCAGGAAGAATTTTGAATATCAGGGCAAATAATAAAGTTGTAATGCCAAAGGAGATTAATAAAGTAATGATCTGTAGCATAATATTTAAAGCTTGCGATAGGCCGATTAGCCAATGTCCAAAGGCAGCTAGAGCTGCGCTTAGGACTAAGGATACCAGTAAGAGAAAACCAATGCCTAAAACCATTGAAAACGATAAGAATCGATTTTTAATATAGGTGGCAATTCCTTTTCCCGGCTTAGGTTTCACATCCCAAATAGTATTTAATGCGGTTTGTAATTCCCCAAAAACTCCGGATGCACCGAAAAGTAAAGTGATGATGCCAATCAAAGTCACTAATATATTGGTACTGGGTTTTCGTGAGTTTTGAATCATAGATTGAATTGTATCTGCGCCCTCTTTACCAACGAGCCCTTGAATTTGATAAGCAATTTCATTTTGGGCCGCATCATGTCCCCAAAAAAATCCGGCAACAGCGATGGAAATTAAAAGTAAAGGGGCAATAGAAAAAATAGTGTAATAGGCTAAAGCGGCGGCAAGTCTTTGTGCCTCATCGTCGCTCCAAGCTTTGAAAGTAAGGTTTATTAGATTAATAAGGTATCTTATGAATGGCTTACCTTTTTTAAATTCATTTTTAATTCTGGAATTCATTCCGGAAATTCGAATGTTAAACCTGCCATTAATTTAATATCTCTAGACATCCAATTGTCCAATGCTTTAGAGTTTTTATTAATAATATTGGTAAATCCATGGGAATAACGTGCATCCGCAGAAGCATGTATATGCGGGGCAATACTAAAAGATAAGCCAGCACCAACGTCTCCCATGATGTCCATATTATCAATGTCATCTTTAGCATTCCATGTTGCCGTAAAAATCCCAGCACTTGCGGTTCCTTCTGCACTTAAATTAAAACCAAAATTGGGACCTGCAAATAAGAAAAAATAAATATCTGGAGTTCCAAATTTAGCTTTTAATAATACGGGAATTTGGAAATAGGTGAATTCACCTTTGCCACTGAAATCCGCAAACGTTGCTCCATTCTTGACATAAGTGGGTTCTAATAAAAGACTAAATGGAGTATTAACACCAAGCTCGATCAATCCACCTAAGGAAAAACCGGTTAAACTATTTGTGTTAACTTTTTTACCGATACCGTCCTTAATGGTGGCATTGGCGAAATTGACACCTCCTTTTACACCTAAACCCATGGACATATTAGCGGATCCGATTTTAGGTAACATTAAAATACCTAGAGCAAGTAATGCAAAAAAATTTCTTAAATGAAGCATAAATATTCCTTTGTTTTAGAATTATGATTTTAGATCGGAGGCCATTTTTTTTGCGAAGCCTAGTTAAAAGCAATGCAATTTCAATTCACGATCTATTTCCCATAACAACGATTATTTTTGAATGGGGCGCAACTATTTATTCAAAAATCCTGTTCAAGAATATTATTTGAGGTCATAGTCTTGCTGAATTTTTATTTCGTAATTTTTGCTTTACTCTATCGCAAAGCTGAACTTCACCCAATCAAATTTGTTTATTCGATAAATAAAATTTTTAGTAGCCTGCTCTTCTCCAAAATAAGCAATATCCTCTTCACCTATTTTAATTGCTCCCAATTTTTCCATAGCCTTTTGCGAACGAATATTATTCGCGCCCACTTGAAATGTTACCGTGTCGACAAAAGTAAAAGCATAATTGAGCATTATCACTTTCAAAGCAGGATTAAATTTTGAGCCCCAACAATGACGAACCAAAAAGGTATATCCAATTTTGAGGCTTTGGTTTTTTGCATCAAAATCATAATAGCGACAGCTTCCAATTACTTCATTAGTTTTCGCATCAATGATAATGAATGCGCCTTTGGACTCTGTAGCACCCGTTAAAAACTTTTCGAAAACGTCTCTTTGATAACGATTTTTAATGGGATGTTGTTCCCATATTAGTGGGTCCGATGCAATTTGATAAAGCGTTTCAAAATGTTCGGATCTTAGCGGAAGCAATTTGAGAATGTCATTCGCTAAATGTGTGGGTTGCAAATTAGGGGATGGAAAAATTGAAGTCATGATTTACTCACTCTCAGAATCTTCCCCAATTCCTTGTGCCTTACGAATAGAATCCTTCTTCTTATCGCGTTTCGTTTCTTGTGCATGAAACCGTTTTGCTTGAATAGTCCAAGGTTCGATTTGTGCATAATCGGGATGGCAGGGGAGAGGGGGTGGATATTCTTCTTGAATATTACGCATTTGAATATATTCGCGTGGGCCAGCAAAGCTGATGCAACGGCCACTACGACCGGCTCTGGCGGTTCGGCCAATACGATGCACATAGTCTTTATAATTTTGCGGTAAATCGTGATTTACAATTAAAGTCACTTGACTCATATCAAGACCGCGTGCAGCCAAATCGGTGGCGATTAAAATTTTGCATTTACCGGCTTTGAATTCTTGGAAGACGCGCGCTCTTTGTGATTGATCCAAATGCCCATGCAGTAGCATAGCCGTTACGCCTTTTAATAACAATAAACCATGCAAATGATTGGCTTTTTCTCGATTACGCACAAAGACTAAAGTTTGTCCAATATTTTCTGCAAATGCCTGCAATAGCAAAGGCCCTTTTTTCTTATCGGACTTTAAAAAATAAAATAACTCCTCTAAAGCTTTAGGCCCTACGGTGGCTTCAAAGCGGGGAAGGGCAAAGCCCATAGCTTCAGCCTTACCAAGCTCGGCATCGGTAGCGGAGAATAAAAGTTTTTGAGGAGTTGCGGGCAATTGTTTTAATATTTCTGCAATTTGTTCTTCAAAACCCATGCCTATGAGTTTGTCGAATTCATCGATCACTAAAATTTTAATATCGCGTAAAAGTTTGGGTTGATCTTTTAATAAATCAATTAAGCGTCCTGGCGTAGCGAGCATGATACGCCATTCATGATGGCCAAGCTCGCGGGTTTGTTGCCGCTTATCATGTCCACCTAAAACCAAAATAATTTCATCGCGTAAAGGCTGATGCAAGGCTTGTAACATCTGTGATACCTGATAGGCAAGCTCTCGTGTAGGCAATAAAACTAAGGCTTTGCTGCTTTTGAGTGGGGAGGCACTCATTTTCCAAAGCGCTAAAGCATAAACCAAGGTTTTGCCCGTGCCGGTAGGCGCTAAAGCAGTAAAACTTTCGCCGGCTAAAGCCTGCGGAACAGTGAGGCTTTGAATGGGCGTAGGAACTTTAAAGTTCAATGCCGCGATGGCCTTTTGTTGCACAGGGGATAAAAAACCCCAAGATGCGCTAGCAGGATCAGTAACATTTGTAGCGTCAGCTGGATCGGACTGATCGGACGGTTCAGAAGGAATCAGGGCGTTCAGGTTGCAGCTCGATGAATATATTTACTCGCTAAAGCATGGATAGCCTTGGTATCACGCACCACTTGCGCTAGTACATCGGGAGTAATAGCTTGTTTAGGATCATCACCTACACCTTTTTTCGGTTGGCAATGCGTTTCCACCACCACGCCATCAGCGCCATAAGCAGCAGCTGCTAAACAAGCATTAGGAACATAAACGGCCTTGCCCACACTATGCGACGGATCGACAATCACCGGAGCCCAAGTTTTTTCTTTGAGTAAAACAGTAATGCTTTCATCGGGATGATTGCGAAAGCCTTCGAGTGGAGGCATAGTGCCGCGAGGACATAAAATAACATTGGGGTTACCCTGGGCCACAATATATTCCGCCGCCAAAATAAATTCGGATACCGGACCCATGTGCATAGCTCGTTTAAGTAGTACACGCGTTGAAGTATTTTTGGTGAGTTCACCCACTTGTTGTAGTAAGCGATAATTAAGCCCACTGCGCGCACCAATTTGCAAGGAATCCACGCCGGCTTCTACACAAAGTTTTAATTGATCAAAATCCATGACTTCGGTATTGATTTGCAAACCCGTTTTAGCGCGTGCGTCCAATAAAATTTGTAAGCTGCGCGCATCGCCTTGAAAAGAATGGGGAGAGGTTCGAGGCTTCCAAACTCCACCACGTAACATATCGGCCCCTGCTTCTTTTACCGCATGGGCGGTTTCCAAAAAGTAATTGGGATTCAAGGGATCAATCGTGCAATGGCCAGCAATCACGGCAAACTCTTTGCCTAAAATTTTATTTCCCACTTTGACTTGATGCTGTGCCAATTTACTATCACGGGACATGAGTTTAAAAGGAACTTGAATGCGATCGATACGATCAATATAAGGTAAACCTTCAATGCGATTAATTAAGTCTTGCGAGGTTTCATCGCCAAGAATGGCATAAATGGAACGTTCATGACCGTGAATGGGTTGGATTTTAACATTAAGTGCTTCGGCGATTTCTTCTAATTCGCGAAATTCAGCTTCACTTAATCGTGGTGCAAGGGGAATAATCATATTTTTAACCTACATGTTTTTGAGCGCCAACCTGCCTAGGTTAGCGAGGCATACAAAGCTACTTAAAATGAAATAAATTCCAAAATCAAAAAGCTTCAAGCCTCGCGTTTCCGCTGGTTTTTTGCATATTTATGGCTTGTTGAGAGGAGATTAAGTAGTGGCAATCAGCATTGACGAAACTCAAGATTTAATTGCTCGCTCGGTACTCCAATCCAAATCATCCTTGCCTTCTCATAAAACCCTTGATCCGCGTGAAGTGGGGATGGCCACCGGCCCTCGATTTAGGGCGCGTTCCATAAACCGAGTACGGCAACAGCTGGATTATCTGGAACGTAGCACCGACACGGATGAGTGGCAAAAACTAGACGACGATATTTACAAGTTTGTGCATAGTCGACATAAGCAATTGCAAGGGATGATTAACCCTTTATCGCATCAATTTATTTTTGAAGTAGAAAATCAATTATTGCGCGAAGCGAATGATTATGAAATTGGAAATTTTTTAGCTCTAGTGCGATTAGCCGCGGATTTAGATGAAACGCGAGCCACTTTTATTACTGCTTCGGAAAAACAATGTTTGCATATTTTTTTGCGTCGCTTAAAGCAAAATACCGATGAAAATTTTGATCCCGAAAGCGTAAAGCATTTTGAAACTTTGTTAAAATCGGGCCAACCAGAAATTTTACGTAGCCTTACGGATTTAATCCGCCTAGTAGCAAGGGCCGCTCATTTACCGCTATTAGGTAATATGCATGATACCCCAGTGAGCGGATTAATTTTGCTTTTACAAGTTATCGATTTGTCATTACTTAATGAAGTAGGACAGAAGCAAAATAAAGACTATTTTCAAATTAGTCCTTTGGATGTTTTTTTGGCTGCGCGCGCTGTCCTTTCCAATCGCAGTGTGGATAATCCTACCTTACCTTTATTAAGTGATTTGGTATTAAGGAAAAACGGTTTATATCATGACGATTTGCAGGAGTGGTTGAAATCACTTTATGCTCGTGATACAGGAGAGAAAACCATAACCTTACCCGCGGATTTGCGCGAAGAGGTTTTTCATTTAAAAAGTGGATCTTATTTAGCCCTAGATATGGTGGCCATCGGAGCAGAACGGCTCTTTGCAGCGCGGGCCAATAATCAAATCCAAAAAGGATTAGGAACGCTTTCCGATGCCTTAATGTTCAAAGTGCAAAAACAAGACGGACATAAAGACGGCCAAATACAAAATTTATTACTGAATTTTAATACTCTTTTGGCAGGTGAACGTCGCTCCGCAAAACGGGTACATGCCGAACGTCAGCGGTATGATTATTTAGCCAATATTAAAAAAGCAAATTCATTGGTACGCGAAATTCATGCGGAAAGAACCGGCGAATTTGCTATTCCTAAAATATCCGCAGCGAAACATAATCTAGTTGAAGCAGAGGACGCGACAGAAAAAATAATCGTTGCCGAATCGCAACCTTTATTGCCCGAATGGGATAGCTTGGTCAATCAAATTCGCAAAAAATTAAGTTCCAAATCACTGGTGCTTAAAGAATTGATTTCTCAAATTGGCAAAGCGCGCGCCTTAGATACTTGTTTGTTACAGGGGTTAACTCCTGGGGGAAGTCGTGCTATTAGTCGTTTTATTCGCTTGCTACAAAGCCAAGAAACAAGGATAGTTTTAGGTTTAAACGATAAATTATGGTTGGAACTAGAAAACGCTTTAGGCACGCGCCATTCTTCTTTTTGGGCCTCCTTAGATTCCTTATTGTATGTGTTATATGATTTTCGTCATAACTTGGAGCAACTAAATTTTAGACCTAGTGATAGAGGTTTGCACGAGCAAAATGAAGCTTTTGATAAAACCGTATTGGCCTTAATTATTCAATCCATATGGTTGGGACGCCTCGATCAGGATCCCTTAGAGCAAAGCAATCCTTTTCATGGCTACTGTGCTTTTTTGCAGACCTGCACGCAAAAATTAGGATCCACTTCTTGGGAGAATTTAGATTCCAGTATGCGTATATTAATGCAATTGAAAAAAGATTGGATGCCGGATATTCAAAATAATTTAAACCAAATCAGTCATTATTTTTTTAAAGAAAATTTGATTGTACCTTCTTTATCACGTGGTGATATGCGTATAGGCTGGGAAAAAGGTTGTGAACGAGGATTGATGGAAGAAATTCGCTTAGCCGGAAAAAATGAAACCAGCACCGAAGAATGGGCTCAATTACAAATACTATTACCCCAAACGCAAATAGCTTTAAATAAGTTAACCGCAAGGCTCGGCGAAATTAAAGCAGGGCTTTGCCAAATTCGATTGCAGCAAATTTTTGCGGAACTCGCTTAAATGAAGCTTTACCATTTTATTTTTTTCTGTCTGGGGAGTTTATTAATAAATAGCGTTTGGGGTATTTCTTGTGGCACACCAGCGCTTTTGCAAAGTTCTTTAATGGGTAAAGGACAGTCCTTTTCCGCACGACAAACCAGTTCCACGCTTAGGGCCCGTATTTTAGAAGATTCCAATTTTATAATTCAATATAATGTGCATGGAATACATCAGGTAAAATGGGTTGCAGGTGATGAACCCTTGCACCTATTAGTGGATTCCCTCTATGCAGCCCTTCCCAAACCAACTCCCATAAATAATACGGATTCCTTAGTCTTTGCACAATTGGATAAACGCAATGCACCGCATCCGATATATGTAACTACTATGTTACAGTACTTTAAACAGGCCTATGCTTATTATGTGGGCCATTTGGGTATGCCCAAACCGGAAGCTAGGATATCAAGTCAATTTTACTTTCGTGGCTTAAATCCTTTAAGAAAATTCCCAGTAGATATTGCGGATTTAAAAAATACCCCTTTCGTTGATCCCCGATTTGACACCTATGGGGTAACCATTCCACCTGACAAAGGTTCAGGAATGCTTTTAGAGAATGATTTTTTAGTGAATACTAAAATTGATGTGAATGGTGAGATCACGGGAAAACATCTTACCAGCAGTATTCCTAATGGCCCGCTTATCCATGATTATGCGAATGAATGGTCTTTGGGATTAAAGGTCACTTGTTTTCATGAATTCTACCATGCGGTTCAATTCGCTTATTTTGATCCCAACCAAATTAATATTTGGTATGAAACGAGCGCTGTAGGTATGGAGGAACGCAATGCCCCAGAAGTGAATGATTATTGGCAATACTTTCCTGATCTCTATTTAAAGCTCTCTACAAGTATGTTTAGCTATGAGCCTGAATCATTAGAAACTTATGGTAATGCCGCTTTTTATTTGCATTTGACGCAGGAATTAGGCGAAGATTTTGATTTAACGATTTGGTCAACTTTAAAACAAAATGGCGGAGATTTAAAAGCCGCCTTGCAACAAGTTTTTAAGGATAAAAACAAAAATTTTGAAGGGGTATATAGCCAGTATGCGGCTCAGTTTCTTTTTACCGGCGGAAATTTTAATAATCCACTTACACCTATTTCTCCCGATATGGTAGGTTGGCAAGCCTTCAATTATTTTACCGAAATAAATTTATCCTCCTTTAATCCTACCAAAACAATTTCCCTTCCTCCTCTTAGCATGACTTATTTAAAAGTCACGGAAGCCAATTCCGTGCGACGCAATTTTTTAGATTTATCTGGCGCCTCAAAAAATGCAATTATTTTAAAGCCGAATATTCTGAAAAGTTCTGCTGATTTTTTTTCCCAAGCGTCCTTGGGATTGGAAAATACGGTCAATAATACGCCCTATTATATTTGCTTAGCGAATGCTTCAATGGATTCCACCTTAAAAGCAACTTTCCATCAAATTGCCTTAAAACATGACACCTTACTTTATGCTTTTCCAAATCCAGCTTCGGTTAAAATCAAAGAGGTTAATTTTGCCATCCTGCCGCAAGCCGCTGCTATTGAAATATTAAATGAAGCAGGGAATAAGATTAAAGATTTACAGTTTGAAGCGAACACCTTAGTTTGGGCTTGGAATTTGACGGATAATAAGGGGAAGGTAGTGAGGCCGGGAACGTATTTTTACCGCAGTAATGGCAGCTCTTGGAAACCCTTACTGCTTTACTGACGTGGGCAGGTTGCCGCCAAAAAAAGCACCTGTTCTCTAATGGCATGCAAATTTTGTTGCAAAGTGCTTTCTCCATATCGGCAATTTCCAGCAATGATGGCACCCTGTAAATGCTCCAAGACATTAAGGCTCAAAGCAAAAATTTCTTCACTCTTATGCGATTTCGGCTTTCTCATAGACAAACAAAACTGTATCATATTGATAAAACTTTAGACTATAAGAATGTGATATCTTTATTCTCAAATTTCCCAAGAATGAAAAATATTTTTGTGTTTTTAAAACAGTTTGAAAAATACACAGAGAGTATGGCATGAGGCTAAAAATTAAAGCCTTGCGAAAGGACTTTCCTTATGTGTTTTTTATCTTCGGAGTAATATTTTTTTCAGGTTGTCGATCGGAAATTGAAAGAGCGAAAGCCTGCTATCGCTTGGGTGATTTTCCTCGGGCACAGCTCCTTTTTGATAAAGCGATTGAAGAAAACCCACAATCCTTCGAAGCACGTTATGGATATGCGCTTTCTTTGCAAGAATTGGCTTTGCATAAAAAAGAACGTGGTGAAGATTTAGTTACGGACTGGCGTGAAGTGGCTGCGGCATATGAGTTTTGTTCTAAATTAGGAAAAATAAAATCATTAAGTGAAAATTATTCATTTGCATTATTTCACTATGCACACAAACTTTATCTCGAAAATGATCTATCCTCCTCGCTTTTTGTGTTAGAAAAAGCCAGGAGGATAGATCCACGTAATACTTTCTGTTTAAATTTAAGTGGTGTTTTACAATTTGCCTTGGGCAAATATGGGGACGCAGAAACCACTTTTGAAATTTTATTGGCTTTGGATCCGAAATTTGAAACAGCTTATCTTAATTTGGGCAATGTGTTTTGGGAAGATAATCAAGAAGATGCGGCTATGGTAACTTGGCAGCAAGGACTAGAACGTAACCCCAATGATACCGCGCTTGTTTCCCGTTTGCAGAGTGCCGTGACTGCAACGACAGGCTTTTGATGGCATTTTCTAAAAAAGATTTTACAGATTGGGTTTTATTAGGGGAAGGCGGTCAGGCCGAAGTTTTTCGCGCTCGGCAATTGGTTTTGGATCGCTGGGTAGCTATCAAAAGACTTAAGCTTTCCTCTATTGGCGGCCCTCGTGATATCGTTCGTTTTGAACGCGAAGCTAAAATATCAGCCTCTTTGCAGCATCCTAGTTTAGTAGCTATTTATGATTATGGGCAAGATGGTGAGTTTTATTATCTCGTCATGGAATTTGTAGAAGGCTTAAATCTCGCGCATTTATTTTTTCAGTCAGAATTAAAATCCTTACCAATTGCCCTTAAATATCATGTGAGTCGACAAATTATTGGCGTTGTGGATTTTATTCATCAGCAAGGTGTTTTGCATCGCGATTTAAAACCAGATAATTTCTTAATGGATACTAAGGGAAAAATAAAATTATTGGATTTAGGAATGGCTAGAGCGCAATTTCAAAGCCATACCGAAAATCATATGGAATTAAAAGGGACCTTAGCTTATTTTCCTCCCGAAATTTTTCGAGGACAAGAAAGCTTAACCGTAGTATCAGAATATTATTCTCTTGCTTTATTACTATTAGAGGTTTATGCGGAATCCCGAATTTTTGCTGGAAAATCGGTTAGCGAAGTGGTCGGTTTAATTCAAAGTGGTATTAATATCACATCACTTCCTGTCCCCGATGAATTGAAAGGGATTTTGTTGTTGTATTTGCATCCTAATCCAGATATGCGCCCCAGTTCGTTGCAGCTTTTAAATCAAGCTTTTTCCAATGGACCCTTGCTTAAAGAAAAGCAAGATTTAAAATGGTTAGTGGAGAGAAGTGCCGAATACAAAAAACATTGGCTAGGGGAAAATATTGCGCGCCATGAAAAACGTCAACAATACGAAGCCGCCTTTTTGTTACTTAAGGAGTTGATTGAAATTGATCCGGAAAATACCTCGGTACATTATCAATTAGCCAAGATGAGTGAAAAATTAAATGAAAGTCACCATTCTTCAGTGACAAAAATCCGCACTACTTTAGCACGCTGGCGACGTCCCGCCCCTAAATTATGGGTTTGGTTTTTTTCCGTATTGCTGGCCTTGGTGGTAATTGGTGTAGTGGCCTTATACACCGTACGCGAACCCGAAGATTTAGGGGTATCACTTTTAGCACGGGAAACGCATAATAATAGCCAAGAAAACCCTCGTATTCAAAAACCGATGAATTCAAAAAATAATAATGCCCGTTTAGTGCTCATTAATTTTCCGAAGCAATACAAAATTCGCATAGATCATAAATCATTTACTCCCGCCAAAGAAATGCGTTTTCCTGCCGGTCAATATCGCCTTGAAATCATGAATTCTTCCGGGCATAAAATTTATGACAAACCCATTCGTTTGAAAGCGGGCGAAGCTTTTGAATTTGAATTTTCAAAGAAAGTAAACCATGATACTGATCAATAAAAATACGGGAGATAAATATACTCTTCAAGGTAAAGTGTTTACTGTAGGTAGCGGCAGTGTTAACAATCTGGTTTTACAAGGCGAGCAGATTCGAAAAATTCATTTTCAAATTTTAAAGCAAGGCGATCAATTTCAATTTATAGCTATGAATGGCAATGTAGATTGCAATGGGGAACTTAAGCCCGAAGGGTTTTTAAACCCTGGCGACACGCTTTCCTTAGGGGGAATTGTATTGGGAATAGAAGCCTCAGCCCCTCCAGCGCCTATTGTAAATCCAATTAATATGCTCGGCTTCACTGGCAACGCGTATGAAATTTTATTGGAAAAAGTAATAGGCTTAATAGAAAATCCCGATAAGCAAAAATCTACAGAAGATATTTTAAACCTTGCTTTAGAATTAATGACTGCGGATGGAGGATATTTATTTGCGCTCGAAGGCAATGATTTACGCCTAATCCATTCTGTACCACAAGACAATCCTAACTATTCTCATTCGGCAGTCAATGCCGCTTTTAAAAAACGCGAAACCTTAATTTGGTCGGCTTCTGAAGAACAAGAGGAAGTGAGCGCGCAAAGCGTGGCACAAAAACATATTTATTCCATTTTAGTGGCGCCATTACTGAGCAATGGAGCTGAGTTAAGCGGATTAGTGTATTTGCATCGTAACAAGTTGGAAAAAGCCTTTACCGAAGATGAACGGAAATTATTTTCCAAAATCAGCCAAGCATTAGGCGCTATTTGGGGAAGTAATCGTAAGCAAATGGATCAAGCAGAACAGTTACAGTCCTTAAAAGCTGTAAAAGGTGCGGGGCAAATTTTATTCGCTTGTGAGGAAATGAAAAAGGTTTTGGAAATGGCTAATCGCGCTGCAAACAGCGCGGTTCCGGTACTTATTGCGGGTGAAACCGGCACGGGAAAAGATGTTTTAGCAAATTATGTGCATTCGCATTCGCTGCGCGAGCGTGCGCCCTTTGTCGCTATAAATTGCGGCGCTATTCCCGAACATTTAATTGAGAGTGAATTATTTGGTCATGAAAAAGGAGCTTATACCGGCGCCGCCAATATGCAAAAAGGTTTATTTGAACAAGCCAATGGAGGCACACTTTTTTTAGATGAAGTGGGCGAATTGCCTTTACATATGCAGGTTAAATTTTTGCGTGCCTTGCAATCGGGACTTATACGACGCATTGGAGGTACCGAAGAAATCCCTGTCGATGTTCGTGTGATTGCGGCTACGCATCGTAATCTGTTAACAGAATTGCAAGCAGGGCGTTTCCGAGAGGATTTATATTATCGCTTAAATCTCGTGCAACTCACGCTCCCGCCTTTACGTGAACGCGAAGGAGATGTATTGCTTTTAGCCGAACATATTTTGAAAAAAGCTTGTGTGACTTTCAATATGAATAACGCCAGTTTATCGAAAGCAGCAGAGAAGGCCTTATTAAAATATCCTTGGCCGGGTAATATTCGCGAATTAGAAAATAAATTGCAAAAAGCTTTATTGAATTCTAATTCACGGATTTTAGATGTGGAAACATTGGAATTACCTACTTTGGGTGTGGTGGAACCTTTGTCGCTGAAGTCGGCACGGGAACAAGCTGAATCGCGAGCCATTCAATCGGCACTTACAAAAGCCAAAGGAAACTTAACCTTGGCAGCTACCTTTTTGGGAATTGACCGAAAGGTATTACGTGACATTATGGAACGCTTAGGGGTGCATAAAGAAAATTTTAAATCCTTAAAAAACGAGGATTTTGAAAATGCTCGGGATGATTAGTCTCTTTCGATATTATGGTGTAAGTAAAGTTTTTTCATAGACTTAGAGCTTTAGATTTTTGGGATAAGAGTTTGATGGAACTTAAATTCGCTATTTTGGATATTCATTATTCTATTAAATGGCCAACACTTGCCGAAATCAAGGTTATAATTTACTGGCTTAGACTTTGCTACCCTATGTATTGGCATAGATGAGGACAATTATGTTGCGATATGGAAAATGGAAATGGGCTTTGCTTTTAAGTGGAGGGTTTGCCTTTGGGCAGGGCCCAAGTACGGAAATGAAAGTTGATGAGCCTCAATTGAAAAAAGAAATTCCCGAAATAAATTTAGAATTGCAATCCGAAAGATTTTCTCGTTTAGATTTACAAAAGGATTTAACTCCCGAGCAACAAAAGGCTTTAGAGGAACGCAAACAAAAAACTCGCGAATTAGCATTGCTCATTAAGGAGAAGCGTAAAGCGATTCGGGAAGCAGATCCCAATAAAAAAGAAAAGCTTGCCTTGGAGTTTCAAAAAATGCTACTCGATAGGCAACTACCAAATGAAGTTTCCGGCAAAGTTATCCATGAATCGAATACCAATGAACTTGACAAAAGAGTCGAAAAAAAAATCAACCCTTCCCTAAATCATTTTGATACTCAAAGGGAAAATAAACTCATGGAATGGCAGCGATTAGAGCTGGATCAAAAAGAAAAACATTTAGAACAAAAAGAAACGGAAAAAATAAAAGAACGTTTGTTGCAAGAAAATAATTCATGGAATAAAAAGCAAACTCCGCCGATAGAAAACAAAAGCAATGATTTGAATAGTGGCAAGAACCCACTTGTTACGCCTTAAAATTTAGGTCTGGGTCAGTTCTGCGGTGTCCCAATAAATTTATAACCCGACCCATGAATAGAAAGTATTAGCGCTGGTTTTTTGGGGTTACGTTCAATGATTTTACGCAGTTGAACAATATGATTGTCAACCGTGCGACTTTGAATATACTCTTCAATTCCCCACACTTTTTGTAGGAGTTCTTCACGAGTTACAATTTGATTACGCTTTTCCCAAAATAATTTCATCATCATGGCCTCTTTATGACTGAGGCGTATATTTTGGCCGCGAACATTTGCCTCTAGGTTTTGGAAATTAATTTCACAATCATCAAATCGAGCTAGGGTATTTTCCTCTTTGGGCTGCAACCAAGAGCGACTACGCAATAAGGAGCGAATACGTGCGAAAAGAATATTGATATCAAAGGGTTTGGCTAAATAATCATCTGCTCCATTTTCTAGGCCCTCTACAATATCTTCCTTGGCATCCCGAGCGGTTAATAAAAGCACGGGCGTAAAGACTTGGGTTTTTCGTAAAGCGCGTAACACTTCGATTCCATCAATTCCCGGAAGCATCCAGTCGAGTAAGATTAAATCAAATTCATTTTCGGCAATGGCTTTTAAACCTGCTTCACCGTCTTCACAAACTAAAACCTGAAAGCCTTCGGAACGCAAATTAAATTCCAGACCCAAGGCTAAATGCTTATCGTCTTCAATGATGAGAATTTTTTTCATACCGACCTTAATAAACTAAGGGTAAAGATATTTCCGGATCCATCTTCGGCATGCCTAATTTCAATACGCCCTTTATGCAGATTTATAATAGTTTTTACAATAAACAATCCCAATCCCACACCGCTTTGGCGACGTGTTTCCCGACTGGGCACGCGGAAAAATTTTTCAAAAACTTTTTTGAAAAAAATCTTGGGGATCAACTGTGAACCATCTTGTACACTAATAGAAACCCAATTTGATTCGGCGGTTAACTTTAATTTAGGGGTTATGCCGTTGCCATATTTTTCGGCATTATGAATCAAATTAACAAGTACTAAATCAATGAGCATTGGATCAAAATTTACAAAGCCACAAGGATCCGCATTTACTATTAAAGGGCGCGGCCATTTGGCTACAAATTGTTGCAACCAGTTTTCAATTTGCACTTTATGCAATTCCAAAGGTAATGCGCCTCTTTCAATTTGCTGCGATTTCAATAAATGCAGGACTAATAAATTCATGCGGTCACAGTCGGCCAAAATAAATTCGATAAATTGCTTACGTTCTGTTTCGCTAACTTCTCTTTGTAATAAGGTTTGGGCAAACATGCGAATGGAGGACATGGGTAGTTTTAATTCATGCGTCATCATATTCACAAAATCCTTTTGCTGCCTTTTGAAATGGGCATTGCGCATTAGGTTTGCAAAAAAAACCGAAAGGATAATGATCAAAATGGAAAAAAAGACAATACCCACAATTAATATCACCCAACGCCCATGGGTTGGCAAATTTTGATCGCCATGCACATTGGCATAAAGTTCTCGAATGGTATGAAAGTCTCGAATAATGAAAATATTCCAAAAGACTAATAAGGTGACCAACATGGCAACGGCCAATACAAAAACAATAATATTGAGAATGCTTTTCCAGCTCATCTTAATAAATTAGTTTGCAGCGTCGATTTAGTATATTCCTAATACCATGAGAAAATTATTTTATTTGCGCCAAACCTTACAAGCGGCTTTTTTGCCTCCTTTTTTCCGTGTTTTGGGGATGTTTTATGGGTCTTGGGTATTATTGGGGTGTAATTTTTTCACGACACAAACTTTAGTGGAGCCGCCCAAGCAAATTAATCAATTTGCCAATAATTTCACTGCCGGACAAAAGCTAGAGTATCGAATTAAAGCGAGTGTGAAAACGGATACGGGCACAGTGCAACGTTTACCGCTACAAAGAGTGGTATTCACCGCATTAAGGGACAGTCTCATTGACGGGTTTGTATACAAACAAGTGACGTTTATAGTAATTACTTCGCAAGAAAGTGATACCGTTTATCAAGAAAAAATTTGGCTTAATTTTGGTTTGAATGGGACATGGTCCTTCCTCAATAAATCATCAGATAGTAATTCGATGATGCAATATTTTGCTTTCAAGCGTTTGGCCCAAATTGTGGCACAAGGGGATTCGGAAACGGTATTTCAACCGAGTCTAGGTCTGCAATGGACTATAAATAATGGTGCTTTTCAAATTCATCGCGAAATCATTGCTTTGGATACCTTGCCTTATCATCACCATGCGGAAGTAGCTTGGAAAATAAAAGAGTCCGTGAAAATTGGCGATCAGCTTTTATCGACGGGTTTTTATTGGATCGGTCAATCGGGCTTGCTTAAAAGTGAGCAGTCAATTTTGAATTTTGTGGGTTATTCTAATGAGGGTAATGTGAGTGGACAGGGATTCTTATTAAGAGAAATCGAGTTATTATGAGCATGGCCATTGATGCGCAGAATTTAATGCTTAATTATGGTGATGGACATATTATTGGCCCATTAAATTTACAGATTGCCGCAGGGAGTTGTGTGGCATTAATAGGCCCAAATGGTGCCGGTAAAACCTCTTTAGTGCACATGCTACTTAACTTGCGTCCCCCTTCGCAGGGTACTGTGCATATTCACGGTGTCAATAGTATGCAGGCGGCTTCACGCGCTAAAGTAGGTTATTTACCTGAGGTAACAGATTTTGCAGTTAAAGCCTCGGCATTGGATTTATTGCATTTGCATGCGGCATTATTAGGTGACACCACTAGCTCATGTAAAGCATGGCTGGCCGAATTTGGATTATCGGATCCTTATCAATCGATTGAAACTTTTTCCAAAGGCATGCGCCAACGTTTAGGATTGGCGATTGCTTTTTGGGGGGAACCTCATTTATTGATTTTAGATGAACCCAATAGCGGATTAGATCCCGTGGGCATTGTTGACTTACGTAATCGCATGGTCGATGCTAAGGAAAAAGGCATAACCATTTTGATTTCCACTCATCGCTTAGCGGAAATTATGCCAATTGCAGATCAAATAATCATTATGCATAAGGGAAAAATTGCGGGGATGGCTGCCGCTTCTGATTTCGCGGATTATCAGGCGATGGAACTATTTTTCTTAGAAAGAGTAAAATGAAGGCTACGATTTTTGGTTCTCCATTACGCGCTTTATTGTTTTTTGAAATGAAAATATGGCGTCAAAATAAAATTAATTTTTTTGCATTGGGCGCGTTGGCTTTATTTTTGTTTTTACTGAAATCTGCTTTTTCGGGACAATTGGTTATGAATGGTAAGGCCATTGGAGTAGAATACAGAGTAATTTATTTACTAGCTATTGGATATTCAGTGATTTCGGTGCTTACTACTCTTTATACTTTGAGCCTCGCCTTAGAAAGAACTGGATCTGGATTTTTAAAACAAAATGATTGGTTGATTTTAGCACGCAATGTGAGCCGACCTTTATTTTATTCGACCAAACTTATTTCCCTATCCTTAGCAGCCATAGCCTTTTCAGTTATAAGTTTAATTGGCTTTTGGATCACGATATATTTGTGCAGCGGACAAAATCTTTATCGTTTACTTTGGTTAATCATTCCCTTGAGTTTAAGCCAAACGGTTTTGCTTGCCTTGTTTTTGGCTTTGCGTCAATATATGGGGGCGTTTGCTTTATTTTTTGGATTTCTATTAACGCTCCCAATTCTCTATATTCGTCAACTCTGGCAATATTATGGTGGGATTATGCGAGGCGACAATGCAGGAGAAACCGTATTTCATGTGTTACCTAGCTTTGGAGGAATACACGCTTTTTCTTTAGGCGTGGTACAAGATTTTTATTATCGCGAGAGCGCTTGGATTTCGCTAATTAACATTTCGCTTTGGGGTTTTGTGGCGGTGTTTATGGGGATAATGAGTTTTCGAAAAAAAAGAATGTAACTAGGATTTTTCCGAAGGAGTGCTATTTTTGATTTCCGGATCAATGCCGTTCAAATAAATATTTCTCCTATCCGCTGAATAGTTTAAGAATTTATAATAAAGCTTTCCGTCGATTAAATCATTTCTCAATATGGTTAATTCATTGGGGCTACTAAAAGATTGAAAACGAATCACATTACCTTGGGGATGAAAAATAATTAACATATTCGGTGGCAAATTAACCTTTTGTGGGGTTTGCTGGGTTTTACTTGTTACGCTATGCGTACGATGCGCATCTACTACTAAATCCACATAACTAAATTCTCTATCTTGCACGGCCGCAGGATGATCTTTATCTACTTGCCAATTCATTTTTCGTCCAGAAAGCCAATGCAAGGGCGGCGTAAAAGAAATGAAATTAAAATAAGTGCTATACGATCCTAAAGCCACGGTATTTACAAAATCATTTAAGTCTTGATTATTCGTGCGACCGCTTGGGGAAGCAAAGGTATAAGCACTTTGCGAAGTTTTTTCTTGCAAGCTAAGTTTGGAAAAATCAATTTGTCCCGCGGCTACGGAAAATCTTTGTACAAAGGCTAAGGTATCAGAAAAGTGAGATTTTTCAACCGTTAATTTGTTCACGCCTGATTGAACAACGGTGGTTTTTAATACTCCATTTTTTTGTTGCAAAGAATTTTTAGCCTCATCATCTAATTCTATAGTGGTTTCTGTTTTCAAGGAAAACTGCGTGATGGACGTTAATGTGGCTTTAAATTTGGCCGAGCGTTCAGCTTCTAAACGTTTTTGTTCTTCATGCAAAGCGGCCATTTGGGCTTCTTCTTGTTGCTTTCTTTGTTCATTGGCGAGAGCTTGGTTTTTTTGAATACTAACTTGGGTGAAAGCATAATTTTTGCGCCGAAGTAAATCTTGCTCTAATCGTTTCCAGCCTTCGAGACGCGTTTGAATCGGTTGTAGCTGTTGATTACTTTGGGCCTTTAAGGCCACTTCAATTTTTTCTTCTGCCGCCACTGTAATTTCCATTTTGTCTTTTTCTGCAAAGGCTAATAATTCACTAAAGAGCATATCCGCATTTAAGGCCTCTTGCAGGGTTTCCAAATGTTGGAGTAAATCATTTTTTTGCCCTAAAAATTTCTGCTGGAGTTTTTCGATTTCTGAGGCAGCTTGTTCGGCATTGGTCGCGATACTATTGGACCAGTATTCTAATTGCATGGCATCATCATCATAGTACGCTTCATTTTGAGCAAACTTGGCATCCGCTAAAAGAGCCTGCATATGTTGACTTAAAAATATTTCAGCATAATTAAAAAGCCATTCGGTTTCGCCATTTTTACAATCCATTTTAAGTTGATTTAAGGTTAATAAATAATCTTGCCTAGGCTTCAAGCTACGGGCTTCTAAGGGCATAAGCATGCGTTGAAATTTTATTTTATTTAAAGGACTGAAAACTTTTCCCTCTTGCCGAAATTGTTCTTCAATTCTTTGTGCCACCGTAAAGGCATAAAGTTCGTGAATGAGTTGATTTACTTTTTCTGGCGATCCATCCAATTTGGAAATGTCTTTGTCAAACTGTAACCATTTTTTATAAATCCCTTTATCTTTGCCCGCATTTGCTTGATGTGATTTCTCATTTAATTTACCGAAATTTTTTTGTGTTTTGGCTAAATCTTCTTCCCAGTCAGAAAAAAGATAGTCGTGATTTAATTTTTTGATATGGTCTTTTAAATAAACTTTAGCTTGGGCAATTTCGTCAACAGGCTCGGAAGCATACAAAGTAATGGGAATTAGGAATGCCCAAAGGGCTAATAGAAAAGGATATACCATATAATTGTAGTTTATCCCAATCTAAGGAATTAATTCAATCTTGCCAGAACATATTCCAAAGAAAAATGGAACCATTTTAACTGTGGTGTTTTGAGCAAAAAGGATTTTAAAAAGCAATGCCTACAAAGCTCCCTATGATTGGGATTATAGCAGAGTTTTTGTGTGGACTTCTACGGATGTAGTACTAGTTTAAGTGATTGCGAAACATTATAATTTACGCCCGATAAATTCAACTTCACAAAGTAAAGACCGGAAAAAAGCACGGGAGCGTTGGAAAAATCTTGTGGGAAACGGAAGTTATAAAATCCCATGGCCAAGTTGCCAGGTTTATAACTGCTAATTAATCGGCCTTGTAAATCAAATACATTAAAATGCACTTGCGCGGCTTGCGGTAGATTTAATTGTAAGGCAAACCCATTGAGCATGCGTTGTGCAAGGAAGGACAGTTTAGGAACGGCTTGTAAAGTTTTTGCCAATTTAGGTAAGCTCGACAACTGTTTTTTTGTTCCTGCATAAATTGTCAAGGTGTCTTTATTCATTCCTTCAAAGGATAATGATCCCAAGGAGTCCAGGCGATATTTTAAATTTCTTTTTTGTGAGAAAGCCCAAATTTGAAAATCGTCAGGAATGTTTTTTTGCGAAAGGATTAAATCGGGTAAACTTTGCTTTTCACTGCCCACAACTATATTCCATGATAAAAGCGAGTCCCCAAAATGAGTATAGTCTGCGCTTAAAGCATGTTTGTTTCGTAGGGCCCAAACCTGAGGCTGTTCAGTAAGTGTGGGTAAATACAAATCATCTTCATGCCCTAATTGCACCGCGGCATTTTCTTCTGCGCCTAAAATCAAAGGCGTATTGAGCTTTCCTAGGCTTAAAAATAATTGCAAACTTTTTGGTGAAAACCAAGCATTCAATTTGGATAATGCGGGCTTATTCAAAGAAGAGGAATAGCGTAACAAATTTATAACCGTATCCTGGCCATAGTAATAAACCATATATCCATGCCATGGCTCTAAAGAATCAGAATGAATAAATGCTCCAGAACCTTCACTAGCAAAGGCATACAAGCGTTTAACTAAATTGGATGGCGACGGTGAATTTTTCCAAGAGTAAGGCCAATACAGCGTTTGCAGGTGAGGATTACCAATTTGATTCCAGCCCTGATGCAAATGCACCGAAATTTTTCCACTAGGATTTGGGACGGTTTTTAAAGCCGTAAATTTCAACTGGCTCATTAGTTGAGGCGACGCTAAGAAATAGCTTTTGCCGGCTTCTAAGCCTTTGTCTTGTGCAATAAATTCATAGCCTAACTTGGTTGTATCGTTTTGATAAACCATGGCCGCAATTTCTTTTTGATTATTGTTTTCCGCTAATTCTTTTAAGGTAACGGGTGCTTGCATATTCAAGGGAATGCTTATTAAGTCCCATAATAACGGAGCAGAACCTATATGAAAAATCTCTGGGCTATGGGCGCTTTCAAGGCTTTGTGCTAAGTGATACGCCATGCCCGATTGAGTGGGGAAATTACTTGCATAATTTCCATCTTTAAGGCTGAGTTGTATAGTTAGAGGTTTTAGTTCTAATCCATTCTTAAGACTTAAAGAAATGGTATCGCCGTTGAAAACCGATTTTTGCTGCCAATTATACTTGCTATTATCGGATCGGTTAGCATCGAGATGGAGATTGTAAATATTATCCGTCACTTTAAAATGAATTTGCGTGGAATCTTCTTTGGTGAATGATTCTTGCAAATAAGTAATCGTAGGCGCTGTGGTATCTACGGCTAAAAAATAAAGGCCCGGTTCAAGAATAAGTCCTGAGTCGGAGGAAGCGATGCTATAAATTTTTCCATCCGGCAAAATTTTAAAAAGGGAATGCGCATCATTCAATGGGCGAGTATAAGTTACTCTTGGGAAAACCGAGCTTGAGACTGGAATGGATAATTCAATAGAATAGGCAATGTTTTTAAAACCGATAGCTTCCTTAAAGTTTTCCGTAGAGGCAGTTTTAACCTGTACGCTGGTTATGGCATCTTGACTTAGGTTTAAGGTATAGCCGCCATCCAAAAGGATTTGTTTACCTGGATTTAATAGCACATTAATGGGAGCAAAAATCACATAATTTTCTTCAATGAGCGAGCTTTGTAATGACCCAAGGGTAGCCACTGCTTTGAGGGTATTGGAATTTGAAATTCGAAAAGGTTTATTGTCATACAATATTCCTTTTCCTACTACTCCAGGAATGGGTACGCTTCCGTCAAGAGTATAATAAATGGATGCTTTGCTAGGCTTCGAGGATAGAGTAACCTGTACTGCAGAAATATAATGGCCTCCCGATGGACTGGCATGTGGGGTGTCGGGTGTTAAGGTATAAGTCTCGGATAACATTTTACTGTTTTTATAACCACTTAAAATGGCGATGGCTTTTAAATTCACGGAAGCGTCTAATTTTATGGATTGCCCTTGTTTATACTGTAAGGTGGACGTATTGGGAATATCCCCGTTGAGGGTATAGTAAATCCTAGGAATACTATCCTTCATTAAAGGTTCTATAAGTTTAACATTTAGCGTATCCGAAAATAAAGATTGCCCGGGAATAGCAACCGGTGTCGGTAATTGTGTCATAGGTGCAAAGGTAAAAGTTCTCCGCACAATAATACTGGTATCGGTTCCCTTAATGGCCCAAGCTCTTAAAGTGGTGGTTTGATGAAATACCAGTTTAAAGCCAGCAATATAAGGTGATCCCGATGACAGTGTCCCTGTGCTATCGGCCAAGTAATAAATTTTGGCTTGGGCATCCGCATGGGAAAGTATGATTTGCAAAGAATCTATAAATGACGTATCACCAGGGTTAACATCGGGTGCGGCGAGTTTTGCGGCTAATCCTTTAATGTAAGTGCGTTGAATAATTGGGCTAATAATATTTGCTTTTTTAGCCCAAGATTTTAACCGAGTGGTCAAATTAATGGTAAGTGGTTTTTTATCATAAAAAATTCCTCCACTAGTAGGCGTCGCCATGGTGTCATATGCATAATAAATTTGTGCGGAGGTATCGATATGTGTTATTTGAAAGGAAAAGGTAGTGGTAAAACTAGTATCGTTTGGTGCCTTAGGTACATTTAATGTTGCCACTTGATCGAGAGTATAAAACTTAGTGCCTTGTTGACTCACTTCGTTTCCTTTTACGGCGACGGCAATGAGTGTTTGAGTGGATTTAAGGGTAAAGGGTAAAGGGAAGGGGTTTGCGGAAGTTGTTTTAATATGATTCGCATCAAGTGGATAGGTTCCATCTAAGGTGTAAAAAATAGTGGCTCCAGAAGTCGTGCTATAAATATTTACGGAAATGGAATCGGGAAAATTATTTGTAGTGGGTGTAAACAAAGGGGTATTGGGCGTTAGATAATAAATGGCAGAAAAAATGGGGCTGCTTTGGAAATCTTTTAAAGTGGTAATGGCTTTTATATTCGTTGTATTTGTTAACTGTAATCCTCCCGGCGGAAAAACTTTACGAGTGGTTGAGGTATCAGGATTTGTACCATCAAGGGTATAGTAAATGGTAATACCACCTGTTTGTGTAGAGCTTAGCATTAAAAATACGCTATCCGTAAATTTACTTCCATTAACAATATTACTAGTAGGAAGGGATGCGATGGGAGGCGCATTATAAGGAATATAAGTTTTTGTAAGGATATCGCTATTGGTGAATCCTGCTTTGATGGCAATGGCTTTTACCGTAACTTTATAATTATAAACAGGAGGGTTGAGCGAATCATAAAGTGTCGAGGCGGAACTGGGTATGCCGTCATTTATGGTGTAATAAATTTTAGCGTCTTTGGTTTTTGATTTTAAAATCACCGTTACGCTACTATTGAAAATGGTATCCAACGGAGTCGCTTCCGGTAATGAGGCTTGGGTTGACGGGAGGTAATTGTAGTTTTCCATTAATTGGTCGCTAGGAGTGTAATTTGCTTTAAATCCCCGTGCCTTAAGCACTTTACTACTTCCGCTGAGGGTGATTTTACTTGTGGCATCGTAAGTTAAGCTAGTTTCCGTTGGGTCTACACCGTCTAATGTATAATGGATTGTTGCCACAGTATCAGTTTTTAAAGTAATGGTTAAGGGATCAAAAAAATCTTGTCCTATAGGATTAGCTTTAGGTTTATCCACTTTGGGAACAAGTATTGTCAATTTAGCACTATTACTAGTTGCCATTAAAGCACTTAAATTGGATACCGTAACGCTATAGTTACCACTATCAGAAATTGTTGCATTGGCCACAGAATAGATGGCCGCATTGGCTGCTCCATTGATGGCTCCGCCATTTTTTTTCCAAGTATAGGTTAAAGGTGCTGTTCCCGAGGCGGTCACTGAAAAGCTGAAACCTTGATTTAAGGCTACGGAAAAAGCATTTGGTTGCGAAATTATTTTGGGGGGTTGAGCAAATACTGTGAGCGTGAGATTGCTTGAACTGGTTAAGGCACTATCCGTCGCGGTCAGGGCAAAAACATATGTGCCTGGCGCGGAAAAATTGACACTTGTGGTTAAAGCCTTGGGATCAGTGATGGTCGCCGTTCCGGCTCCGCTGACAAGAGACCATGCAAAGGTTGTTTTTGCAGGTAGGCCATCATCCGTTACGGTTCCGGACAAGATTGCTGCAGACGGCAAGGTATCATTTTTTGCATTACCCGCATTCGCAATGGGTGGTGAATTGATGGTTAACTTCGCATTGTTACTAGTTACCTTTCCTGCACTATTCGAGTCTCTTACTGAATAATTCCCGCTATCCGTAGCTATTACAGCGGTGATACTAAAATTTGAAGTATTGGCCCCTGCGATTTTAATTCCATTTTTTAACCATTGATAACTCATATTACTTCCAGTGTCTACAACAGAGAAGGTTACCGGAGATCCAAGATTAATTAACTGTGCCCTAGGTTGGGTTTTAATTCCAGGTGGATTAACTATGGATGCGACAATCAAGAGTACTTTAACACTTGTGTCAGCACCGATAGCATTTTTAACAATACAATCGTATTGTACTCCACTATCGCTGAGTAAAGAATTTGGTGTGGTATAAGTGGCAGTCGTGCCTCCGATCCCTAGCGTAACAGGAACACTATTTTTTCGCCATTGAAAAGTGGGTGTGGGGTTGCCAGAATATTTTAAAGAGAAAATGCCAACAGATCCTACAGTGACAATAGCATCCTTTGGTTCGGTAGTTATTTTGGCTGGGGATTGAACCGTTAATGTGGCCGTGGAGGAATCGGTGCCGGTACTGTTGGACACCGTAACAGTAAATGTTCCGCTATTTTGTTGATTGGTAACCGTACAAGTAGCGGTTGTACAGCCATCAGTGAGTATTGTCGTAGGATTTTTTTTCCAAGAATATTTAGGGGCAGGATTACCCGTGGCTACTACTGTATATGTTACTGCGCTTCCTGCTAACACAGTTTTGTTTTGTAAAGGAGAAGTGATTTTCGCAGCTACGGGAATATCAATGGTATAGGTTTGTGATAAGACTGTTGAAACCCCTCCTGCATTGTAGGCAATCGCTTTTAAGATTAATGTGGTATTAACTGGTATTGGGGTATTGCTGTAGAGTATGCCGGTAGTTGTGGTAGGAACGCTCCCATCGGTGGTATAGCGTATGGAGCCATTATTGTCCGTAGAAAGTGTAATGAGTTGAGCAGAGGTATAGAGTCCACCTAATGGATTAGCAGTAGGTGGCGACGGGGCGGGCATGGGTAAAATGGTTAGGGTAACTTGGCTAATCCCAATATTACTCAAACCATCGATTGCACTCAATTTTAAAATATATGTCCCTGGTGCATTAAACGTCACCGAAGGATTTAAAGATGTCAAGTCATTAAAGATGGCTTTACCTAATGTGGTACCTCCATTATGACTCCATAAAATGGCTATTGGTGCTGGACCATCGGGATCGACTATCGAAGTACCAGTAAGTACTACGCTTACAGTTCCTGTTGTGAGTAATTGTAAAGTTTGATTTTGTCCGGCTGAAACGATAGGCGCTTGATTAATTGTGGCGGGTGTTACCGTGACATTTATGGTGCTAGTATTGAAGGCATTTGCGCCATCCGTAGCCCTGAGTTCTAGTGTATAATTACCACTTACATTAAAGGTTGCCGGAGTATTAAGTGAAGATGGAGTGCTAAAAGTTGCCGAACCCAAAGGGGGCCCACTAATTTGCGACCAAAGGACGGCTAGGGGAGCCGGGCCATCGGGATCAGTCGCTGTGCCAGAAAGATTTAGGCTGGCTGTACCTTGTGTATTTAATTGTATGCTTTGATCCGGTCCTGCACTTACACTTGGTTTTTGATTGATGGGTGCGGGAGAGACGGTAACGATTGCGGTTTTAACAGTGGCATTTACTCCATCGTTGACTATAAGTTGTAAAGTGAATGTACCCTCTATTGCAAATGTTACGTTGGGGTTTGGTAATGAGGCATTGTCAAATGTTACTGTGCCGTTGCCATTTAATTTTGTCCAATTAAAGGTAATAGGCTTATTTTCGGGATCACTACCACTACCATTTAATTGCAGAGTGTTTGGTAGGGTAATCGTATAAGGGCCTCCCGCATTCGCAATGGGCGGATTATTAGGTGGAGGAGGATCGGTAACTTTAATGGTAACACTTGCACTATTACTGTTACCTTTTTCGTCGGTGGCGGTTAAAGTGAGTGTGTAGTCACCTGCAGTAGTGAAAGTAGCTTCCGTAGAAAGTGAGCTATTATCGGTGATTGTTACGGTTTCGGTTTTACCGGAGATACTCCAAAGGGAACTTACTATTGCAAAATTATTTGGAATGGCTGTACCTTGTAAGGAAGTGGTTACAAATCCATTGGCTGAAAGCTCCAGTACAAGACCATCAGCGGGTTTTTGTATGGCTACTTCGGGAAAAATTGCAGCTTGAGCAAGGGAAATGCTACCTAAAAATAAGAGGAATAAAACCAAAAATGTTTTTTGTATTTTCAAGCGTAGCCAGCCTTACAACTCGATTGTAATCTCAAAAAGTCATTAGCATTTATTGTGAGGATATTTTTCATTTAAGGCCGATTCCTATATGGGCTAAATATAATTTATTTCCCCTCTAAGCAAATTAAATCGGTACTATTCGTATCAGAATTGGTTAATTGTTTAGTTTTCAAAACTAGTGTGACGAGTTTCTTTACAGAATAATATTTGTAAAAAAATGCTAAGTGATTAAAGGTAACTTATCGGATTCTCATCAATTCAATGCAGAAGGAAATCGACAATGCAACGCAATTCAATATTTTGTGTGATTCAGAACTCAAACTTCTTAAATGGTTTTATTAATAAAGCATTATTTTTTGAGTGAACGTATGATGAAAATGCTCCCCATTTACGCGCATGCTTAGGATTAAGGGGCCTAAAAAGTCAGGTTTTAAGGTTTTTACTGGCAGGATAAAATGGAAATTTCCACTATTTAGCCCAGTGCGAGGCTGTTGAAAGACTCTTTTTCCCAATAATGTCCATAATGAATATTCCACCTTTGCCGCTTGGGGCAAGGCTAAATTTATCGCTAAGCGCCCCCCTTCTTGGACTAATTTGAGTTTTATAATTAGCGGCGTTTCGGGAAGTACATTCCAAACG
Organism: Fibrobacteria bacterium; assembly: GCA_043745805.1. Classification (GTDB taxonomy): domain Bacteria; phylum Fibrobacterota; class Fibrobacteria; order UBA11236; family UBA11236; genus JAYTSD01. Next base: position 57,501 of record JAYTSD010000002.1, read on the forward strand.
GAATATTTTTTTAATTGATCAGCAGTGCCGATCATTATAGCTAACGTATCATCAAGGTTACTCATAGGCAATGAGACTCCTTCTCCCAAAGGGAATTTTATATGGCGAGTTAAAGAAATAGCCCAAGCCTCGTAATGTTCGGGAAGTATTTTGTCTAATAGATTTAATTGGATATTTTCACTAGCAATAATGTCAGGGTTGCTGGCATTCGCTTTATAAACTAACCCCCAAGTCATTAAAGTGTTTTTTTGAAATGCAATCAAATCAACAGATAGTGCAAACTTTTGTCGTAAAGCAAAAAAAGCCGGAGTATGCGTTAAAGTGGGCAAGGCCATTTCATCTTCTACTCCCATATCATTTCGAAAAGAATCACCTGCTCCAATTTCTAAAAATGTTCCGGCACTCCCATTTTGTAGCAATTGAAATTTAAGCGAAGCGAACGTGTTGGTGTGAGTAGTATTTTTCTTAGGTAACCCAGAGATTACGGGTTGAGAGGATAAATCTATAATGGTGTCTTGCCCTTTATACTCTACATAATACCCTCTCCACGGCGCCAAAGTATCACTAGGTATAAAAAATCCATTTTTGGGATTAAAGCTATACAAGCCTTTTAATTTGGAAAATGGGCGTTCGGGATTATTCCAAGTCATGGGCCAATAGCGTTTTTCTAAATGGGGATTAGCAATTTGATTCCATCCATTTTGCAAATGTAAATGTAGCGTTCCGGTGGAATCAAACGGCGAGGCTTTTAGAATGGGGAGTTGCAGATTTTGGGTGGAGGTGGAGCTGGCCATCCAAACCGCTTTCCCAGGCGATAAGGTATCCGTATCTTGCAGGTAAACGTATTTTTTTGAGACATTATTCCATGTAGCGGCTTTGAGAAAAAATCCATTTTGAATTTTTGCTAATTTTCCAAATGTAAGATCGGGGTCGTTAATTGGAAGCCCGATAAAATCCCAAGGTTTGCTGGTGTCCTGGCCCAATTTAAATATGGCAGGACTTAATTGTGCTGGAAATTTCTGGGATAGGGGAAATGTTTCCACACATTTTGCTGGGAAGCACGATTTTTGTGACCCATCATCTAGTCTTAATTGTAAAGTCAGGATTTTAGGTTCGGCGCTAGAATTTTTTAAATGAAATCTTAATGAAGTGTCTGTTACTGCAATATTACTTTGATTTAAATTTGCATTGTCGGAACGTAGTAAATCATAACTTAAATTTTGCACATTGTCGTACAAGCTGAATAGTACTTGAGTGGAATCATTCACTCCAATTTTTTCTTGGCGCAAATGGATAGTAGGAGGCTGAATATCTTCTGCCCAAAAATAACTCCCAACTTCGAATACTAATACGCTGGGCGCCTTTCCAATAAACCATACTTTGCCATTTTTTAATTGATAAAGATTTTGCCTTCCATTTACAGTGTCCCCCAAAGTTATCTTGGGAAATAATCCGGTCGCAGAAAGATTTAATCCCAAAGAGATATTGATAAATCCAGATATTGGCAAAGACTCAGGGGATAAAATTTTGATCGTGATATTGTTATTGCTATTTACAGGGTTGCTTATAGAATAGCCGCTAGGTAATGATAAGGATTTATTAGGAGTGAGAGTGAAAGTGCTGTCTTGTAATGTAGGTAGTTTGGAAAAAGTTTGCGTTAAAACGGCGCTGATTCCGAAGCCGGGAGCAATGGCAATCGCTTTAATGGTGGTGGTTTGTGTAATAGTAAAAGGATCACGATATTTATTGTCGCTGGCCGTGGGCTCTCTTCCATCGGTTGTATAATAGATAATTAGCGTTCCTGCTGGACCGGAAGCGGTTAAGCTGATGGTTAAAATATCTGCAAAGTTTTGATTTTGGGCTGAAGGTTGAGTAGTTGCAATGGGAGTGCCCAAGTTATTATAAGTAAACGTGCGTGTTAACATAAGACTTTTAAGTCCATAACGCAGAGCATAAGCTTTAAGGGTTTTGCTTTGAGTAATTGTAATTGAGTCGGAATACAAAAATGCAGTAGGTGCTTTTTGTAAACCAATAAGGGGTTCGGATCCGTCTAGGGTATAATAGATTTTATTGGCAGAATCCAATGGCGTGGAGCGAAGCCCAATTCTTAAAGTATCACTGAAAATATTAGTTGTGCTATTGCTATCGAGGCGAGAAATGACATGCGGCATACTCGGGGTTATGGTCTTTACCGTAACTTTAATGTTACGGCTCGAATCCGCATCTGTTCCATTGGTATATTTGCACATATAGATTGCTCCGTTATCAAACAGGGTCGCGGTAAAAGTATAGTTGGTAATTGTAGCCCCGTTAATCGGTACTCCGTTTCTGTACCATTGATAAGTCAATGCCGAAGCGTGAGAATTTACAGTTAAATTAACGAGTTTGGATTCCATAACTAAGGTGTCACCACTTTGGTTATTTAAATACGGCTTGGCGGCAAAAGTAACTAGTTGAAATGGAGCTATCGCTTCATTGGTAGCCGCATCTCTTTGGATAAATAAACTGTCACCTAACAGAGAATATTCGAACCAACCTTCTCCAATGGATTTTGAAAGCGATTGCTGGGATGTTGTCGATAATACTTCTCCCTCACGACCAAAATTTCCTGGCAGAATTAAAACCGTTCGGTTCGAATCCCCAGAATATGAGTCTGAATAGGAGTAGCTATTTTGACTTAAAGTCGGCTGCCCATGTGCCACTTGGGTACCATCGGTAAAATGTACTACATAGTGAACAAAACTAAGAGTGATTAGGCTGGTATTACTTCTAAAGTAGTCAATATGCGTCCCATTAGGATTCGTTAAAAGCGACATAGCCCCATCCATATTCAGATCGTCTCCATCTTGCCGATAATTTCCAATAATCAAACTACTACTTGGATCTACTGGTATTGGAATAGAGGTACTGTTAGTCTTTTCCAATGCGGCTAAATTACCCAAAATTTTTTGTACTTCGCAGCCGCCATATTCAATGACTTGCCAAGCCAAACTAAATTTCGCTGGCGGACTATTATCTGCCTGCAAATGTAAATTGTTAGTGCTGGTTAATTCTGCTGTCACCCCTTCTGAAGCGCCTCGCACTAGGTTCTCACTTTGAATTTGAACCAAAGGAAAAGCGTTGTTTAAATTTACACTTTGAATGGGAATGTCCAAAGGAAATCTCGCGATAGTATTTTTAATAAAACCTCTTTGCACGCGCACGTTACCGGTAAATTCCAACACTTGCCAACTGATATAAATACCAGTACCCTGTCCCACGCGAGAAAATTCGATGGAACTTGCATCCTTAAAACGTCCTAGTACAAACGTGTTTTGAGGTGCGCTGTCGTTTGACGAATAGGAGTAAAGTAATAGAGCTTTACTGGTATCAATAGCGCGGGATAAATTGAGGGTCTTGTTAATTCCAATTAATTGATCTTCGCCCTTTATTATTTTTACATCTGCAATGGCTTGTACAATGAAGATCGAGAGGTAAATTTCTAAAAAAGCAATTTTTTTTAATATCATTTAAACCTTTGAAGCAAAGCTTTCGCCTTATAATAATTTTGTCTCATTGCATTAGGATAGGCAAGAATTAACGGAAAAACATAGAGTATTTGTCAAAAGTTTCTTGTGCTAAGATTGTCTAAAAATCCATCTAATTTTATTTCCGACTCAAAAAATCCCAAAGGGTTCACGGCGTAACCATTAGGAATATTGAATTGTGTGCTGAATGAGTCCAATTTTTTCTCTCTTCCTTACAAACTTACTTCCAAGATAAAAAATCCTGTTTGGTATTGATTAATTTTTTTTTTCTTATAAAGCTGCTATATTCAGTACTCCATTGGTAATCGCGTTAGTTGGTAAATTTACGCCATAAAATCAAGCAGCGGACAAATGTGCTTCCTGGAGTTAGTTTTATCACATTAGTTTTTAAAAGGATTGGTATGCAAAGCACAAACTCTATGGAGCATAAACCTTCGAATATTCTTGCATTGATAGCTCGCTCTGAATTTGCGCAAACGCGTTGCTGGGTATATGGCAGTTCATTAGAAATTAATCCTGAAGATAATCGCATTATAGAAATCATGTCCGGTTTTTTATCGCGTTGGCGCGCCGATGGTTTGCCGATTTCCGGACAATGGCAAATTTTGCATAAGCGTTTTATTGTGATAATTAAAGAACCTGATAACACTCCAATTTCCGGATGCGGAATGGATTCTATGGTAAAAGATATTCGCAATGTGGAAAAAGCATTGGGAACGGAATTATTGGATTCAAGTCGCATTTTTTATCACATGGAATCCGGTGCGGTAGCTTGTGTGAATCGTGTGGAGTTTAAAGAATTAGTACGTAGTGGATCTATTACTTTAGAGACTTTAGTTTATAATCCCATTATTGAGCAATTGTACCAATTGATCGATGGGGCTTTTGAAAAACCATTAAAGGATTCCTGGCATAAACAATTGTTTGATCGTGCACTGTTATAAAAGTTGCTGCCAAGTTTATCAAGGACATTCCTTCCTTAGTTCTCTAGGCAAGATCGACCGTTGAACTTTGGGCCTGGTTTTTCGGAACGCACTTTGCCCAAAGGCGCGAATGGACATACGAAGGAGTAATATAAATTCTACTTTATTTATCAGCATGACAGGCCTTTTCACAGTCTTCGCCGTTACTGTAGGATTAAAGTTATAAATGGACAAAATTATTTTTTTCGATGGCTACTGCTCGTTATGCAATACATTAGTTGATAAAATGTTACGTTGGGATAAAAAATCGGTTTTGAAGTTTGCGTCTATACAAGGTGAAACGGCAAAGAAAATGTTACCTCCAGAATTTATTGGAAAGATCGATCCACAAACTATAATTTATTGGCGTGAGAGGATATTATACCAACGCTCAACTGCTGTGTTAATGAGCCTGCGCGATTTAGGGGGAGTCTGGTCTTTGACTTCAATATTTTTGTGGATGCCAAAATTTTTGCGTGATCTTGTTTATCGGTTTATTGCGAAAATACGTTATCGAGTATTTGGTAAACGGAAAAAATGCCGGTTACCTATTGCCGAAGAACGAGAAAGATTATTGCCATAATGAAGTGATCTTATTTGAGTGAATTTTCGAACCAGTTCAAACTTAAAAAAGGAGAACTGATGATAGAGGAAATTTTAAAACATTGTCGTCGCGGATCAGGTGGA
>JAYTSD010000003.1:0-1784 GCA_043745805.1 Fibrobacteria bacterium
ATAACGCGCTCCGCCTTCGGCATCGCTGACACCAAGTCTTTTTTCTCCATGGGGAGTTGTCCATTTATAAGCTATGCCGGGCAAAGGTCTTTTGGAGGAATCCACAAATTGGAAATGCACATTATGCAATTTTGTCCAAGGTCCAAGATCAGGAGGCGGTTCCATGGGCTGAACACCGCTGGGGTCTTTGATTTTAGAGGCGCCGACGCCCAAAGCCTTACTGGCACTACTGGCTTGGCTTCCACTGCCTGCTTCGCCAATAAGCACAGTCATGCAGCCCAAAACAATAGGTGCGGGAGGGCCTACGCAAGTGGCCATATCGCCAACACGCGCGGCAGGTTTTTTGCCAATGAATACGCCTGTACTTCCAAGTATGATAGGGCCGCCGACATGAGGTACCACGCCTGTTACCATAGGGCAAACATGCATATCTCCCATAGTGGCTGCGGGCATTTTACCTATAAACACTGTTGGTGATCCTGGCCCTACAACCATTCCACCATGTGCCGTGGTATCTAAAAGTCGAGCTGCTGGCTTACCCATATTGGCCTTTTTTTAAATTGGAGTCGATGATAAAACTGATTTACTTTGGAAAGTTAAATTAAAAATTAACCGGAGGGTGAATAGTGACGGCGGTCACAAAAGAAAAATTTTCGATGAAAGGAGAAAAAGTTTTTTGCTTTTAAGCGTTTTGGAAAATCATTAAGAGGTTTATTTTTGTTTTCGCCTTTTAAGCAAGTCGGTTACGGGCACTTCTAGAGCTGCTGCTATTTTATCTAATGAACTCAATTTTGGGTCAGCTTTCAGATTCAAAAGCCTGCTTAAAAGCGATTTTGGCACACCCGTAGAACTCGCAAAGTTTTCAATGCTTAAATATTCTTTTTCTTCGATTTTCTTCAAAATTAGCCGTTTTAAGTTATTTGCAAGGATTTCCGTAGTTTCCAAATTGACCTCAAAAGTCAAAAACTACGGATTCTAATTTCCCTCATGTTCCATTGATGAAACATACTATAATATCTAAATTGTATTCCTCGGGTTTAAAATACAGAAAAGGGTTAAAAAGTGTAAGCATTTTCACAAAACACCGGTATTTGTAAACGGATGATTTACTAAATTATTACTATACTTGATACTTCGGTTTCATAGCTTGATCCGCTTAAATTAAAAGATGTGTGAGCCTCGGGAAATGTCCGTTGCGCGGGTAATAACGGCATTCCCATTCGAGTAGACTAGGTTTAAACCTAGTCTACTCCCCTCATAAGTGTGCAGCCAAAAGATAAGGGAAGGATAAATGAGTAAGAAGTTAATTGGTTTAAATTGCAACATCCAGATTCCTTATGAAATCGATTTTCTAAAGTTGCTCTCCAAAAACATTGTTTTTATTCCTCAAGAGTTGGAAGATGGAACATATCAATTGCCGTTGAAATATTCATTAACTGATTTTAAAGGAAACATTTTAATAGAATTTGATGGCAAAAATCACAAAATTAATTCCGACTATTCGATAAAAAATATTTCTCAACCAATCCCCCAAAATATTAATAGCGGCCAATGCTTTAGCCTATTAACCTTGCCCAAGGAAAGAAAATTATTCGCATTAAAATATCTATCGCCCCATCAACTAGAAATTGAATCCGATTTTATTTCACTACGACATAATATTTTTGTGGAAGGCAACACTTTGATCATTGAAGCATTTATTCCTGAATCCAATGGAATGAATGCTCTCAAAGACTGACTTTAATACGTAAGGTCGCCGTGACCGGACTACACATGCGTTTAGA
>JAYTSD010000004.1:0-277149 GCA_043745805.1 Fibrobacteria bacterium
CGTTTCTCTTCTTGGGCTCTTGCCAAAGCTTCTGCTTTGCTTTCTGCTGCATGTTTTGCTTCTAAACGTGCTAAACTGTCTGCCATCATTTTCGCTTGACGTGCTTCTTCAGCTTTAATGCGTTTCGCCTCCGTAACTTGTGCGATACTGTCTGCTTTTGCTTTCGCTTTACGATCCGATTCCTCTTTCACTAATTTTATCGCTTCGGCCTTCGCTTTCGCGTCCGCCTCCAATTTCAAACGTTTCTCTTCTTGGGCTCTTGCCAAAGCTTCTGCTTTGATTTCCGCTGCATGTTTTGCTTCTAAGCGTGCTAAACTGTCTGCCATCATTTTCGCTTGACGTGCTTCTTCAGCCTTGATACGCTTTGCTTCCATTGCTGTCGCAATACTATCCGCTTTTACTTTCGCTTTACGATCCGATTCCTCTTTCACTAATTTTGCTGCTTCTACTTTTGCTAAGGCTTTTTGATCCGCTTCATCCTTCGCTAATTTTACGGCATCAGCTTTTGCTTTCGCATCTGCTTCCAATTTCAAACGCTTCTCTTCTTGTGCGCGCGCCAATGATTCCGCTTTGCTTTCCGCTGCATGTTTACCTTCTAAACGAGCCAAGCTGTCGGCCATCATTTTCGCTTGACGTGCTTCTTCAGCCTTGATACGCTTTGCTTCCATTGCTGTCGCAGTACTATCCGCTTTTACTTTCGCTTTACGATCCGATTCCTCTTTCGCTAACTTTGTCGCTTCAGCTTTAACAATGGCTTTTTGATCCGCTTCATCCTTCGCTAATTTCGCTGCATCGGCTTTTATTTTGCGTTCCGCTTCTTGTTTTAATTTTTTCTCTTCCGAAGCAAGGGCAATACTATCCGCTTTATCTTTAGCGCGTCTTTCGGCATCTAATTTCGCGATGCGCTCATTTTCCTGCTTGGCTTTTGCCTCTGCTTCAATCTTCTGTTTTTTTTCAGCTTCGACTCTTTCTTTAGCTAATTTTTGCGCAGCAGCCTTTCCTAGTCGTTCTTCTTCCGCTCTAGCAAAAGCGTCGGCCTTATCTTTAACTTTTCGTTCGGCTTCAATTTGAGCCACGCTATCCGCCACATGCTTTTCTTGTTTAGCTGTTAATTCCTGAGCACTACGAGCAGCCTCTTCACGAGCTTTTTTATCAGCTTCCTTTTTCGTTACACGATCAGTTTCTTCCTTGGTTTTTAATTGATCGGCAGTCTGTGCCGCAAGTTCGCGTTCTTTCTTGGCCTTAGCTGCCGCTGCTTGTGCTTCAATTACCTTTGAATTATCGGCTTTAACTTCTGGCTTAGTTTCTACTTGCACCACTTTCTTTTCTTCGACGGCAACAGGCTTAGCTGGCTCACTTCCCAAGGCGGCCGAGGTTTTTTCATATTTCGCTCTTAACTGCGCATTGTCAGTATATAATTCAGCTTTTTTATAGGACTCTTTAGCAGCAGGAATATCAAAATGTGACTGGGTTGCTGCAAGCTCGGCCCATGCTTCACTAGACTCGGGACGCATATTCAAATAGTCTTGAAAAACACCCGCCCCTTTTTGGAATTCATTAGTAGCAGCATAAGCTTTAGCCAAATTCAAATTATAAGTTGGATCTGCATTCGGTGTTTTGCGCAAGTCTTCTAATAATGAAATATAATCCGCTACATGCTTGCGAGCTCCCACCGCTTCTAGAATGGTGAGGTATTTAATTCCGGTTACTAAATCAGATTTATTTAACTCAAATAAATCTTTGAGCACAGATCTTTGTGCTTCTTTATTGCCAGTTATTTCTAATGCATTAGAGAGACCGATCAATACCGTATAATCCTTAGGCTTGAGGGTATTAGCCTTCGAATAAGGCGCTACGGCTTTCGCTAATTGTCCCAGCTCTGCATAATCGTTACCTAAGGCAATATAGGCTTCGGTATAATCGGGTTTTAATTTTGTGGCTTGCTCAAGTGACTTGATGCTTTCTTCTACAGAACCATCCTGATACTGGTCGTTAGCCTGCTTAAACCAATCCTCTGCACTTTGTGGGGCACTGCTCGCAAAGGAGAATATTCCCAAAAGGCAAATAGCAAATATGACTAATGATTGTTGCTTACGAAAAAAATGTCCCATCATTTCTCCAAAAATAAAGGCTAGGGCTTTTGACTTAATGGGATCATTGTGTTCCCCAATAAATCCATATTAAAGGTTGTGGATAAACCCTTAAAAATCCATGATTTAGGGCTAAATAGTAATAAATTTGTGAGTTGGCGCTAACTGATATCCCAGGGGAAACTTAATACCATTTTGAGGTCATTTTGCCCTCCCCCGAGCATACATAAGCGATCCACTCCTAAGGCTACTCCCGCGCATTCTGGAAGCCCAAGTTGAAGTGCTTCCAAGAAATTTTCATCGAGAGGCAGAATCGGCTTTTTGAGAATTTTGCGTTTTATATTTTCCTCCTGAAAACGTCTTCGATATTCTCGCGCGTCGGCTAATTCGCCATATCCATTACAAAGTTCCACACCTTTATAGTAAACCTCAAAACGCTCCGCTACTTTATTATTGTGGAAACAAAGTTTAGCTAAGCAAGCTTGTTCAGCCGGATATTCATAAACAAAACATAAAGCATCGTGCGGTAAGGCCTCCTCAATTTTGTGTGTTAACAAAAAATTTAAAACATCGGTTTTATCTAAAGATAATTCCGCAGGAATATTTAATCCGCTTTTAACTGCGACATGCAAAAGCTCTTCTTTGCCAAGCTCCAAAGGATCCACCTGTAAATATTCTAAAAAAATTTCTTGATAGGTTTTTTTAAGTATCTCTTTTTTCCCCAAAGCCAAAAAACAAATGGCGGCCACTTCGTCCATTAAAGCATCAATTGAGTAACCTCGACGATACCATTCTAAAAGGGTAAATTCCGGATTATGACGCTGCCCCTTTTCCCCATTACGAAACACTTTGCTCATTTGATAAATGTCGGGAAACCCTTGGCAGAGTAGGCGTTTCATGTGATATTCGGGTGAGGTTTGTAAATAAAATTTTTGTTCACCGGCATTCGCCGAGTAACCATTGGAAAAATAATTTGCGGAGAATACATCTATATGGGCATCTAACGAAATGCCTGCGGATAATATCGGCGTTTCTATTTCGAGTACACCTTGTTGCAAAAAATAATTACGGATTTTTTGTAAAAGTCCAGCGCGATATTGCGCCAGACTCAAGGACAATGAATTAGAGGATGTAATAATAAGACCTCTAAATGGAAAAGGTTTACTTTAAAAAACTATTTGGCGCGTTCCACATATTCGCCTGTTCGCGTATCGACTTTCACCTTCATCCCTTGATCAAGAAAAAGTGGAATATTAATTTCGGCACCAGTTTCTACAGTTGCCTTTTTCGTAACACTATTAGCGGTATCACCTTTAACCGCAGGCTCAGTATAGGTTATTGTCAGCACCATAAAAATTGGCGGGGTTACCGACAATGGACGCTCTACCCAAAAGGAAATTTCACATTCAGTATTTTCCAGCAACCATTTTTCAGCGCCATCCATGGACTCTTTAGAAATCTCCACTTGTTCATAGGTTTTGGTATCCATGAAAGTCCAGTTTTGACCATCGGTATAGAGATATTGCATAGTTTTATGCGAAATATCGGCCTCTTCAAAGGTTTCGCCCGATTTGAAAGTTCTTTCCAATTGGCGACCATTGAGCAAATTTTTCAATTTTACACGATTAAAGGCTTGGCCCTTACCTGGCTTCACAAATTCATTTTCAGTGATCATGCAAGGCTGACCATCCAGCATAATTCTCGCTCTTTTTTTAAACTCATTCGTGCTAATTACGCCCATTATGGCCTCCCATGTTGCGAATTCATTCGGCTTTCTAAATTGTGGCCACAAAGGATAGAAATTTCATGACCATTCTTCCAAAAAATTCGACAATCCCCACACACTTGTGGCAAAAAGATCTGCAATCTGCTTTCCGAAAGGCTGAAGATCTGCTTGATTTTCTTCAGCTTAAAGCTATTGATTGCCCTTATTCATTGGCTTTAGAGCATCCTTTTCCTTTTTTAGTGACTCCTTATTTTGCTTCACAAATGCGAGCCGATTGGTTCGATCCCTTATTACTACAAGTATTGCCACGTAGCCCCGAAACCCATATAGTAGAAGGTTTCTTAGCCGATGCAGTAGGCGATTTAGCTGCGCAAAAAGCTCCCGGACTTTTGCATAAATATGCCAGTCGAGTATTACTTTTATCCAGTGTACAATGTGCGATTCATTGTCGTTATTGCTTTCGCCGCGAATTTCCTTATGGCGAATTACCTAAAACTAAAATTTCTTGGGAAGCGGCCTTTGACTACATAGAAGCCCATCCACAGGTCAATGAAGTCATACTAAGTGGAGGCGACCCTCTTTTTGCCGATAATCAGCGATTAGGTCAATTAATTGACCGCTTAAGGGAAAATAAACAAATCGAAACTCTACGCATTCACACGCGCTTGCCTATTGTATTACCTTCGCGTATCGACGAAGGATTATTACAACTCTTAGAAAAATTTACCGAACAAAAATCCTGTATAATGGTGGTGCATAGCAATCATGCCCAAGAACTCGGTATCGAATGTGCTACAGCTTGCAAAAAGTTACGTCATGCAGGTGTTACCCTACTCAACCAAAGTGTTTTATTGCGTCACATTAATGATACGGTATCCGTTTTAAATAAATTATCCCAACGCTTATTACAAATAGGAGTCATGCCCTATTATTTGCATCAGTTAGATAAAGTAAATGGCACGGCGCATTTTGAAGTTCCGGTGGAAACCGGAAAAAAACTTATGGAAGAATTACGTTTACTTTCGCCAGGCTATGGCGTTCCACGCTATGTTCAAGAAATTCAAGGCGAAGGTTCTAAAACACCCCTCTAATTATTTAACTTCTATTTTTTGAGATTAAAAAAGCACTAAAAGGATTATAAGAATGAAAAAAATATTTTCTAGCTTTGTCTGGATACTCGTGGCTTTGCTCGGAATGCTAGCATATGGCATCATAGCCTTTCGGCGCGGTGAACCCTTAAATGCAATTTGGTTAATTTGCGCTGCCGCATGCACCTATGCCATCGCTTATCGTTTTTACTCTAAATGGATAGCCACGCATTTACTCATGCTCAATGATAAAAGAGCCACACCTTGCCATGTGCATGAAGATGGTCGCGACTTTGTTAAAACTAATAAATGGATTGTATTCGGTCATCACTTCGCCGCTATTAGCGGTCCTGGGCCACTTGTAGGTCCTGTACTTGCAGCGCAATTCGGCTATTTGCCAAGTAGCTTATGGATACTTATCGGAGTAGTTTTAGGCGGAGCGGTGCAAGATTTTATGATCTTATTTTGCTCCATACGTCGTGATGGAAAATCATTAGGAGAAATGGTTAAAGAAGAAATTGGCACCGCCGCAGGCTCTATTGCATTACTCGCCATTTTAGCGATTATGGTTATCCTGATTGCTGTTTTAGGTTTGGTGGTCGTCAAAGCCTTGGCAGGCAGTCCTTGGGGAACATTTACTATCACTGCAACTATTCCTATTGCTTTAATGATGGGAATTTATTTGCGTTTTATACGTCCCGGTAAAGTATTGGAAGTTACGGTCATTGGAATAGCATTATTATTAATTTCTGTTTGGGCCGGCAAATGGGTTTATGAAAACCCAACTTTATCGGCGTTTTTTAATTTAGGCCCTAAAACCTTGGCATTTGCCATTATTGCTTATGGGCTAGCCGCCTCAGCCTTGCCGGTCTGGTTATTATTAGCCCCTCGTGATTATTTAAGCACCTTTATGAAACTAGGAACCATTATTGCCTTGGCCTTAGGTATTATCATCGTTTTACCTTCCTTACACATGCCACCTCTCACTCGCTTTATTGATGGCACCGGACCTATTTTCGCTGGTAAATTATTTCCCTTTTGCTTTATTACCATTGCCTGCGGTGCCATTAGTGGATTTCATTCCTTGATTGCTTCCGGTACTACGCCTAAACTTATTGCGCGCGAAAGTTATGCGCGATTTGTAGGTTACGGTAGCATGCTGATGGAATCTGGCGTTGCTATTATGGCTTTAATCGCTGCTTGCACTTTAGATCCAGGTATTTATTTTGCCATAAATTCTCCTGCCGCAGCCGTAGGCGCCACAGCCGATATGGCGGTACAAACCATATCCAATTGGGGATTTCCCATAACCTCGGAAAGCATGTCGGCATTAGCCAAAAGTATAGGTGAAAATACTTTATTTGGACGGGCCGGTGGAGCACCCACTTTAGCTTTGGGAATGGCTAATATTTTTTCTCAAGCTATGGGTAACTCCGCACTACTTAGTTTATGGTATCACTTTGCTATTATGTTTGAAGCCTTATTTATTTTAACTACAGTAGATGCGGGTACACGGGTCGGACGATTTTTATTGCAAGCCTTTCTTGGGCAATTCCATAAAGGCTTGGGCAATACCAAAAGTTATGCAGCAAATATTTTTGCAAGCGTTCTACTGGTTTCCGCTTGGGGATATTTTTTAGTGCAAGGCGTTTTAGATCCACAAGGTGGGATTAACAGTCTTTGGCCTTTATTTGGAATTGCCAATCAATTATTAGCCGTAGTTGCCTTATGCTTGGCAAGTACGGTATTAATTAAAATGCATAAAGAAAAATATATCTGGGTTACCTTAATCCCTTTGCTAACTGTGGGATGTATCACCTTTACCGCTGCGCTAGAAAAAATCTTTCATGCTTCTCCAAAAATTGGATTTTTAGCTGGCGGTCGCGCTTTGCAAAAAGCCTTAGCCGAGGGGAAGATTCCTATAGATAAAATTTCCAGCACGCATAAAAGTATTTTTAATGCTTTTCTTGATGCAGGGGTAACGGCAGTGTTTCTCATTTTAGTGACTACTATTTTATTACTTACTGCCTGGCGTTGGTTAAATATTTGGCAAGGGCGACAAGCGCGCGATTTACGCGAGAGCACTCCCGTTTGGTTAAAAGAAGAATTACAGGCCTTAAAAAAATCCCAAGGATTAATGGGTGGACTTGCCGCCTTTATGTGGATTGGTTTCGCTTTACTCAAGCATTTAGCAGGAGAAACATCTTTACCTCACCCATCCATAACAAAATTTGCAAAAGCGTCCAAGCACTCGCATAGCGAATTATCAGAAGCCGGATTATCTGAAGGGGCTGCTTGGGCCGCAAAAGAAGATTTACGTTTTCAAAAACCAAAGTGTTGTTGAATCACTCTCCCTCAAATGCAACGGGGCTTTCTATTACCCCAATGCGTTGAAAAGAATATTGCATATTAAGGCCTGCACCGCTATAAGTTATCCCAGCAAATTGAGCATTTAAATAATGCATCTGCATCAATACGGTATGGTTTTTTCCTAATTTTAATTTCCACTTCAGTCCCAACTCTGCTTGCCAAGCCGACTCTCCACTGGTCGTAAAAAAATATTGTGGAACGGTATACATTTCCATTGCGGAGGTTTTGTAGGCCCTACGCATCCAATGCCCTTCCAAATAAACTTTTTGGTAATTATCTCCGAAAGGACCGTCTAATAAAGGTCGAGGAATGAAAGATTCGCGATTGGCATCACGCCATTTCAAAGCTATGCCTAAATCCCCTTCAAGCGCATAATTATTAAACAATTGCTTGCGGCCATAACGAGTTTGTAGCAAATACCCTTCTTGATGCGTACTATTTTTTACACGATCAGTTTCATTTAAAAAGTAAGTAAAACGAAAATCCGTACGATGCAAAATACGCTTATCTATTTCATGATTTAAGCGTGTGCTAAAAGTCCAAAAAGGTGCTGAAGAAAAGATTTTATTCGGATAAAGCTCCATAGAGCTAAAACGTGTAGCATTTAAACCTATTTGTATTTGCCATTCGGGTAACTCATATTGTCCAAAAACACCCCCCGTTACGGTACCTGGCAATAAAATATCTTTTTCTGGAAAAGGATTATAGCCATTAAACAACTTATAGTAAGTTAGCGTGTCGACGATTTTAGCGGAATCTAAACGATAAGGAATATTACCGCCTATCGAAAAGTATAAATGCCGAGGTAACAATTCGAACATACCTCCTAATTTCAAATCGGCAGGCTGTTGCAAAGACTGTGACGCATTAGGCAGAACTGTTTCGCGCGTGCGTAAACCTGCATGTCCCCAAATATATTTGAAAGGTTGAAAAGAAATTCCTTCATATAAACTGGTTTGATAAGCGGCCCCATCAATAGCCTTTGGATCAATTAGCCGAAATCCACCCATGGAAACATGGGCTGTCCAAGGAATGCTTTTACTCGCATTCGGATCATTTTCATCTGCTCGAATCTGAACGCTAGTGGCCCAGACGATCAGGACTGCAAAGATAACAGCCGCTTTCATTTTTTCCTGAGGTTAAAGTTTTTCCTGCGCCACTCCAATTTTCTGCTTGCGAGGATAAAATATCCCATTCAAATCCTAAATCGGCAAAACCCTCTTGCATAAATTCCTGCATACGGATAGGCACTACATGCTCTTTAAAATTGGATCCAAATAAAATTTTGGGGAAAAGTATAGACATTAAATGCGCACTTTTATCGCTATGTAAAGAAGCGAATTCCTGTAAAATTATTTCGCTGCGCCAAGATGGTAATTTTTCCACATTTAATTCATATCCACGCGTACGCCCCTTTTCCATGCTACTCAAATGTATGCCCGGACTGGAACTTAATAGAGGCATGCATTGCAAACTACCATTAATCAATTCGATTTCGGTAAGCCCATTTTCCTGATGCAAAAATAGCGCTTGCGGAGATCCTCTAGCAATCATAGAAGTCGTTATAATTATCGCACTATCTTGAAAAGCAATAAGCCCTAATTTTTTCCAAATACTATTGCTATCTAAGGAAGCGACGGCATTTAATTTTTGCCAAATAAAATTACTACTATCTAATGCGGTTACATTACTCAATCCACGCCAAAGCAAATTTTGCGAATCAATTTCAGCCGCCTGCCGCAAGGTTTTCCAAATCATATTGGCACTATCTATTGAAGTAACATTGCGAATAGACTTATAAATTGGATTAGAACTATCCAATGAAGTCGTTTTGCCTAATGCTCGCCAAATTAAATTGCTGGAATCCGTAGCGGCTAATTGCCCCAAGGTTTTCCAAATTAAATTGTTTTTGTTTAAGGTCGTGGCCTGGTCAAATTTCTGGATGGCCGCGTTGCTATCGGGATCTTGATAAAGCCCCATGCCACCACTATTCAATTGTATAACTTTAGGCAAGAGATAAGTATATATGGAATTGGGGTATAACACATAGTGCGTAGCATCCAAGTTAACATCGGTCAAAGGTATTTCCCCTAATACCAAGCGCGTTCCCATTTCCCAATCGGTTACCAAACCTTTTTGTAAAATTTGCATCCCGAGCACGGTTTGCGCCGAAGCTAATGGTTTATTAAAGTGAATTTTAGGACGTGATGCTTCGACTATAGGTTGCGGTAATAAATGTGCCAGCAAATTTTTTAATAAAGGTTCCGTCCATTTTTTTCTATACCCGATAATTTCTGAAAGGAAATCCAAACTATCAAATATCACATAATTAGGTATTGAGGGAGATACCTCAAAAAAAACGCAATGCAAATAAACTTCGCGATCTGAACATTCTATAAAAAAACCTTTTTTTAAATTCGCCGCACCAATACGAGTCCAAAAACTCATTTCCAAAATATTTTTTCCACTAAAAGCTTTATCTAATTCCACTCCATGCTTTTTGCGTAAACCGTACACAGTAAAATTAGGATTCTCCGCTAAACTTTGTTCAATGTCAAAAGCTAAGGAATCACTAAGGGAATCATTAGCAGGAGAATAAACGCCCAATAAGGCAATATTTTCTTTCGCCTGAGCGATCATGAAACACGGACTCAGTACGAGCCAAATAACGAGCCAAATTAATTTGCGCATTTGCTTTGATTATAGCTTGATGAATGGCCTTTAATCAATCGAGGTTTAGCAAACAAACCATGATACTAAAGTGAATATTAAAGTGGATGTTTAAGGTGACATCGAAAGACAGTTAACTATTACAGGTAACTTTTAATTGAAACAAAAATATGTGAAAATCCGTACTTGTTAATACGTTTGGTTTGATTACTTTTGCACAACACAAAAAACGGGGGAATATTTTGCAATCAAAAAATCAATCACATAAAACCTTGAACCCATTATTTTCGCTTGCCAGCGTTTGCGCAGTAGCGTTGTGCCTTTCGGCTTGTCTCAACGAAACAGGCACCAATGAAACCACTCAAAATAATACTACTTCAGTGATTAGTGCACTTACCACAACCTGCACACCGCAATCACTTGCCATCACACTTGCAACGGCTTCATCCCAACAAGCCGCAGCCTATGCAGCAAAATTCGCAGTAGATGGAATTTCTACTACCCGTTGGTCCAGCGATAAAGCCGCTGTCCAAACTTTAACTTTAGATCTTGGCAAAGTGTCTAGCTTTAATAGCTTAAACATCAATTGGCAAACCGCCTATAGCAAGGCTTTCACTATCGACGTCTCTGCTGACGGAATAACAAATTGGACAACTATTGCAACCTCATCCGCTACGAAATCCGGTTTGCAAAATGTCATCGCCATCGCCTCTTCTCGCTATGTACGCATTCGCTCAACAATGGCCACCACTTGGGGCAATGTTTCAATCATCGATGTGCAAGTTTTAAGTACCGCAAGCTGCGAGGTTAATCTATTAACTAGGGGCTGGAATAAACCCGATGCTGGCAATACTTCATGGAGCCTTGATTCAACCGTTCTGAACGCAATCAACTTTAATGGTGGATTTTTCTGCCCTCCAAATGGAAGCACTATATTCACCCAATCCGTAACATCCCCTGGTGCAGTAAACAAGTTACATCTATCACTTGAAATCGCTAATTTTAGTGGAAATACCAGCACCGGCTGTAACTCATTTTCTACGGGCAATACTACCTTCGAAATTAGTCTCGGTGGAATTATAGCTGCATCGTATACACCCAATGCACCTTACTTCTCTGCTCCATTCCCAGGTTGCGTAGCTGGCAATGGCATTCTCGATGTGGATTTTACCGTACCTTTCACCGCAGGCCAATCCAAGGATCTTATCGTAAATATGCGTGCAACCAGCTTTGCGGCTGGCTCAACCGGTTGCGGTGGCTATGCTGAGACTTTCAACATTAAAAATGCAAAATTGATTAAGGTTCAGTAATTCCGAATTAAGTAAACAAACTTTTATAGAGAGAGGCGGCAGAAATTGTCGCCTCTTTTTTTTGTTCCCTCTAAGCCAATTTCCTTTTATGGAATGTGTAAAACTACACGGTCAATAGAAGCAGTTTGAGCGGAAGAATTCCCAAATACAATGCTATTATTGCCCGCTTTAAGTGATACGGTGATATTAATTGGTGCTACCGTTTCCCATTTTACCGTAGTGGAAAATGCTATGGGAGGAATCGCTACTCCATTAACAGTAAACGTTCCTAATCTTTGGCCTACGTTTAAAAAGGAATAATAAACCGTAAGGACATAGTTCCCTGCGGAAGGAACATTAATATTATTAAAGGTAAGGGTACCGTTATTTGTACCATTTTTTCCGAGATACCCCACTCGAAGAGCGCCTGAACAAGGAATACAATTTTGTGATAAAGCTCCCCCTGCTAAAATACCCGCTTCAGCTTCATAAGCTATGGTTGTTGAATTACTCAAAGACTGAGGTGTATAAGCTTGTAAGGTAACCGCCGCGCCTTGCACTTGAGCATTTACAGCTCGATCGGCTTCAATCGCAACAACGCGGCCATTGGCAAGTTGCAATATAAATCCGCAACTTATATTAAAGGTAACATCGTCAATACCGTCCCCATTCAAGTCAATGGCATTTCCTATACCACCAGCCGAAGTACGGCCGATATATAGATTACCACTGACTTTCCCCATCGAGGTCGAAAAATCTGTTCCACTATCTTTGAAACTATTGCGAACAACTTCAGAACTAGGGTCCCAAGGACTGCGAGGATAAATAAATGTTTTTATGCTAGAATTACCTGAAACTACACGCACGGGTCTAAGATCGCCATAACCGCTTCGCAAGGTACCAAGGTTACTCACTATGTTCGGAGCATTGCTTTGTATAGCTATAAAGTTTTGTTGGTCCCCACCACCGGGGAAACTAACACTTGCGGTGAATGGAGTATAGGTATTAGTTAAGGCTGCGCCATCATTGGTCAGTATCGGCCAAGTTACCCCAAAACTTCCCGCAACATTACTTGAAGTTAAAGTGGAAAATACCCCATCCGGCGTAATAATGAGATCATCACTGAAAGTAGGTCCTGTTTGACCGCTGATGGGTGCATAATCGATACGCGCACGCACCAGTAAGGGATGTGTAAAAATAATTGTTAATACGCCTTGATAGCGATTAGGAACCGAAGCGAGTTGAACCCAGTTACCATTTTCTAAAAATGTTGGCGCATAACTAATACCAACCTTGGACAATGAATCTCGCACCCCATCGGAAGGTCCTAAGCGGGAATCCCAATTCACTTTAGAAAAGCGAGTGATACCGAGTGTAGTCCAATATCGACCAAATGACAAAGAAGTATTTCCGCGTAAGCCTCCCTCTATTTGCATTCCACCTGCATTAGCAATAGCTGTGGCAAATTTCGTATCCGGTGACCATGCATAGCCACCGATTTCCGTAGGGGTCGGTTGTTCTTGAATGCTCGATTGTTGAGCTTGCCAAGCTTCGGCCATATGGTAAATAACATTTCCATTATAATTCGTAAGCGCGCTATAATCCGCATAGCCGGTTTTTAACGCAGGATCAAAATGGTTTTTAGTGATATAGTAATATCCCTTACTACTATGCCAACGTTCTATGCTGCGAAAGGACATCATGGCGGCATGTCGGAATTGACCCGCTAAGCGATTGTTACCTTCGCTATTGGCTTGTTCAGCCATCAATTCAAAACCTAGTCCACTATAAACATCATTCCAAGTATGATTACCTGAACGTCCACTATTGGGTGTTTGTCCAGTGGCATCTTGTAAAAGCAGACTGGATTGTGTACCGCGTTTTATTAAGGCTCTAATTTCTGAAGCAGAAGGGCCATCATAACCATAGGCTGTCATATTCCAAAGATTAGCTCTTGTCGCCGCATCATAAGCATAGGTATCGGGATCTGAACTATCATCATGATACAAATTCCAAAAGCTACCCGTAAAGCGTGTCTTCTGGGTATTTATCCAACTATCCTCGATAAAATTAACAGCTTCATCTCGGGTTACTAATCCTTGTTTAAAACGAAACCATTGGCCTTTCATAGCATAGGCTCGCCAATTATGAGTAAAGTTAAGTATTAGGCTAGCGATAGGAAGTTTCATTCTACTTTTCCAAGTGTCGATTTGTGCAGCCGATACTAAGGGTGCATATAAAGTCATTGCTTCAGCCATAGGAGCAATAAAAAAATTGCCATGAGATTCTGGAATAGAATTGTTACCCAAAGCCATTTGCGAAGTAGCATTATTAAGTGCAAGAATTCCTTTCGGCAATAAATCTTGTGCGCGACCCGCAGACATTAACACTCCTAAAGCATAAGCGAAATAAGGCGTTGCATACTGCCATTCTTTTTTGAGAACGGGATCAATAATAGCTCCGCTGGTATTTTGTAAGGTGGCTTCATAGCGTAAAACCGTCTCTAATCGATCGAGATAGGAATCTTTGGGCGTGTTCAAAGGCAACCAAGGTTGAGAGGTCAAATGATAATCAATATCCGGAAGCTCTATAGGTGACGAAGGTTCCGCTATCGCCATTTGTATTGACAATAAGCCTATACTCAATAAGAGAAAGAGGAAACCTTTAAACGAAAATCTGGTATCAAGCATAATGTACTCCTTGGATTTTTTGGATAGAACTCAAAAAAAATAATGCTGTGTTATCCTAGAAAATACAGTAGGAGTTTGCAATCAATATAATCAGAGTATTAAAACCCTTTGTCTCTATGCTTTGATTAAAATAGAGAATACCAATATAATGCACATAGAATTATTATTTTTTCCAAATATGAATAGCAAACACAGTAGTACCGCATCCCAAAAACCGCATTCACTTTTTGAACATTATTCCCAACCAGTTATACCCTTTCAAAACTTTTTGCAACGATTAGCAAAGCACGGTGGTGCGGCTTTGGCATTACTTGGATTTTCCCTTGCCATCGGTACTTGGGGATATAATGCATTCTCCCATCTTTCTTGGATCGATGCTTTTTTAAATGCGTGCATGATCCTAACGGGAATGGGACCGGTCGATCATCTGCAAACTACGGGTGCGAAAATATTTGCCGGAGTCTATGCTCTTTATAGCGGCATTGCATTTTTAACTTGTATCGGAATTCTTTTTGTCCCCATATTACATCGGATTATGCACAAGTTTCATTTGAAAGCTTAAGGGAGTAAACGTTACGGAAGTGAAGTAATAGAATTGAAATCAATAATCGGAGTATAAAATTTATACTCCGACCAAAGACTAGATTTAACGTTGGATTTTAATAACTTCGCGTAGATTATTTTGCGATAACTCTACCAAATAAATTCCAGCTGCCAACTTAGGTAAGTTCATAGGAACAACCTGCAAACCGATATTTAAACTTGCATCAATAAGAACGGCTTGTTTTTTACCAAGGCGATCAAAAACGGATACCGTAGTTTTTCCAGCATTAGCTAGTGTAAAACGAAGCGTATTATTTGCAGAACTTAATCCAAATGCCGATAGTGCATTCATTGATTTATTCGCAGGTTGTATTCCTGTAACACCATTAGTAGAATCGCTGCTAAATAATAAAAAATCCTGATTCAAATGCACGCCACCATTTTGAAAAAATAATACCTGCACACCCGTATCTAATTGAATCGATGCGAAATTCGGATAGGCGATCCATTTGTGATAATCATTGGTTCCTGGCAGTGTCACTAAAGGAGTTTTAGCCATAGCCGCTCCATTTAGAAAACTGATCGTCATGGAAAAATTAGCGTTCTGACCGCCAAAAATTGAGCTAATCCAATATTTACCGGCCTTAGCTACATGCACGGTCCATTTAGTCCAGTTACTCCCATGACTTGCGCCAATATACCAATGATGTAAAGCCGCTGCCGTATCGGCACTTGGATAAGGAACCCCAACCGTTGAACCAGCTGCAAAGAAATAATCCCTATCGGAATGCCAAGTCATATAAAACGCAGGCCAAGATCCTGATCCATCATTTTCGCGTCCTGCAGGAGAACCGCCCCATGTCCCTTGACCTGCGCGGTCATCGGCATAGAATCCGACATTTAATCCGCCCATATCATAATCATGAAAATTAATTTTTCCAGGAATTTCCTTTGGGGCACTTTCGGGTGGATAAGGCTTTCCCATATACCCTGCAGGAATACCTGCGTGGGATGCTGAGGTAAGAAAAATTGTAGTTAGTAAAACAGTAGAACTAACAATTTTAGGTATACCAATTTTTTTCATAATTCCCTCTTTAGGCTATTTTTTTTCGAGTACATGAGCGTAAGTAAATTGAGTTGTTTTTTCAATACTCCAACATTATTCTTCTATAATAAATCGACCTCATTTTTAGTCTAGGCCATATTCTATGGCACTTACAGCTTTACTAATCGGATAATGTAGATGGTAACTTATAGTGATTTATTCGCCATAAATTAGTGCTCTTATTTCCATAATAGCGCTACTAGACAAAGAAGTGGATGTAACCCGAAAAACACCGTAACATTCAATAATTATCTGTGAATAAATATTTTCTGCGTCATAACCGATCCGCTTTGTTCCATTTGCAACTGATAAAACCCATTAACGAGATTTTCCAAAGGAAAACTAACCGTATTTCGATCGAGGCTACCTTGGTTTTCGACTCGGTTAAAAACCGTTACTCCCAAAATATCTATCAATTTAAAGTTTACTACGCCGAGCTTTGCAGAGGAGTATGAAATATTTAAGTCTTTTCCGTTCTGCACCGCACTTAAAGACCCTTGATTAATAAGATTATGTTTTTGTGCCAATGAAGCCGAACCAGCTAAGGTAAAACGCAAGGCGTCAAAATTCCAGTTACCTTTGATGAATTGTAATTTCAAAACATAAAGGCCTGTATCAAGACTGACTGTAGAAAGTTTATTACTCCATTTCCAATCATGATAAATTTCATGATCATTTTTGGGGCGAATGCTTAAGGGGACATTTACTTGCGAATCGGGCTTCATATCATTAAATGTGATAGAAGTAATATTAGGTAGTTGAGCCACAGCCCAGTGAAAATCCACGGCATAAGAGCCTGCGGTATCAACATGTACGGTAAACTGATACCATTCCCAGTCGTCGGGTTTTGGGGGTTCCATCCATGATAAATGGCAATAGCCTACATCAACGGTTCCATCTTCTCTAAAATCATGGGTAGTGAAATATTGCATTTCCACCGACCTATCCTTGGGATCTTTACGAATAGTTTCACCACCCCAAACTTTTGCTCCATCGGGTTCGTGAAAACCCACACCCTCGCCACCTTCATCAAAATATACCCCAAGAATTGATCCTGGAATTTTCTGAGGCTTTCCTCGCAGGGAATCACCAGTAAAAGGCTTACCCATATAGCCGATAGGAATAGCAGCATGGAGAAAAGAAAAATTATAATGACAAAGCAAAAAGGTTATAGCAACGATTGGCTTAAGAGACATATTCCCCCATTTCATTTGGGTTAAGCTAACCCTTTCTGCCATGAATATCTCCTCGATGTTAACTACTATATTCTCCTAGGATATAATTACTGTCTAAAATTACTCCAAATGCCTTATAGAGATAGGTAGATTAAGCATTTTTCCCATAAAAAAAAGCTATTCGAAGGGAATAGCTTTTTCAAAAAAAAATGAAAGTTACCTTTTAAATAAACTCAAGCACCTAATTCCTTTGAGCGCTTAACCGCTGCTTCCACCGCACTAATTAAAGTTGCTTTAAAACCGTTTTGCTCTAAAATATGCAAAGCATGAATTGTTGTGCCTCCAGGAGAACAAACTTTTGCGGACCATTGGGCAGGTGTTTCGGTACTGCTTTCTAAAAGTTTCACTGCGCCCATAACCGTCTGTAACGCCAGGGTTACGGAAACCTCGCGGCTAAGCCCCGATTTCACGCCCCCTAAAATTAAACCTTCAATAAACTCGAAAACATACATAGGACCGCTACCTGACAAGCCTGTAACGGCATCCATTTGCGCCGCGGTGACACGCACGGATTTGCCCGCGCATTGAAACAAAGCTTCGGCGGCCTGTAAGACATCCTCGGATAAACCATCACTTTCAATTGCGGTCGCACCCTCACCTACCGATAAAGGCAAATTTGGCATCACACGCACCACTTTTAAGCCTGTAAAGTAGCCGCGAATTTTGACACTGGATATACCAGCCATGACACTCACAATTAATTTGGTTTTGTTATTTGCTAAAGAAATTTCTGCAATGGCTGAGGTAAAGATTTGTGGTTTAACCGCTAATACTAGCGTATCACAATTTTGAAATAACTCCTGCGCTGAAGGCGCTAAAGAAATTTTATAGTCCTTTTTCCATCTTTGCATTAAAGCGTCTGAAGTGTCGTGCAAATAAATACACTCAGGTTTTAAGCCCGTTGCAAGTAAGCCTCGAATCAAGGCTCCGCCCATATTGCCGCCACCTAAAAAGCCAATTGCGCCGAGCTTATCCATTCATCGAATCCAAAAAGTCTTTATTAGTTTTATTGGCTTTTAATTTTTCGGAAAGGAACTCCATAATTTCAACGGGCGATAAATCTTGCAAGTAACGACGCAAAATCCATACTTTACGTAAATCATCGGGACTCAATAATAATTCTTCTTTACGCGTTCCCGATTTAAATACATCAATAGCTGGCCAAATACGTTTTTCCGCAATACGTCTATCGAGAATAAGTTCCATATTCCCAGTACCTTTAAATTCTTCGAAAATAACTTCATCCATACGGCTACCTGTTTCCACTAAAGCAGTAGCAATAATGGTAAGACTTCCGCCGCCTTCGATGTTACGTGCCGAACCAAAAAAGCGTTTTGGTTTTTGCAAGGCCATTGCATCCACACCACCCGAAAGAATTTTTCCTGAATGCGGAATCACTACGTTATGGGCGCGTGCTAAACGGGTGATAGAATCCAATAAAATAGCAACATGTTGGCCATGTTCAACCAAACGACGAGCTTTTTCAATTACCATATTTGCTACTTGAATATGACGCTCTGGCGGTTCATCAAAAGTGGAACTAAACACTTCGCCAGGCACATTACGACGCATATCGGTAACTTCTTCGGGACGTTCATCGATTAACAATACCATTAAGCGTACTTCCGAATGATTCTTTACAATAGCATTAGCAATACTTTGCAAAAGTACCGTTTTACCTGCACGCGGAGGAGCCACAATAAGGCCACGTTGTCCACGTCCTACGGGAGTAAATAAATTCATAATGCGTGTGGAAATTTCCGCACTATCGTATTCCAAATTAAAAGGCACATCAGGATGCAAAGGCGTAAGATTATCAAAGCCCACACGGTCCTTACAGAGCTCAGGATCATCGCTATTTACTTTTTGTATGCGTAATAAGGCAAAGTAGCGTTCATTATCTTTAGGCGCACGCACCAAGCCCGAAATCACATCCCCGGTATGTAAACCAAAGCGTTTGATTTGGGTGGTCGAGACATATACATCATCCGGACCCGCTACATAACTATGATCTGGAGAACGAAGAAAGCCATAGCCTTCATCCATCACTTCCAAAACACCTTCGGCATATATCGCCGCATTACTTCCGCCTTCTGTTTCTAAAATGGCGAAAAGCAAAGCTTGTTTGCGCAAGCTCCGTGGATCAGGAATATTGAGTTGCAATCCGAGATTGATCAATTCCTTCATGGTCATTTTTTTCAAGTCGTTCCAGCGCTTTTTTGCTTCATTCAAAGTCCTAGAACTCTGTGAATCAGGGCTTTCTTGGCTCATAGATAAATCAGGTTGAGAAATAGGTGCGGGTTTATTCACCGGCTTTTCCAATTTCTCGACGAGCACTGCTTTTTCAAGCACTTTGGTTTCAGCAGCTGCAACAAGTAAATCTTCTTCGAAGACAGCTTCTTCTTTATTCTTAGGGGCGATTTTTTTTATAGTCGCTTTGGCTTTAATGGGCAAAATGAATCTCCTTCAATGATTCCGTGATTCCGTTGTATAAAGTGGAAAAAGGTGATGAGCGAATAAACAACCAATGTACTAGGAACTGGCTCGTTCAACCCACACCATCGAGACGCTGATTATAAACGAAAGCGAAACTGCGAATGGTGGTTAAAAGTTAATGAAAAACCTGCCAAATTTCAAAATAAAATTAGATTTCTTATTTATATGAAGGCTTCCGAACATCGAGTTATTGTTGCATTAGGAAGCAATTTGGCGGATCGTGAGTTATTTCTGCGAAAAGCAGCCGAATCTCTGAGCGCAATTGCCACTTCCTCCCTACAAAAATCTAAAATCTTTGAGACTCAGCCCATGGGTCCGGCCCCTCAAGGCCCCTATCTTAATCAATGTCTACGCTTCTCTACACGCTTAGCGCCCAGGCAATTGCTAGAGTTTTGCCAAGATACTGAAAAGAAATTAGGTCGTAAACCCCGCGGAAAATGGGCCGCGCGAGAAATTGACATCGATATTTTAGTCTTTGGAGACGAATTAATTGATTCTGAAGAATTAAAAGTTCCTCATCCCTATATTTCCGAGCGCCAATTTGTGTTGCGTCCTTTAATTGATCTCGACCCTGAATGCATTCTTCCGGGCCAGGAACAAACCGTAACCGAAATGTTACAGCAATGTATTGAAGCGCAAGGCCCCGACAATATTCATGAATATCGCAGCACTCATCCGCCATCTTTATTCCCCGATCATATTCGGCATATTTGTATTGAAGGCGTTATTGGTGTAGGTAAAAGTACCTTGGTAAAAATTTTATGTGAACGCCTAAACTGTTCACCGCTTTATGAAGATGTAGAGAATAATCCTTTTCTTTCTGACTTTTACGGAGATAAGCAGCGCTATGCCTTTCAAACGCAACTTTTCTTTTTTCTTTCGCGCTATCGCCAAATGCAGGAAATGTTTCAGCAACAGGATCTTTTACGCGCCCAAGTGGTTAGCGACTATATGTTTGCCAAGGATCGCATTTTTGCTAGTCTTAATCTCGACGAAAATGAAATGGCCTTATATGGTAAACTGTCGGAACACTTAGAAAAAAGTATTCCCAAACCTGACTTTGTCGTGTATTTGCAAGCAGATACCAAAACCTTATTGCAGCGGATACGCAGCCGCGACCGAACTTTTGAACGCAATATGGACGAAGCATATATTGAACTGCTCAATCAAAGCTACAATACCTTTTTTCACTACTATAAGGACTCTCCCCTATTAATAGTGAATACCAATCATATTGACTTTGTAAAAAATCCGCTCGACTTGGATGTTTTGGTGCAACAAATTTTAAAAGCACCGCCCGGTGTGAATTATTTTTCTCCCGCTGCATCATTCTAGCTTAACGATTTGCGCTCACACTATTCCGACCTGCCGCATCACGCTGCTCTGAATCTGTAGTTTTCCACAATATACGTGTAAAATTACCGCGCTCATTTGCAGAGTTTTGCAAAAATTTATTTTTCGCATTGGGATTTTTGCTGATTTTACTGATGGCCGTGATGCCGGCAATTTCATCGGCTCCTAAATCAGGCAACCCATTCATGCGCGGATTTCCATCTATATCTTTATCCCCACTCGGATTCGTTGTGGAGGTGGCTAAATTTAGGCCGGCATTAATAGCCGGTGAGCCAGTCATTAAGTGTAAATCGGTATAAGGGTTTATCAGTTTTGGATTAACATAAAGCGCATGCGCATCATTCCAATTTCCCGAAGAAGCAGTGCTAGCCCCAAAATACAAATTATTATCCACCGTAACATTTGTGTTATTAGTGCCACCATTCACTAAATACGTTTTTCCCGCTCCGGCATAAAAAATATTGTTCTTTATAATCACCCCATTGCAATTATTTTGTAAAACAACTTCGCCATCCGCACCATTATAGGTGGTATTATTCACAATCGTAATATTTCCCGCATTACCTTTATTTGCTGCATAGCCGCCAATTAAAATATTTCCTTGAAAAGATCTTGAAGCAAAATTGTTACGAATGGTGATATTGCTAGTGGTTTTTCCTCCATGCTCACTCGCTATTTCAAAAGCGATATCGCAATTATCTACGATATTACGTTCTATAACAATATCTTTGCCGCCATCTACATAAATCCCATCGGCACTTCTTTCTCCAGCATAAGTAGGATTGGTAACCGAGCTGATATTATAAACATGATTGCCCCAACATAAACCATTGCGCGCTTGATCTTGATCGCTGAGCCCTGTTCCTTCAAA
Organism: Fibrobacteria bacterium; assembly: GCA_043745805.1. Classification (GTDB taxonomy): domain Bacteria; phylum Fibrobacterota; class Fibrobacteria; order UBA11236; family UBA11236; genus JAYTSD01. The sequence goes on from JAYTSD010000004.1 coordinate 21,527, forward strand.
GCCAATAAAATCAATACCAATATTATCATTATCATGCACCACATTATTCGAAACCACAAAATCAGTAACATTCCCATTTAATACCATAGATTCGCTTTGGCCTAATTTGCAATTTTTGATTTCATTACCATCGATAATAATATTACTGATGGCAGTTGCGGCGTTACCATATACCGCTATGCCGTGCGCATTGCCATTAGCATTTTCTATGCTATGCACCACATTATTCCGAATTTCAATATGATTGCCTCCCCCACTGACGCTAATACCTATGGGTGTTCCGGTAGTTTTTAAATTCCTCACTTCAAAACTAATGATACGTATATACGATTTTCCGCTCACGGAAATAAGTTCATTTCCCCCAACCCCAACACCATCGAGAATAGTGCTCGGCTGTCCATTGAGTGCTACCGCTCCTTTTAGAGTAATGTATCCTTCATTGGCAGAACCCGATTTTCCAAATACTACCGCTTCATTATAAACACCAGGCTGTACTGAAATAGTATCATTAGCAATGGCAGCCGTAATACCCGCTTGGATACTGGTGTAGGTGGCTCCGGATTTTCCAACATTTAATATGCGCGCATTAACTGGAAAAACAAAAGCCAGACATGAAACCCAACACAACAAACCCATTTTTTGTGATAAGAGCGAATTTGTACTCATTAACGTATCCCCTATTTTTCAAATGATAAAAGTCCATATTTAACTTAAATCGTCAATGGCGATTGGTGGCGGTATCATTAAGGGTTACTCTTTTTTTCGATCATTGCCACTAAACACTTTTAAAGTCCATGCGGAAACAGAAATAGACTTTAATTAAATAAGGCCCTCAATATAATTTTTGCAGGCTAATCACCGAAGCATTGGGTTTTTGCGTTAAAAACTCTAAGTTCAATCGAGTAGCTGAGGGCATTGATTTATAAATGCGTACTTCATCAATGTGACCCGAAAAAAAATTAACTTCCGCGCTATCTGAGTTTATATTCCCTTTAGCCCCAATTAAAAAATCTCTTACGTTTTCAGTTAACTGCGCTCCTCCCGAAGAAACTTTTCCAACCAATGCCCCATCCCAAAAGATGCTCGCATAAATGCCGTCATAGCTAGCCGCTACAAAATGCCATTCACCTAAATTAAATCCTATATTCGGCGCATCTACGGTGAATATTTTTTGAGAATCTTGCAGCCCCAAGCCAAAACGCAAACCATTAATTAAAGGAGAATATTCCAGCCAAAAACCAGTGGAATCTTTTTCTTCCCATCTCGATAAAATCGTAGCGCTCAAACTATCATTAAAACTCTTAGCACGAGAAACCCATGCCGAAACCATAAATGATTTTCGTCCCTGCAATGGCGCATTATCCATGCGAATGTTACTCCCTTCTCCCGAAAACTTTTGGCTCCCTGCAATTAACCCCATATTTGTAGTATCCGGCTTCAACATATTTCCCCAGCCATTCATACCGGTTACAGTAACATCTTTGTAACCACCCTTAGAATTGTTAGCCGCCTCAGACAAATGCCATACACTCACAAAATCTTGTGTCGTATCGAATACGGCGCGCCCATTTCCTTTGGCCTTAGCATCTGTTTTACCCCATACCAAAGTTATTTTTTGTAGACTATTACTCAAGGATAGATAAGGAAGGCGAATCCATATTTCCGCTTGTTGGGTAATTGCATTCCAACTTTCAATTTCAAATGCCAAAGGATTACCTGAAGAGGCAAAAAAACGAATATCCTCTCCCTTAGACTTGGCTTCCTGGAAATTAAAGTTGTTCGCATTTAAACGTAACAATAATGGGTAATTCCCAAGACTTTCAGAGCTTTGTCCTATAGTTGAACCCGTATTTATCGAAAGCACTCCTTGATGCAACCAATCCACATAAGCCCCAAACTCATTCAGCATTCCTGTTCTCAACTGTAAACTATCTGTTAGCTTTATCAAGAGCGAAGGATCTTTAGAGTCCGCAAGAAAAATCGGAGGCGAATAACCTTCGGGTAGCGAATCCAAAATTATTTTCCCTGAATCAATTTCTAATTGGCTGATTTTTTGAAAAGTACTTGTACCTGGAATAAAAAGCGAACCGCCACGTGGATTTTCCCATACGATTCGGGCTTGACAAGGCATCTTCAGAGTATCGATAAAATGAAGTTTTGAAAATCCTTGAGCGAGAACTATTCCCGTTCTCAATAAACGTGATCCATCTTGCTTTTGCCATACTTCGAGATTGTATTTACCCTGAGCCACACCTCGCAAAGAAAAAATCCCCTCATTATTCGTCCAAGTGGAAAGAGAATCAGGAAAAGACTTATGCAATAAAGGATTATAGTCGGCAGGAATTAACCTTACACGAGCACCAGCAGCTTTGCCAGCCAGAGAAATAATTTGACCGCCCGTGGTTTCTACGCCCCCTCCACCGGCAATTTCCGTAGCTTGGTTTTGCGTACAATCCCATAAACTTAGCGCAATTAATAGAGTAAGTAATATTATTGTATATCGACGCAGCATATTAATCTTCATTAATTTGGGAGAGAGGGAAAACATTGATATTGATTTGATACACTCTATCGGGAATGGGTGAATTTTTTGCAATTTCTAAAATCTTTTTCCGCAGGGAACTTAATTCGTCTTTAATCCAGCCATATTCCGAAGCCGAAATACTTAAAGTGAGCGTGGAGTGATTGCGATGTTTTGCATCCACTCGATCATAGCTTCCTTTGGCCAAGTCCAAAGTATCAATTTGAAATTGCGTAATCGCTACCGATTTCCAATAATCACCCGTGCTTAAGGTCGCATCTAATCGCTCATAAATACCGTCTTGTTTGCGCTGAATTAAATTTAATTTTTCCAAAACTTTGATCGCTTCTTTTGCTTCAGCAACCGTAATGGCAGGAATTAAACTTTCCGACAAGAATTTATATTCGCCTTTAAACTTGAAAATCCCTAACCATTCCCGCACCGCCAAATAATACCACTTGGCGAATAATTCATATTGGCGTTCATCCAAAGTTTTCAATTTACTCTTTTTTAAGGAAATAATTTTTTGAAAATAATGTTGCTTATTGCTTTGGGTTTTAGCTTGACTAAACAGTACCAAACATTCAAAATATTCTTTTTCGGATTTTTTTAATTTAAACACATCGGCCAGATTCAAAGCAATGCGCATAGAAATATTGGTTTTGCCTTGCACAATTTGCGAAAAAAATCCAGCCGATTTAAAACCTGCACGCAAAGCGATATAGCGATACGAAAACTTAGCGTCTTGTTTTTTATGCGACTCATAAAGATCTTTTAAGAGCTGACGATAATCAGAATATTCAAAAATATCTATGGCCATGGCAGTCCGAATCTAAATTTCTGTCCCTTCAACTTAAATGAAATCCCCCATATAGGCTGTTAAAATTTTTGCAGAAAAAGAAATACTGTTTACTTTCACTAAACACATAAGTATCCCACAAATACCTCCAAAGCACCTAGGGCCGAAAGTGATTTCCAATTACTTTTAACTCTTAAGGGCATAAAGCCACTTATTCAGGAGAGACATGTTAGTCCTTAAAACTTTAGCAGAATTTCGAAACTGGAGACAACATTTAGACGCTAAAACCGAATTAGGTTTTGTGCCTACCATGGGCGCTTTGCATGCTGGGCATTTACGCCTAGTGGAAGAAAGTCTAAAAGAAAATTCCGTCACCGTAGTTTCTATTTTTGTAAACCCTCTGCAATTTGGACCGAACGAAGATTTTAATAAATACCCACGACCTCTCGAAAATGATTTGGAATACTGTCAGAACTTAGGAGTTACGGTAGTCTTTGCTCCAGAAGCTGCGGATTTCTATCATAAAGATCATGCAACTTATTGCGAAGTTGAAAAATTAAATCAATATTTATGCGGGGCATCGCGTCCAGGCCATTTTCGTGGGGTATGCACGGTGGTGTTTAAATTATTTAATCTAGTACAACCGCAACGCGCTTATTTTGGACAAAAAGATATTCAGCAGGCGACTATACTAAAGAAAATGGTAACCGATTTAGCTTTACCCTTGGAATTAAAAATTGTACCCACTTTGCGCGAGGCTTCAGGATTGGCCCTTAGCTCACGTAATGTTTATTTGAGTGATGCGGAAAAAGATCGAGCCACAAGTTTATTTCATGCTTTAAGTAAAGCTTTGCTGTCCTACCAACAGGGGGAAAGAAATACTGAAACTTTAAAAAAAATTATGCTTGCGGAAATTAATGCTGCACAGCCTACGTGTATAGATTACGTGGAAATAGTATCACAAAATCTTTTACAACCTCTGCAAATTATTGAGAGCTCAGCCATATTCGCAGTGGCAGTATTTTTTGGCAAAACACGGTTAATTGATAACTTTTTAGTGGGTTAATTTCTCACTATCAATCTGCTTAATTTAGGTAACCCTATTCGCGAACTGCGTTTGCTTAGATTCATTAAGCACCAACCAATATAGGCCTAATTGTCTCACGGTCTCCACAAATTGAGCATAGTCCACTGGCTTACGCACAAAGCTATTCGCACCCAAGCGATAACAAGCTAAAATATCTTGCTCTTCATTCGATGAGGAAAAAATTACTATCGGAAGATGTTTAGTTTTTTCATTTTCTCGTAACGTTTTTAAAACCTCTAGTCCATCCACTTTGGGCAATTTTAAATCGAGTAAAACAAGTTGGGGCAAGCATTCATTAAATTTATTGTGGAAGGTTTCACCTAAAAGAAAATCTAAAGCTTCAGCACCATCACGAGCTACTTCCACATGATTCATAATACGACTTTTTTGTAAAGCACGAAGAGTCAATTCTTCATCATCAAGATTATCTTCTACTAAAAGAAAATATTTCTCATTAGTTGTATTCATAAAATACTCGATTTTTATTTTGGTTTTTATCTAAAAAAAATAGTTCCCAAAGCTTATATAAAAGCCTTGGGAATATTTCATTGGATTTTAAGCATGCTCTTTGGCAAAACTTTGCATGACAGCTACTAAGGCATCGATTCCATCAATATCCATAGCATTATAAATAGAAGCCCGAAAACCACCGACCGAGCGATGGCCTTTTAATCCTGATAGTCCAGCTGCTTCGGCAGCTTTGCCAAAGCCACTTTCTAATTCCGAATTTTTCATCACAAATGTCACATTCATACGCGAACGATCTTCCACCGCACAAGTGCCTTTAAATAATGGATTACTATCAATCTCCGCATAAAGTTTACCAGCTTTTTCTTCATTGCGTTTTTGCATCGCGGTTAAACCACCTTGTTGCTTAACCCATTTTAAAGTTTCCAAAGCCATGAATATTGAGAAAACCGGAGGCGTATTGTACATACTTCCATTTTCTATGTGCAATTTGTAATCCAGCATCGAAGGAATTTTGCGCTTTATTTTTCCTAATAATTCATCTTTAACAATAACCAAGGTCGCCCCAGCAATACCCATGTTTTTTTGTGCACCTGCATAAATTAAACCGAATTTAGAAACGTCTACTGGACGGCTAAAAATGTCCGACGACATATCGGCAATTAAGGGAACTGGAGAATCAGGAAAGGTCTGCATTTGCGTACCGAAAAGGGTATTATTCGAGGTAACATGAAAGTAACGTACATCCGAGGGGATGGTGTAATCTTTAGGTATAAAGTTATAATTGGCATCCTTGGAAGAAGTCAATACTTTGACATTACCAAATAGCTTCGCTTCTTTTATTGCCTTATTTGCCCAAGTACCGGTGTCAGCATATGCCGCGGTTTCATTTTCATCCAAAAGGTTATAAGGCACCATGGTAAACTGAGTGCTAGCACCACCTTGTAAAAATAAAACAGAATACCCTGCGGGGACCCCAAGTAATTCTTTGACTATGGCGACAGCTTCATCCAATACGGCAATGAATTCATTGCTACGATGCGAAATTTCTAAAAGTGATAAACCCATGCCATTGAAATCTAAACAAGCTTTAGAGCCTGCTTCCATGGCCTGTTTAGGAAGAATCGCTGGGCCTGCGCTGAAATTATAAATTTTTTTCATGGTTTTCCTTTTTGATTAAGCCCCTATTGCATGCAAATGCCGAACAAACGAATAGCAAATGCCAAATAAACAGCGTGTGAAGGGCAAACTTCACGGCTGATTTTAAGTGGTAAACATAGAATTATTTAAACTAGGTTTCGCCATAATAGCCTCAATTAAAGAGCGATACGGGTTAATTTGACCCGTATTACGGCTTTTGAATCTTACTTTTGTCTCAAAATAGCCTTGAATTGTTTTTACAAGAAAAAGTTACCCGCTTAAATTAAATCCCCCACAGTTTTTAAGATAAAACCCAAAGAAATAGCTATTCTAAAATAATGCAAAATAAAATCTTTCTTAAGCAAAATATTCAAGCCAATAGATTTTTCCTGAGGTTAACATTAATGTTACCCATTTATTTATTTCCCATTTCCTCCTGGGGCTGGTCACGACTGGGTCATGAAACCGTGGCCACTATTGCCGAAAAACATTTAAATCCTGCCACGGTAACCGCCCTACAAGAAATTTTAGGAAATAAGCCTGTACCGACTCCTCTGGCATCCATTGCTTTATGTGCTGATGATATCAAATACAAAAGCATCAGTTGTGGTGAAGTATTTGCCGTCCCACGCCAAGAGGCAAGCAAGCCTTGGCATTATATTGATATTCCCATCGGAACGCCGTTTGAAAAAATAAATTTCGAAAATTATTGTCCCCAAGATAGTTGCGTGCTCAAACAAATTCCTCTGAATATTTCCACATTGAAAAACTCATCGGCCAGTCTGATTGAAAAACAATTTGCACTTATGTTTTTAGTGCATTTCGTAGGGGATTTACATCAACCTTTACATTGCGCCGAAGGAAAGGATTCATTAGGTGAAAATGATCAAGGTGGAAATTTAAAAACCGTACATTTCACAGTAGGTAACTTTACTCGAAAAATGAGCTTACATGAATTGTGGGATAAGCTTATTCAAAAACCGGATGCGGAACAAGCTGTCGATGCACAAATATTAGCCGATAGTCTCGACAAAGACTGGAGCCAACAAAAAGGGGGTTTGCCAAAAGGGGATTGGAATGATTATGCCGTAGAAAGCTTTCGCATTGCCGACACATTGATATATCCAAATTTTGAAAAAAATTTAGGCCAATTAGAACTAGACTATCAAAGTGTGATGCAACCTATTGCCTATCGACAAATAATGCTTGCGGGGCTGCGCCTAGCCGAAACTTTAAATGCTATTTATGGTTCTTCCGGTACAAATCTTAAAGAAAAAAAACCATTTAAAAAAAGTAAAGATCATAAAATCATTAACTCTTTAGGTCAAGATCAAAAAGAATCTTTGCCCGAAGCAAAGAAAAATCATATCCAAATTCTATTTAAATCCAAATCATTATAATTGCTTTTTAACCTAGGATATTAGTTATGGGAAAGAAAATTATAGTCACCGGAGCCACAGGAATGGCGGGATCGGAGGTGATTCACCAAGCCCTATTAGATCCTGAAATTGAAGAAGTAGCGGCTCTCGTGCGCCGACCACTTCCGCAATCAGAAACGCAACACGCAAAGTTAAAAACTATTTTGCATGAAGATTTTTTACAGTATGCCAATCTCTCCGAAATCATTAAGCAATATGATGCTTGTATTTGGTGCTTAGGGATTTCGCAGACCCAAGTCAATGCGGAGGAGTATCATGTCATCACTTATGATTACACCCTAGCCGCTGCAAGAGCAATGCTGGCTGCAAATCCCGATATGACTTTTATTTTTCTGAGCGGAATGGGTGCAGACTCCAAAGAAAAAAGCCGTACTATATTTGCAAGAGTAAAAGGCAAAACTGAAAATGCTTTAAGGCAATTATCCTTTAAACAACTTTATCTTGCGCGTCCCGGGGGAATTCGTCCAATACAAAAAAAGAAAAATCTGGCGCTTTATGAAAAATTACTTATTCCCACTTATCTCTTTTTTGAAATTTTGCTTCCCTTTATGGTGATTAACTCTGTTGATCTCGCTAAAGCCATGTTAAAAATAGCCAAGCAAGGTTCGGATAAATTGATTTTGTCCAATAATGATTTACGTAAACTGGTAAAGTGAGAGTAAATAATAAGCAACTATGTTTTACAATGTTTATCCTGGATAAAGAAAGAACTCCCGAGGAGTTCTTTCTTAACTTAAAGTTTTCGCATTAATGCTAGTCCCAGCTCAAAGCTCCGCCGGTTTGGTATTCGGTAACCCGAGTTTCAAAAAAGTTTTTCTCTTTATTCAAATCCAAGATTTCGCTCATCCAAGGAAAAGGATTAGTCGCATTATAAATGCGAGGCAAACCAATTTTTTCTAAGCGACGATCCGCCACATATTGCACATATTCTTCGAACATTTTTGCATTCAAGCCCAAAATGCCGCGCGGCATAGTGTCTTTAGCATAAGCGATTTCTAGGTCTACCGCTTGGCGTATCAAATGCACACTTTTTTCTTTAACTTCTTTGGTCCACAATTCTGGATTTTCAATTTTGATTTGATTAATTACATCAATACCAAAATTCATATGCATGGTTTCATCGCGCAAAATATATTGGAATTGTTCGCCCGTACCAGGCAAACGATTTTGGCGTTGAAAGGACAGCATCATTACGAAACCGCTATAGAAGAAAATACCTTCCATAATTACATAGTAGCCGATTAAGTTTTCTAAAAACTTTTGCGCACCGGCAAAGCTTTGCGTTTCAAAATCAGGACGTAACATATCTCGTGTTAACTCAATTTCAAAGGCGTCTTTACCATGAATAGAAGCTACTTCATGATACATATTGAAAATTTCTGCTTCATCCAAACCCAGCGATTCGACAATATATTGATAAGCATGTGTATGCAAAGCTTCTTCAAAAGACTGACGTAACATGTACTGGCGACATTCAGGATTAGTAATATGGCGATAAGCAGCCAAGACAATATTATTTGCTACTAAAGAGTCGGCGGTGGAGAAAAATCCCATATTGCGTTTTACAATACGACGTTCATCTTCGGTTAATAAATTGCTTTTCCATAATTCAATATCGCGTGACATATTGATTTCCATTGGCATCCAATGATTGGCGCAAGCGTCCAAATATTTTTGCCAAGCCCATTGATACTTAATAGGTACCAACTGATTGACATCGGCGCGACAATTGATAATGCGTTTATCATCTACCTTTACACGAGCTGTACTTTCCCCAAAAAGCGATTTGGAAATTTTACCATCATTCATTAAATCTATTGACATGCTTCGCACTCCTCTCCATTTAATATGGAACAGGCCATGGCCTGATTTTCATTGATTAATTCTTCATCAGCAACTTTCGAAAGTGCTTGTTTATAACTAGGCGCTTCTTCAATTTCTACGGCATTGACATTACGCGTTTTATCCAAGGTGGATTTTTCCGCTTGGGTAGCGCCCATGGCACGTAGATAATAAGTAGTTTTTAATCCACTCTTCCACGCATAGCGATACATGGCATCCAATTTTTTACCGCTCGGTGCAGCCATATAAAGATTGAGGCTTTGGCCCATATCGATCCATTTTTGACGCTTTGCTGCGCAAGCAATAAGCCATTGAGGATCCACATTAAATGCGGTAAAGAACATTTTTTTCACGGCTTCGGGAATGCGTTGTATTTCCGCTAATTCCCCGTCAAAATATTTAAGATCATCGACCATATTCTTATCCCAAAGCTTCAAAGCCTTAAGCTTTTCAACCAAGAAATTATTGATCATGGTAAATTCACCGGAGAGATTACTCTTCACATATAGATTTTTATAAGTGGGTTCAATACTTTGGCTCACGCCAATAATATTAGAGATAGTCGCCGTGGGGGCAATGGCCATGCAATTGGAATTACGCATGCCAAAATTTTTAATATGTTCACGAATAGGGGTCCAATCCTTACGACAATTGGAGTCCATTAAAGTGGGTTCACCACGCTCAGCCGCCATCAATTCCACGGTGTCAATAGGCAATAATCCTTTGGACCAAGCTGAACCTTGATAAGAAGGGTAAGCACCACGTTCTTTGGCTAATTTGGAAGAACCTAAAATGGTATGATAAGAAATAATTTCCATAGAGGCATCAGCAAAATCCACTGCCGCATCCGAAGCATATGGAATATTCATTTTATAGAGCGCATCTTGGAAGCCCATAATACCAAGGCCTATAGGACGATGACGTAAATTTGAATTACGCGCTTGCACGACCGGATAATAATTGAGGTCGATCACATTGTCGAGCATGCGCACAGCTACGCTAATAGTTTGTGAAATTAATTCTTCATCCAAACCATTGACACCCACATGATTCACCAAATTCAAAGAACCTAAATTGCAAACCGCAATTTCACTGTCGCTAGTATTGAGTAAAATTTCCGTACATAAATTAGAGCTATGTACCACCCCCATATGACGCTGAGGCGAGCGTATATTGGAAGGATCTTTAAAGGTGATCCAAGGATGACCTGTTTCATAAAGCATGCTCAACATTTTACGCCAAAGTGCTAAAGCGGAAACTTTTTTGAATAATTTCATGCGACCAGCACGCGCTTCTTCTTCATAAAACTTATAACGTTTTTCGAAAGCACTGCCATATAAGTCATGCAAATCTTCGGCATCGCTAGGACTGAATAGATGCCAATCGCCATCGTTTTGTACGCGCTTCATAAATAAATCGGGAATCCAATTCGCAGTATTCATATCATGCGTGCGACGACGATCATCACCAGTATTTTTACGTAGCTCTAAAAATTCTTCGATATCTAAATGCCAAGTTTCGAGATAAGCACACATCGCCCCTTTGCGACGGCCTCCTTGATTCACAGCCACGGCGGTATCATTGGCCACTTTCAAAAATGGAATTACCCCTTGGCTTTTACCATTGGTGCCTTTAATATGCGCGCCTAAAGAACGCACTTGCGTCCAATCATTGCCTAAACCACCGGCGAATTTTGACAATAAAGCGTCATCGCGAATTGCACCAAAAATTCCGGATAAATCATCGGGTACTGTAGTTAAATAACAGGAAGACATTTGGGAATGCAAAGTTCCTGAATTAAATAAAGTAGGCGTCGAACTCATAAAGCGGAAAGTGGAAAGCACTTCATAAAACTCAATCGCACGCGTTTCGCGATCTACTTCATTTAAAGAAAGACCCATAGAAACACGCATCCAAAAGGCTTGCATCAGCTCAATGACGCGGCCTTCGGCCAAATGCACGAAGTACCGATCGTATAAAGTTTTAAGTCCCAAATAGGTAATACCTAAATCGCGTTCACCTTTTAAGGCCTTACCCATGCGTACCAAATCAAAATCCAACATCCGTTTGTCTAGAAGATTTTCTTTGACACCAAGTTCGATATAGCCTTTAAAATAATCGGCATAACGATCATTCATTTCGGCGGCAGTAGAACCTTCGTTTAAAACTTCAAAGCGAATATCGTCCATTAAAATTCTAGCGGTAACAAAACTCCAAGCGGGATCTTCTTCAATATGCGTACAAGCAACCATGACTAAGGCTTTGGCCACTTCCTTCACGGGAATGCCGGAATATAAATTGCTTAAAGTTTCTTTTAAAATTTGTTCTTCGGAAATGACATCGGTATAACCTGCGCAAGATTCAGCAATAATTTTTTTCAAGCGCTCACGATTCAGCGGTTTAACTTTTCCTTCCGCATCGGTAACGGTATATTCAATGCCTGTCGCGGCAGGAATGGGTGTAGTAACACCCAGCTTACGCAATGCGGCACGTTCTTCACGATACAATACATAACGCTTCGCCACTTCAGGACGACCTACTCGCATCAAAGCAAGTTCCACTTGATCTTGAATATCTTCGATGTGATATGTGCCGCCATTAGGACGACGTTTTGCCAAACTGGCGAAAACTAATTCTGCAATACGTTCAACTTCTTCATTGATACGTGCAGTTGGATGTTCCAATCCTTCTTGTGCCAAAAAAGATTTAGTGATAGCGCGAATAATTTTTTCGCCTTTAAACTTCACTAATGATCCATCGCGTCTTTCGACCATATATTTTGCCGAATCTAATCCACCAACTACACTACCTACTAAATTTATGGCTTGCTCCATTTGATTATCCGCTAAAGTCAAATTCATGCTGCTTTGTCCTCCGATTGGTGCTAATAGTAATGTTTTTAAAATGCCATAGCAACAAAATATTGGGATTATTTTTTGGCAGACCACAATATATTGTGGAATAACGACTTAGGACGAAAAAAAGGCCCGATTCCGTGCGAATTATTAAGTGGGATGATTAAAAAGTACTTTATCGACGCCCAAGGCAAGCTAAAAATCTGGTATTTTTATAAATTCTCACCATGTATAAAAAACCTAATTCGACCCTGATTTTGGCCATTTTTACTGGTTTGCTCTGTTTTTCCTGCAAACAAGATGAAAATGTGCGCCAATATAAAGAAATAGCTCCTCCACCAACCCCCACTAACATGACCAATGGGATGGGAAATACCGGAGCAGAAATGGCCCCGCCAGAAAATACCAGTCCGGTGAATATTGATATCACTTGGACTTTACCTGAAAATTGGAAAAAAAGTGATTCTGCCTCGGCTATGCGCGTAGGCAGCTTTATTATACCCAATGCGGACCCAGAGCTAAATATTGATGTGTCCGTGGTGCAATTTCCTGGCATGGCTGGTGGCGTGGAAGCCAATGTGATGCGATGGATGAAGCAAATTGGTATTGCTCCAGATTCATTCGATCTAAAAGAGTTTTTACTGCATAGCGAACACTTTAAAACCTTAAGCGCTCAAGACGGTTTACTTATTGACTTAACCAATAAACTCTCGGGTGACATCACCCAAAGCAAAAGTATTTTTGGTGCATTGATTAGCACTGCAGAATATACTGTCTTTGTAAAAGGCATGGGACATAAACAAACTTTAATCAAAAACAAATCCAGTCTAGTAACTTTTTGTAAATCACTTCGAATAGAAAATCACCCATGACCGAAACCATAGAACAATCCTCTTTGCGTCAAAAGGCGCGGCGCCATCCGCTCTTTAAATTGGCCTTACATCCTGCCATTACCATTGGTTGCTTTCTTATCCTTTTTGTTTTGGTTTTCTTTGGTACCCTGTATCAAACCGAACATGGACTATATGAATCGCAACAAAAATTTTTCCAATATGGTTTTGTATTAATCGGTGGTTTTTTTCCTTTACCTGGTGCTACTTCAGTTTTATGGGTGCTCTCAGTACAACTATTACTATTAATGCTACTCATTTTGCCTTTCAAATGGAACCGCATAGGTTTATGGATTTCTCATGTTGGAATATTCATTTTATTCTTCGGCGGATATATCACTCAACTTTTGGCCGTGGAAAGCCAAATGACTTTAGCCGAAGGCGAAACCGGTCACTTGACCACCGCCTATCATGAATGGGAATTAGCGTTTTGGGAACAACAAGGTGATACCAATACGGTTACAGCTATTGATTCGAAAGCCTTTCACAAGGGCAATTCTATTCCGTTGAATACTTATAATGCTTGGATTGAAGTGCAAAACTATCTTACTAATAGTGAAGCCTTTACCAAACAAGCCTCTACCAAAGCGTATGTAAATGCTTCGGGAATTGGATTTTTAGAAGGACGCAAACCGGAAAAAGAAGTAACGCGTAACTTTCCAGGACTCACATTCACCTTAAGGGAAAATGGAAAACCAGATCAAGAAGTATTAATGTATGGTGCAGAAATTCAACCTTTAATTCTCAAGTTGAACGGCAAAACCGTATTCTGTAAGTTACGACTCAAACATTATCCCCTCGACTTTTCCCTTAAGCTCACTCGCTTTGTAAAAAATGTTCACCCCGGGACCGATATTCCTAGTAGCTTCGAAAGCTATGCCGATTTACAAGAGGGGCCGTCTTCGCGTAATGTAAAGGTATGGATGAATAATCCCTTACGTTATCAAGGCTTTACCTTTTTTCAAGCTTCTTATAGTCAAATGCAAGGAGAAGTGCCGCGCTCAACTTTTGCAGTAGTAACCAATCCGGGAAGAGTTTTGCCTTATGTCTCCTCCATCACCGTATTTGTGGGTTTATTAATTCATTTTTTGCTAAAACTAACGCGGTTCATTCGCAAAGGCCAAGCCGATAAAAGCCGAGGAGAAAAATAATGCGCAGCCTCATTTTATTTTTATTGATGGCAATATCCATATTTGCCGCCAATGATTCCGTCTCGCAAGAACTTCCTGCAGTGGGAGTGAAAGACATTAGCGCTTTGAGTAAAATGGCCTGTTTGCATGAAGGTCGCCTCAAACCCTTTGAAACTTTCGCACGGCATTCTTTATTGCTTTTATCGGGACGCAGCACCTATGAAAAAAATAGTGCTACGCAAGAAATGGCACGCATACTTTTCATACCCGAAAAGGTAAGCGACGATAAATTGTTTTTAATCAATAATCCCGAAGTTTTGCAAGCCCTGCAAATGAATGAAACAAAACGCGGACGTTACTCTTTTAAACAAATGCAAAACGCTTTGGCTAAGCTCGAAGAACTTGCTCAAAAAGCGATGGCATTAGAAGATGAAAAACGCGATGTGGTGCAAAAGGAAATTCTCGGTTTATACAATAATATGGTTTTCTTTGTGAATCTCACCCAAACTTTTAGTTTTGCCATGCCAAGTTCGGTGTTTACCGTGCAGTTACCCGAAACCAGAGTACAGCTTCATTTACCAGCAGATGCAAAAATCGTATCGTTTTGGGATTTAATGTCAAATGTAAACTATCTCAAACAAATTTTAGAAGCCATTGGAAAACGAAGCGAAGCAGAAAGATCCCCCGTTGAAAACGAAGTGGTACGCATATCACAAGCTATGTATTTTAGCTCCCAAGCTTTTCGCACCTCTCCTTTTAAAATTATACCGACGGTGGGGAATGAAAAAAATGATTGGGTCAGTCCTGGCGATGTTTTGACCAATCCCAACCTTCTACATGCTACGAATAATGATTTAGAACTGCTTGCGCAAATGGCAAAAAATTATCGCAATGGACAACAAGCCGAATTCACGGAGAATACTCATAAATTCTCGGAGATTATTGATGGGCGTGCTTACGAACAATTGCAAAATACCCATTTTAATTTGGAAGTTCTCTATCAAAAATTTGATCCTTATTATTTAGCCTTAATTGGCTATTGGTTCGGATTAATCCTTTGCTTTAGTTTCTTTCTCTTCTCCCGAAAATGGCTTTATCATGCGGCCTACGGCATTACAGCCCTAAGCTTTGTTATTCATTTGTCAGGTATTATCAGCCGTATAATTATCATGCAACGGCCGCCGGTTACCTCCTTGTACGAAACCTTTCCTTTTGTGGCCGCCGTAGCCATTTTGGTAGCAGGATTTATTGAAAAGGTTTCCAAAAAAGGCATTGGCATATTAGCCTCGTCTTTACTCGGAGTGATCTTGCTTTCGATAGCGAATCGTTATGCGGCGGAAGGTGATACCTTAAAAATGCTAGTCGCGGTTTTGAATAGTAACTTCTGGCTATCTACTCATGTGATTTGTGTAACCATTGGATATAGTGCCTGCATACTTGCTGGCGCCATTGGACATTTTTGGCTAGTACATGCTTTATGGCCCAGTAAAAAAGGAAAAAAAGAAAGATCGAAAGAAATCGAAGCCATGGTTTATGGAGTACTTTGCTTTGGCCTACTCTTTTCCTTTTTCGGAACTGTACTCGGAGGGATTTGGGCGGATCAAAGCTGGGGGCGCTTTTGGGGTTGGGATCCTAAAGAAAATGGAGCGCTGCTCATTGTAATTTGGTGCATCATTCTTTTACATGCAAAACTTTATGGATATATCAAGGCAGAAGGCTTAGCTCAAGGAGCAGTTTTTGGTTCCATTGTAGTGGCATTGGCTTGGTTTGGAGTAAATCTTTTAAACGTAGGTTTACATTCCTATGGCTTTACCCAAGGTGCGGCAACCAAGCTAATGAGCTATATCGGTTTCGAATTAGGCTTTATGCTGATTTGTGGAATCGGTCTTTTTTGGCAGCGCAAAAAACTTCGGTAAGAAAAAAGCTTACCAAAGCAAACCTAACCAATGTTTAATCTCTTGACGCCTTTTGTCGTCGAGAGCTAAAAAACGCAGTTGGGCATATACATAAGCCCCATCCGTATCATAAAATAATTCTTGTACCTTACAGGGGATTTCCAAGTTACCCCTTCCCAGATAAATTCCGATATCCACGATTTGTCGAATTTTTAATTCCGGTAATTGAGTATCAAAGCCATTATTATTCGCGAGAAAAAAAAACCCTCCCCCGACCGATTGTAAGGTATCCCATACTCCTTGAAAACAATATCCACCCGCCATTAATTGAACGGGACAAAATGTGCAAACTTCCTCTTCAATGGTGGCGATCATAAATCTCCCTAAAACACTTTTTTATTGTAAAGCCGGTATTCCGTAATCGCAAGAATAAACTTTATAACGGAATATCAAAAAGCAGTACTTCACTGCCTCTTTTAGTGCTTTTGCATTTTCAAATTGGGGAGATTTAGAGATTTTATAAAGAAAAACCCCTCAAATTGAGGGGTTAAGCAAATAAAAAAATGGTTTTAGAAAAAGGTAATGATTAGCTTTTATGCCACTTCACATAAGGAATGGTTTTTAGAAGCTAATAAAGACGGCTGCTTTTGCAAAAATTCATCTACCGCCTTAGCGCATTCACGACCTTCGGAAATGGCCCAAACCACAAGCGATTGACCACGACGCATATCTCCTGCAGCAAAAACCTTTTCTACTGAGGTTGCAAAATTATTATTGGTTTTAACATTACCCCGTTCATCTTTATCTAAGCCGAGTTGTTCTAATAAGCCCTTAGGTTCAGGAAAAAGAAAACCCATGGCCAAAAATACTCTTTCAGCTTGCATAAAAAACTCGGAACCAGAAATTTCCGTAGGCTTATTACCTTCCCATTGTACACGTACGCAATTAATACCTTTGAGGTTACCTGCTTCGTCTTTTATAAATTCTTTAGAAAGTACGGACCAATCGCGATGACAACCTTCACCTTGCGATGAAGAAGTACTTAACATGCGAGGACCAGGATGCGAAGGCCAAGGTGTTTCCGCTGTACGCGTTTCCGGTGGCTTGGGCAAAATTTCGATTTGAGTCACTTTGGCTGCACCCTGACGGATAGAAGTGCCTACACAGTCCGAACCCGTATCGCCGCCACCAATAACGACTACATGCTTTCCGGTGGCTAAGATTTCTTCCTGAGCAGAAATCACATCACCTTGTTGACGCTTATTACTTTGTGTTAAGAAAGTCATAGCAGGATAAATTCCTGTCGCGTCACGTCCAGGTATCGGTAAGTCACGTGCTACAGTAGATCCACCGGCCAAAACAATGGCATCATAGGAATTACGTAATTCTTCAATAGAAACATTCACACCCACATTGGCATTGGTAATAAATTGAATGCCTTCGGCGCGCATTACATCGACGCGTCTTTGTACATTATGTTTATCGAGTTTGAAATCGGGAATACCATAACGCAATAAACCACCAATTCTATCGGCACGTTCATAAACGGTTACCATATGGCCAGCTTTATTCAATTGATCGGCAGCGGCTAAACCCGCAGGTCCTGATCCAATGACGGCTATCTTTTTTTCAGTACGTATTGCAGGAGTTACAGGATTTACCCAACCTTGATCGAAAGCATAATCGACAATAGCCACTTCAATGTTTTTAATGGCTACGGGAGGATTGGTAATGCCAAGTACACAAGCTGATTCGCAAGGTGCAGGACAAATACGTCCGGTAAATTCAGGGAAATTATTCGTCGCAATCAGCGAACGATAAGCCGCTTGCCATTTGCCATTATAAACTTGATCATTAAAGTCAGGAATTAAATTACCCAAGGGACAACCGGTATGGCAAAAGGGGACGCCACAATCCATACAACGCGCGCCCTGCGTTTCCAGCTCCACCTTAGTTAAAGGGATTGAAAATTCCTTATAATTTTTAATTCGATCTTCCACTGGAAGATACTTGGAGGTTTGGCGAGCGAATTCTTTAAAGCCCGTAATCTTTCCCATTATCCATTCCCCTTTTCCATTTGCATAGTCGCTTCAGCAGCCAAATCTGCCAAAGCGCGTTTATAATCACGTGGCATTACTTTAATAAATTTGCCTTGGTTTTCTTTCCAATGACTTAAAATTTCTTTAGCTGTAGGGCTATTAGTGTATTCGAGATATTTTTCAATCATGCCTTTAACTTCAATGATTTCTTCACTCTCGCTTAACTCTTCTAGGTCCACCATTTCTTTATTGATACGGCTCGCTAATTTACCGGCCACATCCCAGATATAGGCGATGCCTCCACTCATACCTGCCGCGAAGTTACGGCCGATTTCACCCAGGATAACGGCTTTACCACCGGTCATATATTCACAACCGTGATCGCCTACAGATTCCACTACTACACGTGCACCGGAGTTACGTACACAAAAGCGTTCGCCGGCCATACCATAGATATAAGCTTCTCCACTAGTGGCACCATAAAAGGACACATTACCCACAATCACATTGTCGCGAGGAATGAATTTGGAATTTTTGGGTGGATATAAAATCACTTTTCCGCCAGATAAACCTTTGCAGAAATAATCATTGGCTTCCCCTTCGAGCTCAAAGGTTACCCCTTTAACTCCGAATGCGGAAAAACTTTGTCCTGCCGAACCTTTAGCTTTAAAGTAAATCGTGTCTTCCGGCAATCCATTTTCGCCATACTTACGTGTTACCTCAGAAGAAAGCAATGTTCCTACAGTACGATGCACATTACGAATTTTAAATTCAGCTCTTACAGGTTTAGCATTTTCCAAAGCCGGTTTCGCCATTTCAATTAATTGCCAATCTAAGGCTTTTTCTAATCCATGATCTTGCGATTCACAGCAAAAGCTTCCACCGGTTTTCGCGCCCATATTATACAGCAATTTATTGAGGTCTAAATTTTTAGCCTTCCAATGCTTAATATCTTTTTTCGGAGCCAATTTATCGACGCGCCCAACCATTTCAGAAATTGTTCGGAAACCCAACAAAGCCATGTGTTCACGTAAATCTTCTGCTAAGAAACGGAAAAAATTTACCACATGATCCGCTTCACCAGAAAAGAGTTTACGTAAATCTTCATCTTGAGTGGCAATGCCTACAGGACAAGTATTCAAATGGCATTTGCGCATCATTATACAACCCATTACCACTAATCCAGCTGTAGCCACACCCCATTCTTCGGCGCCTAATAAAGTCGCAATAGCAATATCGCGTCCGGTACGTAATTGACCATCGGTTTGCACCACAATACGGCTACGCAAACCATTTTTCAATAATACTTGATGCGTTTCTGCCAAACCTAATTCCCAAGGCAAGCCAGCATGCTTAATGGACGTTAAGGGTGAAGCACCTGTGCCACCGTCATAACCTGCGATTAACACGACATCGGAATGCGCTTTTGCTACACCTGCAGCGATAGTTCCCACGCCAACTTCTGACACTAGTTTCACACTAATACGGGCTTTATGATTTGCATTTTTCAAATCGTAAATGAGTTGGGCTAAATCCTCAATGGAATAAATATCATGATGTGGAGGAGGAGAAATTAACCCTACCCAAGGCGTGGAATGGCGCGTACGAGCAATCCACTTATCCACTTTTTTACCGGGTAATTGTCCACCTTCACCAGGCTTAGCACCTTGTGCTACTTTAATTTGTAATTCGTCAGCATTCACCAAATAAGCAGAGGTAACACCAAAGCGACCGGACGCCACTTGCTTAATGGCCGAGCGCATGCTATCACCATTCGGAAGTGGCTTATAACGAATAGGATCTTCGCCACCTTCGCCCGTATTACTTTTCGCGCCAATGCGATTCATGGCTATAGCCAAAGTAGTATGCGCTTCCCAGCTTATCGATCCAAAAGACATTGCTCCCGAAGCAAAACGCTTAAGAATATTTTCTACGGATTCCACTTCTTCTAAAGGAATAGGATTGGTATTCACTAAATCCAGCAAACCACGAATGGTGTATAAGTTACGCGACTGTTCATCTACCGAACGCGCGTATTCCTTATAGGTTTTATAATTATTGGTACGAGAACTTTGTTGAAGTTTATGAATGGTATCAGGATTAAATAAATGCCTGTCTCCACGCTGACGCCATTGATATTGACCGCCTACTTCTAAATCCCATTCATCGCCCGTTTGTTCTTGAGGATAAGCAAAACGATGACGTAATAATGTTTCTTCTTCTAAGGTATCGATTTCCGATCCACCTAAACGCGAAACTGTTCCGGTAAAATATTCATCCACTAAATCCTGACTTAAACCCACGGCTTCAAAAATCTGCGCGCCAATATACGATTGAATCGTGGATATACCCATTTTAGAAATAATTTTCATCAAACCTTTATTAATAGATTTGATATATTGATATTGTGCCTTTTCTGGAGTCAATGTATCGGCCATCAATTTGCGACGACGCATATCTTCTATGCTTTCAAAAGCCAAATAAGGATTAATCGCGCTAGCGCCATAACCAAGCAAGCAAGCAAAGTGGTGTACTTCGCGCGCTTCGCCAGTTTCAATAATAATCCCACATTGCGAACGCGTGCCTTCGCGAATTAAATGATGATGCACCGCAGCTACAGCGAGTAATGAAGGTACCGCAGCATGATCAGAATCCACCGGTTTATCGGAAAGGACTATAACATTATAGCCTTCTTGAATAGCTTCCGAAGCTTGGCGACGAATGCGTTCCAACGCTTTTTCTAAACGCTTTTCTCCTACCGAAGATTTAAACACAATTGGAATGGTACGCGCTTGAAAATGATTTTTATCAACCCAACGTAAACGTTCCAAATCATCATTGGTAAGTACCGGCTGTGGTAACTCAATCACGCGACAATGCTTATCGGTTTCGTCGAGTAAATTATCTTCTTTACCTACAAAAGAGGTAAGTGACATGACCATTTCTTCGCGAATAGAATCAATAGGTGGATTAGTCACTTGTGCGAAGAGCTGATGGAAATAATTAAACAGATTTAAAGATTTATCCGATAATACCGCAATCGGCGAATCGTTACCCATCGAGCCAATGGCCTCTTCTCCAAGATTAACCATTGGAGCCATGAGTATGCGTAAATCTTCCAAAGTATAGCCGAAAAACTTTTGTCTTCGAAGCAAAGTTTCGGTATCGGGTTGCTTAATTTCACGCGGCGGTTTCAGCTGCGAGAGTTCAATTTTTTCCTTGGCTAACCATTTTGCATAAGGCTTACGTGCGCAAATGCGGGCTTTAATTTCTTCATCGGGAATAATTCGGCCTTCATCAATACTGGCAATAAACATGCGGCCAGGTTGCAAGCGGCCTTTGAGCTTAATAGTTTCCGGAGGAAATTCTAATACACCAGCTTCTGAGGCCATCACGAGGACATCGTCTTCGGTAAGCACATAGCGACTAGGACGCAAACCATTGCGATCCAAAGTAGCCCCAATTAAATGGCCATCGGTGAAGGCTACCGAAGCAGGGCCATCCCAAGGTTCCATTAAGGTTCCATGATATTCATAAAAAGCTTTTTTCTCAGGAGACATTTCGGAATCTTTTTCCCAAGCTTCGGGAATAAGCATCATCATCACATGAGGTAAAGAGCGACCTCCTAAAACAAGCAATTCCACAACATTATCTAGTTTAGCAGAATCGGATCCGTCTTCATCGATGATAGGCAAAAGTTTTTTGATTTCATCGGGTGTGAATAATTTGGATTTTAATAAAGTTTCGCGCGAGCGCATCCAATTGACATTACCACGCAAGGTATTGATTTCACCGTTGTGAGCAATGTAACGAAATGGATGGGCTAATGGCCAAGTGGGAAAGGTGTTCGTGGAAAAGCGGCTATGCACTAAGGCTAATGCCGATTCAAAACTTTCATCATGCAAGTCATTGAAATACTCTAAAACTTGAGAGGAAATAAATAAGCCTTTATAAACTATGGTTTTATAAGACAAGGATCCGACATAAAAATATTCGGTTCCAGGAATACTGCTTTCGCGAATACAACGTTCGGCATATTTACGAATGACATATAATTTGCGTTCAAAAGCATCCGCATCTTTGGCATTTTTGCCGCGCTGAATAAAGACTTGCATCATTTTGGGTTCGGTAGCTTTAACCATTTCGGCAATACCCGTATTGTTTACAGGTAAATTTCTCCAACCGATAATTTTTTGACCCAATTCTTCTGTAGAACGTGTGAAAATCTTTTTGCATTCCGCCAAAGAAGTTTCATCATGAGGCATGAAAAGTTGTCCCACAGCATATTCACCTGGAGGAGGTAATGTGAAGCCTAATTCGGAACATTTCTTCAAGAAAAATTCATGTGGAATTTGGGTTAAAATACCGGCGCCGTCGCCTGCATTTTTTTCTGCACCTGAAGCACCACGATGCTCTAAGTTGGCGAGCAATTCTATTCCTTTGGAAACAATCCAATGGGATTTCTTGCCCCTCAAATTCACCACAAAGCCGACGCCACAAGCATCGTGCTCATTCTGAGGATGATACAAACCTTCCGCCGGGGGGTAACCTAGGTGCTTCATCTTAGTTCTCTTCTCATTAAATCAAAATCAATAACATTACTTAAAAAACTTACCGATATTTTCGCAAACCGAAAACCACCGTCAAAGCGATACCATAGAGTGGTATGCCTTAGCGAGGCCCACAATAGCGCTTTCTGGCACTATCGGGCACTATCTTGGCGGGCTTTTCAACCCAGCCCAAAAATAAGAAGATTTTGGATTTAGTCACCTTTTTAATTACTCAAGAGGCGAACTTTCTCTTTTAAGGGTTAAATTGAGAAATGTCCCCGTGCTCTTCAGCGCTTAACAAATAGGCTTTGACATCGATATTTAGGACTTCCCAAGACCCTGCAGCAATTTCATTTTCCAATTGGCCGACTCCCCATCCAGAGTACCCCAAAAAAAGTCGAGAAGTTTTCAGGTCAATATCAAGAATAGATTGAATGGATGCCCATTCCCCTCCAAGAAATAAATTAGGCAATATTTCCATTGCTCCAAAAGCCGGATTTTCCGTGATTTGCAAAACTTGTAATTCCTCGCTTTGAACTGGCCCGCCAATAAAAATCGGTCTGAGATTTTTAGCCTCAAATCCTTGTCCTTCAAATACTTCCGACAGTGGCATATGCGTTACACAGTTTAACACCAGCCCATAAGCGCCTTGTTCATTATGGCGGCAAATGAGGATTTTGGAACCCTTAAAATTTGGATCCAATAAGCTTTGCCTTGCCAACAAAATACAACCCGAACTCAGTCGTTTTATATGGTCGGCAGGTACGAAATCACCTACGTGATTTTCGGGTGAATCTTCTGGTTGCGAATTTTTAGATTTCATCCCTTTGAATATAAAATAATCATAGCGTTACTTCGCTTTTACTTGAGGTTTGACAAGGACTTAAGCCCCTTAAACCAGTATATTCCAAAATGCCCAAAAACTGAGTTAAAAGATTCTGAAAAGCTATTCAAGTTCACCTCCTCTTTGCCGATAAAGTCCGTAGGTATCGCAAATTTCAGTAGATCCAAGTGGATCTCAAGGGAGAAAAAAATGCCACAGACCGTTATGAATCCCTCACTTATCAGTCCCTCCCGAATTCGACGTGAAACTCGCCAATGCAAACATCCAGCTTGCGGCAAAAAATTTGATGGCTCCCCAACATCACTTTATTGCCCCGAGCATAGAACTCGCAAAAGCCGTGCTGAACGTTTTGTCCCTAAACAAGTAGCTTCTCCTGCAGAAAACAATTTGGTGTTTCAGGATATTCCCTCAACCCAATCGGTTCCGGTACAAAAAACTATGGCCTGCGCTTTAGCCCAATGCGGCAGGCATTATACCTTTGCCGTATATTCGGATCATACTATTTACCCCATGTATTGTGATTTACATCGAACTGAGTTTAAGCGACGATTCTTCTTGCGCATGGCAGAACAAGGGAAAAACATTCATTATGAAAAATCGCAAATAAAAAAATGGAGCGATTATGAAGTTCAATTTGAGGATTATGCATTGCAACAACAGCCATTAGATGCTTTTTTAACTCGCAAACCTCGATCTTCGCGGCCGCAATAATTTTTTTTAATCCTTAAGTTTCTACAATAAAAAAATATTACCTTCCTTCTCTTTCTCGGTTAAAGATAAGGAAGGTAACATCTCGGTTTCCCCACAATTCCCCATCAATGTTGCGATTAACCAGCGTGATACCCTACTTTTGTTCACAAAGTTTCCTGAACTCGGAAAGTGTAAAACCCGCTTAGCCAAAACATTGGGTGTAGATAAAGCCTTACAAATTTATCGAGCATTGCTGGGATATACCCTAAGCACAATTAAGCAAACTCCTTTTTATAAAGTAGCAGTGATCACTCCAGATGATAGCATGGCTACTTCTGGGCAGTGGGCCGCTAATTTGGATGATTATTGGCCCCAAGGCGAAGGTGATTTAGGACAAAGAATATTTCGCGCCATTGAATTGGCATTTCAATCGGGTGCAAGATCAGTAATAATTTTAGGTGCAGATTGCCCACAAATTACTCCAATAACTATTAAAAAGGCCTTTACTGAGTTAGAAAAAGTTGATTTAGTCCTTGGACCAAGTCATGATGGAGGCTATTATTTGCTCGGTTGCAAAAAAGCTTTTCCCTTTCTTTTTCAGGGTATTCCTTGGAGCACGGAAGATGTTTTAAAAATAACGCGGAACATTCTAAATTTGCACGACTTAAGCTACATTTTGCTCGAAAAATTGTTCGACATCGACACAGAAGAAGACTTAAACCAAATAAGAAACTTCACTTCACTTAATAATTTGGGAATCGATTAATGCGGGATTCACTTGTCTATTTACTCTTCGGCCTATATGCCATCGCCTCAGTTGGCCTATTTATTTACGGAATTAATTGCTATTGGCTGCTGACATTATTTTTAAAAAATAAACGCAAGGAGGTTGTGCATGACCGCCGCAAGCTCAGAGTATTTTATGCGGGTCAAGGTTTAGAAAAACTCCCCTTGGTAACCACACAGTTACCCGTTTACAATGAACGTAATGTGGTAGAGCGACTATTAGACGCTGTTTGCGCTATGGAATACCCTGCTGGTCGTCATGAAATTCAATTGCTCGATGATTCCACGGATGGAACCGATAAATTCAATGCCGAATTAGTGGCAAAGAAAAGAGCGGAAGGCCATGATATTGTGCATATTCACCGCACCCATCGCCATGACTATAAAGCAGGGGCCTTAAACGAAGGTATGGATGTCGCTAAAGGCGAATTCCTCGCCATCTTTGATGCAGACTTTGTTCCTCCTACGGATTATCTCTTAAAATGCGTACCCTTTTTGACTATGGATGATGGCATTGGCCTAGTACAGGCACGCTGGGGTCATTTAAACTCACAAGAATCCTCATTAACATTGGCACAAAGCATTGGCATTGATGGACATTTTGTAATTGAACAAAGTGCCCGCTCATGGGGCCGTTTATTCATGAACTTTAATGGCACCGCTGGAATTTGGCGTAAACAAGCCATTATTTCATCGGAAGGCTGGCAAGGCGACACCCTCACCGAAGATATGGATTTATCCTACCGCGCACAACTTGTTGGCTGGAGAATGAAGTTCCTTTATGATGTGGTCGTGCCTGCGGAGTTACCTTCGGATATCAATGCTTTTAAATCCCAACAATTCCGCTGGGCTAAAGGCTCCATTCAAACGGCGATGAAATTGTTGCCTAAAGTTTTGGCTTCCAAGCAAAGCTTGGCGGTTAAAGCCCAAAGCGTTTTACATACTACCCATTATATGATTCATCCTTTGATGTTAATCACCGCTCTATTAGCCATGCCACTGCTATTGTACTTTCCATTCAAATTGGGAAATTATGCTTTTGCCAGCCTTTGTATGCTGATTTTAGTTTCTTCCTTGGCGCCGTCCATACTTTATTTGGTTGCGCAAAAAATGTCTCGCAAAAACTGGAAGAGTCGCATGCTTTCTTTGCCAACCCTTATGGCACTTGGTGTAGGCGTTGCTTTTAATAATACACGCGCCGTTGTCAGCGCTTTGTCTGGTCAAAAAGGTGCTTTTATTCGTACGCCTAAAGCCGGTGATAAAACCGTACAAATTTATGCTTCCAAATTTCCTGTGACTTCTATAATTGAATTAAGCCTTGCCGCTTATTGCTTTATGGGTTTCAAGGTTTATACAGCGCATCAAAAGTTTTTAGTAGGTCCATTTTTAGGACTTTATGCAGTAGGCTTTTTAGTAGTAGGAACCATGTCGCTTTTTCATCACTTACGCAAAGTATTTCAACTTCGCGTGAGAGCTGGCGCCTAATTTCTTATTTCTAAACAGAAACAAATTATTTCATTAGGGTTATATGCCCTACCCTTTTTGGGAATCGCCATTATACATCGTCCCGAGGCCCATTTTTGGGCCTTTATTTTTTGCTTCCTTTGCGCTTATAGTCTCTACTGGTTTTATTGGATTCATCGCGCAATACCTTTGTCTATAGGCTTATTAGTCGGTTTGGGTTTATTACTTAGAGTACTTTTTTTAACTCTCCAATCGGGCGATGATATTTACCGTTATCTCTGGGAAAGTAAAATGTGGGCCCAAGGATTAAATCCTTATCACTTGGCACCAAATAACTTATCCTTAATAGCATTACGCGATGCCAATTGGGCATCTATAAATCATCCAAATTTTCCAGCCATCTATCCTCCGCTTACCCAGTTCTTTTTTTTCCTCTTCGGATTGATTTCTCGATCGATTTGGTTTTTCAAAAGCATGTTACTGGTTTTTGATTTAGCCTGTTTAATCCTATTCCTAAAACTAAGTTGCTGCATTTCCCCAGTAACAGAAAAACAAAATCAATGGTTAGCTTTATTTTTTTTAAATCCATTATGGATATTAGAAGGCGCTGGACGTGGACATTTCGAAAGTATTTTTCTGTTTTTTATTTTACTTATGCTTTGGAGTTTGCAAAAAAATCAAATCGTGAGAAGCCATATTTATTGGGCTGCCAGTCTATTGATTAAAAGTACTTCGCTATTTTTAATGCCTCTTATGGTTTTGGAATTTAATCGAAAAAATGGTGTGCTAAAAATTATCCTTAGTGCGCTAACTTTAGCTATAACTTTTACCTGTATGCAATTAAGCGGTAATCTGGCAAATTTGCAACGCTTTGCTTTAGATTTTCAATACAATTCTTTAATCCCATTTTTGTGGCAAAAAATTTTAGGTCAAATTCACTATACGCCACAAACTGCATTTTATACCTCGCTGACTTTGATCAGTGTGGGAATATGGGGATTATGGAATCAATGGTTCAGTAAAAATTCTTGGAAGCAACAAGGTTTATTCTGGATGGGACTAGCCCTTTTTTTTACTCCCACTTTGCATGCATGGTATTTTTTGTGGATACTTCCCTTTGCTATTTGGAATGAATCCAAACCGTGGCTATTGGCCTGCGGAACTGTGGTATTAACTTATGCCGTGGATGCACAAGCCTTTCACACAGGGCAATGGCAAGAAATTACTTGGCTAAGATTTCCGGAATTTGTACCGCCCTTATTGCTCCTTTTTTATTCTTGGAAGTTACATGGAAAACGCCAAAAAATTTTCGCATAGTTGCATTATTATCCCCGTACTCAATGAAGAAAAATCCATTGCCGCCGTATTGCAGGCTTTACCTAAAGGTTTTTTAGAAATTATTGTAGTGGATAATGGCTGCACTGACTCGACTCCCGAAATAGCACGTAACCTAGGCGCTACTATACTAAAAGAGCCGCGCAAAGGCTATGGAGCGGCTTGCCTGAAAGGCATTTCCGCCTTAAATCCAAAAACAGAAATTGTCGTTTTTATGGATGGGGATTATAGTGATTTCCCCGAAGAAATAAATAACCTGATAGCGCCGATAATAAATGATAATTATGATATGGTCATTGGTTCGCGAGTACTCGGGGCTTCTGAAAAAGGTGCGCTTTTACCGGTCGCTCGTTTTGGCAATTGGCTTTCTACTCGGCTTATTTACTGGGGTTGGGGATTTCAATATACGGATCTAGGCCCCTTTCGCAGTATTCGCTATGCGGCCTTAAAAAAAATAAATATGGTCGATCAAAATTTTGGATGGACTGTTGAAATGCAAGTCAAGGCTTTGAATTTGAAATTAAAAATAATCGAAGTTCCAGTAAGTTATAGAAAACGCTTGGGACAATCTAAAATTTCGGGAACTCTATTAGGAAGTATCAAAGCCGGTCATAAAATTCTGTGGACTATTGGTAGGGAATGGCTCAAACTATGTTGCAAAAAAATCTAAGTGAAAAAAATTCAGGCCAAGTTGTTACCTTTGCCAGGGTAGAAAAAGTATGAGTTCTAATTTTTATCCCTTATCTCTTGATTTAAAAAACCAACCTGTTTTGGTAGTGGGTGCGGGCAAAATTGCTGCGCGAAAAATTCCGGAACTTTTGCAATGTGGCGCCAAGATTACCGTCATATCACCAGAGCATTCAGAAGCTTTGCAGCATTTGGCTTCGGCTTTGGATATACGCCCAAAGGCTTATGTTTCCGGCGATGAAAATGGATATTATTTGGTATTTGCCTGTACCGATTCCGAAGCACTTAATGAAAGCATTGCTTTAAGCTGTCTCGGAAAAAAAATCCTTTGTAATACCGCCCATTCGGCAGAAAAATCTTCTTTTCACGTACCCGGTGTGATACGTAAGGGTGAAGTAACGGTAGCCATAAGTAGCGGAGGAGCCGCTCCCGGACTCACCCGTTATTTAAAAAGTAAGCTTAGTGCCTATTTGGGAGACTCCTTAGCAGGATTAACGCTTTTGCTGAAAATTTTGCGGCAAAAAGTTCGTCAAGATTATTCCCCTGCACAAGCTATTGCTTGGTTAGAGAGCTTGCCTTATGCATTGGTTTATAGTCTAGCCGACGAAAAAGGATTAACCGAAGCCGAAGCATGGTTAGAAAATTGGCTCGAAGAAAAAAAACACCCTAAAGTTATACCTAAACGTATTATTCACCCTGTGATACTTGCTGGTGCAGGCCCTGGGCATCCTAAATTACTTACTCTAATGGCCTTAGAAGCCATACAAAATGCCGAAATCATTTTACATGACAGACTTATTCCCTTAGAGATTTTGCAAAAAGCGGCTCCCACTTGCCGATTAATTCCCGTGGAAAAAAGAGGCCATCAAGAAAGTATGCGCCAAGAGCATATCAATACTTTGCTTCTTGAGTATGCACAAAAAGGATTTAAAGTCTTACGCCTCAAAGGTGGCGATCCCTTTATATTTGGCCGTGGTTATGAAGAAATTCAAGCTTTGGAAACGGCAAATATTGCCTGGCAAATTATTCCTGGGTTAAGCTCTGCCCTTGCAGCACCAGCGCTTGCAGGGTTACCTCTCACCCATCGGGGCATGGCGCGTTCCTTCGCGGTAATGTCGGGCATGGCCTATGCACAAACGAATGTCGATATTCCCAAGGCGGATACCATTGTGCTACTCATGGGCTATCAACGCTTACAGGAAATTATTCCAGCTTTTATAGAAAAAGGCTGGTCGCCAGAAACACCGGTCGCCGCTATTCAAAATGGAACGCGACCGGAACAAAGACTTTGCATTTCCACTTTAAAGGACATTGCATTCGAAACTGCAAAATTGGGTTTTGATTCTCCGGTACTGCTAGTCATTGGTGAAGCCGCTGCTTTGGCAAAAACCCAAATCACTAAATCATAAGGCAATAAGAGTCTCCGTATTTTGCAACCCTGTATTTTTCTACCTTTGGGCCGATGCAAGTAAAGCCAGTGAAAAAAACTTTTTATGTCACTACTCCCATCTATTATGTGAATGATGCCCCTCATATTGGTCATTCCTATACCACGGTTTTAGCAGATGTATTAAATCGCTATCATCGCTTAGCGGGTGATTCTGTTTACTTTTTAACTGGTACCGATGAACATGGCCAAAAAGTTCAACAAGCCGCTGAAGCCAAAGGTTTAAATCCACAGGCACATTGCGATTTATATTCCGAACGCTTTCGTCAAGCGTGGACAAAGCTCAATATTGGTTATGATGATTTTATCCGTACCACGGATCCTAAACATAAAGCCTATGTACAAAAAATTCTTTCCCAACTTTGGGAGGCCGGTCAAATTTATGCGAATGAATACGAAGGCTGGTATTCCACGGGCGAAGAACGCTTCTTCACGGAAAAAGAATTAGTCGATGGCAAAGATCCTATTAGTGGACGTCCCGTCGAAAAAATTCGTGAGAAAAATTATTTCTTTAAAATGTCTACTTATCAAACATGGTTGATAGAGTACATTCAACAAAATCCAGATTTCATTTTACCGGATTTTCGCCGCAATGAAGTGCTGGGTTTTTTACGTCAGCCTTTAAATGATCTTTGCATTAGTCGACCCAAAAGCCGTTTGTCTTGGGGAGTTACCTTGCCCTTCGATGAAGATTATGTGGCCTATGTTTGGGTGGACGCTTTATTTAATTATTGCTCTGCGGTTGACGGAAAAACTCATGCGAGCGGTGAACGCATTTGGCCAGCCAGCTGTCATTTGATAGGCAAAGATATTCTCACCACCCATGCCGTATATTGGCCAACACTTTTAAAAGCCGTAGGTTACCCTTTGCCCAAACATATTTTGGCGCACGGCTGGTGGTTAATTGATAATGCCCGTATGAGTAAAACTACTGGTAATGTCGTCGATCCTTTTGTTATGGCCGAAAAATATGGCGTAGATGAATTTCGTTATTTTCTCATTCGCGATATGGTACTTGGCCAAGATGCCTCCTTTAGTGAGACGGGTTTTGTTTTACGTTTAAATTCCGATCTCGCTAATGATTTGGGAAATGGCTTAAGTCGAATTTTAAAATTATCCCAAGCTTTACAAGGTAACCTAGAAGTTAAACCTTCTTTATTACCTGAAGATATTGAATTACGCAACCTTGCAATAAACATGGCCTCCTCCTGCTTAGAAAAAGTAGCGGCCTATAAATTATCCTTTGCCGTAGAAGATATTTTACAGGTGATTCGTGCCGTGAATAAATATTTGGAAAACACGGCTCCTTGGAAATTAGTAAAACAAGGTGCCGACAATACGGAAGCCTGGGTGCGCTTGCAAACCGTGTTATTTCATGGTGCCGAAACTTTACGCCTAGTTTGCACGCTCATGCAACCTATTATGCCAGTTAAAATGGAAACCGCCCTTAAGGCTTTAGGATTCACTTCCGAAAAATCATTATTACACTGGGGCCTAGCGCCTTTACAAACTCAGGAAATCAGCCCTTTATTTCCCCGTATTCACGATGGGCTAGAGAAATTGCCTGGTAACTCAGGGGCTACCTCCATCCAGCCAACTGATCCCTTTTCCTGCGTACAGCTTAAAGTGGCTGAAATTGTTGCGGTAGAAGATCATCCTAATGCTGAAAGCTTATATAAACTCCAAGTTCGAGTAGGTGAAGACATTCGTACGGTATGTGCGGGATTAAAAAAATATTATACTCCCGAAGCCCTACTTCATCACAAAGTGATTTTGGTTGCCAATCTTAAGCCTGCCAATTTACGGGGAGTGGAAAGTGCGGGAATGATTTTGGCTGCCGATTTACCCGAAGGCCGCATAACTTTGATACAGGCTAGCAAAGGTGAATCCGGTGAGGATATTCACTGCGAAGGAATTTCTTCGATCCCCAAACCACAGCTTACATTAAAAGAATTTGAAAAATGTCGCTTAAGCATAAAAGAAGGCAAAGTCCAATATGCCAATAAACCTTTACTTTGCCAAAATGATTTTGTTTTTGCGAATGCCCCCGATGGAGCATCCGTACATTAAAAATGTTAATCTTAAATTTTATCCCGTAGCAAGTAGGAAATATTATGAACGCTGAAAACCCTCAATTAACGCCCTCAAATGCTACTTCTGCAGCTGCGCCGAGTATGAAAATTATTGAGCCACAACCTCCTTTACCCGATTATTCACTCGATCAATTTCCGGCTGATATTCGTGCCATGATTGCAAAGCATAATTGGAAAGATTTAATGTTGGTGCAAAAAAAGGCTATTCCTTATTTGCTTAATGCCCAAGATATTATTGTGCAAAGTAAAACGGGTTCTGGAAAAACCGGCGCCTTCGTGTTACCTCTTTTGCAAATCATCGAAAAAAGTCATGTGGCGCCACAGGCTTTAATCATGGTACCAACACGTGAATTAGCGGTACAAGTTTATGAAGAAACCTTAAGACTTTGTGAACCCTTAGGCATCAAAGCCGTTTCTATTTTTGGAGGCGTTTCATATGGACCGCAATTAGAAGCTCTAAAAAATGGAGTGCATATTGTGGTGGGTACTCCTGGACGCTTGCTCGATCATATTTTGAATGGCCATTTTAAATTGGATTCTATTCGCGACTTGGTTTTAGATGAAGCCGATGAATTATTATCCATGGGTTTTTATCCCGACATGAAACGTATTCATGGTTTATTGCCGAAAGATCGTTGCACCTATTTATTCTCGGCTACTATCCCCGTTAATGTGAAAAGATTAGCCTTAGAATTTATGCGTCAGCCCAAATTCTTGAGTTTATGTCCTACCGAAATTTCGGTATCAAATATGGAACATGAATATTATGTTGTGGATTTAGCCGACAAAGATAAAACGCTCTTTCAACTCATAGAATGGACTAATCCGGAGTCCGCCATAATTTTTTGTAATACCCGTAAAGATACCAGTTATGTTTATGAATTTTTACGCGCACGCGGATTAAAACTGGGAATTATCTCCGGCGAAATTGAGCAAAAAAATCGTCAAAAAGTAATGAAAGAATTAAAAAATGGAGAAATTCGTTTTCTAGTCGCAACGGATGTAGCCGCTCGGGGCATTGATATACAAGGCCTTACCCATGTATTTATGTACGATCATCCTGCCGATCCCGAAATTTATGTGCATCGTTCTGGACGCACCGCTCGCGCAGGAAATTCAGGTTTAGCGATTTCTATTGTAGGTCATGTAGAAGAAATTTCATTACGCAATACAGCTAATCAATTCGGCATTCCTTTTGTAAAAAAATCTTTGCCTAGCGAAGCGAGTATTACGGCTTTAATCAGCGAAAGAACTACAGTTTATTTGGAACAAGAATATCGCCAAATCAAACAACCCGAAAGACAAGGTGCGGAACGCATGTTACCCCTCCTCAATGCCTTAATCAATTCCGAAGATGAGAAAAAAGTTTTAGGAATGATACTGAATAAATTCTATTGGGAAAAATTTACTGGCTTAAAGGCAGATGAAATTGTCCCCAAATTAGCGCAAGAGTCTGAAGCTTAATTTTTTAAGCCTAACATTTTCATTCTTTCTTCCGTTAATTTAATTTTTGATTGCGCCTGCGAGCAGGCGGAATCCTCTTTCCAAGCCTGTTCATATTGCCTCAAAGCGTTTTTATAATTGCCTTGAGAAAACTCGAAATCCCCCGTTTGCACGGTTTTAATGCAGTCCGTTTCACAGCCTAATAATCCCACTAAGCTCAAAATTCCCATAATTTTTAAGGTCAAATGCATTTGGTTACTCCCATATTGCTGAACCCACCGATTTTCAATGTAAAAGGCTTTTAACTGCCCTTTCCCTAAAGTTACGCATTTTCTAATTTCCTACTTGGATGAATAAAATTAAAATCAAAACCGAAAAAGAAATTGGGCTAATGCGCGAAAGTTGTCGCTTAGCGGCAGAAGTTTTAGCCCGCGCGGGCGAACTTGTTAAACCTGGTATTTCCACTTTGGAAATTGATAGGTTTGTTCACGATTATACCGTGAAAAATGGAGCCTATCCTTCCCCACTCAATTATCATGGTTTTCCTAAATCAGTCTGTACATCCGTTAATCACGTGGTATGTCACGGTATTCCAAATTCACAGATTTTAAAAGAAGGTGATATCATTAACATTGATGTTACCTGTTATTTAAATGGTTATCATGGCGATACTTCCAAAACTTATGCCGTAGGAAAAATCAGTTCCGCGGCCAAAAAACTAATGGATGTTACCTATCGCTGTTTAGAAGAAGGTGTCGCGGCGGCAAGCCCTGGAAATTATTTTGGAGATATTGGACGAGCCATTCAAGATTTAGCGGATGAATACGACTATGGAGTCGTTCGCCAATTTTGTGGTCATGGTATTGGCCGTGCTTTTCATGAAGATCCTATGGTATTGCATTATCGCACTTCTGGTCGCGGTACAAAAATTACTGAAGGCATGGTGTTTACGGTAGAGCCGATGATTAATGAAGGTTCTGATGATGTTTATGTAGCAGAAGACGGTTGGACCGTTTTTACGAAGGATGGCAAGCTCTCCGCTCAATACGAACATACTTTGGCGATGACTCGAAATGGACCGGAAGTATTAACTCGTTTTGAGTAAATACTTTAATACTTCCCAGTTAAAAACTTAAAAATCCTCTTCCTCATCCTTGATAACAAGAAGATCACTGGCATCCATTCCTTTTTCTTCCCATTTTCTCTTCAAACGATATAAATCATCTAAACGAACATGAAAGCCTTTGGAATCATCATCCGTAATGCCTTGTAAAATTAAGAATTCACAAACCTCAATAGCCTTGTCTAAATTCTTTTGATTCTGATAATAAGTAATCAATGCCTTGCATTGGGTGCCTGTGAATTTGGGATTATAGCTATAGGATTTAATACTACGACGAAAAAAATCTAAAGAAAACTGAGCTAGAATTTCTTTATTCATTTTTGATCGACTTTCTTTTATTTTAAAAGTCAATAAATCCAAAAATTCATGCGCCAATTCCACTTTTTCGAAAAAGCTGGCTTCGCTGTTTTGATAGGCTGTATAGTCCTCCAGAATTTCAATTTGATCTTCTTTTAAACCATTAAGCAATTTTTCTAAAATTTCTTCTTTAGAATTCACGAATTTCCTTTTTCAAAAATAGAGGTGTCAAAAAATTAAAACACCCTCTGTGTAGCTGTAACCTAATACCCTCGAGCAAAAATTTGGGGTAAAATAATCTTCAAATGTTTCATCATTTCATGGGCATCACGAAAACGATTTTCCTTTTTCGGAGCCACAGCCTTAGCTAAAAAGTCACTCCATTCTGCAGGAATGGTAGGCATATGGTCGATTGCCATTCCCGTAAACATGTCTGGACTTTCTTTGGCTCGCGTCATAAATACCTTTTCAGGCCTTTCAACTTTCACTGGTAAAAATCCTAATGTAAGTTCTAAGAGTACACAACCAAAGGAAAATATATCGGCGCGTCCATCTACTGTTTCACCGCGCGCTTGTTCAGGAGAAACATACAATGGAGAACCTAAAACAAAGGATTTTTCTTCGCTATATACCGTATGAAAAACGGCGGCCAAACCAAAATCAGTGATCAATATTCTTTGGGTTTTTTCTAGCCACATAATATTTTCGGGTTTAATATCGCGATGTACCACCCCTTCGTCATGGGCAAAACCCAGTACATCTAATCCTTGTTCGGCTATGCGAGCTAATTCTTCCAGATTGGGTAGGCGCTTTAAGGGCGAGGGATGCTTCTTTTTTTGCTTTAACCATTGGCTTAAATTGATGCCATCTACCAATTGCATCACAAAATAAAGCAAATCTTCTCTTTCTCCGAATTCATAAATGGTCACAATATTTGGATGCATGAGATTCGCAGCCAACTCCGCCTCTTGGCGAAAACGCTCCGCGCTTAATAAGGGGTTCAAACGGCTACGGAAAACCACTTTCATAGCGACAGGTCGACTCAAATTGTTTTGGAATCCTCGATAAACCACCCCCATACTGCCTTCCCCAATTTTTTGCAAAAGGGTGAAGTTGCCAAAAGTTTGTCCTGCGAGGTCGGGATGAGGTGTTTTTTGATTCATTAATTAGGAACTCTTGCTTTGCGATGTTAACTTTATGTCGTTAAATGTAGCCCATTTTAATTTTATTATACACAAAATTAAGACTTAGGGTATAATTTTTGAAGCTTAGCTAGGAATGGCAAAATGCGAGATACGAAAAATGGAATGCCAAACCTTTGGAACAAAAAATAAATGAGTAATGAAAAAGTATTTAGTCGCACCGATGCTGAAAATTTGGTACGGCAATGGAATTTATTTTACAATCGTACCGTAGCTTATTCATTTGATCATCCCGTAGTACAAGAAACCATTCCCAAGGTGCACGAAGCCTTTTCTGTGCTACTGGCCGGTCAAAACCCACTCTCTTTATTGTTTCAGGAGTTTGGATACTATATCGGTTATGTTGATTTAGTTTATCAGCCGAATAATCGTCGCGTAGCCGATCATTTACGTCGCTTTGGTCTAGAATCCATTAGTATCACCGCTCCACTCAGCTTACATGATTTGTCTTTCTTTTTAGATGCTTGCACTTTAACCCATGCCAACCCTGCAAGCTTTGTGAGTTATCTCGTGAGTAATCATGTGAGCAGCTTTTCAGTAAATGATGTGAGCTTACAAACGGTAAAAGAGGGCGAAGTCGTCACGCATCATGGAAATGTAGGTAGTGGTGGCTCTGCAAGTGGAATGTCTGGAATTAGTGGAACTTATGATATTTCACCACAAAAAAGTTCTTTCGAAGAAATGGCTATGCGTATTGCTTTGGGGCATATTACCGCACAAGAACTCAATGCTAATTTAAATCTATTGCAAGTCTTAGAAAACCCCATGGCTTTGCCACAAGCGGTTTTAGAAAATTCGGCAAATGCCAAACCGGGTGATGAACCGATTGCCATTAAGCAAGCTCTGAACAATGTGATGCGTACTTTTAAAACTTCGGCTGAACAAGGCGATATGGCCATCGAAGATTTATTAGCTGGCATGTACAATATGCGCGGAGAAATGTTACGCGCTATCAAAGCCCAACAAGGAATTGCTCAGTTTCTCAGTAAGCCCGATGAATTAGTGGATTCGGCCAATGATATTTTCGCCCAAACTGCCGCACAACTTATTGTGACTGAGCATCAAAAATCCAATGGGAACATTAAAAAAACTGCACAAATCATTAAACGTATAGTACCTGAAAAACAACATATGCAAAAGGTATTACCGTTGTTACGTACGGAACTACTCAAAGTGGGCGTGCCATTAATTGAGTATTATAATTTAATCAGCGAATTGAATACTTTTTTAAATGCCGATGAAAGTTATTTGGAATTTTTGCATGCGGGCCAAAGCATAGGCGTTAGTCCGGATGAATTATTAAAAGAACTCAATCAAAATCCCAAGCAAGCCGCACAACTTATAATTCTAGCCAGTGAAGTGCGACGCGTACAAAACAAAGATGGATCGGAAGATTTAATTCAGTCCCTTTCGGAATATGTAGAACGCGTAGGCGAAAGCATGGTCAAACAAGCAGAGTCCGCGCCCAATGAAACAGGGAAACTAAGTTCATTGCTTTTCCAAATGGAAAATGCCATTTCCTTAGAATTGCAAGATAAAGATATCCCTCCCGAAGCCAAGGTAATGGGACAACAAAAATTACGTATGCGCATGCAAAAAAATGTGCAAGATATTAAGACCAAAGCCGCCTTAACGCAACTGCGTAATGAAGGTTTAACTGAAGCCGAAAAAGCCCAATTTCTTTTAGAAATTTTTACCGACGAAAAAGAAATTGAAGAAACCTTAGATTTATTAACGGGTGGGGCTGGAGGCGATCAAGTCGCCAAAGAGATTGCGGACCAGGTAATGTCCAAGGTACGTCATGAAACACAAATACGTCGTGAAAAAAATAATTCTAAAGATTTACCGGCCGGTGTTTATGTCAAAGCCGTTTTAGATTTTTTTATTAAATTCGAAATTAGTCGCTCTCTGCGCTATAGCCTTCCCTTCAGTACGATATTACTTTCATTTCAAGGCTTATCCGAAGACAAAGCCAGTCATGATGCACAACCCGATGCTTTGCGTGGCCTGCAAAATGTATTAATTGGCGATTTGCGAAAATGCATGCGCGACTCCGATTTCATTGGTTATTTAAGCTTCAATCGCTTCTTAGTAGTTTTACCGATGACGCAAGCAGCGGACCTAACACCGGTATTAAAAAAATATCGCGATCATTTAAATCGCCAAGTTGCCTTACCCAATGGACAAAGAATTTGGATACGTCCACGTTGTGGCGTAGCGAGCTTTGATAAAGAAAACCTAAATAGCTATCCCAAAATTTACCAAGAGCTGGTCAAGAGCTGGCAAAACGATCGGTAATTTGGGAATATACTGAAAGAATAGCGCTAAACAGAGCATACACAGAACACGTAAAAAGTCCTATTTTTGGGCCGCGGTGGATATTTTAAATTCATCCTTCTGGAAAGTTTTGGAAAGCACTCATGTTTATTGACGAAACACTCATTTATGTCTCAGCGGGTCGAGGTGGCAGAGGCTGCGTTGGATTTCGCCGCGAAAAATATGTTCCCCGCGGTGGCCCCGATGGTGGCAATGGTGGTCGAGGTGGCCATATTATTTTTGAAGCTTCCGAAAATTATCATACCCTTTATGATATCGGTCAAAAAAGAAGATTCCAAGCCGAGCATGGCGCACCGGGTAGTGGCAGCTTATCCACCGGAAAAAGTGGCGAGGATATCATTATTAAAGTTCCGGTCGGCACGCTCATTAAAGATGCCGAAACCGGCGAGTTACTCAAGGATTTACAAATCCATCAGGAAAAATTTATTGTCGCTAATGGTGGACGTGGCGGCTTAGGCAATGCTGTTTTTAAAAGCTCTATACAACGCACACCCTTAAAAACCGTTCCAGCAGCTGAAGGTGAAAGTCGCAAAATACTACTCGAACTAAAATTACTTGCCGATTGCGGTTTAGTTGGTTTTCCCAATGCCGGTAAAAGTTCGCTCATTCGCAAAATTTCTTCGGCAACACCCAAAGTAGCGGATTATCCTTTTACCACCATTAAACCTCATTTAGGTTTAGTAAATGTGGGCGTGGGTCATAGCTTAGTTATTGTGGATATTCCAGGATTAATCGAAGGCGCTGCCGATGGCAAAGGTCTTGGACATCAATTTTTAAAACACGTAGAACGTAGTTTTTGTTTGATCTTTGTAATCGATTTATCCGTTGAATCACCTTATGCGCAATACAAAACCTTACTGGCTGAATTAAAAAAATTTCAACCTTTATTGCTCAAAAAACCTCGCTTGATCGTTTTGAACAAAATTGATTTAGGCGAATATGAATTGGAAAAAGGATTTAAAAAAGAGAAATGTCCTATTCTAAAAGTTTCGGCCATAGCGGGCACTGGCATGAAAGATTTAAAAAATGCTGCATGGAAAATGGTCGTCGATAGCGGCGGAAAAAATCTGGATAAGTTTTAATTAAAAATTTTCCGAGGTTTCATCCGCGATGCGAACCTTGGAAAATTACAAATACGTTTTGACTCCAATTTTTAAGGGAAGCATTTAGCTTCTCTTTTTTTATTCCGCTCCTACCCCTAGGTAGCTGCGGATTTTTTCTTCCTCAAATAAAACTTCCGAATTTGGCTCTCGTTTAAGTAAGGACACGCTAATTCCAGCGATAAAAGCACCGGCCATAGAAAAAAGCCCTGGGTTTTTGAGTGGAAAAATAGGTGTGGCATGTTTAAAAATATCCACCCACACGGTGGGACTAAGAATAATCAACGACACCGCTAAAACCAAGCCAGTCACAATACTGGAAATGGCTCCTGCAGTGGTGAAACGTTTCCACATGATAGACAATATCAAGGCAGGAAAATTAGCACTAGCAGCGACCGCAAAGGCCAAGCCCACCATAAAGGCCACATTTTGTCCTTTAAATAAAATACCTAGAAGAATTGCCAATAGTCCCAAAATTAAAGTGGCCCATTTCGCCATGCGAACCTGATCTTTTTCATTGGATTGACCTTTTTTAAAAACACCCAAATACAAATCATGAGAAAGAGCCGATGCTCCGGCTAATGTTAAACCGGCTACCACAGCCAATATAGTGGCAAAAGCTACCGCAGCTAAAAATCCCAGAAAGACGCTGCCCCCTAAGACTTCCGCAAGCAGAGGGGCAGCCATGTTACCCCCTTTATCCATACCTCTAATAATGTCTTGTCCCACAAATACCGCTGCACCAAATCCAATGGTGAAAGTAAGTATGTAGAAGTAACCTATAAATCCGGTTGCGAAGAAAACGGATTTGCGCGCTTCCTTGGCATTAGGTACGGTGTAAAAGCGCATGAGAATATGGGGTAACCCCGCTGTGCCAAACATCAAAGCCAAGCCGAGAGAGATAGCATCTAGTGGGTTTGCCACTAATCCACCCGGACTTAAAAAACCCGCGCCATATTTTAAAGTTGCTTCATGAAAAAGCCAGCCATAATTAAAATGAGCTTTGATCAAAACCATAATCACTAATAAAGTGGCGCCTCCCAAAAGTAAACAGGCCTTAATGATTTGTACCCAAGTGGTCGCTAACATTCCGCCAAACAATACATAGGCGGTCATCAATACACCCACTACCGCTACCGCCAATTCATAGGGCAATGAAAACATGAGTTTAATCAAACTGCCTGCACCCACCATTTGCGCGATCAAATAAAAAAGTACCGTGGTAATGGCCCCTACTGAAGCTGCCACTTTTATTGGTCCTGGATTCAACCGATAAGCGGTAACATCGGTAAAAGTATATTTCCCTAAATTACGTAAAGGTTCCGCGATTAAACAAAGTACCACCGGCCAACCGACCAAAAATCCAACTGAATAAATAAGTCCATCATATCCTTTTAAGGAAACGAGTCCGGCAATTCCCAAGAATGAAGCCGCGCTCATATAATCTCCTGCTAAAGCTAAGCCATTTTGAAATCCGGTAATGTTGCGGCCTGCGGCATAAAATTCTTTTGCTGTTTTGGTGCGTTTAGCAGCCCAATAGGTAACCCCCAAGGTAAGCAATACAAAAAGTAAAAAGAAGGCGATGGCAATAGGATTGAGTTGACCAATAACGGTTTGATTAGGTAGCATTATTTCTCTCCCAATTTATTTTTTATTGCCGCAATAGCAGGATCATAAAACTTATTAGCCCAATAAACATAGACACCGGTGATAAGGCAAGAGAGTAGAATAACGCTTATGCCCAAAGGGATTCCCAGGGGAATGTTATCGGTGACTAAAATACTGAGAACATTTTTTTTAAAAGCCACCATGAAAAGAAAGCCAAAATAAACCAGCATGGTAATTAACGTTAGACCCAAACTAAGCCTTGTTTTTTTTCGCACCAAATCCTGAAATTCCTGTGACCTCAATATCGGAGGAGAAGCCGTGGATGATGATTTCAATGTTACCGTTTCCTGCATATTACCCTCTTTTCCTCGATCTAAGTATGAGTATTTTCCACCTTAGAACAATCAGCCAAGAGACCACTCACTCAGTTCTAAAAATGAATGCTAGCAACGATAAAAAAAAAGCCGGTCAATAAACCCTGTTGAGTTTAATAATTTTACCATCGACTCCATTGTTAAAAAAATATTCGAGGTTTCATCCGCTATGCGAGTTTGAAGAAGAATCCAAGGACAAAAAAAGGGAGGCTTTCGCCTCCCTTTTTTAATCTCATGAGTAAAGATTAAAATTCTTTTTTCTTTCTCATTTTTTAATTTTCGTCGTAAGCTCTTTCGACTTGTTCACGATCTTTAGGCTCTACAATTTCATTGCTGAAGCTGCGATCAATAGGCAATGCATTCATATCGGGATTGCCATTATCCAAAATGTATACGGCGCTGGGATTATCGAGCCAACCTACCACTTCCACGTCTTTCAAATTATGCGTAGAACCACCAGTTACTTTTACCATCTCAATTGAGCCATTATCTACCCAGCCTTTAATTCCTCCATTAGTTTTAACCAAGGAGCGGGCTTTGCCTTCTTTAACCATATTCACTTCATCGCCAGAAGTTAATTCACCTGCTTTTTCAGATGCATCACTGGATTCACTTTTATATACCACCGCACCACCTGATTTAACACGCGTTACTGAAGTCGTAGTTGTAGCTGATTTTGCAAAATTAATGGAGACTATGGCCAAGACCAAAATAGTGATAAATTTTTTCATAAATCCTTCCCGAAAAATCCTTTGTTCAGCAATATATAGTCAAAAATACAAAATCACAAGCTCTATTGTGGTTCTTAAAATTCATTGTCCCATTTTACTTTAAAAATCACTTTAAGTCCCCATTCAAAAAGTCTGAAATCGAGTGAATTAAGGCTTGAGTTTGCCTAATATCAAACAATTCCAGTAGACATAAAAAATACAAGAACGGTATAATCTTTAAAAAATAAAATCCCTAGGCATAAAGGTGTTCTATGCAATTCTTGATGAAGATCGCAAAATTTGTACAAGAAGGTGGTCCTGTTGAATATATGATTCTGGGCCTCCTCGCTTTAGGATTCTCCATAATGGGAGAGCGCATTTGGTTTTTTTATGTTAAATGTCGGATCAACTCCAAACAATTGCTGGCTGATGTCACCGCACTCATTCGCAAAGAAAAACCAATGGATGCCAGAAAGCTTTGCAGCCAAACTAAAACACCCTTAGGATATATTCTCGAAGCAGGTATTTGGAAATTCGAACAAGCCGGTTCGCCACAAGAAATAAAAGATGCCGTGGAAGAAGTGGCTTTACGAGAAATACCTCGCTTACAAAAACGCACGCATTATTTAGGCTTGCTCGCCAATCTATGTACTCTGGTAGGATTGCTCGGAACTATTTTTGGATTGCAAGAAGCTTTTTCCGCTTTAGAAGCGGCCGACCCTTCCCAAAAGAGTAAACTTTTAGCGCGTGGTATCACCTTAGCACTTAATGCCACGGCCTTAGGATTAATGTCGGCAATGATATGCATGTCTGCCTTTTCCTATTTGGGCGCACGCTCCAACTTTCTATTAGAACAGGTCGATGAAACGGTTTTGCGCTTACTGAATTTTTTAAATGCGCAAAAAAAACCGCTTGTGGAAAAGCCCTAGTCGGAATTTCCTTTGAGATCTAAAAGCCACAGCTCCCGCGAAAGCGCTATCCCAGCGGAGCCAATTGATTTAGATATGACACCTATGATGAATATGCTCATCATTTTAATCTCCTTTCTAGTCACCATGGTAGTCTTTACGCATCTTGCAGTAATCAAATTTAGTCTTCCTCCTGGGCAAGGCAATGCGGCAGCCGATACGAGTACTGCACCTAAAGGTGCGGAAGTAGATATTACGGTTTTGGTTTCGGAAGAAGGTTATCGCATTATTGGCGAGGGACGCAAACTCGATCCCATTCCAAAAAATAAAGGCCAATATGATTTACCCACCTTAGGTAAATATTTGCAAAAATTAAAAGAAGAATTTGCAACTGCCGAAACCGTGGTGTTACTCATAGATACCTCAGTTATTTATCAAGATGTAATTTCCACTATGGATCAATGCCGCGAAAGCAAATTTCCAAAAATACTTTTATCCGGTGGTTTTGAATGAGTTTAAAGCGTCGGAAAACAACTGAAGCTATTAAACCGCAAATGACATCTTTAGTCGATGTCCTTACAGTTTTAGTTTTTTTTCTA
Source organism: Fibrobacteria bacterium (assembly GCA_043745805.1). Classification (GTDB taxonomy): domain Bacteria; phylum Fibrobacterota; class Fibrobacteria; order UBA11236; family UBA11236; genus JAYTSD01. The sequence goes on from JAYTSD010000004.1 coordinate 65,229, forward strand.
TTAAAAAACTTTTCTACCGAAGGCGATATATTAACGCCTTCCAAAAATCTGGAATTACCTGTAAGCACTGCCATTGCGAGGCCCGAAAAAGTTTTAACTATATCCATTAGTCGTGAAAATATTCTAGCGGATGGCCAAGCCATCGCGTCGGTAGGAGAAGAAGCGGCACGCAAAGACATTAATATCCCAGCTTTAGCGGAATGGTTAATAGAGCAAAGAAAAAATACCGAAGAGATTGCTCAATACGATGCTAATGTGAGTTTCAAAGGGGATTTAGTGATTCAAGGCGATAAACAAATCCCGTACTGGTTACTACAAAAAGTACTGCATACCTGCGGAGAAAATGGATATGGTTCTTTTTCCTTAGCCGTATTACAAAAAAATGATGGATAAAGAAACCGAAAAAACCAAGGTGCAAAACTATCGGGGAGGAATATTCGATCAAATCGACACGCCGGCAATAATCAGTTTTTTCATTTGTTTACTTTTATTCATCCTTTTGATTTTAGGTGTACATTCCATTGATTATAAACCTTTAGAAAAAGCGACCTTAGATAATATTTCCGATCGTGTAGCAAAAATTTTAGTTCCCCAAAGGCTCGCAAAAAAAAAATCAGCGACACCCTTAGCTAAATCAACCGTAACACGTAATTCCAAAAACCATGAAACGTCGAGTCCATCCGGAACGCAAAATGCAGCGTTAAATCGTATTGAGCGCTCGCGTAAAAGCGTACAATCACAAATCACCCACACACAAGAACGCATAACTAAAGCCGCGGTATTAAACATATTATCGGGAAGTGGGCCGGGCACACAAGGTCCAAGCGTAGGACATAGTCGCAAAAGTAATACGCAGGATGAATGGGGAAACTTAGACCAAAAGTTAAACTCGATTGAAGGTTTAACTAAAGTAGATGCGAAGCATGGGAGCATTAATCGTGACGGCTATAGCGCAAATGCCTTAAATGAAGATGAGGCAAAAACTTCTGCAATAGAGCATTTAGCTAAAGGATTTAAAAACGCCAAAGTAAGTAGCATTGCAAAAATTGGAAGCCTAGAAGTTGAAAAACCAGAAATTTTGGGAAAATCTGCACGTTATACTGGAAACCGTGACTTGCAGGAAGTGGCTGCATTTATTGGGCGAAATCAAGGTGCTGTGAGTTTGCTCTATGAAGAGAAATTAAAAATCAATCCCAGTTTAGAAGGTAAAATCACTTTAGTCATCACCATTGAAGCCGATGGAAGAGTTTCTACGGTAAGAATTTTAAATAGTGAAACAACCTTGAATGATACTGGTTTTCAAAACGATTTAATTAGGAGAATAAAGAGTTGGGTTTTTCCACCCGCAACGGGAGGCCCTTTGGAAATGAAATCGCCATTTATCTTTAAACCGGTTTAATATTATGCCCTTTAGCAAATCAACTTATAATCTGACATTAGTATATTCATTAATGCTATTGATATTTAATAGTATGCCCTTATCGGCTGCCGTCATTAAAGCGGGAATGACGCTAAGTATTGTGGTTAAAAATGATCCTGCCCTTTCCCAAATGGTAAAAGTTCAAGATAATGGCACGATTGATTATCCTTTGTATCAAGACGCTTCCGTGATTGATAAAACTACTAGTGAATTACAAGATTTATTAACTTATAAATTAGCCAAAGTGGTAGACGCACCCTTAGTTTTAGTAACGCTACTGAATGAAGTCCCAATTAGTATTTATGTATTGGGACAAGTTAAAAAACCGGGTTTAGTTAATGTTTCGTCAAAAGCCAGTTTGCAAGAAGTGTTATTGTCCGCCTTAGGAACTACCGAACAAGCAGACTTACAAAAAATAAAAGTCGTTCACAAAAACCAAGGTGATGAAAATGCGAGTTTTTATGATTTGCAAAAATTTTTGAATTCAGGCGATTTAAATCTCCTACCAACTATACTCGATGGAGACAGAGTCATAGTACTCTCCAGCAAAAAATCAAAGTATGTGAAAGTGTTAGGAGCTGTGGTAAAACCAGGTTTTTATCCAATTACCGAAAGTGCTTCCGTTTTTGATATGCTTTATTTAGCAGGTGGGCCTAGTCCTGAAGCGAATTTAAATAAAGTAAGAATTATTGGCGGTGCCCCTAATTTAGATTTTTTACTCGATATGCAAAAATTTATCGATGAAGGAAAAACCGCTAATTTACCTTTGTTAAATGAAGGCGATGTCATTATTGTCTATAACAAAACCTTTACTTGGTCCAAAAGTTTAGAAGTGGTACGCGATTTAGTGACCTTAGTTACGGCATGGTTTGTCATTTCACAGGTGATTAAATAATATGGTTAGTCATGGTAAAAAGGAATTAGGACTTGGTGATTACGTTAACCTAGTCAATAAGAACAAGTATGTTCTTGTCCTAAGCATTATTTCCTTTATGTTACCGACATGGTATTTTATTCATAAAGTACCCGATTATTTTATTGCAAGTAGTCAAATCGTAATGGATGAGAAAAAGAATAATCTCATGCTTACCGAAGAACCTGCCATGCAAAAAAATATTGGCTATTATCGTGCAATATTTCAAAGCCAAGCTTTTCTTGATAAATTACAAGAGTCGCTATCCAAAGAATTAGATAAGGCTAAGGTTAAAACGAATCGTCACACTTACTTACTTGGGCATATCACCATGGAGGAAGGTAGTTTTGAATCATTCCTTTCAATAAAAAGCAAAACCCCTTCCCCGCAACTCAGCTATGCCTTAACTAAAACGGCTACCGATAGCCTCATTATCTTTTGTCGTAAAGTGGAAAATGAAGAAGTAGAAAATGCAGTGACGGCTATCCGTGAGCAAATTGAAATTTGTGTACGTAAACGAGACGATATTCAAAAAGAAAAAAATCTTTATACTGATGCCACGCAATTAGCAAATTTGGGAGACATGGCTGGCTTGAATGCCTTAGAAAAAAACTACCAAGAAGAACTGGTGAAGCTGGAATTAGATAAAGCCAATTTAGAAGCTAAAAAAAATTATTTTCATGGACTGGATCAAGCTGTCAATAAGTCTTCGCAAGGACCAAATGATTCGGCACTTTTGGAATATCGCAAACAATTACATATTTTAGAAAAAGAAAAAGAAAAAATGTTACGTATGGGAATTCCCGTCTCCGCTGAAAGTAAAATCACTATTGATTTACAAGCCGCTGAAGAAAAAATTGTGCGCCTCAGCAAAAAAAATGAACCGCAAGATTTAAATCTCCTTAATCAATGGCAAGGTACACGTAAAGAAGTGGTTGCTAGCGAAGCCGAATTGCAAATGAAAAAAGCCCGGCTCGATGCCTTTAAGCGGGCAATAGTCAACTATCGCCAAAACCATCCGGATTTAGGAAAACAAGAAATTGAAATCCAACAGCTTGATGCTTTGCTTGAACGCTATCGCGAAACGCATAAACGCTTAACGGAAAGATTAGAAGATGCAGTTATTCATTTGCAAAGTAAATCGGGAGGCTTAAAACTTGTGGATGCTGCTCAAGTCCCTACAGATCCTATTCCAAGACGCGACTTGGTGTTCTATCTCATATCTTTGCTTATTGGCTTAGCTGCAGGCATTGCATTAGGTTTAGTTCGTGAATTTATGGACGACAGTGTAAAATCTCCGGATGATGTTGAAAAACGCTTAGGACTTACTTTATTGGGAACTATTCCCCATGTTACCGTCAAAAAAACGGATATTGAAATTCGTCGTAACTTTAAAAAGGACAATCGTACCACTATCAATAATAAATATCCTGAATTATTATTAAGCGCCGAAAATCAAGAAAGTATTGTAGCCGAAGCCTATCGTTCCTTAAGAACCAATATCGTTTTTGCCAGCCCCGATAAAACTATTCAAACCTTATTAATTAGTAGCAGTGGACCGGGCGAAGGAAAATCACTCACCATGGCCAATACGGCTTTAACCTTTGCGCAACAAGGCGAGCCTACTTTAATTATTGACACCGATTTACGTCGTCCAGTGACACATCATCTTTTTGGATTTGACCGAGGTCCGGGTTTTGGGGAATTATTTGCAGGTTCACGTACTCTCGATGAGGTAATACGCAAGGTACCTGGAACTAATTTAAATTTAATCACCGCGGGTGCTTATACGCCTAATCCAGCTGAACTATTAGGTTCAAAAAAAATGGATAGTTTATTAGAAGAATTAAAAAAGCGTTTTCGTTTTATCCTTTTTGATACGCCTCCGGTTATCGCCGTAACCGATGCCTGTATTTTAGCCACCAAGGTAGATGGGGCGGTCATTGTGATCCGTGCGGGAAAAACAAGCTTAGCCGTTAGCGAAAGAACATTACAAAGTTTAAGGAATGTAAATGGCAAAGTACTAGGATGTATTTTAAATGATGTGGATTTAACTAAAGGCTATAGCTCTTATGGATATTATAAACATTATTATCACAATTACGTCACCAAAAAAGATTAATGCTTCTTGCGCATTCTTTGCACAAGTTTTAATAACCAATTGATATAGGTCACTCACGATATGCAGGAACAACTCCGAAAAATTCTTTGGAATTGTTTTCATTTCTTTTTTTCCAATATTTTAAGTTTTGGATTAGGGCTAGTGGCTTCCGTAGTGATGGCACGTACCTTAGGACCCAATGATTTAGGAATATATCATCAAGTGGCCTGGTTTTCGGGAACGGTTTCCGTGATAATTTCCTTAGGATTTATTACATCCATCACAAAATTTACGGCTCAGTATAAAGCGGCTGGACAAACCGCACGTATTGGAGCGGCCATTCGTTTTATTTTTATAGTAGAAGGGGGCATGGCGCTTGTTTCTACCCTTGGACTACTACTATTTGCCTCACATATTGCAGACTACTATTTCAATCCCAAACAAGTATGGCTTTTTAGTTTGTCTTTTATTGCCATTACACCGGGCATACAAACGGCAATTTTTTCTGCTACCTTAGAAGGAGCGCAAATTTTTAAATATCAAACCGTACATGCCTTTACGGTTACTCCTTTGGCAATCATTACCAAAGTCTATTTATTAATTAATCATTATGGATTAATCTCCTTATTCTGGTGCAATTTAGCCTTTGCGGTGATTAATCTCAGTTTTTTTTATTGGGCCGTAAAGCGCGAAGGTCTATTACAAAATTGGCGCAACCCCAAAGAAATTGAAAGCGATGTACGAAAAGAAATCTGGAAATATAATCGCTCATTAATTGGCATTCATTTTTTAGATCTCATTGTTTGGTCGCGTTCCGAAAATTATTTTTTAGGTCGCTTTTGCGCCGCCCCCCAAATTGCCTATTACAATCTCGCTCAAAATTTGGTTGCAAAATTAACCGGTTTAATTCCCACCCTGATGTGGAAATTATTGTTACCCTTAACCGCTGCACAACATGGACGATCCGAACATGAAAAGCTCCATCGTACATTTACGCAATCATTGCGTATCTCAGGGCTTGCCGCTTTTCCCACCATCGTAACTTGCTTTATTTCCGCTTATGAATTAATTATAATTTTTTTTGGCCATGAATATTCCGAAGTAAAAAACTGCTTTCAAGTACTCTGTATTGGCGCCTTATTTACCTCCCTCACACAAGCAGGATCTGCGGCTATCTACGCCAGTAATCGGCAAAAATTTATTCTTTATTATGGCAGTGTCTTGGCGGTTTTAAATTTAGGATTGAATTTTTATATCATTCCCAAATATGGTGCTATGGGTGCATCTATAAGTTACAGCTTAACTACTACCCTCGGAGTATTAGGAGGTTTTATTTTTACTACGCAACAAATGCATTTAAAATTACCTTGGCGGGCTTGGCTAAAATGCGCCTTAGCTTCGGTAATTATGGCTGTGGTGCTAAGTAAATGTTTACATCAAGAATTTCTATTTTTTCATATTTTTGATTCTTTGCAAGTTTATTTAAAAAATCATATTGGCCATGATTTACATTATTTGCTAGGCGCTCGCACCGTACGTTTTGCATGCTCAATTTTCATCGCCATTTTAGTATATATTGTCGGAATTCTATTATTATTTCGCCCCAATGCGGATGACTTAAAAATGTTACATGCTTTACAAAAAATATTTCCTAGAATTAATTTACGTATGCTTTATCGTAAAAAGGAAATATAATGAAGCTGGTTTTTATTGATTCCGAACCTCCATTGACTCATGGCGGCGGCATTCGAACTTACTTACTCAATCATCTATCACTTGCGCAATCCGCTGGAATCACTACGGTAATTTATACGCATAATATTGAAGCCTATAAAGGCTACAATGCAAAGCCCATACACAGAAAACCCTGCTTATCTTGGCCATGGTTAAGCATCGCGCATCGATGGTTTTATGGAAATTTGGTAAACTTGGAATATGCTTATGGTTTAGTTTCGGTTTTAGAACAAGAAATCGAGCCACACACTATTTTTGAATTTCCTGATTATGGCGCTTATGGATTTTTTTGTTTCCAATCTCCCCGATTAGCACTGCATAGTTATATGCGTATTCATACACCGAGCTATTTGATTAGCCCCGCTGAAATAAATATTAAAAAGCGATTACAAGGTTATGTCATGGGGTTTTGTGAGCGATGGGCCATAAAAAGATCGCCTACTATTCTGGCTTTATCTGCTGCTTTTATGCAAGAAAAACTTCCTTGGATAAAATCCTATAAAACCTTACTCCCCACTTTGCCTAGCCTTGCTAACATGGACTCTATTACCCCTTTAGCAGATTCATCTTTCCCAAATAAATCAGCATTGCAAATCTCAAAAAAAAAATCCCGCCGATTACTTTTTATCGGCAGAATAGAAAATCGCAAAGGAGTGCATGTTTTAGTATCGGCCTTTTTAAACTTTGTACAATCCCATCCAGATTATGAATTACAGATTATAGGTAGCATTGGCGAACCTTCATACTATCAAACATTACTCCAACAACAAAACCAGCATCCTCAAGGCCAATCCATTCAGTTTTTACCGACTTGCACGCGCTCCGAATTATTTCAATCTATGCAAGAAGCCTTCTGTTTAATCATTCCTTCATTATGGGAAAATTGTCCCAATGTATTTTTCGAAGGATTAGCGGCGGGGATTTTTTGCTTAGTCTCCGCTACCGGTGAAATGAAAACCTTGGGTGAAAAAATGGGACTACCGCTTTTCAAACCAGGAGATAGCGAATCTTTAGAGGAGGCATTAATACACATTACCGCTTCCGATTTTCCTCGCCCAAATTTTATTGAAAAGCAAAACAATTTTTTGCGACAAGCTAAACCACAAGGCGATTTGGACATTCTGAATTTTTACCATGAGAAAAGTGCATGAAAATTGGAATTATAAGTCGCGAATATCCACCCGATACCCATATAGGTGGGATTGGAACATACAGTCACATGGCGGCTACCCTACTCGCGGAAAATGGCCATGAAGTGCATGTATTTTGTAATGGCTTACAAACACACAAATCCATGCAAGAGGGTATCACCGTGCATCGTATTGCCATGCAAGCGCAAAAGTTTTGGAAGTCGAGAATTTGGTATTTATATCGAAAATGGTTTCGCAAAAATTTTCCCCATTTTTTGGAAGCGATTACTTGGGCACGATCTGTCGGCGATTATTTAAAAACTTGTGCCGAGTGGAAAATTTTAGAAGTATTGGAATACCCAGAAACCAATGGAGAAGGTGCCCTTCTTCCCCCAATTCCAAAAAATTTAAACGTCGTATGTCGCATTCATTCATCTTGGCTAAAAATTTATACCACCGGAAATTGGGAACAAAAAAAGCTATTGCGATTACAAAGAAAAAGTTGCGCTAAAGCACATAGAATTGTAAGTCCGAGCCAATACATGATCGAACATTATGCCTATTCCATTTTAGGCTTAAAACAAAAAGTAACTTTAAATAGAAACCCCTTAAGGCTTTGGCAAGAAAAACCCCCTCTCGAAAATAAAACCACTCAACATTTGCTTTTTGTAGGGCGTGTGGAGTATCGCAAAGGCTTAGATATTTTATTGGAGGCTCTTGATCAACTAGGCGATGCGGCTAAAGATTTAACCTTAAGGGTAGTCGGCGCTATGCATCCTCATCAAGAAATTAGGGATGATCAATGCATTGAGATATTTAGGCAACACTTGAATTTATCACAAAATAAAAAACTGCCTTATACTTTGGAATATTTTCCAGCCGTACCCCAAAGCCAATTAAGAGAACATTATGATTGGGCAGGATTACTTATTTTACCCTCGCGTATGGACAATTTTCCTTATGTGGGATTAGAAGGTTTATCACGAGGCTGTTACTTAATTGCCAGCGATGTCGGGGGATTGCCGGAATTGCTGCTTCACAATAATTTTGGTAAAATCTTCCTCACAAAAAACAGCTTACTTTTGGGGCAAATTATACGACAATGTAGGGAACATGAAAGGGAGATTTTAAGCGGAATGGCGAATGCCGTACAAGGCATGGAATCTGCTTTTAGCGCAAAAGCTTGTTATCAACGTTTACTGGAAGCCTATGATAAAAAAGTTGGAGAAAAGGACAACACAACTTTACCCTTGGATTAAAAGGGCCATTGATATTTTAGGGGCATTTTTAGGATTAATGCTACTCTTCCTCTTATTCTTCATACTTGTTCCCATCATGAAATTAACTTCACCTGGTCCGATTTTTTTTGTGCAAACAAGAGTAGGACAATATGGCCGTCATTTTAAATTCATAAAATTCCGTACCATGAATGTGAACGCTCATTTAAAACAATGGGAACTCGATAATTTAAATGAAACGGGTGGATTAACTTTTAAAGTTACCCATGACCCCCGTATTACAAAATTCGGTAATCTACTACGTAGAAGTAGTTTGGATGAAATGCCACAATTTTGGAATGTCCTCAAAGGCGAAATGTCTTTGATTGGGCCTCGCCCTCCTCTATTGCATGAAGTTTTACAATATAATGAAACCCAAAAAATACGCATGACGGTTCCCCAAGGCATGAGTGGATTATGGCAAGTGCGCGGCCGCTCTAATTTGAAATTTAAAGAAATGGTAGATTTAGATACTTATTATGCATTACATGCCAACGCCCATTTAGATTTAAAAATTTTAATTTCCACTTTACCCGCCGTCATATTAGGCCGAGGCTCAGCTTAATATAAATAGGGCAAATATGGCAGAAATTACTTTAGCATTAGTGACTTATAATCAAGCATATTATTTAAAAATTTTTCTCCAAAATTATTTATTACATAATCATATGGGTATTCCCTTACTAATTATTGATGATGGCTCTACAGATGAAACCTCTGCATTATTAAAAAAAGTTCCCCCTTCGATTAAAGTATTCAACACCTCACATCAAAGCATTGCCGCCGCACGCAATTTGGCTTTAAAAAATTGTGAGACCCCATGGATAGCTTTTTCGGATACCGACTGCATTTTAAGTGAAACCTATTTTAATTGTATACAGCAAATACCGAATAAATATGCCGGTTTCCCTGCCTTAGAAGGTTCGGTTTGGCCTCCTTATAAATCCATTCCACCCCTAACCCATTTTGTAATGAACCGTAAAGGTGGCATGTATGTTACTGCAAATATGGCTTACCATATTGAGTCTATAAATACATTGGGTGGATTTGATTTGGCCTTTGGAAATTATCGTGAAGATGTGGATTTAGCGCTAACTATTTTGGAACAGAAAAAAACTATTCCTTTTTGGCTTGAATGGAAAGTGGAACACCCGTATATTCCGCGTAAATTTTGGAAAACTTTAAAAAATCTCTATACAGATCAATACAAAATTGTGCAGACGGAAATTCGCTTATATGTAAAGCATCCGCTTACTTATAATAAAGTTCGCTTTGCAAACAATGCTGAAAGAACTTTAAAGAATTGGTGCCAAAGACATACCTTTGAAATTATTAAACAAAGATGGATTTATTTAAAAGAAAACAAATCCACTTCTTGGGGTGAATGGCTACATCGGATAATCTTAAGTGGAGAAAGCATAATTATTGCTGTCGTGGAACAAGCTTGTCTTAATATATTTTATTTAAACCGTAGTAAAAATTAACTCTTCATGTTACCCACTAATCCCAAAAAGAAAATCCTAATCATTTGGCATGGATCTATCGTTCCTGCTTATCAAGATTTTTTCGTAGCTTTGTCGAAATTTTATCAAGTCAGAGTATTAGTACCCAAACAATGGACGCATGGTTCCGCATTATATTCTAGCCACGAAACACTTCCTAAATCAAAAAACAACATCCCTTGTGAATTTATACTTTCCACTTATTGGCCTAAACATAGCGCAAAATATTTAGTTCCGGCCTTAATACCACAACTCATAAGTTACCATCCCGATATCCTTTATATCATGGATGAAAGGGATAGAATAAATACGGCGATTCATTTAGGCTTGGCCAAATTATTAAGGCCGAAAATAAAAACTGCAACCTATTCTTTGCAAAACATTTTAAATCCCGCTTATCACAAAAGTTATCATCGATTAGCTTATGTAATCAATAATCATTTAACCGATATTGCCTTAGCCGCCAGCACTGAGGCATTAGAAGTATTACAACAAATGGATTACCGAGGAGTTATGGCAACCATTCCACTTTCCGTGAATGCTGAGCTGTTCATTCCCCTCCCAAAATCAATGCTCACTTCCGAAACATTAAACACAAAAATCCATTTACTATATGCTGGAAGTTTACATCAAGCAAAAGGACTGGCTCTCTTATCCCAAGCTTTACCACTTTTTCCCCATATACAATTACATATTGCAGGTAATGGTCCCTTACTCCCTACTCTGCAAAAACAATTAGGGCCACAATTAATTTATCATGGAACATTAACAGGACAAGATTTAATTGCCTTTTACCATTTGGGTGATTATGTAATTTTACCTTCACTCATAACTCAAAACTGGAAAGAACAAATTGGTCGCGTACTTTTGGAAGCCATTTGTTGTGGCTGCACCGCTTTGGGAAGTAATTCAGGTTATATTCCCCAACTCACTTTGTTTCCAGAAGTTACCTTTCAAGCAAATGAACTTTCATCATTGCAAGATTTATTAACTCGATTAATTTCCTTAGACAAGCAAAACATTTGGCAAAAACAATATGAAAATATTTTGCAAAATTATAGCAATCCAAAAATAGCTGAAAAAACTTTTCACGCACTAAATCAAACAAAAAATAAAACCTTATGAAAATTGCTTTCCTGCATCGCGATCTACCTCCCGACTCTTATACCGGAGTGGCCCTACAGGTGCATAGGCTGGCCAATGCTTTGACGCGATTAGGACATAGCGTGACTATTTTTACGCATACGTCGCCCTCACCCGAAGCGCTTTATCAAGTACAATTAATCAATTCTATTTACTTTCGTATCGTCCAAAAATACTTTTCACCTTGGAAACGCTTACTTTTCCCAATCGGTTATCGGTTTTTAAGTTTTTCAGAATTTGACATTATACATATTCATGGCGATGGCGGATTTTTAAAATACCAAACAAATTATTTACGCTCCTTTTATGGTACGGCCGCCTTAGAAAGAAAATTTTCTTTACACTGGAAAGGCAAGTTAGCACAAAGCATTTCTTATTTATTGGAAAAGAGAGAAAGTCAGCGGTCGCCACTGAGCACTGGTATTTCGCCCCATATAACAAATTATTTGCCCCAAGTAAAAAATATTATTCCTTGTATGTTACCGCAACCTATTTCTGAAACACCCTGTGAAAAATCAACTGCCCCAATGCTTTTGTTTTTAGGATCCAGAAATTCTCGAAAGCAAGGAGACGCCATGCTTACACTTTTTAAAAAAATCCATTTACAAATCCCTACTGCCATTTTGGAATATGTGAGTTCGATTCATGATGCTGAATCCTTGAAAAAAACCGTGGCTTTAAATTCCGAAAGTTGGGCAAAACAAATTCGAATTAGTTATAAGTTATCCTCCGACGACTTACAAAAATTATATGGCAAAAGTTGGATCTATATAAGCCTTTCAACCTATGAAGGTTTTGGCGTTAGTTTAATAGAAGCCATGGCCGCAGGTTGCATAGTATTCTCTACTTTACATCCTGGCTCAGAATTTATTTTGCAGGATGGAAACAATGGATATTTTCTCGAAAACTCCATTTCGCCTGAAAAAGTAATCTGGGCTTTACAAAATTACTCCACACAAAAAAAAATCGGCCTAAATGCGCAGAAATTTGCCCATCCATTTGAACCCCAAGAGATTGCTGAAAAGTACCTTACACTCTATGCTACAATTAAAGCAAAATGCTGAATTATTTAGTGAATAAGTTTAAGCAAAATAGCTTCCAAACATGGATGCTAATTTTGCTTCCTCTTGTGGGAACGCTCTTTGCTTATCGCCTAGTTAAAATTCCCTCTCGTATTGAGATCGCCATTTTTTTTATTGGCGTCTTTCTATTTCCCAGTTTAAAGTTCCCTAATTTTTCGATCTACTATTTATTTAGTATACCTTGCTTTATACCCATGTTTCGCCGAATGTATTACTTGGTCGCCGATAGGCCTACGGTTGATTATTTGATGCTTATCTCAGATGGTATTATGGTTTTCTTTTTTATTGCTTTGGTTTTTCTTTGGGTTTATAACAAAGAGAAAGTCGAAGATAAAATGTCCGTACTTATTATGTCCTATAGTTTTTGGCTATTTTCGAAAATATTCATATTAAATGAAAGTACCGTGCTGGAAGGTTTCTATGGCTTTAAATTCAATGGACTCTATATTCCTTTTTATTTTGCAGGGAGTTATTTGATACGTAACTCTTTAGAATTAAAAAAAATTTTACGTTTCGTAACCTATATTCTGATATTCACCGCGCTTTATGGCATTAAACAAATTGTGTTTGGATTTAGTAATTTTGAGCAAAGTTGGATTGACTCTATTGCCTTCACTACTTTAAAAATCGAAGGTGTAGTACGCCCTTTTTCCACATTTGTATCTCCTGCAGCGATGTCGGATGCTATGAGTGCGCTTATTTTATTCGGTGCATTTTGGTTAATTATAAAACAAAATTTTTGTTGGGCATTGGGATTATTAGCTATAGTTTCAGCTATACCTCCTATATTAATCGCTACGGTGCGTACTAATTGGTTTGCATCCATAGCTGGACTCGGATTTTATTTTGGCTATTTACGGATAAAACAAAAATGGCTAAAAATTGCGGGTCTATTGTTAATTATTTGCTTTAGTATTTTTTATTCCTCCAAAACCGACACCAAAATCGATAGTGATAATGCGCGCTTGTCCGGTCAAAGCAAACATGAAAAACGTTCGCTTAGCGATATAATGATTAAAAATCGTACCCAAGCTTTAACCAATCCCTTACAAGAATATAGTCTACAAAAGCGTATGGAAATTTGGACGGATATTTGGAACGGATCATTTGTACAGCCTTTAGGAAAAGGCATGGGAACGTCCGGCTATGCACACAGTTATTATTTTCAGCTCCTAGGCGAAGCAGGTTTTCCCGGCATAGCGCTTTATCTCACCATACTCATTATTTTATTTCGAAGGTGTTTTATCATTCTTAAAAATAATCTGGACAAAAATGATTTAGAAATGACTCGATTTTTTTTAACTATACTTTTCACGTTCTCTATTTTAAATATTACTGGAACGCATTTATGTTCAAACCCTGCTGACATTTTATTTTGGTTTAGTGGGGGAGCCATTTCTTATTTATTTAAAAAAACTTTAGCAGAAAAAACTATCGCTAATGCCATGGCAATTACAAGTAAATTTCCTCCCCTTTCGGAACTCGAAGCGAGACAACTTTAATGCCCACTATTCTGATCATTGGACATCCTTTAGTAGCCATCGAAAACAGTTTAGCTTTTGAACCTTTGGAAGGTTTTAATATTTATCTTATTGCACCTACATCATGGAAGGCTCGTAGTTTGGGACATAGTTATACCAAACAATATTCGTTAACAAAGTCCAATACAAATTTAAAACAACTGTTTCTACCCGTTTGGTTTTCTGGTTATAATTCTTTATTTCTTTGGCGTGGCTTAAGCAAACAATTAAAAAAAATCCGTCCCGATTTAATTTATTGTTGGGAAGAACCATGGTGCCTAGCCACTTGGCAAATTCGTAAAACCGCATCCTATTTAAATAAACCTTGGATTTTTTATTCCGCAGAAAATAGACCTAAAGCACTACCTTGGTTTTTCCAAAGACTACAAAAATTAGCATTTATCAGTAGCATGGGTTGTATTGCGCCTACCGATGCAGTAACTCATCAGTTACGTTATTTGGGATTTAAAAAACCTGTGGGAATTGTTCCTCTATGGGTTCGTCCTTCCCAAAACCATCTCTTTGATACCAACAAACCCTGCCTAGCTTATGTAGGTCGACTCATTACTTTAAAGCGAGTAGACTGGTTGATTGAAGCACTAATTTGGCTGCCTGATTTTACCTTAAAAATTATTGGAGATGGTCCAGAACGCTCCGCCTTAAAAAATTTAGCCCAGCAATGCAAATGCGAAAATCGAGTTTTATTTTTTGGGCATTGTCCTAATGAAAAAATCCCGGAGGCATTAATAGATTGTGGACTAGTTGTTATTCCCACTGCAGAAACATCACAACGTGCAGAGCAATTTGGCAAAGCCGCATTAGAAGGTATAGCTTATGGGTTACCTGTACTAACGAGCCGAAGCGGGCATTATCCTGAATTAGAAAAACAAATCCCCACTTTAAGCGCCCAAGATTTTACAAATCCACAAGGACTTGCCGAAAGTATTAAATCTATTTTTGCGAATTATCCCAGCCTAGAAACGCGCTTGATGGCTCGCGAAAGAGTTAATCGCTTGTATGGCCCGACAGCGGCGGCTGCCGCCATACATACATTTTTCATTTCTCTATTTCAAAAAATCGATGGCTAAAAGTAATGCTCACCTACGTCGCTGCGAAGAATTTATTTCACGCATTTTATTGTCCATTTATGGTTTTTTTTATCTTAAAAAAAAGCCTCCATCCAAGCCCATAGGTCGCATTTTATTATGTAAAACCTGTTGTTTAGGTGATGCGGTATTAACGCTCTATGCCATTCGCGCCTTTAAATATCAATATCCGGATATCGAATTGCATGTATTAGCCAGTCGTCGCGTAGAAAATGTGTATGTGCAATCCTCACTCATCACTCAAGTACATACACTTCCCTTAACAGGCCGTAACTTAGTCCAAGAATTATTGCAAATAAGTTTTTGGGTAAATCTTATGCGAACTTTTATACGGCTGCGCCAATTAGAGTTTACTCAATATATTGATTTTGAATTATATCGCAGCTATGGGAGTTTTGTAAAAACCCTTTTGGGAATTCCTTTTTCACGCGGATTTTCGGTTACCGGCGCTCCCGATAAATTTCATGACTTAAATATCGAACGACAACGAAACATTCCGGAATGGGAGTGTTTTTATGCCTTACTTGGCTTAAATATTCCAACCGAAAAACCAGCCCCAATTTATTTTCCCTTAAAAAAGAGTATGCCTTTAAAAAGACTCGGTATTGTGTTTGGCTCCTCATTTAATTGGCCGCAAAAAAAATGGCCGCGAGAAAATTTTGCAACTGCCATTCAACAATTAGGATTAATATATCCGGATTTGGAAATAATAATTTTTGGTGTACCCTCCGAAAACGAAGATGGAAAGTGGATTGAAACACATACTTCATCAATTCTGCGCATCCAAAATACCGTTGGCCAACTTCACTTTAATGGATTAATTGAAATGCTATCCACTTGCGATGCTGTATTTGGAAATGATACGGGAACCATGCATGTCGCTGCCGCATGTGGAATCCCCACCTTTACTTTATTTGGACCCACACGGCCTTTAAAATGGAATCCGTTGACCTCGATTCCCATTTTTATCGACCTACCTTGTCGCCCCTGTTATTATTTGGGATCGATGCCCGATTGCAATCATTTCAGTTGCCTTAAACAATTAAAACCCGAAATTGTGGTCGCACAAATAGAAAAGTTCTTCGGTAAAAAATCAGTTTCGTGTTAAATTAAACTTACATGAAAAAGAAAAAAACTTGGGCCATGCCCTCTGCATTCGTTTTGATTTTGGGCTTTTGTCTTTGCACCATTGGACTCGCCTTAATTTGGAAAAGTACACCCAATCCACAACTAGAAAAAGACCCTGCCAGCGGATTTGTGCTTTATGAAGTGACCTCAAAATTATCCTTAGGTGAATTATCTACCGACTTACAAGCCAAAGGTTTAATTCCCGAAAAACATTTGTTCAAATGGTTTTTACGCCTCACACAGCAAGACCGAAAAATCCGCGCGGGCTATTATTATTTATCACCCTCCAATTCCACTTTGAAAATGGCTTGGAAGCTAACTACTGGTAAAATGGCTACACGTTCCGTGTCTATTCCCGAAGGTAAAGCCAGTTGGGAGATTTATTCGCTTATAAATAATATTATCCCCATCGACAGTTTGCAGTTCGACTCATTAGTCCATAGTCAAGCCTTCGCCAAAGAACAGGGCATCCATGCGCCGAGCTTGGAAGGTTATTTGTTTCCCGAAACCTATGTGTTACCTTTAAAAATTTCGGCCCATGACATATTGAAAATCATGACCCAGCAATTTCATACCGTGATTGGAGATGTCGCCAAGGACTCGCCAGTGATACAAAAATATGGCGTCAATGGATGGATCACTTTAGCATCCATTGTGGAAAAAGAAGCGGCGGTAAAAAGTGAACAAAGTTTAATTGCAGGAGTATTTTATAAACGCTTACAATTAGGTTGGAGTCTAGGAGCGGATCCCACGGTGCGTTTTATTTTGCATAAATTAACTGGACCCTTGTACGCTTCGGAACTCGATAACAATTCGCCCTACAATACCCGTAAATTCCCAGGCCTTCCTCCCGGTCCTATTTGCAGCCCAGGGAAAATGGCTTTGCTCGCTAGTTTAAATCCTCCCGAAACGAATAATCTTTATTTTGTGGCCAAAGATGATGGCTCCAGAGAACATTTTTTTTCGCGTAATAATGAAGAACATATGCGGTATAAATCTCGCGCTGCGGCAAATCGGGGAAAGTAGTATTACTCCCCATATTCCCTTTTTAAAGGGGAAACATTAAAGTTACGGTTAAAAAAAATATTTTACAAATTTGGAATTGTTAAAAATGAAGTGGCAAACTTTGTAAATAGAGTGTCGAAAATACCTTGTTTTAAAGGATTTTAACCAACGACACTTGGCTATGCCCCAATATTGGCAGGGGTTGTAAAACAAATCGATTTCTCCTTATATGTAAAATCCCCCGAATGGGGGATGCCATACCCCCATTCTCGCATGTAGCCTTCAAATACAGACCAAGCGCAGCCCTACTCTAAGGTCTGATGCAGCAGAATAAAAGGAGAGGACCTATGAGCACAGTGACAGTCCAAGCCGAACCCCAAGCCATTGAAATTGATCCCGCCAAAACAGCTATTGTGATAATCGATATGCAAAGAGATTTTTTGTTACCTGGTGGTTTTGGGGAATCCTTGGGAAATGATGTATCCCTTTTGCAAAAGGCTGTCGGACCAATTGATGCCTTGCTCAAAGGCACGCGAAAATTAGGCATGTTAATCATTCATACACGCGAAGGGCATCTTCCCGACTTGAGCGATGCACCCAAAGCAAAAATCGAACGCGGCGCGCCAAGCATACGTATCGGAGCGCCAGGTCCTATGGGACGCATTTTAATTCGCGGTGAAATGGGCCATGACATCATAGATGCTTTGAAACCTATGGCTGGAGAAGTGATTATCGACAAACCGGGTAAGGGTGCCTTTTATGCTACGGAACTCGGCGCGATACTGAAACAAAATCATATTGAAAATCTCATCGTCTGCGGCGTAACCACCGAAGTCTGCGTACATACCACGGTCCGTGAAGCCAATGATCGCGGTTATAAATGTATAGTGCCTGGTGATTGTTGCGCCTCGTATTTTCCAGAATTCCATGAAATGGGTTTGAAAATGATTAAAGCACAAGGCGGTATTTTTGGTTGGGTTTCTGATTCAACGAAAGTACTTGATGCTCTTAGCAAAGCCTAATGAAGTTTATTTTCACTAAACAATTCACATAACATAGGAGTACTCAATATGAATGCCACCACAATGTCATCCTCAATGTTCAAACCAAAACTTTGGGTACCCGGTGACTGGAATGCCTTATTTGGTTTCGGCACAAATATATTGGTGAATATGCTCACATTAAGTGGCTTGCTGCTTTTTGTATTGCAAATGCCGCGCGAAATGGTATTTGGCCATATACTTCCCGCTGCGGGTATGATGATGTGCATGAGCACCATGTATTATGCATGGCTCGCTTATCGCCTCGCGCAAAAAACTGGTCGCACTGATGTATGCGCATTACCTTCAGGTATCAGTGTACCCCATATGTTTATCGTAACCTTAGTGATTATGTTACCCATAAAACTTGCAACGGGTGATCCAGTGAAAGCCTGGCAGGCAGGTCTTACATGGGTGTTTATTCAAAGCTTTGTATTAATGGGCGGCGGCTTCCTCGCTCCTATTATCCGAAGAATCACTCCTAAAGCCGCCTTGCTTGGCGCGCTTGCCGGTGTAGCTATAACTTTCATTTCCATGAAACCTGCTCTTGAAATGTTTATGACTCCTGTAGTGGGTGTGGTATGCTTCGCCATTATTATGGTCAGCTGGTTTGGCGGTGTGAAATATGGCGGCATCCCTGCAGGCCTTGTCGCTATTGCTGCAGGCTCACTCGTTGCTTGGGGTTCCAATTTATTTGGATTAAACTATGGGGGCATGACGGCGGAATCGCTTAAGGCTTCTTTTGGAACATTTGGATTTTCGGTGCCGCATCCAGTAATCGGTTTAGTACTCGGTGGTTTACATTGGTCTTTTTTAAAAGTAATACTTGTTACGGCTATTCCTTTCGGCATATATGATCTCGTGGAAGCTATGGATAATGTGGTAAGCGCTTCGGCAGCTGGCGATGAATATCCCACCACTCGCGTACTCACCGCCGATGGTGTAATAAGCCTTATCGGTTGTTTGATGGGCAATCCTTATATCAATGCTGTATATATCGGGCATCCCGGTTGGAAAGCGATGGGCGGTCGCATAGGTTACTCCGCCGCTACGGGGGTTATGATTATTATACTCTCTTGGTTCGGCGTTATTTCTCTGATGACAGCCTTTATTCCCGTCGTCGCCATCTCCCCAATTCTGCTCTATATCGGCATGCTTATAGGCTCGCAAGCCTTTCAAGAAACCCCTCATCGCCATGCACCAGCTATCATTGTCGCCTTAGTCCCTTCACTCGCGGCTTGGGCTAAATTACAAATCGACAATTCTTTAGGCGCGGTATCCGGCATTCATCAAATTACGCCGGACATGATAGGTGCGATGAAACAAGTCGGCATAATGTATCATGGCCTTTCTATTTTGGGAGGTGGATCTATTCTTTCGGGCGTTATACTCGGCGCAGTCACCATATTCATCATTGATCGTAGCTTTATGAAAGGCGCATGGTTCTCCATGGCTGGTGGTGTACTAACTTTCTTCGGTCTAATGCATGGCGAAGAAGTAGGTGCTTTTCAAAATCCAGGATTAGTATTTGCTTACTTTGCTGTAGGCGGTGTACTTTTCGCTTGCGCGCGTTTTTCCAAAGAACCCATTATGGTTCCTGACGAAGTGCAAGTAGAACATGAGCAAACGGCTGAGCTGGTGCATTAATTAATAAGTTTACGAGAAGGCGATCTTTGAAAAAAGATTGCTTTTTGTTTTGTGAATAATATCATTCCTATTTTTTACAACTTTTTAATAACAAGTAATGTACTTACCAGATCATAAGCCGGACTCAATGAAAAGCTTCCATTAGCTTTTTCAAGCATAGAGAAGTTTTTCAAATGCATGTCGGCATTGCCGCTAATAAAACTAAACATGGTCAGCTCGAAATAGTGTAAAGCATCTAGACCTGCTTGGGTAGAAAACTGTTTAATAGTTTTTCCAGTTTTTTCATAACTGCCTCGGCATTTATGCTCCGTCAATGTTTCTGTATGCTGACATAAATCTTCGCAAGCTAATTTATTATTCTCGACTCTTTCAAATCTCTGCGTGAGATAAGCCAATCTACCACTGGGTAATCGGCCTAAACCATGTTTAGCCACTTGAATACCAAAACCCTCAGCAAGATGCATACATAGATCTTCATTCTCAGGTAAAGCCTTAAAGGTCTCACTTTGCGGTTTAATGATATAATTGCTTTTATCATCGACTACTGTAAAACGAATATTTTTTTCCTCTTTTCCAGCCATAAACTTAATTTAGGCTGCACGCCAGTAATAGCGGTATTTGCGCCTATAATTTCCTTAGCATAATCGCTGAGTTTTTTTTCATCAATATCAATTATCGGCATTTCCTTTAAGCCGAAAATTTTCTGCACACATTTGGAGTGATAGTCGGTTTCCGATTTATCCAAGGTTGTATAACAAAGCAAGCATTTCATTTTATTTTGTCTTTGCGAATGTTCATCCTAATGCTAATGTCGCCTATGCAGTCTTTACATACAGTCAATAATAATTGCATTCTGTCCTTTGGATTCAACTTCCAATTGTCTATAGCAATTTCCAATAACCATCCCTCGGGTATGAGTCCATCGAAAAAGGGTAACATATTTTTATCGGTAAAGATTTCCGTTCGCAAAGGTAAAGTACGACCATCTAACGTTTCAAATTGTAAAGAATTTCAGTTCCCTAAAAATTGGATTTAGTTATACCGATTCAAATATTTTAGTACTAACCACCTACCCCCCAACCTTAATCTTCCCCGGCGTACGCGGAAAAGGAATCACATCACGAATATTCCCCATTCCCGTTACAAACAGCACAAGCCGCTCAAATCCCAAACCAAAACCCGCATGCGGCACCGAACCAAAGCGCCGTAAATCCAAATACCATTGCAACTCTTCCACCGGCAATTTCATTTCCTCAATACGCTTTTGCAAAAACTCCAAACGATCTTCGCGTTGCGAACCGCCGATAATTTCCCCGATGCCTGGCACTAACACATCCATGGCCCGTACGGTTTTGCCATCCTCATTTTGCTTCATATAAAAAGCCTTGATGTCCTTGGGATAATCCGTAAGTATGACTGGGCATTTAAAAGCGGTTTCCGTGAGGTAACGTTCATGTTCGGATTGTAAATCCATGCCCCAGCTTACGGGAAATTTAAATTCGGAAGAATGCGGTTCCAATAAAGTTATAGCTTCCGTATAAGTTAATCTTTTGAAATCCTGAGAGACTACTGACTGCAAGGTCTTGATAATGTTAGGCTCTATGCGTTCTTGAAAAAACTCCATTTCGCGCGGACACTGTGTTAATGCGGCATTCAATAAAAATTTCAAAAAACTTTCTGCAAGTTCCGCATCATCATTCAAATCCGCAAAAGCCATTTCCGGCTCCACCATCCAGAACTCCGCGAGATGACGCGAAGTATGCGAATTCTCCGCACGAAAGGTAGGACCAAAAGTATATACATCACCCATAGCGCAAGCATAAGTTTCCGCTTCCAATTGACCGCTCACTGTAAGATTAGTTTGTGCGGCAAAAAAATCTTGTGCATAATCCACTTGCCCATTAACCATAGGTATTTTATCCAAAGGCAAAGTCGTGACATGAAACGTTTCGCCTGCACCTTCACAATCATTGGCAGAAAGAATCGGCGTATGCACCCAAATGAAACCGCGTTGTTGAAAAAAATCATGCACCGCTCGCGCCAGCACATTGCGTACTCGCGCAATAGCACCGAAAGTATTTGTTCTCGCCCGCAAATGGGTATAGTCGCGCAAATATTCGTAAGACATTTTTTGTTTCCCTATGGGGTAACTCGCAGGATCTGCGGCGCCCAAAAGTTCGGCTTCCAACACTTGGATTTCAACACTTTGATTTTTGCCTTGTGACGCCACTAAAGTTCCGCGCACAGCAATGGAAGATCCGGTATGTAATTGAGCAATTAAAGTGGCGTAACCTGGAAGTGATGCAGGGAGCACCGCTTGCATATTCGCAAAACAGGAGCCATCGTTGATTTCTACGAAGGAAAATCCACCTTTGGAATCGCGGCGCGTGCGTACCCAGCCTTTAACCCAAATTTCAGTGCCGATTTCAGGATGAGCAAACAAGGCTTGGATTTTGACTCTTTTCACTTTTCCATCACTCATAAAACCTCTTTTTTAGCTTAAAAACAATAATTTTTACCGTCTTATCTTATTGTCTATAAATTTTGTAGACAATTAATTATCTTTACCGATTATACTTATTAAAACTTAATACCACATAAATAATACGTGGAATGAGGCAGCTTAATGCAGTCCAATACAGAAAATCCGGTTCTTGCAGAAAATTCGAATTCCTCCACTGAGAGCAATAAGATGAATACTCCTCCTAAATTCTCTCAAAAAATAGAAAGCCTTGCCAGTTCTCCGAAATTTCGGGGAGCATTTTTTACCGAAGATGCGGCGAGCAAAAATTTAGCCTTGGTCACGGCCAAATATCGCGACATCAAAGTGTATTGGCTAGTCGATCCTTATAGCGATTTAATTTATGATGCCAAGTTTTTTTCTTATGGCGGCACACTTTCCATCGCTATGGGTGATACGCTTTGCCAATTAGCCAAAGGCATGAAAGTTGAAAGCGCTTGTTCACTCAGTATTGCTGGGCTCGAATCCATGTTACGTGATACGCCTGATATGCCTGCGACAGCAATACCTATGGATGAAGCATTCGTGTCCTTGCCTTCTTTATTGAAAGCGGTTTTGGATAGCTATCCATCAGCCAAAGCCATGGCCTTTGCCACTATTCAAGTGAAGGCCACGCAAAACCCTGCGCAACGCACGGTGACCTATGCGGACCTCACGGCTGCCGATGAATTGTGGTTGAAAAAAAGTAAAGAAGAACAGATTGCAACCATTGATGAAATTATTGCTAAGGATATTCGTCCTGGTTTAAATTTTGATGGTGGCGATTTACAAATTATGGATATTGAAAATGGCGCGAAGTTGACCATTAAATATCAAGGGGCTTGCGGTAGCTGCGGCTCCTCAACGGGTGCAACCTTATCCTTTATCGAAGACACTTTGCGTCGCCAAGTTTTTGGTGGCATGCAAGTTGTTCCTGTAGAATAACGGGAACTGAAAGTTAACATGAGTGATACTCCTAATACTAATACGGAAAATACTCTTCCTCCTAATATCCCAACAACTCTCCCCTATGCTGCGGAAGAGTATAAATATGGTTTTACCACCGATGTAGAAATGGAAGTCTTGGTTAAGGGTTTGAATGAAGACGTGATACGCGCGCTTTCCACAAAAAAAAATGAACCTGCTTTTTTATTAGAATTTCGTTTGAAGGCTTATCAAAAGTGGTTAACCATGAAAGAGCCTACTTGGCCCCATGTCCATTATCCACCGATTGATTATCAAAATATTGTGTATTTCGCGGAACCGAAAAAACGTAAAGTGCTTTCCGGTTTAGATGAAGTAGATCCAGAAATTTTAAAGACTTTTGAAAAGTTAGGCATACCTCTCGACGAGCAAAAACATTTGTCCAATGTAGCCGTGGATGCGGTATTCGATAGTGTTAGTGTGGCAACCACGCATAAGAAAAAACTTTTGGAATCCGGCGTTATCTTTTGCTCCTTCAGCGAAGCGGTTAAAGAATATCCGGAACTGATTGAACAATATTTAGGCAGCGTAGTACCTATTGGCGATAATTATTTTGCCGCTTTAAACTCTGCGGTATTTACCGATGGATCCTTCGTGTATATTCCACCGAATACCATAAGCCCTATGGAGCTATCCACCTACTTTCGTATCAATACCGAAGAGTCGGGACAATTCGAACGCACGTTGATTATTGCTGCGGAGAGTAGCTATGTATCGTATCTCGAAGGTTGCACAGCGCCAAAATTTGATACTAATCAATTACATGCTGCTGTGGTAGAGTTGGTAACACTCGATAATGCGGAGATCAAATACAGCACCGTACAAAACTGGTATGCAGGGGATCCGGTAACCGGTAAAGGCGGCATTTATAATTTTGTGACTAAGCGCGGAAAATGCTTAGGTAAAAAATCTAAAATCTCTTGGACGCAAGTGGAAACCGGTTCGGCCATCACTTGGAAATATCCAAGTTGTGTTTTGGTGGGCGATGAATCGGTGGGTGAATTTTATTCGGTGGCTTTAACCGCAGGATTTATGCAAGCCGATACGGGATCAAAAATGATTCATATCGGGAAGAATACCAAGTCGAGTATTATCTCCAAAGGTATTGCCTCAGATAATAGCAGCAATGCTTATCGTGGCCTAGTACGTGTAGGTAAACATGCGACTGGCGCGCGCAATTTTTCGCAATGCGATAGTATGCTTGTGGGCCATAAAAGCAGTGCGCATACTTATCCCTATATTGAGAATGCCAATAGCAGCTCACAAATTGAACATGAAGCGTCTACTTCCAAAATCAGCGAAGACCAACTCTTTTATTTTGAAAGCCGCGGCATTTCGCGCGAAGATGCTATTAGTATGATTATTAATGGTTTTTGCAAAGATGTATTTAAACAGCTCCCTATGGAATTTGCCGTAGAAGCACAGAAGTTACTGGCCTTAAAACTTGAAAATAGTATTGGATAAAGCATGTTAATTGTAAACGACATCACTGCAAATATTGAAGAAACCTCCATTCTCAAAGGCATTAACTTACACGTTAAAGCGGGCGAAGTACATGCTATTATGGGTCCCAATGGATCGGGCAAAAGTACTTTATCCAAAGTAATTGCCGGTCATCCCGACTATAAAGTTTCCGCAGGTGAAGTTTTATTCCAAGGGGAAAACATTCTCGCACTCGCTGCCGATGAACGTGCGCGCAAAGGCATATTCTTAAGCTTTCAATATCCCGTGGAAATTCCGGGTGTGAGCAATAGCGAATTTTTACGCATGGCTTATAATGCGCGTCGTAAAGATAAAGGCTTAGAAGAAGTAGATCCTTTGGACTTCGATGAAATTCTTTCGCAAAAAATGGCCGCGCTGGATATGGGCGATAAATATAAAGATCGATCGGTGAATGAAGGCTTTTCTGGCGGTGAAAAAAAACGCAATGAAATTTTACAAATGTCCGTACTCGATCCGGTCCTAGCTATTCTCGATGAAACCGATTCGGGTTTAGATGTGGATGCTTTGAAGGTGGTGGCGAATGGTATTAATCGTTTTCGCGGTCCCACTAAAGGCATTGTTTTAATTACGCATTATCAACGCTTGCTCGATTATGTGCAACCGGACTTTGTGCATATTCTCAGCGGTGGAAAAATTATTAAATCCGGCGGTCCCGAATTGGCTTTGGAAGTGGAAAAACAAGGCTATGATTGGTTGGTAAAATAATGTCCCTTAGCCCATTATCGAATGCGCCTAAAGAAATGGATAGTGAAGCTTTCACTTATATTCGTGTAAATGATTTTTTGCCTTTTTTAAAGGAAGGGCAAAATCTTGCTTGGACTAATACCCACCCCACACTCGAACAAATTTCAAAAGAAGTTTTACCCGAATGCCAAAATAATTTTGCGGTAATCCTTAATGGTGTATATGTGCCTAGCTTAAGTCGCTTATTATCGGGCATTACTATACAATCCATTTCTGAAATCATAAAACTTTCGGATTTTCACAGTGAAGATCCTGCGGCAAGTAGCGCGCGCGCTAACTCCCATCCTATACGCATCGATATTGCTGCGAAATCCCAAATCGCTGAACCTTTATTGCTTTTATTCTATCAAAATTTTCCTCAAGAAGAAATTCGCGATCAAGAAAAAAATCATTATTTTCGCGGCGACAGCTTTATTCAGGTGCAGGCGAATGAACAATCCGAAATGACCCTTCTTACTAAATCTATAAGTAGCGTGCCTGTTACGGGTCATTTTATGAACAATCTACATATACATATTGATCTAGCCGACGAAGCCTCGGTGAAATATGCCTCAGCAGGTGAGCAAGCCGAAAATCTGATTTATTTTTCCAAACTCAGTGCTGATTTAAATCGCAATAGCCGACTATTTGCCGCCACTGCCGCTTCAGGAACACGCTTAACCCGCCAAAGTTTTTCCTTTGATTTAAAAGCCGAAGGTGCCGAAGCGGAAGTAAATGGCGCGAGCGTATTAACCGGATCGCGACAAGCGCATCAATTTGTGCAAATCCGTCACAGTATGCCCCATGGACAAAGTCGTCAACATTTTAAAACCGTAGCGGCCGAAAAATCTAAAGCCTCTTTCGATGGAACGGTTATTGTTGCAGAAGGGGCGCAACAAACTAATGCCTCGCAATTGATCAATAATTTAATGCTCTCGGATGAGGCGCGTGCCGATACTAAACCGCGTTTGATGATATATGCGGATGATGTTAAATGTGCACATGGAGCCACAGTAGGCAAACTCGATCCCGCGCAAGCCTTTTATTTACAAAGCCGCGGACTCACGGCCGTACAAAGTCAAATGTTATTGACTCTCGCATTCATTGGCGAAATCGTCCTTAAAGTACCGAGTGCAGGATTACGCGGCGAATGGGAACGGTTGCTCATTGAACCTTTAAAAGCCCAACTTTTGGGAAAGGGTGTATAAATGTCACAAATATTACAAACCTCACAACCTTCCAATAACAAACTTTTGCTCGATATTAAAAAAGATTTTCCTTTATTGAATAAATTGCATGGCGGCAAACCTCTATACTATCTCGACAGCGCGGCGACTACACAAAAACCGCTTGCTGTGATTGAATCCATGCATCATTTTTATTTGGAAAATTATGGAACCGTGCGTCGCGGAGTTTATCGCTTAAGTGAAAAGGCTACCGAAGCCTATGAAAGCACACGGAAAAAAGTGGCTAAACTTTTAAATGCCACTTCAGAAAAAGAAATCATTTATACTAGTGGTACCACGCAAAGTATTAACTTGGTGGCTTATACTTATGGCCGCAAATTTTTAAAAACGGGCGATGAAATTATTCTTTCGCAAATCGAGCATCATGCGAACATTGTGCCTTGGCAAATTATTGCCGAACAAACGGGTGCCGTGATTAAAGTAATACCAGTCAATGATGCGGGAGAATTAATACTAGAAGAGTATGATAAACTCCTATCGCCACGCACCAAAATTGTCGCGGTGAATCATGTGTCCAATGCTTTAGGCACGATAAATCCGGTTGCCGAAATTATTCGCCGTGCGCATTTAGTAAATGCGGTAGTACTCATCGATGGCGCGCAATCTACGCCACATATGAAAGTGGATGTACAAGCTTTAGACGCTGATTTTTATGCCTTCTCTGGTCATAAAATTTTTGGACCCACTGGTATCGGCATACTCTATGGTAAAATGGCCTTGCTCGAAAGCATGCCTCCTTATCAAGGCGGCGGCGATATGATTCAAAAGGTAACCTTTGCCAAAACTACTTATCAAACACCCCCGCATCGTTTTGAAGCCGGTACGCCTCCTATTGTAGAAGTAGTAGGCCTTGGAACAGCTATAGATTATGTGCAAGAAGTAGGCTTGGATAATATGGCTGCGCATGAACATGCCTTGCTGCTTTATGGCACTGAACAATTACAGAAAATTCCTGAGTTACGTATCATTGGCAATGCCAAAGATAAAGCCACGGTATTAAGTTTTTATTTGGATGCCGTGCATCCGCATGATATTGGGACTTTGCTGGATGAAGAAGGTATTGCGATTCGCGCCGGACATCATTGCGCACAACCCACTATGGATCGATTTGGAGTACCCGCCACCGCACGCGCGTCCTTCGGCCCTTATAATACCTATGAAGACATCGATGCCTTAGTGCGTGGCATTCACAAAGTTTTGGAGCTCTTTGCTTAATGAAAGATTATGGAAAGATTATAAATCATGGCCTTTAGCAGCGAACTGTATCAACAAGTGATTTTAGATCACAATCGTAATCCACGCAATTATAAAATACTTGAACAGGCTACGCATTTTTGTGAAGGGCATAATCCCCTTTGCGGCGATCATATTACCGTATATTTAAATTTAAGTCCTGCGCAAATTGTGGAAGACATCACCTTCCAAGGCAATGGCTGCGCTATTTCCAAGGCCAGTGCTTCATTGATGACTACCTTTTTAAAAGGCAAATCGCTGGATGAAGTAAAACAAATTTTTTCCGAATTTCATGCCATGGTTAAAGGCGATCTCGATCCGGAAAAAACCGAAAATCATTTAGGCAAATTGATTTTGTTTCAAGGGGTGCGACAATATTCTTCCCGCATTAAATGCGCCTCTTTAGCTTGGCATGCCTTGATGGGTGCTTTAGAAAAAACCGATTCCACCTCCACGGAAGCCGAATAAACAATTTTTACAGATTTGAAATAATTTCTTTATTAAAAATCGTGATAAAACATCACACTAAATTGTATTTTATACGCTATTCTACTTAATGAGTCTACTTACGATTTAATCGTAAACCCACTCCATCAATCACCTTTTAGAGGTCAAAGTTCTTATGCCAGAATCCTTAGATAGCAAAGCTTTTACCGATACCGCCAGTAATATTGACAGTGACCACTTCACACAATTAAAAACGCTCACGCTCCCTGAAAATGGAATGCTTAATACCGCGACAGCCCTTATTACTAAAAAACCTGGTGAAACGGTAACCCCCTTGTTTCCTGAATCGGGTAAGCATCATCTTTTAAATTCGCAAGTGCATGATGTATTTAGCGAGGATCCTTTTATTGGAAAAATGGTGGGTAATTGCAAAATCTTGGAAAAAATAAATGAAGGCGGTACCTCCTTAATTTATCGCGCCCATAATATGAGTTTTAATTTGGATCGCGTGGTTAAAATTTTAAAACCGATTTTTGCTGACGATCAAGAATACTTTGAACGTTTTAAACAAGAAGCCCAACTCACCGCCCGTTTAGATCATCCTAATATTTTGCGCATTTTTGATACCGGAGAAATCGGCAAACAATTTTTTATTGAAATGGAATATGTCGAAGGACAAAGTCTTCGCGCCTATATGGGATCAAATTTTAAAATTCGCGAGCAAGAAATACTCTCCATTGCGGCCGACTTAGTAAATGCTTTAGAATATGCGCATTCAGTTGAAATAAAAACTCCCCAAGGACATTTGATTCAAGGCATATTGCATCGCGATATCAAGCCAGAAAATATTATGCTCACACCAGGAAAAGTGGTAAAGCTCATGGATTTTGGAGCTGCCAAACCACTCAGTGTCAATTCACGTACCATGCAGGGTAACATTGTAGGGACGCCCCATTATATGTCACCAGAGCAAATCAATGGCCAAAGTTTAGATGCCCGCAGCGATTATTTTTCTTTAGGTGTTTTATTGTATGAACTCTGTTCTGGAAAAAGACCTTTTGAATCCGAACATTTAGCTGCACTCATGTGGAAAATCGATGCCGGAAAATACGAACCCTTGCATAAACTTCGACCTTCTATTTCACCCCTTACCGAAGAATTAATCGATCAATTACTTTCGCGTGATGTTGCGCATCGACCGGCTTCCGCCAAAGAAATTTGTGCAACCTTACGCATTAGTTTGCAAACTTTGAATCAATGGGGTAATGGCGCAAAGGTGAAAGTACCTTTTTCCCTCAAACGTTACTATTCTTTAATTGCCTTGAGTCTTTCCAGTATCGCGCTATTACTTTCGATATTTAATTTTTTTCGTGGCAGCTCCTTTTTACATCATGCGCCTAGCTATTCACAAAGTCATGATCATTATGCAGCCCTCTTACAAAAAGGGGTGCAAGCCGAAATAAAAAAAGATATAACCGAAGCCCAATCCATTTATGAATTAATTCCTGCGCCCGAAGCCGGCGGTGATCCCGATATTTATTTGGAAAGCCAATTACGCTTGGCCGTCATTTATTTTAAGCAAAAAGATCAATTAACTAAGGCCAGAAATTTATTGGAACAATTGCATCGCAAATATGAAGATGCCGCCATTGAGGGTTACTTAGGTCAATTGTATTTCAATATGGCACTCTATTTAGAAGCCCAAGAAAAATTAGAAGTCTCCATTAAAAACCAGCACCCCACGGTGTTAAAGAATTCCTCCTACTTTAATCCTAATGAATTTGAAAAAGAAAACCGGTATTTTTATGCCAATGCTCTAGATGGTCAATTCACCTATATCGAACAAAAGCCCGAAATTTTATCCCTTGCTATAAATGCTTGGCAAAGTTTTATTGAGTTTTCATCCTGCACCACCGATACCGAAGAAAAACGCTGTCGTTTTGCGGAAAAAAGATTAGGTGAATTGAAAGCCTTAGTAAAACACAATTAATCGCTTTTAATCCTTAACTTTTTCCCCAATCTTTGCTAAAAATGTTACAATAAGGCCATGCCAAAAAAACTTCGTCAAGCGCTTCGCCGCTGTAGCATTTCCCTAATTCTCACCTTGGTTTTTTTCATCGTTTTAAGTCAACGATTTGGGTTCGTCCCGCCCATGGGAAAATTCCTCGATCCTTTTCAAGGCTTTTGGCAAAATGCGGAAGCCTTTCAACACTCTACAAAAAGCATATCCCTTAATGGATTACAAAAACCTGTCGATATTGTTTTTGATTCCTTAGGTATTCCCCATATTTTTGCTCAGGCAAATGAGGATTTGTTTTTTGCGCAAGGTTATGTTACGGCTCGCGATAGACTTTGGCAAATGGAATTTCAAACTCAGGCTACTGCTGGTCGACTTTCGGAAATCATTGGCCCCGCAGCCATTGAATATGATAGGCATCAAAGACGTTTAGGCATTCCCCATGCGGCTCAGCTCTCATTGGAATTGATGGAAAAAAATCCCGAAACCAAAATGGCCTTGGAAAACTATGCGGCGGGCGTTAATGCTTATATACAAAGCCTGAACACTGCAAGTTACCCCCTTGAATACAAATTACTGGACTATGCCCCTGAAGAATGGACGCCTTTGCAAACGGCCTTGCTATTAAAATATATGCAATGGACTTTAAGTGGGGCCAATGATGAAATGGCCTTGAGCAATACCTTAAATAAATTTGGACCCGTATTTATTGAAAAATTTTATCCCTTACATCCGCAAGGCGTAGATCCTATTATCCCCCCCGAAACACCTTGGAATTTTACCCCCATAGCCAAACCCAATGTGGTGAACACTTTTACACCTGCCTTAGTGGGCCAATGGACGGGTCCCGATAAGCATAATGGAAGTAATAACTTTGCTGTGAATGGAAAAAAAGTAATTGGAGGAGGAACCATTTTAGCGAATGATCCTCATCTTGATTTATCCTTGCCTTCTATTTGGTATGCCATTCATTTACATGCCCCCAACTATAATGCCAGCGGCGCTTCATTACCAGGCACGCCCTCCATAGTCATCGGCTTTAATAATGCCATTGCTTGGGGATTAACTAATGGCAAAGATGATGTGCTCGATTGGTATCAATTAAAATTTAAAGATTCTACACTGGCAGAATATTGGCATGAGAATCAATGGAAAAGAACTACGCCTACTTTAGAAGAATTTAAAGTTTATGGAGGGGAAGACATTTATGACACCGTAATTTATACGCATCATGGTCCAGTGGTTATAAAACCAGGCGAAAAAGCCTTTGATAATAAAATGCCTCCCGCACAAGCTATGCATTGGATAGCGAATACGCCTTCTAATGAATTACTGGCTTTTATCCATATCAATCAAGCTCAAGATGAAAGTAGTTTTGTGGCGGCCTTAGCGCCGTATAATTGCCCCGCGCAAAATTTTGCTTATGCGGATAAACAAGGCCATATTGCCTTAATCCATGCTGGCTTATTTCCTTTACGCTGGACCGGACAAGGACGCCTGATTTCCGATGGCACCGATGCCCGCTTCGACTGGAAGACTTGGGTTCCCGCAACCCACAATCCGCAGGTTACGGATCCGGCTCGTGAATTTATTAGTTCTGCCAATCAAGACATTACCGATAGCACTTATCCTTATTTTTTAGCTGCGGATTTTTTAGACCCCGATCGCGGCAATCGCATTAATCAAAGCCTGAGTGAAAGCGAAAGTTTAAGTGTGGCGGATATACAGAATATACAATTGGATAATCTCAGCCTGCATGCACAACTCATTTTACCCTTCATGTTACAGGCTTTAGATACCTTGGCTATGGATGAAATTTACCGTCCGGCCATTGCGGACTTAAGGCATTGGGAATACCATTATGTTAATCAACAGGCGGCCCCAAGCCTTTTTGATTTATGGTGGAGTAACTTGTATGTGTCCATTTGGAATGATGATTTTGGCAATGACTCGACTCGATATATATGGCCCACAAAAGCCAGAACGCGCCAACTCCTGCTCGAAGAGCCGAATTCACTTTGGTATGATGATCTTTCCACTCCGGAAAAAGAAAACTTGGGCTTGCTCCTGCGCCGCAGTTTTCTAAAAGCCTATGCCACCTTAAAAAGCCAAAATGGAAACTATGGAAGTAATTGGCATTGGGGTAAAATTCATCGCGTCAATATTAATCATTTAGCCCATATCCCTGCTTTTGCTATTACTAATCTTACTCCAGGAAGTTGTTCGGATTGCATTAATGCGCAGCGCGGTACCAATGCCCCTTCTTGGCGAATGGTCGTGCAACTCGGTAAAAACTTTCAAGCTTATGGCATTTATCCCGGTGGGCAAAGTGGAAATCCTGGCTCTCCTTTTTATGCGAATTTCATTGCGGATTGGAGCAATGGGAAATTACGGCCACTAAACTTCCCTAATAAAACCGAAGATTTAAAATCTCTGTATACTTTGCATTTGGGAGCACATTAATGAATTTATTAATATTAATTATACTGAGTGCTCTTTTTCAATGGATCGGAAGCTGGTGGGCTATGGCTATACCTGCTTTTGGAATAGGATTTTATCGCTACAAAAGTGGTAAAAATGCTTTTAGCATGGGGTTTGTCGCCTTGGCCTGTTTATGGTTTGCCTATGCAGGTTACCTTGATATTCGCAATCAGCATTTATTATCTACAAAAATTGCTGCACTGTTACATTTACCCAATTCTATTTGGTTAATTGGTGTTACCATTATTATCGGTGGATGCGGAGGCGGACTAGCCACTTGGCTCGGTTGCGAATTTCGAAAACTTTGGGATGAATTGTCTTTGTTACTTCAAGATAAAGCCACCATACGTCCCGAAACCTCAGGCCGTGCAGAAAAATCCGAGACCATGGACGAAAAAAATATTGAACCAAGCATTGAGCCCAATAATAATGAAGATGCGCTTTAATTAAAAAAAATTATTCCTGATTTTTAAACATAATTTTTTCAATACGTTTATCAGGAATTAACCACATAATGGCGACTAGAACATATAAACTACAGGCTATCCAAACATTATAAAAGGATAAGGGAAAAGCTACCGCATAAACCACAACGGAAGTCTTTCCTTTGAAATCACCGCCTATGGCTTGCCCCAAAAGGGATTCTTTACCATGATGAGATACTAAAACTTGGGCAAGAATATAATAAGCCAAGCCAGCCAATAATAAATTGATTCCATAAAGCGCTACCGGCCAATTGGCAAAGTGATTTTCACCCATCCAACTGGTGGTAAAAGGGATTAAAGACAACCAAAAAAGCAAATGCGAGTTAGCCCATAAAGTTCGTCCATTAATATGCTTGGTAACTTGCAATAAATGATGATGATTATGCCAATAAATTCCGATATAAATAAAACTCAAGGCATAGCAAAGAAAAGTAGGTAATAAGGGTTTTAAATCTTCTAAAGCACTCCCATGGGGTACTTTTAATTCCAAGACCATGATAGTGATAATAATGGCTAAAACACCGTCACTGAAGGCTTCTAATCGACCCTTGCCCATAAAGTTTTTTTCATTCATGTTAAAAAAGTAATAACTCGAAGCAACTTGTTCTATTAATGTATTTCATTTGATATTTCCTTCTTCGTGGATTGCCGGATAAATATCAAAATCATTGGCAAGGTCGAAACACCTAAGGCTATCCAAGCCATTCCTGAATAGTGGATTGCCGAAAACATAAACCCGCCTGAACCACTGGCTATGGCTGAGCCCAAGTTAACCATACTTTCATTCATGCCTAATATTTTTCCACGATTAGCGCCTTGTAATAAACTATTCAGTTCGGTAGAGGCCGAGAGGAAACAACAATTCCAACCTAGGCCCAGTAAAAACAAAGCAATGCCTAAGGACACTGACGTTTCGGCATAAGGCGCTAATAAACAAGCACTGATGAGTAATAAACTGCCTAAAGCAATAACAATGCGTTTCCCCACTTTATCGATTAACCAACCAATAGCAAAGGCCAAACCAAACATACCCGCAAAATGCGCGGAGATAACGCCTGATATAGCTGGAATGCTATGATGTTCACATTGCATATGCAAAGGAGTAATCGCCATAATCAACACCATGGCCCATTGCGCGCAAAATAAAGTGGCCATACTAAAATAAACTTTGCGATCTAATTTTCCCTGACTCAATATCGAAGTCGCTTTTGCTTCCGACTTGGGTGATGCGCCCTGTTTTCGCCAGTAACTTGCAAGTTTTCTTGGTTCCGGTCTTAATCCAAAAAATGCAAAAACAAAAACCATGAAAAACAAGCAAGCCGTACCCACCCAAGCCCCACCTGCTGCGGGACAATGCAATATCTTCGCAAAATCCATACTTACATGCGTTAAAGAAGGTCCCAATATGGAACCCACTACCGCTCCCCAAATCACAAAGCCAATTGCTCGCCCTTGTTTTTTAGGAGGATTAGATTCCGCCGCCGCATAGCGACTCATATCAATGAATCCACGTGCGATACCAAATACCGACATGCCTAATAAAAATAAAAGCAAAGAAGAATTTACCGCACCCCAAATAGAGAGTAGTGAAGCGGTTACCCCAATGGCATAGGCAGATAGTAATACTGGTCTATAACCATAACGCTGCGATAAGCGTCCCGAAAAAAATGCCGTCAGCGAAGCAAAAATTAAACTTAAGGTTAAAGGGGCTCCCGTCCAATGCGGGTTACCTCCTCCCAACTTCACCACCAAAAGAGAACTCGCCACAAAACTCATTGACAATGCCGAAGCAATAAATGCTTGTGCGATACAGAGCACTAAACTGATTTTTTTTCCGGCTTTTTCGACCGCTTCAGAACTGGTTAAATCTTCCCAAGCCTTAACCTGAGAGTTAAAAAGTGAGGAAAACTTCATGTTGCCTTCTCCTGACGCATCGATAAACTGGCACCCACGACGATAATCATTCCCACAAACTGAGCCCATCCCGGTATTTCATTCAATACCGCCCAACCCCAAAACAAAGTCATAATGGGACCGACACCACTTACAATGGCAGTGCGACTAGCACCAATCTGCAACATACCCGCATTTAGCATGTAACTGGGAAGTACCGTACAAAAAATAGCGAGAATCAAGGCTAATAAATAAACCACTAAGGGTTGCTGCAAATCCTGTAATGGATGCGTTATGGCGAAATGAATAAGTACTGCCAGAGTGGAAACATACATACTATAAGACGTAACTCTTTCGCTACCTAAGGTTTTCATGATCCGACTAATTCCGGTTAAATAAACAGCGTAGACCAAAGCCGCTAACCCAATAAGAATAGGACCTATCCAACCATTTTCGCGAATATGCGCATCGCCATAAAAAGAAAGAAATAATCCTCCATAAATACATGCGAAGGGTAAAAAAAGTTTTTTCTCAGCTTTTTGTTTATAAAATACCAGTGAAAGTAAAACCACCATACTGGGATAAGTGTACAGTATTAATCGTTCCATGCCCGCAGATACATATTGCAAACCCGTTAAATCGAGAACGCTAGATAAATAATAGCCGAGTAGCCCATATAAACTTAAGGATAGCGCCGTTTTAAGGTTTAACTTCTCTCGCATTTTAGAGCTTACCTTATGCGCTTGATACCAAGAAACCGCAATAAAAAAAGGCAAGGAAAATAATAGGCGATAAACCATTAAAGTAATAGGCGCCACATGATACACATAAGCCATTTTAATAAATATGGATTTGGAAGAAAACAATAAAGAAGCGACCAGCACATAAATTATGCCTTGGCGCATTTTTAAATAATTAAACATTTTTCCTTTTCTGGAATACAACAAAAAGGCCCGCTCTTGTGAAAGCGGGCCTTTTTGTTTGCATTACCTTTTTTTAGTTACGCAAATTAAGTACCCGCTCCTTGACCCATAATAATATGCGCCGCAAGCCATAGCACAGTTTTAACTGAAGCTTGGGAAGCAGGTTTGGTCATAGGTTTACAGGCGAATTTCAATTGCATGTTAACAATTATAAACAATAAAAAACAAATGTCAAGGAACTATTTTCTCACAGCCTCATTTTTTTGTTAAGCATCTTATTGCTTATGCTTATCATGAATTCTGCGAATATGATCAATGTGGAGATATTTGGGTCCACCTAAACTTGCAGCCCCCATCCAAATACGCGCCGCCTTTTCCATCATTAAAGTGGTCGCGAGTACCGCCTCAGCCGAATGACCCAAAGCAATGAGTCCATGATTTTCTAAGAGTATCGCACGTGGTACCCCATATTTTTGCATATGGCCTTCGCAATAACGACGAATAGATTGCGCCAAGGGCAAGCCTGGATCTTTATAAGGAATAAATAAAGAAACCGCCCCGCAATAAATAATTTCTTCGGGAAAGCAGCGATTATCCGCAAACTCTTTGGCGCGTGCAGAACAAAGAATTTGATTCACCGTCACCGGATGTGTATGTGCCACAAAGGTTACCCCTGGCAACATGAGTAAATAAGCATGCAACAAAGTCTCTGCCGAAGGTTGTTTAGCCGCAGAATCCACTCGCGCTTCCGCTAAACAAATTTCCACCTGCGCTTCATCGAGGGAGGTTCTATTTAACAATGGCAAAGTTTTATCAAAAAGACATTCCACTAAATCGTCCTGTTGCAATTGCGCAAGATAAGGTCTCCCAGCATTTACCCAAAAACTTGTGGTATTGATTTTAGCCGAAGCATTGCCTTCATTAGCGACTACTAAGCCTCGAGCCTCATTTCCTAATTCATGACACAATTGCAATAAATTCATTTTTTCGTCCATACTGTCCTTTTATGCCATACGGCATCATATGGGTTATTTTACTCTGCTCATTCGCTGCTGCGAACTTTATTTAATTTATCATTTATCCCAAAAACCTTCAGCGTATAAAATCAAATGGCAGTAATTAAAACACAGGTCTCGGCTCAATTTTTTTATGTTTACCCTAAAGACCTTTTACTTTAAACTCGCAAAAATTAACGAAGTACGATTAGCTTATGAAATCATTTTTTTCTCTCTTTGTATGCCTTGCAAACTGTGTGACAAACACTATAGCTTCAGTCTTTCCTATTTTTACCTATGAAAAAATCGAGGCTCCCAGCGAAAATTATCGAGAGTCCATGCAAATTTTTGATATGGATAAAGATGGTGATTTAGACTTTACTTCCGGTGGCGGAATAGCAGGCAAAGAATTTTGGTTCGAAAATAAACAAGGCACTTGGATTCGACATGTTTTACATAATAGCATCAATGATGCCGATGTCGGTGCCATAGTCGCTGATTTTAATGGCGATGGTTGGATGGACTTAGCAAGCGGTTCAAATGTTTATCTGCATCCAAGTATTCATCACGATCAAGAATTTATTGCCGTCAAAACCGGTGCCATGGATTTTACCCATGATATGTTTGCTGCGGACATTGACAAGGATGGAAAAACCGATATTGTTACCCTTGATTATAGCGGATTATATTGGTTTAAAAACGTTCTTCCCGACACCTCACAACTATGGACGAAAACTCAAGTTGAAGGACGGCGTTTCGATCAACCTCATGGAGGCTTAGCCTTGGGTGATATAGATAATGATGGCGATATTGATATTGCGCGTGTCGACCGATGGTTTGAAAATGTAGATGGCAAAGGAGCGCAATGGAAAGAGCGCGACAGTTTAGACTTCGGACAAATAAGTAGTTGGGGGAAATCAGGAAAAACTCGTTTAGTTGATCTGGATAAGGATGGAGATCTTGACTTAATGCAATCGGATTGCGATGTACCCAATGCCCAAGTAGCTTGGTTTGAAAATTTAGATCATGGAAATAGCTGGAGTAAGCATTTAATCAAGGACAGCACCGACTTCCAAGACTTTCACACTTTGAACATTAACGATTTTAATGGGGATGGAAATCTCGATATACTCGCCTGCGGTGGACCCATAACCGACAGTGTTCCCAAATGTTATATCTGGGAAAATTTAGGACAAGCTAAAAGCTGGCAAGAACATATTATTTATACCGGCAAAACCAATTGCCATGAAGGAATTGCCGGCGACTTCGATGGAGATGGCGATTTGGATCTGCTTTGTAAAGGCTGGCTTAATTTCCATTATATTTTAAATAATCAACTCATCCCTTCGAGTATTGCCACAAAATCCACACGCGCAAAATTAGCGCCGTCCTTAATGAAAATTATGCGAAATGGAAAAGTTATTTTTTCTTGGGAACAACAATTCAGAGATTTGCAAGGCAAAACAATTCCCCAAAAAATCGATAAGTGAATACCCAAACTCAAATCTATTTTTAATAGTAACATCCACATCCACTTAATCGTCTTATGAATACTATGAAGCATGCGCTTTTCTATTTAATACCCTTTCTCGCTTTATTTCACTTAAGTTGCATAGAATATTCTTTGACGCGAGTTGATTATCTACACACTCAATACGCTTCCCCTCAAGGATTGAAAACCGCGAATAATATTGATAAAGGCTTACATGCAAGCTTAACTTCCAGTATTAGCACTCAAGATACTATCACCACTACTACCAAACACACTACTGTTGGAGGAGATGATGATAAGCGAGTTGAACCAACCCAGGCTAACAACTATTCGACTCTCAATGAAAATAAATCGGCAGAATTATCTCTGATTTATGTCGACAAAAGTTATGCGCTGGGAACAAATCTGCAGTTTTCGCAAGTGGGAAAGGAATTATTTCAGATACCGCCATAATTGAAGGCAATGGCAAAATATTACCCAATTTCAGCTTATACTTTAACAGAACCGTTTTCGACAAAATCAATATGTGCTATGGAATTGGGATTTATTATTTCCCAGACAGTTATAATTTGGGTGCGAACCTGTTCTATGTTCCCATAACCTTGAACATTGGTTTAAGAACGAGCTATGTCATCAATCCGATGATAGGGATTAGTTATGCCTTAAATAGCATAGACGGTAAATCACATGTCTTTCATTTTACCGCTGGGTTTGAGTATTGATTTTATAACCCTTCTTTGAAAATGTAAACGCTATAGGTTTTGTAAAACTAATAAGGTTTGCGAGATATATTATAAGAGACTAATTACACACACCTAATCAAGGTGCAGAGTTGAGCGTTTTTTCAAAAAAGAAGACCAGAGTTTTAAGAACTCATCTAGGGATATTGGCTCCCCCTTTGTCGATAAATCCCAGGCATCAACAGCTCCCGATCCCGATGGCACTCTGATAGAAACCCCACCATCCTCAGACATAGTGACTACAGCAGGCTTACCGCCAACAGAAAAGAATCTTTTACCCTTTGAAAGCGACCTAGGATCCAACAGTTCCGGCATATGAAATAATTTAACTCCTGCGTTAGAAAAATGCTGAATTTGGGCTCGAATTGTTTAGGTACAGTGTTTCCTAGGATATGTGGAGAATGTGCTAAAAGAAGGTGCCTTATGCCCCTCTCTCGCACAGAATAAAAATGCATCTAAACAAAAAACCAGTAATTGTTTTGTCGTTTCAACTCACGCACTCATAAAGAGCGCGACATAAGTCCACTAAAGGCGGCTTCGATGTATTCCTGTTTCAATCCATGCGCTCGTGAAGAGCGCGACTTGGCTGTTACCTGTTTTTCCACCGTGTTGGTCGGTTTCAATCCACGCGCTCGTGAAGAGCGCGACACGAACAATAGGCGTACCAACCAGACGCCTTTTGGTTTCAATCCACGCGCTCGTGAAGAGCGCGACGATGTCTTTAACTGTCTTCAGCGCCGCTTTATTGGTTTCAATCCACGCGCTCGTGAAGAGCGCGACTACCTTTCCATTTATATCAGCCGACAATTCAAAAGTTTCAATCCACGCGCTCGTGAAGAGCGCGACTTTATGCTTTCTGGTTTAACATCCGAGAGATCGAGTTTCAATCCACGCGCTCGTGAAGAGCGCGACTCCTTACTTCTAAGCTTAGTTAATACCTGCACTTAGAAGTGTAGATCCGCTGACCTACGTTAAATATGTAAGAGATTATTTCAAAGAACTCAAGAGTGCCCAAATGCGCTCTGATTTCGGTGCGCTAAGCCTATGTGATTTTGTGTCAGCTTTAGGTTAGCGATTGATTAAATGATCAAAGGACCATGAAGATCTGCTGTAGGCTTTGAACCAAAATGTTCGACTCGACGTTCCCAATTACTTCCTAGATAATAAAATCGAAGACTATCTTCCTCCGCCTTATAAATCGCAAGAAGTTTACTTTTTAATAGTTCCCATTTTGCAGGTTCAACTTCGCATTCAAAAACCGAAAATTGTGCGCGTTGTCCATAATCTTCGCAACATTTCGCAATACGACGTAACCTACGTTTACCACCTAAAGATTCGGTTTTAACGTCATAGGTTACCAGCACTAACATTTATTATCTCCAAATATAAGGTGGATAATAATCCATATCTCCGCGAATAGTTCGAGCTAGCAATAATGCCTGCACATGAAATAAAAGACCCATCTCCACTTTTTCATTTAAGAACGGATGAGTGATTTCTTCACTTTTTCTTTTTTGATAAGCAATAAGAACTGCTTTTCGTGTACCGCTTTCCATTTCAACAGCACCATTTGGCGAAATAATAAAACCATTACTATCAACTTGTTTGAGGTTAACCAAGCTAAGTGCTAATCGATCTGCAAGACAAGCACGAAACTCTTCAATAATGTCTAAAGCTAAACTAGCGCGACCGGGTCTATCCGTATGAAGAAATCCTGCCGATGGATCAAGTCCCACACCTTGTAAAGCAGATTCAATATCATTAGTAACAAGCGCATATATAAAAGACAGTAAACAATTTATTCTATCAAGAGGAGGTCTTCGGTTACGTCCTGAAAAATTAAATTCTGGTTTTTGATGAAGTATAAGGTGATTAAAAACACTAAAATATACGCTTGCGGATTCCCCTTCAATACCGCGAGCTATCTCAATATCCTGACAACTTTTAACTTTTTGCAGATAATGTCCAAGTCGAGTAATTGCGATTTGAATTTTTCCTTCATCTTCAAATTCGTGATTGCGTAAGGCACGCATTAACACGGCGCGAGAATTTCCAATCTTTGCAGCCAATAAAGCTTGAACATAGCGAATGCTCTGTTGCTTATCATCGGCAATACGATATTGATGTTTGCGAAGCAAAATATTTCCACTTTGCGGCCCCACAACACGACCAAGAAACCTTCCTCTTTCAGTAAAGAAGGCTAATCCAACATTATTTTCAGCACAAAATCCAATAGCGAAAGGAGAGATTAAAACATTTCCAAAACACACTACATTCCAAATACCGTGAATAGGAATTTGAAAAACTTTTTTACCATCGTGTTCAATAATTAAGGTCTCGCGTTGTTTATGCACATAACTGCCTTGGGTCGTTATGTATAAGGTATTGAGATGCTTTTTCATAAATCAAATAGGGACTGAAAATATTTTGATGAATGTGATATTGGATTCCAAGGCAGGCAAATATTTTGCAGCGAACATGCTTTACATTTTTCTCCAGGTTCAGCGGGTGGTGTTTTCCCTTCGCGAAATAAAACATGTAAGCGTTCAGCTGTTTCAAACGTTTTTTGACGCAATTCAGCATCAAGTAATACAATTTGTCTTCGCCGAGTTTGATGATAAAAAAGGTCTGCTTCTGTTAATGAAATATTAAACGCTTCTTCTAAACAAATTGCTTGAGCGCAGAGTTGTACATTGTCGTAAGGACCAGTTTTAACCTTTCCACGTTTATATTCTACAGGCCTTGGGAGCCAAAGACCCGTTAGTCCAAACTTTTCCAAACCGATTCCATGGATAGTATCTTTTGTGGTTCGACGAAATTCAACCACATCCGCTTTACCACTTACTTTTAGCTGCTGACTTTTGATAGGAAGAGATCGCGTAACATACAAGTCACTGCGTTTTTCATCCTTACCACTATCAACTTTTTCGTGCAAAATTTGACCTTGTATTGTGAACGTATTTTCCTCCCATGCGCGCTCCAAATGGATCAATGCGCATTGACGCTCGCAGAACAAAATGTGCTGGAGCGCCGAAATGGGGAGGAAATCTTCTTCGTTCATTATGGCTATTGCTATTTTAAATAGCGATATTGATCACGCCATACGAATTAATTTTACACCATTTCCCAAGTCTCTATTTGATCCTACATCTGGAAGTGGTTTACCATCAAATAGAACGTCATAATCATTAAATGATCTAGCTGGGCCAGTACTTCCTTCTCTGCGCTTGACTTCAGCACGTTCAAATAAAGTATGAGCGGGAGAATTACCAAGGGCAGAACTGTGTTCAAATACAAGGAGTGGTCGTGTGGACATAAGGCCTCTTGCAGCCGATCGATCATGCTCAAACATATTTTTTAGTGCTTCCCAAAAAACTGTAAGATCATCTTCAGTAAATTCTGTTTGTGCTGCGAGATGCGCCGAGATGAATCCATGTGAGCGATAAAGCCCATACGGAATTGTAAATTTACGACCCATAGTACGATTATCTCCACCTTGCTTTTCAGCATCAGCTTCAGTAGTTACCGCCATACGAGTGATGCTATGCTCTAACACTACAACTGGCTCGATTGAACGAGCAAAAGTCATTTGAATAGGTCCACGAACTTGTCCAGCATTTGCACCTGTACTCATAACAGCACCGAATGTTCGAATATCAAAATATGTTTTGCACATACGTGATCGGCCCTTGCTTATTTCGCTTCCTTGAGCATCACCTTTACTATTACGTTTCTTCCCGTCTTTAATATCCTGAGGTTCTTTCTCAAGGTCTATTCCAAGATCAGCGTAGGCACCAGCTATTTTTTGATTTAATATAGCCTTCTCTTTTACGAAAATATCATACGTTGGTTTACCTTCATTTGTAAGTGAAACAAAATTCCGCACCTTGCGCTTGAGGCA
Organism: Fibrobacteria bacterium; assembly: GCA_043745805.1. Classification (GTDB taxonomy): domain Bacteria; phylum Fibrobacterota; class Fibrobacteria; order UBA11236; family UBA11236; genus JAYTSD01. Next base: position 108,541 of record JAYTSD010000004.1, read on the forward strand.
AACATCTGTTACTAGCCCCATTCCTGTTTCTGCATCTATACGAGGAAGATTACCGGCATCTGGATCGCCATTTGGATTTCCATCTTGCACATCGAATAATAAAATGAAATCGTAACGTTTGTTAATAGTGCTCATGTTTAATTATCCTTCTTTTGTTGGTTGTTCTGGTTTTTCAGATTTTGTGAAAAATGCTTGACGTTGATGATAATAACCAATCGCAAAACGCGCTTGATCTTCCATAGATAGATGACTTGGCATATCTGGAAGCATTCCTCCAAAAATTTCCCCAAGGCGTTTTTCATGTGCGCCTCGAAATGCATGATTTTCCAATTTCGCTAAATGATGATTCTTTAGTTTTAGTAGTTGCGGAAAAACACTTACTGGACTAGAACTTGCTGCTCCATAAAAGCGGTCACGAATAGTAGCATTAATTCCTGGTTGAGCATCTTCTTGAATTTTTTCGAGCGCAGCAAAAAGTCTTCCTAGCCTATACCCGGGGTTAGTATTAGTGGAATCAAGTGCCATAGTTATCTCCTGCTGTATTGAATTGAGTTGTATGTTTCGTTTTCGATTAAGGCAACCTTTCAAAAGAGATGCCTGTGTACGTTTCACTTCACGGTTGGCCCTGATTCGGCGAACAACTTGTTGTAAAAGTGTTGTAGGAAATGGTCCACCTGTTAGGATAGAGCGCATGACGTTTCCCGCCAGATTTGGAGGAATGTTTTCAATTTTATTTTGAAGCGCTATATCAGAAAGCAAGAAGAAGAGAGCGTAACTTCCTTTGTCTCCATTGGGCTTCACAATTTCTAAGTCTTTAAAATATTTTTGAAGATTTTCAGAGAAATCAGCTACTGTACCAGTATGCCAAAACCGTACAGATACTCTAGCCGCATTGGGCGAAAGTCCTAAAACAAAAAAACGTGCGTCTTCATTTGGAAGACTAGATCCTGTATAGGGACTTTTCAAAAGCGTTTCAACTGCTTTTATATCTCTATCGGGATCATCTTTACTCACACTCCAGTAAGAAAAAAAATCTTCCTCTAGCGATGTTTTTTTGTCGGACCAAAATACTGTAGTAGCATCGCCAACCTGAACTTTGTTTTTCGAATCGCGACTGAGTAGCATATTTAGAGCTGTCGTATAGGCAAAAGTTGCAAAGTTACTGATCGGAGCGTTCTTATTTTGTTCTTTTCCATAGGAACGGAAAGCCGATAAATTAAAGGAACTTATTGCTCCTCCTGCTGGTTGCGCATCTCGAACACCTTTGATCGCTGGATGGAGTTGCGATATAGGCGATTTCTTTCCCAATATTAGGCAAATGCCTTCGCTCGATGAATTAATCGAAACGATACTAGAAGCGAGGGTTTCGCAAATTGAAGTTGATTCTGATCCGTCAATTCTAAATACAACATTAGAATTGGCATTAACCTCGCACATCTCTTTCCAGATGTTAGCATCTTTGGAACTGGCTTCGATTTGTAAGATAGGATTAGAATCGAGAAATCGAATAAGGGCATCGCGATCAGGATGATCAATAAGATTGGTAATCAAACGATTTCGAAAAGCTAAATGTCGAGATGCAGCATCATCTCTTCCGCGGGGGTTGGCTCCAAGCGCATATTCAATATTATCCCATAAGAGATTAGCTTTTATACCTGATGCTCTTTTTTCTCCGGCTGGAACTAAGAAAGAACGAGTTCGCCTTTTTTTTCCTTCCCCTTCTCTAGTATCTTCTAATGCTATAAATTTTCCGTCACGATTTATTACTACTACAAATGAGATATCTTTCCATTCAAAACCTTCGGGTGCGATTCCGCTTTCTGGATCTAATGCCTTTCTTTGATAATAATCATAAAGAGCTTGCAGAATCATTTGCGCACCTCATCGCTGTCCCACGACGGTAGATTGATTATTCCATTTTTTATGGTTGGTCGAAAAAAAGTAGGTTTGGGATCGGTTGCATCTGAAAAATCCATATCATATAACATGAATCCTAAGTCGCGTGATTCTGCTATTGGTGGATTCTTAGCTTGCTCTTCAGCTAGATTAGCTTCGCTTAATAAACGGAAAGCACAACTAAATTCACGACAACCTAAATAAGGTTGATTAAAACATTGTCCTTTAGTGGCTCTGCGCTCAAACATTGCATTGTATTTACCTGGATTCTCATCTTTAGCCCAATCAATACGCTCTTCAACCTCCACCAATTCTTCTGAAACTGGGTTCATTATTTTAGGACGCTTCGGTGGTGGTATAAATTCCATTTCAGCATAGAGACGGTAAGCGATATCTCGAAGAAAAAGCCCTGCACGTTGTTGCCGTTCATCTTCAATTAGAATACCATCACTTCCTGAAGAAGCTATTTTACCGATTTCGTTACGACGCACAGATATCCATCGAATTGGATTTAATACTTCAATTTTATTAATTCTCCATACTATTGCGGGCTTCCAAAATATAGCTTCGAAAATAGCACGCGCTGCCGATGGAGTAATAACATCATAACTGACGCGCTCTACTTTCATTTCTGGGCGCGTGAAGCAAGCATAGTCGCCTCGAACTTCTAAACAAAATGATCTATTTTTGTAAATCAAAACAAGGACCGTCCTTTCTTTTCAATAAATAAATTCCGTACCATCATACACTGGCCCATCAATGCGTAAGCCAAAAGTGTAGTCGTACAAGCCGGAAACACATTGTGCCCATAATCCAAGAGCACCTTCTGGGCCTATCACTTCCATGATGACCCCTTGATCTCGAAGTTTTTGCCAAACAATTTGAGGCACATTAACTGTGAATCGCTGAAGACGCCGCATCCGCTCCCGAGTCGGACCATATTTTGTGACTTCTTCTATAATTTCCTGACTAGTAAATTTACTAGTCGCATGCCACACCACAATTCCACGATACCCTTGCTCATCTATAAGCTGATACCACAAGGCAGCAGACCGAAATTGAAACTGACATCGTCCTGCATCCACTATCAAATGCTGTTTGAATATATCTTTACCAAAATCGTTAACACGTCCATAAAAAAAATGGAAATAGCGTTGAAAAGCTTCCGGTGCTAAACGATGAGCCAGTTCTGGTGCAGTGCGCATCACTTCTGCGCCAGCATCTTCCCCTTTACGCAAAAGACCTTGCGGGGATGGCTTTGGTGGATGAAAGATTACTACGTCACCCAGTTTCCCATCCAAATTTAATCGACCTTCTCGATTGCATCGTCCAGCAGCTTGAGCGATACTATCAAGTCCGGCCATTGCCCGATAGACAACAGGAAAGTCAATATCCACTCCCGCTTCGACAAGTTGGGTACTTATGACTCGTAAAGGATTTCCTTTTTGCAAATCGTCTTTAATCTGAGCCACCACCTGTGAGCGATGAACTCCACACATAAGTGCGGATAAATGCACTGGTGTTTCTCCAGTATGTTTCTGGACAGCTTCCCAAAGGTCACGGCAATCTTGCCGTCGATTAACAATGCACAATACTTGTGAGTGCTTCGCAAGGGATTGTGACAAAGTCGCCCAATCCACTCGTTCATCACTGTATACACGAAGGGCTACTCGCCTAAGAGTGTGCGCCAAATTAATAGGATCGCGAATGATTTCACGTACATTATTTATACCATTAAATTTAACTTTGCCGGATCCAATATCCCCAATCAAAGCAGGCTGAGTAGCTGTACACAATACAACCGTGCATCCAAAATGAGCCACGAGACCTTTTAAGACCGAAAGAGTAGGAGCTAGTTTTTCCGGAGGTAACATCTGCGCTTCGTCAAGGATAATGACTGAATTTGCAAGATTATGAAGCTTTCTACATCGACTAGTTCGTGCTGCAAATAATGACTCAAATAATTGCACATTAGTAGTAACTACAATAGGTACATCCCAATTCTCAGATGAAAGTCGTCCTTTTGGTGTCTCTCGATCTAAATCGAGATTACTATGATGCTCCAGAACATTTACTGATCCAAAAATCTTTATGAGCTCTTGTGCGGTCTGCTCAATTATACTTGTAAATGGAATTGCTACTACTATACGACGCTTATTATGCTTCAGAGAATGTTCTAATGCAAAGGCCACAGAAGAAAGAGTTTTCCCACCACCTGTTGGCACTGTTAGAGAAAAGAATCCTGATTCCAGCTTTCCTGCCCCTATACAATCTTCTAATACTTGTCTGCGAATTTTGTTTACAGGAAGATCAAAGAGTTTTTTTTCTTGAAGTTCAATATTCCTTTCTGCATTCCTAATATTAAAAACATCTAAAAGCGCCTTTAGGTTAGTGGTAGAACCACGCAAAGCCGATTTTTTCGGATCCATAAAGGCTTCTGTGTCTAAAAAATCGGCATCAACTAATGAGGAAAAAAGCATTCTAATCCATAAATGTGCATGCTCAGGATCAGGAGGTGGCCTGGATTTGGGCATTGCTGCATTTAAAATTTCTTCGGGTATCGGAGCTTTTTTTGTTTCTTCTAAATGCTGTTTATCATTTAATCTCTCTTCAAGCCCTCGACCTTCTGCCTCCGCTTTTAACCAATCAGGGAGACCCGCATGATGCCCTGCAATTAAATACGCCAAGATTTTCCCTACTCCCCCGTGACGTGATACAGCATGAATGGCACCCGCTGTACTATGATCAACCTTGCCTGGTGTATTTTCCAAATGAGCGTCTGGATTATAGCCGCTAGCAGAACGAATATAGGTTTGAAAATCAGATTTATACTTTCCTAAGTCATGCCAAATTCCAGCTAAGAACGCCCATTCAGCAGAATCAAATGTTGATGCAAAGTTTTCTGCTAATGTTGCTACTGCTTGAAGATGTTCTTCCAAAGAATGCTGGATCCAATTCCCATTCTCATCTTTCCGAACATGAGCTAAATAATTTGACATACCCAAAACCTAACTCCCCACACTCTCAAAACCTGATAGTGAAACAAAAAATCAAACATATTTTTTCGCCGCCGCCTTCAACGTTCCCAACACTTTCGCTCGCAAAAAAAGCGGATCTACTACTTCCACCTCATCCCCATACCGCAGAATATCCATTAACAATTCCCTTTCATCCCCAAAAGGAAGTTTCAAACGATAACTTCCATCAGCCAACCACTCTCCAATTTGCTTTGGATGCCATTGCTCTTGCGATACAAATCTCGCTGCTGTTTTATGAAAAATTAATTCTGCTATATGCTTGGCCTTACCTGCAAAAATTCCGTACGACTCGGTAAAGTGATCCTGCAAAATATTTTTATCCTCAGAGCGAGCTTTGCTTTTTAAAACTTCTACTCCAGTAATTCGATTTAAAGCAAATGATCGAAGACCCTGCCGAAAATGACACCATGCGTCCAAATACCAATTGTCGCGATAACGAACTAAACTTTGTGGACATACCGTGCGCAGGGTAGCGGTTCCATCGCTACCTCTTATATAATTCAACTTTAATTGCTTACGAAGGAGTACACCTTCGGCGATAGATTTAAAAATACCCTCGCCAATCTTTCTTGTGCCCATAGGCAAAAGACGTATGCGATTTTCCCAATTGGAAAGTGGAATTTCATTTTCATTTAATAGCTTGGTAAGTTTTTCACGCAAAGGAGCAAATTGTTCTTGCAGTATATCGGCGTGCATTTCGCGTAAAATATTTTCTAAGGAAATTAAGGCGGCTAATTCCTCGCCACTAAACCATAAACCAGGTAACTCATAAGTTTCCGCATCTGCAAGATCATAACGATACCCCTTATATTTCCTATCGCACAGAATGGGCGCGGCCAGCTTGTCGCGCATGAATTTAACTACACGATAAAAAGTAGCCGAAGAGCAATGCAATTCTTTTTGTATTCGCATTGCGGGCGTAGCATATCGATGTTGCATTAAATAGCGATGCAAAGCATAAACCATTTCAAATCGTACCATGAACCGGCCCTCATCTAAGGAATATGAATGCTAGTAACTAATTGAAATATCAACTTCATACATTTTGATTACAAATGAATTATTTGCTTGCGTGTTACTCGGCACTTCGACAGGCTTGCATGTCCCTTATTCGGCTTCTTCGTAGTAGTAGGAATAGTCAATTCCCTTCATGAACATTTCCCGGTCATGAATTTTATCGGTTAATGACTTGGTGATCAATTTTTTCAGCATGGAGTTATCCGTCACACTGAGTCTCACGGCTTCCAGATATTTATTTTTATTGATCTTGCTCCAGTCAACACAGCGGGCATGTTTTTTCTTTAGCATCAAATCCAGCCAGATCCTTGCCGTTCTGCCATTGCCTTCCATGAAAGGGTGGGCAATATTCATTTCGGTATATTTGTTGATGACATTTTCAATCGAATCTTCCAGCATTTTTTCTATTGCAACTAGCGTAGTTGGCAGAAACCCGGCTGCGGCAAATTGAAAACCACCTTTGCTGATATTTTTTGTGCGAATTAAACCTGCAAAATCATACAAGCCGCCAAAAAGATAGGCGTGTATTTGCTGCAAACCCTTAACTGTACCCACTTCAATACTGTCGATAAAAGAACTTTCAAAAAGAGCATAGGCTTTTGATTTGCTCTTGCCGTCGATCGTTTCTTCGCTGTATAAAAACCACTCAATAAAGCGATTTGACTTAGTGTTGGGAAGGTTTTTTGCGAGCGTTATTACACCATCGGAATCAATCACATCGGAAAGCCGTTTTTTTCCATCAGGTGCCAACAATTTCAACTGGTTAGTGCCACTACCCAGTTGAAGGTTTTCTTTTTTCAGCTTTGCTTTTAAATATTTCCAGTAATTACGGTTTTTTTCGTAATTTTCCTGGTCATTTAATACACCCACAATGTCCAGTACGGAAAACCACCAACGAGACCCTGTATCGTTCCACACCGCGCGGACTTCTCGGTCATTAAAAAACCGGATGGAAATTTTCTCTTTCATGATTTGCCACCCGTTTCGAGCAATTTTCGTTCTGCTATCCGCTCGCGCACCTCAATGAGTGCGTTGTGCAGTTTTTGTTCAAGCAATTCTTTAGGTGGAAGATTTGTCCAATATTCGGCAACCATTATGTTGTCTTTTTGCATATTGAGCAGTTCCACAAATGCAAAGGAATTTCCCAATTCCAGGATGAAAAGCTCCAATTCTTTTAGAATTGCATTTTCTAATTCATTTTCAAGGTAGCCTTCTTTCAGACCCAGAAAATCGAGAAAATAAGGATCTTTAAAATTTCCAGTAAGGTGATTCGCATTCGCTAAGGTTAGTTTTGTATCCGCAATTTCGGTTCGTTCAAATGCTTTACGTTCTATTTGATCCTTTAAAACCCGCTTGCTCCAGTGTAATTCACTCGCCATGCGGGCATAAAAAAAACGAGCTTCAGGAGGTTTTAAAGGAATTAGCAATAAAAAATGCGACTAGGTTAATTGTCGTGCCAGTGGAACGACAATCTCGAAATCAGAAAAAACCTCCGCAAACTGCATCATTCGACGAAGATTTTTCGCCTCAAAGCTTTTGCCATAAAGCAAGATTAGCTCCTGCGCCAGAGACTCCACAACCTGTTTGCCGTATTCGGCCCGCTCACCCTGTAAAATAGATTCGTTGATCCGTTTACCCACATGCCAATAGGTTGTTGTAAGAGCATTGTTGACCGCTACAATCGCCTGACGACGACCTTGATCAATAAGCACCTTTAAATCGTGCACCAAATCACCATTGACTATTACAAAGTTTTGCGCGCTTATTGCAGAGTCAGCTTTTATTTCGTCATTCATAATTTAATCCTAATTATCCATTAGTTTCCGGCTTAGGAAAGGTGAGCAGCATTTCACGGTAGTAGTTGTATTGCTTTTTGCGGGCTATAAGCTCGGTGAAGGTGTCCAAAATGCGGACGATTTCGGATTGGATTTCGAGGGATTTTTTCGGGTTGTCGGGGCATGGAACAGGGACTCGGTACTTGTCAGTATCTGGAGTTGCAATCTGTGGCATTTGCATTTTGCTGCCGAGATTCTGAAAGTACGGTTCATTCAGTTTAAGAAAATGATATAAATACTTGATATGGATAAACTCATTTTGTGAATGATATGACCACATTTCATTCTTGTGCGAAAATGGTTTATCGTAATATTCAAACTCAATATTACCACGAGATTTAACGACGATAGAAGGCTCTCTATTTATATCCTTCTCTGGAATATCGTTAAAATCGAAAAAGGAAATTGTTTTGCCACCTGCAAAAATTTTTAATGGGGCATCATCTTTGTGTAAGACCTTCATTTCACTAGCGGTAATTTTTGTGCCTTTAGTACGCACAAGCACCCCCCCAAGGCCTTCCACTCTACCGCCACACCTTCAAGCAGTGCTTTCATTGGATTCTGATTACTCATGCTTGCCTCTATGCATTTTTTTAACCCCTAGGTCATCGGTAAGCAAACGCATTTGGTGTATGGCTGTACGGTTCAATAGCTTTATTCTTTCTGATTGTGGCAATCCCTGCTGTATTAAATGAGCATTCAGGTTTTCAAGGTTGGCAAGACACACCAGATGTGAGACATTTGCATAATCTCGAATGTTACCATTTTTACCATGGTTCTCATCACGCCATTGCTTTGCGGTTTTCCCGAACAGTGCCATATTCAGCAGATCAGCCTCTGAAGCATACACAAGATTCATTTGCTGATTGGTTAATTCCGCCGGGATCAGGTTTTCTTTGATGGCATCGGTGTGAATTCGGTAATTGATTTTAGTGAGTTGGCGTTTGAAATCCCAACCAAGTTTTTTCTGCTCCTCTTCTTTGAGTCGCTGGAACTCTTTAATGAGATAAAATTTCAGTTCCGGAGAAATCCAGGTAGCAAATTCAAAAGCGATATCCTTATGAGCATAGGTACCGCCATAGCGTCCAGCCTTGGAAATAAGTCCTATCGCATTTGTTTTTTCAATCCATTGTTTTGCAGAGAGAACATAGCCATTACTGCCACTTTCATTTTTAATGTAACTGAATTCCGTTAGATTAAAATTCGGGTTGCTCACGCGTTCCCAAATCCCCATAAATTCAATAGTGTAGCGGGTACTAAGCCAATGAGAAATAACAACACCGGTATGCTCAGCGTTCTTATGTTTGGCCAAATCCGTCAGCGAGATATAATCTTCAGCCCCCTGATTAAAAAAGGTCACATCACTGCCGATTATTTCAATTTTTTTGTTTTTATCCATTATAGAAGCTTCCTTAACGGCTTCCACTCCACCGTCGCCCCATCAAGCAGTCTCTCCATTAAATTCTGATTACTCATGCTTGCCTCCTAAATTCCCCTCTTGAGGGGTGGCAGGCTGCAAGACTGACGGGGTGGATGCATTAAGCATGTAAAAGACAGAAGAATCCACCCCGCCCTTCGGGCACCGCTCAAGAGGGGAATTTTTTTGGGAACTAAGTTCAGCAGAATTCTTAAGCGTACTCGCTACGGCGTTTATTTCATCTTCACGTATTTTAATAGCTGCAACAACTTTTTCTTTTACAGAAGAGATAAACTTCTTAACTTCCAAATCAGTGAAATGAATAACTTCTAATTGCAGGCCGCGCAAAATTGCTTCGCGTTGTGCGTCGTACTCCTGTTTAAAATCGTGACTACTCCCATCTATTTCAAAGACCAGTCCCAATTCGGGAATAAAAAAATCGACGATGAAATTTCCAATAATGACTTGCCTGTCTATATCATAGCCCAAGGATTTTTTGTATTTGAACGCTTGCCAGAATAGTACTTCTGCCAGATTTCCAGCTTTTCGAAGCTCTCTGGATCTTTGAGTGAGTTTTTTATTTTTTGGGAGCGCTAAGTAGTTGAATATCCGCCTCTCAGGAGGGGAATTAAGAAAATGCGACTCTATGTATTTATTCCCCTCCATTGGAGGGGTGGCCGACAGGGCGGGGTGGTAGAAATTGGTTTTAAATGTTTGGGTTATCGACCCAAGAATCTTTGGATATACCGTATAGAACTTCTGGATGGTTTCGACGAGGTGGTTAAAATTTAGGATGTTCATCCTTCACTGCCATTTTCAATCTCAGCAACAATGGCATCAATATCCGCGCGGAGTTTGTCAATTTTCTTCACTGTGATTTGTATCTCTGAATTAAGTTTTGTGATATTTATCAATTCGCGTGTGTCTTCGGCAACCACATAGGAGCTCACAGATAGATTGTATTCATTGGCTTCAATGGCATCAAAGTCAACCGATTTCGCCATATACTCAATATCGACTTTACGATCGAAGGCATCCATGATCTGAGCAATATGATCATCGGTGAGGGTGTTGTTATTTGTCTCTTTTTGAAGAGCGTGCCGAGTACATATTGCTTAAAATCCCATCCATCGATGGAGCCACGCACGTCGTTTGCAATTTTCCAAATTTGGGATTGTAATTCGGCTCGTTGTGCGGCACTTGTCATTTGTAAAACTCCAGTTTATATAAGAAAATAAATATAGCCTCGTTCCAAGTTGGTTTTCAGGTTTTTCTTTCCGGCGCGTGGATTTATTCTTTTTGTTAGGAGCGGTTTTTGAAATAAATTTTTTAATGTGGAGCATTGCATGCAACTATCGCTTGCATGAATCGTTTATCATTCATTCACAAAAAAAATCTTCATACATTTTGATTACAAATAAATTATTTGCTTGCGTGTTACTCGGCACTTCGACAGGCTCAGTGACCGAGCAACACGTTCGGGCATAGTGTATACTTCGGTCACTGAGCCTGTCGAAGTGACCAAGATGCAACCGAAATGTTTACGTTCGCAAATTTTCGAATATGTAAGGGCGCTGTGAACGAACCCCACATGCATATCGAAAGGGTAGACGAGGATCACGCGAGTTAACACGGTATTTCGTATCTCGGTCACTGAGCCTTTGTCGAAGTGAACGAAACGTGAGTGTTAAATCGTGAAGCCGAGGCTAGGGGAAGACTTTCCCCTTTATCAAGTAGCCATACATAACCAAGAAGAAAATTTCCCTGCTAGCCAAAACTTCGCTTTTATAGCATAATATCAACTTATGGAAACACTAATCGAAGCCCCAATAAATGTCGTGATTTTTTTTGCCGGAATTTTTGGTTTAATGGTGGGTTCATTTTTTAATGTCGTAATATGGCGTATGCCTCGTGAGGAAAGCGTGGTATTCCCTCCTTCGCATTGCACGCGTTGCGGCTACAAAATAAAGTTTTATGAAAATATTCCAGTACTCTCTTGGCTATGGCTAAAGGGCAAATGCAAAAGCTGCGGCGTCTCTATTGGATTCATTTATCCCTTGGTAGAAATATTTACGGGCATTTGTGCGGCGCTTTGTGCCTATTATTTTTTATATCACCCGACACTCTATCCCTTAGATTTCATGCTCGGCATGACTTTTTTGATTTTGGTGAGCATCCCTATTTTTGTTATCGACTTTAAACATTATCTCATCCCTGATGTTTTGGTTTTTCCTGGCATGTTGATTGGGTTAGGATTAAGTTTTTTACGGGGAGGACAAACTCCTTTGCAGTCATTATTAGGGTTAATCGGGGGTGGCGGATTTCTTTGGTTAATCGGATTTGTGTCGAGCAAAATTTTAAAAAAAGAAGCCATGGGTTTTGGCGATGTTAAACTTTTGGCCATGTGCGGAGCTCTCTTTGGGGTGAAAACTGCACTTTTAGGGCTGATGGCGGCATCTTTTTTAGGAACTTTTTTTGGGCTGCCTATGATGTGGTTGCGACGCTTAAATTCCGAACGGCAAATCCCCTTCGGGCCCTTTATATGCTTGGGTGTGATGCTTGCCGGTTTTTTTGCGGAACGATTTTTACTCTGGTATTTAGGCCTCGGATCGGGTGAATAAAAGATCCTTTTTCAGGGTTTGGGTTTCAAAAACGGCAAAATTCCCCAATATTTATTATCTTTACCGAACATTTTTGACACTTATTTAACTTAGCACACCGAACCAGAAATGGGGAGTTGCGATGGCCAATATTCTAAAACTGGATGAGAATTGGGACTTTTGTTTTGACCCCGTTGATGCGGGTCTGATAGATCAATGGTACCGAAAAAAGCCTCTTTCCGTAAAAAAAGTAAAGATTCCCCATGTGTGGAATTTGGAAAACAATGAAGAAGACGCGCATATTGCTTATTACTTCAAAGAGTTTGCCGTAGATAAAAAAGAAAGCCCTAAGCGCTTTTTTATTCGTTTTGAATCGGTGCATCATCATGCTACCGTATGGCTCAATGGCGAAGAAATCGGCATGCATATGGGCGGATCTAGCTCTTTTGAAGTCGATGGTTCGCGTTTTGTACGCATTGGCGAAAGCAATTTTTTAACTATTCGCGTACAAACCCTTGATAGACAAGGCAAAATCGGTGAACTTACCGGCCCTGAAATCGCATTAGGTGGACCTCATGCACGCGGTGCCTTTGCTGGATTAACCGGCGATGTGTATTTGATGATGGTGGGTAAAGCCGGCATTCGCTGCTTAAATGTATTTACGGATTATGAAGCCGATCGCATTTCTATCGAAGCTAAATTTTGGAATCCAAAAGGCTTTCAAGCGGAATTAGAATATGAACTCACAAGCCCTTCCGGCGATGTGGGACTCATGACTAAAAGCATAAAATTCGAGCGTGAAAATGCAGAATTAAAATTGCAATTAGTCCTCGACAATGTACGCCTATGGACTCCTGACCAACCTTGGCTATACCAATTAAAAGTACGTCTATTAGGCTCCTATCCGGTTTCGCTACAATTCGGTATGCGCGGCACCGATGTGGAAAAGGGAACCTTCAAACTCAATCAAAAGAATTTGAAAATTAAAGGCGTAAGTTACCCTTGGTTTTTCCCAGTGGGCCATGGCTTACCTGTTTTTCCTGTCGATATCAAAAAAGAAATTTTGTTATTAAAAGACGCAGGCATCAATTTGTTACGCTCAGGCGGAGCACCTTTGCCTAAGCCTGTGCTGGATATTTGTGATGAAGTGGGAATGATGGTTTTGCAAGAAACTACTTGTTACAATCAAAAATCCAGTCGCGATAGTTTAGAAGTTTTAAAAACGCAAATTCAAAACCTTATTGATTGCGATGGTAGTCATCCCAGTGTTTTTGGTTGGGTTATTGGATCCGAAAATGGATCGATGGTTTTAGAAAACGGTAATAAGCTTTTGCGTTATGCTGCCGAACTCGATCCCACACGACCTATATTCTCTAATTTCTGCTCCGTAACTATGGATAATATGGGCGGTGGAAAAATTGATTTAGGCAAAGCCTTTCAACCTTCGGCCCAAGCCATTAGCCCTTTTGAATCGCATCGCTTAAAAATTGGCTTTCCGGTTTCGGTACGAACCTTTTCCATGTTGGCTAGCTATTGCACCTCAAAAGATGGCAAAACCATTGCCGATGGTGTACATGGAAGCAAATCATTTTGGGAACGTTACAATTATCTCAAAGATGATTTAGATGGTAAAGTGATTGTCGATGGCTTAGGTGCTTGTATGCCCGAAAGCTTAACGGAAATTTTAGAAGGCGCGAAAGCGTATGCGCAACAATCTGATGTTAAAGATGTGCAACAATTACAAAATGAATTGACACAAGGCCTCAAAGAAAATGGCTTAGACATCTGGAAAGATGCCGAAAGCTTTTGGAAAGAAGCGGCTGCTTTAGGCCGTCAAGGCTTACTAAAACAAATCGACGCGCTCATGAGCAATACGCAAATTTCTGGCTATATGTTAGACAGTACAGCGGATGCCGGTTTAAACTTTTCGGGACTTTTAAATTGGTTCCGTAAACCAAAACCTATTCTCGAAGCCTTGAAAAAAGTCAATGGTCCCATTCACATGATTGCCGAAGCCGAGGAACGTACACCTTATATTGGCACATCTGCGGCCATTAAAATTCATTTGATAAATGAAGACGACTTAGGCGAATATAATTTACAGCTGCGCGTCAAAGGCCCTAATGGTCGAGTTTTGCATCAAGAAAGCATGCCTGGTAAAGCTAAGGTAGGCGTTAATTCTTTGGGTCGTTTTAAATTTCCTGTGGGTTTTGAAAAAGGCAAATTCTCCTTTGATCTCACTTTATCCAAAAGCAATAAAGAAGTTTTACGCACTGAAGAAAACTTTTTTGTTCCTCCTGAAATAAAATTGGATGCGGTGCTTAAACAAGTGCAGCTCATAGGTAACTTTCCCGATACCTTAACCATTTCCACTTCCAATGATGCCTCAACCCTAGTGGTTATAGATATTGCGAATCTGGATAATGTTAAGCTCAAAGTGATGTTCGATAAAGTGCAGCAGGGAGCTACTTTAATTCTGGGCTGTCTCACGGATGAAGATGCGCGTAAATTAAATGGTTTGAAATTCCTTCCGCAAGCCTTGAATTGCTTCCGCGCTTCTGGTGCGGTAAACGGCAGCTTTCATTTTGCAACCAATGCACCTGAGTTTAAAGACTTGCCTTCGCAATGCTTGCTCGATCAAAACTATGCGGATATCATGCCTATGTGGAGCTTAGAACCTATTGCCAATACCAAGGTTGCGGCGGGTAGTGTAACCATGCTTCCTAGTGTGCACGACAAAGCTAAACTCAAATGGGGTGTGGATATTGCAACGTTACCTTTAGGTAAAGGAAAAGTGGTATTTTATCAATTGGATATTTTTACCAAGCTCGGTAAAAATGCTTTGGCCGATGCCCTATTCTCCAACTTGATTAATGCCTTAAAAAAATAATTCCTTTATTTTTTATTCATAAAAAAATCCTCCGAGAATCTATAAAGTCTCGGAGGATTTTTTTTACGCAGATTTAAAAATTAAGCTTAATTTTCAGCTTTCTTCTTCGTCGCTGCTTTTACTTTTTCACCTTTTTTCTTGGTCGTATTTTTTTCAATAGATTTTTTGGCTGGCTCTTTTTCAGGCTTATCTTTCTTAGCGATATCTTTTGCAATGTCTTTGGGACCATCCTTACTAACTTCCTTATTCACCACTTTAAGCGTGTCCTTTACCATTTCTTTCTTAACGGCATCAAGGGGCTTAATCTCTAAGGGAAATTGCGGAATGGAATCGAGATGCGCTAAGCTATCTATTGCTTTGAGCGGTAAATTATCGCTGTTAATTTTTAAGGAATCTTTTTTAAGCAGGCTACTATCTATCTTAGGAGTAGTCACAATGTTATTATTTGCACGACTCCAACTTGGAATTAAACGATCCGATTCTGCCTTTTCAATTTTAGGATGCGAAAAGCGAATTTCAAACCAAGCATATATAAAACGTAACCACTCTTCTAACCAAGTTTTACGGCTATTCCTATCACTCCACCAAGCATTAGGTTCATACGACGAAAATTCAGCGCCATATAATTGAATAACAGGATTTCCATTTGCTAATTTTTTAAAAATCATAGCTGAGCGCGCCGAATGGAAATTAGAAGTAATCACTAAGAGGGTATCGATTTGCATCAGACGCGCTTGTCGCAAAATCAATGTGGCTTCTTCAAAAGTCGAGTATGCATCTTGATGAAATTCAAATAATTTATTTCGGGAATATCCGGCTTTTATCATTTCCTCGCGAATATATTCGCTGCCATAATGCGTTTTGTAAATCGGAGTAGCGGATAATATTAATGAATCGATGCGCCCTTCGAGAAAAAGTTTAACCGAGGCTTCGGAACGTTCACAATTTCGCGACTCTCCCGCTAATACCACCGCCCAAGCACGATGTTCAAAAGCATCATTGTGAACTAAGGCATTACCACTTTTCCAAAGTAATATACCGATTAATAAGAATAGTAGTAGAAGAGTGATGAGGGCAATGATTAGCCGAAATCCCCAGCCACCAGAGCTTTTTTTAGCTTTCGGATTAGTGCGGGGACGTAACGGCAAAGGGACCTCGAAGTTAAAGGGTAAAAAGCGGCAAGCCGCCGCGCTTAATCTTCAAATATGGTAACAGACATTTCCACGGGATTCACAGGATTATCGCGAAAGTCTTTATCTTCCGCCACGATAGCATCCACAGCATCTAAACCTTCAATCACTTTACCAAAAGCGCTGTATTGTCCATTTAGGTGAGAAGAATCCGAAGTCATAATAAAAAATTGTGAGGAAGCCGAATTAGGATTGGCGGCGCGCGCCATGGAAACAATGCCGCGAACATGCGACACATCGCTAAATTCCGCCTTAATATTTTTACCCGATCCACCCGTACCATGTAATTGACGGTCTTTTAATTTGCTATTGGGGTCGCCACCTTGAATCATGAATCCAGGAATCACGCGATGAAATAAGCAATTTTCATAAAAGCCTTTTTCTGCCAATTCAATAAAGTTTTCCACATGATTGGGCGCTTTATCACTGAGAAACTCAATAACAATATCTCCATGTCGTGTTGCAATTTTAGCCTTCTTCATGCCATCCTCTTTCAAAATGCCTCAATATTAAAAAATACCTTGCCGACCCTCAAGCATAGGGCGCTGATACTTTTAAGTATTTTCTTAAAGCTTAAAGTCTTAAGCTCATTAATACCGCGTCTTCCTGTTTGTCGCTATAATAACCTTTTCTTAGGCCCGTTTGCTTAAATCCTAACTTGTCATAAAATGCTAGGGCCGCACTATTTCCAGCACGTGCTTCTAAATGAACGATGCGATATTGCGCCGCTTCGGCCCAAGCTATCATTTGCATTAATAGACTACTCGCCAAACCTTGTCGCCTTTGGGAAGCGTGAATTGCCAAGTTTTGTATTTCTATTTCATCTCCCACACCTGAAAAACACAAAAACCCTTTAAACGCTTCCTGCGAGGGTATTTGTTTATTTTCCAAAACCCATCCTTGATAAATAGCATGACTAAGTGGCGAGACAGCGTTGACCGGAAGGTTACCGGTAATGAATTGTTCCTTCTCACTCAAAAAGGCTTCGAAATGCTCCCAAACCCAAGGTTGAGAATTGGCTTCACATTCTAGGTTTAATACGTAGGGGCCATCTGCAGCAACCATTGAACGTATCATGGGCGGACTCATCGATTATTATAAAAGGGATAGATTACGTTTTTGTTCAGCAGCGGAAGCCATAGCATAATTAGGCTTAATGATACCCTTTAGTATGGGATCCTTTTGCATAGCCATTTTAGCGATAGCCGAAAAATTTACTTGCTGCGAAAATTCCCTTTGCTGCGCAAAGGATTTTACCAATTCAGCTTTTCCAGTCCATTCCCCTGATGTGAGTATTGTCACATATTTATTCGAAACGTGTTTCAATTCCAGTTCGGTAAAAACTTGTTCCGACAAATCCTGCGCCGCCACAAAAAAATGTCCGGCATTCCCCGGAATAACTGCCAAGGTGGAAGACTCCGCACAGATTAACATCGACTGCAAAGTGGAAAAAGGATAA
This sequence comes from Fibrobacteria bacterium, assembly GCA_043745805.1. Lineage (GTDB taxonomy): Bacteria > Fibrobacterota > Fibrobacteria > UBA11236 > UBA11236 > JAYTSD01. The sequence goes on from JAYTSD010000004.1 coordinate 125,883, forward strand.
ATGGGAAGTTGTTTCGCAAAACATAGTCCTTCTACTGCGGCAATGCCCACGCGCACACCAGTAAAGCTTCCCGGTCCCGTCCCTACACAGGCTAAAGTGAAATCGGCATAGCACAAACCTATTTCCTGCAAGCCGGCCGCAAGCAAATCCAAAACGCTATCGCCTCTTTGTCCTGGACAAATTTTTTCCAATAAAGTATTCGAGGTTTCATCAAGCACTGCCCAATAAGGCAGTGCTGAAAGGTCAATTAATAAAGCAATTTTGGAGGACACTAATTAAACCGCTGCAAACTCTCATGCAAAATATGATTGAGTAATTCTGTATACGAAAGCCCCACGCAAGCAGCTTGCTGGGGTAACAAAGACATGGGAGTAAATCCTGGCAAATTATTCGTTTCTAAAACAAAAAGTTTATCGCCAACTATGCGAAAATCAGTGCGACTATAAACTGATAATTGCAAAGCGTGATGACAAGCGCGCGCGATTCGCTGAATTTCTAAAGTTATGGTTTCGGAAAACGGAGCAGGAGTAATTTCTTCGGTACGTCCCTTGGTGTACTTCGCTTCGAAATTAAAAAAGCCATCTTTAAGTGGTCGAATTTCCGTAGGTGGCAAAGCTTGCCAATGATCAAGCACTCCACAAGTGGCTTCGCCACCGGCTAAAAAGGCTTCCAATAAAAGTCGTGGGGAACTGCTCAATTTCTTAACCAATGCTTCCAGTTCAACTCTATCTTTGGCGATACCCATGCCCAAACTGGATCCGCCTAATGGATCTTTAACCACAATGGGATAATGCAAAGTTTTTTCGGCCAAATTTAAGTACTGCGCATTGGCATATTCAGCTTTCAAAAGTATTTGATAAGGCGCCGTGGGAATACCATTTTGCTGATAAATTTGCTTGGATAAAATTTTGTCCATAGACAAAGCGGAACCGATACTGCCACTGCCCGTAAAAGGCTGTTGCATCAGCTCGAATAGCCCTTGCAAACGACCATCTTCCCCCCCAATGCCATGCAGGCCAATCAAAAAAATATCGCAGCGGGGGAAGTCCGCGAAAAAAGGAAAGCGTAGACGTTTCCAATTTGGGGGTGGCGATTGCAAAATAGCTTTAGCTTTTTCGGGAGTAAAATCCACGAATTCACCCGCCTTATAAGTGCTTGGCCAAATCCATTCATTCTCAAGGGAAATGAGTACCGGAAAGCCAGTGAAACGAGTGGTATCGAGCGAACGCAACATGCCAGCTCCCGAAACTAAAGAAACCGGCTGTTCCGAAGAAATCCCCCCGAACAAAACTCCAACCGAAAGTGGTGTGGACATCTTTACCCCAAGTCTAAAATACTGCCCGCTGGTTTATCACTTTCAAAAAAGTCTTCTTTAAAATAATTAAAGCCTTCTTCATCGTTGGAATAGCCCGTAGCGGCATAATTTTGGAAAAAAAATCGTAAAGCCGCATCTCGGGTATCGAGTTCGACCAATTGGTGAATGAGTAGACTATCAGCATTCATAAAAGCAATAACATATTTAGGCATAGCAATAAAGATAAACAGTTATTTTCCATCTTCCGAGACCTTGTCTTCAGGTTTTCAAAATGGCATGCTTAGTCCATGTTAATTTCAGAATTCCATCAAAAATTGGCAGCGATACGCCAAAAAGTAAATGCTCAACAAGAAATCACCGAGGAGGAGCGCAAGCTTTGGTTATGCGCCTTACTCCTCGAAAAATCAACCCAGCAAGAACGCCAGTATCAAACTAAAAGCGCATGAAAATTCTACTGATACTGCCACATAATCCGGGTGATGTTTTAATGGGTTTGCAAGTGGCTAAGCTTTTGCATTATTATCCCGCTGTATCCATTGATTTTATTGTGGGCGAAGAAAGCCAAGAGTTAGTGCAGGGATTCAGTGGTATTCAACACGTTTGGGTTTTGCCGCGTAAAGAAATAAAAAAAAACGCCGCAGAAAATAACTTTGATAATGCGATAAATATCACAACACGTTTTGTCGACCAACTTGCCAATCAGCATTATGATTTATCCGCCAATTTATTCCAAGAAACTTATGGAGGCGTATTACAAAGCTTAATCCATGCCGAAGTTAAAATTGGTCTCGAATGGGAAGATGGCGCCTTACAAGTTAAATCCCGCTGGATGGAACATTTATTTGCTATCCCCGTAAATCGCTCCCAAAATCCTTGGCACGTGGTCGATATTTTTCATTTGGCCATCAAGCAAGCTTTGAATTTAAAAATCCAACATTCTCTGCAAAATGCTTTGCATTTTTTTAGGCCCATAGATTATTTTGTCGCTTTACCACAAAAGCCACCGTTTGAGTTACCTGCCTTATATACGGTACTCCATATAGGTGCAGCTTGGCCTGGCAAACGTTGGCCGCTTTCTCATTGGGCAGAATTAACTTATTTGTTTTTGCAAGATCAGCAGAATTTAGTTTTTACCGGCACGCAAGAAGAGCTTAATCTTTTCGATGAATTAGTGCAATTAGTACAACCGATGAAAGGATTTTCTTTTCAAAGAATTGTTAAGGCTATAGGAAAAACGTCTTGGAAGGAAAGCGCCTATATTCTTAAAAATGCGCAAAGAGTGATCACCGGTGATACAGCGGTTATGCATTTAGCAGCAGCATTTACTACACCATGCTTTTGCCTGTTTGGTTCGTCCAATCCAGTAGAAACTGGGCCATATGGCGAAGGCCATTTTATTCTGCAAAATAATATTGAAATTCCCGAAAATTTACCTTGGGAAAAACCATCGCCGGATCTGGCCGCCATTAGTCCACAAGTCCTTGCCGATTTGATTTTAAAACGACGCATCCCCAAAAATATTTTTTATTGGGAAAGTAAATGGAACAAAGAAAATTTCACTTTAGAATTATATGATGCGCAAGAAAAACGTCATCCTTTTCAAATCCCAAATACGAGTTTTCAAAAAATAATGCAAAATCAATTTGTGAAATTATCCCATGCCTCCCTCTCCTCAGTAGGCTTAGCTAATAGACTGGAACAAGCGAAACCGCAATCCCATTCCGAAAGATCTCACTTTGATCTTGCGCAAGCTCTATTGCGGCAATTAGAGATAGCCATAGCCAAACCCTTGCCGGAAGTTTTAGCCCTCTTAGAGGATTTGGAAAAAAAATGGGCCGAAGCCACTTATCAGGAATGCATTTGGGAAGCCTATCGCATCGCCTTAAATGGCATGCCGATGAAAAATTTACTGGATTATTTAAAAAGCCGACAACAGCGCTTTTTACAAGCCTTTGACGAAGCCCTACTATTATTTTAATGCTCTGAATTAAAACGTTAATCGCTTTAAGATGACTCCATCCTAAAACTAAAGTAAAATTACCTTATTGGAAATTAGGAAGGACTCTCATGTTTAGTAATGGCTGGAAAACCATTACCTTGTACTTACTGCTTTTAGTAGCCGCAATACTGCTTTGCCATTTTTCCCAACCCACCCATTTTATTTTAGCCTATAGTTTAATTTTATTGCTCTGCGTCTTAGTGATTGTTTTACATCGCATGGCCAGCCAGTTTTTAGAAAATTATCAAACCGCTTCGCTCAACAAAAAACGCTTAGAAACCAAAGCATGGTATTTTGAATCGGTTATCGCCAATTCTGGTAACATTATTTTCACCACCGATATAGATCATCGCATTCTCAAATTCAATCGGGGATCCGAAAAAACTTTTTTGCAATTGCAAACCGAAGCCTTAGGCAAAGAGGTATTCACCTTATTTGAAAAACCCGATGAAATAAAATCTTTATTAGAAAAAGTCGAAAAAGAAGGCTTTGCCGAAATTCCAGAATTACAGATCACTCGTCCTGGCAGTGAAAAGATTTGGATCTCGGTGAGCATTTCGCGTATGTATAATCGTGAACAACAAATTATGGGTGAAGTTTTTAATTGCGCCAATATTACCCAACGCAAATTATTAGAAGAACAATTGCAAATAAAAAATGATCAACTACTACACTTGTCTATTACCGATGGTTTAACGGGTTTATTTAATATTCGCCATTTGCATCAAGAATTAGAAAAGCTGACGAAGACTTTAAAACGTTTTCCCGATCGCAAACTTTCGCTAGCTTTAATCGACGTCGATCATTTTAAAGATTATAATGACAGCAAAGGCCATCAAGCGGGTGATTTATTATTGATTCAACTTAGTAATATTTTTACTACTACTTTACGCCTAGATTTAGATTCGGCTTATCGCTATGGTGGAGATGAATTTGTACTACTCCTGCCCGACACCAATGCCGAAGGCGCGCAAGTCATTTGTGAAAGAATTTTATCCGTCTATCGCAAAGAGCAAAATGCGCCTACGTCTTTATCTATAGGGATTGCACAGTTCTCGGAAGTGGAAATAAGCAAGGACAATGGGAAAATGGTGAAGGATTTTATTGAGCAGGCGGATGCCGCGATGTATAAGATTAAATGTGCAGGCGGAGATGGGGTGCGGGTGGTTTAGCGAAATCTCGCTTCTTTCCTCTGCGCAAATTCAATTCAATCGCTTACGCCTATTCTTAGTATAATCCACAAAAATCGATTCGCCCAATTTATCCAACCCCGTAAAAAAAGCTTGGCCTGCGCAGAGCTTGCTAAACTCCTCCACAAATTCAATTAGATAAGCATCCTGCGCCACCATAAAGGTACAGACACGAATGTTTTGCTTGCGGCAATTACGCGCCTCCGCATAAGTTTTGGAAAGCACAAGCGGATCTAAGCCAAAAGAATTTTTATACAAGCGACCGCGATCAAAGACCGCAGAGGGTTTCCCATCAGTGACCATAAAAATTTGCTTATTCCCATTGGGGCGGCGACGTAACAATTGTTGAGCTAAACGCAAACCATCGCAAGTATTGGTATGAAAAGGCCCTACCGCAACATGCGCGATACTGTCCGCAGGAATCACTTTTGCTTCGTCCCCAAAAGTAATAACATCAATACTGTCTTGCGGATAATGGCGACGAACATGCTCCACCAATGCAATGGCAGTCATCTTGGCAGGAGTAATGCGGTCTTCGCCATATAAAATCATACTATGGCTAATATCTAACATTAAAACCGTAGAACAATTGGAAAGATTTTCTCTTTCATACACTTCAAAATCTTCATCACGTAAAGGATCTTCTTCGCGATAAATTCCAAAACTCTCCGCTTCTTCGGCAGCACCAAAAGTATTTTCAACATTGGGAATAGTGCGCTTGAAATAATTTTCATAGCTGGTTTTAAAATCCACATCGCCGGCCGCATCGCCAAAGCGATAGGGACGAGTTTCCGCTTGTCGCTCTCCCCCATTACCAAGTTTCCCGGTATTGTGGCCGCCTTTAAAACCTTGTCTTAAGCCTTTAAACAAATGATCGTAAACCGAATTGCGCAACAAAGTATTGCCCTTAGGCGTAAGATTTGCACCGTCTAAATCGCGTTTTAAAATACCTTTTTCTTCTAGCTCTTGAAGTATATCCTCAAAGGTGCGGTCGCGATTAGTAATGCCGTATTGCTCTGCGATGCGACGCAGCCATTCCAAAGCTTGCTCGGCATTTCCATTACTACGCAAATAAAGTTGCATGAAAAGATCGGCAACATCTATCGGTTCCCCTTGCAAAGGCATCGGTAAATCTTGCTGTTCTGAATAACGAATCTCCATGTTACCCTCGCATAATATCCATCATCATGTCGCGATAAACAAAACCTTCGGTTAAGTTTTCCTTACTTAAACGCGCATGTGAAGACAAGCCTTCTAAGAGAAATTCTCGCAATACCTGGCGCGGACCGAGGGTATCCAGCGCGATACCTGGCAAAATAGCTTTCGCTAAAGTGTCATCTAATCCACTGACTTCTTGAATGGCTGTGGCATAGGCATTTTCCTGCAAAGTGTCGCTCATGGTTAAGCTATTGCCTTTAGCAAACCAAGACAGTACCGCATAATAAGGATTTTCTTCGGGAGATTTTTCCTTCTTATTATAGGGATCGCGGAAGTAATTATGAAACACGGTTTTAACCGCTCGCGCAATTAAGGCACGTGCAATATTCGCAGGGCCTTCTTGCTCCCCCGCATACACCAATTCTAATTTTCCGGTTAATGCCGGCACTACACTTTCTAAATCCATAAAGCGGGCAGTAGCTTTCTTTTCATTATTTTTCCGCGCCCGTAATTCCACTGAACTCGCTAATAATTCATAGGCGGCAATGGATAACCTCGCGGATACCCCAGATTTTTGATCCACATAATCTTTGTCTGCACGCGCTTCAAAAGCAATTTGCTCGGCTACTTGTTGAATCAGTTTAGGAATTTCAATCACCAATCCCTCAGGATTTAAATTGACCGCTGCTTCTTGTTGCGTAATTTCCATCGCCGTTTCTACATTTTTAGGATAATGCGTAATGATTTGTGAATCAATACGATCTTTAAGTGGAGTGATAATATTACCCCGATTCGTATAGTCTTCAGGATTAGCGGAAAAGGCCATCATCAAATCCAAAGGAAAACGCAAACGAAAGCCGCGAATTTGAATATCACGCTCTTCCATAATATTAAGCAATGCCACTTGTATACGCGCCTGCAAATCAGGCAATTCATTGATCACAAAAATTCCACGATTGGTGCGCGGAATAATTCCAAATTGAATAATGCCTTCATGTCCATAAGTCAATTTATGCTGAATCGCTTTAACCGGATCAATATCTCCAATCAAATCTCCAATAGAGACATCAGGGGTTGCCAGTTTTTCCCCATAACGTTTATCGCGCCCAATCCATTCAATAGGGGTCTCGTCACCATGGGATGCGATTTGATCGCGACCAAATTTTGAAATAGGCGCTAAAGGATCATCATTGACTTCGCTGCCTGCAATAATGGGGATTTGTTCATCTAAAAAATCCACCAGCTGACGTAACAAGCGTGTTTTCCCTTGTCCGCGTAAACCTAATAATAAAATATCATGCTGCGCCAATAGGGCATGCTGTAATTGTTTTTTAACCGTGTCTTGATAACCTAAGAGGCCTGGTAATAAAGGCTGCCCACTTTTTAATTTCTCAATCAAATTGTCACGCATTTCTTGCTTCACTGTTTTGGAACGGTAACCGCTGCGTTTCAATGCGCCTAAAGTTTGCTGGCTGGCAATTAATGCGCTAGTGGATTTGGTATTAACCATAGATGCCATAAAGATTAACTCCTCTCGGAATGCGCTCTATACGCCTTCCATGTGGTGGATAGTAAAGTATGCACATCACTATATTGTGCCTTCCAACCTAACAATTCATGGGCTAAAGCGGAAGTGGCCACGGTTTTAGCGGTATCGCCAGGTCGCCGCCCCACCATTTCATAGGAAATTTTTCTTCCACTAATTTCTTCCGCGCATTTCACCATTTCTAAAACGCTTAAGCCATTTTCCGAACCTAAATTCACGGTTATACTTTTTCCCGACTTCACTATGGCTTCTAAGGCTAATTTATGCGCGGAAGCCAAGTCATTCACATGCACATAGTCGCGAACGCCGGTACCATCGGGTGTAGCATAGTCATTACCAAATATTTGCAATTTAGCGCGCGTGCCCATTGCCGCTTCCATAATCACCGGAACTAAATTAGCTGGGTTTTGTTCCAATCCACAAAGCTCACCTTCCACATCATATCCTGCCGCATTAAAATAACGCAGAGCCGCAAATTTTAAGCCTTTTAATTTATCATACCATTGCAAAAAATGTTCAATCGCCAACTTGGTATAGCCATAATAATTATCTGGATTTTGCGGATGTTTTTCATCGATAGGCAAATAGGTTGGCTCGCCGTAAACTGCTGCCGAAGACGAAAACACAAAATTTTTGATGCCATTTTCAATGGCGGCATGAATAAGATTTAAAGATCCAGAAATATTATTATTAGAATATTTTTCCGGCACTAACATGGATTCACCCGCGGCCTTAAAAGCGGCCAAGTGAATTAAAGCGTCAAAGCGAAATTCTTTACAAACGCACTGCAAGGCCAAAGGATCCAAAATATCTCCATGACGGAAAATGGATCTGGGTAAAATATTTTGCCGTAAGCCACTGGAAAGATTATCAAATATCACTACTTCATAATTACTCGCTAATAATGTTTTGCAAACATGAGAACCAATATATCCGGCTCCGCCTACAACTAAAACTTTCACAAAAGCTCCTTATAAATCATTGAAGGGATAAATTAGCAAATGTTAATCCTTGGAAGTTAAGCAACAGACTTTGAAATTAAAGTCCCTGATTTTTTTGGGGGGCTACGGCCTACCTTTTGATTGCGAAAATACTAATATCGTCCATATTTTGCCGGCCTTCAGAAAATCTGTCTCGATCTTCTTGCACCCGGATAATGGTGGATTCCGAGCCCTGTGCCGCATATTTTAAAATCACTGCATCTAATCGCTTGCGGCCATAGAGCTCTTCTTTGGAGTTGAAACTTTCGTTCACACCGTCGGTATACACAAATAATAAATCGCCAGGGTGAATGACAGTATTTTGCGTAGCGTATTGATTGTCTTCAAACATACCTAAGAAAAATCCACTGCGCATTTGTAAATGCTCTAAGGACTTTGTAGCACTCCGATAAATAACCGGATAAGGATGACAGACTCGGCAATAGCTTAAATTACCCGTACTTTGTTCTAAGATCCCTGCAAAGGCCGTTAAATAATGATCGGTTTTAACCGCTGCGCATAAATCACGATTCACTCGCGTTAATATTTCCGAAACACTTAAGCCTAATTTTACATGTCTATCAAAAGCCATTTTTGCCATGGCTGTCACCAAAGCCGCAGGAACTCCATGTCCAGAAACATCGGTCATAAGCATGAAAATATGATCTTCATCGAGTTGAATGAAATCATAAAAATCGCCACTTACCTTACCCGTCGGTACATAAGCCGCTGCGATTTCGTATCCGGGTAATTGCGGTAAATTTTTAGGTAACATTCCTTGTTGCACTTGCTTGGCCATGTCCAATTCAATTTCGGTTTCATGTGAAGCTTGCTCTAGATTTTGTTTTACTCTTTCTAATTCTTGATATTGAATAGAAAGCTGTTCCGTGCGTTCATGCACTTTATGTTCCAGCTCTTGCGCCGCTGCAACTAATTTTTTTTCCATTTCTTTAAACTGACTCACATCGGTTACAAACCAAACACGACCTATGATGCGGCTATGTTCGTCTACAATGGGTCGCGTGTAAATTTGAAAGGTTGCAGGATAAGGCAAAACCATATCAAAGATTTTTTCCATATGTGCTTGCGGCTCTTTATGCAAAGTGGAATAAAAATCCATAAACTCTTGCGGTTGCTTAAAATGATATTGTAATAGATCCGCTGCAATCTCAAATTGCATTCCATTAAATTGTCGCCAATTCAAACCAAATAATTTTCCAAAACGACTATTAGTAGAACTAATCACGGCGGCTTCATCTACTAAAGAAATTCCATCTTTGGAGGAGCCAATAATCGCCTTCACACGACTTTCAGAAATACGTAATTCGGTAATTTCTTGAATGGAAATGATGCGAATACTATTTAAAAGAATACTACGAAAATGGTAATAATGCTTTTCGCCTCCATTGGGCATGGGAATTTCTTTTTCCCATTCGCTTTCTTTGCCTTCCGGTTCGAGATAATATTCAATGTCTCCAAAAATAGGTCGCCCGCTTTGCGAATGCATGCCTACTTCTTTAATCAATCGTCCCAAGGCTTTATCATTACCAATGCCTAAAATACCCAAAGCAAATTCATTGATTTTCACCACGCGCAATTCTTTATCAATCTGGATAATACCGGTTTGGCGCTCCAAGAAATCGTCCTGTTTAGCTGATTCGCTAAGTATACTTTTGGTATTTTGTAGCTCTTGTTGAAAACGCGTGATTTGTCGCATTAAGCTGGGGATTTCTACCTCATCTTTATATTTCAAGATATGCTGCAGCTGAATAGCCTGCTGCTTCAGTTTGTATGCCTCAGGGCCAATATCGTCATTTGAATTTAATTGTAAATCCACTAAATACTACCCATAGAAAAGAATGAAAAGGAAATTATGAGGCTAAGTTTACCATTATTCACAGGACAAATTGGATAGTCTTTGTAAAAATTGGCCTGACTTCTATCCATTTTTTGAGTCCTGATGTTTAATGCCTTTGGAATCGTGTCTCGGAATAGTGTCCCCTTGAAAGGCTTCTTCAAGTTCTTGATTAATAATTATACAATATAATTTTGCCAGACCTTAATCTACATTTACCGAGAAATAGAATAGACTGGTCAAAAGTGTGGTCAGGCTTGTATTTTATTAGAAAAGGAGATTCACTTATGTTCAAGAGTTTTAACCGTCTAGCTGTTTTAGTTTTCTGCGGAATGGTTTTTGTGAAGGCCGAAAATCAACCGGCCATGCAAGGACCAATAGCCCCCGAGCCCCCACCATCTTATGAATTAGATAAAAAAACCGGCAAGCGTGCCCATATCGATTTCAATTTAATGGTCAAGCCTCTTTCCGATGCGAATATGAAGTTCAGCAGCTTCGGTTCTCGTAAACTGATGTTATTTTATTTTTCGGCCAAATGCCCGCATTGCCAACATGCCTTTCCTTATGTGCAAAAATTAGCAGATGAATTAGCACCCAAAGGCGTAACAAGCATTGCCTGCGCCATTAAAATGAATACTGAAGATGAAGTGCGCGAATTTGTGCGTGACTTCAAATGTAAAATGCCGATGTTCTATGATGATCAAAGAACACTCGGTGAAAATTATGGAACAGGATCCATTCCTTTAATCTTAGTGATCAATGAAAAAGGCGAGTATATCCGCTATAAATCTTTCGAACCTCTTGAAACACCCAAGTGGATTAAAAGCGAATTCGAATTACTCAAATAATATTTCGAGGCCATGCCATGTTTTTTATAAGCATTAACCATGGTCTTTTTTTATGCCTATAATTAATTCTTCCTTTACCTCGCAATTACGTGGCTTACCCAAATCTTTATCGCTCATTGATTTTCTTTCACAACGATTCTTTTATCATACTAGAGAAGAATGGAAAGCGCTAATTCATAAAGGACGATTAAGTCTTGATGATCAACTTGCAAGCGCGGAAGATATTCTCAAAAATGGACAAAGCCTGCGTTTTCAAGTCGTCGATTATTTTGAACCCGATTTACCTTGTGATTTTAAAATCGTCACGCAAAACCAGCATTTAATGTTGGTACATAAACCTGCGGGTTTACCAGTGCATCGAACCGGAAAAATTTTCTTTCAAACGCTGGCGAATTTAATTCGTGAACATTTAAAGGATCAAGAATGGTCGCCTCTAAATCGCTTAGATCGCGATACCTCGGGACTTGTCGCCTTTGCTAAAGGTAAAGCGGCGGCATCATTGTATTCACCGCAAAATGTGGAAACTCATTGGAGTAAAATTTATGTGGCCGTGATACGAGGAGATTTACCCAAAGGGTTGCAAAGTACTAGCTTGCCTTTAAAGGAAAATGTTAAAGCAGCGATTCGCAGTAAAATGGAAGTAGATGAAGAGGGGAAAGTTTCTCATACTTTGTGGCAAAAAATCGCTTCCGAAAATGGTTATAGTTTAGTAGTACTCTCTCCACTAACTGGCCGCAAACATCAGCTGCGAGCACATTTGGCAGCATTAGGATATCCGATGGTAGGCGATAAAATGTATGCCCATGATGGCATCTATTATCTCAAGCAATTAAATGCCGAATTAAGTGCCGAGGATTTTTCGGTACTAGGCGCGCATCGCCATTTACTGCATTCTTGTTTTTTGAATATCTCGCTAGGAAAACATTCGATGTGCCAGGCTTGGGATTGGGATTGGCCCGAGGAATTTACCCACTACTTTGAGTTTTCCACTTGGCAAAATTGGATGACTTCCGCTGCCGGAGACACTTTTAAAGCACAGGTTTGGGAAGCGCGGAATATAAATCCTTAACTTTCGCTTCAATCGCATCAATATCTTGGGCCTCCACTTTTTGTAACCAAACGCGCTGCGGATAAATCATCACATTCGGACCTTGCGCACAAGGGCCAATACAGGCGGTGCGACTAATACGCACAGGTAACTTGGCCTTTTTAAAACGCTCTTTGAGTTGCACGGCCAAATCCGCATTCACCGACGTGTCTCCACAGCTTTGACTACCATCTTCACGGGTATTGGTGCAAAAAAATAAATGAATTTCATGAGGAGTAATATCTATATGCATGAAATAAAGGTAAGAATAAAAAACCCAAACCTTCTATTTCAATTATTCAGACTATCCTTCAATCCTTCCTTTAACCTTCCTCGACTTTCCAATGATTTTGTTTCGACTTTATTCTTACAATAAGCTAGGGAGTTTTTAACTTGCAAGCATGACTATGAAAAAAGCCTATTTCATTTCCGATTTACACTTTGGCGCCCATTATGGAAAATCGCATCCAGGCCGCGAAGAAAGTTTTCATCGCTTTTTAAAAACCATTACACCGCAGGCGAGTCATATTTTTATTCTAGGTGATTTATTTGAATTTTGGATGGAGTATTCCCATTTCATTCCAAAAGCGCATTTCGCTACCTTGCGAGCCCTTGCCGAGGCCGCCAGTGCAGGCATAGAAGTTCATTATCTCTGCGGCAATCATGATTTTAATTTAGGGTCTTTTTTTGATGAACATTTAAAAATAAAAACCCATTCGGAATCCTTATCGATTACTTTGCAAGAAAAAAAAGTTTTTCTGATTCATGGCGATGGCTTAGCCAAATCCGATTGGAAATATCGCATTACGAAAAAAATAATCCGTCACTCACTGTCTAATTTTCTCTTTAAACTCATTCATCCCGATTGGGGCATGCGTCTCGCTTTCTTTGTAGGCAAAGCTTCCCGCGATCAACATGATTGTAGGCCACGATTATTAGCAGAGTATCAAGCCGCTTCGGTGGCGCTTTTGAAATTGGGACATGATATGGTGATCCATGGCCATACTCATGCCGCTTTTGTGAAGGATTTACCTGAAGGGGTTTATATCAATAGCGGGGATTGGCTGCAACATCAACGTTACGTGGTGATAGAGCATGGGGTTTGTCGTCTAGAAGAGTTTGGTGGTTAACAAAGTTTCATTTTTCACAACAGCGCGATTTGCTTTTTAATTTGCTCTAACTTTTCATAATCCTCTTTTTGCAAAGCCTCAACCTTAGCGACCAACAATTCCAATTTTTGCAATTCCTTGTTATGCAAAGAACCGCTTTCAATCAATTGCACAATTTGCTGGGTGTCCTCAGGATAGCCAAAATCGCTCATAAAGGTTTGAAACTGTTCTAGAGCCTTGCTGTATTCATTTTTATCCTCACGGCTATAAATCATTTTGGGTAACAATTCTTTGAGTAAAAAGGTTTTAATATCCCCTTTATAGGTTTGGATTTTTATTTCTTCATGCTTTGTTTGCGCTGGCAAGCGTGGATCTTCGATATTATTTAAAAGCAAAGCAATTTCATTTTCTAAGGCGCGATGTTCTTGTTCGCGAAAACAAGCTTGATACATAATGGGAAAAGAGTTTACGCATAAATGCGCATGACTTAAAACAGTAAAGACTCCCAAATAAAATACATCGGCTTCACCGTGCATCATCTCTTCTTCACTATTAAAATACGCCACCTTAGCTGGGATAGGAATAAAATCGGCATTCTTCATCGACTCCAAACGTTCCCTTACCGCTTCAGGATCTAAAGCACCTTCGAGGCCACCCATATCCTTGGCTTGCTCAATAACTTCTTGAATCCCTTTTTCCAGAGACACGCCAAATTCCGCACGAAAAAAATCGCGAATGTTTCTTTGATCAACATAATTTGCTTGAATTGCGAGTATGCCATTGCGCACCATATGCGCTAAGGGATTGGGAGCATCCGGCCTTTCAATCATATCGCCATGCACATGTACATAAGCGATGAGTTTGCCTTTTAAATATTCCGGATTACCTTTTTTTTGTTCCACATGCATAGCAAGACTCATTAATACTCATTTCAAATAACTAATTGTTTCGGCTAATAATTTTCCCTAATGTTCTACGGAATCATCTTGGGGATTTTTCAATAAGCTCTTCTTCCAATGTACAAGGCATTGCGCCGCTTCGGCATAAATTTCTGATAAAGTTAAACCGGCAACTTGAGCCAAAGTCTTACAGCTCTCATATTCTGGGGTATAGCGAGTAATAGTGGGTTCAGTAAAATCAATTTGCTTAAACTCCAGCTCCCCCCAACGGGTTTTTATCATAAATTTGGTTTTTTTTCCAATTTTTCGATGCACCGGAAAATAGCGTACTCCACCCGTATTGGTTTCTTGAATGAATGTCGATAAAGCTAATTGTAAGTTTTTTTTTTCTACCAAGGCATTTAGTTGCGTAGCTGCGCGTCCCTTTTTCATCACAATAGAATTTTGCCAAACATCCAAACAACCACTTTCCAATAATTTTTCTGCGGCGTACGCCAAAGCTTCGGGTGTCATGGAATCTAAATTGCATTCGATTTGAAAAACTTGATCGGGAAAAGAATTTCCTGTATTTTCTTCGGTTTGCATTTGACATAGACGTAACACATTCGCTACCCCAGGGTATTCGCGCGATCCGGCTCCATAGCCTATTTTTTCCAAAATCATATCCGGTGCTTCGGAAATAGGACGAGCAAAATGAGTCGCTATCGCCATGCCTGTGGGCGTACAAAGTTCGGCCTCTAAAGGAATACGGCGCGAGGGAAAGCCCTGCGAAAGCGCTAGACTGGCGGGTGCCGGCTCCGCCAATTGACCATGCATGATTTTAATTTTTCCCAAACCAAAAGTAAAAGGGGTAACATAAAATTTTTCAAAACCTAAAAGCTGAAATCCTAAACAAACACCTACTATATCCACAATAGTATCCATAGCGCCTAATTCGTGAAAGTGCACATCCTCTAAGAGAATAGCATGGATTTTTGCTTCCACTTCGCCTAAACGCGTGAAGATTTGACTTGCCTGTTGTACCACCTGTTTATCTATGGGCAAAGTATTTATCAATTGTAAAATTTCTTTTAAACCACGATGTTGATTTTGTTTTTCGTAATGGATTTTAATCTGCGTTGCCGCAATTCCTTCGCGCGAAACTTTTTCTTGCTGAATTTCCCAAGGAGGCAAAGGCAATTTAAGCATTATCTCTTGCCATGCTTTAAAATCAAGGCCCAAATCAAATAAGGCGGCAAGGATCATATCCCCCGAAATGCCGGTATGGATGTCAAAAAGTAAAACCTTCATTTCGTACTCTTATTTATATGTAAATGGGAAAGGTAAAAAAGCGAGGAAGGCAAAAAACAGAAACAGAATAAAATAACGTCTTAATATGTCCTTAGAATGTGAAAGGCGAGAAATGCCTAAAAATCAAAGGAGGCTTGGAATTTTTTTATCTCTTCGGGAACCATTTTTTTAACATCTTCAACTTCTTCTGGAGTAAAGCCTAATAGTTGAACAAAGGGTAAATTAATTTCGGGTTTACGATCCAAATCCGGCATACAATAACCCATATCATAGGCCAAGCCATCGGCATAATGCACTAGCGTAATCATTTCTTTATTGGTTTCCGCTTTATGTGGTAAATGATGATGAATAATAGGAATGCGAATATCCTGTGGCAATTCCCATCGGGCGGTAAGCCAATCCCCTACTTGCGTATGATCAAATTCAAAAACATCTTTTTCGGCTTGTACTAAAGAAATTTTTTCAGCTTTCGCTTTTTGTAATGCTTTTACAAATTCTTCGTGAAAATATTGATCCAATACAATACGCCCCAAGTCATGAATAAGGCCGGCGCAAAAACATTCTTCCGGATCGAAAAGCGTAATCTTTTTCATTTTCATGGCGAGCTGCTTCGCAATCACACCACAAGCTAGGGAATGTTCCCAAAATCTTTTACGACTAAAAAGGGCAGATTGTCCATCAGCAGGAAAAAGTTTCACAATACTAATACTGAATACCATAGTATTAATCACTTTTAATCCTAAAATAACCACGGCATTATGTACCGTAGTCACCGTGCGAGGTATGCCATAGAAAGCAGAATTGGCTAAGCGTAATACCTTAGAGGTTAAGGCCACATCCTGTGCAATAAGTTGCGCCACATCGGCTGCCGAAGTAGTAGGATCATTAATGATCTTAATCAGTTTATTTGCCACCTCCGGTAAGGTTGGTAAATTCTCAATTTGTTCTATTCTTTTTTGAAAAGCGCTTTTTGTCATTTGAAACAAGTGTATAATGAAAAAGGGTTTTAGGTCAATAAAGGAAACAAAAAACCCTCTATAACCATTAATTATATTTGAACCTATGAAAAAACTGCTTAAATCACTTGCTCCCCTACTATTTTTACCCTCAGCTTTTGCCCTTAGCACCCAAGATGGTTTTCCTGGCTTGCAGCGTATTTATTCGGCGCAAACCCAAGGCCATTTGGTGTTTAGCACGGGCATTAGCGGTGATGGCTTTATAGACCCAGGTATGCTACAAGGCCAACATATATTTAGCTATGATCCCGATTCCTTAAACTCCGCTCCCGACACTCTTTCTTTGGATAATTTTCAATCTACTACTTTAAATGTGAATTTAAATATGGGTTTATCGGACTACTTAGATTTGGGTGCAAGCATAGCTTTCCATGGAGAGCTGGCAGCGGATGACATTGGAAATAAACTTGCTGGCACTGGGTTAGGCGATTTAAAATTAGCCGCAAAAGTACAACTCCCTTTTCATCCCCATTCCCATGTTTTGGATTTCGCTTTATTTGCAGGTTTAAATATTCCCTTAAATGAAAAAAGTCGCGGCGTTTTCGCCAAAGAACCCAATTATTTTTCTGAAAAAGTTAACCTGCAAAAAAACTTTTTTAGCCAAGGTAACCCTTCGGAAACCTTTTTAATGCTTTGGACATTCGACCCATATTTACTGGAAGCCAAAATCCCTTTTCGTTGGCATTTAAATTATGGCTTACTCAATATTCAATCCAATGACTATGATAATCGTTTTTTACTTTCGAGCGCAGTTGAATGGTCCATTGCTTATTCCCTTAACTTATATGTGGAATGGAATACACAAACTACTACTCCGCATTTAAAAGAAGGTTCGATTGGAAAAGACTTTCAAATTATATCAGGAGGAATGGGCATTAAAGCCTCGGAGAATTTTACAGTTACCCTCGGCATAGATAAAGCCTTTGGTGAACGTCAATCTTTTGCCCTCGAAAAATATTCAGCCGATGAACAAAAAATTTATCGCTATAAGTCTTATGCTTATCCTGATATAGCCTTTCGCTTTGCTATTCACTGGACGGGTTGTTTAGGGGATGACAAGAAAGAACAAAATCCCGAGGAATTTAAATAGCACGAGACCAATCAAAAAAAAGACCCGCTTATGCGGGCCTCCTTTAAACTTTAAAAAAATTAAAGTAATGAATTTATTACTCCTTATTAGAAATAGCGCACATAGCCAAAATTAATGGCCACATTGATAAAATCAGTAGGTTTTAATCCCTCACCAATTTTCAAATTCAGCACCGGTTCAAAAACCAATCCATTAAATTCACTGATTTTATAATTCATTGGGACGCTTCCGGTGATTGTATGCCATACCAAATCTTTTTTCGGGAAGCGGCCAACTTTAACGCCAGCAGAATCAATCGTATATTCAGATTTAGATTTTCCAATGCCCAAATCATAGCCGACAGTGGGTATAAGCGCAAAAGTTTCACTGGTTAAAAAGCGAAAAGCAAATTGCGGTCCACCATGAATTAAGTAACGAGAGAAAGTGTGCAAATTATTTTCTGGCGCGGTTGCCCCAGCATAAGAAAATCCCGCCTTAACGGCGAAACTAAAAGTGTTTACTAAGGACGGTTCCACAAATTCAAAAACAACATAAGGATCCACACCAAAACCTTTTAAGGTATTATCAAAAGTAAGCGTGTCCTTCATTGGCTTTAAATAGGTGCAACCCAAAGTAGTGCGGCCTTCAATATTATATTCAAAAGTTCCAGTGATATGGGAAATCTGGCTATTCCATTCAAATCCAATTTTTGGCACTATACCACTCATATCCTGTTCAAAAAGTTGAACTTGAGCAAAAAGCGGCGCGGCCATTAATATCAGAAATGAAGGAACGGATTTTTTTAAATTCATTTTATCGATTACTCCTACGAAGGTTGTCCCAAAAGGTAAGGCATATAATCTACCCCCTAAACCTCTTATACACAAAAAGGAAATTGCAAATCTAAAAAAAAACTCAGCTTATGCTTCGAATTTGGAAAATAATTGGGTCGACTAGTGATCTAGTTTGAATTTGAACTCTCGACGAAAGCCCGGAGTCACATTCACCGTCGTATCAAAAGGAGGATGTAAGCGATGAATAATTTCAATATGGCATTTGCCGACAGGCACTTCTAAATAATTTGCCATAGGTGTTTCACCTTGAGGTCTCCCATTAACAGTCAGTGCTGCAAAGGGAGGGGCCGATTTAACCATTACAAATCCGGTTTGGCCTGAGGTCAAAATGGGATCATCGTCAGGGACTTTTGGATTGGGAGTTTTAGTCGGAAAAGTCGTGGGCGAAGGGATAGTTACAGGCTTTGGTTCAGGTCTATGGAATTCTTGACGAGCAGAATTATGATCGATCATAGACGATACATTTTTGGGTTCTTTAACGGGAACCTTAACCAGAACGGGTTCAGCAACGGGCTGTGGATCGACAATTGGAGATATTGTTGATGGAGGAACTTTTGTTGGTTCCACCGTGGTTGCCAGTGGCTTTATTAAAGGTTTGTTAATCACAGCTATGGGTTGCGGAGTGTCAGATTCCCCGATGCCCATGCGCGTCCAAAAAATAACTCCCGCCAAAACCAAAAGACAAATTGAAATTAATACTCCTATCCAAAGTACGGGACTTCGCATAGAAGGACCCATAGCTCCAGTAGTCGCATTATTGGGCCCTTGTGGCGCATAATCAAAAGTGGAACGTCGTTCAGAGCCAGTTGAGTTTCGATTAGCACTCGATTGCGATTGTCTTGGGACTACACCGCTGGTCCTTTTCCCCATTCCAGAACCGGAACTCATCGGTGGGCTACCCTCGGCCATGGTTCGATTTGATTCTAGACCTAAGCCACTTAAAAAGGTGCGCACGCGCTCCACGTTATCTACTATCCCTCGGCTATTGAGATACGAGCGCAGCTGAAAAGAAAGCCAGCGTGCCCCTTCACCGCGATCGCTAGGATTTTTTTGTAATAATACACCCACTAAACTCACCAAAAAGGGATCGGCCTCCGGATTTAATTCCAAAATAGAGGGTTGCGTATGATCACAAATATTACGCATGGTGACCGGAATACTCGGGCCGGTAAAGGGTAACTTACCGGTTAAGCAATAATAAAATACTCCGCCTAATGAAAATAAATCGGTTTTGTGGGAAGGCCGTAATCCTTCGATTTGTTCGGGAGACATGAAATTGGGGGAACCCAATACAGTGCCTGTTTGGGTTCGGTTTTGTTCATCTGCTATATGCGCAATGCCAAAGTCCGCAATCTTTAAAATGCCTTCGGAATTAAATAATAAATTTTCAGGTTTAATATCGCGATGCACCACGCCGTTTCGTTCGGCGGAAGTTAAACCTTCGGCAGCCTGACAAATAATGGCAGCGCATATTTCATTGGACATGGGACGTCCTACTAAGGCCTGACAAACCAATTGTAAATTTTGGCCATCAATAAATTCCATAACCAAATATTGCGCATTATCCTGAATACCAAAATCAAAAACTTCAACGATATTCATATGGCGTAAGGCCGCAATGGTTTTAGCTTCTACGGTGAAACGATCGACAAGACTAGCATTGGCCGCTAAATGGGATTGAATAACTTTAATCGCGACAAGACGATTTAACATGGGATCTTCGGCTAAGTACACGGTAGCCATGCCACCCTGCCCAAGTTGACTCAGTATTCTATACCGGCCGTATTCCATGTTTTATTTTCCGTTCCTGTTCTGGAATCGATTAGACGAAGCTATTGTTTAAATTGTTCCAGTTATTAATACCAGAACTTTAAAATTACCAATAAATTAATCTTTTGAGGTGAAGAACTTGCGGATTAATCGAGTTCTTTTAACACTTTTTGAATGCGAGTCATAGCCTGCGCTTCGCTAGCCGCCTCCAAACATTGGGCATTCTTGCCGCGCAATCCCCATTGTCGATGATTATTGTCCTTGTATAAGCCTAAAGTTTTGGTACCGGTAATTGCAGCTAAATGGCTAACTCCGCTATCATTACCGATGAACAAAGAGGCACTCGAAATAAGCTTAGCCAAAGCTGTACAAGATTCTGGCCGCTCAATACTAAATCGTTTTTCAAAAACCGGTGAAAGATCGTGCTCATTAGGACCCAAAACAATGCGTACATCGGGGAAACGGGTGCTTTTTAACTCCTGTGCCAAAAACCCATAAAATTCAGCGGCATAGTTTTTCTGTGGGCTTCCTGAACCTGGATGGATAAGTGCATACTTTTCTCTTTTACCGGCTAAAGGCATGTAAATAGCCGATTCGGTTGGCAATGGAAGAGAGAACTTTTCCAAAACTTGTTGATGATAATCCATCACATGCAATCCATCTGAAGGGAATGGATTATAAAAAGCACCGATGCCTTTGCATTTGGCACTAAGCATAGATTTTAGCGCGAGATTTTCGTCCATCCAAAGCACAGCGCCTTCCACGACACCTAAGAAAGTGGGCCATTCTTCACCTTGATAAAAAGGCAATAAAGCAGCGGATTCACAATCATAAAAGTCATCGACTAAACAAAATTCTTTCGCCATTTGCATATAGTCCGGCTTACCCAAACCAATAAACCGACAATCATGGAAATTTGTTCTTAAAGCCAATAGTGTGGGCCAAGTGAGAATAAAATCACCCAATGCTCCGCGATGAGAAAATAAAAAAGTTTTCATAACCCTTTCAGTACTTGGAAATGGGACGCCAACGAGGATTTTTAGAAGACATATCTACTGAATAAAAATTCTTTTCGAACTTAGTAGCATTCATATTAAAATATTGTAGTAAGAACTTTACTATCCATTTCTCAATTTTTAATACCACCATTTTTTTACGCAAGCGACCTTGTGTATCGCGATTTAATATGGAAGGAATGGTGTTAAAGGTAAGGATTTCGTCGACATCCCTAGAATTCAAATTTTCTCGCGCTTCGGGAGAAGAATAAAAATGCGTAACACCAAAGCAAATGCGATTGGGTTTTCCTTGCCGTAATAAACCACAGCATTCCACCACCGTGGAACCCGTGCGTACCATATCATCCAACACAATAACATCTTTGCCTTCGATTTCTGAAAGCGATAAATCGGAATCAGGATGAATAGAAACAGAAACTTTACGTTCTCCACTGCGCGTTTTTTCCATCCAAATACGTCGCGTTTTGGGCAAATTCAAGGCGTCATATACGCCATTCATAAAGGGAATGCCCCCTTTATCGGGAGAACATAAAACCAAATTATTACCGTCTTTGCCAGAAACTACCATATCCGAAAATTTAATGTAGTCGGCATATACTTCATGCGGCAGAAGATTATAAAACTCACCCGCAAAAGATTTACTAAACAGCTCTTGCACCTTAGTACTGTGATTATGCACCGTAACCACTACGTCAACACCCGCCGCTTTTAATAGTTCTGCGTATAAGCGAGATGTAAAAGGTTGGCCATCAAACTTTTTCATGTCTTGTTTGCTGCGACCCGCGACGCGCTCTTCTTCAGTCGCTATCGGACCTCGATCTTGGGCGCTATAAAATAAATCCGGTTCTACCAAAACCACTTTAGCAGCGCCATTGTCTTTGGCAGCACGCGCTAAAATCAAATTACGCATGGCTTGCGAATCTCGGCCTTCCATGCCGGAAGTAGAACAAATAACGACTACTTTACCAAGCATGCCCTTACCGATTCGCTCCATATCGCTTTCATCGCTAATAAAGCGAGGGCAAAATTCAGTGTTCGCATAACTTTTTAAAGCAATGAGATCGCTGACTTCTTCAACTTGCCCGCACATATGTCCAATGTCTATGGCAAATGGATCATCCGACACATTTCCAATGATTATGAAAGGGCTCATGAGATCAAAACTCCAAAAACCGTCTGATTTAGCTTAATCCTCGGAAAATGCAATAGTAACCGCGGGAGCATTCCAAATGTCTTTATTATACTCTGCAATAGTGCGATCGGAAGAAAATTTTCCCATACGCGCCACATTTAAAATGGCTTTTTCCGTCCATAAGTCCTGATTTTGATACATATCACTCACCTTTTGTTGACAAGCTATATAATCGGCAAAATCCGCCATCAACATATATTCATCCGTAGCAATCAAACTATCAATCAAGGGTAGGAATAATTGAGGATCCTCGGGTGCGAAATAAGTCGTGCGGAAAAGATCCATAACGGCCATTAAACGTGGATCTTTGTTCAAGTATTCTACGGGTTTATAACCTGATGCTTTTTTAGCAAAAACTTGTTCTGCCGTAAGTCCAAAGATGAAAATATTTTCATCCCCTACTTCTTCTTTTATTTCAATATTTGCGCCATCCAGCGTACCTATGGTTAAAGCCCCATTAATAGAAAACTTCATGTTACCTGTACCACTGGCTTCTTTACCTGCTGTAGAAATTTGTTCGGATAAATCGCTAGCAGGAAAAATCTTTTCCGCTAAAGAAACACGATAGTTTTCCAAATAAATCACTTTGAGAATATCCCGCGTTTCTGGATCATTATTAACCACGTCCGCTACGGAGCACATAAGCTTAATCATCAGCTTGGCCATTTGATAGCCTGGTGCAGCCTTACCACTGAAAATAAAAGTACGCGGCTGAACCTTATGGCCTGCTTTAATTTCATTGTACAAATGAATCACATGTAACACATTTAAAGTTTGGCGTTTGTATTCATGAATACGTTTAATTTGTACATCGAATAAAGTATCGGGATTTAAAACTATATCTTGCGATTGCAAAACATATTCCGCGAGTAAAACTTTATTATGACGCTTCACCACTTGCCATTTACGAATTAATTCTTTGTCTTTAGCAAACTTTTCCAATTTGTTAATTTGACTAAAGTCTTTAATCCATCCGTCACCAATATATTCCGTAATCAAATTGGATAAACCCTTATTGGATTTAGCAAGCCAACGTCTTTGCGTAATCCCATTGGTTTTATTGTTGAACTTTTCGGGACTTAATTCATAAAAATCTTTGACTAAATGTGATTTAATTAAATCGGTATGTAATTGAGCCACCCCATTTACCGAATGCGATCCCACAATAGCCATAAAGGCCATCCGGATAGAGCGTTCACCACCTTCTTCGATTAAAGACATGCGACGTAAACGTTCAATATCATTCGGGTATTTCCAAGAGACTTGCTTGAGGAAACGATAATTTATTTCGAAAATAATTTGCAAATGACGAGGCAATAAACGACCCAGTAATTCTACGGACCATTTTTCTAAAGCTTCCGGTAATAAAGTGTGATTGGTATAAGCAAATACGCTTTGCGTAATTGCCCATGCCTGTTCCCAAGAGAAGCCTTCCAAGTCGACTAAAATCCGCATCATTTCTGGAATAGAAATAGAAGGATGGGTATCATTTAATTGAATGGCCACTTTTTCATCCAGACGACTGCAATCTTTATGAATTTTTTTATGGCGACGAATAATATCATGCAAAGTTGCCGCGCACATAAAATACTGTTGCTTGAGACGTAATTCTTTGCCATTCATGGAGCTGTCATTAGGATATAATACTTTGGAAATACTTTCAGCCAAAGCAATATCCTTGCTTGCCTCTAAATAATCGCCACTATTAAAATAATGTAATCCAAATTCATCCGCAGATTTCGCCGACCAAAGCCGCAAAGTATTAACCGTATTGTTACCGTAACCTGGAATGGGACTGTCATAAGGGCAAGCCAAAACATTTTCTGTATCGACCCATTCGAAAAGAGTCACGCCTTGGGGGTTTTTGCGCGAGACAACTCTTCCTTTAAAAGGAATCTCTACCGTGTATTCGGGACGTGCAATTTCCCAAGGATTGGTTAAGCGTAACCAATTATCGGGCAATTCTTGTTGAAAACCATTTTTAATCACCTGATGAAACATGCCATAATCATAACGAATTCCGTATCCATATGCCGGCAATTCCAAAGTCGCCATCGAATCTAAAAAGCAGGCGGCTAAACGGCCTAAGCCTCCATTACCTAAACCTGCCTCTAACTCCAAATTACGTAGCTCTTCGAGGTTGAGGCTCAGGTCATATAAAGCATTTTGTACTTCTTCTTCCAAGCCTAAATTGAGCAAGCTATTACCTAGAGAACGGCCCATCAAAAATTCCATGGAAATATAGTAGATGCGCTTTGCATCTTGACGGTAATAAGTCTGCTGCGTTTGTATCCAACGCTGTATCAGTCTATCTCTTACCGTATAGGCCAAAGCCAAATATTTATCATAAGCAGTTGCAGAATACTTGTCTTTGCCAAGGGAATATTTAAGATGATGAAAGAATGCTTCTTGAATACTTTCTTTCTGTGCGATTTCGCTAACAGGTTTTTCTTTGTCGATTGCTTTTGTTACTTTGCTCATAGCTACATCCTAACTTTATCCAAAATAATTCCTATTATCCTAGCATTTACCGAGCCAAGATTTCCACATTCATTCCATCCGAAAGAAATGAGTTAAAAAAACTCATCGGAGTTGGCTTTCGATTTCATTTCAGTAGTATATTCCTGCGATGTTATCATTAAATCCAATTTTTTTAGAGTTTACTCCGTTGGGGCTAGCCATTTCAACATGGAAGGAATCCCTCGCCCGAATAGAAAATAAAATCTCTGCGGAAGATTATGCGATTTTTTTGAGATTACACCAAAATTTTTCGGCTTATTCTTCGACAGGAACACTGACAAAATTTTACAACTTCGTTTATGTTCATCAATTGCAATTCGAGATCAATGGACCGCGCCTATTACGCATTCAATGCCTGTTTGAAATCATTAAGCCCACTTTGCTCCAAAATCAAACTTACCTTGATGTGGGTGCCGGTGCAGGAATATTTGGAGAATTAGTCCGTCAACAATTTAATCCCACTGCCTATTATATAACGGATATTGTACCTGCTGTTGAAACTTATTTAGCCGGTCGCGGATTTAAAATTTGGAGACAACAAACAGCAAATATCCCATGCAACAAAATATTTTGCATAGATAGCTTAGGCGAAATAAATGCCGATGAAGATAAGCAATTATTAACCGCATTGGAACAGAATGCCCCTGATGCAGAAACATTGCTAATGGAAAGATATGGGCTCGAAGAGAAACTGAATTTATGGAAAAAATCACTGCACCCCGATGGAATACTTTATCTCAGCGAACCCGTTGCTAATGTGGAATTCTTTAAAATGCTTGCAAAAATTTTAACTCGATCCGGCTGGAAATGCGATTTAATCGAAGCTGGAGAGACTTTTCTGCTCAAACTTAAACCGAGCAATTGATTTCACATTATTGTTTTTATATTTGTAGACATTAATCATTAAAAAAGGACATCATTATGGCAGTACTAGTAGCAAAAGAAGCCCCCGATTTTATCGCAGCAGCTGTGGTTGACGGTAACAAATTTGACAATGAATTCAAATTATCGAGTTTTCGTGGGAAAAAATACGTGGTATTATTCTTTTATCCTCTCGATTTCACCTTTGTTTGTCCTACGGAACTACATGCTTTTCAAGAGCAATTAAAAGAATTCGAAGCCCGTAATACGGTGGTTGTAGGCGTTTCTGTTGATTCCAAACATACGCATTTGGCTTGGCTCAATACCCCAAAAAATCAAGGCGGTATTCAAGGTATTACTTATCCAGTCGTTTCCGATTTAAGCAAAAAAATCGCTGCTGATTATGATGTTTTAAAAGGTGGCGAATTAGCTTTCCGCGCTACTTTTATCATAGATAAGAATGGTATTGTGCAATCCGAACAAGTGAACAACAATGACTTAGGTCGCAATGTTAATGAGACCTTACGTTTAATCGATGCTTTGCAATTCAGCGAAGAACATGGCGAAGTTTGTCCTGCAAATTGGACTAAAGGCGACAAAGCTATGAAACCTAATCGTGATGGCGTTCAAGCCTATTTTAATAACAAATAATTAAAACTATTTATTGTGTAAAAAAGCCCGCTATCAGCGGGCTTTTTTATTTTCTCTTTGCGAGTATGGGTTTTAAAAAACTAATTCGCTCCAAATTAAATGCGCGCACTTTCGATGGACATTAAAATAATCCCTTTGCAACCAAGCTTCGCGAGTTCATCTAATTTATGATGGGCTTCTTTTTTACGAATCATCGCTTTAATGGAAAGCCATTCTTTGTTTTGTAAAGGAATTACCGTAGGGGATTCAATACCTGGAGTGAGTTGACAGGCCGCATGTAAAAGGCTTGCAGGGCAGTCATATTCTACCATCATATAAGCAGAAGCTAAAAGTTTTCCTTCTAAGCGATTTTTCAACACTAAGATTTCGGCTTGAAGCTCTCTACCCGGATGTGCATACAAGGCGGCTTGTGAATGAAATAAAGGTTCACCGATTATTTCCAAACCCGCTTGCTTTAAAGTGGTCCCAGTTTCCACAATATCAATAATGGCATCAGCAATTCCCAACTTAATAGAGATTTCCACCGCCCCTTCAAGCTCCACTAAATTATCATGTCCACCAAAAAATTGCCGAGTAATATTTACAAACGATGTTGCAATGGTATTATGCTTCAAATCTTTTACCATCAAACCCTTAGCCTTCTCGGCGGGAACAGCTGCACAAAGTTTAGAATGCGCGTAATTAAGATCCAGTAAATGCACTGGACTCACCCCTTTTTCGGCAACAAAGTCTTTTCCGGTTATACCCGCATCGAGTAAACCATTCGCTACATAAACAGGAATATCGCCGGGACGTAAAAAATAAAATTCGATTTGATGTTCACTATCAAGAGTACTCAAGCTGCGCAATGACTTATTGACTTTATAGCCACAAGCCGAAAGCATATCCATAGTGGGTTCAAACAATTGACCCTTATTTGGCAAAGCAACTTTAATCATAATTTACGATACACTTCTTCGAGGGTGAGATTTTTTTCGGCCATCATACAGGCCACATAATATAAAACTTGGGAGAGTTCTAAAGCAAGGTCGTCTTGACCTTCGAAGCGTGCGGCCATCCAACTTTCAGCGGCTTCTTCCACCAATTTTTTACCAATGCCATGCGCCCCTTTCTCAAATAAAGCGGTAGTCGATTTTCCCTCGGGCATTTCCAGCTTACGCGATTTAGCTAATTCTACTATTTCTTCAAAAGTCATGGGCAAAGAATAGCAAAAGTGCTTAGGAATGGAAATCTTTACCCTAGCTTTTACCGAACATAATGAAGTATTGTTATTGTTAAGTGTGCATTTTCGTTACAGAAAAACTTGTCATATAAGTATGGAAGAAAGAGGGTTGGAATGATAGATTTATCCAAGAATCAGCAAACAGCTCTCGATCAAAAAAATCGTCCGCTACAACCTAATCAGGAGCGAAAAATGTGGGAGCCAGCTCCAATCACTGAACTCTATACCAAAATTATTCAATCCGAGAGTAAAATGACTGCACCGGAACATCGCTTCTGGAAAATGATAAAAATCGATCCAGAAAAATGGGCCCTTCATCCTGATGGTGATGGTGGCGGCGGATTTTGGGTAGTCGGTCTCTTAGGTAAATCGTGTATTTGGTACAATGATGTTGAACTTGGTTTTAATGCCACTGGCTACGACTATCAAGGCCAAATCAATGAATACCGCAATAGCCCCACGGAACTGATTGCCCTTATTCAAAGTTTTTTAATTGAATTCGAAAAATAAGTTTTTTTAAGGTATTCTTCTAGTCTTCTAACTTAAGAGGGTTTATGATTTTTCCCCAAAATATCTTTTACGGTTTGTTATTTCTGTTATTCACTTATGCGTCGGCAAGCACTTCTGAATTAGCCAATTCCCTCATCAAAAAGTACGGGATGGAAAATTTTAAAAATGTTAAAGAAATTCATTTCACCTTTAATGGGAAGTTATTGGGCTTAGGACCCTCTCGCAGTTGGATTTGGAAGCCCCAAAGTGACAGCGTAACCTATGTCGATGAGAAAAAAAGTTATTCACGTAAAACTATGGATTCCAGTTTCAAAGCTATTGATGCAAAATTTATTAATGATCAATATTGGTTAACGTTTCCTTTCCATTTGGCTTGGGATAAAGAAATTCGAATTACCCAAGAGGATAGTTTAATGGAATCGCCGATCAAGAAAGAAAAACTAAACAAATTAGTGATCACCTATGCTCAAGCTAAGGGATATACTCCCAATGATATTTACGAATTATTTATAACTCCCGAGGGAGAAATAAAAGAATGGATTTATTATAAACAAGGAAATATGAAAGGGGGATACTCCTTTACCTGGGAAAAAACGGCCAACTTTTCAGGCTTACTCTTTTCCCAAGAACATAAAGGTCCTGCAGGTTTCCGAGTTTACTTTACCGATATTTTGGTAAAATAAACTCGCCGGCGAATTAATCTTCTTCGGATGACCGTAACTTTGCGAGTACGGATAAATCTTCCAAGGTGGTCATATCCCCTTTACTCTCTACACCATTGGCGACATCGCGTAATAATCGACGCATAATTTTTCCCGAACGTGTTTTAGGTAAAGCATCAGAAAAATGGATTTGATCCGGCGCCGCGATAGGGCCAATGGTATTACGCACATGATTTTTTAAATCTTCTTTGACGCGATCACTTTTTTCCGCATGCTTGGCTAAGGTCACAAAGGCTGCTATGCCTTCCCCTTTAATATCATGCTTAAAACCTACTACGGCGGCTTCAACCACGGCATCATGTCCTACTAAAGCACTTTCGACTTCCATAGTCGAAAGCCGATGACCCGATACATTAAGTACATCATCAATTCGGCCCAAAATCCATATATAACCGTCCTTATCCCGCACGGCACCGTCACCGGCAAGATACCACCCCTTTGCAGCAAAACGACTCCAATAGACTTCTTGAAATCTTTCATTATCGCCATATAAGGTCCGTAACATAGAAGGCCAAGGCTGCTTAATAACCAAAAATCCACCTTGCCCCAAAGGCAACTCTTCACCTTTTTCATTGGCTATGGCGATTTCTACCCCAAAGAAAGGAAATGTCGCCGAACCTGGCTTGGTACTAGTTATGCCGGGCAGTGGTGTGATCATAATAGCGCCGGTTTCAGTTTGCCACCAAGTATCCACAATAGGACAGCGTTTCCCACCTATTACTTCATGATACCACATCCAGGCTTCAGGATTTATCGGCTCACCCACGGAACCAAGGAGACGTAAACTAGTTAAGTCATGTTTCTTGGGATGTTCATCTCCCCATTTCATAAAAGCACGAATCGCCGTAGGCGCGGTATAAAAAATATTCACTTTATAACGTTCCACAATTTTCCACATGCGATCAAAGTCTGGAAAATTAGGGGCACCTTCATACATTAATGTGGTCGCTCCATTATTAAGCGGCCCATAAATCACATAACTATGGCCGGTGACCCAACCAATATCGGCAGTACACCAGTAGGTATCTGCTTCTTTAAGATCAAAAATGTACTTCGTAGTTAAGTACGTACCCACCATGTAACCTGCCGTACTATGCAAGATACCCTTAGGTTTACCCGTACTTCCCGAAGTGTATAAAATATACAGAGGATGTTCGGCATCGAGTTCCGCAGCAGGGCAATGCGTGGAGGCATTCGCCATTAAATCGGCATACCAAAAATCGCGGCCGGTTTGCATTTCCACTTGATTCTTAGCGCGTTTTACCACCACACAGCTTTTCACGGTAACGGTTTGTTTTAAAGCTTCATCGACTACGGCTTTTAAAGGAATAATCGCTCCACGACGAAATCCACCATCAGCCGTGATCACCATTTTGCAAGCACAGTCATTAATTCTATCCACTAAAGCTGGTGCCGAAAAACCTCCGAAGATGATAGAATGCACTGCACCAATACGCGCACAAGCCAGCATGGCAATGGCCAGTTCAGGAATCATCGGCATATAAATCGCAATGGTATCGCCGGCAACAATGCCTTGTGCCTTAAGAACATTGGCGAATTGACAGACTTGAACATAAAGTTCTTGATAGGTGAGCATCACACGCTCACCCTCGGGTTCACCTTCCCATAAAATGGCGGCTTTATTTTTACGGGCCGTGGTTAAATGCCGGTCTAAGCAATTGTAAGTTAAATTGGTTTTACCTCCTTCAAACCATTTGGCGAAAGGAGGATTATCCCAATTGCGAACTCGATCCCATTTTTTAAACCAATGTAATTGGCTGGCAATATCTCCCCAAAATTTTTCTGGATTTTGAATCGATTCTTGATATAACTTTTCATATTCGGCTTGAGAGGATAAGGTCGCTTGGGCTGTAAAAGCAGCGGGCGGAGCAAAGGTTCTGCTCTCATTCAAAACGCTTTCAATATTTCCTGACATAGGTACAGCCCTTCGATTTAAGAAAAAAAGTGATATTCTTTGGCGTAAAAATTAGCACAAAATATGCATAACCTACAGCCGCCTATCCCTTTTTTTATTCCCACCAATTATCTTTAATTCATGAATTGGATCAAAGTGGCAGGAACATTGGGATTTACCGGAGTGGCCTTAGGGGCCTTTGGAGCGCATGCCTTAAAAGCCAAGCTTCCGCCCGACATGTTAACGGTCTATCATACTGCTGTGCTTTATCATTTAATTCATGCCCTAGCCTTGCTCGCCTTGGCTTTTTATGGACGTAGCGCCAATGTTAACATTCAATTTGGGGCCATAGGTTTTTTAGGTGGTATCATTTTATTTTCGGGCAGTTTATACGCGCTCGCGCTGACGGGATTTAAACCATTAGGCGCGATTACTCCACTGGGAGGTTTATGCTTTCTCATTAGTTGGGCCTGGATTGTGCTTCGATTAAAAACATAATCTTGGGATTTTTTCTGCATGGAAAATTTCTCGATCTCGCGTTTCTCGTCCCCATCCATCTGTCCACCTTCTTTTAAAAACGCTTTTCGTTTTTGGCTCAAATTAGGTTTTATCAATTTCGGTGGGCCTGCGGCGCAAATTGCCATTATGCATCAAGAGCTAGTGGAAAAGAAAAAATGGATCGATGAAACACGTTTTTTATATGCGCTGAATTATTGCATGTTACTCCCTGGCCCTGAGGCACAACAATTATCTATTTATATTGGCTGGCTCTTGCATGGCATACCCGGCGGCCTCTGTGCGGGTACCTTATTTGTGTTGCCAGCGGTTTTTGTATTATGGGGATTGAGTTATGCTTATGCGGCCTTCGGACATATTTTTTGGGTAGCGGGATTTTTTGCGGGATTAAAACCCGCCGCATTAGCGATTGTAATATGCGCTTGCTTACGTTTAAGTAAAAGCTTAAGTAAAAAAGCTACACCCCAAAAAGCCACTTGGTTATTGGCCGCACTTTCTTTTATCGGATTATTTTTTCTGCATATTCCTTTCCCGCTTATTATTGCTTGTGCAGCGGGCCTAGGATTTATCGATGCATGGAAAAGTTTGGGTTTATTTTCTTCCGGCTTAAAAGCTAACGCCTTGGATGAATCCTCGAATAAATTATCGGAGATTCACTCTCCTCTTAAAATAAATTATGGGAAAAATTATACTTGGAAAATTTTGAGTGTAGGATTGATGCTGTGGTTTTCACCTTTCTTGGCACTTTATTTGTGGAAAGATGCAGCAGCTATTTTGCGGCCCTTAGGTATTTTTTTTGGTAAGGCAGCGTTGGTTACTTTTGGTGGTGCTTATGCTGTTTTGCCTTATGTGGCCCAGCAGGCGGTAGAACATTATGCTTGGCTCAATGCCGATCAAATGTTAACGGGGCTGGGTTTAGCGGAAACCACACCAGGACCATTAATTATGGTGGTTCAATTTGTAGGGTTTATGGCGGCATGGAATCATCCTGGAGATTTGCCGGCTTGGTTAGCGGGATCGCTGGGAGCTTTTTTGACCACTTGGGTGACCTTTGTGCCAAGCTTCCTCTATATTTTTTTAGGAGCACCTTATGTGGAAAAATTACGCCAGAATAAAAATTTAAGCTCTGCTTTGACTGCCATTACAGCCGCGGTGGTCGGTGTTATTTTCAATTTATCCATTTGGTTTGGCTGGCATACGCTTTTTGTAAATGGGCATGCGGACTATTTTGCATTGTGCTTAAGTATTACTGCCTTCTTGGCGATTTGGAAATGGAAGTGGAATATTATCCCCGTAGTGATGTGCTGCGGGGTAATCGGTATGTTACGGTCTATCCTCTAAACCTTATCACCAAATTAAGCCACCAAATCCTAGCCACTAAAAGCTTTACTATCTTCCACAAAGGCTCTCATGCCTTCGCTGGTTAAAACATGATCTGCCACCGTGGCTAATACATTGGCTGGCACAGTTAAAATATCGGCTCCTGCCAGTAAACATTCAGTAAGCTGAACTTGATTGCGAAAACTTGCGGCTAAAATTTCGGTAGTGATTTGATAATTCGCAAAGACGGTAGCTATTTCTTGAATCAAGCGCGCGCCAGCATCTTTCACACTGCCACCGGAAGCCACGTATTCTGTATTTTCCATCACTTGATCGCCTTTACTGTTTTTGTGATCTTCAATGAAATAAAGTGAGTTGCCTGGCTTACGTTCGGGCATATCATGCTTATAAGCGTAATCTGCTAAACGGCCTAAAAATGGGCTGACATAAGTCGCTCCGGCATTCGCTGCCCAAAAAGCTTGATTAGGATTGAAGATCAAAGTCACATTGGTTTTAATCCCGCGTTCCCAAAGTTTACGCACCACTTTTAATCCAGTAAAAGGATCAGCACTAGGATTCACTGCGGTATAACCACCGATAGGCACTTTTATCACCGAGTTTTCGCCCAAGGCAGAAAGTTCAGCCGCTTGTATGACCATTTTTTCTTCATCGAGCTCGGTTAACTCCAATGATACGGGATAGGGATGCAAAAGTGTGCATAATTCTTTCATGATTTCTTTAGCATGATTCCAAGATTTGGCTCCGGCTTTTTTGAGCAAAGAAGGATTAGTAGTCACTCCGTTAATAATACCCGCACGAAAAAGGGGTTCGATTTCTGAACGCATGGCAGTGTCGGCAAATATGCGCGGAGCCTTGGCGGCAGGGTGTTTAAGAGCACTGCCGGCTTTATCTGGATTGATTATTGGCATTAAGTTTTTGCGTGCAAACATAGCCGCGCTGGAATGACTGGGATGAATCATGTAAACTCCTAAGTGAATGATGGAATGAATCCTTTGAGATTTTTTAAGTACTTAAATATTAATAAGAACAAGGATAACACTAAAACGATTCACTAAAAAATAAAATTTCTCTTGAAGGTTTTTGTAAGGGTTGTTTTAAAGGGATTTTACCTGATGTAAGCATAATGGTTTTTCTTGCATTGGCGTTTTCTTTATGCAAGGATTGGTACACGGAGTGCGGGGCGGGTACCCTAAGCTGCATTATTTGGAACTATGCCCTTGCGGTCCCCGTTTCCAAACGCTGCAGTTGCACTCCGTGACTATTCGCGGTGTGAATTGTAAGATAAGACGTTTGAAAACGAGACTATGTGACAGCGGTCACAATGGAATTTCGGAACTCCATTTAATAACCCAAAAATGCGAAAAATTAATTTAGGCTTTTGCGAATTCTTGGAACATTTCTTCTAAGGCTTTTACTGAGGCATCGGCAGGAGTAAGATTACTGTATTTTTCATAGGCATAATTAATGCCCGACGAGCTATTAATCAAGTGGAGTTGAATAGGACTACCCGCATTGCGCATGGCGCGTACCACATCAGCAATGCTACCCCCTTGGCCACCAGACACGCCAGTCACGGCCACGCCAGGAATTAATACCGGAATATCTTTATGGTCGCGATGTCCTTCGACCTGACCACCAAGATGCCAATAAGCCAATAACTTTTCTAGCTCAGCGGGCGCAGTAGCTCCCACCACAGCGCCTAAATTGCCATCATTCCACGCCGTGAGTTTTTCCGCTACTTTTTGATAAAGCTTTACTGGACCTTCCTCACTCAATACCGTGAGGTCTTCAAAATCTTTGGCGCTGGGATTAGAAGTTCGCACTAAAACATAAATGCCTTGGCCATCACTTTTGTCCTGAAACGGCTTTACCGAGTCCAAGCCCATATAGGGCGCAACGGTTACGGCATCCGCAGCAAAAACTCCAAAGGACATTTGCGCATAGGCACCTGCGGTACTCGCAATATCACCACGTTTAGCATCGAGAATAGTCAGTATACCCGCACTTTTAAAATCATTCATTAATTCTTGTAAAACGCGCAAACAATCGATGCCATGCGCTTCATAGTAGGCCATATTGGGCTTTACGGCTGCAGGCAAAATATTGCGGCGCAACATTGCTTCGAGCATATTGCTATAAAAGCGTTTGATTTTATCTTCGGGTTTTGCGTCGCCGGGGATTTTTGCTAAAACAGGATCGAGACCCACACAAATGGTATTACCAATTGTGTGAGTTCGGTGCAGAAGTTTTTCTTTGTATGTCATGAGGTAAAGTTAAAAATTAACTTGGTAACTTTGGCGGTACTCCGGCAAAAAGTGTGGCGATTTCAGGCATGGATGAGGCGGCTACCCAAGCAGGCATGCCTTCTTTCCACACTAAGGATTCTTTTTCGATTTGACGATCCAAAGCCAATTGCTTGATTTGCGCCAAACTAAAGGGGCCTTGCTGTTGTCCGCCTATGGCCACAAAAATGTTATCTGAAGGTAATGGAGGAGGCATACCTGCAGGTTTCATAGCGCCGGCAAATTGATTGGCCATTTGACCTCCCATAGCAAGTCCCAGTCCGGCGCCGGCCAAACTGCCTGCAAGTCCGCCGCCCTGTGTAAGTGCTTCGCCAGCCTTGTCCGCCATATTAAATTTCATGTATTGATCCAAATTCCCCACCACGCTCATACCACTGCGTTTGTCGATTAAGGCTTCAACTTCAGGAGGTAAGGAAATATTTTCAATCACAAATTGTTTGGTTTGCAAACCATAATAAGCAAATTTTTCAATCACCGTTTTTTCTACCATCGCAGATAGCTCAGAGTATTTTGCGGCCAAATCAAAAGCCGGAATTTGAGATTCGGCTAAAGCTTCTGATAAGCAACTTACCACCGACGCTTTAAGTTGTGTTTCCAATCCCGAGGCCAAAATTTCAGCATTTGTTCCTACTGTGGTTTGAAAAAATTTTGTGACATCGGAAATGGTATAAGCAAATACACCGAAGGCACGCAAACGAATAACGCCTAGTTCTTTATCGCGCATCATAACAGGATTAGGCGTTCCCCATTTACGATTGGCAATCGTTAAACGATTAATAAAATAAACCTCCGCTTTAAACGGAGAATTGAAACCATATTTCCAACCTTTTAAATCGGAAAGTATCGGTAAATTTTGCGTGCTTAAAGTGTAGGTACCGGGTTCAAAAATATCGGCCAGCTTGCCTTCATTAATAAATACCGCGCTTTGGCCTTCGCGAACAATTAATTTTGCACCCATTTTAATCTCGTTTTCACGACGTTCAAAACGATGCGATAAAATTTCCGTATCGCTCTGAGTCGATTCAATAATGTCAATAAATTGCCCTTTAAGACTATCCATTAATCCCATATATTCTCCTTTTTATTTTTTAAATCTTTTGTTGGTGGCGTTCTGCAAAGCAAAGCGAACCTTCTGCTCTGCAAATCCCTGCTGGCGCGCAAAGGCTAGTAATAAGGCTTCTTCCGTCGAGGTAACGGATCCATCTGTAGCCGCAACAATAACAAAATTAGTCATCCAGCGCTCCGCCTCTCCAGCAGACATTTTTTCCATTAATGAGCTGGGATCTTCATGAGCGCGACGTAACAAATTATCTACAAAAATTTCGCCCACTCCAAAGTGACGCGCAAAATCGCGAATGACATTTTCCTCCTCGCGAGTAATAATGCCGTCATCTAATGCAGCACCAATAATCGCCGAGAGCATACGCAGTTGTACACGCGGCCCGGTGTTATTTTTATTTTCGTCAGGAGTATAGGCATTGAGCTTGCGGGGTAACAATTCTGGTCCACCTAAATCGCGTAATACCCAATTTGCTGCGGGACTAGAAAAAACATTTCCACAATAAGCGCATTTCGCTTGATCGGAAGATTCTAAAGGCGCACCACAACTCGAACAGGTGGAGCTGCTTAAACCCGCTTTACTCAGGGGTGCAGAAAGTTCTTTGCAAAAAACCAAAATATTTTCGCGATACTCACCTTCATGCTGAGGATTTTCGGAACCCGAATATTTAACTCTTACCCAAGTCATCATCATGCCTTCTGTAGCGGCAAAGCTTAATAAATCCACTGCACCCACGGCCAAATGAAAAAGTGGATTTAAATTAGTTTTTTCTCTTTCCCATTTTTGCAATAACTCGCTGGAAGCAAACATATTCAAATCTTGAAATTGTTTTTTACGTATAGCCATTTGAAAACGAATAAACACTACCGAAGCGCGGTCTTCTAATTCTTGCGGAGAAAGCCATGACTCAGCTGAACCACCAGGTAATTGCGGAAGCCCTGCATACAAGGGTAATAAATTATGTCTTTCATTTTCCACCCACTCTTCCGGTTGAGTGATTTCGGCAAGCACCCAATCATAAGTACCCGCATTTAATACCGCTCCACAATGGCTACAACGACTGCCACCAGCATCCGCTAACTGAGCACCACATTTTGGACAGCTTTCGGAAGCGATTTTATTTTCAGAATTTGTATTAGATAAACTTGCTTGCCGAGTAAAAGACCAAATTTCTTCAAAAAAATTAGGTGTCGTCTCGCAGGATACAACTTGTCCATCGCTTAGACTAATGTCTTTATCCATTACCCTTGCACGCAAATGAAAATCTACCGATACATAATTTCCAAATACTTCTTCTTTAAGAAACTTTGCTTGCAATAAAACCGGTTGCTCCACTTGATTGCGAATACCTTGCAGCTTGTTCATTTCCAGTTGCAATTGAAAACGATGAAAAACCCCATCGGAAATAACATTCCGCACCGGCTCCATATTGCCTTTACTCCAAGCATTTTGCACTCTTACAAAAAGATCCGATAACTTTTCTTGTAAAGGCCCTGCTAAGACGGAGGTTTCGGGAAGTGTTTGGCGTATTTGATTTTGCATACTGGGATCATAACTCGACTTAAAATTGTTACCCGCCTGCAATTGCTTCGCATATTTAATCAAAAAATATATGACTACTACAATGAACATAAGCAATAACAAACTAGAGAAAGGGCTGGAATTTCCACCCGTTGCATACCCTCCCCCACTATAACTTCCCGAGGAATGATAAGAAGAATAGGAACCCGATCCAGAACTCGAAGAATGACTTCCGCCGGAATGATAGCTATGTCCACCACCCGCTCTTGCCCAAAGCTTGACGGGCATAACAAGCATAAGAATCAATCCGAAAACCCAAATTAATTGTTTTTGCAAAGACTTAACTTTCACTGTCTTTATTTTCCTTCCAAGCCAATTCGGGAAAGCGATTCCGCGCATAGCTAAAAAAATCATTTAAGGTTAAAAGAGGAGTAATCTCCATAGATTCGCACCAATTTACAAATGCCATTTCGGGTAAATACTCAATTATTTTTTTTTCGAATTTGAGCCAAGAACAAAAATCATAGACTTGCGAACAAGCTTTACGCCGAGCCAAATTGGAAATAATTTTTTCTTTTAACCAAACTTGAAATAAATCTTGTATCCGTTTTTCACATTGACTTCTATCGGGATAGTCTTCATTTATTGGAAAAAGCGGAATGCGATTATTAATTACATAAGTCATTTAACAAATATCTTTTCCATTAATCTTTCTATTATTTTTTCCATAAAGCTCTCCTAAAAATCTAAGAAATAGTATTTAGATTTGACGTATATACTAAAGAATACTGGTAATTTTATGTACTCTACTCGACGATTATTTATTGGGGATATACATGGGTGTTTACAAGAGCTGGAAGCCTTATTAGAGGCTTTTAAATTTAATGCCCAACACGATCAAATTTTCTGCGCGGGCGACATAGTAGGAAAAGGTCCAAATGTAGTAGGTGTATTACAAAAGTTGAAATCGTTCGATGCAAAGGTTGTAAGAGGCAATCATGACGAAGCCGCTTTAACAGCTGCCGAAACTCCCGAAAAAAAACGCTCTCAAAAACAAAAAGACTATTTAGAACAATTAAAAGATTCGCAACGCGATTGGATAGCCGAAATCGCTTATTGGCCTTTGTATTTGGAATTTCCTGATTTGTTTTTGGTACATGCAGGATTTGAACCTGAAAAAATTCATCCTGCCGAAATGCAGGGAAGGATTTTACAAAATATTCGCACATGGGATGGCGTTGGAATAAATCTCAATTGCAAAGAAGACCCAGCTTGGTTTGACTGTATCAAACCTGATAGAACAATTGTGTTTGGTCATTGGGCCAAACGCGGGAAAATTGATTTGCCACAGTTTAAAGGCTTAGATACAGGTTGTGTTTATGGGGGTGCGTTAACTGGTTGGTGTCCTGAAGAAAATCGTTTTTATTCGGTGAAAAGTTTTGCGAGCTATGCCGCAATACATTATAAGGACCTTTAAGCAAGGCCCTCAAAATGAGGGCTAAATATTTCAAAACCAATAATTTGCGCAGTAACCTTCAAGATACTACCCAACGCCGAGCCGTGTTGGTGCTGCCTTTAGCATGAATGGGATAGCCATACACGCAAATTAAGGCATCTCCACTTTGCGCCAATTTTTGTGCCTTTAGGCGTTTTTCCACTTCTACAAAAATCTTTTCTGGCTCATCGGTATTTAAAATTAAAGTTGGCATCACAGAATAATAGAGGGCGCAGCGATTATAAATATGG
Source organism: Fibrobacteria bacterium (assembly GCA_043745805.1). Lineage (GTDB taxonomy): Bacteria > Fibrobacterota > Fibrobacteria > UBA11236 > UBA11236 > JAYTSD01. The sequence goes on from JAYTSD010000004.1 coordinate 164,964, forward strand.
GGACGAATACAAGCTGCGATAACCGGCGTGTTACCACGATAAGTAGAAAGAATCCGCGGCGTGAAACCTAAAGTACTAATAGTCACCAAGGCTTTCGCTCCACTAATTAATCCAAAATAAACACCCGCTTCACAAGCCTCGGCAATAACCTCCGGATGGGCAATGCCCACAATTTCTTCTTCCAAATTTTTTTCGGCATTATTAATAATCTTGTTCATCATTTCCACAGCTCCCACAGGGTATTTACCCATAGCCGTTTCTCCCGACAACATCAATGAATCTACTCGCTCTAGAGCCGCTGTGGACACATCAGTTACCTCGGCGCGTGTGGGACGAGGATTTTCCGTCATGGTTTCTAACATTTGTGTCGCCACAATAGTGACCTTACCAAGCTCTCGCGCTAAGTGAATGATATTCCTTTGAATAGTGGGGATAGTTTCCAAATCTACTTCAACACCCAAATCACCGCGCGCAACCATTACACCTTCGGAACCTTCGATAATATCGCGAAGATTTTTTAAAGCATGGGCATTTTCCACTTTCGAAACTAAGGGAAGATCTAAGCCTATTTTTTTCATGTAACGTTTAATATTCGCCACGTCATTGCCGGTACTAACAAAAGAAGCCGCAATCCAATCAAAATCTAATTTTTGGATAAAGTCTAAATCGGATTTGTCCTTGGTGCTCAATATCGGTAATTGAATATCGACACCGGGTACATTGAGTGATTTATTGGGTTTAAGTAAGCCGCCGGTGATCACTTTGCAATGAATCACTTTTTTATGTACGGACTCCACGCGAATTTCCAATCCACCGTCATCCAAAAGAATTTTTTGTCCAGGCTTAACTAATTCATAAAGATGCCGATGCGAAATCCCCACTTCACCGAGTGAAGGATTGCCTTTACCCGAAACTAGTTTCACCACTCTTTCGGTGTCAAGCTGATACGACTGTTTATCAATACGAATTTTAGGCCCCATTAAATCTGCCAATACCGCGCAAGGTCGATTTAATTTTTTCGCCACTGATCGGACTAGTTTTAAATTCTCTGCATGCTGGGCTTGCGTTCCATGCGAAAAGTTAAAGCGAACGGCATTCGCACCGGCTAAAAAAATCTTTTCCAAAACCGTTGGATCTTGAATAGCAGGTCCCATCGTAACTAATATCTTGGCTTTGCGAAAATTCATAAAGTCTCCCTTAATACGCTCAATAGCATGTTCAATAGTTCTCAATAGTAAAATTTTTTACCTTTGGCTTCAGATGCAAATTATTTTGATTATTTTAGCCTTCCTGCTCACACTCAACTATGCCGGGCTACTTTGGGTTTTTTTACGTGGCAGCACAAAGCTAAAACAGCTCGCAAGACATACACACAAGGCTCCCAGCGTTTCCGTAGTCGTCCCGTTAAGAAATGAAGAACAATATGCCGAGGCAACTTTAATGGCCTTACAAGCACAAGATTTTTTAGGCGAATGGGAAGTCATTTGCGTAAATGATCGCTCAAGCGATGGAACTTTAGGCATTTTAGAAAAGTTTTGTGCGGCTCATCCTCATTTTTCCTTCACCAACATTCCCCCTTCAGCGCCTCCTATTCCCAGCCCCAAAAAACGCGCTTTAGCCGCCGGTTTTGCTTTAGCCAAAGGAGAAATATTAATGACCACCGATGCCGATTGCTTGCCGCCTCCGCATTGGTTAAGTTCAATGACGCAATGTTTTTTACCCGATATTGGCATTGTTCAAGGCCCCAAACGCATAGCAGGCAATGACAGTTTATTATCACGCTATCAAGAAACCGAAGTTTTTGGATTAGTGAGCATTGAAGCCGCGACCTTTGCCTTAGGGCAACCTATGATTGCTAGCGCACCCTCTTTAGCCTATCGCAAAGCCTTATATGAAAAAGCCGGTGGCTTCTCAGGCTTGGATCAATATGTGTCCGGTGATGATGATTTATTAGTGCATAAAATGAAAAAATTTTCGGAATATAAAATCCTTTATAATCCCGATGCACAAGCCTGTGTGACCACGCCACCTGCGAGTACCTGGAAAGAATTGTTTCAGCAGCGCGCACGCTGGGCTAGCAATGGCGCACATTACGACGACAAAGGTTTTGTGGCCTTGCTCTGTGGCATTTATGGTTTTTATTTGTGGCTTTTATTTGCACCAATATTAGCTATGGCTCAGATTATTCCTTGGAGCGCATGGATTATCCCTCTATTCATTAAAATAGGCTTGAATGGTTTATTCTTGCGTCGCACCGCTAAAATTTTGGGACAAGGTAAGGCTATGCGAAATTTTTTCTGGGCAGAGCTTTTGCATATTCCTATTACCGTACTGGTGGTGCCGATGGGACATTTGGGTTGGTATAAATGGAAATAAAGAAAATTATAATTTTTGTTACCGTACTATTTACGTTACTCTTCACCTCTATCCTATATGCCCTGCCTACTCATTCCCTTGAAAGTAATTGTCAAAAACAAATCGCCGCCATTCCGAATAAAAGTACCGAAACTTCCCTTTGGATAAAAGCCGCCACTTGTTTGCAACAGATCAATGAAAACAAAAATTCCCCCGAGATTAATGCGCTCGCCCAAAGTAAATTACCCGACGACAAACATTGGTACTTCGCAACTTTACAACAATATCGCCAGCGGGGAGAAATTGCAGCTGCTTTACAAATCGCCTATTTACTGGATTTGCGGAATTTTTCGGATTTAGAAACCTGCAATGTATTGGCCGAGTTTTATGCCTTTGCAGCGCATTATCATTTATCTGGAAAAGCCTATTTACAAACCTTGCGACTCGATCCTAATCAAATAGGGAACATTAGTGTTAACCTAGAAAATTTAATTCGTACCGCCGCTGTAGAAATAGAACCGGCTTTACTATTAGATTCCTTACATAGGGATATTGCGCAGGATTTAACTCCGAAGGACCTGTCTGCCTTACTGGTATTAGAAAATATCGGTTGGCAATTTCGCTATTATCGTGGGGCTATGGAAAATTTTATGCACCGTTTAAGCCTTAGCATGCTTAAACAAGATGAGATTATTAACGAAGCTCAACGCTTTTATAATTTGGGCTATGATGATTATGCGGCTTTAATATTCGAGAAAAGTAGCTGGGAAAAATTAACTGGGAAAGCCATTGCTTATCCCCGACTTTTGTTTATGCGCATTCATACTCAGTTAAAAGATTATGCGCGTTTGGTTACGCTTTATCATTCCTCTCTCGATAAAGAAGATCTTCTGTCGGAAGAGCAAACTCTTTTTGCCGAAGCCCTTACCCGCAAAGGCGATAATGAAGAAGCGATTACCCTTGCAAAAAAAGTGGTGGCTCAAGATATTACCCCGTGGAGCTTTAAAGCCAATATTATTATTGCACGCAATCAAATCGCTCAGCATCAATTAGCACAGTCCCAAGCATTGTTAAAAAAGATCAAAGAAGATCCAAGACGTCAAGAAAGTTCGGGGTCGATATTATTTTGGCAGGCTTTTAATTTTATTCATCAAAGAAAATATATTGCTGCGGAATCCTTATTAGTTCTCTCGGCAGCCTATACGGGTGAAGCCGAGACCGAATTAGCCTTACAATACCGTTATTACTTACTACTTGACACCAGCGCTGCCCGCGAAGCCTTTTTCCAAGGGCTTTCTGAGGCCCCATGGCCCCCAGAGCAGCGGCGTGAAAATTTGGAAAAAGTTCCTTCCCATAGTGAGCTTTGGCCTTATGCCCAATTCGCAAAATCGGAGATTTTTATAGAAAAACGCCAATTAGATAGTGCGTCCATAGCATTGCAACAAATAATGCAAAAAAGTGAGAATCCTCATGCAACCCTTAAAGCTCAAGCTAAAGGCGTGTTTTTACAAGAACGTTTATCACAAGCTAAGCAGAATGTCCTTGCTCAATACGAAGAACTACTTATAAAATACCAACAGGGAGTAATCCCTGAATTTACCCGTGAACGCTTAGGACGTTTGCGTAGCTTAAAATAATCTGAGGGTTTTATGAGTATTAGATGGATGCGAAATTTAGTCGTTGATGGACAACAAACCACTATTGAAGTTCTATTAGGGGCCAATAAAATTGCTGATAAATGTTATGTGCGCGTAAATGGGCAAGAAGAGTATTGGTTTAAACCTTCGCATGAAGGCCGCGATGCCGTATTGCAACAAGGCATAGATATGCTTAAAGCCCGATTTAATGGACATAGCGTCCAATCTAATACTGGATCGCCTTATTCTTGGAATTAAAATTTATTTTTTGCTTAACTATTTCATTTTTGGAATAAGTTAAGCTTTAAAAAGCTGCAATAATTCCTATTGTTCGAGGTATGAGTAAACACCGTTATTTTTGCATACACGGACATTTTTACCAACCTCCACGTGAAAATCCGCAGCTCGATCAAGTTGAATTACAACCTTCCGCACAACCATTTCATGATTGGAATGAGCGCATTTATGCCGAATGCTATGCGCCTAATGGTAATTCGCGCATACTTGATGAATTAGGTCGCATTAAAGACATGGTGAATAACTATGCCTATATGAGTTTTAATATAGGCCCCACCTTATGTTCTTGGATAGAAGAAAAACACCCTTATACTTATTCGCGCATACTAGAGGCAGATAAACAAAGTTGCGCTAGGCTTGATGGACATGGCAATGCTATTGCTCAAGTTTACAATCATTTGATTATGCCTCTCGCTACCGAAGTAGAAAAGCGTTTGCAAATTTCTTGGGGCATTGCCGATTTTGAACGACGCTTTGCCCGTAAGCCCGAAGGGATGTGGTTAGCTGAAACGGCCATTGATATGCCTACTGCATGTGCATTAATCGAAGCAGGAATTCGTTTTACCATTTTGGCGCCCACGCAAGCTTTACAAATACGGCGCCTAGGCACAGAAAATTGGACCGATGTCAGCAACAATGATATTGATCCACGCAAGCCTTATCGCCTTTTTCCGCGTAATGAAGACGGTACGCCTCGTACAGGTTACCTCGATATATTTTTCTATGATGGGCATTTATCGCATGCGGTGAGTTTTGAACATTTGCTTAAAGGTGCAGAACGTTTTGGAGAAAAAATTGCTTCCGGCTTCGATCTTCATAGACAAGAAGATCAGCTCGTTTCCATTTGTACCGATGGCGAATCGTATGGACATCATGAACCCTTTGGCGACATGTGTGCGGCTTATCTATTTACTGAATTAGCCGAGAAGTTAGATATGCAAGCTGTCAATTATGGCTGGTATTTAGCGAATCATACTCCCGAATTTGAAGTGGAGTTAAAAAATGCTTTTACAGGTGGAACAGCTTGGTCCTGTGCTCATGGAACAGGACGCTGGAAAGAAGATTGTGGTTGCTCTACAGGTGGTCAATGGGGATGGAATCAAAAGTGGCGTGGCCCCTTCCGCCAAGCCCTTCGTCTCTTAGCGGAAAAAGCTAATGAAACCATGGATCATTTAGGGCCGCAACATTTTAAGGATTGGAAACAAACCAAATTATCAGCGGTACATGCTTGGATAGGCACCGCCGAACAACAGAATCAATGGTGGAATGAGGTTTTAAATCCTCAAGCGTCTAAATCATTCGCGCTAAAGCTGATTGAAATATTGCGCTATGGGCAATATATGTTCACTAGTTGCGCATGGTTCTTTGCGGATATTCGCGGTATAGAAACCATTCAAAATTTACGTTATGCCTTGCAAGCCTTAGAACATCTTGAATCCTTTAATCCTAACTTAACATTGCGATCCGAATTTTTATTGGCTCTCAAAGAAGCAAAATCCAATGTGGATGGGCAGTCTGGCGATAATATTTTAATCGAAGCGAACAATGAAACTTTGCCGCTACCCTTATTTTTAGCCCTAGAAGAATGGACGGCAACATTACAACCCACAGAAAATTTTTCTTGCTTAAGGCCTAGCGCTTGGTTTTCCCTGCAACATGATAGCCTCCATGTACAAAATTGGAGAATTGAAGAGTTTGTATTTCAACATACCTTTCATGGCGACCAAATTCGAATTTGGATAGCTTTAGAAAATGCAGATTTTGATTTTGAAAACTTATACTTTCGCTTAGCCTCATCGAAATCTTTAAAGACATGGGCCTCTGAGGAATTAGCAAGTAATAATACGCAGTCGCTTAAAAATTTCTTTCCTATTTCATTACCTTTAAAAAAGTTACCCTTAGACTTTAAAGAAAGAGTGGCTCTGTACCTTAAAAATCGCTTTTGGAAAGAAAGTGAAGAGGATATTGCCCAACATGAAAAACGTCTAGCATTTCGCAATAAACAATTCACTCGTATTCAATGGCCTTTGCCAACTAGCTTACAAGAGATGCTAAATATTTTGGAAAAATTTCACTTTGCTGAAAATCTAAAAATGGGATTGATAAACGATTCTCTCGATTCATTACATAACTCTTTAAAAATTGCATCCTTACTTAAAAGTCAGGGCACCGCACCGTATTTAGGATCGAATCATAATCGACTGCATGACTTTTTGCTGAAGTTAGGTCAAAAGATTTTAAGCCAACCTGAAAGCACCGATTTTGAAAAGTTTTTTGTGCTTTTAGACATTATTGACACTTTACAAATCAACTCGGAACGCTATCGTATTGAGAATTTAGCCTTTCCTTTGTTCCAAAAGGTGCAAGAATGGGCAAAAGGTGCAAATCTCCTATTAAAAATTGATCCTGAACATGCTATTTTGATTCTGGAAAGACTAAATTTTAGTACGGATTTAGCCAAAAGCCATTTCACCTCCAATATGGATGTAACAGCATGATTTCCGAAACTTTATTGATACTTACTATCCTTGCTGCCGTATTCATCACAGGCGCATCTTTTGGACAAATGCTTTTGCGTTTGCGTTTAGCCAAATTGGAAAAATCCAATTTAGAATTGGAACAAAAACGCATCGTAGATTTAAAAAAAGCCATACACTCTCGCGCAGTTATCCTTGAACGCCGCAAGCCTACGGCTTACGAACAAGAAGTGCAAGATGAAATTGACGAAATTCTTGGGGAAATTGAAAGTAATTAAAACTTCTTTCCCGTCTTGACCGTAACAGCAACATTTCCGTAACCACTCAGTTAACAGGGAACTTTAATGCCCATACCCGTTTTAACGCATTCCGAAATTAAAGATATTGAAGCCCGTAATATTGCGTCGGGCTATACCGAATATGATATGATTTTAAGTGCCGGCGAAGCCGTATTTGAAACGCTAAAAACCATGCTCGAGGAAGAATCGCTCAGCCCTCCCTTCGATCATGATCACGATGATGAAGATCCCAATGAAGGTCCAGAAATAGATTTTGATAAGCCCGAAATGCGCGGGCCGGTGGTGGCTTTTGTTTGTGGTAAAGGAAAAAATGGAGCCGATGCCTTAGCCACCGCTCTCCTTGCCGCACAAGCGCAGTATCCTCTAGTAATTTATCAGCTCTATTCGGATAAACCTTATGCTCCCGAAGTTGAACGCTTTCGTCAACAAGTTCACAAAGCGGGCTTAACTATCAATTCCATTAAATCTCCTTTAGATTTACCCGTTTTTCAAGACATAGACATTATTGTCGATGGGCTTTTAGGAACCGGCACCAATCGTGAACCCGAGGGCTTGATACAAAGCTGTATTTTTGGGATGAATCAAAGTGGTATTCCAATTTTATCCATTGATATTCCTTCGGGCATTCGCTGTGATGATCCACAAATGTCACCTAGTACCATACAAGCTACTGCCACGGTATGTTTAAGTTCGTTAAAAATATCTACTGCCTTTTATCCTGCCTCTTATGCCTATGGAAAAATTGGCTATAGTCATGTTGGTCTTGACGAAAAAATGCTAGCGAATGAACCTTCGCAATTACAATTGTATTCCATGGAAGACGCTCTCGAAGACTTACCGCCTCGACTTTATACCTCGCATAAATACACTTCTGGAAAAGTTTTAATTATTGCTGGATCCCGTGGAATGCACGGTGCTGCGGCCCTCGCAGCCAATGCGGCTTTAAGAGCCGGCGCAGGTTTAGTGCGTTTGGCCGTACCTGGTGGAATCTACACAGAAACCGCAGCACATATTTTAGAGATTATTGGTATTCCTTGCGGAGAAAAATCGTACTGTTTTTCACCCGAACATATTTCCGAATTACGCGAACAATTGGAATGGGCCGATTCCATTCTTATCGGACCAGGTCTCGGCAAAGCACCCGTAACACAGGCATTTCTGGTAGAAATATTCCCTCTGTTAAAAGGTCGCAAAGTTGTTTTTGATGGCGATGCTTTATTTCTTTTTGGTGAAAGCTATCAATTAGATATTGAAGGATGTAAAAACTTTATCCTTACGCCTCATGCAGGAGAGTATAAAAGACTTGGCGGTTCCTATATTTATGAACAGCCTTTATTACACAGCGAAAACTTGCGAGCCTTTTCCCTGATTAAAAATTTACATATCGCCTTGAAAGGCCCGACCATGATAGTCGCCGAGCCTGCTGGTAAAATTAATCTCTTACCCATTGGTAATCCAGGCTTGGCCACCGCAGGAACAGGTGATGTATTAGCTGGCATTATAGCTGCATTTTTTATGCATTTACCCACGGCCAAAGCGGCTTGCTTAGGCGCATTTACCCATGGCAAAGCTGGACATTTAGCCCGTAACGACCAAGGTACCCTTGGCTTAGCCGCTTCCGATTTACTGTTGTATATTGCGCTAGCATTACGCGACATTGAAGACGAAGCCGAAGACTCCGGTCAAGATCGCGATTTGGGTTTAAAAAAATAATCTTTAAAGGGCTTTAATATAAGGCGCAAAGGTCGCCAGTATTTCTTCATGAATTAGACCATTAGAAGAAATGCCGGTTCTTTCCGTAACCGAGTCATTACCTTGGAGGGAAGTAAATCGTCCGCCGGCTTCCGGTAAAATAATTGCCATCGGCGCAACATCCCAAATTTCCACTACAGGATCCACCATCGCTTCAGCCTGACCCGTAGCGACTAAGAAATGACCATAGCAATCACCCCAACCGCGATGTAGGCCCGCCTTATGGCGAAGCTGACTCCAAGGCTCTGCATAACCTAAACGCTCCATGGTGGAAATGCTGCCATCTAATAAAAGCGCTTTATCCACTTGCGCGCAGGAGGATACCTTGCACGCTACGCCATCTATTTTTGCTCCCCCTCCTAATGAGGCTGACAACTGATGTCCAAGTGCAGGCAAGGCAATAACGCCTACCACGGGCTTTCCATTCTCCAACAGGGCAATTAAAGTTCCAAATAAAGGGACACCATGTATAAAGGCCTTAGTGCCATCAATAGGATCTATTACCCATTGACGATTTTCATTGCCTACTTGTTGCCCAAATTCTTCACCAATAATTCCATAACTAGGCGTATGCTGAGCAATTAAAGTGCGAATAAGCTCTTCCGCTTGCCGGTCGGCTAGGGTAACTGGTGTGTTATCGGATTTACTTTCCACCTGAATCGGTTTTTGAAAGTAACTAAGAATGACCTTCCCCGCTTGGGAAGCCATGTATAAAGCAAATTCTAATTCTTGAGCATATTGATTTGACATAAGGAGGAAAAGGTAGGAATTTATATAGTGTAGGAAGTTGTTGCTCTGATCGGCTTAAATTCAACCCGCCTATGCAAACTTAAGTCTGAAAGATTAAATGTCAGCTAAAAGAAATAGCTAATTTTTGTCATCCAATACCAATCTTTGAGTGTAGAAAAGGCTTCACCATAATCTTGAACTTTATATTTTCCTCCAGTACGAAAATGATCATTTGCCACTTGGGCACTAAATCGAACATGATTTTTAATCGTTTTTGCTGCATGTATCGACCATTTAATATCATCTGCGTGTAAATTTTGCATATCATACTGATTTTCATATGGCAATCTTTTAGATTCATCTTGGAAGTATGTGCCAGTGCTGTCAGTTACCAGATATCTTTTAAGATTTCTGTTAGATACTGGAATAGGAGAATACCCAGTTTCAAGTTTTATTGCGTTACCACTATACGGAGCCCCATACCACTCCACTTCTAAAGAAAGATGATCCATGACATTATAAACAGGAACATTAAAACCTACCATAATTGGTATTCGTTGCTTCATATTAGTATAAATTCCCTTGTAATTTTTAGTACCGATAAGAGCGGCTTCTGAGTAAAGTTTGAAGTCCTCATCACCCATTGATGATATATCAAATAGTTTTTTGAAATCCATTGATAAAAATGCATTCACTTTTGTTCCTGCAAGGGACAAGGTCGTTGTATCAAACCCCGTATTGTCAGACTTTTTTTCAATATAGTACTGGGGTGGATCATATGGGTGTGTTATTGAATCAGTATTAACCAACTGAAATAAATCTTGGTTAGTTGGTGTGGTTAACTCGGAGCTTATTGGAAACAATCGGTAAAAGCTAATGCCAGCACCCATACTAAAAAAGGATTCGGACTGATATTGAGCGATATATGACATTGAATAATCAAACAAAGGGCGTATTTTTGATTCGCTACTAAAAATTAAATTATGTGAAAAATTTCCAATGCGATTGTAAAAACGAGTACCAAGTATATTAGCTATTCCCATTGTCTCATCTAATTCGAACCCAGAGTAAATGAAACCAGGGTAAATGCTCCCTCGTAACAAATACAAACCTAAATTTTTTGTGTCGGAATTATATTGAAATGGGAAGTAACCTGCAGTAAAACTAAAGATAGGGTTATCTTTGGTATTGTAATAATAGGTAAATCGAGCTTCGCTTATATACGGGTCAAGAAAAAGGCGCGCTTGCACGGCAGAGCTGGGTTCTGATTGTGCTAAATGATTTTGTTTAGCGCCTATACCCAATGCACCATCCCAGTTTTCACTAATATTAGCAAAAGCTGTTATTTGTCCAGCTACACTTTGGAATAAGTTTCCATTGTAATTAAATCTTGAAGTATCAGAAGATTTCTCAATTCTACCAAATTGCATCCAACCTCGGCCATGAATACTAATTTTTACTGATTCCGCAGAGTAAACATTAACATTGGCAATAGATCCCCAAAAAATAACAAGCGCAAAAATATTTATGCAAAATAATAATCTGTTTTTTTTCGTGACTATTTTTTTCATATTTTTATAAGATCCTATTAGATAGATTAAAAGAAGTAGCTAAGCTTAAGCGTCCAGTACCAATCATTTAGTGTGGTCAGAGCTTCTTCATAGGAAACAAAATTAGCTCCCCCTGATGTACCACCAGTGCGTGTATGATCATCTGCAACTTGTCCAGCTATTTTTACATGGCCAGCAAATACACGAGCAAAGTAAATTGAATATTTAATATTATCAGCATTAACATCATATGGTTTTGTTTCATAGCGACTAATTCCATCCGGCACATCGCGATTAACCCAAGGAGTTTGTGGTACTGGAGAGCCTAGATCTTGTAACTTTCGATAATCTGGTACCAGCTTTGAACCATAATATTCGAGCTCAACAGCAAATACATCAAATATTTTACCGGTAGGGACATTGAGGCCAAACATGATTGGCATTCGTTCTAAAGTTTTTCCATAGGCATTGCCATAATTTTTAATGCCCAACAAACCTACTTCTGAATAAACCCGCAAATCATTTTTTGTAAAACCTTCGGATAAACCAAATAACTCTTTTAAATCGATGGAAGCGCGAGCCATTAATTTTGTGCCCTGATTACTTGGAAACACATAATTAAAGCCAATACTATCAGGCAAATTTGGATTCGCATTTTTTATACGTACAGTATCAATAAGTGTGTAATTATAATCAAATGGGTGTGGGATCTGATTTGCTTGGTTTTTTTGATTTTTATCAAAACCATTTTTGGTGGAGGGCGATGTGATTTCAGGCCGAACAGCTAAAAAGTGATAGAAATTAATTCCTGCACCCAATTCTAACCATTTTTGTGGCTTATAAGTCGCAACATAAATAGCTGAAAAATCGAAATACGGCTTTAAATCCATCTCGCTTGTTAAAATAAAATCGTTGGTAAAAGAACCATATTTTGCTTGAAAATGTGTACCAAGCATGTTCGCATTATTCAACATTTCTTTAGATTCGAATCCAGAGACCAAAAGGCCAGGATATACAGCACCCCGAATTAAATATAGGCCAAGGTTTTTAATGTCATTATCATATTTGTAGGGGAAGAGGCCAAAAGTTAATTTGTAATTAAAGTCTTTTTTACCTTGAGGAAAATAAGTCAATCGCGATTGTGTGGTAAAGATATTGAGATTAATTTTTAAATCTTTCGCAGTAGTAATACTGCCTTGTGCCTGATGTTTTTGCACAGCGCCCAAACCAAATGATGCTTCGGTATACTCATTTAAATTGACAATGCCAGTTAAGAGTGCGCCAGCATCTTGAAGCCAGTTCTTATTGTAGTTGTTACTCTTAGTTCCAGTTAAAGTATCTGTACTTTGCATTATCATACCAGATTTTATCCAACCAGCTCCTTTAAATTGAACATCGACATTAGTGAATAACTGAGCTTGCGAAAAACTAATACTTAAAAATAAAAGTGATAAAATTATATGTATAAAACGAGATCTCAATATTTTCATGGATTGTATTTCCTTGAATGCGATATAGTTATGATTCACAAATCTCATTTACCGATTTCCTAAAATTAAAAGTTAAAGCCAATTTTAAACATTGCATACCAGTCTTTTAATGTAGAGAAAGCAGTAGCGTACCTACTAACATCACCTTCAGCGGGTGCGATATATTGGTTATAAGGTCTGAAATGATCATTTGCAATTTGCAAAGAAACTTTAGTGTTTTTATAGTAGGACTTAGACATATAGACTGACCATTTAATATTGTCCTTAACCATATTATTGATATCGACTGGATCAGTAAAAATCACGGTTGGACGCCCTTTCAAATGACCGCTAGTGTCTTGTTCTCGTGAATAGTCTTGATTACTCACTGGAACAGTTGCACCATCTCTCCATAATTTTAAATAATCATTTTTGTATCTGGCCCCGTAATATTCGGCTTCAATAAGAAATTCACTTAAGTATGGAACAGGAAGATATAATCCAACCATAATTGGAATTCTTTCGGTAATTTTTGGATAAACACCTTTGTAACTTTTAGTACCTAAAACTGCAAATTCGGAAAATAGCTTGAATTTGCCAAACCCATCCAATTTTGCCCATGTATTAAAGTCCAATGAAATTTGGCCCATAAGTTTTATGCCCTGATGACTGATGGTAATATTTGTGGTATCGTAAACAGTTTTCCCACTAATTACAGATGAATCAATTTGTTGATAACCATAACGACCATCGTAAGGATGACTACCAGACTCAACTGGAAATGCTTTATCGGTAAGTTGTGTAACTTTTTTATTTGCAGGCAGTATCCGGTACAAATTAATGCCTGTGCCGAATTCAAACCCGCCAATTTTGTATTTGGCAAGATAGGCCACAGAAATGTCAAAAATAGGTGGCAAATCAGTTTCACTCTTAAATATTAAGTCGTGAGAAAATCCGAAAGCATATTGGTTGTGAATGTTCAAGCCCAATACATTACCCACAGTTGTATCAAGAGTTTTTGATTGAAATTCAGAGAATAAAAGGCCTGGGTAAACTGGCCCTCTAAACAAATAGGAGCCAAGGTTCCGCGTATCTTGATTATACTGATAAGGGAATAATCCCAAATTTATGATCCATTTGGGTTCGGACTGCGAAATCGGAAAATATGTAAACCGAGATTCAGTAAGATAAGGGAAAAACTGAACTTTTGTCGCGATTATTGCATTGCCAGAACCTTGAGCTGTCTGTATTTGATATCCGCCCAAGCCAATCGCAGCTTCAAGTTGGTCGCTTATCAAGGCCTTAATGGTGAATTGTGAGCCTGGACTTTGAATCCAATTCTTGTTGTAATTATGAGAATGATCGACGGTATCAGAGCTATGCATAATACGACCAAATTGGTACCAACCCGAACCATGTAATTCGAATTTTATTGAATCTGATGATTCTGTAGAATGGCAAATTTCAAAGCACAAAAAAAATAGAAATGCTAATCGTAAGGGAATTTGCATCGTGTCCTCATAGAATACAAAAGTTTTAAAAAAAGATACATCTACTCTCAAGACAAGAGTAGATGTATTCAAAAAAAATATTAAGGGGACTGTCTTACTAGTAACTGCAAGGTAACATTTTTACTAGTAACTGTACGGGAACTATTTTACTAGTAACTGCAAGGGTACTATTTTACTAGTAACTGTATAGTAAGGATTAATTAGTTGAGCTATATAAATTCGATTTCCAGACAAATTAATTACATGCTGGTAATTACCTTTAACTCCATTGGTTACATAGGCAGTTCTTCCTGTAAGATCAGTTATTTTGAGCTGATAATTGGCTTCTGTATAACCAAAAATACGAGTTTGACCACCACTTAATCCAAGTACCTGAATGTTTGAAAAAACCGATTTCATTTTTGGATCTATGCCAACAGATGGACAAGCTCCATTTGCAACCATTTTGGCCACTTCAGCATCCCATTCTGGATAACTCGCAAGTGGGTTTCCATCAGCCCCTAAATTTCGAACTAAAACTCTTTTATATTGATTTGGTGCACCCTTCCAGAGACCAGCGCCAGTATGAACCTGAAGAGAGAAATAACCATCGGGCTTATTCTCAATAGGAACATCCGCATAATCTATCATTGCATATCCATTTATATAAGTCCTAATCTTTACGGGCTCATTATTAAAGATTTGTGCATGTAACCAATTAAATCCCTTAGTATTCCAAATTCTCGGATACCACTCCGACATTTGGGCGCCAGGTGCAGCAACCCATGGAGTAGCCTTTGTTGCGATCCAAGGAGCAGAATTAGAAGTAATTGTACTGTCGTTTGTAAAATCAAATGGTTTGTAGGATTGGGAAAGACCCGAACGATTTGGCAAGCCTTCGGCCCAGAATCCGCCAACAGTTTTTCCACCTAGATAGTCAATAACCATTTGCCAAGAGTTACCCATTTGGTCCGAGTGCATAAATAACCCACCATCGTTTCCATAAGATGGCTTGGCAAATATTTTAATTTCCGCATTGGAATATTTATGTTTTGTATGTAATAGTCCACCAACACCACCTACTTGCTTTGAAATAAGAACTGTATCGCCTTGAATGTCCCAAGTAGCTGCACCACCGTGATTTGTGTTCGCAGGTTTAAAGAAATATTTATCTAGTGAAGCCTGTGTTCCATTAAATAAAAGATACCAACCTTTATTTCCAGAAGGATCCTTAGCTGTGAGCGGATCATTTGCATCAATTTTACAATAAGGGACACCTAATCCAGGATCTATACCAGGGACTAAATCAAGAGCAAATACTGCTGTTCCCAAAACAAAGCTTAAGAGTGCTGTTTTAATAAATACCAAATTCATATTATTCCTTCCATACGGATTTTAACTAATCCGTGGCGCGCGGATTTATTCTACAACGTAAAAATAAGCGGCGAATCTCAGTTGTCAAGCCATATCTCACAATAAAATAGCCAGTTAATGGATCGCCGATATTCTATCGATGTTTTATATCCCTAAAGATATTCATTTATACTTTTCAGAAAAATTTCGCATTATTTGAAGCCTTGCTTATGCAGTATAACTTATTAATTTGCCTCAAATGATATGTTGCTCTTCAAAAAATCGAAAATGGACAATACAACTTTCCCTCCTAAGCCTTCTGGTGCTTGGCTGTACATCAAAATCCGTAGATCCCACAACCTCGCAAATACAGGCAATGGAAGGAGGATTTTGGGGCATAATTAATTCTTCATTATCCCAAGAACAAAATACTGTAAGTGCTTTTTTTGATGCTACTATCGCAAACCGACACTCTCCAAAATCCACAGTAACACTTGCGATACGGTATCCTTTTAATCATTCCATTTTTCCACCTGAATTTATTCCTCCCGATTTTTTTTGGTCGGATTCCTTATCCCCTTCGGATTTATGGATAATTGAAGCGCAGTCAAATCAGAATAAGATTTTTAGAACTTTAACCTCAAGCCCACCTATTACTTTTCCAGTCATAGATTCTCTCGCCATTCCGCAAAATTCAAAAATGGAAATTCCTGATCCAAATCGATATCACCATTGGACACCTACGATGGCTGTTTGGGAAAAACTAAAAACGTTAACGCCATCAAATTCAGAAATCAGCTTGACCATTTTTGGAATTAACAAAAATAAACCTAAAGAAATTTTATCCCAAGCTAATGTAACCTTCATGTTTTCCAAAGATTCAGTAATTGCCCCTATCTTTTATCGCGATGTGCCGATTATGCCGGCAAAAAATGAAAGTGGACGAGTACAGCCCTTGCCCCAATCTGCACAGCGATTGGTTAGCTGGAGCCTTCGTAATGTCGGCTTAACCGAAAGCAAAACTATTATTAAAACCCTACCGACTTGTGCAAATTGTCACTCTTTTTCTCAAGATGGTAAATCTATTGGTTTAGATATGGATGGACCACAATCAGATAAAGGCACATATGGAATTGCACAGTTAGAGCCAGAAACAGATATTAAGTTTAAAGATGTTTTTAGTTGGAATTATGATTTTAAACAAAAAGCGAAAGACAAAAAAACTATTGGATTTCTTTCCCGCCTTTCTCCCGACGGAAATTATGTTGTAAGCACCGTTAATGAAGAAGTTTATATTCAAAATTTTATGAACAATAAATATATCCAAGTATTTTTTCCCACGAGAGGTATACTGGCAGTTTACTCCAAAACGTCGCACAATATTCAAAAATTACCTGGAACCGACGACACAGCATTTGTGCATTGTGATCCTGTTTGGAGTCCAGATGGGAAATTTATTGTATTCGCGAGAGCTAAGGCCAAAGCGCCGTATTCACTAGGGCAAAAAGAAGCGCGTTTTCCAAATGATACTAATGAAACACAAATTAAATATGACTTATATCGAATACCCTTCAATGATGGAAAAGGCGGAAAACCCGTGCCGATTCTTGGAGCAAGCGAGAATGGATTGAGTAATAATTTTCCCAAGGTAACACCTGATGGAAAATTTATTGTGTTTGTGAAGTGTAAGAATGGACAATTATTAAGGCCCGACAGTAGGTTGTGGATAGTACCCGTTACAGGTGGGATAGCAAGGGAAATGAATTGCAATACCTCGGAAATGAATTCATGGCATAGCGTTTCCCCCAATGGGCGCTGGATGGTTTTCTCCTCTAAATATTTTTCATTTTATACGCAAATGTTTTTAACCCATATCGATGAAAATGGCATGGATACGCCGCCGATTCTAATTCCAAATGCTACAGCAGCTAATCGTGCAGTAAATTTACCAGAATTCGTAAATATCCCTTACGATCGACTGAATCATATTACTGCCTCTGCCGTTGCCCCGATGCAGTATATGCAGGATGTTAGGGACTTACTATCCCAAGGTGATGGAGAAGGCGCCCTAAAGAGAATGCAAAGTGCATTAGCATTGGAAAAGCGAGATTTGAAATTTCGCTCCGAAGCACAGATGTTACTGGGATGGATTTATAAGTCAACGGATTCAGGAATTGTGTGGTGTCGCCAAGCCATTCAAACCGATCCTAAAAATGCATTAGCTCATTTTAATTTAGGGGGATTCTATGAACAGAAGGGTAATATTCGGGAATCCTTAAAATATTACACGCTGGCAGTGGAATTAGATCCTCAAAACTCTTGGGCTTTAATGAAATTATCCAAGTTTTATATGAAATCGGAAGATCCTAAGATAAAAAATATTTCCAAAGGAATTGCATTTGCAGAAAAATCCAATCAAACATCCCATTTTCGTGAACCGTCATTAATAAAATCTTTAGCGCGTGCCTATTCTGATGTAAAGCGCTTCAAAGAAGCAATAGATATGGCACAAATGGCTTTAGAGTTAGCTAGGGAACAGTCTTTATCGCAAGAAATTTCTGAATTGGAATCCGAACTCCCCTATTATCAACATGGAGTTTCATTTACAGAAGCGGTGAAACAAAGTAGGAACCAATAACTACCCCAAAGGCAATACCCTACCCCGCGAAATCGCTGCCTCCCCAAACTTGTCCCGCACCGCGTCCATAGCCTTATCCAGCTTAGCCTCAGTGTTAGGTACCGCCAATAAAGACAATTGCGTATCTTCCTGTTGAAACTGGCTGAGTCGAACCCCTATCAAACGAAATTTTGCTGCAGAGTTACGCGATTTTTTTTCACTAATTTCTTTAAATAATTCAGCAAGTATGCGAAATATTTCTTGGCTATTGTGAGTCGGTTCAGCTAAAGTTTTGGAACGCGAATGGCGAGAAAAGTTACTGTCACGCCAAACAAAAGATAAAGTTTTTCCGGCTAAGCCTTCCTTACGTGCCCTGCGTGATACCCTATCACAAAGTTCCAATAAATATCTTCGTAAAGCTTCTACCTCAGCAATATCTTTTTCAAAAGTCATTTCATGGGAAATACTTTTTTCACTTCTGTCCAAGTCTACTTCACGGTTATCTATACCATTACAAAGCGCAAGCATATGTTCCGCAAAGGCTTCACCAAAATGCGCTTTTATTCCCGAAGGTGGCGTAATACGTAATTGTTTAATAAAATAAAAACCCATTTGATGTAATTCGGCTTGAGTCTTTTTCCCTACTCCCCACAGCTTTCCAACCGAAAGGGGATCCAAAATACTTTGTACTTGATCGGGTTCCAGAATCGTTAATCCATCGGGTTTTTCTAAATCGGAAGCGAGCTTTGCTAAAAATTTATTCGCTGCAATGCCAACAGAAGCTGTCAACCCAACTTGTTGGCGAATATAGGTTTTCATTTTTTCTGCTGCTTGGCGCGGAGAACCAAAATAGGTTTCAGTTCCTGTCATATCCAGAAAAGCTTCGTCGATAGAAATTTGTTCCACCATGGGCGAAAATTCGGATAAACAATTCATTAAGCGACGAGAATATTCGCTGTATAATTTATGTTGGCCATTAACATAAATTCCGTGGGGACATTTTACTCGTGCTTCACGAATCGGCATGGCAGCATGAATGCCATAAACTCTGGCCGCATAGCTAGCCGAAGAAACTACGCCTCGGCCACTGTCCACACCGCCTACTATTAATGGTTTGCCGCGATATTCAGGATGTTCTAATTCTTCCACCGAGGCAAAAAAAGCATCCATATCCACATGGAAAATTAAAGTGTCAAATACCTTGTTACGACTCATGCAGTTAATTTAAATACAAATTCTACAACACCCGAAGTCTGTACTTTTTTATTTATCATCACAAAAATTAGACAAAAATTGGATCGACAAAAACTCAAATCACCGTTTAATTTAAAGCTTGAAATACAGGCTAGCGAGTGAAAAATCACCACACCTAATGGCTAAAAATTTTAACTTTCCCCGTAATGAAACTTTTTGCTTTATCAGATTTGCACTTGTCTTTTGATGTGCCCAATAAAAAAATGGATCGCTTCGGAGATATTTGGATTAATCACCCTGAAAAAATCAAAAAAAAATGGATGGAAATAGTAGGACCCAAAGATGTGGTCGCCGTAACAGGTGATATTAGTTGGTCGAAAACTTTTACTTCCGCATTAGTGGATTTGTTTTGGATGGATGAATTGCCAGGACAAAAAGTTATCCTTAAAGGCAACCATGATTTATGGTGGCCTACAAATTCGCAATTAGAAAAAGATTTACCGCCTTCCATAAAATTTGTACAAAATAATCATGTGCAAATAGGTCCCTATTTATTTTTTGGCACCAGACTTTGGGATACCGAAGAATATTCCATCTTTGATTTGATAGAATGGGATCCTAAAAAAGGCCCGATTCCCGGATTTAAAAAAGAATCGGACTTGCAGGCACAGCAAAATCTTTATGAACGGGAACTTGCACGCTTAAAACTGTCTATCGATTCTATCCCTTCACAAAAAAAAGGTTTACGTATAGGTTTAACCCATTATCCCCCGCTAGACCAATATTTAAAGCCTTCAAAGGCTTCAAATATGTTACAAGCTGCAAGCGCAGAACATGTGATTTTTGGTCATTTGCATTCGGTTCGCAAAGATGCAGAGTCGGTTTTTGGAAGTGATGGGAAAACCCATTTTCATCTCGCGTCATGTGACTACTTAGATTTTACTCCAAAATTTATTTGTGAAGCGCCTTAACAGAAGTTAGTCGTACTAAAAAATCGGCGGCAATTTCATCGAGATATAACCAGCCTTCTCCTTGTAAATTAACCGCATGATCCTCCGTATGCAAAAGCCCAACACTATTCCATTTATGGAGAATATTTGCAGGAATTTGTTTTCCAAAGTTTGATTCCAATTTCATTAAATCGAGTCCACTCGCTTGTCGCAAAGATAAGGATACAAATTCGCTTAAACAATTATCTTGCGTTAAAATTTCACTTTCGCAAGTCGCGGCATTAAAATTATCGTCTCCCCAAGCGAGGTAACCTTCGAATGATCTTGGAGAAATTATGCGTTCCCCCTTAAATAAACCATGTGCACCCGGCCCAAAGGCAATATACTCTGCACCATTCCAATAGCCACAATTATGTTTTGATACGCGATTTTCTCGACAGAAATTTGAGACTTCATAACGATGATATCCCCTATCTTCTAAATATTTTACGCCAAGTGAATACATTTCATTATAAATTTCATCTTCACTGGTGAGTTTTAAACCTGCTTGAGTTTGCTTATCAAATTCAGTTCCTCCTTCTATGGTCAATCCATAAAAAGAAACATGATCGGGATAGTAACCTAGCAGTATCTCCAGATTTTTTAAAAATCCGCTAACCGTTTGACCCGCTAAACCAAAAATCAAATCACCGCTAAATTGAAATCTTCCATCGCTAGATACCTGTCGCAGCGCCTCTTGTGCGGATTCAGGAGTATGCACACGGCCTAAGGTTTTTAATTCATGGGCATGAAAGGATTGCACGCCTAAACTCAAACGATTAAATCCTAAATGATGGAATAGATCCAGTTTTTCTTTGGTGAGGCTGCTTGGATTACATTCTATACTGCGTTCCGTAATTTGTGAAAAATCAAATCTTTCGGTAAGCCTTTGTACTATACGCTCCATAAATTCAGATGCCAATAAAGAAGGTGTTCCTCCTCCAAAAAAAAGGGTACTAATAGGACGTGAACTATAAGCTTTGTGATCTATTTCACGTAATAATACTTCGGTCCATTGACGCTGACGAATCGCGGGTAATTCCCAACTCGCAAAATCACAATAATGGCATTTTTTCTCGCAAAATGGGACATGCACATAAAGCTGTAAGGGCTTTGCAATAGAATCGATTTTGGAGCTGGAGTCCTTATTAATCATCGACTCCAAAGTAGAAATATGAATAGCGGGAATTAGCATTAAAAAAATAAGGAGCTTTTTTTGCCCCTTATTTTTTTAATCCATTTGATTACGTAAAAATGCCGGTGTTTCGTAATCTACATCGGGATCATATTCTTTATGTTGGCCTTTATTGCCGTACAAAGAAATATTTTTGCGAGTAATGGGATCATTCTCCACCGCAGAAGGTGTTTCATTTCTAGTGGGTGTAGGAATAGATTTCGTAGCGAAAGGGCTTTTGGACACAGGTAATATTACTTCATCCAAAGATTTAGAAGTGCGATCCGGAAAAGGTATCTCCTTAGAGTTTTCTCTAATATTTTCTCTTGGACTTTCTTTAAAATTTTCCATAGTCCTAGGTTCCATGTACTTGGGCTCTACATATTTAGGCTCAACATACAAAGAGTGCATGGGTTTTTTAGGAATTTCTTGTGCATAAGCAGGCTTGCTAGGAGATTGTTTATGCGAATAGGCTCCGCCAAATCCGGTAGCAATAACAGTAATAGAAATTTCTTCTTTCATATCCGGATTAATAACGGTTCCAAATATAATATTGGTATTATTGTCGGTACCCACCGCTCCATAAATAAAATTCATAGCATCATCAACATCGGCCAAGCCTAAATCTTCACCGCCGGTAATATTGACTAAAACACCGGTAGCACCGGAGATACTGATATTATCGAGTAATGGAGAATGAATAGCTCTATCTGCAGCTACCGTAGCACGGTTTTCACCGCTTGCAGTTCCAGTACCCATTAAAGCATCGCCACCTTGTGACATAATAGAGCGCACATCGGCAAAATCCACTTGAATATCACCATGCTTTAAAATGATTTCACTAATTCCACGCGTCGCGGAAGAAAGGACTTCATCGGCCATTTTAAAAGCTTCACGTAAAGACGTTCCTTTATTCACCACTGAAAGTAATTTTTGATTAGGCACTACAATCATGGTATCCACTGATTTGCGTAATGCATCTAGTCCTGCCACTGCATTTTTTTCACGCACGGGGCCTTCCCAAACGAAGGGACGAGTCACAACGGCCACGGTTAAAATTCCCATTTCACGAGCGATCTCCGCAACTACTGGCGCAGCACCGGTTCCAGTACCACCACCCATACCTGCAGCGATGAAAAGCATATCTGCGCCTTCGAGCTGCTTCTTCACACGTTCACGATCTTCTTCCAACGACATCATACCCACATGAGGATTCGCACCCGCACCTAAACCATTAGTAAGCTTTTGACCGATAGCAATTTTTACATCGGCTTTATTATGCTCTAAAGCAAGGGCATCGGTATTTACCGAAATAAATTCCACACCCTGTAACCCTGAAATTACCATACGATTAACAGCATTACCACCCGCGCCACCGACACCGATAACTTTAAGCTTTGCCATTGTTTTTATGGATTCATCAAAACCGAATACCATAGTGTTCTCCTTGAGCGATATTTAAAATTTTAAACGTATTGTTTAACCCAATCCGTCATTTTTCTAAGAATGTCTTTAAACTTGTCACCATTTTGATGAAAAACTTGATCTTCATGATTTTGTGCCGTACGCATACAACCATATTGCACAAGACCTACGCCTGTAGCATGAACTGGCGTCGCAACGGAATCTACTAAGCCACCAAATCCTTTAGGAACTCCGAGCTTAACTGGCATTCCAAATATTTGTTCTGCTAATTCAGTAGCGCCATGCATTAAGGCGCCGCCACCCGTTAATACGATGCCTGCACCGAGCATGTCGAGATAATGATTTTTTTGCAGCTCGCGTAAAATGAGTGTGAAAATTTCGCGCATACGAGGCTCGATAATAGATGCCAAAACTGCACGACTTACTTCGCGCTGCTCTCTACCGCCCACACCAGGAACAGGTATATATTCCGAGCTTTCTAAACCAGTACGTAAGCAAGTACCATGATTACGTTTAATTTCTTCGGCGCGTTCTAAAGGAGTGCGAATACCAATAGCTAAATCATTGGTAACATTTTTTCCGCCCAAACCAATACTTGCGGTGTGACGTACGCTATCTTCAATAAATACAATGAGATCCGTTGTCCCGCCACCCATATCAATAACCGCTGTACCTAATTCGCGTTCATCATCTTCTAAAACTGAATACGAAGACGCTAAGGGCTCAAGCACAATATCGGCAACTTTTAGTCCGGCCTTTTCCACGCTCTTATAAATATTCTGCGCCGAAGTTATAGCGCCAGTAACAATATGTACATCGCCTTCTAAACGAACGCCGGACATCCCTACGGGATCTTTTATACCCGGTTGATCGTCCACAATAAATTCTTGGGGAATTACATGTAACATTTCGCGATCCATAGGAATCGCTACCGCTCTTGCAGCTTCAATTACACGAGCTACATCTTGTTTGGTGATTTCATTGTCTGTACGCGAGACTGCGATAACGCCGCGGCTATTGATAGAACGAATGTGATCTCCCGCAATACCAACATAAACTTCAACGACATCAACGCCAGCCATAAGCTCAGCTTCTTCAACTGCGCGATGAATGGACTTGACAGTTTTTTCGATGTTAACAACAACACCTTTTCGAAGGCCTTCGCTGGGACTTGTACCCACGCCGACAATTTTGAGGTTGTGATTCGCATCAACTTCCCCAATGATAACTCCGATTTTTGTTGTGCCGATATCTAATCCGACAATGGGGTTTGACATGGGATCTCCTTTGCACATAATAATAATTTTTTGTATGACATACTAGATATTATTAATTGTTTTCTAAAAAACTTGTTACTTCGTGTTAGGCTATAAAAAAATATTTTTTCATTGCACATAAGCATAACCTTCCACTCTTAAGTCAATTGTTTTTGCTTCTTCTAATCGCGCGCCTTGTTGATGGGACAGTGCTTGCAGAAACTCTAATGAATTCAATGACTTATCCCCTAAGCCCACTAAAATTTTTTGTTTCCCGTCCTTTAAAATTATTTCGGCATCGCATGAGCTGACCATTTTTACTTGAGAAAAATTTGCAAATAGTTCGGGATATTTTTTTTGTGCATTACCCAAAAAAGTACCGAGTGATTTTTTTTTCGTATCGTCCAAATTAAAAAGATGATCGATTATAGGTAGATCAAAGGCATTATAATGCAAGTCCGGTAATAAAACTCCTTCAGCGCTCAGCCCCTCACCATGATGCTCAAACCCCATAGCAATTGGAATTTTTTCTTCCACAATGATTTTAAGTTTATGAGGAAAGCTACGGATCACTTGTGCATGCTTAATCCATGGCAAACTATCTAACCTTTGCTCATAACTCTTTGTATTAAAAGGAAATAAGTGAACACCTAGTTCAAGTCCAGAGTTTTCTAAAATTTTTTCTCGAGATAAATTATGATTTCCTTCTACTTCAATACTGCGTAAAACCAACCAATTACTTTGTTGATAAAACTGCATCACCTTCCATCCTCCGATGATTAATAAAGTTGGAAGCCCAATCAGCATGACTATCCATTTCACCGAGTAACGGATTTTTTTAGCTGAACCACGTCGCTTAATTTTTTGTATAGACTTTTCTGCTTGTACATTCTTGCGAAAATTTACGCCCTGCCTTACTACTCTTACAGGAGGTTTACGTACTGGCGCTCTTACTGAGGTTTTTTTCTTAATGCCAATCATTTCAAAGCCTCCAATATTTTTGGTCCGTATTGGTTAATATCTCCTGCGCCAAGTATCATCACGCAATCACCCGATTTCAAATGAGGGGTCACGAATGAAACTAAGTTTTCCATATTTTTTATAAACCAAGCCTTGCTTTGAATTTCTTTTGGCAAAGCCTCTACAATTAAATGACCCTCAATCCCTTCAATTGGTTTTTCTCGCGAAGCATAAACCGAAGTAACAAAAATTGCGTCACAATTTTTCAAAGCCTCAGCAAATTCTGGATAATGATCACGAGTGCGCGTAAAAAGGTGCGGTTGTAATATAGCGATGACCCGTGCAGCACCCATTTTTTTTGCTGCCGCTAAAGTTACCGAAACTTCAGTGGGATGATGGCCATAATCATCATAGAGGCGAACACCATTGGCTTCTCCAATAAATTCGAAACGCCTTTTCATACCCGCAAATTTTTCTAAGCCCTGTGCTACAGCATAAAAAGGTAATCCTTCTTCCAGCGCCACACTAGCCGCACCCAAAGCATTGTAAACATTATGTAATCCCGGAACTTGCAAACGAATACGTCCTAAAATTTTTCCGGCACATAATAAATCGAAATGCATTTGTAAATTGACTTGCTGCACATTTTGCGCTTGATAGTCAGCCGTTTTTTGCAAACTGAAAGTTTTTATCTTGCCAAAAAAACGCATTTGGTTTTTTTGAATTTGCAGATCATCTGCATTCACTAAGGTTAAACCATAAAAAGGTAAGCGTTTGGTAAAAGCTACAAAAGCATCTGCAATGGCTTCCAAATTCGCATAACAATCTAAATGATCCGCATCGATATTATTAATCAAACAAACCGAAGGCCATAAAGACAAAAAGGTATGATCAAACTCATCTGCTTCTAAAATCAAATTATGACTTAAGATTTTATTTTCATTTTCGTTTTTATTTTCATGCGACTGACGAAAAACTCCACCCACTATGCAAGTCGCGGGACGATTCGCCGCAAGATAAATCTCGGCTAACATGGCTGTCGTGGTGGTTTTACCATGTGTACCAGCAATGGCCAAAGTATATTTTTCACGGGTTATTTCTCCCAATAACTCTGCACGACGCAAAACGGGAATGCCTTTTTCTTTGGCATAAATTAATTCGGGATTATTTGCCGGGACCGCAGAAGAAAAAACAACGGCGTCGCATGCAGGAACATTTTCTTGGCGATGTCCAATTTGTACATCCATCCCCAAGACCTGTAAATGCCGAGTTCTTGCGCTAACTTGCTGATCGGATCCAGAAAGTATAAATCCTTCCGCCTGTAAAACTTCTGCAATCGCACTCATACCTGCGCCGCCGATACCAATAAAATGCAGTTTAGATAAACGCACTGAAGGAGTCATGCTACAACTCTTCTTCTTGCCGATACTTTAGCGCCCACCCATGAAGAGGGTCCACTAAGTAATTGTCCACGCTGCACATTTTTTTTCCATAAAGCCGGAATATACTCGCTAGTATTCCCTGATATATTTAAAAGAATTCCCATGGAAAATAAAACCGTACACAATGAGGTTCCTCCATAAGAAACAAAAGGCAAAGGCTGACCTGTGGTAGGGAAAAATTTTGCACATACGCCAATATGCATAATCACATTTACTGCCAGTGAAATCGTAATTCCTAATGCCGCTAAACTTCCGAATCGATCCGCACAATAAAAGGATACGCGTAACCCTCTCCATACCACTAATGCAAAGAGTGTCAAACAAAATGTAGTACCTAACCAACCTAATTCTTCACCCAAAACTGAAAAAATGGTATCAGTAAATGGCATTGGTAAATACCCTAATTTTTGTGTGCTAGTACCCAAACCGGTACCCGTAAATCCGCCGTTACCTAAGCTAATTAAGGCTTGCATACTTTGATAAGAGCTGATTGGGTTTGCTTCCGGATGCAAAAAAGCCATTACTCTTTTCATGCGATAAGGACTACTTACCATCAAAATTCCTAAAGCCGGTAAGCCAATAAGTGCTAAAGAAAGTAAATGTGAGATACGACAACCACCTACAAAAACCATTGCGATAGAAATCGCGAGTATGGTAGCCGCCGTGCTGTAATTAGGTTGCTTAAGAATTAAGAGAAAAGTGATGGCAGCCACCACCAAAGAGGCTAAAAATCCTTTACGAAAATCCGACATCAATTCTTGTTTTTCAACCAAGTAACGCGCGAGAAAAAATACCATAGAGATTTTTGCCAACTCAGAAGGCTGTAATCCAAAACTGGCAAACCCCACCCAACGCCTAGCTCCATTGACACGGCCAACCAGCGAAGAGGTGATTAAAAATAAAAGCAAAAGTAAGGAGAGAAACATTAATGGACGCGCAGCTTTTTCCCAAAAACGATAATTAACACTCAAACCCAGTAACATGGCACAACTGCCTAAAATTACTTTTTGAATGTGGTGCATGAGATAAAATGATTCTGGTAAATTACGCGCCACCGCATAAGCCGCCGAGGAACTATAAAGTATTACAATACCCATTCCCACCAGAGCTAAAACTCCAGACAAAAGAATCATGTCTATCTTCAAAGCTTTCATACTATTCGTTTATCGATTCTTCGGGTTGTGTGGTGACCATTTTAAGCTTGTCTTTGAGAAATTCATAGACTCTTTCTAGATGCATGCCATGCGAACCCTTTACGAGTAAAGTATCACCGGGTTGTAAATTTTTAATTAATTCAGCGCAAAGCAAATTAAAATCTAAAAAATGATGAGCGCGTTCGCGTTTCATGCCTTTTTCACGAGCGCCCTGATTAATGAAGCGACTTAGAGTACCAAAAGTAAACAGTTCCGTTACGCCCATTTCTACTAGGTAACGTCCAATTTCCAAATGCATTGCAGGGCCTTCATCGCCTAATTCTAACATATCGCCCAAAACGGCCAAACAACGACCACGCCCTTGCATACTACCCAAAGTAGACAAGGCTGTTTTCGTAGAAGTAGGGTTAGCATTATAACTATCATCAATAACCGTGAGGCCATTAAGTTTTTTAATCTGTAAACGATTAGGGCTGGCAGTAAAAGATCGTAATCCTTTAACCATAGCTTTTTTAGAGAGGCGCAAATAAGTGCCTACGGCAATTGCCGCCAAAGCATTATATACATTATGCTCACCAGGAACTTGTAACTTAAACTCCGTACGTCCAATGCGAAAAGAGGCGCAACCTTCAGCATCATAAGTCAATTCATCAGGTCGAATTTGTCCGCGATGTAAACCATATGTCAATAATTTTGTTTTTGCATTACTTCGCGCTTTGGCTAAATAAGGATCATCTACATTAATTATTAACGTGCCCTTGGTTTTAAAACCACTGGCAATGGATAACTTTTCTTCGGCAATTTTTTCTTGCGATCCCATATGTTCCAAATGAGCGGTGCCCACATTGGTGATAACAGCTAAAGTAGGAGAAACTACGTCACTTAATGTTCGAATTTCACCCGGATGACTCATGCCAATTTCAATCACAGCAAAATCATGATGAGATTTTAATTCAAATAGCGTTAGAGGTACGCCAACATGATTATTAAAATTTCCTTGCGTCCCTAAAACATTACCTGCCTGGGAAAGCATTTTAACAATCATATCTTTGGTAGTCGTTTTTCCATTACTCCCAGTAACACCAATTTTTGGAATACGAAACTTCGCAGCATACCTTTTGGCCAATGCCAACAAGGCCGTATTAGGATCATCTACGGGAATATAAACATTAATGGATTGCCCATTTTCTCGATGCCAATTTTTGCTTACCACAGCAGCACTCCCTCCTAATTTAAAAACTTCATTTGCAAATACATGTCCGTCGAAATTATCTCCTGACAAAGCCCAAAATATTTGCCCTTTTTTAAGCTTGCGTGAATCGGTGCAAAGTTGAATTTGCTTACGCGCCCGCCATGGACCGACCAAATCTGCATCCAATAATTTCGCCAATTCTTCCAAACCAATTTCCATTTCAATTCTTTCCAACTTGCATGAAATCCAAAACTTCACGCTGATCACTGAAAGGTTTTTTTTCTCGTCCTATAACTTGATATTCTTCATGCCCTTTTCCTGCAATCACTAAACAATCACCACGCTGCAAACCTTGCAAGGCCAAGCGTATTGCTGCCCGTCTATCAGATTCCACGGTAACATCGTCTTTATGTATCATGCCGGATAAAATTTCTTGTAAAATAGACTCGGCATTTTCTGTACGCGGATTATCGCTGGTTAAAAAAACTTTATCGGCACACTTCTCTGCTAAAGCACCCATTTGTGGACGTTTAGTTTTATCTCTATCGCCACCACATCCAAATAAACAAAAAATGCGTCCCGGAGTTAAAGGACGTAAGCTCAATAAAACTCTTTCCAGTGCGTCCGGCGTATGCGCATAATCCACAATAGCATAAGCGCCCATGGGCAAAGCAAATACTTCATTACGTCCATGCACCGTAACATTGGCGATACTACGCGCGAGCTCCTCCGCAGGAATGTCCAAAGAAAAACCTAAAGCAATGGTTGCCAATAGATTTTCGAGATTTAATTCTCCCACCAGTTTAGAAGTAAAGGAATAGCTTTTACCTTGAAAATTTAAGGTTAATTGCGTGCCCGATAATTGCATTTCGGAATGCTCTAAATAAATGTCAGGAGTTAAACCTTGTTGCGCGGATTTTTGTCGAGAAAATCCAAGACGCGGGTTTTTGATTTCTAAAGCGAGTCGACGACCATAGGAGGAGTCTAAATTAAGAATGGCTATTCCATCGTCAAGCAAATATTCGCTAAACAATTTTTTCTTGGCTTGATAATAATCTTCAAAACCTTTGTGATAATCAAAATGGTCTTGCGTTAAATTGGTAAAAATAGCTCTTTGAAAATGAAAGCTTCGCAAGCGATCTTGATCTAAAGCATGCGAGGAAACCTCCATCACTAAAGCATTGCAGCCTTGATCTACACCGCGGCGCAATAAAGGAAAAAAAGCTTCTGGCGCAGGAGTAGTCCAAGGTGCATTTAATATTTCATTTCCGATTTGATATTGAATCGTTCCTAAAGCCATTACTTTTTTGCCTAGGCCTTCTAAAACCGAAGCGCATAAACGCGTAATCGTGGATTTCCCATTAGTTCCCGTCACGGCAATACTCAATAGCCCCTGCCCAGGATTTTCAAACCAACTATTAAAAAGTGGAGCCACCCAATTTCTTAAACCTTCAATTTTTTTCCATGCTATATTCGGATTAATGTCGATTAATACTTCTTCCGATAAAACCGCAATGGCTCCTTGCATAATGGCTTCGTCAGCAAATTCACTTCCGCTTTTTACAGAACCATTAAGTGCCAGAAATAATTCGCCCTTTTTAACCAAACGAGAATCTACCGAAACACCCGTAACTTCAAAATCCCATCCCATATCGGATAAGCCAGCCTGTTGAAATAATTTGGCAATATGCATTAGCCCATCCAACCCAAAGTAAGGATGCATTTATGTCCTGGCACAACGGGCGATCCAATGGCAGGCTCTTGTTTTATCACTTTACCGCTACCTTGATATTCTACATCCACATTCAAATACTTGAGTTTAAGCAAGGCTTCGCGCAGTGTAAGATTATTTAAATCCGGCATACTTTTGGAATTGAAATAGCCCATGCTTAAAACTAAGGTATCACGCAAAAGTATTTTTCTTTCAGGAGGTAAGTTTTGCGCCAATACCACATCCCCTTTACCTTCAATTCGAAAAGTAAAACCTTTTTGTGATAACCGATTGGCTGCATCCGAGCTGGAGTAACCAATTAGATTCGGTACCCGCGCCGAATCACCAGTCTTATCCAATTCATTGGTCGAAGCCGTTTTTGAATTGGCAAATTGCGCCAAAGCATAATTAGGCTCGGCTAATAAACGATCGACAATTTCGCGAAAAACTGGAGCTGCACTTTGTCCACCATATTTTAATAATGAAGGTTCATCAAATAAAACCAAACACACATATTGCGGTTTATCAACCGGAACCATTCCTACAAAAGAGGAATTGAATTTTCCATGCACATAATGATGCGTTATAGGATCAATTTTTTCTGCCGTACCCGTTTTTCCAGCCATGGAAATGCGGTCCGATTTAATATCCATCGCAGTTCCATACTCCACCACGGATCCCATCATAGAGCGTAATTGAGCAGCAGTTTGTTCGGAAATTACTCGGCGAACTCGTTTCACCGGAACCTCTGCACGAATGTTACCTCCTTCATCGGCCCATGCTTTTATAATACGCGGCTTCATCAAAGTTCCACCGTTTGCGACAGCGGCACATGCCATAGCCACTTGCAATGGGGTAACAGCAATTTCATGACCAAAAGCCATAGTACTTTGGGTACGACCACTCCAACTTTGTATGCTTTTTAAATAACCACTTTCCTCTGCGGGCAAGCCAATAGCCGTTTTCATTCCGAACCCGAAAGAACGTATATAGCGGTAAAATGTTTCGGGAGAAATGCGCGTAACGGCTTTAGCAAAACAAATATTACTAGAATAGGCTAATGCATCCCGGAAACTAATGCGGCCATGTGCATGTGTATCACTAATAAGTTCACCCATAAGTTTATAAGTACCATTTTCACCATCTATGGTATCTTCAGGACGAATTCTTTTTTCTTCTATTAAAGCAGCCGCGGTAATTATTTTAAATGTGCTACCCGGTTCATAAGTCTTGGCTACGGCTTGATTTTTCCATGCGTCTTCATTTACATTCTCGCGTGTATTAGGGTTATAAAAAGGATAATTCGCAAGCGCAAGAATATCCCCATTAAAAGGATCTACTATTAATGCTAATCCTTGCTTTGCTCCCGAACGAAGCACACCACGCTCTAAAGCTCTTTCTGCAATAGACTGCATATTTGCATCCAACGTTAATACGGCATCATAACCATCTACAGCTTCTTTTTGCTTATCTTGAAAGCCGGGTGAAGGCCGATTACGAGCATCGTAACGCAAATATTTCCAACCGTCAGTGCCGCGTAATTCTCTATCTAAAAAATATTCTAAGCCTAATTGACCGTAACCATCGCGACCTACCTGACCTAGCACTTGTCCCGCTAAAGGACCATTAGGACAAACTCTATGCAAAGCCGTTTCACCTTTTCCATTTTCAGGGGTAACAGGAAACTCTGCATTTACAATTAATTTTTTTAAATTCCGATCAAGAATTTCTCCGCGCCGAGGAGCCAACACATTACGTCGAATGGATTGACGATAAGCTATGCCTTGATAAAAATCGGATTTCCAAACTTGTACATAAAATGTGCGCGCAGTCATTCCTATCCACGTAAGGATGAGGAGAAAACCAAGAGTTATAATCCTTTGGTTGGCCATTCCCTATTTCCAGCATCTTCACCACCGGTGAAAACATTTCTAATCCCACTCCACGTAGCTAATTTCTCGACCGGCTTTTGAACTTCCGTATTTTCCGCATACACCCAAACTGGAGCCGCTCCATTTTCTAAACCAAAACGCATTTTAGCAATGGCTTCAATTCTATCACCGCGTTTCAATTCATTGATTTGCATTTCAAGACGCGCAATTTCTCCCCGTAAACGAGTTTGTATTTTTTCATTTTTGGATATGGATTTCGCTAAACGCATATAGGTGTTTTGCTTCCACACTTGCGCCACAAAAACACTCGCTAAACAAAAGGCCATAATCATCCAAAGCAAAATTTTGCGTAACCTTACCCCTTTTGTAGGTCCTTTAGCTGTTGCTTTAGAAATACGTTTCATAGGCAATCTACTTTATACCTTTTCCACAACACGAAATTTTGCACTACGCGAACGCGGGTTTTCTTTTTGCTCCAAAGCTGAAGGCAACAATGGCTTGGATGTTACCTTACGCAGTTGCCGATTTTTTCCTCCACATTTACAAACCGGCCATTCTTTGGGACATACGCAATCACGTTCAAATTTGGCAAAGGTTTCTTTCACGCGTCTATCTTCTACTGAGTGATAGCTCAATACGGCAATACGTCCACCGGATCGCAATAAACTTATGGCTCCTTCCAAGCCTTCTTCCACCTCTTGCATTTCCTGATTCACTTCCATGCGCAAGGCTTGAAATATTCGTGCCAACATGCTATTGCGGTTTTGGGAATGCAAATGCAAAACATCATTCGCGACACGCGCTAAACTATCGCTATTAATTTTTCCTTTGGCTTGCATCTCGGCTTTAAGCGCTCGAGCTAAGCGCCGCGAAGATTGAATATCCGAGTTTTTCCAAAATAAAAGAGCCAAATCTTCTTCATCATAATCGCGAACAATATCTTCAGCGGTATAGCCTTCTTGACCCATACGCATATCCAAATTGGTTCCAGGTGCAAAAGAAAATCCTCTCGCCTTCTCGTCGATTTGATGAGAACTCACACCTAAATCAAATAATACGCCTGTCAAATGCTGCTTAGCACAAGCTTCTTTGACACGGGAAAAAGGACTATGAATAATGGTGACTCTCCCATCTTGCAATAATTGCTGCCCTCTAGTCACAGCTTCTTGATCTCTATCTAAAGCAATAAGACGCCCATTAGGAGCCAATCGCTCTAGAATTAAGCGACTATGCCCACCGCCACCTAAAGTGCAATCCACATAAACACCTTGAGGATCCACTAGTAAATATTCGAGCACCTCTTGAGGCATTACGGGCCGATGATATTCCATTATTGTTCCTCATCTCTCGGCCTAAAACCAATTTTCAAACTGTTGTTCTTGCTCAGTAGAAACATCTTCAATTTGTTCATGAAATTTCGCAGGAGACCATAAGCGCACTCGTTTTCCATCACCGACAAACGTTACGTCGCCTTGAATTCCTGCATATTGCATTTGCTCACTTGTTAAAGTGATACGATTTTGCACATCTAAGGTGGAGAGTTTTGCCATGGAAGTGATGCGCGTACGAAACTTGGAAACATCCGCACCACGACCTAAACTTTCGAGATATACGATATAATTATTCCATCCATCTAATGGAAACAAAGCCAAGGTATACCCTTCAGCAATTGTTACTACTACTTGTCCATTAGCATTTTCATTTAAAACTTTGCGAAAATCTTTTGGAAAATTTGTACGGCCCGTTACATCGATTGCAACGGTGGCTTTACCGATAAATGATTCGAGTTTTATTTCCGTTTTAACTTTAGCCATAATTACACATTTCTACCCAAAATCTACCATTTTTACCCGACTAGCGGCAATCATTCTTTGTGAATATTTGACTTTATTTCCCATTTGCTAAAGGATTTTGGGATTAGGTAACCGATAAACTACTGCACAAAAAAGCAGGTATTTTTGATAACCGAAAACAAAATGAATATGTATTTGCTTTAAAATCAATGTATTACAAGATTGATTAGCTCACCAAATGATGTTGGCGATTATTTAAAATGAAAAACGAATTAATCTAAACGGATACGTTTACGCAAAAGCCAAGAACAGGTCAATAAGCCAAGCAGTATGCAAAACCAAGGTAGCGTATTTGTTAAACCAATTTGTCGATCTTGATTTTCCTTCATTTGTGCATTTGGCAGGAAAGGTAACGCCAATGTTTCCCCATCCCCATTCACCCACAAAATTTTTCCGGTTCTGGCATCCGCCCATTTTTGAAGTTGCGGGAGATTATAACCAATACTAGTCCATTCCAGTTTTTCACGAGGGAAAACCTGAATGTTTTGTGACCAAATATTTTTTTTGTCACTTGCTTTATCTCCTTGGTCATGAATTTCCTGCAAGCGTAAAACATATTTACCAGCTTTTAAATTCACTTGGGAAACCATCGCCGATCCTCGACTAAGATTGGTTATTTCATAGCTCTTGAAGTTCATCGAATCGCCTTCTGCTAAGACTTCAAAAATCATTTTGCCATCGCTTGTATTAGACTTTGCTTGTTTAGGCGGTAAATTTATATCTACAGAAAATGGAAGGTCAGCGTAAAAACTGTTCGGTAACTTTATTTGATAAGCATTACTTTTCCATAAAGCCACTTGGCTTATAAAATTCAAATACGCCTTTAAGTTTTCTTCTTTCGTATAATCGGGTTGTTCAGTAAAAAGTGATTGCCAAAAATCGGGCCATACACAAAACAATACTTGATCCGCATTTGCCCCATTCACTAGGCGACCAGCCAAAACGCCTTGTTCAACATCTTGTTTACTGAATTGGTTTTCATGAATTAGTAAAAAAGTATCCCAATTTGAATCAAACCTTGGTGCCTTAACAACTTGGGTAGAAAGTGTTTTCCAAATACTAGCATCAAGGGGATAGCTTTCTTTATTTACTAGTGGACAAATAGATGCTGCTTGTGAAAATAATGCAAGGGAATTTTCAGCACGGTTCATTTGTTTTTCATCGCTGTAAACAACCCACTGTGCGGACCCGCCCAAGGCTAAAAATGCTTTACTATTCGTTTGCCACAACGAAGCGGAAACCCATATTTCATCTGTAACATTAAAGTGATGTGTAGATAAGGTTTCCGGAGAAATCACTTCCACCGCAAAATGTTTTTGCGATCGTAACAAATCGAGTACAGCCTTTTCGCTTAAAGATTTAATGGGCGATAAGAAAAAAAGTTTAGTGACCTGATTATTCGACTCGAAATTAACCGACAAACTATCATTCCATAAATCAATATTATCTTGGACTTTAACTGGTTTGAATACTGCCGTGAGCGCTTTGGCATTTTTTAAATTACTCCCTCCCACTAATGCAAAGGTTTCTTGCTGCGCGGCAAGCCTCACTGCAAAATGTTGTATGGACTTGGAAAACAAAACTTTCCCCTCACTACACAAATCTAATTGCCAAGGCCCTAACCCTGTTCCCAAGCGCTTCCATGCTATGTCTAGAAAAAGTTGTTGACTGGGTTGCATGCGTATTTCCGCTTTTTCTAATTGCGCTTCATGAATAGGCGACGCGATAATAAGAGGAAATATGGGCCATTGCAGCTCTTCCAAATTTCGAGGTTTAGTTTGTAGGGTAACTTGTCCGTCCGAAAACAAAAACAACCCTTGTACATTTTTTAAATTTAAAGAATCTAATAAGCTGGCTAAAGCCGAGAAATCGGTAAGTTCAGCGCCTTTAATTGGATTCATGTGCAAATTATTTTTACTCGAACTGACCATAGCTTTTTCACCGAACTGAATTTCGGAAACTATAAATCCTTGATCCCGATAAGCTTTTTCCAAAGCCAATCTTGCACTGTCTACCGCTATTTTCTGCCTTAAGGTTTCTCCTCCTGCAAAACTAGCACTTTGATCAACGGCAATAATTATTCGCGGACTCACAAATTTTGTGGACCTCATTAAATATACGGGACCCCACAATGCCAATACCAAAAGCATTAAAGCAAGGATTTGAGTAATAGCGATGAAGCTTGGCCAATGAAGAGCTATAACTTTATCTCTAGTCACATATTGCCAATAGATAAGTGCGAAGCCAGGAAGCAATAAAAATAAAAACCAAGGCGAGCCAGTAAAAATCATAACGAAGAAATCATGCCTATGGTTACCCTCTTGTCACTGAAATTAATTGGGGCGTTTTCGTAAATGCGTATGCTTTAAAACCGATAAGGTTTGGGGATAATCCAAATTATAATGTAAACCTCGTGATTCTTTGCGAGCCTTGGCACTCTTAATAATTAATTCCGCAATTAAAGTAAGATTGCGTAATTCAATTAAATCCGGTTCAATAGAAAAGGACCAATAATCCTGATTAATTTGCTTACTGATGACGCGAATAAATTCACCGGCTCGTTGTAAACGAGAATTACTGCGCACAATGCCTACATATTGCCATAAAGTGGATTTTATAGTTTCCAAAGCATGGGAATAAAGTATAGTTTCGGGCACTGGCTTTAAATGAAAGTTATTCCAATCTTTAAACTGAATTAATTTGGGTCGCACTAAATAATTTTTGCTCCGATGCATTAATACATGTTGTAAGGCACGATCGGAAAAAACCACCGCTTCTAATAAAGAATTACTCGCCAAACGATTCGCCCCATGCACACCTGTGCAAGCGGTTTCGCCTACGGCATAAAGGCCAGTTATATTGGTCGCAGAACAATCATCCACCTTAACACCGCCACACATAAAATGAGCGGCTGGCACTACCGGTATCCATTTTTCAGATATATCTAATCCAAAACTCAAACAATGTTTAAAAATATTAGGAAAATGCTTTTGCAAATCTTTGCGACTAAAAGCCTTCATGTCTAAATAAACGCACGGTTGTCCGGATTTTTTAATCTCGGCATCGATAGCCCGTGCCACAATGTCTCTCGGCGCTAAGGATTTCATAGGATGCGTTTTATCCATAAAAGCCAAACCTTTATGATTGCGTAATATGCCGCCATGTCCCCGTAAGGCTTCGGAAATTAAATAAGTAGGATGTCCTGGATTATAAAAAGTAGTGGGATGAAATTGCATGAATTCCATATCTTCCACCGAGGCACCGGCACGGTAAGCCATCGCAATTCCATCTCCAGTAGAGACCGAGTCATTGGTAGTATGACTATAAACTTGCCCTGCTCCGCCCGTGCAAAGAACAGTTACGGCACCCAAAAACATTTCCACTTTATTTTTGTTCATATCGAGTGCATAAAGCCCAAAGCATTGCTCTTTGGATAAATGATGTTTTGGTTGAGCATGTTTTCCTGTCACCAGATCAATCGCTAAAACATTTTCCAACATTTGGATATTCGAGTTTATTCTTGCCGCTTCAAGCAAAGCTCTTTGAATTTCATGACCGGTAATATCATCGGCATGTAAAATACGTTCGCGGGTATGGCCGCCTTCGCGCGCTAAATGAAATGGAATTAAGCCCTTGCCTTTTTTTTCCGCTCGCGTAAATCGAACGCCCCAATCCACCAGATTTTGAATGGCCTCTGGTCCTTGTGTCACTAAGATTTTCAAGGGTTTTGGACGGCATAAACCCGCGCCAGCTATCAATGTATCCTGAATATGCTGTTCTATAGAATCGCCCGGACTCATCACCGAGGCAATCCCACCTTGAGCCAAGGAAGTGGAGCCTGACCAACCCATTTTTTTGGTAAGAATAAGGACTTTGCCATAAGCAGACGCTTTTAAAGCAAAGGATAAACCCGCAATACCCGAACCTACTACAACAAAATCGTAAACAGCCATGCTTCCCTTTGCTCAACAATTTGACGAGTTAAATATAACTTACGACTAAGCACCTGAATTAGCACCGAAGCACTTGCCGGTACTCCCTACCTAAGGTAAGTTTTATCCCTTTGTAAAATCCGAGGTTTTTCTTTATGAGTATGATGTGGTTGAAAAAGCAAGCCAAGTGGATCATCATCCCTTTTGGCGTTTTAATTGTTGTTGGTTTAGTGTGGATGGATAGAGCGGGCGCAAGTCGTTCCTCACGAGATCATTCGTATGCAGGCAAGGTCGATGGCGAGGAAATTTCCGCCGAACGCTTTGTGATGGAAATGAAAAATTATGTGCATAGCGAAGAAATGCGCAGTGGAAAAGCTCCCGAAGGCGTGCAATTACAACAAATGCGCGAAGGACTTTTTAACTTTAAAGTTCAAAGTATATTACTTGACAAACAATTCGCAAATTATGCATTAATGGCTTCTACCGATGAAATGCTCGACTATTTGTCCAAGCACCCTCAAGATGTAAGCGTGGCTATTCGCCGATATAAAGGATATGAAGAACTCCCTTCTTTCATGGCTGATTCATCGATAGACGAAAATCGTTATCGTAATTGGCTTTCCCAAGATTCCGTATATGATCGCGCCTCCATGCGTGAAATGGAAGTACAAATGAAAAGTACCGTAATTCCTCAAAGCCAATTGCAACAAATTATTAAAGCCCAAATACATCCCACCAATTTGGAAGAAGCATTTGCCGTTGCAGGACGTGAAAACAAAGCCCGTTTAAAATTTTATGCCGTGGCTTTCGACTCCTTAAAAATTTCTGCCGACAAATATAAAGACGAAGAATTACAAGCCTATTTTAAAGCCCATGCGGACAGCTTTACTTATGAAGAAGAAGGTGCGCAATTAGGTTATATACGCCTTAGCCTTACCCCCTCTAAAGGGGATAGTGTATTAATGTTTGATTTCGCAAAAGAACTTAAAGGCAAAGCCCTCGAAAATAAAAACTTTGCAGAATTAGCTAGCAGCTACTCTAATGATCCTGCTAGCGCAGAAAAAGGGGGTAACTTAGGGGGTTTTCATACTAGAGAAACTTGGACGCCCGCTTTCAGCGCTGCCGCATTTGCTTTAAATCCTGGGGAAATTTCGGATCCTGTGCTTACCCCTTATGGCTATCACATCATTATGCTCAATGCAAAAAAAACCGATAGTGCGGTAGAAAAAGCCGACGTGAGCCATATCCTCTTAAAAATTACCGCCGGTGCAGAAACTCTTGATAGCTTACAAGAAAAGGCAAAGACTCTCAAAGAACTTGCCGAGAAAAAAGACGACCTTGCTGCCATCGCTAAGGAAAATAACTTGACTTATGAGAAGACTCCAATTTTTGACAAAACCAATCCCACGCCTATAAATGGAACTTATGTGCAAGGAATTATTTCGTTTGCCTTTAGCCCGCATGAAAGTAAAGAAAAAATTTCCGATGCTTTGCAAAATGACGAAGCCATTTATCTCTTTGAAAAAGTTAAGCATTTTGCCAAAGGTTCGAGTTTTGAAAGAGCCAAAGCAAGAATTGCTGAATCCTTGCTAAAGCAAGAGAAAAAAGAATTTGCTGAAAAGGCATTAAATGAAGTTAAATCGCAAATTATGGCCAGCACTAGCAATTTTCAACCTAGCGTAGGTAAAGCCATTCTCGATAGCTCAGGTTTAATTAGTGCCGAAAGCTGGTTACCTAGTTATGGCTATGCAAGCCCAGCCTTATTTAAAGCGCTAAACCAAGCTCCCAATACTTGGGGACCTATTGCTTTAACAGAACAATCGGCGGCCATGGCCTTAGTGGTGGAAAAACAGGTTTTAAGCAATGAACAAATTCAAAGTAAAGCGGTGGTTATTCCCAATTCACAAAATGAAAACTTTTTAGTGTCTTCATTGTATCAAGAATGGGTTACCAGCTTACAAAAAAGCACAAAAATCGAAAACAATTTGGACATGTTATTTCGAGAGTAGGACTCAGATGCCAAGCTTTTTCGCAAGCAGAGTTGCTTTAATAAAAAAGCTTGGTAGATTACCCATATGAAAAAGTTGCTTTTATTGTCCTTACTTAGTTTTACCCTGTTTGGCCTAGGAAATGTTTTTTCCAAAGCCTTCAGTGCACATACTACCGCAAAAGCTTCTAGTGTTTCTGAATGGGCTAAGTTTAAAGACTTATTCCATTAATTTTAAACCGCAGTTAGAAGCTAAATAATCTCTAAGATTGGGACCGAACCCTAATCTTAATTTCTTTTCCGCATTGCTTTTATATTTTCCACCGCCTACAATCGATTCTGTGGTCTTATGCTAGAATCTAAAGGAAATATTCTTATTGTAGATGATGAACCTTCCATCTGCAATGTGATCTGTGACTATTTAAAACTTCAAGGTTATTCCTGTATGAGCGCAAATGCCGTAGATACCGCTTTGCAAACTTTACAAGAACATTATGTGGACTGCATTCTCTCCGACATTAAAATGCCAGGAAGAACTGGTTTAGATTTACTGCGTGAAGTAAAAACTTATTGGCCCGATATGGCGATTATTTTATTTACCGGCAATGCGGAAATTCATACTGCCGTCGCGTCCATGCAAGATGGTGCTTATGATTTTATTTTAAAACCGATTCAGCTCAAGCAAGTTACTCATAGCATTACCAATGCTTTAGAAAAAAAACGTTTAAAACATGAAGTACGCCTCTATCAGAAAAGTTTAGAAAAGCTGGTGATGGAAAGAACCTCGCAAATTAAAGAAGCCATGAAGGCTCTTGAAGGTTCGCATTTAGATACTATAAATCGTTTATGTAATGCGGCCGAATACCGCGACGATGAAACCGGCTATCATGTTTTACGCATAGGCAAATATTGTGAAGTACTCGCGAGAGGCTTAGGTTTTAATGAAGAAGACATTTGGTTTTTAGCTAAAGCCAGTCCTTTGCATGATATCGGTAAAATTGGCATACCCGATTCTATTCTATTAAAGCCCGCAAAGTTAACGATTCAAGAATTTGATATCATGAAAAAGCATGCAGAAATTGGTGGGGAAATTTTAAAAAATGCCTCTTCCAAGGTTTTACAAATAGCAGAAGCGGTAGCCATTAGTCATCATGAAAAATGGGATGGTTCCGGTTATCCTCGCGGCTTAAAACAAGAAGAGATCCCCATTATGGGACGTATCACCGCGGTTGCGGATGTCTTTGATGCTTTAACCATGAAACGCTGTTATAAACCCGCATTTCCTTTAGAAACTTCAGTACGAATTATTTTGGAAGGCAAGGGACAACATTTCGATCCCCATATCGTAGATGTTTTCTCCAGTCAAATTGATAAAATCGTACAAATTCATAAAGAATATTCAGACTAAAAAATGCTTAAGACAATAAAAAAGGCGGTTATAAAACCGCCTTTTTTATTGTCTTTTCTCAACTAAAAGTTGTTGGAAAAATTGCCTTATAATTTGATTAAACTTTTTAATGCTTTATACTTTCCTTTGGCATTTGTTGCTTCCAAAGACAAATTATATAAGCCTTTAGGCAAAAGATTATTGGTATTGTCACGGCCATCCCATACATAGTCTAAAGTTTTTTGACCGGTAAAAGTTCGTGTCCAAACCTGTTTTCCTTTGGCATCAAAGATTTTCAAAACCATGTCCGAACTTTGATCTATGGGTAAAGCATAATGCAATTGTACTTGATTTAAAAAAGGATTGGGATAGCCGGTTAAATTAAGCGTTGAAAGCGATGCGAACCCTGTAAGCACCGATTTTGCATCGCCCGAAACAATTTGATAAGTATTCTTTTTCAAATCAGCTGCTGATAAGGTAACCGCTGAATCCACGGTTAAAGGATAAGCGATTTGATGATTGATATCAACTAAACTTACTGGAATGCCATAGATATTATCTTCTAAAACAAAATTAACAGCTTCATCTTTTTGCAAGGATTTAAAGTCTAGTAACCAGCTTCCTTGCATTCCTTCACCGCTTTGAATCATACGAGAAAAGGTTTGCTTTGATTCAATTCCATTTTTTAAACTCGCATAAAAATTTTGATTAGGAACC
This sequence comes from Fibrobacteria bacterium, assembly GCA_043745805.1. Lineage (GTDB taxonomy): Bacteria > Fibrobacterota > Fibrobacteria > UBA11236 > UBA11236 > JAYTSD01. Next base: position 207,254 of record JAYTSD010000004.1, read on the forward strand.
AAAGGAGCTTCGCCTATGATTTCAGTATTTGCATTTTTGCCAATGCCAAGATACATGGAAGCGGAAGAATTAAAGGCCTTTATATTGGCAGACCAGCCTTGTGTAGATTTTTTCGCAGCAACAAAAACCGCACGATTTACATCAAGTACAGGAAAACTCAAACTTCCACCTGCAGCCGATTTCGCGGTATATCCTTCCCAAGGACTTAAGATATCCCCATCAGCAACTATTCTCCACGCTTTGTTGTCAATATCATAGTGATATGCGACGACATCTCCGGCGGACAAAGCATGAATGTTTTTCCAACGCATTTTGAAATTAAAAGGCAAACCAAAATCTGTCCAAACCGCGGCGGGTAAGGGCAAAGAAAATGTTTGATAATCTAAGGATGTTGCTAAGGTTGATTTTGGCGTGTAAGTAACCAAGGAAGCCGTCCAAATCGCATTTCCAGAATGAAAGGTCACGCCATCATGTGCAGTCGCACCCGTGTATTTTATAAAGCTGCTCGGGTTATATTTCCAAATTGCAAAACTATTAATGTCCCAACTATCGCTAGCAAATATTTTTGCTAAAATTCCTGTCTCGGCTTCCTGCCAAGGATAAGCAAACAAATTCCATTTTGCATTATCATACCCTTTTTTTTCATCTGCGGGGACATCGTCAACCACTTGTCTACGAATATATCCGGTACTTCGTGAAACTTTACCACCATCGAATACCGTAAAAACAACTTCAAAGCTTCTCATTTTGCCGGAATTAACTGCACCTGTTGAAGTGGTTGTCGCAAAGGCTACAGAAAAATTTGAAGGCTTGATAAGAATAGAGATATTGTCTGATGTCAAATCTCCGGTAGGACTAATAACCAATGCTTTACTTCTTGTATTAATTACATCAGAAAAATCCGCTTCTGGCAGACTTGGATTCAAAGCAAAAGGCTTTTTTATTTGCGAACTATCACCCGGATTAGTTATGTCTTCTATGCCGGCTTTCACTAGGTATTTTGCAAGGCGACTTCTTTTTAAAGAATCGCCAAGACTTATAAAACTCGAAGTAATTAGGTCTATTTTATTATTTGATATTATGGAAAAGGCCTTAGAATAAATCGAAGCTGAAGTTACCCCCCCTGCAGGAATAACATTCACAAGAATTAATGGATTCGCTGTTATAAAACCGGTTCCTGAAAAATCGAAAGGAATTGTTTTCCCATTACTAACCATTGAGTCTGTTAAAATAGGAGTCAATGCACCCTTAGAAACAATATCGATCTTTCCACCTGAAGAAGCTGTTGGAAGCCCAAAGGCATAGGTAGAAGCACCAGGTTCTTGATCGTAAATGGTAAGCTTTCTTGAGTTGGCGGAAATATTTTCCATTTTCCATTCGGGCATTAAAGTTGGCAAACCCGAAGCATTTAATTTGAAAAGCTCCAAGCCTGCAGTAGTAATGGCCGAATCAAATTGTATTTCAATTCTGTAACCCTGATCAGACCCATTCGTTAAATCGTTCTCAGTAATATTGGTAGATATTTTTGGTATAGTCGATAAACTAATACCGTGCACAACAGTTCCCGTAGGAACTGTTGTGAAAATTGGACTTGCAACAATACCATTAGTTGCAGGTTTATTAAAAATCACATTGCTTTTAATTAATTTATCGAAGGGCGCTGCTGGTTTAAAATATCCACTTTGAGCAGCTGGAGGGCAATCTTTTGTTCCGTTAATTTTGCATTCGCCACCTGAAATGATATTTTCAAGAGTTACTATCACAACACTATCTCTATGGCCAATACTACTTGGGCTAACAACAAATGCCGCACGGAAAAAATATTTAGTTGCATCAATAAGATTTTGAGCGGAATCAATAATACTTCCAGAATTTAACTTTGCGAGTGGATAAACTTTTTTGTCGGTAGTAGCGTCCGTATAACTGTCCAGTTCACGAGTAGCCCACCAAACTGCCACCGAGTCAGCGTCTGCAGGATCAAAATTATTACTGACCACGGTAAACTTTAAGCGAGAATATTCGCCTGCATTTTGCACACTTAAAGAAAGCTTCCCTAGGAGTGGTTTTGGATTTCCTTGAATAAATTGATATTCAAATGCACCCACTTCCGACTTACTCGAACGTAATAATCCACGATAATCTGTAGCGACAGTATCCGTAGCATTTGAACCCGCAAATAAGGAGGAGCAGCCGATGGATCCGATAAGTTGGCAATCCATGACTTTAGCAAATGCGGATTCTAAATTCGCAAGATAAGCTAAACCTCGGAAACCACTGGAAACATCTAATGAACGCGCCAAATCCAAAACTGGACTTTCCGTAATTCCCTGTCTATTTGGTGCCGAAGAGTAAGCGTTATTTTTTAAAATGATTTTTTTTCCTGATAGCGATGCATCATAAGGATCTTTGATTCCTGAGAAATAATTATTAGAAATACTTGCCGACATGCTAGTTGCCAAAGTATTAATACCGGAGGACACTGGAGTAGTCGCATCATCAATAAAAGTATTATTCAAAATTTTCACTGTATCACTTGTAGTAGTGCCTGAAACTTGAATGTTTTTATTAAATCCGATAAACACATTACTGATAATCCTTAGAGGTTGAGTTACTCCATTAATAATGTTTATAGCAGGAACATTCACATTTGCACCAATCGCACCAGGACGAAAAATATTTCCCACTAAAGTCACTACTCCTCCACCGCCAATATTAACTGCTGGAGAGGTCGCCGCAATAGGCATTTCAATCAACAGTCCCTTGATCGTTACATTACTGCGAGCGGAAGGTATGCTTAATGCAGGCAATCCTCCGGTACTGCTCTTTAGCACACCCCTTTTATCTGCGTATCTCGTGGGAGCTGCCCCTGGAGCAGTGCTTTTATCGGAAGTTATTAATAAAGGCAAATTACTTGCTGAATCTAAGCTTAAATTAGTTATTACGGAGGAATCCATAATAACTAGAGTTCCCCCTTTTTTACCTAAAACTTTTAAGACACTATCCATACAGTTGGATTGTCCACGTTGAGTAGCCGGTCGGGAAATCAAGGTAGCACAGGCTTGACCAACCCAAAGCGTATCACCTGATGCAAAAGCAGATATTGCTGCATTCGCATTGGAAGAAAGGCCCAAAAATAGAGCAGACAAAACGAATATCCCGACCACGATTTTTTGCATAATTTAGTCCTATAGCTGTTGTTGATCAGCCCTACCCCTAAGATAGCTTTTAACTGCATTCTAACCATACAAAAAGTGAGCCTTTCAGGTAAAAACGAGGTTTAAATTATCGACATTATCCTGCATACAAATTCATATTTAAGGGTTTGTAGGCTAGGTCTGTTAAAGAAATGCAAATTTATTATACTTGTGGGTCTTGGTGTGTTCGTCTAGTGGTTAGGACGGTGCCCTCTCACGGCGCAAGCAGGGGTTCAACTCCCCTACGCACTAAGAAAATAGCTCATGATTTTTCCTCTTTCTTTGCTTGTGAACCTATTCGATTAAACGTACCTTACCGCTCATCAATGAATTGTCGTTTCTTGCGAAGCTACTTTCTTTTGTAAAGATTAATTCTGTATAATCCAACCATGTTTTAAACAAGGATTCAGCATATGGACAGCTTATTAGCCATGATTTTGGCAGGTGGACAAGGATCTCGCTTACAACCGCTCACCAATGAAAGAGCAAAACCCGCCGTGCATTTTGGTGGTAAATACCGCGTTATTGATTTTGTACTCAATAATTTTATGAATTCGGGATTTTATCAGATTAAAGTTTTAACGCAATTCAAAAGCGATTCCTTAAATCGGCATATTGCTACGGGCTGGTCACTGAATCGAAATCTAGATCAGTATGTGGATTTAGTACCTGCGCAAATGCGTACCGGCAGTAATTGGTATACCGGAACGGCGGATGCCATTTATCAGAATGTAAATCTTATTCGTGATGTACGTCCCGATCACGTAGCCATTTTTGGCGGCGATCATATCTATAAAATGGATGTGAATCAAATGTTACAGTATCATGTAACGAAATCCGCTATGGCCACTATATCCGCCATCCCGGTTCCTTTGGATGAAGCCCGAAGTTTTGGCGTTATTGAAGTGAATGAAGAAGGGCGCATGATTGGGTTTGAAGAAAAACCGGATAGACCAAAATCTATTCCTGGCCTTCCAGGATGGGCTTTAGCGTCGATGGGTAATTATATTTTCAATAGTAAATTTTTAGTTCGCGAACTCTTAAGTGATAGCAAATTAGAACATTCGCATCATGATTTTGGACGCGATATTTTACCTTCGATTTATAATGATCATCCCGTTTATGTTTATGACTTTAATACCAATCGTATTCGCGGAGAAAAAGAAATTAGCTGGGGCTATTGGAAGGATATTGGCACCATTGAAGCCTTTTATGAAGCCAATTTAGAATGCTGTGCCGTGTCTCCGGTTTTTAATCTATATAATTCCAAATGGCCCTTAAGAACTATCAATTGGAATTTGCCTCCTGCCAAATTTGTTTTTGGAAAATCGGATCCCGAAGGGCGTTTAGGCCAGGCATGGGACTCCATTGTATGCGAAGGCTGTATTGTATCCGGTGGACGCGTAGAGCATTCCATTCTCTCTCCCGGTTGTTATATACATAGCCATTCCCAAATCGCGAATTCGATTTTATTTCCAGATGTAGACGTGGGACGAGGTGCAAAAATTCAAAATGCCATTATTGAAAAAGGCATAAAGATACCTGCGGGCTTTGAAGTGGGAGTTAATCTTGATTTAGATCGGGAGCGTTTTCATGTGACCGATAGTGGTATTGTTGTTATTGCCAAAGATACTATTATTCATCAACCAGGAATGTAGTTTCTATAAAACTTATGTAACACAAGTGTTACATATTATTTTTAAATTTGCAGTTTTGTTTATTGGATAAGGGGAGTATATGGTTTCTGCCATTTTTAGAGAATATGATATTCGAGGAATAGTACCTTCTGAACTTAGTCAGGACACTATCGTTAAAATCGCCAAAGCTTTTGGTACAATTTTAAGACAGCGCAATTTAAAAACCATTTCTGTTGGTGGTGATGTGCGTTTACATACACCACAAATTAAAGCTTGGTTTATTCAAGCCATTAATGAAACGGGAATTGATGTAATTGATATTGGAATTATTACTACTCCCGTCAGTTATTTTAGCGCCTACCACTTGCAAATAGATGGCTTTGCCATGATTACCGCGAGCCATAATCCTAAAGAGTACAATGGTTTTAAATTGGGCATTGGTAAAACAACTATTTATGGAAATGACATTATCGAAGTACGCGATTTAGCAGCCAAGGGAGAGTTTACCCAAGGTCAAGGCAGCTGTAAGGAAGAAAGTATTACCGATGATTATTGTGATTATGTTATCGGCAAATTCAAATTACAAAAACCCATAACCGTGGTTTATGATCCGGCCAATGCGACAGGTGCCTTATTCGGTAAAAAAATTCTGGAAGGTATTGGCGCAACCGTGATCGCCATTAATAATGAAGTAGATGGGAATTTTCCCAGTCATCATCCTGACCCCACCATTTGGGAGAATATGATACAACTTTCCGAAAAAGTAAAATCCATTGGCAGCCCTATTGGCATTGGTTTAGATGGCGACTCGGATAGAATTGGTATCATCGATGAAACCGGCGAATTAATTCCAGGCGATTTACTCACCTTAATTCTCGCTAAAGACTTACTACAAAGAAGGCCCAAAGCCAAAATTATTTATGAAGTCAAATCGACCATGGCCATGGAAGAAGAAATTGAAAAAGCCGGTGGCATTCCCATTATGTGGAAGGTTGGCCATTCTTTACTCAAAGCGAAAATGGCCAGTGAAAATGCTTTACTGGCGGGTGAATTAAGTGGACATATTTTTATTGCGGATGATTATTTTGGTTTTGATGATGCCATTTATGCAGCTTGCCGAGTCCTTAATATTATGGATAAAACCGGCAAAACTATCACCCAACTTCTGGAAGGTGTTCCCCGTTACCCCAATACTCCTGAAATCCGTTGCGAATGCGAAAATGATGATGAAAAATTTAAAATCACTGCCAAAGCTGTAAAGTATTTTTCCGAGAATTATAAAGTTTTAGCCATAGATGGTGTGCGCATTTTGTTCTCTGATGGTTGGGGTCTAGTGCGAGCTTCCAATACACAACCCACTCTAGTCACACGCTTTGAAGGCAAAACGGCTGCACGCCGTGATGAAATTAAAAATATGGTACTAAACAAAATCCAAGAGTTTGGTAATATCATCATTGGATCAAAGCATTAAAAAAATATTCTTGTTAAATAAAAAAAGGACGATTACATAATCGTCCTTTTTTGCAGCGTTCCTCTGTTACATAGCAATTATCTGACCTAGCAGAGGAGTTCCGTTGCGCGGGATTATTTTATTTGTCCATTCCTTTTTAGCCAATCTTTCATTGCTAGAAATAAAGCTTGTTTCTTTGCATTACTATTTTCGCCAGCGATTTGAAAAACACCACGTTTTTGGCTGAAAAGATATTCGCTTTCCCCAGAAGAACTAACTGGAGCGAGATTATTCAAATCCCAATCGATGGGTATTTGCTGTGGAAATTGCAAAAGTAACTGCTTCAATTCCAATAAAGCCTCCGCAGATATTTGGACATAAAATCGTATGGCTTTTGTATTATCATTAGGATTACTTTTAATATTTAAAACTCTTCCTTTTTCCGAGATATAAATATCGACCAAACAAGGTTTTGATTCCAGTCCATCAAAACGAAATTCTTGTGAACTTTGTAAAATGCGATAATTCAATAATGGATCCATAAATTCCAAATCGATTGGAATAATTCTTTCTCGTAATTCTAAAGAATCAGCAGTATAACGTTGTATCAGATTGGATCCTTGTGGATTCGAAATGTGAAAAACCTCAACCCCTTTTCCATTCATTTCTATCATCATGGAACCTACGCGCTCTGATGAACTTGTATTTTTATACCACGATGACTTTATGTTTTCTAATAAATGAATATTTTGAAAATAATCGACTTGTTTAAAACTGCGTAGGCGCATTGCTTTGCCACGTGTCACATTATCCGGAACAAGCACAAAACTGACTTGCTGCCCAGGCTTTAATTGTGAACTATTTAACGATTGTTCATAGGTGTGAAGGTTATACCGCAATAATGCATCTTGATGTCCAATGCCTCCTTCACCGAGATTTTGTAATTCCCCTCCTAACGGTAAAACTATATAATTAGGTAATGAGGTATCGCCTACAAAGCTTATTTCATCAAGTCCCCAAAATTGCAAATCATTTCCCTGTAATAATTTTTTCTTATTGATCTTAAATTTCCAGTATACTTCTCCATTAATAGATCCAAAATTAGTCGGCTCAATAGCTTGCGCATCAATTATAAAATATGGCATTGTTTGTTGAGATTCACTGGCAAGATTAAAAATCCACTTCTTTTCTACCATGCCACTTTGTAGATAAATTTTCAAAACAATCTTATTGCTAAACCCTTCCAAAAGCATATTTGAATTCATTTCTAAACTTGGAGCCAATTTATATTGGCTTTCCATATCGGCATTCAAATATTTATTGTGAGGGATGCTTTTACCATTTGCGCTCCAAACTACCGAGTCAATCAAGGCCATAGGAGCATCCACTTGCACTTGAAAAGCCCAAGGCAATTGGCTAAATGAGGCTCTGATGGTATCACCCATATTTCCATCTATCACATAGCCATAATTAAGCTTGAGCGTGTCGGCTATAGTTGTTTTGCGACCAGGTTCGATATGAATAGGAATATTATTTAAAGGATTAGCCCCTTCGTATTGAACAGTTAATAAATAATCCCCAGTTGGAATTTTGTTAAAGTTGAAGCGACCATTTAATTCCGACTCAATTGTCCATGGGGTTCCAATTAAATGTAAAGTGAATTTTTTGTGGTGCAAGGGATCGTTCGTCCAAGCCACGCCTTCAATGGATCCGAGGCTGTCGAGACGTAATTTACTTAAATTATTTTCCATCTCGGGATTGTAATTATAATCGTATACCAAGCCCAAATTTACGCTATCGGTTGCAATTAATAAATAATTACCGGCATCCATTTTAGTAAAGCTGAATTCACCATTATCATTTGAAGTTGTTCGAAATATGGCTCCATCCTTACGAGAATACATAGAGACTGAAGCATTTTTTAGTGGATCATAATGTGGGTTTAAAATCATCCCTGTAACATTACCCGCTTCGGTGCCGCCACCGCGGGGTGTAGAACTCAACCTATTATCTAAATCAAAGGTTTGGTCGCAACCTATTAATAACAAGCCTGCGAAAAAGAAAAACAGCAATGTTTTACGATTTTTTTTCACAGAGGCGAAACTCAATTCCATTGTGTAGTCCTCAGTTTCATTTGCGCGTGAGAGGGAATAATTGCAAATTGCATTGGAAAATTCTATCGGGCTTAATTTCATCTAAAGCCATTTTTAATATTCTTTTTCGCAATAATCGAATTTCTTCTACCGCGGCCAAAAAACTAGTGTCCGACAAAGTTACCGTGAGCACAGAAATATCTCGGTCAGGATGAGGAATTCTATCAATGGCTGTTTTCGCTAATTCCATAGTAGCCACTTGAAAATTCGCCACCTGCAAAGATTTTACTTCATCCCCAGTGCCAATTAAATTTTCTTTTTGACGATAAATTCCTTTACCGTCTTTTTCGATTAAACCTAATTGCGTCAACACTTCTATCGCTTCTTTGGCATCTTGGGTTTTGATACTGGGCAACATTTTCTTTGCAAGCGCTTCATAATCATTTCGAAAAGGAAAGAAAAATAAAAGCTCCCTAATAGCAACATAATGCCATTTGGAAAATAATTCGTATTGTGATTCTTCTATTTTTTTTATCCGCAAAGGTTTAATAGAAAGCAAATTACGGAAAAAGCGATTTTTATCCGCTAAGGTTTTGGACTGATTAAAGGCGACTAAGTTTTCAAAATAAAAAGTGGATTTTTTGTCGAGCTGCAAAGCTTCGGCTAATTTGCTTACATGCGAGAGTGGTAAATTACGTTTTTTGGTAATGATATTGGATAAAAAACCACTGGAGCTCACACCCATTTTAGCCAATAAATAACGATGGGAAAACTTAGGCTTAATCGCCTTCATTTCCTTCAACCAATCCGATAGATATTGGCGATAATCGTAATATGCAAAAAGATCCAATGAACTGTTCACAAGATCTAGTATAGATTGCAGAATTAAATGGCGCTGCCCATTTTAAAAAATTACTGCTTACAAATTGGGAGCAGGTTTTAACCCTTATAGGTATCGCCAAAGACAATATCCGGCTCATTTTTTCCATTTAGCTCTTTTACTTCATGGAATACACGACCCCGATAATTCACCACACTGGCAAAAAAAGCATCTAATTCAGTAAAAAATTCATCCGTAGATTGTGACCTTAATAAGGTGGTACGCCCTTTGGCACTATTGGGTAAGCATTTCATAGTACGCGCCGCCATTTGCTTGAGCTTGCCTAGCACGCGCATTTCTATGTCCATTTCTTCGCGCAATAATTCGGCATAGAGTCGAAAAATATCGCGTTGTTCATCGAGTGTCGGCTCTTTAGGAATAATGCCGGCATAGACATCGGCCACTTGATTGAATATCCAAGGATTATGCATCGCGCCGCGACCAATAGCCACACCGTCTACGCCCCATCGCTCTAATTTATCCACCACATCGTCTACCGTGAGGATGTCCCCATTGCCCACCACGGGAATGCTTGCACGACTTTTGGCTTCCGCCATAATCTCCCAATTGGCCAAACCCTTATACCCTTGTGCGCGCGTGCGGCCGTGAATCACTAAGGCACTAGCCCCTTCGCCTTCAACAATGCGTTGAGTTTCGGGTAAGTTGATGCAATCATCACTCCAACCAATTCGCACTTTTACTGTAACCGGGATTTTAACTGCCTTTTGCACTTTGCCGATAATATTTTTCAAATTATCTAAGTCTTTAAGCAAACCGGAGCCGCCACCTTTTTGCACTACTTTGGGCGCGGGGCAACCACAATTGATTTCCACAAAATCAGCACCGCAGTCTTCTACCATTTGCGCTCCCCAAGCCATGCGCTCAGGTTCGCCACCAAAAATCTGTACCGTAAAAGGACGTTCTTCTTCCGCAAAAGCCATTTGTCGACAACATTTGGGATTCAAGCGGGTAATCCCTTCCACCGAAACAAATTCCGAAACCATTAAGCCTGTGCGTCCGCCCGCTAGGCGAGAGACTAATCGACGAAAAGAAATATCGGTTACCCCAGACATAGGCGCTAAATACACATTGGGGAAAATATCTTTTCCCGCTACCGTGTAGCGTTGTTTAATCTTGGCGGCTCTCGCCAATAAATCTTCGTGATAAGTCATTTTATTTTTTTCCCAGCCGTTTACTATGCAGCTACGAAAGCATTTTTATAAAGAGGAAAATGCGCACATAATTCTTTAACGTCATTATGAATCGTTTGCAAATACGCTTCATCGCCTACATGCATTATTGCTCTATCAATAAAATCCGCTACTTGACGAATTTCACTCGCACCCATGCCACGTGTAGTAATAGCTGCCGTGCCTAAGCGCACGCCCGAGGGATCCATGGCTTTTCGCGTATCAAAAGGTACGGTACTACGACTGCAAGAAATTCCAATTTTATCGAGCGCCACTTCAGCTGCTTTACCCGCAACATCTTTGTTACGTAGATCAACAACCATCAAATGATTATCCGTGCCGTCGGTTAAAATGCGATAACCTTTTTCCATTAATGCCGACGCTAAAGTTTGTGCATTGATAATCACATTTTTCGCATAGGTTTGGAATTCAGGTTGCAAAGCTTCTTTAAAGCAAACCGCTTTAGCAGCATTGATATGATCATGTGGGCCGCCTTGTATACCAGGGAATATGGAACGATCGATATCCTTTTGGAATTGGCTTTTGCACATGATAATCGCGCCGCGCGGGCCACGCAAAGTTTTGTGAGTAGTCGTAGTTACTATATCAAAAAGAGGCACGGGATTCTCAATAGCTTTACCGGCTATGAGGCCTGCGACATGCGCAATATCACCAAAAGTGATTGCACCCACTTCGTCGGCAATACTTTTAAAAGCTTTCCAATCGATATTGCGTGAGTAAGCGGAGAAACCGGCGATGATCATTTTCGGACGTTCACGCAAAGCAATTTCGCGTACTTTGTTCATATCAATACGACAAGTTTTTTCATCCACTTCATACTGTGAAAACTGATACATCATACCGGAAAAATTCACGGGATGGCCATGGGATAAATGTCCACCATGATCGAGTTTTAAACCAAGCACTTTATCGCCAGGTTTTGCCACCGCTAAATACACCGCTAAATTGGCAGGCGAACCGGAAAGTGGTTGAATATTAACATGCTCAGCACCGAATAATTCTTTGGCGCGCGCAATGGCTAAAGTTTCCATTTGGTCGATGACTTCATTGCCCCCATAATAGCGTTTGCCAGGGTAACCTTCGGAATACTTATTGGTGAGTACGGATCCCATGGCTTCTAAAATTGCTGGGCTCACATAATTTTCGGAGGCGATAAGCTCAATGCCTTCTTCTTGGCGTTTGGCTTCATGCTGAATAATTTTCAGGATTTCGGTATCGGTGTGCTTTAAGTTTTGCATAGTCATCCGGCTTTAAAGGAAGCGGCAAATGTAGAAAAATCACGGGTTTTATTGGGCGGGAAAGATGTTACTCGGAATTGAGAAATTCGGGACGCTAAAGGATTTTATCAGCTATTAAAACAAAAATAACCTAAGGCAAGCTAACTACATCTAAATCAATTAGTTTCATTAACCCAAAATACCAGTTTTGGCGTATATGCAAAAAACCAAAGCTTCCCTTAGTTGTTCGTAACTCCTAAATTTTAGCTCCTTTAACTCCTGTAAGAAGCGTTAATCTTGACATAGTCATAAGTCAAGTCGCAGGTCCAATAAGTCCACTCACTAGAGCCGGAGTGCAGATTTAAAACGATGGAAATATCTTTAGCCAACATTTTATCCGCCACGTCCTTTTCCACATAACTCGCCGGATTGCCACCCCGTAACACGGGTGTTTCGCAAAAATCGAGATCGAGTTTTTGTGGATCAAAAGCCACACCACAAGAGCCCGCCGCTGCAACCACACGACCCCAATTGGGATCGCCGCCGAACAGTGCGGTTTTCACTAAAGGAGAATTCGCCACCCCTTGCGCTATGGTTTTGGCTTGCGCCGCATTTTCGCAGCTTTTTACTTGAATGGTGACTAACTTGGTCGCCCCTTCCCCATCACGCACAATAAGCTTGGCTAATTTTTGCATTAAGGAAAGTAAAGAGTCGTCGAAGGATTTTTGCTCCGTAGCATGGAGGTTAACATAATTCACACCACTGGCCCCATTGGCTAAAAGCAAGGCCGTGTCATTGGTGCTCATATCGCCATCTACCGAAATGGAATTAAAACTTTTCTCCACCAAGGCTGCGAATTTTTCTTGATAACTTGCCGGTAATGCTATATCTGTGGTGAGATAAGCCAGCATGGTAGCCATATTGGGACGTATCATGCCCGCGCCTTTGACCGCGCCGCCGATGCGGATTTCTTCGCCTTGAATCGTTAAGGAAATCTCTCCGATTTTTTCAAAGGTATCCGTAGTCATAATGGCCTGATGAAAGGGGCTATAATCCTTTTCCTTGGCGAATAAACGGCGAATGCCCGCGCTTAATTTTTCCATTGGTAATACTTCGCCAATAACCCCGGTGGAAGAAATTAAAAGATCGCCCTTGGCGGATGAAACCTCGAGTAAAAGAGAGGCCGTTTCTAAAACATTTTTATCACCGACTTCGCCTGTACAGGCATTAGCATTGCCGCTATTGACTAAAACATGAGAGATTTTTTTTCCGCTCTGTAAAACTTTAATGTCATATTTCACCGGCGCCGCTTGAAAAACATTGGTGGTGAATACGCCGAAGGTTTGTGCGGGAGGTTCGGAAACTAAAATGCCTAAATCGGGTTTGCCATTTTTTTTTATTTGGCAAGCCAAGCCCCAAGCGATAAAGCCCTTTGGATAAGTCACATTTTGCATAAACCCTCAATAAAACTCAAAAGATATCGTAAAAAATTATGATTCGCAGCCTTTTTTAGTGCAAATTCTGTAAACTTGCCGAAAGTTCTGCTCTTAAAATTGGTAAAAATCTATATTTTGTATCAGCTAAACCAATACTTTTGGTTTGAGATCAAATTTTAGAATGCATTAACGACTATGCTATTAAAAGTAGCAGGCAGTCGTTTTTTGTTTCAGTTAAATATTTCAAAGTCTTGAAATATTTAACTGTGAATTTTGCCGTAATGGCATGGAGGTTTTATGAGTGATGGAAGAATTCCGATGACGCAATTGGCTTTTGATAAGCTGACGGCGGAATTAGAAGTTTTAAAAAAAACCGATAGGCCTGCGATTATTTATGAAATTGCTACGGCGCGCGCGCAAGGTGATTTGAGTGAAAATGCGGAGTATCATGCGGCCAAAGAAAAGCAAGGCGTGATTGAAGACAAGATTAAAGAAGTGGAAGATAAATTAGCACGTTCCGAAATTATGACGCTTTCCGCTGCGGATAGTGATCATGTTATTTTTGGCGCCATCGTTTCCGTAAAAAATTTAGGTACCAATAAAGTTTTGGAATATACCTTGGTGAGTTCCGATGAAGTCGATGTGCCCAATGGAAAAATTTCTTCGGCCTCTCCTATCGGTAAAAGTTTGCTGGGCAAAAAATCAGGCGATGTCGTGGAAGTTATGATTCCCAAGGGTTTAATTCAATTGGAAATTTTGAATTACCGTTAATGCCCTTATTTGCATTTAGCGGCAATGATGATTTAAGCAAACAGGAAGCCTTGGACAAGGCTTTGCTGCAATGGTTAAATGCTGCGGGCTTTGCTGCACAAAGTGATCAAGATGGCTCGCTGCATAAAGAATTTTTTTTTGGTGATGACTTTCCAGTTGAGCGTTTTATGGAGAGTTATCAAACCGTTTCACTTTTCGTTGAAAAAAAAGCTCTCATTCTCAAAAATGTGGATAAAGTTCCCGCCGCTAGCTTGAAACGTTTGGAAACGCTTTTCAAAACCGATAATCCTGATAGAGCGGTATTTGCCACGCTCGATAAATGGGGCACCGGATCTACTTTGAAAAAAATCTTTACCCAGCATGGTGAAATTTCGGAATTTAAATTGCCTTATGCGAATCAAATTCCCGCTTGGCTGAATCAACGCGCCAAACAAAAATATCAAAGGCATTTGGGATTAAGCGAAGCGCAATTTTTGCAAGATATGGTGGGCGCAGACATGGCTGAATTGGATAGAGAATTAGAAAAGCTCGATACTTTTTTGCCCAAGAAGCAGGCGATTTCCCATGCCGATATTGAAGAGTTGATTGCGCCGACACGTGCCATCGATATTTTTGAATTTCAAAAAAATATGGGCTTAAGGCAGAAAACCTTGCAATTGCAGGCCTTGCGGAGCATGCTCGATAATGGGGATCCCGCTTTTCAAATTGCTTTATTATTGTTTCGGCACTTTTTGGTTTTGTTAAAAATCCGCGATCGACTCGATCAAGGGCAAAATCCCAAGGATATCGCCGATGCACTCAAGCTCAATTATTTTTTTCATTTCCAACGTTTAAATTTTGTCGATCAAGCGCGCTCACGCAGCGTGACGCTATGGAAAAAATGTCTTATTCGTTTGTCACAAATGGAATTGGAATTTAAACAAGGCAAAATGACGCAACGATTTGAAATTGAAATGGCTTTTGCGACTTTAGTTTAATATAATCTTCTTTTCTATTCTTCTATTCTCATTGTCTTTTATTGGAGGTCACTGTGAACACCCTTACCCCACGTGTGAAAACAGGTTGTGAAGGACTCGATCAAATTTTACATGGCGGCCTTTTAGAAGGCAATGCCACCTTGATTGAAGGTTCTGCCGGCACCGGCAAAACCACTTTAGCTACGCAATTTATTATGCAAGGCGTGAAAGAAAATGAACATGGTGTACTTTTCGCTTTCGAAGAATATCCTGAACAATATTATGATTGCGCTGCTGAATTAGGTTGGGATTTGCGTGGCTTAGAAAAAGCCGGAAAAATCAGTGTGATTTTTACTACTCCCGAAAGTTTTTTGGAAGAGATCGAAGAAGACGATGGTCGTCTCACGAAATTGTTTGAAGAGAAAAAAACCAAGCGTGTGGTGATCGATAGCATTACCCATTTTGAAAAACTCTCACCTGAAATTGGTCAATTGCGCAGTATTGAAACCGATATTGTCAATGCCATGAAGCGCGAAGGTATTACGGCATTGGTTTTAAAAGAGAATGCCAATGTGCTCGGTAAATGGGATGTTTCGATGAACAAAATTCCATTTATTGTGGACACTTATATTTTGTTACGCTATTTGGAAATGGATTCACAAATTAAGCGCTGCCTTATGGTTTTAAAAATGCGCGGTAGCGATCATGATAAAGATATTCGCGAATATGTGATTGAAAAGGGTGGCTTAAAAGTGGGAGAGAAATTCTCAGGCGTTTCGGGAATTTTCCTCGGCACCGGCATTCATGCCCGAGCTGCAAAATAATACGCATGAACTTCATTTTGGTATGACCAGAGCGGTTTGCATTTGCAAAAGCTCTTGGTATAAAGCCTGAAATTCCGCCACCCAAAAAGGATCTTGCCCTTTTAAGGTATTGAAAAAATCTTTCAAATTCCAGCGATCATTATAAGGGCCTACGACTTGCTCAGGCAAATGCGTTTTATTTGTTCCCATTTTGGCTTGCTTTGTTTTGCTCACTGCGCGTAAGGCCACCATACGATGACGTAACAGGCGCGTATACAAGCGCGAACGAAAATCCGTCAAGTCAGTATTATGCGTTCTATCTATGTTGCGATTCGTCGTTTTGCTTTCCGAAAGCTTATCTTCGAAGCGTTGCATCCATTGCAAACCTTGGGCTTTTTCTAAATTCGAAATGCCACGACCACTATTTTGTAAAGTTTTTTTAACGCGCCGAATTTTTTCTTTATTCCAATC
Organism: Fibrobacteria bacterium; assembly: GCA_043745805.1. GTDB lineage: Bacteria > Fibrobacterota > Fibrobacteria > UBA11236 > UBA11236 > JAYTSD01. The sequence continues at coordinate 223,373 of JAYTSD010000004.1, forward strand.
CTGTAAGGGTTGAGAAAGCGTGCGCGTCTTTTTGATTTTAGGTGAAGTGGATTTTTGTCCCTGCGCTAAAAGTTTTTCTGCTTTATTTAAAAAATAGACTCCGGCTTTATTCTGTAATTTGGATTCCGCTTGTTTTAATAGTAAGCCCACATAACGCGCTTTAGGGCGCGATAAGCCCGTGCTTGGCAACTGCTGACGTAAAGCCTGCAATTGCTCCATTAAAACTGGGTTTAAAGTTTCGGACATAAATTAAAGCTTAATTTTCCGTCGTTAAACTTTGATCGCGTGCTTCGGACAAGGCCGCCAAAGCTTCCATTAAAATTTCTTGCGTTTTATAAGTATTTTCTAAAAGTAATTCCGAGGACTTTTCTTGGAAGGCCATGAGAGAATCATTCAATTGACCCACGAAATCTTTTTCCGCATCCGTGCTTTCCACTTTGGCATCGAGTTTTTCTAATAGTGTCATCAAGCCTTCATTGAGCAAGCTCACGCCCGCTTGCATTTCCCCTTGATTAATCTGTAACAAACTCGTTACCTCAGCAAAAATACCTGAGGTATTCTGTAAGTTACCAGCTAAGCCATCAACCTTTTGCGCCAATTCCAAACCTAATTGCGCTTGGCCTTGCATAAGCTCTTGCGTTTCGCTCATGGTTAAGCGATAGCGTTCCAATAAACTCTCGAGCAATTCCCCATTGGGACGAATGGCATTTTCTTCCAAGGTTTGCAATAATTCCAAAGTTTTTTCCGCACCCTTTTGCACCGTCTCTTGCATGGAAAGCGTAGCCTGTTGTAAAGCTTCAGCTTTCGTCGCAAAGCTATCAGACGCTTGCTGGGCTTGCTTTTCCCAAGTTTGCAGCGACTGCGCTAAAATGGAAGCTAACTGATAGTTTTGATTTTCTCTCTCCGCTTTGGCCAACTCAGATTGTTCACTTAAAGTTTCTTGATACTGCGTATTTAATACACTCAAAACTTGTTGTAAGTCCACTTGCCATTTTTCTCTCAAGCCTGCAAAATTTGCATTTTGTGTTTGCGCATTTTCCAGTAAAGCCTGATGAGCATTGCGAGTTACGGTTGCTTCTTCATACCAATTTTCTAATTGCGTTTTGAATTGCTCCACTTGTTGCGCTTGTACTTTTTGCCAGCCGTCTTTCCATTGACTTAAAAGTTCCTGTGCCGATTGTGTGGCACGTTGATCCGCCGCCTGAATTTGAGCCTTTGCTTGCGCTTGCGCTGCTTCAATTTCGGCTTTCGATGATTTACTTAAAGCGTCTTCTCTTTTAACATCTTCTGCCAAAGTTTTCTCGGCTAACTGCGTTTGCTTCTCAGCTAATTGTGATTGCAATTGCCCTAATTTTTCCACCGCCGCAACCGTTTGCAAAGTTTGTTTATTTTGCTCCGCTAAACTTTTTTGAAAACCATCTTGAAATCCTTTTTGTATAGACTCGGAAACTTTATCCGAGGATTCATCCAAGGCTTTAGCCATTGCTACTAAATGCGAAACGAGGTCCGGCTTGTTTTGTTGTTTATCGCGGCGAATTTGCAAAGCGAGTATTTGGCTATAGGCCCAGAAGCCCAGTCCCACCACGCTTAACCCAGCAAGGGCAAAATTTTTAGTGGTGGCACCAATAGCGATAATGGCTATGCTACTAATGGCCATAGCCATCCAAATTTTCTTTTCTTGATTTTGTTCTAGCATGGAACACTTAACTCCTTGTGAAATTCTTTCACCGCTACTCCTTTGAGTAACAGTTCCCATTTTTTTTGAAAATGCATAATCATATGCTCCGTATATGATTCGGCAAAGCCGGAAAATTGTTGCATAAATCCTTCGAAGCCGCTTTCATAGCGATATGGATTATGCCAAGGCGCAGCGATTTGCGCAAATAAAGTTTGTTCATTGGGATAAAATTTCTTGTCCCATTTATTGACTTTGTTCACAAAAGTTTCGAGTGCCATTTCATTTAATGACAATCGAATTTTTTTGAAAATTTCAAATTCTTTTTGGCGAATGCCACTTTCCAAAACCATGAGCAAGCGCTGATAAGGATGTTTGCTCAGTTGATCTTGTTGCGAAAAATTTTGGGCAAACTGTTGTTGCAAACGAAAAATAATTCCGGAAATGGCCGAAACTGTGCGTTCACAATCCGAAGACATATCATGCAAGCTTTGTATATACAGCGTTTTCGCTTCCTTACGCGAGCCTTTGCCCACTAAGGCATGGCCTTCGATTGTTTCCGTAAACCATTGATTACGTGCTAAATAAGGATGCAGTTGCGCATAGCTTAAACGTTTTTTCCACTTGTCACGAAACTCCACAAAGCGTTCATTACATTCGGTTTTTAAGGCCGAGAATTTTTCTATGGCTTCATTATAGGTTTCTGTATAAACTTCAGAATCAGAATGGGATGAGGCTGTCAGCAAGGCTTTGGGATTGCGTTGTATGGCATCCATGCCTTCGCGCAAAATAATCGATGGCATGGAATCCAACATTCCCGAAATGAAATTCATGGTGGAATTTTCATTTGGCTTTTGCAATATGTTCTGAAATTGGCTTTGGGCGCCGAATCGATTGAGACGTGTTTTTAAATCCGATATCATCTCATGCTTCCCATGGGTTGGGAAATATAAAAGTTATTGGGGGTTAAAACCAGAATTTTTATGTGAATCGACGCTTTATTATGGCTTTAAAAACTCAATTTCGAAGGGTTTGGCAGGATTGGATAGGAAAATTTGCTTTTAAAAGGAAATGAGTGGGCGAAGGTTTTTATGCCTTTTATTGCCCCCTCACTTATTTAGTAATTTTTCAAGGTACCGGTATTCAAAGGTGTTTTCTGGGAAGTTTTTCAGATTCTGTGATAAATATGTTATAGCATGGCGCGATTTTCCCGCTTGATCCAATTTTAAATATTCCACTAAAACATCTTCTAATGTAGCTAAGGTATTTTCTGCACTCCTTGGTGTGATAATGGCTTCACCATTTTTCCCATTGAGATAAGTCATTTTTAAAAACTCATTACGTGAAGAGGCGTCCCCAGAAGATAATTTTTTTGTTTCAATATTTATTCCAAAATCTGCAATTTTTGCTAAGGCTTGATTATGTATAATCGCCTGATAATGAGTGCCGTTAATATCTGCAAAGCGATTGAATAATTGATCGTATTTATTAGCTGCTAGGCGATAATCATCGGATAAAAAAGCTAAATCGCCTTGTAATAAACATAAAGCGCTCGCATTAACCGGCGATAAATTTTCTATGCCCAGCTCTTGCACTACTTGGCTGGCCTTTTTAAAATCCTGCGAACCTAAAAAATAGCGGGCTTGCAAAAACCTTAATGCGGTATGAACATCTGCATTGTCCTTGTAATAGCTCAATAAATTTAAAGACTGTTGCAAAGGTGGAGTAAACCCTAAGCGCCGAAAAATTTCTAAAAGTTGCGCATAATAGTTTCCAAAAATAGGTCGTAAAGCATCTTCATACTCAATGAGAAAATGAAATTCTTCTGCCATTTTATTTGCACATGCTTCCGCACTTCCGCCATCATTTAAACACTGATAAATCGATTCTACTCGATTATCCACTAAAGCGGCATTAAATTCTGATTCAGGATAGGCTAGCGGTAACAATTTTAATTTGTCAAAAGCCAAATTATTTTTTCCTAAACCGAAATAACATTGCCCTAATTGAAATAAAGCATCGGGAATTAATCGTGGATCTTTGGAGTGACTAAGGGCATTGGTAAGGTGATTAATCGCTTGGGAATAATTTTTTTGCAACATATAACATTTGCCCAATTTTAAATAAGCGACTTGCTTTACGCTTTTTTTAGGGTAGGCTTCAATGACATGTCGATAGGCTTGAATGCTATTTTGAATGAAGCCTAATTCCAAGTAGGCATCGGCCACCACCGTAGGGCTAGCCGCAAGCGCTACGGCCTTTTTATAAATGCGAATATCATCAAGTGCTACATTTGAATTCCAAGTGAAAAATCCAAAACGACTATTGCGCTCCACCTTTACTGGCAGAGTACAAAAACGATGAGCTACTTGTTTATCGTCGATTAATAGCCTTAAATCATTATCCTCTTTTTCCACCGTCACTTTATATACTTTGCCACTGCGTAAGGGCACTGGCACTGCATTAAAAGCATACTTGCCTACTTTTCCCATTTCAATTTTAGCGTCCTGACTTCCATACCCACCCAATGAAAAGCGAATACCTTCTTCGGGAGAAGAGCCAAAAAGAAAAATATTTAAATCATTGTTTGCGCCATTTAATCCTTTAATCGAAAACTCGATTTTCACATCACCGAATACTTCCTGATTTGCCAAAGCATAACTTTCGCCTGTTGAAAGCCCTTCCAATCGTTCATGTACAATTTGCCAATTATGCGAAGGGATCCAAATATTATTTTGTCGCTCAAAGGAAGTAAATAATATAGAAGTATCTTTACTATTGAAGTTTTCTTCTTGCACCCAGCCCCATGGAGCCTGTTTATTTTCTTCTTGCAAATTAAGGAAAAAGAAAACCAAAGCCGATATGAGTAGTAAAATTCCACCGCCCACGTATAAAATTGGGTTTGCTTTTACAAAACGCCATGTCAGATTCAAAATACTAGGTGGCTTCGCTTTAATAGGAAGCCCATGTTTATAGGCGGAAATATCTTCTAATAATAAATCCAAACTTTGATACCTATCGACCGCTTCTTTATAGATGCATTTACCGGCAATGGCCGCAAAGTCCGCATCGAGCCAAGGGCATAAAGAACGTAAGGATACAGGTTCCGCACGAATGGCATTGAGGGCGGTTTGATGTAAAGAACGAGGATCCAAATAAGGGTTTTTAAAAGACACGAGTTCATAAATAATAATGCCTAAAGAACAAATATCTGAAAGTACTCCTACGCCCTGTCCCATTGCTTGCTCTGGGGACATATAAGCGGGAGAACCAACTACTTCACCGGATAATGTGAGAGTAACTGCCAAGTTAGGATCCACGGATTTAGCTAAACCAAAATCAATAATGATCGGTTTATTTTTTTGCATTAAAATGTTTGTAGGCTTAAGGTCTCGATGGATAATTCCTTGCTGATGACAATACGCTAAGCCTTGTCCTATTTGTTGTACTATATCTAATACTTCAGGAAAGCTGGGTTTCTTTTCATGTAAAAAAGTCAGTAAATCATTACCCTCAATATATTCCATCACCAAGTAATAAATACCGTTTTGCTCACCGACTTCATAAATTTTAATCACATTGTCGTGACTCATTTTAGCAACGGCACGCGCCTCGGCTTGAAAGCGTTCAATAAAACGCTGATGTAAAGCCACACCAAACAATACTTTGATAGCCACAATGCGATCCAAATCGGTTTGATGCGCTTTGAAAACCACGGCCATTCCACCGCGGCCCAGTTCCGAAAGAATTATATATTTACCGAGCCTGCCGCCTACTTGGAGGTTAAGCAATGCATCAGTAGCCATGCTCATGTTTGGTCCGGAGAATTATTTCGCGAGGTTTCTAAATTATCAATGCTGTTTAAGCACTCTTGTAAATCCGCAGGAAGCGGTGCAGTAAAATGACAGGCTCTATTTTTCCAAGAAAAATCCAAGCGGGCCGCATGTAAAAAAGTGCGTCGCAGACCTAAATCCTTTTTGTATTGTCGATTATTATTGAAGTTTCCATATCGGCTATCTCCCAAAACCGGATGTCCGGCATCAGCCAAATGCGCCCTAATCTGGTGCATGCGACCTGTTTCTATAATAACATCCAAGAGCGCAAATAACCCCATCTTTTTTTTCACTTTATAATGGGTCACGGCGTCCTTACCTTCAGGATCGCCCACAACCGATTTAGCACCGCCCTCTTTGGCATCAATACGCAAAAGGGGTCCATTTAATGTGCCTTCTAATGGATCGGGAATGCCTTCCACCAAGGTCACATATTGTTTACGAAAATTCTTTTCCCGCAAGGCATGATGCAACTCTCTCAAACTAGTACTGTTCTTCGCTATTAAAATGAGGCCCGAGGTTTCTTTGTCTAAACGATGTACCAAGGCAGGCTGAAAAAGCGCGCGCGGATCTTGACTAGGTGCCAAATAAACTTGGGCCTTTTCAATTAAGGAATTACCCAAAATTATGCCCGTGCCAGGGTGAACCGCGAGGTTACCTGGTTTATTTAAAACCAACAATTCCTCATCTTCAAAAACAATGGGAATATCAAATTTGATCGGTTTTTCTGGTTTTGTGGAATCCGTAACAACTTTCTTTTTGTGACCTGCCGTCAATTCATCTTCATGTAAACCATAGATTTTTAAGATATCATCCGTTTTCAGGATATAATTATGATTAACGGGTTTTTTTCCCACCTTAACTTCATCGCGGCGAAATAAGGAATGCAAGCGACTCGTGCTTAAATGGGGTAATAATTTTTGCAAATATTTATCTACTTTTTGACCCACATCTTTATCGGGAATAAGCCATTCTTTTAACATATTAACCTACCCAAGCCTTTATTGTATCGGCGAATTTAAGTCCATCGCCTCCTGAAGAAACTATTCCACCGGAATATCCGGCTCCTTCACCTAAAGGATAAAGTCCGGAGATATTTGTCGAGGCAAAAGTATTTGCCTCTCTGCAAACTCGCACTGGTGAAGAGGTACGCGACTCTGGACCAATAATAACACCCGTAGCAATAAAGCCAGGAATTTTCCGATCAAAGTTTTGAAAGGCTTGATGTAAAGCATTATTCACAGTGGGTGAAAATAAATTATTGAACTCGGCAAAGCGCAAAGCTTTTTGAAAAGATGTTTTGGGAAATTCTCCCGTTTCTAATTGCCCGTTCATATAGGCAGAAATACGTTGTATCGGATAGGTAAAATCACCGCCGCCCAAAACATTCGCTTTACGTTCCAAATCACTTTGATATGCTAAACCGGCTAAAACATCTTGCGAAGGCAAATCATCGGTTTGTACCGGAACTACTACTGCGGAATTAGCAAAAGCACTGCCGCGCGAAGAGTAGCTCATACCATTGGTAAATATGCCATCTGCCGAATCCGCGCAAGGCACAATCACACCACCCGGACACATACAAAAAGAATACGCAGCTAAACCTTGTTCTTCCTGGTTAAAAGTCAAAAAATATTCCGCGGCACCCGTAACATCTAAGTTAACTTTGTCACCTAATTGCCGAGTATTAATAAGTTGTTGAGGATGTTCTACACGCACGCCTACCGAAAAGGGCTTGACTTCCATAGCCACATTCCAAAATTTCAACCTATCGTATAAAATCCTTGAAGAATGGCCCGCAGCCAATACTACGGCATCAAAGGGTAAGGTTTCACCGGAACTTAGCACTAAACCTTTTATAGTTTTTTCTTGCATAACAAAATCTGCCACCTTGGTATTGAAATGCATTATACATCCCAAAGCCAAACATTTTTCGCGCCAAGCTTTAATGAGAAATTGCAATTTATCGGTTCCAATATGCGGATGCGAAAGATAGAGAATGTTTTCAGGAGCGCCACATTCGATGAGTAATTTTAAAAATGCTTCCGTAAAAGGATTACGTGTGCGTGAAGTAAGCTTTCCATCAGAAAAAGTTCCCGCTCCTCCTTCCCCAAAAAGAATATTCGAATCGGCATTAAAAATATTTTGTTTTAAAAAACGGCGAATATCGAGAAAGCGTTGCTGCACGGCGCTGCCCTGTTCAAAGACATCTACCTTATACCCTTTATGAATTAAACCCCATGCCGCTGCCATGCCAGCCGGACCGCTACCAATAATAGCTACACGCTGCCCAGGTAATAAATTTTTTACACCATTAATAATGGTTTTTATGGATTCGTTATCTTTCGCCTCTTTAAGCTTCGCTTTGGGATGACGAATTTCTCCCGCAAAAGAAAATTCTACTGAATACTTCCACCGCGGTTGATTACGCACTCGCGAATCCAAAGACTGCCGTAAAATTTTTAATTGTTCAATGCGATTCGCTTTAATGCGAAGCATTTGGCCTACGCGCTCACGTAGAACTTTTTCGTCGGGTGCGGAAGTTAATGCCGGAAGATCTACTTCATGTATAACATAAGTGATGGGCATTTCCTGCCGGATTGTTGGGTCCGGATTTTTCATTTCAGATTTCCCGAATTAATGATGATAAGGAATATTTTTCTGTATGCAATAAGCTCGATAAATTTGTTCCATTAATAGCAATTTAGCCATTTCATGGGTAAGAGTAAATCGACTTAATCTGAGTTTTTTGGGAATCAAAGCTTTCATTTCTGGAGCCAAGCCATGCGAAGAGCCAATAATAAAGGTTAATCTTTTGGTCGCGCGATTTTCTTTTTCACTGATCCATTTGCAAAACTGCAAGGAGTCCATATCCTCACCACGTTCATCCAAAATTACCGTATCACTAGGCGCATCCATTTTAGTTTGAATGAGTTTAGCTTCTTGCGCTAACCGTTTTCCCGCTTCGTGCTCTTGACCATCTTTTAAAATCACATTTTCAAAATCACAAAAATGGTTGAGACGATCGGCATACTCTTCGACTAATGCTTTTAATTGTGCATTTTGCATTTTCCCAATACTAAGTAAACGAATTTTCATGGAGATTCTATGTTTGCCACGTTTACTGTAGCTATGGGTGAAGGGGTGATTGCTGGCTTAATTGCCATTTCTGTGGGTTCAGAAAGGTTTGCAAAAATCCCGCTAAAAAAATCTTCGATGAAAGCTTTTTTCTCCTCTAGATCTTTTTTGCCTAAAGGGCCATCCCAAAACTCTTCGGGGATTTCATATAAAAAGCGCGAAGGAATAACTTCGCGTACCACGCGATAATAAAATTTTTGCGTGGGCCAAGAAAAATATAAGCGACGTTTCGCGCGCGTCATTGCCACATAAAATAAACGACGCTCTTCTTCGATGCCATTATCGGTATGATTTTGTTTGGAAGGAAAAATATCATCATCCATATTGGGGAGGAAAACTATTTCATATTCCAAACCCTTGGCTGCATGCACCGTCATCAAGCGTACGGCTTGCTTTTCCCCATCTTCTTCGAATTTAGTTTCTAAGGCTAAGGTATTGAGCATTGCACCTAAGCTCGCTTCAGGACGACGTTCTTCTTCCGCACGGAGTAATCGCAAAAACGATTGTACATTAGCCGATTTTTTTTCACCTTCCACGAAAGCCGATAACACGCCGGTTTCCTGTAATAAACTTTCTAGTACCGAATAAAAATTTCCTGCGCTTAGCTCATGCGCTTTACTTTTTATTTTTTTTAACAATTCAATGAGCGGCGCGCACCAAGCCCGACCAAGGCTTTCGGCATAGACCAATAAATTATCTAACACGGGCTCTTCGCTGCGGGTCATATCCGCTAAAGTATTTTTAGGAAAGCCGCGCTTGGGAAAAACTAATACTTTGGAAAGTGACAATTCATCATGCGGATTATACAGCACTTTGGCATAAGCCAGTACAGCCTGAACCTCAGGTAACTCCAATAAATTTTGCGCGCCCTTCATTACAAAGGGAATGCCTGCCGGAATAAAATATTCCATCATATCACGAAGCTGTAAATTGGTACGTACCAGTACCGCCATTTCTTGCCAACGTACACCTTCCTCTTTATGCAAAGATTTAATTTTTTCGGTTAACCAAATCATTTCACTTTTTTCATCATCGGCGGCGAAATGATAAAGTGGTTCACCAGAATCTTGTTGGGTGAATACCGTTTTAGCGCGACGTAATTGATTCTTTTGAATAAGTGTATTCGATGCACGAATGATAGTATCGCTAGAACGATAATTTTGTTGCAGCTTTAATAAAGTGGCTTGTGAAAAGCGACTTTCAAAGCTCAATAAATTTTGCAATTCCGCTCCGCGCCAGGCATAAATACTTTGATCATCATCACCGACCACAAAAACATTTTGTTTCGCTCCCGATAAAGCCTCTAGCACATTTATTTGCGCCGAATTGGTATCCTGAAATTCATCCACATGAAAATAATGCCATTGATTTTGATAACGCGCACAGATTGCTGGCTGTGCTTTAAATAATTCTAAAGGCCTTGCCAGTAAGTCTTCAAAGTCCACTTGTCCAGCTTTGCGTTTACTCTTTTCATAGGCCCCATATAATTTTCCTAAACGTGGACCATACTCCGTATCTTCCGGACAGTTTTCGGGAAGAATTCCTTTTTCACGTAATTGCCCTAAACAAGCAGACAATTCAAACACATCAAATTTTAAATTCTTCGGCCAATGCTTTCGCGCTAAACCCATCAAGATGGAAAAACGTTCATGCGCATCCAAAACCGAAAAATCTGACCGTAACTCTGAGGCTACGGTATTCTCTTTTAATATCCGCAAACCCAAAGCATGAAAGGTTCCAATCCAAACATCTTTTACAAGGCTGCCACCACTGGCTTTTAAGCGTTCTCGCATTTCTTGCGCCGCTTTATTACTAAAAGTTAAAGCTAAAATTTGTTCCGGTTTTACTTTTTGATTTTCGAGTAAATGTTGTATGCGGCTAATCAGCACTCGCGTTTTACCTGAGCCGGCACCCGCTAAGACAAGTACCGGGCCTTGTACAGCTTTAACCGCTTGCTCTTGTTCGGCATTTAATCCTTTAAATAAAGATCCTGAAGCAAATGCCAAAGCGATTTCCTTTTACTAAAAATTAAAACGGGGAAAAAAAGACGATTGGGCTAGCGCCCTTCGGCCAAGCGATTCACTAAAAATTCGGCAAAGTCCAATTTTCGCATTTCTGCTTGGGTTTTAGAAATATCATATTGCACGCGCACAATTTCCACCGTCATAGTTTGCGTATCAAAGTAACACCAGCTCGCTAAAGGCACGCGATCACGAGGTTGACCTACACTACCCACATTCACTAAAATGCGTTGATTAGGTAACATGCGATGTGCTAAAGATTCCGAAACCCAAAAGGATTGTTCGTTTTCCATGATTACAATAGAAGGAATATGCGTATGTCCTACAAAACAAACGCGTTCATTAAAAAAAGAAAAGGCATCAATAGCATCATCAAAGCTCGTGATATAATACCAATCCACCGGAGATCTTGGGCTTGCATGCACAAAACTTAAAGGTGGTTCATCTACAACGTATGGTAATTTGTCGAGAATATTATATGACTCTTGACTTAAATTTTCTTTCGTCCATTCAATGGCTTTACGTGCGTAAAAGTTGAAATTTTCCGAAGATTCTCGGCCTAAGGCCACGCTATCATGATTGCCCAACAAAAAAACCGCGCTACGTTCTTTAATCATTTTAACACATTCATTGGGATTGGCGCCATACCCTACCGCATCGCCCAAGCATATGCGACGCTCCACGCCCACTTGGTCCATGGCATCCATAACCTGAGTTAACGCTTCCAAATTACTGTGAATATCTGAAAAAATGCCGTATTTCATGCTGTTATTAAATTTTCCTGAAACTTATTCATTTGCGTATAGTGTAAAATACTTTTAGCGAAAGATAAAGTTCTTTTTGCAAAGACTCTCTCATTGCTTCAGAGAAAGAATAAGCGGTATAATTCACAAGTGAATTTCGCTATGCCTCAAAACACCCAAGGTCACGAATTAATCGTTCATAATTTCACCTCATTGATAATTCCATCCCTAAGGTCCGATGGGATACCCATCCGCGTTATTCAACCCGAGACCTTGCTAGATATTGCTCCTTTTAGTCTGGTAATATTGAATTCGGTTCAAATAGAACAAGCCGAAGAATTGTCTTTTTTACGCCAACAAACGGCTGTATTGCTCTGGGATCCCGAACAAAAATTAACCGATTGGCCGAGCTGTGCCGACATCGCATTATCTCCACAACCCTCCGAAGCCGAATTGCAAAAGGCCCTGATACAAGGGGCACGTATTGCCAAGTTAAAAGAGCAATGCTTGCAATTACAAAATCAATGTGCCATTGCCGATACGCGCAATCAACAACTAGGCCAAATTGGAATGGCCTTAATGTCGGAACGCCATATCGACACACTGCTCAATTTGATTTTAGATAAAGCCATGAGCTTAACGCAAAGTGATGCGGGCTGTTTGTATTTACTCGAAAATCGTGCAGGAACTGTCGAAAACCCCCGTGCCTATTGGGAAAATAAACAAGTACGCTTTAAATTAACACGCAATAATTCCGTGGAATTTCCTTTTGAAGAAACCCTTATCCCCATAGCACACAGTTCGATCATTGGCTATACCTTAGTCGAAGGTGTGGCGCTCAACTTGGAAGATGTTTATCATCTCGATGGAAAATTACCGTATAAGCATAATCATATTTTCGATACTAACTCAGGCTATTATAGTCGATCCATGTTATGTGTGCCACTCATTGATAACCATAATCATGTGATTGGAGCCCTTCAATTAATCAATAAATGTCGCCGTAAAAACCACGCCATTACGTCCTCTGCGGCAGCCGATGCACAAGTAATGGCATATCAAACCGATGATGTGAATTTATGTATGTCCTTGGCCTCACAGGCCTCCGTGGCGATTTTAAATGCGCAGTATGAACATGAAATTAAAAATCTTTTCGAAGGCTTTATTAAAGCCAGCGTCACCGCAATTGAATCTCGCGATCCCACCACCTCAGGTCATTCGCAGCGCGTTGCCGATTATTGTATTGATTTTGCCCTTTGTCTTTCACGCCTAAGCAATGCGAAATTCAAGCATTGTTATTTTTCCGATTCGCAATTACAGGAATTACGCTATGCCGCATTGTTACATGATTTTGGAAAAATTGGAATTCGTGAACAGGTACTTACGAAAGCAAAAAAATTATATCCCGAAGCCTTAGAACAAATTGGCCAGCGCATTGCCTGTATCAAACGCTGTATTGCATGGGGTTGCGCCTTAGATAAAGTTCGCTTGTATCAAGGTAAAACCACTCAATATGCAGAATCTATTTTTTCCACTTGGGATAAAATTCAACGCGATAAAATTGAAGAGATGGAAGATATGTGGGCTTGTATTTTAAAGGCCAATGAACCGTCTCCCTTAGCCAATGAAATCGCTGAAAAGCTACAACGCTGGGCAGAAACCCCTTATACCGATCCCGAAGGTTATACCATTCCAATTTTATTAAAAGCCGAGCTAGAACAATTACTCATTCCGCAAGGTACCTTGAGTCATGAAGAAAGAGATTCCATCCAAAGTCATGTGATGCATACCTATAATTTTCTTTCCAAAATTCCTTGGACCAAAGATTTAAAACATATTCCTGAAATTGCTTTTGCTCATCATGAAAAACTCAATGGTACAGGTTATCCACGTGGCTTGATTGAGGAACAAATTCCCGTGCCCTCACAGATTATGACGGTATGTGATATTTACGATGCCTTGACTGCAAGAGATAGGCCTTATAAACGTGCTATTCCCACTGATAAAGCCTTAGCAATTATTGAAATGGAAGTCAAAAGCGGTAAAATCGATAAAGAACTTTTTCGAGTTTTTGTAGAAAGCAAGATTTATTTGGGTTCGAAATAAAGCGCATTTTTACTCTCCAATTTTGCTTCAAAACGCTTTACAAAAACTGCTTTTCGAATTACTTTTGCACCGGCTTTTAGGTTCCCATCGTCTAGTGGCCTAGGACAACGCCCTTTCACGGCGTCGACCGGGGTTCAAATCCCCGTGGGAACGCCAAATAAAAAAACCTTCTCCTCCAAGAGAAGGTTTTTTTATGAAATTCTTTTAGTTAGCGTCTCTTTTTAATTAAAAATCTTTTTAGGACGAGGCCGAAGAATAAACTCTTAATCCCGCTCGCCAAACAATAAACACAATACCCATAAACAATAAAATCACACCCAAGAATTGTCCTAAAATCCAAATATCAAAAGGCTCCAATAAAATTCGCGCAGGAAAAGAAGCCATTAAAGCGAAGGGTACCGCAAAGATTAATACTTTACGCGTGAAACCTTGATAAATCCGATCCGGCCTTTCCATAAAGCGCGTGGTATTATAAAAAATTTGATGCAAAGTTTTTGCCGATTCCAACCAAAATACCGGAAGGATGGTTAACAAATGCACCATAAAATAAAGGATTGCACCCAAGCCTATGGCAAAAAAATAAGCGAGGACTGAGGTAACGCCAAAATGACCGGGATAAGAAAAAATGGCCCAACACATAATGCCCAAAGCAAAAATTAAATTGATGCAAGAATTTGCCGCGAAATCGCGAAGATTTAAAAAGAAAAAAGACGAGACTGGCCGCGTCAGATAATAATCCAAATCCCCTTTATTCACGAGTACCGGCAACCACCATACATTATTGGAAAAAAAAGTCATGTGCAGCGCATCGACCGTAAGATAACCGGCAACAAAAATAAACATTTGCTGCGCATTCCATCCCCCTAATAAATTCGTATGCAAAAATACCAATTGGAAAAAAGTAAGGTTCACGCCATAGTAAACCAAATCCATAAAAATGCGAAAGAAAAAATCCATGCGAAATTCCATATTGCGACTAATGGAAAAACGCACAAAGTAGGCATAGAGACGAAGATAGCGTAACATTAAATTCCCACTCCGGCATATTGCCGTGTGCCTTTACGCCATAGCCAAAGCGAGATGGCAGTAAATATTCCAGACCAAAAAATCAAAACCCCGAAGCCGAATAAAGTTTCTTGCCAAGTTAAAGTTTCGCGCAAAAATCGAATGGGAAATGAAACCATATAGGTAAAGGGTAAATAGCTCAAAACCTTTTGTGCCCAATTAGGAAAGAACGCCAAGGGGATTAATCCTCCGCCAAATAAATGTAAGATGATGCGATTCAATACCAATAAGCTCCACACATTATCCGCCCAAAAAGCTAGCATTTCCAAAGCGGAAGCTAACATAAAATAAAGATAACCGGCTCCACCTATAGCTAGTACCGCTAAAGTTACCCCTAACGGTTCAAAATGAAAGGAAGGTGGCTTACCAAAACAAAATAAATAGACGCTTGCGGCTAGCAAAAATTGCAAAATAAAAACGGCGCTCTGTGCTAAGGAGGAAACATATTTAAAACGAAAAAAGGAAATCGGATATAACAGGTAACGTGTCAGTGTCCCTTCATAAATTTCCGGTGAGATAAAACCCATTTCTGGGCCGGCCACGACACGCTCAATCAGTGGTACCATCAAATAATACAGAATGAGATCGGGAAAGGTAAACCCTTGCAAGGTGCTGATGGCACGATATGCAAAAACCGCTTTCCATAAAAAAAACGCCACCCCAAATTGAGAAAAAGTATTGCCTAAAAATCCAATCCAAAATTCGGCACGAAAAGAAATGATCTTTTTAAATTCTAAAACAAAAATATGGCGAACTAAAGCGAATTGCATAAATGCTTCATTCAGTCTTACGAATTAAAGCTTCGATCACCGTACCAATGTCTTCTTCTTCAATGCTTAAATCCGCTACCGCATAATGCTGTAATAACCATCCTGCCGCTTCAGCGACTTTTGAGCGTAACACTTTCACTTTAAGACATTCCGGCGTTTGTTCTAGGGACATTCCCAATTCTTGGGGGAAAAGGCTTTCTGGTTTTTTTGTGTTTAAAGGATCATGATCTTCAAAGGTTACCGTGAGAATCTTATGCTGAGCATATTGCGTTAAAATTTTTTGCAAAGATCCATCATATACCATTTCGCCTTCGCGAATAATAATAATACGCTCGCAAAGCTTTTCAATATCTTCCATATAATGCGAAGTCAATAACATAGCCGGTTGATGCTCTTGCCGATACTTTAATAAAAATTCTCGTATCGCTCTTTGCGCACTCAGATCGAGACCAATAGTGGGTTCATCCAAAAAAACCACTTTAGGTTGATGTAACAATGCGGCTATCAATTCCATTTTCATACGTTCGCCCAAACTTAATCGGCGAATTTGAATATTCAATTTATCTTGCACTTGCAAAGTATGCGTTAAGGTTTCTAGCGTCGCATTAAATTGCAAACGCGGGATTTGATAAATCTCACGTAACAGTAAAAATCCATCCGCAGCCGGTAAGTCCCACCAAAGCTGAGCCTTTTGCCCCATGATTAAAGCGATTTGTCGACGAAATGCATCCTTGCGTTGCCAAGGCACATGATCGAGCACTTGTGCCTCACCACTCGTGGGATGAATAATGCCCGCTAAGGCTTTTACTAAAGTTGTTTTACCGGCACCATTCGCGCCAATGAGGCCCACAATTTCGCCCGCTTGCACTTGCAGGGAGATGTTTTTCAAAGCATGTACTTGCTGCCATTCTCGCACAAATAAGGATCGCAGCGAGCCCTTAAGCCCTGCTGCTTTTTTATGCACGCGAAAAGTTTTACTTAGTCCTGCGACTTTAATCATAAAACTTCACTCATTTTTTGGGGTTGAAACTTATTTATTCCAATACCGCATCGGCTTCAATTTCGACCAACATTTCTGGTGCAATTAAACGCGTCACTTCCACCATCGCCGTAGCGGGACGGATTACGCTAAAAAATTCACCATGGGCTTTGCTAGCTTTTTCCCATTCGTCAATATTTTTCAAATACATGCGCGTGCGCACCACATCTTTCATTTCCGCACCCGCAGATTTCAAAGCGCTTTCAATATTTTTCAAAGCCTGCAAAGTTTGGGCATAGACATCACCTTCTACTTTACCTTCGGCATTGCTACCCGTTGTGCCCGATACAAAAATTTGTTTGCCTATACGCACTGCACGCGAGTAACCAATAATAGGTTCCCATTTCGATCCGGTGCTAATATTTTGTCTGGTCATGAATATTCCTTTCAAACTTGGAAAAATTTCTTATGAAGTTTCAAAATAGAAATTAATCTCGGTTCTCCAGCAAAGGCGCCAAAGCCGGCGCATATTTTTTGCGAATCCAAACCCCGTCGCGACGCGACTTCCCTTTCCAATACAAGCTCAAATCATGATCCAAGCCATATAAAAAGGCATACCATTCGCGTTGCAAAGGTGATTTCCATTCCCATAATAAAGTAAACAAGGCTTTTTTGCAGGCCTGTAAATTCCGCGTATTAAAATGCTTGGCTTGTGGCTTAAAAAAGGGGGAGTCCAAAAAATCCGCCACTACTTTAAAAGCCGGCGGCACAGCAAATTCATGCAAAGTTTTTTCCCAAATTTTCTCGGAACTTTCAGCTTGTGCAAAGCCTGCCATCAGCTGAAATACAAACCGATCGGTTTCGGGAAGTCCCGTGGGATTCAATAATAAACCGGCCACAGCTTTAGTCAAAGCGGGTGGACGATGACGATAAGGCCCTACAAAAAGCTTGGAAGGGCAATAATCATTAGCATACAAATTATCCCATAATACAATTCGCCCAGGAAACATAGACGTTACCGTAGACAAATCTTGCGGTCGTAACTTTTCCGAAATAATGCGTGGTCCGGTCCATAATAACGGAATGTTTTCCGGCATACAGTTCGCCAAATCTAATAGGTACACATTTTTTTCAATAGGGCCTTCCGAGAATTGATCCGTATACACCGTGGGACAAAACCAAAGCTTTGCCGCTTTTTTTATAGCCCTATTGGTACTATTGGATATTTTTTTAAAAAAAGCTTTTTTGGCGAATTTTAAATCGTTTTGCAAAGCTTGCAAAAGCAAAGCATGCGCTTCCCCTAAAGAATTAAATTTACCCTGAGCCGCGGTAGGCAATTCCGGTGAAATATCGTCCATCAGTAATGCGACATCCTGACAACCCCACTCGGCAAAAGCCTGTAATTTTTTCAGCAGAGTTTTATAATCCGCCTTACTCGTATAATTATAGGAGAGCCCAGGAGCCATACCCGGAATAACCGAAATCCCTAAATGCTTCGCCTCTGCCACAAAAGCTTGAAACTCTTTTTGCCAAGCCTTAGGATAAGCCTCTCGCCAGTAACGTCTATGATACGGATCTTCCTTCGGCGCATAAACATAAACATTCGCACCATTTTTTTTTAACACTTTTAATAAATGGCTTCGCTCGGCAAAAGAAAAAAGCTTGCCATAGTAACCTTCAATATACCCTTTAAAAAAAGTCGTCACTATTTTCCTTCTGGAGAGTTTGTATTTGCATCTTCCTTGTCATAATTCATCTGACGTCTACCTTCGAGTACGCCACGCTGATGCGAACGCGGCACAGGTGAATTTGCACTCAAACTCACTCTTGCTCGAGGCTGACTGCCATCTTTCAAAAAAGTAATTACTGCGGAATAACCCTGTATCCCTCCCCGCTCCAAAGCACCCCATTGCCAGCGCCCACCCTCAAACATGGCATCATAATCACTAGGTTTAAAAGGCTTTTCGCCAAAAAGTTTAAAACACTCCTCATTGGCCAGTCGCGCAGCAAATTCATTCGCATGGTTTTGACTCATAGAGGATGCGCAGGCGCAAAGTATTAACAGGCTTAGTCCCATACATAGTTTTTTAGTCTGATTCATAAAACCCCTTTGTGTGCCGGAGCATCCGGATTTTAAAATTATAAAGACTATAACATGATAGCTTTAAAAATCGCAAGTCAAAGGTTTAGACAAATCCATAAAACCCACCAACAATTCCCCCTAACTTTTTTACTTTTACCCGCATACAAAAGACAAGGAGAAGAAAGTGGATCAATCGATCGTCAAACGCATTGCAGATAATATTCGCATACTCTCGGCAGCCATGCCTGAGCAAGCTAAAAGTGGCCATCCAGGCGGAGCTATGGGCGGAGCGGATTTCGCAGCCGTTTTATTTACCGAGTTTTTGAATTTTGATCCCAAGGATACCACTTGGCTAAATCGCGATCGCTTCTTCCTTGACCCAGGGCATATGTCCCCTATGCTTTATTCCACGCTTTCCATGTTTGGTTTATACAGCATGGACGAATTGAAAAATTTCCGCCAATGGGATAGTCCTACTCCTGGCCATCCTGAAGTGGATGTAAAACGCGGTGTAGAAAATACTTCCGGTCCTTTAGGCCAAGGCCATGCAATGGCTTTGGGCGCTGCCATTGCCGAACGCTTTTTGGCGGCTCGTTTTGGCGAATGGATGCAACATAAAACTTTTACTTTCATTTCCGATGGTGGCGTGCAAGAAGAAGTTTCTCAAGGTGTTGGCCGTTTAGCAGGTCATTTAGGTTTGCATAATTTGGTCATGTTTTATGATTCCAATCAAGTACAGCTTTCTAGCGTAACCGGCGTGGTAACTAGCGAAGAAACCGCTAAGAAATATGAAAGCTGGGGCTGGAAAGTACTTAGCATTGCCGGAAATGATCATGATGCTATTCGCGGCGCATTAAAACAAGCCATTGCCGAAACCGCAAAACCGACTTTGATTATTGGCAATACTACCATGGCAAAAGGCGCGGTAACCGAAGCCGGTGGCTCTTTTGAAGGCCAAGTAAAAACGCATGGTATGCCTTTATCCAAGGGCGGCGCTTCTTTCAAAAAAACCGTAGCCAATTTAGGCGGTGACCCTGAAAACCCTTTCCAAATTTTTCCCGATGTAGCGGAATATTTAAAAGGCATTTGTGCTGCCAAAACTGAAGTGGTTAAAGCAGCCAAACAAAAACAAGCAGAATGGGAAAAACAAAATCCTGAATTAGCGACCAAATGGCAAAGCTTCTTCTCCGGTAAACCTCCTGCTCTTGATTATAGCGCCATTGCCCAAAAAGCCAATAGCGCTACGCGTGCCGCTTCCAAAGAATGCTTGGCTTATTTCGTAAAGCAAGTGCCGAATATGATTGTCGCTTCCGCGGATTTATCCGACAGCGATTATACCGATGGCTTTTTACATCATACCCAAGCTTTTAAAAAAGGGGATTTCAGCGGAGCTTTCTTACAAGCCGGTGTAGCTGAATTAACTATGGCTGCGGCTTGCGCAGGTATGGTTTTGCATGGGGGAGTAATTCCTGCTTGCGGAACATTTTTTGCATTCTCCGATTTTCAAAAACCGGCTGTGCGCTTAGCGGCCTTAATGGAACTCGGTGTGATTTATATTTGGACACATGATGCTTTCCGCGTAGGTGAAGATGGTCCAACTCATCAACCAATTGAACAAGAAGCACAAATTCGTTTGTTGGAAAAATTAAATAACTTGGCCGGTCATCGCAGTATGTTAACTTTGCGTCCAGGTGATGCACATGAAACGACTATTGCTTGGAAAATGGCTTTGGAAAATCGCCATGCGCCAACAGCTTTAATCCTCACTCGTCAACCGGTAACCGATTTGCCTGCCGCTACTGGTAAACGCTTTGAAGAAGCCAAGCAAGCTTCGCTTGGAGCCTATACCGTTTTAGAAACTGAAGGTAAACCGGAATTAGTTTTGGTTGCTAATGGTTCGGAAGTTTCTTTATTAGTGGAAGGCGCGCAAAAGCTTATTACTAAAGGCTTAAAGGTTCGCGTGGTGTCGGCTATTTCTGAAGGACTTTTCAATGAACAAAGCGAAAGCTATAAAGAAAAGATTTTGCCTTTCGGCATTCCTACTTTAGGCTGGTCTGCTGGTCTTCCAGTGACCTTGCAAGGTTTAGTGGGTCCTTTAGGTAAAGTATATGGTATGACCCGCTTCGGTGCTTCGGCTCCTTTTGAAGTACTCGATCAAAAATTCGGTTATACTGCAGACAATGTAGTTGTTCAAGCCGAAAAATATTTAGCTGAATACAAAGCCACCGTTGCCAAGATTGCGGCTTTGTAAAAAAATACCGCATGGGTTACTAGTTAAATAACTATTAACCCTATAAATAAAAAAAGGCTGCGATTAATCCGCAGCCTTTTTTTATGCTCTAAAATACATTGGTCTAGTCGCTAAAACTTAAGCCCTATCACATCCACGCGGAAAATCGTAGTCTTCCCCAAATCATTGGTAGTAAGCGTTATATTTGCATGACCAGGCTTTGTGCCAACCAAACGTTCACCCAACACTTTCACCGAAGTACTATCATCACTAATAAGCGTAAAATGTTTATTAAATGCACTTGTAGGATTCCACGTTAAATTCGGCGCTACTGGCACTGTATCATTTACTAAAATTTTCATATCCGGCGCGGAAACAGATTGTACATGCACTCGAACGCGCGCTTTAAAAGCGTTTTGCGCACCACCACCATCCAGCGCTTGAATTACAAAGTATGCGGAATCTTCCTTGAGCCCCGTCAAAGTAAGTCCATTTTCCCCTACCTTAACTATGCTTGAATCATATGAAACTAGGCGATACGATTTATTCGTTGCGTCTGTCGGCAAGGCTATAACCGTAGGTTTTCCTGTTTCACCTAAATACACATTGAAAGCATTTGAAAGGGTAAAAGACGTAACTTTCACAATTGGCTTTACCGTAACGGTAAACTTTTTGTAGGTTTTGCTTCCATCCATAGCAGTCGCTTGTATAGTGGCGGTTCCCACGGATTTAGGCCTTATCTTTTGATTTGTTCCGCCCACCCCCGATATTATCTCCACAAAATTGGTATCCGCGGTTTCCAGTAAAATACCATTATTGGTTGCTGTTTTCGGACTTACCGTGATCAATGGTAAAGTATCCGAACCCCCTTCAGTTAAAATTAAATTTGCCACAGCAATACCTTTGACATGTGCCAAAACGGTAAGGGTGCATTTCGCTCTAATGTTATTGTCTACCAACGAATAAGCCCATACTTCGCCCACACCCACCGAATCCGGTTGAGGTCTCAACGTTTTATCATTGATATAAACCGCAGAAAGATTTGAAGATAAGCCATAAGCCTGAGGGGCGCCGATCGGCTTTACCGTTACATTAGGTGTCCAAGTTACCCCAGTGTCGCTATAAAGAGTATCGGTTGAAACTATCACAATGGAAGTGGGACTGATGGTTGCTGTTTTAACAGTTATCACCATGAAAGCATATTTAGACGTATCAGAAATAGCCGTTACCTTTATAGTATCGACTCCTGCAGCGATAGCAATAACTTTTTTACGATCGGCCGACAGCGTCACTGCTCTTTTGGTTTTAGTACCTACGGTATCCAAGAAATATTCAGAGCTCGTTAAACTTACAGGATTCCATTGAATTGTTGGAATCGAACTATCTCCTACAATTAAAGATAATGGATTCACGGTTATGCCGAGTAATGTTGGGGAAACACGTACGTTAAAAGTACTTTTAATCGAAGGCCTATCCGTAGATTGCACGGTAACCGTAGCATTACCCTCTGCCAAACCTTTAACGCTTTGCTTATCAGCTGTAATACTTACGATTTGCTGACCCGTTGCATTGGCTATCGACAAAGTATAGTTCTTATCAATAGCCCCACTGGGCAGCCACAGAAGAGTGGGTTTCAAAATTTCATTGACTTTAATATTCAATTCTGAAGGAATCACTGAGGTCACATGTATGGATGTATCCTTTTTGGAAACCGTTACTTCAAAGATACCTTTGCGCGCATTATTGACCCAAATCTCTACCGAGTCTTTCCCAACCGATAACGGATTCAAACCCATTTGATCCGCACTTTTTTTCACAATCGTGGTAGATTTAGGTTTAAGAATATAATCACGTTCCGTGGTATTATCGGGGATAAAGGTAAGTGATGGCATAAAAGCCGTAGAATCTTCCAAATAAATCGCGGCATTAGGAGCTTGAATAGTGTCGAGAGGGATAGTCGCTGCGCTCACATAAACCATAAAGCTATCCAAAGTATTATGCGTCAAGAAATATATCATGGATTCCCCTACCGCATTGGCTTCCACTTGGGAGGTAATTTTATTGATTTTTACTGCGGGCGAAAATGACAATAATAAAGAATAGCTTTTGTCCGAAACTGAATCTGGATAAAAATGAAGATTAGGTGCTTGCACCTCTCCTACTACTAAATACAAGTCGTCAGCATGAACAGAATCTAAAGGCACGGTAAGATTATTGCTTTGAGATTTTTTGATAGCCAAAGCCGAGTCTAAACATTTTTGGGGAGTAAGTTTACAATTGGGAAAATATTTAGCTACGCTGTCCGCTACACCATCATGATTTTTATCTTCGGTAAAAGTAGTATCCTTGCTACTCAAATAAGGATTTGTAGTATAGTCGCGATTACAAGACATTAACCATGTACCCAATAAGCCAACTAATAAAAAAGCACAAGCACCAATCAAGCACTGCTTAAAAAATACCAAGGATTTTATTCTCATAAAGCCTTTCTAAAAAACCCAGAGTACCGCTGAAAAAGTAAAAGCTACACCACTTAATAAACCCCATCCATTCGCTTTTTTGTCAAAAGCTTGGGATTTCTTTTTATGATCCAGCGCTGATTCTGCAGATTGAGCATTTTGATATGATTTGTATTCATCATTTGCATTTTGATTTGCTTGATAGCATAAAAGCCCGCTTGTTACGCCTAAAGCTATTCCAGCCGCATAAGTCCATTTACTATGTCCTTTAGTAGCCGGAGGCGCAGCATAGGTGTTTTCTCCAGATGAAGCAAATAAGGTGGCAAAAAATTTATTTTCGAATTGCAAGAGATCCCTAAAATCGGAGCTTTCCTTAGCCGGCCATTCGCGCACTTTTTGTTTGTTCTTAATATCAAACATGGCCAATTGTAAGCGATAATTTTCACCCTTGCGCGTGAGTCGGGAATAAGCCAAATGCGCAATATCCATTTTCTGACCCAAATCAAATAAGGCGCTATCTGCTAATAAAAAATCTCGTTTGCGAATATTTAATGCTAGTAGTAGCTCTTCTAATTCTTTTTGGCCCATTAAATCATAATTGCGAGAAGCGAAAAGTTGAGTAGTAATTCTATCGGTAATGGCCCGTGAATAAGGTGTGGACTGACTTAAATCAATTACACTCATCAAGCCATGTTTTTCAACCTTACCAATTTTGAATTGACTTTTATCCAATTCAGAAAGTATTTGGCTGAGTTGTGATTTAACCGCAGCAACTGAATCATCTCCCTTTTTACTACGCATATCCCCTATGCGTGACCAGACAACTTGAGAGGACGGTACATGGATCAAATTCAGTGTGTATGTGTAAAGCTGATCAAGGCGCGTTAAGGAACTGAAAAGGACAAATTCAGCAGGAAGCATATTACCTGTATCAAAAGCACATTGAAATTCATGACAAGGTTTTTGCGCATCTAATTTATATTCTAAAAGTCTTTTTTGTACGGTATCACGAGAGATAACTATCCATTTTTTACGCAGAGTTAATTCATCGCGTATAAAGTCACCCCATTCACGCTTCACTTTGAAATCCCCAATATCCACTGGATCGAGAACGATTAAACTGGTTAATGAATCGGATCCTGATCCTATTTTTTTTTGCGCAGTCAGACTATTTTGCGCAGCTTGTCCATAGATTACTTTTACCAATCCCATTGGAAAAAGAGTGATGGCAAAGAAAATGAATGTCATATTGATGAGTTTAATGGTATTTCCTATTCTATACCTATAGTGAAGTCTGAAAAGTATCAAAAAAAACGGGGCTAAACCTGCCAAAAAGCATATAAACAATGGGAGAATTGGTCCCAGATCCAAAAGGATCTCAAAAACTGAGAGCAGATTATTTCCATTCTCCAGAGAATACCCGTCTCACCAAGTACTTTTTACCCTTGTTAAAGGGTTGGTCCACCGATATGATCATATGATATCAAACACGGGCAGAACTTTATTAAAAAACCTTCAGGATGGTAGTGATGCGATGGAGTAAGGTACTCACCTTTATCGCGATAATTACTGGATTTGGCTTTGGTCAAAAATTATGTGATCTAGAGTTTCTAAATTGCCCCAAAGACTTTCAGCAAAAAATCCTTAGTCTTTCCTCCGATATTGTCTCAATCGCTCCCAAAATTCCTTTTTGTATTGATCAAGTTGTGTCTCGAATTAATGTGCCCATGTCCTTGGTGATCATGATTGACAATTCTTCTAGCATGCATGCAGTGGATCTGCAAAACACTCGTTTTTCGGAAACCCGAAAACTGCTCGATAAGCTGCAACTTGTTTACCCTTCTTTAAAGGTAAGTCTTGTCGTTTTTACCCGTCGGCTGCTTTATGATGATCAATTAAATCCCTATAGCAAAGCTTTGTTTAAAGATGGAATACAACATGATGCGTATATCCCTCTCACCGCATTAGATACAACTTTTGCCAATGGAAGAAGAGGAATAGATACTTTAAAATCTTTTTTACAAATCGATTCTCTCACCATGACTTTAATTAATGGCCTCAACAATAACAATAAAGCACAGCATCTCGACGCACGCAAAAATACCCAATTCCTTCCCGATAATATTATCAATGGCACCGATATTAATTTGGCTTTTGAAGCGGCAAAAGCATCCCTAGCCACTTCCAATGCCACCAAAGAACAACAGGTTTTGCTTTTACTCACGGATGACGGTGTACCCAAAGATATGGATACCGAAAGATCACCGCCCATTATCGATATCTATGAATTTCGTAAAGGGAAAGCTACTCCTACAACATTCACTATTTCTTTCACTAATGATATTACTGAACGCAATCCGCCAACACCTATTCGTGAGATGACCTTAAACATTCAGAACAACAAATACTCCTTGGCTAATTTTCAAAGTAAAGCTTGGATTTGTAATAATTTAGCGGGGAAGCTGGAACAACTATTCAGTCAAAGTATGCTTCCTAAATTCAATCCTTTAACCCCTAAATCCATGCGCTTGAATGGAATAAATACAACACAACTTAGTGGAGAGAGTTTTGATTTTGGCAAAGTCTTTCCATTGCCGGATGACAAAACCAATATTAACATACAAGTTACCTACACCTTTAGCAAACAAGGTATTTTACAAGAACTGATAGACACCACTATTTTCACTTTAGAAAAAGGTTCCTCAAGTTCTTTACCTAAAGGCTTAAATAAGATTTGTCGTGATCCCACTTTAATGGGAATACTTTCATTCTCGCCACTCAATAGTATTGCAAAACCCAAAACACAAGCGTCGTCGGTTGTTAATGAACATTGGACACTCCTTAACCCCAATGTGCTGGAGATACAAACACTAGGAAAAGGAAAATGTTGCAATACCCGAACACAACCATTTACTGCTGAGGATTCCCTCGAATATGTTGGCCTTAATCTGGAGATGTCGAGAGAATTTTCTTTAGAGATAAAGGTATATGATCATTTAGGATTATTTGTGGACAAAGTTCATTTAAAAGTTCCACGCAGCGAATTTTTAAAATTGCCTGTCGGCCATACTCTCGGGTCCAAAGCCTTTCGCCTATTATGGAATAACCGCGCGGAGAACGGTAACCTAGCAGGTACGGGAGTTTATATTTTCAAAGTGCAAATATATTTAGAGCCCTTAGCAGGAGCCGTTCCGGCTAGCTTGGATTTTGTTTATCGCTGGGGAGTGATACGTTCAAAAAATTAGGCGTTAAAAAAATCGCCGCCACCTAGGGGGAACCAGATAGCGACGATTAGGATTCTCGTTGGGGGAACGAGAAATTGAGATTATTTTCAGTTATCGATATATTGCATTGTGCTTGCATAGCCATATTTTCTTTTTCGACCTTCTAATTACCCCTAAATCTGCTCTTAATTTAAATCATAACTCCTAATATAAATCACAAATAGCTCTCTTTTTGTAATAAATAGCTCATAAATTGCTCTCATGTTTTTTATGGGTTTAGGTTATATTATAGAGCAAAGAGGCAAATGTGGAATCGCAGTCAAACTTAAATATTTTTGAATTTTTTGAGTATCGCTCTTATTTAAACGAATATTACCGTTATAAAAAATCATTGAATCGACATTTTTCCCATCGACAATTTGCACTCAAGGCGGGAATTAAATCCAGCGGCTATTTTAGTGAAGTACTCAATGGACAAAGAAAACTTTCTAAAGCACAGATTCCCAAATTTGCCCAGGCCTTGAATTTAACTGAAAAGGAAAAAACTTTCTTTGAGCTAATGGTCGATTTTTGTCATGCTAAATCTCCTTTGGCGAAGCAAAAAATTTATAGCCTTATGTTAAAAATATTGCCTTTACAAGTTCAACAAGTAAGGCTATCGCAACAAGAGTATTTTTCCAAATGGTATTATGTTGCGATACGCGAATCGCTGTCTATTGCTAAGATAAAAGGCGATGGCGAAGAATTAGCCGCCTTACTCGACCCACCCATTACCGTGGTGCAAGCACGCAATGCCATCAAATTATTAGAACGTTTAAAACTTATTGTACGTGACAAAAATGGTTACTGGCAAGTTAATCATAGCTCCTTATTGTCTTCCGATGATCCTGCCGCAGCCATGCAATTGCGTGCTTTTCAGGCAGAAATGATGTTGCGAGCCCAAGAGGCATTAGAGCGCGTTCCCCAGCCCCTGCGCGATATTTCCTGTGTAACGATGAGCGTATCGGATGAAGGCTGGCAAAGAATAAAAACATTATCGTCAGAGTTTCACAAACAAATTTTGCAAGTGGTACAATCGGATAAACATGAAGATCGCATTATTCAACTTAACTTGCAATTATTCCCCTTAACACGCATCGAGGACAAAAATGCAAATGATAAAATTTAATTTTCGACTCTTTTTACTGTGTTTACTTGTAAGTTTTTTGCTTATTAATTGTATCACAGACAATCGAACGGCAGGAACATCCACCACGGTAACCAATCCTCCTACCGTAACCGGAATGGTTATTTTAGCGGAAGGTAAACCCGCAGCCCATGCAGAAATTGCTCTACGCACTAGGCAGGTGATATTTTCGGATCAAGGCATTCCCGCTTCCAAACTCATCGCATCCACTATTACCGATGATTCGGGAAAGTTTACGTTTCCGTCTATAGCCGATCATGATATTTATATGGAAATCAAACAAAACCCTACGGCCCTACCTATTGCGAGCAAAGACTCCCTACAAGTTTTTCTTCGCGGCTGGATTGATGGCTTACCCCTTAAAGGACAACTGGGAACATTTCGCTTAGCCAATCCCGGAACCATGGCGGGACAATTCCTGCCCGATTCTTTATTTTCCGACTCTGCACGTTGGGTAGGTATAAGAGGAACCGCAAACTTCGCCGCAATGAAAAATAATCGCTTTAAGCTTAGAGGCATTTGCCCAGGTATTCCAAATATCACCTTGGTAAAGCCACGCGATCCCACAGATACGTCACATATAGCGCGCATCACAGGTTATGTCGTAACCGATTCCGTGCAAGCCGGTAAAGATATTGATTTTGGGACGGTAACTATAATTGGGGATTGAGTAACTTTGAGGTTACTCATTTTTATAACTTTATTTCCGAATCAAAAGTGAAAAGATAAAACGACTAATGCTTATTCCGATTAAAAATCTTGCTTGCCACATGATCAAGCACTTCCGCATGCTTAACTAAAGGATCGCCGTTTTCCAAAGCCTGCTTCGCTTCCACAGCCACTTGGGCGAGAGTCTTAGCGGGTAATGCAGGTACCGTTCCAGGATTCGCCATTAATAAAGGCATTAAACTCGGCCTTAGGGTTTTAAGAATTTGCACGGGCAATGAACTCGTGAAACCAAAATCTTTTGCGGCTTCCCCATGGACATGCGCTGTAACCGTACCGAAAAAGCGATCGCCTAAAAAGAAAACAAATGTGGCTGTGCGATTGACCACACGCGACTCTAAAAGCTTTCCTCCTGGAGCAAAGGTATCAAAGCGTTGATCACCTGTTCCCGTTTTACCACCCAAAGGAATGTATTTTCCATCCGCAAGCGGAAAGGCTTTATAACCGCGCACCGCGGTACCTTTTTCCACAATGTCCAATAAACAACCTTTTATGGCTTGCGTTAAAGCCAAGGGTAATAAACGAATACCGCTGCTATCACTAGAGGAAAATACCGTCTCATACGGGGTACCCTCACCAAAATGTAATTTTCGCATCGCCGTGGAGGGATAATGCATCCCTTCATTTTGAATGAGTCCTACCAACTCCGCCAAAGCCATTGGCCTATCCGCAGAGCTCCCAATAGATGTCGCATACGATGGCACTAACGATCCAAATGGGTAACCTAAACGTTGCCAGGCTTTGTGAATTTCTAAGAAAGCTTCCATTTCCAAAATACTGGAAATGCGAAAATCTTGTGCATGTTTACTATGCGATTGAAATAACCAGCGATAAACACCTTGTACCTCGGTTTTGCTCGCATCCTTTATTTGATTCCATCCAGCACTCGGATATTGTTTTAAATAACTAATAAGCCATAAATCCAAAGGATGCACACCGGCCACATATCCTCTATCCGCCAAAGAGAGGCTATCCTTAAAAAATTGATCGAAAAGTGGTTCCATTACTTTTTGGGGATAAAGAGAGTCGCTCATTTGTTCGCGAATAAAAGCAAAAAATTGATTTTTATTGGCATCGGGATGAATACTCAAATAGGCAGTAGTTAAGCGACGTGGACTAGTATGCACACCTTGAAAAAATTCATCTTCCATTTCTGCAAAAACATGTCCGCGATACTTTTTAAAAAATCGACTTAAAAAAACTTGTCCTTCTTGTTCTGCAAACTTACCCAAATATTTTTGTCGCTCCGGTGAAGCAATCGTATCTTGTATGAGGCCTGCCGCTCCCGGAATTTGCGCACGATAATAAGAAACAATGTCGCGCATCAATCGTACAAAAACCAAATTTATTGAATGGCGAAAACCTAAACGTAAAGTAATAGCCTGATGATCATAATCCGTTTCGAAGTTTACAAAAGTGTGTGCGCCGCCTCCGGTGAAAAATGTCTCCGCGGGACTCGCTGAATATTTTCTATCCAAAGCCACCGCTAACAAAGTATCTAAGGTGGAGTCATTACCCGCTTTAAAATAATCCAAAGTCCAAGAAGTAATAGGATCATTACCAATAATTTTAATACTATCGAGAGCCTCGCGCGTTTTACCCTTAAAGCGTTGATGTAAACTGCAAACAATTTCCAAATAATTCACCAAGGTACGTAACTTGGCTGTAGATCCTAAATCTAATTTTACCCCTTCATTAATATTAAAAGGTTGCTCATAATTATCTGCTTGTACACGCAATAAATTGCGGCCTGGAACATGTTCATACAAAGTGAAGCTATAAATCACTTTCGCAGGATCCCCTTTATCTAAAAGGCGAAATGCATTCAATCCCGAAGAATCCACAAAAGCTTTGGTGCCTAGGCGTTTTAATAATTGCACCACCGAACTTTGAGTTTGCCCATCTAAAGTAGTTTGTACATGTAAATCGAGTCGATCCAAATCATAGAGTCGCGGCAGTCCGAGTAGGGTGGTTAAATGAGCGCGAATAGCATTCACGGCTTTACGTTCGGCAAAGCCAGTGGGTGGAAAAGGAGCGGCGCGCTTCATCAATACAGGGTCCGCGAGTAAAGCGGCATCCCGCAATTGCGGAGTAATATTGTATCCTTGGCCCACCAACCCCACATAGCTTTGGCTAATTGATTTTAAAGCCAAACGATTTTGTAGTAGATAAGAAGTAGGGCGACGATGCGCGATAAATAAATTCAAAACTTTTCGATAAGCTAAACCTGTTTTAGCCATATCCACGCCACTATCAATCCCTTCGGGCGAAAGACGCAAGGCCACAGGTTGGCGCAACAATCTGTTCAAGGTATCAATAGGAGTACCGTACCATGCTAGTAACCCATCGCCCAAACCATTTACTTCGCCGTAACCTGGAAGTGCCGCCAAAGGAACAGTATTAATATATTCCAAAGCAATACGCCTACGCGCATCCAACGTATTTTCACCTTGTTGATACGCTCTTAAACTGGCCGATACCATTTGTTGCAGCTTTTCCGTTGCGCCCACGGTACGTCCTTCATCGGAATGCTTATACTTTTCTAATTGTGTGGCTAAAGTACTGCCGCCAGGTACATCCTCTCCTATTCCCAAACGCTTGCGAATAAATTCCGTACCTGCTTTTACAAAGCGTATCCATTCAAGCGCGGGATTACGATAAGGATGTAAACTATCCAACAAACTTTTATTTTCAATAAACAATAAGGTTTGCGTCACTTCGCTCGGAATGGAAGCAAAGTCGGGATAAATTTTCATGGGATAATTGGAGTTATAAAGCAATTCACCAGATCGATCGAGTAAACGTAAGCCCGCTTGCGTTTTTTCGATATAAGTCGGATTAATCCCTTTTTGCGCTAAATCAAACATCGTTGCTGAAAAACGACTTTGGCTTTCGATAGTATACCCTTTCGCCAATAAATGTTCCGTGAAAGTCGGGAGCATAATATACCCGCGTCTTTCATCCGAGGGCCCTTTTTGAGGAAATACAATACTAGGACTAGGTCCGGTTTCTACTGAGTAAAAAATCTTCTCGGTATATTTTTTTACGTAATGAGCTTGCAGCCGAGAGGATTGCAGCTCAAAGCCTATTAATGCGCCTATTATTAGACATAGGATAAAAAACAGCCAACAGCTGTATTTAAAAAAAGTTCTCAATTTTGTTGTGCTCTTCAAGTTTTTCCTATTTGGCATCCTCATTTGGATGGCTATATTGTAGCATGATTCGGTTTGCTTTTTTCACTTATCGATTTAGAAAAATTATGAAGCTTGATCCTGAAGATGAAATAACAGAAAGCTCGGCTCCTTGGGGCGTTTTGCTATTAGCATTTTTGAGCGGTATTTTCATTGCTTATTTCGGATTAAAATCCACCCTTGAAGATATTCACGAGCTCAAGCATTTGACTAGCTTCGACACTTACACGGCCACCGAAGGTCGCTTCTTGCAAGTTAAAACGCGCGCCGACACCGCCAGTCCCGAAGATTATTATCCGGATATTCTTTTCGAATATTTTGTGAATGGAAAAAGTATTTGGGGATGGCGCTTGAGCTATGAGGAAGTGAATAAGCCGAAAGCTTATTGGGAAAATCGTTTGCGAAACTATACAGTAAATCAAAAGACTACCGTTTACTATAATCCGCTCGATCCTAAAGACTCTATGGTGGAAAAGAAGAATGATGGTTTGCTCAAGCCTATTTTAAAATTATTGGGTGGATTAGCTTTTGTGATTTTCGGATTATTTCTCTTTTATATACCGCTCAATACTTGGCTGCACCAAGGGTTTCGCTAAGCTTTCAAAATGCCTAGCCTAGTCCCAAAGAACTAGGACAACCTAGCGAACCTATATGTGAACTGATACTATTTTAACACCGTCCCTAGGCCTTGCAATTCTTCCGGAGCTAATACTCCTTTCACAATTTTTTGAGCTTCAAATTGCGCCGTAACCGTATCACCTTTATTTAAAGCGACTTTAGCCTTCTCTGCGGCATCCTTAGAACGTTCTTGCATATTCTCTATCGAATCGAGTCGAGCATAAATTAAGCTGTCATTTTTAGAGGTTAAATACTGAGCCGTTTTCAATTTTTCATAATGTTGTTTTGCGGGCAAAAACTCCCCTTTAGTAAAAAGCGAATCCGCAGTACTAAAGCTATGCAGTGAGGATTTTTTTTGGAATTGATAATAAGCGGTAAATCCACCGATAATAACTATCAAACCTATTCCTACTACCCAATCCCAAAAGGAGGATTGACTTTCCTCACCATCTTTATCTAAAAAACTCATAACTCTCCTTTTCAGTCCGGCACAAAGTTAAAAAAAAGCGCCTAAGTCGGAATAGCTTGAATGCGTTTCAACCAAAAGGATTGTCCTTCGCTTAATTGAGGTTGAAACCCGTATTTTAGCATTTTTTTCGCTAAATAAAGCCATGGAAATCCGCAGATGATTAACCCTAAAGACCACAATAATTTGGCCAAAGAAAATCGACTGCGAAGTGTGAGTTGCAACGTAAAAGCACGGGTTTCAAAATCATAATGTATGGGAAAATTCATAACTGGAAATGCTGAAAGCGTCGCTAACCAAGCAGCCATCTGTCCTAATCGCATGGGATCGCCATCGCTTAATTTTAAATAGTGCACTCTTATTTTTAGCAATTTAAAAATTCGCGCCACAAGCTTCAGGCCATAAGCGCCGAGGATTTTCCATGTTCGCCAGTCCAAAAATAATTTCAACAGCATTTGACGAAGTCTTTTTTTAAAAGGCATGCGCAATTTGGGAGTTTGCACAAAACCCGCTTGCGATGAAAGCTTGCTTATCAAGGACAAGGACGAGGAGATTTTTTGCGGTGTGTCGTGTTCCGGAAAAGCAATTGCATATTTCCATTTTAAAAAACTTATTTCAAAATGACCAGCCGCATGAAAAGGGAAATTTAAATGAAGACTAATAGTAAAGTGTAATGCAAAAAGTAGGAGGCACAATACTCCTAATAGCAATCCGCCCATGGCGAAAAGCCAAATCAAGTTTTAGCCTTGGCCTTTGCTTTTGTTGCTGCGGCTTTCGGTTTTGCAGCCTCGCTTACTTTGGCCAGCTCGCCTTTGCTTTTCTTTTCCAACTTTGCAATTAATCCATCAATAGTATTAGTTTGCAAAATTTTCTTAAACTGTTCGCCATAATTACGTGCCGTACTTAAATCATCTATTACTAAATCCCATGCCCGCCAAGCACCCTCTTTTTTAAAGAGCTTATAAACGATGATGCTTTCTTGACCTTTAGAAAATACATGCGTGGTAACACTTAAATGATCCGTTTCGCCTTCGGGTTTTTCGTATTGAGTAGAATCGTTTTGATACACTTCTAATTTTTTTACCGAAGCATTTTCCACCATTTGTTTAAAGGCTTTTACAAAGCGACTTTGTTGATTTGGATTCAGAGTTTTCCAAGTTTCAGCACCTAAAGCTTTTTTTCCCAATTCTTCGAAATCAAAAATATCATTGATCAAAAATTTAATCTTATCCGTTTTTTTACTGCTGTCTTTGTCTTTCAAAAGTTTTTGTAATTCCGCATCTTTTTTTTGAATCATTTGCACCGGCTCATCCATAGCCACAGCAAAACTTAATGAACTCAATAAGCTTGCGCTTAATCCAAGCGTTAATGCGAAAAAAGCGAAAGCTCTATTTTTAAAAATCTGCATATTTTCCTCAAACATTTTTATGTCCCAGTTTTGCCCTATTGGGCAGAAGTTACGGTATTCAAACTATGAAAATAGTCAGTGAGAGTCCATCCCACGGCTTTAATCACTTTACTTACCGCCAAATTATACTCCAAAACTGCTTCGTAAAAATCCTTTTTGGCATATAAAGAGGTTTTATAGGGCGAAAGCATATCTTTCGCTAAAGTGGGATCCAAATCATATTTCATAGCTGCGGCTTTTAACCAAGCCTCAGCAGCGCGTAATGACTTTTGACTTTCTTCCACGTTTTTTTTGGCACTTAAATATTGTACATAGGCTTCTGCCGTTTTAAGCAATAGGCCTTTGGCGGCATAAGCCTCTGTCCTTTGCAACTGGGTTAATGCGATTTTTTCTTTACGGTAATTTTGATAGCGATCCCATACATTCAAATGAAATCGTAAGCCCAATCCCGCGACGGCAGTCAATTCATTGAGTGGATCAGAGGCAAAGGGATCGCCACCGCCTGATTGTCTATCCGAAGACCAAGCCTTGGTATATTTAAAATTTCCGAATAAAAAAATGTCCGGTCCTAACTCCCCCTTAGCTACCGTTAAAAGTTCTTCTCTAGCGGCCAATCCATTTTTCAGTCTTTGCAAATCGGGATGATTTTTTAAAGTCCACTGTTTTAAGGTATCCAGCGAAGGCAAAGCTTCCTTGCGCTGAAAAAGTGCTGTATCTTGTGCGACAAAATTAGTGCTTTCAGGAATTTGGATTAAAAATGCTAAACCCATTAACGATCTTTGCACACCTACATCCGCTTCATTTTGTGCTTTCAGTAAAGCATAACGGCCCGCCTTTAACTCTAACAAATCCGTTTGTTTCACATTATCGTCGCCATCATCCAACATTTTTTGTAATTGATTTTGGGCCTTGTCTAATTCTTTGCCCGCACTTTGCAAAATTGATAAGATCATACGCGCATAAACATGACTAAAATAAAGTTTCTGTGCCTCCTCCGAAACATCCATTTTTTCTTTTTGAAATTGCGCTTCCGATATTTTTATATCATAGCTGGCCGCCCTATGACCCGCATTATAACGCGCAAAATTTAAAGGCTGCACGGCGCTAAACTCTACCCCAAAATAAGGACCCCAATTGCGAAAATCATAATCCTTATGTGAACCCGTTACCGGAAAAGAATCAATCCCACTTAAAGCATACCCCGAAGTATCTCGCACATTATTTAATCCGGGCGCAGGACCTACCGCTAAATCCGTTTGAAACTTCGGCAAAATAGCTGCCATTTCCAAAGCTTTTAGTTTCTGTTCCGTTTTTTCAATTTCCAATTGCTTTTCTTTTAAAATCGGATGAAGTTGCAAAGCCTTCGCTTCGAGCGTTACATAATTCATGGCTTGATTTTGTATTGCGGAATCTAAAGGAGGTTCTGCAAAAGCTAGCGCTTGCAAAAGCATTAAAGCTAAAATGAGTAGAAGGGATTTATATTTCATATTGGGAATAATGCTTGGTTATCCTTTTTTTTAAAGATACCTTTTTGGAAGGCGCTCTCCAAATGCGGAAGCTCATAAAATGATCAAAAAATCCATCCAAAAAGATAAAGGTCACCTTGAAGTCCGATAAAACGCAGCTAATTGAACTTCCTTCCGAAATAAGCGCCGAATGGATCGCAGCACAAAATGTTTTTTTAAAAAAACACGATGGCCGTGAAATTCAAGTAAATTGTGGCCAACTCCAGCGCTTAGATTCTTTATCCTTAGCGTGGCTATTGCATCTACAAACGGGTTTGGAAAAGCGAGGAGGCAAACTACTCTTGTCGCAAATTCCTCCGCATCTGCAAAACGAATTCCAAAATGCGACTTATCCCGAAAAATTAATTCCCGAAGCGCCAGAAACCTCTTTTTTATTACGCTGGGGAGAAGGGGCTCTCGCCATTTGGGAGGAAGCACACACGTTACTCTATTTGCTTTCGGAATCCTTATACTGGTCTACTTTAGGAGTTTTACGGCGTAAAACTATTTTGCCTGGAGAAACAGCACGCCAAATGTTTCGTTTAGGAAGCTCTGCCTTGCCCATAGTATTATTGCTTTCTGCACTTATAGGCTTAACCTTGTCTATTCAAAGTGGTATGCAATTAGAAAAATATGGAGCAGCGATTTTTTTGGCAGGCGGCATTGGTATTAGTATGCTCACAGAAATTGGACCTGTGCTTACAGCAGTGATTTTAGCCGGCCGCTCAGGCAGTTCTATCACTGCCGAAATATCCACTATGGTGGTGCAAGAAGAGCTGAGTGCTTTGCATACCATGGCTATTCGACCAATTCATTTTTTGTTATTGCCACGTTTTTGGGCCATGAGCCTGGCCCTGCCCTTATTGACAGTATGTTCGGTACTAATTGGCATTGGCTCCGGAATGGTAGTGGGGGTTTTGGTTTTTAAATTATCCGTACCGAGTTTTTTAAACGAATTAAAAAATAATATAGAACTCCGTTATGTATTCCAGTGCTTAATCAAATCACTTACCTTTTCTTGGGTTATCACCTTGGTAGCTGTATCCAAGGGGTTACAAGTTCGCGGAGGCGCAGATGCGGTAGGTAAAGCCACCACCTCTTGTGTAGTGACCTGTATATTTCTTATAATTTTTGCAGACGCTATTTTTTCCTTTATCTTTTATTTCTAATCCTCATGGCAAAACTGAAAATCGAAAATCTAAAAGCAGGCTATGACCACAAAATCATTTTGCAAGATGTGTCCATGGAAGTGCAAGACAAAGAGATACGCATTATTCTCGGTGGATCGGGCTGCGGAAAAAGCACCTTGTTAAAAAATATTATTGGACTAGAAAAACCCTTAGCCGGACAAATTGAAATTTTAAATCGCAAAGTCAATTGGACCGAAGAAAAACTTCCTCCCGAAGCCATGCGTAAAATTGGGGTATTATTTCAAGGGAGTGCTTTATTATCGTCTTTAAGTGTAGGTGAAAATGTCGCTTTGCCATTGCGCATTCATCATCCCGAGCTCTCCGATGATTTACTGGAAGAACTCGTGCATATTAAACTAGATCAAGTACGTATGAGTCAGGCTTATCATAAAATGCCTAGTGAGCTTTCGGGTGGGATGAAAAAACGCGCCGGTTTAGCGCGTGCCATTGTAACCGATCCCGAATTGCTTTTTTGCGATGAACCTTCAGCCGGTCTTGATCCTTTAACCTCTCGCAGCTTGGATGAATTATTATTGGAATTGCGTGATACCTTAGGCTTTACCATGGTTATTGTTACCCATGAATTAGACTCCATTAAAGCCCTTTGCGATAAAATGACTTTTCTCGAAAACGGTAAGGTGCTATTTGACGGCTCCTTTTCAGAGGCTAAAAATAATGGTCCCGAAGCGGTTAAGAATTTTCTGGACAGGCATGCTGCCCCAAATAATCGAATAACGAAAACCCCAGCTTTTCATTGGACAAATTAATGGATCTCAGTAAAAACGAAAAAACGCGACTTGGACTTTTTATTGTCGTTGGCATTGGCCTTTTTTTAATCTCTATATTTTTTCTAGCGGGCCAAAAACTTTTTGCGCGCACGGAACATTATTTCACTCGCTTGGCCGAATCCGTAGGCGGATTAAGTCTCGGTTCACCCGTAAAACAAAATGGCGTAGATATCGGTACAATTACTTCTATACAAACCGATTCTCAAGATGTACAAAAGTCTATCGTGGGCTTTGAGGTAAATCGCGGTACACCTATGAAAGTAGATATGGTAGCGTCTTTAGGTAGCTTTGGAATTACGGGGCTTAAGTACATTGAAATAACGGGTGGAAGTTATTCTGCAGCGGATATTCCTAAAAGGGGAGAAGTTCGGTCTACCCTATCCATGCTTGGTAAACTTAGTTTGCGCGCCGATTCGATAGCTTATAAGGTGGATTTGCTTTTGGGCAATGTGGTTTCGCTGACCAGTCAAAATAATCGCGGTAGCATTGGCCAAATTATGGAAAGCTCGGCTCGTATTAGCCAAAATTTAGACTCCTTGATATTGGACATAAGACATGCACAACCGGGGAAAAAAATGGAATCTATTCTGACTGATTTTCAAATTGCCGCTGCTGATTTCAAAAAACAAGTTGGCTCGCAAGAATACGAAAAAACCTTGATTGAGTACAAAAAAACCGCCACGAGCATGAATGAAGTTTCCAAGAAGGCGGATTTAACCGTTACCAAAATTCAAGAAGATTTATCGCAAACTATGAGTAACCTCAAAGAGACTATGAAAAATCTCAATACCTTCAGCAGGCAAATCAAAGAAAATCCTTCTGTGCTTTTGCGCGGGGAAAATAAACAGGAACGGTCACGATGAATATTTGGCGAAGTCACTTATGCAAACATTATTCAAAGCTAAGTTTCATTTTGCTCATGCTCTTATTTTCGGGCTGCTATTTTGGGAAAACTTTAGAGTCAAGCTATTATATCCTAGAATACATTCCGAACATATCGGAAGCCCGCGAAACTAAAGGTGTATATCCTTATACCTTGCGTATGCGTGATTTTTCCATTGCGGAGTCTTACCGTCGTAGTCAAATTGTTTATCGTAAATCGGCATTGCAAATGCAATTTTACAGCTATCACTTATGGGCTGTAGATCCAGAACGCATGGTGAATGACATGTTAGTCAAGCATTTAAAATCAGCGCATCTTTTCGAAAACATCACTCGCTCGGTGGAAAGTTTTGCGCCCGATTTTTATCTTGATGGCGATGTACAAGCCATTGAAGAATATGATACCGAAGATCAGTGGTATGCTCATTTAGCCATAGAATATAAATTGGAGAATACCAAAACCAATCAAATTATATGGCGAAAAACTTTTGATCTCAGAAAAAAAGTAGCGCAACAAGAGCCCATTTATTTAGTTCGCGAAATCACCACCTTATTAGAAACTATGAACAATAAAGTAGTGGAGGAATTAGACATAGCCTT
This sequence comes from Fibrobacteria bacterium, assembly GCA_043745805.1. Lineage (GTDB taxonomy): Bacteria > Fibrobacterota > Fibrobacteria > UBA11236 > UBA11236 > JAYTSD01. Next base: position 262,259 of record JAYTSD010000004.1, read on the forward strand.
AGACGAGAATTATGTAAAAAATCTATCTTCCGATTCTCTCAAAAACAAAACTCTTCCCGCACCGTCTAGTAAACCCTAATGACTAAGCGACTATTAATTTTAGGAGTTACCCTTGTTTGGGGCATGACTTGTATTCCTGCAAGCCCTTTGCCCGATTTACCGGGTGAAGAAATTGTGAATTCGCCCTTAGAAAAATCAACCCCAAAAGAAGTTGTGGAAACTAATAAACCAGAATCTCGTAAAATAAATAATTGGATCGCACCTTCGGTAAATGAACAATTGGATCGTGATAAGACTTTAATCCCTTTAGGTAAAGGTGCTTTATTTATTCCTACTTTTTCCGAACCTCGGAGAGAGCCCGAAGTTTCAGTTTTTAAAGGCCATCACAAAGCGGTAGCGAGCGGACAAACGGGTGAACGGATTTTAATCGATTCGGGAACTTACACGGTACGCTTGGGATCAGGAAGTTTTAATCAACAACAAGTTTGGGAAACCAGCATTAAAGAAGGTCATACCACCACCTTAGCTCCACTTTGGGGAGAGCTTATTGTGGAAACCATCAATGCTGCGGACGGGCAATATATTGAAGGCGCCTATGAAGTGATACGTATGGATAAATGGATCAATTATGGTAAAGGTCGCGGACGCAAAGAAGAGCGCTTGCAGGATATTAAAGCTTGGATTCTACCTCCGGGGCTTTATCGCATTTCTAAAGTGGGCGAAGGATACAGTTCTTATGCCAACTATATTACCGTGCAAATTAGTGAAGGCGAATTAACCTCCATAGAATTAGTTTTCGATGGCGATAAAATTACAGCGGGTGGAATCAAAGCTATTACTACTCGACAAGTGGCGGGTAAATATTGGCATTATGGTTTGCGTGCTGGAGGTAACGTTAATGTTACAAGTTCCGTAGACGAAGCCGAGCTCCGCAAAGAAAATATTCAAGTGGCCAGTGATATTCGCTTAAGAGCGAAATACGATAATACACTTTTTTTTGGATTAAATGAAATAGTAGTCCGTAATAGTTTTATAAAAAACAATGGAGAACGTTTTACACCTTCAGATGATAAATTACAAATTAGATCGACTTGGGTGCGACGTTTAAACAAATGGATGGGTCCTTATGTTCGCGGCCAACTAGAAACTCAACTTTTTCCCGTAAAGTCTCTTGCGGATACCGTGCATGTGGTAACAGAAAAACATGATAGCTTGGGGCGTTTATTGATAAGTAAAAATGGCGCACAGCTCTTCGATACTACGAGTACTTTTTCCTCAGGTGATTTTATCATTCGACCCTCTTTTTATCCACTCTCTATTGTCGAAGGAATAGGCTTAAATCTGGATCTTTTTTCGCAGTATTATTTAGAGTTTTCCACGCAAATTGGCTTAGCAGCTCATCAAAAGATTGTGGGAGAAAGCTATACTCCTATTTCAAATGTCGGGTATTTAAGAAATAAATCCGAATATATTATTGGGGCTGAAAATATTATTAATGCCAAAGTAGCGCTCAGTTCCATTTTGACTTTAGATTTACGCACTGAACTTTTTGCACCGAATGCAAATTTAGCACAGCTACGTTTGGAAGATTTAACCGCTGATTTTCGCCTTTATCTTACACGAAATTTAGAACTGGGTTACATATTCGATATTAAAGAAGTAATCGATGCACAGGAAAAAAAACATTTTCCCCATTCGCAAAATATTTCCTTGCGTTTTTCTATCAATTTTTAATTCATTTATTTTATTTAGTTTCTATCTCAAAAGCTTTGCGATGCTTTCTCAAGGCCCATTGCCCGAACATAAGCTTGGGCTACTTTAGAAAAGTCCCAAGAATAATGATTAGGCTTAACCGTTATCTCTCCTTCGATCATAGCCTGCAATATTAAACTTAATTCCTGCACATTTTGATACAATAGTAGAGGCGCGCCCTGCTCTTTTAAATACTGAGTAATTGGTAAATTGGTTGCAAAAATTGGTTTACCCAAAGTGAATAAATGTAAGGCCGAGGCGGTATTACTTTTAAATTTAAACGGACAAATAAAGGCATGGCAAAAAGAAAAGTATTCGGCAAGATCTGCTTCGGGAATGTAACCGCTAATGCTTATTCTGGATTCCAGTCCCTCCGTTAAAATTTGTTCTTGTAATGCTATCTGCAAATGACTATTAGCCCTATCGCCACCTATAATTAATAAACCTATGTCTTCGCCTACCATATGCATAGCCTGAAAAACGGTTGCATAATCATTCGCTGGATTGAGAAAACCAAAAATCCCCACTATAAATTTGGTTTGCTTTATATTCCTTTTTTCCTGAAAGTTTTTCGCAATGACCAAAGCTTTGGTTTCGCTCACCAAATTTGGCAAAGCTAAAGGAATGGAAAGTAATATATTTGATACTCCATTTAATTTATTTTCCATTTGCAAAATTTTTGCCGAAATCTCGGATAAAGGAATTACTTTATGCGAAAAATAGCCGTTTGCTTGAAGTATTTTTTCTTGGTTATAATCGGAATGTCTCAAACGGTACAAAATCTTTTTCAAGATCAAAATAAAAACATTGTTAGCGCTCAAATTTCCATACGGAAATGCAAAGGGATCTTCCTCATAAACCTCATGCGGTACGACATATACCTTAGCTGGAAATTGTTTCCCTAAACGAAACATAAAATCAGAAGAAGGCATTAATCCACATTCATATTGCACCAGAATAGCAGAAGCGGATTTTATTTCATCGCAAGAAAAAACTTTTTCAAAAGGCAAAAAAAATGTTGGCGTTAGAACCTGCAAAGCAGAAAATAATCGCGCCGTATAATCGGCTATGCCACAGGGCTGATCTTGGCCCGGTCCAATTAAAATCAACATACCTGATTGTACAATTCGGGTAGCCAAAAGACCCCGCCAAATTATTCTTTATCTTTGCGGCGCGTTTGCTCGGATAACACTAAAGAATCGGGTGGAACCGAAGCGGTAATCCAACAATTTCCACCAATAATACTGCCTCGACCAATCGTGGTTTGTCCTCCTAAAACCGTAGCTCCAGCATATAAAGTGACATGATCTTCAATATTAGGATGCCGTTTGATGCCTTTAATAGGATTACCATTTTCATCTTTAGGGAAACTTAAAGCACCTAAGGTTACGCCTTGATAAAGCTTTACCCCTTTACCAATAATGGTAGTTTCGCCAATCACTACACCCGTTCCATGATCAATAAAAAACCCTGGGCCAATCGTAGCCCCCGGATGAATATCAATACCCGTGCGCGAGTGGGCCACTTCGCTCAGCATGCGTGGCAATAAAGGCACTTCGGCGCGGTATAAAAGATGTGCTAAACGATGGATCGCAATAGCCTGTACAAAGGGGTAACTCATAAGTACCTCTACCACCGAACTAGCAGCAGGATCCCCTTCATAGGCCGCTTCTAAATCTTGGGCTAATAAAATCCTAATCTCTGGTAAGGCCAATAAAAATTCATCGGAAATAGTTTTGGCCTTTTGGATCTGTTCCATCGTAACGCCACAAGGATCGCTTTTTTTTCGACTTAGCTGCACCGAGGCATAATAGTTAAGCGCCATTTCAATAGCGCGCGTCAAAGATTTTTGAATAGAATGTAAACTCGCTTCGAGATAACTTTCCAAATCTTTTTCCAACACTAATTCATGGCCAAAAACCCCAGGAAATAATACGGACAATAATCCATCCACCAAATGTCCGATAGCATCGCGCCCAGGCAAGCAACCACTTTCCCAAATATTGGCAAAGTGATCGTCGGAAATCGCCGCACTTAATTTTTTGGTTAATTGGCTTAAATTCAATTCCACTGACTTTTCTGTACTCATAGTCAAAATATAACACCTGTAAATTTATTACCCTTTATTCATGAAAATATTTGTTGACGAAAATATCCCTCAAGGCCTTGAGGCCTTTGCCTCTCATGGTGAAATCATCCTTTTTCACGGTCGTAAGCTCACGCAAAATGACCTAAAACATGCCGATGCCTTAATCGTGAGATCCATCACAAAAATAAAAACCGAACTGCTCGAAGATTCACCGATACGCTTTGTTGGCACAGCCACCATTGGCACAGATCATGTGGACCAAAATTATTTGGCCCAAAAAGGAATTGGTTTTTCTTCAGCGCCAGGATGCAATGCTAATTCTGTAGCGGAATATGTTCTCTCCGCCCTTTGCCGATTGCAATTAAACCACGACTTTGCTTGGCGCAGTAAAACCTTGGGCATTGTGGGACATGGGCATGTGGGTAAAAAATTAGCCGCCAAAGCCAAGATTTTAGGGTTAAAAACCTTACTTTGTGATCCACCTTTGCAGGCTTTGCAAGCCCAGCATTCCTTAAGCAAAAATCAGGAGTCGTATTTTCCTTTAGAAACATTATTGCAGGAATGCGATATACTCAGCTTGCATGTGCCTTTAACACGCAGCGGGCCTTACCCCACTTATCAAATGCTCAATGCACAGAGTTTAGCCTTAATAAAAAAACCTTTAACTTTATTTAATTCCTGTCGTGGCGAAGTGATCGAAGAAAAATCCTTGTTACAGGCGAAGCGAGATGGAAAAATTCAATATTTGATTTTGGATGTGTTTGAAAATGAACCGAATATAAATCCATTACTTTGCTCACAAACTACTTTTGTTACCCCACATATTGCGGGATATTCCATCCATGGAAAACTAAACGGAACACAACAAATTGCCTCTGCATTTTGCCAGTTTTTCAATTTACGGAACGACTTTAAACCAGTATTTCCAGTACCACCCCAACCGATTATAGAGTATGGCACAAACAAAATGCAAGCGCTGCAAAATAATTTTGGCCAAGATTTTTTAGTTCAATGTATTTTAAGCACTTATGATATTGCCCATGATGACATTGCTCTACGCCTAGCCTTACAGGGCGAAAACCCAGGAAATGCTTTTGATGAATTGCGAAAAAAATATCCTGTGCGTCCAGAGTTTTGTGATTTAGCAATACAAAATTTGCCTCTCGAAAACACCCATTTACACCAGATTTTGAGCGCTTTGGGTTTTAAGATATTATAGTGATTTACTGAATAACCACGGATTCAGTAAATATTTTTTTTTAATTTTATCCGGTCTAATCCAATTTTACTGTGTATGTTATAAAAGGACACTCGGACGAAATAAAAAAAACCATGAAAAATTTATTCCACGCAACACTCACCGTTAAGCAAATACTGCGCATACGTCCGCTTGCAATTGAAGTTCTTGAAAAGCATAAGCTGCGTTTTTGGGATAGCCTAGAACTTCCTTTGGAAGAATTATGCAAACAATTTCACGTGTCCACCGATTTAGTTTTACAACAACTTGAAGCCTTAGATTTTCTTGAAGAGAATAGTGATTGGATAGCCTTACCACTTTATGCTCTTTGTGATCATCTCACCCAAAACCATCGCGATTTTTTCCTCAGTGAAATTCACGATTTACAACATACTTTCGATATTCATACCTTACTCGATACGGAGGAAACTCAGGAGTTACGTAAGATTTTTAAGGAATTCCAAGCTTTTTGTACTATGCTGAAGAATTATTTTGACGAGGAAGAAGTCGTATTACTTCCCAAAATTTTACGCCAACAAGCTTGCTTACAAAACAATAATATTCATCCTGAATTCCATAGCGGCTCGGTAAAAAGTATTATCATGACCCGATGCTCGCCTCATGAAAAAAAGGCCTTGGATGATTTACTAGTTTTCTTAAAAAAAATTCAACATCCTAGTCTCAAAAATTCGGACTCGGCCAATGAAATTCGGAGTATTTTGGCTCGCTTGGTACAAAAATTGCAAAGGCATATTGATTTGGAAACCAATATTTTATTTCCGCAAGCGCAAGAAACCGAAAAACAACTTTTCGATTTAAGCATTGGCGGCCAAAATAAAAAAGCCCGCAATACGGGTTTAGATTCGGGTGTTATGCGTTTGATGGTTAGCTAGCTAAGAAAATATTCCCTAATAAATAGATGCACTCGATGTTGAGACGCCAGGCATGGCGTCTCAACGGTTTTATTCGTTTTCGCCGATGATGATGATTCCGCGAATATGATTGGGCATGATTATGAATTCGCCTAATTCTAATTTCATATCGGATCGTATATTTGAGGTGTTGATCCATTCATTGTATGCAGCTTGGCCTAATTCGTTTAAAATCATTTCGCTGTTTTGGATTTTGCCGAAATAATGTTCGCGGTTTTTGGTGCAAATGGTGATGAAATATAAGGCGGGTAAATTGTAATTCCAATTTTTCCAGCGGGCAGAGGGTATGCGATATTTGTTTTTGAATTTTTCCATTTGTGATTTTCTGATGTTGTTCCAAATCTTTATGAATGATATTTAAATGGTATAAGTATTACGTGATGCTTATCACAGCATGTCCGATTGTGCTTGCTATGTTGTAGGCAGAACAACCCGGAGAATATTTATGTCAACTCAAGATTGGAATGCCTATTGGGTAGAACGTTTAAAGAAAGAAATTCGCGCAAGAAATTATTCTAAAGAAACGGAGAAAAATTATGCGTTGGCGCTGCGAACATTTTTGGAAAAATGTCCAGGGAATCCCAAAGAAAAAAGTCAGAGAATTGTGCAATCCTTTCTCTTGGATATTCGCGAGAAAAATGGATTAAATGCTTCGACCATTAATCTTTATCGTGATGGACTAAGTTTTTTCTTTCATCATGTTTTGAAAATGCCAGAAGTCATTGAAGGAATTCCGAGGTTAAAAGAACAACAGGCTTTACCTGATGTGTTTGATATTCATTCGATGGCTCGTATGTTAAATGGCATTGAGAACCCTAAACATCGACTTGCGCTATCTTTAATTTACGGCTGTGGACTTAGGGTTGGTGAAGCTGCGTCTCTGCAACTCAACGAAATTGATTTTGCGCGCAAAACTATTATGATTAGGCAAGGCAAGGGTGGAAAAGATAGAATGGTTATGCTACCTGAAAGCTCGACTCCCCTTCTCCGCGCGTATCTTAACGACTATAGTCCGAAGAAGTATTTATTCGAAACCTCCATTCCGGGAAAGCCTTTAAATAAGCGTACTTTTCAACTGGTTTTTAAAGCTGCCTGTGGAAAGGCTGGAATTATTCAAAAAGGAGGGATTCACAGTTTGCGTCATTCCTTTGCCACTCATTTACTGGAGAATGGGACGGATTTACGGTATATTCAAGCGCTTTTGGGGCATTCTAATTCCAAAACCACGGAGAGATATACCCGGGTGGCGACGAATCATGTCGTTTCCATCAAAAGTCCGATGGATATTTTACCTTTAACAGCAACGGATCCGCTTCGCACTAGGTCATAAAATCGGGACTTATTACGAATCAGATCACACAAGTGGTAGTTATGCAACATATTGCGTTTAATATGTTGCTACTCGATTTTCCAATCGAGTAGCAAGTTAAATAGTCTGTTTTTAGGGGGCTGAAAACCCAAATCTTAGAAGACTCTGGTTTGGAATTCTTTTGCTAAGGTATTAAATTAGAATTTGCGGAGATCAAAAAATATGAAAACTTGGACAACGCTATCCTTTTGTATGGTCTGTCTTCTATGTCCAGAAGCCAAAGCCTCCTGCGATACTTCTGTCGATCCAAATTTGGAATTTCATCTTGCGGATAAAGACACTCAAATAAACATCCATGAGGGGAATAGTGTTTATGGCATTAAAGGTGGCCCTGATACAATAATGCTCATAATCAGTTCACCAGGAATGATTCGATTTACAAAATCGCTTTTAAATTCGAACAAAATGGATACGCTCTACAAAGTACTCTATCAAGATACGATACTCTCAGCAGAAAGTTGGGATATCAATTTTAGTAACTTCAAAAAAATTATTGCGGACAAAGGCATTTCACCACACCAAGCCATTTTTGACAGAAAAACTCCGCTTGATACGATATATATTGTCCCTGATCCAAATGGCAAGCTTTGTCTCTCTAGTGGTGGCTTTTTTGACTTCCAAATCACATGGATTGGCCATGATGTCGCACAATGGTATAATTCACCAACGATTTTGAACAAACGGGCCAGCAACGATAAATCCCATCGGAAACGCTTTTATTTGGATGGGAAATTTTTCTGGAAAAATGACGTGTTTCTTACGAATGGGAAATCACAATAAATCACTGACTGGGTAGCTGTGGAATCATTAATCAAATACCTTACTCTAACAAGAATTATATTTGTCATTTTTTCTTGCTCCGTGGCAATTCTGATTTTTCCAACTTCCTGGCAGCAAAAGTTAATGCTGATTCAGTTTGTTTCGGATTGGGGGAAATATATTGGGATAACTGCATTGGTATCTGGAGGAATCCTTTTCACATCACTTTTAACAAACTCGTTGGGGTTCACTTATGGAGTTACCAGTAAACTCTGGAAACGGAAAGAATTTAAATCCAAATTGAAGAAGTACGTATCTTCTCTCGATGCTTTGGAGCAAGCTGTTTTGAGAGAATTTTATACCCAAAGACAAAACTCTATCTTGGTTCCATATAACGATGTGAAAATTCAGTCTCTTCTAGCTAAAGGCATTCTTAAATTGGTTAGTCCCGTTGGGAAAATCTCTCTAGCAGGTCTGATGGTTAGTGTATTCATTTCTGATGCGGCATCCGACCTTATTGATAACGCCGCCCTTGGGTTGCCCGAAGAGTTAGTGCCATCCGAATCGACAATCAATTTTATTAATCGCAATAGACCTAGTTGGTTGAATGAAATTCGGAGAATGAAAGAGATATTTGATTGGTATTAGATTAGCATTCAGTGAAAGTAAATACGCCCCCTAAAAACGAAACGCAATACGATCGCATAACACAGCCCAGGGTGCTCCGCGCGTGTTTCCACACGCGCTCCGGGGCTTCGCCCAAATGGTTTTTTGGATTGGTCCGGCTGTTCAAACTCCCTTTCGAGACGGCGCGACGAAACGTCGCTTGCTCTCAAGGGGTTTTCACAGCACGCTGCGGGCGTTCATTACGGGGGCTTCCGCCCCACTCCATTCTCGTCCTCGCGTTACGGCCCTAATCCAAAAAACCACTTCACCCTCTGCAACGTTGGGCGACAGGGGCCTCGAAAAGTTGGCCTTCAGCCAAAGTATTGAAACTATTTTTTGGGGGCGAAAAGAAAAATAATGGAAAACAATAAAGAATGAAAACCAAAAACGAAATTCAAAAAAATCAAATGATCGTTTTGCTTTAAAAAGTAAAGTAAGATGCCGTATAACAAAAGTTTCAAAAATCCTTCGCACGGCTGTGCTCACTGCTTAACTGTGTGTTATACGGCCGAAAAAATTTGAAAATATGGAATCGAAAAGAATGGTTAGTCAATCGGTTTGAAGGGGCGTAATTTTAAGGCCTGGTATTGAGGTCATTGGGAAATGTAAATGAAGCTACATTTCAAACAAAAGGAGGGAAGAGATGAAAATAACCCTACAAAACCTTCTATTATTTCTTTGCCTAACTGGATCAGTTATTGAGGCAAAGGGAAACGGTGGAACTGTACACGTAAAAGGATACACCCGTAAAGATGGAACCTATGTTCAGCCACATAATCGGACAGCTCCGGACGGAAACTTTAATAATAATTGGAGCACCCAAGGGAACGTAAATCCATATACTGGGGAAGATGGAACAAAAACAGAACCATCCTCGTCTTTAAATTCGTTGTCTCCTTCACCTGACGCAAGATCGTCCGCAACTGTTCGTACAAATACGACAACTCAGAGTTTTGGAGTTACCTCAGAATCAGAACCCGAGATAACGACTGATAACTACGGCTTCTACAAAAGGCACCTAGAATATTATCACGGGGTATTATCGGATCAAAATTCAAACGCATTGGCCAAAGAAAGTGCGCGAAACGTAATCAGACAGTATGAAGCATCGGTTAAACTTTATGAATTAGAGTCAGCAGATCCTCCCACGACAAATAAGGAAGACGCTGGTTCCAAATCGAAATTAGCAGACAAAGATTTTTTGAAAGAGTGCAGTGATCAGTTCAAAATAAATACGTGGGTTCCTGTAGCTTGCAGGGATGACGAAATGTGTCGGAAAATAGGAACGCACGGCTTCGAAAATGAGACATGGCTTCCTGCCGCTTGTGCCCAAACACGATCACTGCAAAGCATTACTCCAGAAAAATAGATTTTAAGCAAGTTAATTTATTTGGGTTAGACAAATTGTCTAAAATATTGATTCACTCCCAAGAGGACCATCTGAAAAGATCTAAATGACCATCATTTATGGTCGCCGCATAACAATCGAGTCTCTTTAGCCAAGTTATGTCAAGAGGAAGACAAAGACCGCCCCCAAAGAAATATCGAGGCCCACGATCGCCCAACAAGCGCCATGGCGCGAACGTTGGGCGACAGGGGCCTCGAATTGTGGCCCTGCGGGCCAAAGATAAAGATTATTTTTTGGGGGCGAGAAATAAGCAAACTAATTCAAGAAAACGAGCGCGGTATGAACCAAGTTGATCCAATACTAAAATGCAGAAAATGTGGAAAAGAAATCTCGAAATTTAAACAGAATGCAGAACAGATTTATGAAGGCATGCATAGGCTTTGTTTTCATTTTGAGTATGAACACGAAGGCGAACCAGATGAATCCTGCGCAGACGATTCTTCCTGTCCAAACTTCAAAATCAAAGTTTATGAAAAAAAACTGAAAGAAGCTGGAGTAGATCTCCAAAAAGTACTAGAAGAAGAAATTAAAAAAGGATGGAATCCGGATTAAAAAACAGCCGTGTAACAATCTATTTAACCTGTCAAGCCCTTCGCCCTCGTTTGCAGGTTAATCGGGCATTATATGGATAAGAATAAAATTAATGAAGGAATGAAATGGAAGACAAGCCTATCCTGGATAAAAACAAAACCGAGTTCATAAAATTAAACAACTTGATAAATCAAATTGTTTACGAAAATCGCTTTTCATTGAGTGATGCAAATCGGGTTTATTTGGATTCGATCTTAAAATATTCTGATACTATCTTTAACTCGATTTTAAAACGAGATACCCTATTGTTTCGTTCTCGCATAAACAAAATAAATCTCGATAATTTAAGTGGTGAGGATGTCACACATCCGATAAAAGATATGGGGGCGCCTCCTAAAGCACTTGCTGCCGCTGGAAGAATAAATCCTGTTGGAATTCCTTACCTTTATTGTTCCGGCGAGGAAAAAACGGCAGGCGCGGAATCAAGACCGGATAGTGGAAATTACATTACGATTGCAAAAATAAATGTGTTGAAAGATCTAAAAATTGCGGATTTCACAGTGAACTTTTCAGGAAACGAATTAAGCGAATATTTTCAAATATTATGTTCAGTATTTAGCACTCAATGGCCTGCCGAATACAAAAACCATTATTTAATTTCACAATATCTGGCTTCACATTTGAAGACAAATGGATTTCGTGGCATTAAATACAAAAGTGAAGTTAATGCCGATGGGACAAATTTTGCTCTTTTTCACAAAGAAGATTATGAAATTCGAGAAATCTATTCCAGGCAAACTGTCCGAGTTGATTATTATTTTCATACACCAGGTCATGGGTGACTCTAATCCGGAACAATTCTTATGTCCTCAGTCTTCGACCTTAAAATACGACAAAGGAGAAGACGCCCCCAAAAAGAAGCGAGGCCCCCGATCGCCCAACATGCGCCATAGCAAAATGATAACACTTCGCTATGGCGCGAACGTTGCATGCAATTGCCCCCACACAAGAGAATGCAAATTACGGAATTACAAAACCGCCCCCCAAGAAAGAGAGCAGCGAAAATAACGATGATATTCTAATTTATTCTAAATGAACAAAGTTATTTCACCGAAAACAGTACTTATCCTTGGAGCTGGGGCAAGCCATGACTGCGGCTTCCCCTTAGGTATTAAACTAATCGACCAAATCATTACGGCGCACCAGGATAAAAAGTTTGTATTATCACTTCGTCGAATTCTTTACAATGCCCGAGATTATCTTCGTCGAAATAATCTTTTTGATTTACTTCCTCCCGAAATCGGAGTAGTTCTTTTAAGCCATCAACCATATAGAATATTTGATTTGAATGATAAAATCCTTACTGATTGGGTGGTCACCTTAAACGTGTTCAAGTCCATCGACGAATTTATCTCGTACCATAAAAAATATTCGCTGTTGGCGAAGATTTCTATCCTGCTAATTCTGTCGAAGTGTGAACTAAAGGAATTTTTTGACAACAGGCATCAAAATGATCAAGTGAAGTCCTATTTTGGACCAGAGCGAACTTGGTACAATGCCCTTTGGGGAAATATCACCAAAAAGGGGCCAACGTTTCAACAACTAGAAGAAATTCTTAAGACAATTCACATCATAACTTTTAACTATGATCGCTCTCTTGAATTTTTTCTGGTGGAAGCAATAAAGAAATTTTTTCCTGAATCCGAGAAGCCTTATACCGATCTTCCAATCACTCACGTCTACGGGTCCCTTGGACAATTGGATACCCAAAGTGATCTTTTTAATCCATACCAGCAAGTTCCCTATATGAGTGGAAGCACTATTCCTGATGGTTTCCAAATGAATACATTCAGTACCTACTTAGGGGAAAAGCAAGAAGATGCAATGCGGACAAAGTACGATGAGCATTTAATCAAATTGGCCACATCGATTGAAACCTATGGGAACGCCTATCCAATTGATAAAGCGGAAAAAATACAGCAGATGATTATCGAATCAAAAAACACCTACGTTTTTGGATTCTCTTTTGCTGAGCAGAACATGAAAATCCTTTTCAAGGGAACTCCTAAGAGACAGCCCCAATGGATATCCAAAGGCACATTCGATGGCTCATGCTATGGAATTTCTAGAGAAATGCAGTTTGATCTCAAAACATTTTCGTCTAAGTATTTTAAAGGAACTTCTGATTTCTTAGACGATTCTAGAAGAAAAGTTTCTGTCGCAGATTTTTTCACCGACTATTCCATAAAGATTTAAAGCCGCTTTTTGAATATCATTTCAAAGTAAAACAAATTGCACACAAACGTTGCATGGTGAAATGCTATGCACTTCACCATACCTGAAGAAGCAATTAATTAATTACATGAAGAGGGGGCGGAAAGAAAAAATTATTTGTCATCCCCTGTGTGTGGGGGCAACTCGGACTGCGCGCCGAAGCGGCGCTTGCCGGCCTGCGGCGCATGCAACACAGCCCAGGGTGCTCCGCACGGGTTTCCACCCGCGCTCCGGGGCTTCGCCCAAATGGTTTTTTGGATTGGTCCGGCTGTTCAAACTCCCTTTCGAGGCGGCGCGACGAAGCGTCGCTTGCTCTCAAGGGGTTTTCACAGCACGCTGCGGGCGTTCATTACGGGGGCTTCCGCCCCACTCCATTCACGTCCTCGCGTTACGGCCCTAATCCAAAAAACCACTTCACCCTCTGCAACGTTATCCAAAAAACCGGGGGCAAGATTATAAAAGAAAATAGCGAAGACCGGCCAGCGAAGAATCAAAGCAAAGACAATTAGCAAAAGACAAGAAGGAACGAAGAAACTAATTAGCGAAGACAAGACGCTGGCCGGAAGAAAGATCCTTCGTGGTCTATACCCTGGGCCCCCGTTTTTTCAGATAACATCGCGCCATCGTGCTTCGCTCCGCCGTACCGGCTCCGCTCGGGGCTTCGCCCAAATGGTCTTGCAGGGTGGTTTGGGCATTTCCAATGCCACGCTCCGGGCGCCGCCTACGGGGGCCATACGGCCCCACTTCGGCGACGTCCTCGCGTACAAACCAACCCTGCAAGCCCACTTCACGCTGGCGCTACGTTGTACGCAATATGGCAGTTTAAAGTGTTGCCTTCCATCCCTTCGGGACGAAAGACAAAAAAAGAATTTATTTTTTAATGGGGCGAATTATAATACCAAAAATGAAAATCAAAAAAAATATTAGGAATAAACTTTATTTTGCATTCGCACTTATCATGTCAATTTTAGGAATTTCCGCCTGTGGACCTCATTTGATCAACGAAAAGAAATTCTTAGAGGAAAATCCCTTAAAGGAAGATGATAGTGAAAAATACTCAATAGAAATTAGAGTCTGGCAAAACTGTTCCCTTTCCACATTTTTACTGTTATTATTTTGGAATAGCTGCGAAGAGAATTACACGGTATATGTCAAATTGGAAACGAAAGATGCTAATGACACTGGAAAATCCGTTTCCTTCGAAAGTGTGAAAGTTGAAGCAAATGGAATTGAAAAAGAACTCATTCCAAAAGATTTACCCCCTTCAATAATGAAATTTAAAAAAGACTATCGAGAAGGCATAGAAATATCCGAGGGCTTTTATGTAGGGAAAGAGTTCACATTCCAAGATAAAAATAAGATTAGGGTGAAATCGAAATTCAAGCTGATGGAAAAAAACCAATTTATTGAAAAAGATGGTTTATTTGTAGTAAAGAAAGAAAGAAAAATAGGTTTCATGTATTATCGAATTTAAAATCAAAAAGACGCCCCATTAAAAATCAAGAACTGCCATACGGCGTACAACATGCGCCATAGCAAAATGATTTCACTTCGCTATGGCGCGAACGTTATGTGAAAGTTTGCCTAAAAGTGTTGCCGGCCGAACTTGCAGTTCGCCCGGCAATTTTATTGAGATGAATTCTATTATGGGGCGGGGAAGAGAAGAAATTACGAATTACGAAAGAAAAGACGCACGCCGGAAAGAGAATTGCAAACCGAACATCTTTTCAATACCTTATTGTGCGAACGGTCTAAATGTTTCACTATTTTAGACCCTGCTCTTATCGGCTTAAATTCGAACCAGCTATGCTGCTAATTTAAGTTTAAAAAAATCATTTGGCGACATCATTCCTAATCCCGAATGTGGCGCATAG
>JAYTSD010000005.1:0-9227 GCA_043745805.1 Fibrobacteria bacterium
TCCACCTGATCCGCGACGACAATGTTTTAAAATTTCCTCTATCATCAGTTCTCCTTTTTTAAGTTTGAACTCGTTCGAAAATTCACTCAAATAAGATCAAGGTAAATTTTTAATATCTTCATTTATTTTTTCAGCCAAATTTTCACAGTTACTCGACAATTTTCTAATGCTTTCAATCGTAATCTCAATTTCACTTCCATCTTTATTGTAACCCGCTCTGTGGACGCAATGGTGCCGTAAAACAACGGCTTCAAATAGCCATTCTACATCACCGAAATCAATGTTCAATACGTCTTTATACATCGGCTTTACTTTTCGGATTTCGTGAAATACTAAATTCTTTAAGTATTCCGCAACTTCATCTCTCAAAGTTTCTTTTTTTTGAAAAATTTCCTTCATTGAGAATTTTCTTTTTGCAAATTCTGGGTCCGTTTCAACTAATGCTCGAAGAGCATTTTCGGATTCCTTAATAGACTGAATGAAGGTGGATGAAAGATAAGATTCCATTGCAGCTATGATATGGCCGTAAAGCATAACCAATAAATTCTTCTGAATTTTTTGGGATACTTGAATGTCTAATAATTCATTCGAGTTAATAATAGTTTCACTAAAAAGATCATATGGTGATTTACCAAAAACACTCAGGTAATCTTCATACTTTTCATATTCTTTATTAAAAATCTCGACCATTTTCATTCGTTCATATTCATTTTCACTATCATACCAACCCGGTGTATCTTCATTTGCATTTTGGTTTCCGAGTTTGTCGCGAATCCAGGTTTCTTTTCTTTCACGTACATCATCTTCTTGCATGTCATAGTACATTTGTTTCGAAAACCCCATAAAAATTATACTCCTTACTAAAAAGTGAGACGAAAATTTTAAGCTTTTTAACTACATCTTTAAAACGGAATAAATCCGTTACAAATCCAAATTGTTAATGATATCCTGAGCACCAATAGGCAATATATATTACTTATCCATTGCTCCATATAGTTATGATATCTGTATTGGATAAATTCATAACTATTACTACAGATTTAAAAATTTCGCGCGATTTCGTTCCACCTCGGGAATCTATGGACGAAAAAACTGTCGCACAAATAAAAAATCTC
Source organism: Fibrobacteria bacterium (assembly GCA_043745805.1). Taxonomy (GTDB): domain Bacteria; phylum Fibrobacterota; class Fibrobacteria; order UBA11236; family UBA11236; genus JAYTSD01. The sequence goes on from JAYTSD010000005.1 coordinate 1,116, forward strand.
TTGGAGATAGCTTCCCCAAGAGACATAATTTCCCCATTAAAAATTCCGGCGAATTAATCTGGCCTCACCGCCCCTTAACAAACTCCACTGCATTACGGAAAATCTGCAATCCAGCCCCACCGCCACGTAACCCCAGTTTTTGCCATTGCGGATGATTGGTAGCTAGCATAAATGCTTCAGGATGAGGCATTAACCCAAAAAGCAAGCCAGAGGCGCTGCAAATACCTGCCACATGATCATAAGAGCCATTAGGATTTTGGGGATAGGCTTCAATGGGAGTAATATTCAAGCTACCCGTAGCTGTGGCATAACGAAAGCAAATTTGTCCTTGTGCTTCCCAAGCCTTGAAGGTGGCAGCATCAGGAGGTACAAATTTTCCTTCGCCATGTCGCACGGGTAAATAAATCTTTTCTATGCCTTTAGTCCAAATACAAGGTGAAGCCATATTTCCAGACAGGTAACACCAACGATCTTCATATTTCCCAGAATCATTATAGGTAAGCGTCGCGGTTTGTGTGAAATCACCTTCCGCATTGCCTGGCAATAATCCGAGTTTAACCAAAACTTGAAAGCCATTGCAAATGCCTATCACGGGAATATTTTTAGCCACGGCTGCGCGCAAGCTTTCACCCAAGTGAGTTTTTAATTTATTGGCGAAGATTTTTCCGCTGGCAATATGATCGCCAAAAGAGAAGCCGCCGGGTACGGCGATAATATCAAAATCCGTGAGCACATATTTCTTTTCAATAAGATCATTGATATGAACGCGATGTGCTTCTCCGCCTACGAGATTAAAGCTGGCGGCCAATTCATAGTCGGAGTTAATACCATAACCCGTAATAATCGCTATGCGAGGAGTTTTCATGTTTTACCAATTCAAAGGTTTATGCCAAGAGGAAAACATTTCCTCCAGCGAAAGTTGGAATAGCGGTGCGCCTTGGCGACGTAAATCCAGTTCGGGTTTTTCTTGTACCGAACCGATTAATGCACAAGGCAAATTGGCCATAATTTTTTCAAAGGCCGTCTTGTTTTCAGGTGTTACCGTAATTACAAAGCGACTTTGGCTTTCGGAGAAAAGTAATTGATGACTTAATAATCCTGATTCCGAAGGAACTTGATCGAGATCAATACGCAATCCTAAACGACCTGCCATGGCGACTTCGGCTAAGCTTACAAATAATCCACCATCGGAACAATCATGCGCCGAACGCACTAATCCACTGTGAATAGCCTGATGCAATCCTTCGTATAATTTCCACGCTTCGGTAGCATTCACTTGCGGAACATCATTGCCGATAAAACCTAAGGCATGATAATATTCCGAAGCACCTAGTTCATTATAAGTCTTGCCTAAAGCATAAACTAAGTCTCCGGCGGCTTTGGCATCCATAGTAATGGTTTTTTCTACATCGTCCAAGCGTGCCATCACGGTAAATAATAAAGTTGGCGGCACAGAAATTTTATCTTTGCCGCGGCCATAATCATTTTTCATGGAATCCTTACCGGAAACCAAGGGTAACTTATAGGCTACGCAATAGTCGTATAGCGCCTTATTGGAACGAACCAAATGTCCCATTTTAATTTGTCCATCGGGAGTATGATCCGATTCCACCGGATCGGGCCAGCAAAAATTATCTAGGCCGGAGATTTCACCTGGCTTAGCACCTACGGCAATAACATTACGCATGGCTTCGTCAATGGCACAGGCTGTCATCGCATAACAATCAATATCGCTATAACGTGGCGCAAGGCCATGACCTACTGCCACACCTTCTTTGCGATTATAAAGCGGGCGAATCACTGCGGCATCACTAGGGCCATCTGCTTTTTCACCGACAAAAGGTTTAATCACGCTCATGGCTTGCACCTCATGATCGTATTGACGCACCCAACTTTCTTTCGAACAAATATTCAATGCCGAAAGCAAATTTAAAGCATCCGCTTTTAAATCTCGGCCGGCAATAAACTGAGCGGGAGGTTCTTGATGCTTAGGTAAAAAATAACGCGCCTGAATTTGCAGCGTAGGATTGCCCTCATGCAAAAATTCCATATCTAATTGACAAACTAATTTGCCCTTAAAAAAAGCTTCGAATAAACCCGAATTGGTGAACACGCCGAGATCAGTAACTTCTACGCCACGTCTCTTGGCTAATTCTTCAAAGGCCGACAAATTTTCGGGAGGGACGGCAAAAGACATCCGTTCTTGCGCTTCGGAAACCAGAATTTCCCAAGGATCAAGGCCAGCATACTTTAGTGGCGCTTTATCTAAGTGAATTTGACCGCCGCCACATTCCTTGGCCATTTCACCCAGTGAGGAAGATAATCCGCCAGCTCCATTATCAGTAACAAAACGATAATAACCGAGATCACGCGCTTCGAGCATAAAGTCGGCCATCTTTTTTTGCGTAATGGGATCACCAATTTGCACGGCCGAAGTAGGGGAGGCTTCGGTTAAAGCCGCCGAGGAAAATGTCGCCCCATGAATGCCATCTTTACCAATACGGCCACCCGCCATCACAATGCGATCGCCCGGTTCTATACTTTTTTGCCATGACGGTTTGCCATGTAAAATAGCAGGAATCAATCCACCAGTACCACAGAATACTAAGGGCTTCCCTAAAAAACGATCGTCAAAAACAATACTGCCATTCACCGTGGGAATGCCACTTTCATTGCCGCCGTCACGCACACCGCGATGCACTTCTTTCAATAAGCGACGGGGATGATGTAACTTCTCGGGTACGGGCTTATCATAAAAGGGAGAGGCGAAACAAAATACATCGGTATTAAAAATAGGTTTGCAACCCATGCCACAACCTAAAATATCGCGGTTTACACCTACAATACCGGTCATTGCTCCACCATAAGGATCTAGCGCGCTAGGCGAATTATGGGTTTCTACTTTGATACTAATATCCCACTCGTCATTCAAAGCAATCACGCCGGCATTATCGGTAAAAACAGATTTCAACCACGGAGTAAAAGGCCGTACAGCCTTGGTTGCAGCTTGCACATAAGTTTTAAACAACGAATGAATTTTTTCGATTTCGCCATTTTCATTTTTATATTCGACATCAGCACTAAAAATTTTATGCTTGCAATGTTCGCTCCAAGTTTGCGCAATTACCTCTAATTCCACATCGGTAGGATGAGCCGGAAGGCCTGCCTTTACACGGCGTGAGGCATTTTCCGTCTCTGCATAATAAGCGCGAATCGCTTGCATTTCTTCGGCAGTTAAAGCCAAAATTTTAGCATCAGACAAAGCCACTAATTCTGCATCGGTGGTGGGAAGCTGTACTTCATTGACTACAGGTTGATGAGGAATTAAAACACGATTGGAAGTCGCTGATAAGCGTTTTCCATTTTTCCATTCTTCACGCGAGATAATGCTTACTCTTTCAATCAAGGCATTAGCCAGTAAGCGTGTGGCAATGGTTTCGATTTGTGTAGTATTGAGGTTACCCCAAAACAAAAACTGTCTTTGGGCAAAAACTTTATCTTCGTCTGTTAATTTACGACCTAATAAATCTTCAATGCCTTCGCGACTGCTTTGGCCGACATTGTCGGTTACGCCTGGCTTAAAACCCGCTTCGACTAAATAATCGAAATCATTGGCTAAGGCCGAATCAATTGCCACATTTTCCGTAATGGGATCGGCGAATAATTCTTGGGCAATACGTGTTTTTTCTTCAGCACTCAATTCCATTTCCAAAACATAAACCGCAATCGCTGCCACTTTATCAACAGGCAATTTGAGATCTTCGTGAATGGCGGCTAGGACTTTATTTGCCTTAGCATCTGTGCCGGGCGACTTTTGCGCCACTTCAATTCGAGTTAACAAAGAGTATCCTTTGCTGGGGATGATTTTTCTTCGGTAAATTTAATTCGCGAAGGCTCTCAATTAAATGATTTTAATGGCTTTTATGCAGACAAAGGGTTTAATGGAGGCCCCAAATTTGATAAGTTTAAGCTCGCCGGAGTTTAAATGCTTGGGTCCTCGTAGCTCAGCTGGATAGAGCGGCAGTTTCCTAAACTGATGGTCGGATGTTCAATTCATCTCGAGGACACCAAAACTCCGCAAAAAGTAACTTGTGCGTTACCTTTTTCTTTGTTTTCTATCCTACTTGTTAGAGGGGAACGTTTTCCCCTGGCCTCGACTTCCTCCCACTTCGACAAGTGTTACCGTGAGCTTGCCGACTTGCTCAGTGTTCGGTGATCCTCATCCACCCCTTCCAGCGCCGACCTAATATGCCGAATAGGCCGGAGTTATTTTAAAAATTGGATTTGTAGGCGACGCCATGAAATCGCAAATCGGAACATTTTTTCACAAAATATTTCAACTCTATTTTTATGCTAAGAATGCTTGAGCAAAAGCCTTTACGAGAATAACTTTGGGGATGTAGCAAAGTCCCCAATGGAATATGGGAAGCTTTAAGGAATTCAAGGAGATCGAGCATGGATTTAAAACATCAATTGGGCATGGAAAATGGGAAAAGTGTTCAGCCTTCATTAGAAGAAATGCTTCCGATCATAAATCTGAAATTATTGGCTAATGGTTTGCCGCGTTTTGCACGTTCGCCCAATCCCGAATTTGTCGAACAAGCGGGAGAATTGGTACGTAAAATTCAGGAGAAATTTCGTGAATATTCTGACACCTTATGTCCTGCCGACAAGCGCTTGCAAGCCTTTTTGGATAAACATTTTGATGATGCTAAATGGCGCAATAAATTAAAAATTCCATTAAAAACTTTTCATCTCGACTATCATGGATTAGCCCGTCATTTATCATTGCCGCAAGATAAAAATGAATACCTTTCCGAATATGTAAGCTCTTATCGTATTAAACAAGGTGTGCTGCACAATCCGGCGAGTGATAGACGTACCACGCAAGGTACATTTCATATTTCCGAAGGCGGCTTGCCTATTCCTGCGGACAAACTGGCCATTCCCAAACCCACCTTTGCGCATTTATTATTCCACGCCTTTCATCCCCCCGAAAGCTTATTGGAATTGCCTTTTACCTCTACGCAAAGACAAAAAGCAAAAATTTTTACGTCTTTGTTTTTACGGCCAATTGTAAGTCCAGAAATACCTGGCATATTACCTCGACAAGATATGGAAATTCGGTTTTTTGCACCGGGTAGCTTTGTCAGTAATTTGGATTTTGTGGAATCTATTTTTGGCAATGCGGGAGATCCTTATTTACCAGAAAACGATTTAGGCCTTGATGTAGAGCATTTCTCGGGCATAACCGGTTGCGTAATACTTGCTCCCCATTTAACCAAACTACGTAAAAAAGATTTGCAATTACCCCATTATGATACAGCAACGCCCTTGCAACGCGAACAGGGCATGTGTTGGAAAAATGCAGATGAATTATATAATGGAGGCAAATCCTTCAAAGCCACTTTCCGTACCTCAGATGGTATTATCCTTACTTTAATTGCGGACAATTATTTTGGGTATTGTAAAAAAGAAGTGAAAACCCAAATTGGTTTTGCGGCCAATATGCTGGGTTTAAGTGAAGAGGAGCATGCGGGCGGTGCTTTACTATTTCCGAGTTATAGTTTAGGCGATCATATTTCCGGTGACGCCTCTTTCATCGAACGTGAAGGCTGCACTTTTGCGACGATGAAAAAAAATTATGCGGATCATATGGACGTGATGCCCGAAGGTTATGGTGTAGATTTAAAGCATCGGAACTTGATTTATATCCCCGAAGATACGTCCATACATTTGTTAGAACAAAAAATTACCTGGAAAAAAAGTAATAAAGTCCAGCATATTCGCTTATTACCTGGACATACTTATATGTATCCTTCCGGTTACCGTGTACATATGGAAAAACACCCTAGTGCGCCTTCTTGGCGTTTAATCGGCACCGTAGGGGAAGGCACTTTAATTCATAAGCCTTGCACCGTATCGGGCGGCGGTAAGAGTGAAATTTCCAAGTCGATACAAGATTCCATTATTTATAAAAGCTTTTACATACAAGATTTCGAAAAAGATTTTAAAGCAGCCGAAGAAATTATTCGCCGAGACTTTAGTCATCGCTTTAAGGTTCCACCTGCGGATCGCCTCGGTCCATCTAGGCCTTTATTAAGTAAGCTACGGTCCTTAGGCTCGGTAGTTCGCCTACTTACACCTTCCGCGGAATATACCGCTTCATATAATCGGTGGTTGGCTGGGATTCCTTCGCATATTAGAGCATTGGTATTTTTAATTAAGCGCTTTTACAAACTCGAATGGGGTGATGAATTTCGTAAATATTTTTCCGTCGATATTATGGACGGCTCGCCAGGTAATGAATTGAATTATAATCATCGCAAATTGGCGGCGAGTTATTTACGCATTGGTGTAGATGCCGAAAATAATTGGCAGGTATTCCGTTTACGTTCCGATTACATTCCTGCGGAAAAATTGCAAGTAGAAGACGATATTACTTCTTCTATTACTTTACCTGCGGACAAACTATCATTCCTAAATCCAGCCTATAAGAATTCCAGTGTGAAGTTTGTGCAAAACTGTGAATACCGTTTATTTCAAAGACCAGATGACGCTATTCATAAAGGTTATGATAAACAAACCGAATTCGAATTATCACAGCCCCATAATTTCATTTCTAATTTTGAACCGCTGAATACCAAACAGGCGCGTGAAATTTATGAGAATACGATTGAGTTTGAGAAATTTACTCGACCGATGAAAAAACTTATTCTTGAGGCTATGAATATGCCTGCCAATGAATATTTTGTTTGTTCAGCCAATCCAAGAATTGTAAATGGTAAGCCCAGTGGCAATGTGCGATATTTACAGGATCGCCAAGATATTGTGAATCCTTTTAGAAAATACGTAGCAGAAGCAGGAATACGTCTTCGTCGAGTAATTGATGCCGATAAGCCGGTATTAACTCCAGTGAATACCGTGATGATTGGGCGTCGCAATAATCGTTCGGATAAAAAAGCGGGCATTTTGCCTTTGTCGGTTTATAATCCTTTGCATTATCAGGAATTGCCGGAACTCTTTATGGACTTTATTAGTAGTCTCACGGGTAAATCGCCTTCGACTACAGGTGCAGGCTCCGAAGGGGCTATGACTAAAGGTCCTTTTAATGCGGTACGTTTTACTTCGGATTTAAATAATGCTTTAGTTTCCTATATACTTACTGGTTACCAAGTGTACTCGACACCCGCAGGTTACATAGGTAGCAAATATAAAATGGATCATGATCTCAGCTTGCTAATGCCAGAAATATGGAGCACTATGACTCCGGCAGAACGGGATGCGAATACTTTAATTAAGGCGGGGCAATTAGTACGGATTGAAGATTTTAAATATAAAGATCGTCTCATACAGGCTAGCCGTTTAGGTTACCGTATCAATGAGCGATTTTTGCACGCTTATTTTGGACGTATTTTTTCCAATCCCGTAGTTGTTTTTCCAGAAGATATGCTAATCCCTGAAAAGCAAGGCCTTCAGGATTTTGTAGAGGGTGTGGAAAACGTAGTACTTGCGCAAAAAAATGCCGCACAGGCTTATTTAGATGATGGCAGTATTGAAGACGCTTGCCCTCCTTTACGGGGCTTATTGCACATCATGGCCGAGGGTAAATGGGAAGGGTTAACCTCGCAGTCACCCGAATTCCGCAATATGTTTACGCGTGAATATTTATTAGCTTCGGATTGGTATCGTGAACGTTTGGAAGTCAAACAAGAACGCGATTTGCGTTTATGGAAACGTCATGTAACCTATCTCAAAAACTTTTTGCGCAAAGATCAATATCGTGCTTCAGCTGCAAAATTAAAAATTAACCAGCGTTTGCAGTTGGCAGAAGCGAAAGTAAAAGCCATCAGTAAGGAAGGCTATCTTCAAGAATTAATGGGAACGATTGGTGCGGATGACGTGGTGCGGCATTTAGAGCTGTAGGAATAGGGGAGAAGTCTCCCACTGGCCTCGGCTTCGCATTTTTATTTATAGGGGCACAGAAGGTGTTGTCCGGAATTATGTTTACACAATTCGGAGACATAATGAAAGAACTGGTCAATCAGCGAAATTTTACCGAAGAATTCAAACGGTTTGTGGTATCAGAGGTTGAATCTGGGAAAAGGAATA
>JAYTSD010000006.1:0-159179 GCA_043745805.1 Fibrobacteria bacterium
CATATCAATTTTATCATTGACCAAAGTAAAGCGAGAAATTTTATAGTCGGTATTGCTATAAAATAAATAAATCCATTTATTGGTTTTGAATCCTGGATCTAATGCAATGCCTACTACGCCGTCGCTTCCACCGGTAGTGACTATGCTGGTAAAGTCGCCGATATTAACGGTTGTTTTGGTAGAGGCAATATATTTGCGAATTAATCCAAAGCGTTGTACAAAGTAAACGTCCACATTGCCCGCAGCATCCATATCGAAGGCCATTTTTAGCGGTTCGCTAGTTTCGGCATTGGATGAGTTTTGTACCAAATAAGTAGCGGTAAAATCGGCATCTGTTAATGCGGCGCATTTTGGTGAATAGGTAGGATAGGCGGCTGTTGCGGTAGACACTAAAGACGAAATTGTCGCGGCAACAAAAAATGCGGCGCTTACTAGCCGACGGTTTTTGTAAATCATTTATGGCTCCTTTATACCCCCAACTTAGTATGGTAAGGGATTAGTAGTGCCTATAATACCGGCCCTAAAACAATTGCAAATTAGACGCTTAAAGCCTTTTGGGGCTAAATTGACCCCAAAATAGTATTTGGGGCCTTTGGAGTTTAAAAACTATACCTCGAAGTATAAAACTTTTAGTTTTTTATTACCGTTGTTTTATAATGGGTACTTTTTGTTTCGATGTTTAAAAAATAAACACCGGTTTTTTTGAGAGTAGACAAGTCAATGAACGTCGGACCTTGGGTGGTGTATTGGGAAATGGTTTTTCCAGATAAATCTTGCATGGCAATTTTGAGTAATGCAGATTCACGAATAAAAATTTTCGAAGCGATTTTTTCAATATGCAAGTTTCCTTGCACAATATCTTTTTTGCTTAAACCCGTAGTCGGCCTTATGAAATATTTTAAAGTGGTGTCATTAAATTCCGCAGCCGTGGGTTGGCAACTTCCTTTATATTCAATTTTCAAAATGGCGGTTTCATTTGTTGCAGCACTTCGCGATCCCGCATAATTTACCAAATAGAGTACTCCGTCGGGACCTAGTTGGAAGTCCAGAACTCTACTGATTTTAATATTAGTGAATATGTACTGAGAGTTAAGAATGGATTTGCCCGTGGCATCCAAAGTATGTGCTTGAATAGTGTTTTGGCTATAATCCGTAGTAAACCAAACTCCTTCGAATTGCGGAGGCAATTTGTTTTTGGAGGGGTAACTGGGATGATAATAATAAATGGGCCCAGTTATAGCACAAGATTGTTGATAGGAGTGAATCGCAGGAATTGAAGGAGGTAAATTAGTCAAGGCTGTATCGCCTGCTTTAGTATTAACGGGAGCATCGGGAGTACCACCACCGTTACCATTGGAAACTTGATTCCCCGACCAAAATGGCCAGCCGCCATTCATCGGAACCGTGGTAAAATTATGCTCTTCGGTTTGCGCACCTGCATCTGGACCGACATCTCCCCAAGCAATTCCTTTGCGCACTTGGTCTAAGGCTAAAGTATAGGGATTGCGCACGCCCATCACATAAATTTCGGGTTTGGTTTTAGCCGTGCCTTCGGGAAATAAGTTGCCTTTAGGAATATCATAAGTAATACCGGGTCCAAAACTCGTGAGAGTTACATTATCGGCAATAGGCTTGGGTTTAATGCGAATAATTTTCCCACGTAAATCAAAAGTATTTTCACCGACTAAATTTCCGCCACCGATCATGCTATTTTCACCGATATTTAACCATAGATTGCCTTGCACATCAAATTGCATAGCACCCCCCGTATGTTGGCTGCTACCTTTGGTGCCCACGCGTAAGAGAATTTTTTCGGAATTCATATCAATAGTGTTATTCGCTACCGTGAAGCGAGAAAGTCGCCAATGTTTTTCTAAAGAAACTGTATAGAACAAATACATCCAATGATTGATTTTAAAATCGGGATCGAGTGCAATACCTACTAAACCATCAGCACTTGAACCACCGCCAATATCGGCTGGGAATTGAAAAATATTTACGACTTGATTGGTGGCCGCAACATATTTTCGAATTAAACCGGCGCGTTGAATGAAGTAAACATCGGTATTACCTTGGGCATCCATATCGAAGGCCATTTTAAGTGGCTCGATTAAAGTCGGGTCATTCGCAAAGGTGGCTAAAGTTTTGGCTTGAAAATCCCCATCGGCTAAAGTGCAACCAGGATAGGATAAGGCAGCGGCTATTTTATTGGGATTTAAAAAACTGCCCAGCAACAATCCACAAGCAATAAACACATTAATATTTTTGTTAAGCATATTTTTTCCTTAATCTCTCAGCATTTTTACCGAATATACTCGGCCTTCACTAGTAACTGTTATAATATATATGCCCGCCTTATGATTTTTACTCAAATAGAATTGAAAGGCCCCTTGATGGTTTTCATGAGCCACAATTTGCCCACTTAAATTGTGTACATCCAAGGAATGTAAGCCGGAGGCATTAACAAAGAGTTGATCCCCAGTTAAGTGGAACCCATTATTAGCAGCGAATGACCCGATATGGCCTATTCCAGTAGGTCCAGGTGTTAAATATTTGAGAGTTGTATCATTAAATTGTGTAGCATTTGGATGGCAGCTTCCCGTGTATTTGATTTTCAAAATTCCAGTCGCTGCGGTTGTGCTGCGATATCCTGCATAGTTTACAACATATAACACTCCATCTGGACCGGCTTGAAAGTCTAGGGGACCTTTCAAATTAATTTTGGTGAAAATGGGTTCCGACGAGGTTACGGTTTTTCCTGCTGCATCGAGAGTGAGTAAAAGCATTTTGCTATCAGAGAAATCGGTTACCAACCATTTACCGTCAAAATGGGGCGGCAATTTATTGGGGGAGGGGTAACTTGGATGATAATAGTAAATCGGTCCTGTAATAGCACAAGATTCATGATATGGGAATATAGCAGGTGTGAGCGGAGGCAAGGCACTTAATCCATTGCCAGGAGTTGGGTTGATGGGTGCAGCTGGTGTTCCTCCTCCGCCATTTACAACGCTATTGTCTCCAGCAAAAAAAGGCCAGCCACCATTCATAGGTTTAGTGGTAAAATCGTATTCTTCAGTCGGAGCTGCAAAACCATCAGGTCCAACATCTCCCCATGAAATGCCTTTTCGCACAGGGTCCAATGTTAGTGAATAAGGGTTACGAGATCCCATTACATAAATTTCGGGAAGCGTTTTGGCTGTGCCTACAGGAAATAAATTACCATCGGGAATATCATAAGTGATACCAGGACCCGCACCAGTTAATGTGGCATTGTCCGCTATGAGTTTTGGTTTAATGCGTAAAATTTTTCCACGCAAATCGGCTGTATTGGAACCTGCTGCACTTCCACCAGAACCAATGCTATTTTCACCCGAGGTAATCCAAAGATTACCTTGAGGATCGAATTGCATAGCGCCGCCAGGATGTTGACTACTCCCTTTAGTAGGAATGATCACCAAAACTTTTTCTGAATTCATATCTAAGGTTTCGCCATTTAATTTGAAGCGAGATATTCTCCAAATTTTCAAATCGGATACGGTATAAAAAAGATATATCCAGTGAGTGGTTTTGAAGTTAGGATCCAAAGCGATACCGTTTAAGCCATCACTGCTTTGAGTTGTCACAGGAAAACTGGCCAAATCGACTACGGTTTTTTTTATCGCATCATATTTTCTTAATAAGCCATATCTTTGCACAAAGTAAACATCGGTGTTGCCTTGTGCATCCATATCAAAAGCCATTTTAATCGGTTCGGAAGTTTTTGCATCGGTCGCATTACTAGTCAAAACTTCAACACTGAAATCCGCGTCTGAAATGGCTGGGCAGCCAGGATAGGTGGGTGCTGCAAAAGTAGAATGCTGAGTTACAGCTAATGAAATCAATACGCCTATGGCGCTTTGTAAAAAAAACTTATTATGCATCATAAATGTCCTTCCCCCTTAGGTTGAGACTCGATTTCCCCCATCGAGTATAACCATGTATGGGTATCCTAGTGGAGCCTAATCTTTATTATTCTAGGGGCTTTCAGAACTGCGAGGTCGTTTTGACCCTAACTCTAAATTCTGAATCGTTCGCGTTCGGAAATATGTCTTTGACACTTACTTTTATTTGAGTGGATGAATGGTATTTGAATTTTTTGAAATCATATCCACATTTTCGGAATGTCATAAATGTTGCCAAGCTAAGGCATGCAATATACCTTTACTGCACAAAAGGTCACTAATCTAAGATCACTAAATACTGATTGAGCAAATCTATGGAAAATTTCATTCGTGTACGCGGAGCGAGAGCTCACAATTTAAAAAATGTCAATGTGGATATTCCTAAAAATCAACTTGTGGTGATTACGGGCTTAAGTGGATCGGGAAAATCATCATTGGCTTTCGATACGATTTATGCTGAAGGGCAACGCCGTTATGTGGAATCATTATCCGCTTATGCGCGACAATTTTTGGGCTTGATGGAAAAGCCGGATGTGGATTTGATTGAAGGTTTATCGCCAGCCATTTCCATTGATCAAAAATCCGCAGGTCATAATCCACGTTCTACCGTTGGCACCATTACTGAAATCTATGACTATATGCGTTTGCTTTTTGCCCGCGTCGGTCATGCACGTAGCCCCGTAACCGGCAAGCGATTGAAGAGTCAAACCGTACAGGAAATTGTGGACACCGTTTTACTTTTGCCCAATGAAAAAAAAACGGCAGCAGGGGTAAAACTGATGTTACTGTCGCCTTTGGTTAAAGATCGCAAAGGCACTTATGAAGAGTTATTTGCACGTTACCTAGCTCAAGGCTATGTGCGCGTGCGCGTGGATGGCCAAGTATATGAACTCGAAGAAAAAATTAAACTCGATCGTTTTGTAAAACATAATATTGATTTAGTCATTGATCGCCTAGTCATTAAAGCGGATAGCAAAGACAATAAGGAATTTGCTAAACGCCTCACCGACTCTGTAGAGTTGGCCTTGAAATTGGGTGAGCATGAAATGCTGGTGAATTTAGTGGATCAAAAAGAAGATCTTTTTTATTCGGAACGATTAGTCGATCCCGCTACCGGAAAATCTTTCCCCGAAATTGAACCGCATACTTTTTCTTTTAATTCACCGCATGGCGCTTGTACAGCTTGTAATGGTTTGGGTTTTATTAAGGAAATTGATCCTAAATCCGTTTTAGATATGGAATTATCTATTAGTGAAGGCGGTATTTTACCTTGGGCGCGCTCGGCGGATAAACAAGATTCTTGGTATATGCAACTTTTGCAAAATGTGGCCAAGCAAAATGGATTTTCACTCACAGTGAAAATTAAAGAATTAAAAAAAGCGCATTTAGACCTTGTGCTGCATGGCATGGGCGATGAACGTTTTAAGGTGAAATACGAAACTAATAGTGGCCATAAAAATACTTGGAATGCCAAATTCGAAGGTGTGATTCCTAGTTTAATGCGTCGCTATGAACAAACCGATTCAGATTTTATGCGGCGCGAAATTGAAGAGTTCATGGATGAAAAACCTTGTAGCACTTGCAAAGGTTATCGCTTAAAAGAAGAAACCATGTCTATTACTATTCGCGGATTAAATATTGTGGATATTTGTGCCATGTCCATTCAACATGCACATGAATGGTGTAAGGCTTTACAAGCGTCAGAGGCTTTTGCCAATACTGAACTCGAAGCAAAATCATCCCTCTATGAATTTTTTAAAATCCCCAAAATTAAAAGTGCCGAAGATGATCTTTCCCTTAATGAACGCAGTATTGCTAAACAAGTATTCAAAGAAATTCTTTCGCGCTTAACTTTTTTAGTGAGTGTGGGCTTGAATTATCTCAGTTTGAATCGCACCGCACGTACACTTTCGGGAGGTGAATCGCAACGTATTCGCTTAGCTTCGCAAATAGGCACCGGACTTTCCGGCGTGCTTTACGTGCTGGATGAACCCTCGATAGGTTTACATCAACGTGATAATGATCGTTTATTATCCACTTTGCAACGCCTGCGCGATTTAGGGAATACAGTACTTGTGGTAGAACATGATGCCGATACTATTCGTCAAGCGGATTATGTGATTGATATTGGGCCCGGAGCGGGAGAGCATGGCGGACGCATTACTTTTATGGGCAAGCCGGAAGAATTATTGAACTCTAATAATTCTGACACCGCGGCCTTTATGAGCGGCAAACGTAAAATCGATATTGAAGAAATTCGTCGCGAAATTTCAACATTAAAAATTCGTTTTGCGGAAGCAAGGCCCAAGCAAAGCTTGAAGTTAACCGGCGTGTCACATAATAATTTGAAAAATGTAGACACGGAAATTCCTTTAGGAAAATTTGTAGCCGTAACCGGAGTGAGCGGCAGCGGTAAATCGTCTTTGGTGAATGATGTGCTTTCGCGCATATTGGCTAAAGAATTAAATGGTGCTAAAACCAAGCCTGGAGCCTTCAAAAGCATTAAAGGCTTAGAACATGTCGATAAAGCTATTGTCATTGATCAAAGCCCTATTGGCCGCACACCGCGTTCTAATCCAGCAACTTATACAGGCCTCTTTGCGGAGATTCGTAATTTATTTTCCCTCACGCCGGAATCCAAAGTGCGTGGTTATAAACCCGGACGCTTTAGTTTTAATGTAAAAGGCGGACGTTGTGAAAATTGTGAAGGCGATGGCCTGATTAAAATTGAAATGCAATTTTTGCCCGATGTATACGTAACCTGCGAAGTTTGTAAAGGCAAGCGTTACAATCGTGATACCCTGCAAATTGATTATAAAGGGAAAAATGTCGCCGATGTTTTGGAAATGACTATTGAAGAAGGCGCGCAGTTTTTTAGTGCTTTGCCTGCTCTGCACAATAAATTAAAAACCCTTTTAGAAGTGGGCCTCGGTTATATTCGTTTAGGTCAATCGGCTACTACCTTATCAGGTGGTGAAGCGCAGCGTATGAAATTAGCGGCGGAATTATCGCGTCGTTCTACCGGTCGATCTTTTTATATACTCGATGAACCCTCGACAGGCTTGCATTTTGAAGATGTAAGAAAATTATTAATCGTTTTACATTCGCTAGTAGCACAAGGCAATAGTGTTTTGGTAATTGAACATAATCTGGATATTATTAAAACTGCCGATTGGGTGATTGATTTGGGTCCTGAAGGCGGCGAAGGCGGCGGACGTATTTTGGTGCAAGGAACGCTTGAGGATGTGGTCAATACCAAGGGTTCCTATACTGGCGAATGGTTGAAAAAAATGTTGGATCATGAAAAGCAATTGGCGAAGCGAGAAATTAAAATTGCTCCTAAAGCAGCTCCCAAAGCCCGTTCCAAAGCGGTTATAGGTTAATATGCTTAGCACCGAATATTTTCAGTACAAATATATTCCGGCCAAAAATAAATTAGCGCAAGAGAAGCTGATGATTATTTTTCATGGCTTAGGCGATTCGCTCAAAGGGTTTACTTGGATGCCTTCCGAATTGCATCTCGACGATTTGTCTTATTTGCTGGTTAACGCACCCGATGCGTATTATGGCGGTTACAGTTGGTATGACTTCGCTTCTGATCCCAAACCTGGCATTATACGCAGTCGCGATTTAATCCAAAAATTGATAGAAGAATTGCTGACCTCTGGATTGAAATCCCAAAACATTTTTCTTTTTGGTTTTAGCCAAGGTTGTTTAATGGCTATTGATGCGGGTTTGCGCACTGAACATTTGCTCGGCGGTATTTGCGGAGTGTCGGGGTATATGCAATTTACCGAAGAGTATCCGGAAAAGTTTTCGGCTTTTGCGAAACAACAGAATTTCTTTTTAAGCCATGGATTAATTGATGCGGTGGTGCCTTATGCCGTGTCCAAACAACAGTATGAACGTTTGCAAGCTTTGGGTATTGGTTTGGAGTTTAAAACCTATCGCAAAGAGCATACTATATTGCCTGAAGAGTTGGCTGATATTCGTAAATGGTTAAGCGCTTTTCTCGTTTGAATGATTTTTGCCAACCGATACCACGCCAAGAAGGGCTTTTCTTACATTGGCATATTTGTTCATCATTGTCATTAATATTTCCACCGAGTCCGGATAGTCCTGACGACCCTGCTCCCAACTCTGAAGTGTCCGAAAATTTGCACCGACAGCTTTCGCAAGTTGACTTTGAGACACATGAAGCTTTTCTTTGCGTAATTTCTGCAATCGAGTTGCCCTAGCTTTTCTTTCTTTTACGTCAGCACGAGCATCACGCATTAGTTCTTCATTTTCATCTTTAGAGATTTCCAAGAGTTCCGTATTTTCCTCTAAATATTTTTCCAATTCTTTTGTACCTGCGTTATTCATCATTTTTTCCTCGAGTATTTTTTGGTGAATTTTTCGCTATAAAAAGCCGTTATGAGCCAACGCGTGTTACCCTTTATTTCAAAGGGGACCACGTAAACTGTTTCGCCTCTTCTCACTAGAAGAAGTTTCTGACCTGGATATTTTGGGCTTGGATTCGGAGCTGTACCTATTAAACCTCCGCGTGAAATAAGCTCAACGATTTGAGGAAATGTAATCCCGTGATCATTGTGTATTTCATCGTTTTTTGCTGGATCCCAATCATATACCATTGTATCCATTATACGTATTTTACGTATAGATGACAAGCTTTAGTTTTTTGATCTTCCCTACTTATTTCGTCTGTATAACGATGGCTTTTGTTAAACAACAGTATGAGCATTTGCAAACTTTAGGCATTGGTTTGGAATTTAAAACCTATCGTAAAGAGCATACGATATTGCCTGAAGAGTTGTATGATATTCATAAATGGTTAGGTGCTTTGATTAAATAAATTGTGGTTGGATAACGTTCGCGCTATACGAAGTGAAACCATTTGGCTATAGTGAATGCCCAGCGATTGGGGGCGGGTTTTAGTTTTCTTTCGCGCTTCTCATGCGAATCTGGCGGCTGGAGGATCGGCTCAGTTACTGATCTTGTTTCTTTCCTACCCCTTATCATCCAATTCCTAATAAGAACCACCGCTAAGTTCCCCATTTCTTGTCTTTACTTCGAATGGATACCATTTATCATCAGGACTCCAAGCTTCACCAAGAATTGATTCCGAATTGTATGTAAGATTTCGGAAGCCATCCCACGATATACGTTTTGATTTCCAGATTTCTTTTTCATGATCACGGGCAACCATATATATGCCAGTGTGAAATATGACGAATCCATGTTTTTCCGATATCCATAACCCTTCAATTGAGCCGATGAAGGTTTGTAAGCATTTCTTTTCGTAAGGGTTGATTAAATATCCTTCCCCATTTGAAACAACAAATACCATTCCGCTACCTGGGAAAAATCCGATATCATTGAACTTAGTTAGGCCGGGCTGAAAATTTCCAACCCAGCTTTCATCATCAATTTGAAATTCAACAACCAAACCCTCGTGATGATACCCGCGCCCTGTTCCAGAGAATGGTAAAGCCATTGGGCCGTAAGCTGGGAGCCCGTCGAGCTTTTTTATTTGAGTTCGCTTATTTTTCATTTCATTCTTCATTAATATTCATTCACCCATGTAACACCTAGATAATCTACGATCATCGCTCGGTGGGACGAACCAGAGATGGCACCTCGCGCATTGGTGTTATCTAGCAATTTGTTTATGGTATAACGCAAGGCTAATGAAATAGGCAAGAATTGGAATTATCAAGCCAACCTTCCAAATCCCATTTTGAAGTAAACATGAGGAGGCAACGGCAAGAGTGTAAAGCAAAAGGGAGCCATTAAAAAACCAATAAAAATATTTTTTTGCCCATTGGTTTTTTTCGATACGCGAAATTGCCAAATTAATAAGTCCAGTTAAGCCGTAGATTTGGAGAAATAAAAAAAGCAAAACGAATAAATACTTCGAACCGCTCAGGACTTCGTTCGGAATTCTGCGGATAAAGATAATCCAAAAAAGAACCGATAAGAAATAACTAGTTCCAATGATTTTCGACAATATACTCTGCCTTTATTTGTCTTTTGGTTTTTCCTGATCCTAAAAATAATTCACTTGATTGCACCGCAGAGGTCTTACTTCTTTTTGGGGCGGGTTTACGACGAGGTTCAAGATCAGCGCCGCCTATTTACTCTTTAGTATTTATTGGAGCGGTGGATTATTGGTTTGTTCTGCTTGTACCCACTTAATCTTGTGATTTCTGCATCCACGGTACCCAGGGGCTTTTACCTTCCTTAATTAATCTCTGATAATCGGAAGGTAAATTCGAAATTTCCGTCCAAAATACAATTGTTTTACTTCCAAAAATTCCTGGTCCGAAATACTCCAGGTAGACTCTATCTTGAGTTTTCCCGATATATTGAGTTGATGTAGCACTATTCATCTTCTCTATTGTTGTACCCAATTTTATAAAATCATCTTTTCCTAAGTGCTCAATGTTTGTTTTACATGAACTAAGAAGAACAACAACAAATATTTTATTTTCAGCATAATACCCCTTCACTACTTGTGTCCATATAAGGCCTAGATAATTTGCAAGAATGGCCGCGCTCATGCAGCGAGCCCATGGACTAGCGAGGTGTAGTTTTATTCGCCAATTAACCTAAATAGGTATTTTTTGATCTCTGCTTTCGCCTCAACCAATAACCTTTGTTTTTCAGTTACTTCGGTTACTTCCTCGTGATTTAGATTCTTTTTTGATAAGACGCTGATGTTTTTTTTAAGCTGCTTTTCGACTCGGCTGAGTTTGTACTTAAATTCGAGATAAGTTTTATTTAAAAATTCTCTGTGTTTGATTGACTCAGAATCATTTAAATGCAGTTGATCAATTGTCCATTCGCCCGCTGTACTTTGTTCCTTGATTTTAGCTCCAACAAATTTGAGATGATTAGTCATTATGTAATCGCAAGGATTTGGAATAAAAATTCCAGCAGAAATTTGCTCCGCACTAGGCCAAAAATTTGATTTCAATCTGTTGCAAGTATTGCAGGCTTGAAACAAATTTGAATATTCGTCTATTAAATCCGGAAATTTGGATTTGGGCTTATAATGGTCGATTCCAAATTGGTCTTTTCTGCATAAGGAATCAGATCTTCGGCAATATATACATTTTCTTGCGAACTCTCTTCTAAGGAGAGTTTTAAGGAAAGCGCGTTGCTCTTTGTTTTTATAGCTAAGGTTTTTTTTTGGAGAATATTTCCGCAGGTGCAGGGCCTGCTGAAAATAGTAAGCAGGTATTTCGACTTTTGCCATAATTAATCAAGCAAATGCTCTATGCTATCAAACGAATTATTCAATCTTTCAGTA
The DNA here is from genome assembly GCA_043745805.1 of Fibrobacteria bacterium. Classification (GTDB taxonomy): domain Bacteria; phylum Fibrobacterota; class Fibrobacteria; order UBA11236; family UBA11236; genus JAYTSD01. The sequence goes on from JAYTSD010000006.1 coordinate 11,257, forward strand.
ATATTTTCGAGATTTTTGAAATCCTCTTCCTGAACTCTAGGTATTGCCATAATAGTTCTTTGAGTTGCGATTTCAAATCGAACACGATCTTCGGTTGAGAGAGACTTGGTGGCATATTTTCTGCAAAGTAATTCTAGTCGATTATTGATATCTTGCTCAAGCTGGCTTGAAAAAATATTTTCGGAATCTTGAAAATCTGATTGCGATGAAACTTTTGTTTGTGTAAGGTTCGTCCCTTTCAATGTGTTTCCAAATAGTTTACCTAAAGCGTTTTCCTCGATTAGTTTATCAATGAGTGTCTGGAGAGGGGTATATGCAGTGTTTGAGTTTTGGTTAGTCGAATTAATAGGAGCTGAATGTTTGGCATTTAATTCTGAAAAATGCTTTTCCCAGTTATATGATGTTTCTATAGCGATAACCATATTAACCCTTTCTTTTAGAACGCTTAACTAAGACTTTTCCTCTGGTAATTCTAGCATGCTTCTTGCTTTTTCACCTAAGCACCAATAAAAAAATGAAAAATTGTACTGGTGAAAAGATTGAAGCGTTTCCTTTATATTATCTATCGCAACCATTTCTTTATAGTAGTCGAAGTCTAAAAAATACTCAGGTTTTTGACTTTCAGATTCAAGGGGCTTCACTCCATGTCTGAAATTATACATTCCAGTTTGAAGCCGCCCCGAAACTATTTGCGAATATTGACTAAGGTCACCAAAAGTATCATCCTCAAAAGGGCCGACTAGTTTTGGGTTAACGAACCCCTTAAACTCTACGCCATCAATAGGGATGAGGTTAATGTAGCGCAGGCCGATTCTGGTGAAAAAATCTGTGTCGATGCTCGGTATAGATGCACTCAATACGTTTTCTAATCTTGTTAAAAAATCTTCAAAGGTTTTATAGGCTCTGGTTTCTAGTGAAATGGAATCTTGCTTGATTGTAACAAACCATTTGCTATCTGATGAATGAAGTGTATAGTACTGCGTAGCGCTAGTTTTATTTAATCCCACATCTAATGATTTAACCGTATTAAAAAGTGGGTAGTTTTTTCGCAATTTTTTTTGGATTTCAACTGGAGGGGCTTTTTCGAACTCAAGAATTGTCGGAAATTTCATTTCACAAACCGCTGTGTTTATAAAATTCCTATCAAATTTTCTGGAGTTGGTATGAGGTATGTTTAGAAATTTTTTTTCCATATTCTTTCAGAAGATAAAAATAAGAGTCAAATATTGGCACATGTCTTTTGGATGGCGTAAACCTTAGTATGTTAATAATTTGATTGGCTCGATGCAACTACTGGTTGCCTTCGATTTTACTTGAAATTAAGTTCATTCTCTCTAAGCGCTCAGGACGAGCGGCTTTTTTTGTTGCGCGGCGTTATTCACTACAACTCTCCCCAAAAGCCAACATCCAACCAAATTTCATCAAATTAGCCCATTCAAACCATTGAGCCATTCCCCCCCCTTTTTTACCTTACCACAATTGAACAAAATTTATGCCCGCCCAATCAGCGGATCAAATAGGGAATTTCAATGCCAAACCGAATTGTTGTAGGTGCCCAATGGGGAGACGAAGGAAAAGCTAAAATTGTAGACTATCTCATGGATGAAGGCGACATTGTCGTCCGTTTCCAAGGTGGCGCGAATGCGGGTCATACGGTAGAGGTCGGCGATGAAAAATTCATTTTCCATCTCATTCCTTCGGGCATTATGCATCCCGAAAAAGTTTGCTTAATTGGCAATGGGGTGGTTTTAGATCCTGCACAGCTTTTACTGGAAATCGAAGAAATTAAAGCCAAAGGTTTTAAAGTTGAAAATCGACTTTTCTTGGCCGAAAATGCGCATGTGGTTATGCCTTATCACAAAGTCATGGATCAGCTTAAAGAAAAAGCGGCGGGCAAAAATGCGATTGGTACTACCGGCCGAGGTATTGGACCTGCTTATTCCGATAAAGTAAATCGTTCCGGAATTCGCGTAGCCGATTTATTAGATGCCACGCTTTTGCGTGACAAGGTTAACTTGTATGTTACCTCTAATAATGCCATTATTGAAAAAATGTATGGCGGCGAGCCCTTATCTGCTGAAGCGGTTTACGCTGAATATTTGGAATATGGAAATAAACTGCGTACTTATGTGCGTGATACCGTGGTGTATCTTAATGAAGCTTTGAAAAGAGGCGAACAGCTTTTGTTTGAAGGCGCACAAGGCACTATTCTCGATGTGGATCATGGCACTTATCCATACGTTACCTCCTCGAATACCGTTTCCGCTTCGGCCTGTATTGGTTCGGGCGTAGGCCCCACGGCTATTGATCAGGTGATTGGCGTGGTGAAAGCGTATACCACGCGGGTTGGCAATGGCCCTTTTCCTACGGAATTAAATGGCGAAGAAGGTGAAACTTTACGTCGTATTGGTCATGAATTTGGAGCAACCACGGGACGCTCGCGTCGCTGTGGTTGGTTTGATGCGGTGTTAGTGCGTCGCGCGGCCATGGTAAATGGCTTAACGCATTTAGCGATTACCAAAATGGATGTAATGGATGGCTTTGAGTCCATTCAGATTTGCACTTCGTATATGATTGATGGCGTAAAAGTGGATCATTTCCCTTCACAACTCTCGCGTTTAGAACGTGTGCAACCGGTTTATGAAACTATGCCTGGCTGGAAATCTTCTACGGAAGGGATTACCACTTGGGAAGGCTTGCCGCAAAATGCACGCAATTATTTGCAGCGTTTATCGGATTTATTAGAATTACCCATTGGCATTATTTCTTTAGGACCCAAGCGTCATCAAACCATCAAACTCAGTTTGTGAGGTGCTATGAAAAAAAAGTTGGAATTGCTGAAAGGCGTAGATTTATTTTCCACTTTAGATGATAAGCAGCTCGCCAGCATGGGCGAGATGATGCGGGATAAGACTTATAAAAAAAATGAAATCATTATTTTGGAAGTGGATGATCCCGATCCCGCTTTATTTGTAATTGCCGAAGGTCAGGTAAAAGTTTCCTTAACTTCCGAAGATGGCCGCGAGGCCATTATTGCTTTGCTCAAAGAGGGTGATTTTTTTGGAGAGATGGCTTTGCTCGATGGAGAGCCTCGTTCGGCAACGGTTAAAGCCGTGGACGATTCGCATGTTTTCATTATTCGCAGAGAAGACTTTTTGCAATACATGAAGCATAAGCCAGAATTAGCTATGACTTTGTTAAGTGAAATGTCGCGGCGTTTGCGTAAAACCAACAGACAAATATCTTCGCTAGCCATGATGCGTGTATGTGGCCGCTTAGCGGGAACGCTATTGCAAATTATGGAAGAAAAGGGTATCCGTTCCAAAACCAAAGAGGGGCGAATCATTACTGTAATTCATGATAGGCCTACCCATCAAACCTTGGCAGAAATGTCGGGTACCTCAAGAGAGACCGTATCACGCATGTTAAAGCATTTGCAGGATAAAGGGTATGTGGCGATAAACGGAAAAGATCTTTTTATTCTCCAAGAAGAACATTTAAGGACATAAAAGAGTAAGCCATGGGCATTAAGGTTTTTTGCAAATGAATTTTTCCAAACTTTTGGCGAAGCCTTTGGTTTTCGGCTTAACTTTATGGTCCGCTTTCGCGTTGATTGTCTATGTATTGATTAATAGTTTAATCATGCCTTACTTAGCCGGAAAATTTACCGGTACCGTGGCGGTTCCCGCTTTAACAGGACTTGCGCCGGAGCAAGCCAAAAATATTTTGTCGCAAAATCATTTATTATTCATGCTCGATTCTACTGGCGATTATAGCCAAAATATCAAAGCCGGATTGGTGCAAGGTCAATATCCATTAAGTGGAGCCACGGTTAAAAAAGGCCGGAGAGTTTGGATTAAAATCAGTAAGGGTTTTAAAAGTGAGGAATTACCTAGCTTAAAGGGACTTTCTTTACGGCAAGCGGAGATCACCTTACAACAATTGGGTTTGCGCTTAGGCCAAGTGAGTTATCTCAAGCAAAGTAATATTCCTGCGGGAGCGGTTATTGCCAGTCATCCTGCGGCCCATGCGCTTTTAGAAAAAGGTCATGCGGTAAATTTGGAAATCAGTGAAGGCAAGGAAGAACAAGTCACCAAGCTTCCCGATTTCAAAGGACAATCCTTAACGCAGACTAAAATGCAATTGTTAAAGTTAAGGTTACGTCTCGGAAAAGTGACTTATCAAAAACAGAAAAAAAGTTTGCCGAATACAATCTTATCGCAAACGCCAATGCCGGGAAGTAAAATGAACGGGACAATGGTGGACTTAATGGTTTCTCAATAATGATTTCGAAAAAAAAAGCAATTTATTTATTAAGTATAACTATTTGCAGTATTTTATTTGAATGCACTTCGCCTCCTCCACAAAACAAACTCATTGATAAAAAAACGGATAGTGTAAAAATCGATAAAAGAATTTATGCGCATGAATTTTTTTTAAGAGCTTTGCAACATGAATGGGCGGGTAATGAGGCCGTGGTTTCAAGTTACTATCAAATAGCTAGTGAATACGATCCGCAAAGTCGCGATTTATGTTTTTTATATGCGGATAAATTAAAGACTTCACGAAAACTGGATACAGCCTTAAAGGTGGCAGCGCATTGCTTAGAATTGGAAGGCATTACGGCAAGTAATGAATTGCAAATCATTGGGGAAATTTATTTACGCAAAGGAGAAATGGCGCAAGCCTTGGTCTATTATAATAAGGCCCTGGATTTAGATGATAAGGATAGAGATTTACTTTATACTCTAGCAACACTTTATGAAAGCATCAAGGATATTCCAAAATATACCTTGGTCATGGAAAAGTTACTCCCAAAAATAGATTACCCAGCTCAACTCGTAGACCACCAAGCACATAACTATATGGTTGCGGGGAAGCTGGATAAATTACCCAAACTATATACCGAAGCTTGGGAGCATACGAATAATATTGTTTTCGGGGAAAAATTGGCGGCTTTTTATGAAGAGCAAGAAATGTACAGTAATCTCATTGAGGTATATCGTCATTTGGAAATGGCCGATTCCGACAATACCAAATACAGTTTACAAAAAGCTCGTGCTTTTGAATTAGCAAAATTACCAGATTCTGCTCTAGTGACTTTTGCGGATTTAAATAAAAAGCATCCGGGTGAAAAAGAAATCATGTCACCTTATGCCAGCTTGCTTTTCGAAAAAAAACAGTATGCGGAAGTAAAAGATATCCTAATCTCCTTAATAAAAATGCAGCCCAATAGTTCGGGATTTCATTTTTTATTAGCCTCTACGGCTTTTGATTTGAAAGAGCTTACACTTGCCGAAAGTGAATTTAAAAGAGCTTTAGAAATCGATACAAAAGTCCCTGATTATTGGGCCAAGCTCGCCTTTTTTTACATCCACGGAAATCGAGATGCGGAAGCTTTTGAATTATTGGAAAAAATGACTAAGGAACAAGAAAAAAATTGGATGTCATGGTATCTTCGCGGATTAGTTTTTTTTCAAGTCGCTAAAAAAATTGAAGAAAATAAGGATAGCGCGCAGGTTACGGGTGATTTACGTACTCAAAAAATCACAGCCTATCGTGAATCAGGGATTATTAGTTATCAACGGGCTATAAATCTAGATGAAAAAAATCCTCGGGTTTATTTTGAATTAGGAATTGCTTTAGAATCGGTTAAAAGAAAAGCCGAAAGTATTGTGGTGTTGAAAAAACTAGTGCAATTCGATTCTACGGATCCGGTAATACTCAATTACTTAGGTTATTTGTTAGTGGAACAAAATCAGGAAGCGGAATACTCCTTGCATTTGATTGACAAGGCTTTACAGCTCGATCCTCACAATGGCGCCATTTTGGATTCCAAGGGTTGGTGGTATTTTCAACAAAATAATTTTAAGCAAGCACGAATATTTATAGAGCAAGCGTTTAAAACTATTCCCAATGATACTTCGCTTTTAGAACATTATGCGCTTGTGTTGGAAAAATTGGGCGAACGGGATGCGGCGATAGAAAAATGGAAAATGATATTGAAGCTTGATCCTGAGCATGAATTGGCGCATAGGAAAGTGAATTGAAAATAAGTTTTCAAAGCCTACTTTTTTTTGCTTGGATTTTTTTGAACTGTGCAACCTCTTTGCATCATCCTACCGGATTGGCTCGACTCGAAGGAAAAAACCTAACAGGTCCGGCATGGCCCGATTCTTTGCGTGCGGAATTACAAGTTACGAGTATTGAAGGGGACAAAAAAAACTCTACGGCGGCTGTGCTAAGTGCAATTCCTTTACAACGCTACAAAATGGATTTTTATCCCTTTCCAGGTTATTTGGGCGGCAGTTTTTTTTGGGACCATTCCGATTGGCATTTAGCCATTTACGATAAGGGCATTTTTGTAGGGGATAAGGGCGATAGCATTTTTTTTCCAAGCATGCAAAAAAATGGGCAAAGAGGACTTCCGCTTACGTTTATTTTGGGGGCATTATGGGAAGGCTATTGGCCAATGGAAAAGGATAGTGTCCTAGCTGAAGGGGCAAATACTTGGCGTATTGAGAATGCGAAAGAAATCCGTCATATGCAAATAAATGCTAATGGACTGATTCAAACGATTTGGGATAAAGATAAAATTTTGGAATTGCAATTTTCAGATTATTTCATCATGCAAAATCGAATGATACCTAAGCATTGGGTGGTAAAGGCTGAGGGAAAAATTTTTCTTGAAATTAAGGTTGATAAATTGGAGTTCAATCCTCATTGGCATAAATCTCCTTTTTTCATTCTCCCTGCCAAATAATGACTGCTTTTACTTCGGCGAGCATTCTGCTTAAGGCTTTTTAACCCCTGATTTTGTAGATTTCTGGGAGATTTTATCCAAAGGAAAATCCTGTGTTGAAGCCTTTATTCTCAATGATTGGCGCGGTTTATTTGGCCGCTTTTCCGACTGTATCCCGAGCTGCAACATTTGCTGCGCATGGATTAAATTCGCCTCAATCGCAAGGAAGAATTTTGTTTAAGGCAGCGGCGGAAAACTCACAAGCCCCCGACACTTTAGAAGTATATGCGCTCTATGTGCAATTTAAAGATGAAAAAGTAGCCACGGATGAAATGAGTACTACGGGGCGAGGCGTATTTGGATCCGATATCGATACGAGTTATACTCTCGATCCCAATAGCGAAAATATTCGCAAGTCGCAATACTATTTGGAAAAACATTTTGAATTTGCCAAAAACTATTTTGAAAAGGTATCGCATAATAGGGTAACTATAACGTTACATATTTTTCCCAAGCCGAATAATTCGGGTTTGATAGACAATCCCTATACTTTGGACAAAAGATTACCGGCTTATAATCCTCCAGAAAAAGAAAAAAAAGAAAAGAATGCGGCCTTTGAAGAAAGACGCCTGCAACAATTCATGACTTTTATTTCTGAAAGTATTCATCTCGCAGACAAAGGCGATGCGGTTGATGGTAACCCTTTTAAAACAGATACGATTACTTCAGCCAAAAAATTTCGTGCGTATATGATTTTTCATGCAGGTCATTCTCGCTTATTAGACGGTGGCAATTTGGGTGCTTTTAATGCTAACTCGGCAGCTGACTTAATCGATTTTTTTGTATCCAAGCCTTATTTTGAGGTTTTCAAAAAAGCCACGACCTCTACCGGAGAACCCAATACAGTGTTACGCAAAGATTCATTGGGCGTGCAACTCAGTAATGGCAAAACACTCACCGATATTATGTTGCTAAGTGAATCGGCTTCGCAGGACAAATTGAATTGGGGCATTAATGGGATTTTAGTCAATCAATTGGCGCGTTGTATGGGCTTGCCCGACATGTTCGATGTGGTGAAAGGTATTTCCAAGCTCGGCTATTTTGATATGATGGATTTTGCCGGTTACAATACTTTAAATGGATTTTTACCCATTTACCCTTCCGCTTGGGTGCGTACTTACATGGGTTGGGAACAACCCGAAGTTGCCAAATCGGGCGATAGTGCTTTTTCGCGTTATAAAATATGGAGTCCACTCATTGTAGACGACATCAATAAAAAAACGGCTTTAAAAATCCCCTTGAATGAGCGGGAATATTTATTGATCGAAAATAGGCAACGTAACCTAAATGATTCGGTAACCCTAAATTACAGTTACAATGAGGACAATAGCAAAGAATTTAAATTCGAAAAAACTGGATCCAAAACTATTCCGTTGAGTAAAATCGATTCCGTATTTTTAGATTCGCTGTGCGACACCAAAGGCAAAAATTGCAAAGTTAACCCGCTTAAACCCAAAGGTATTATAACCAGCGCAAGCTCTTATGATATAGGGCTTCCCGGGAATGGATTATTGGTTTGGCATGTGAATGATTGGTTTATTCAAAGTTTTTTAAAATATGGCGCGGTGAATGCGTATTTGGGTGATACACTTAAAAGTCAATATCAAGGCGTAAGTTTAGTGGAGGCCGATGGCATTTTAAGTATTGGAAAAGAGTTTCGCGATGCTTTGGGGCAACCGGCTTTTGATTATGGATCCGGCGCGGATATGTTACCGCATTTCGAAAAAAAACTGAAACGTCCGGTTAAAGGCACGGATAGCATTTGGGTGATTGATACCACCAAAATTATTGGTCCTTATGGCAATGCCAACACCAATGCTTGGAATGATGGACGCACACATATTCAATTGGAAGTGGTGCTTCCTGCTACACCGAAATGGAAGTCCGGTTTAAATTCATTTTCGGGAGACAATAAAGATTCCGTATTTACCTTAAACGATTCGTCCATTACCTTAAATGTTTTTTGGCCGAATAATAAATTGCTCGAACAGAAACTTGGAAATGCTTGGCCGGTCACGTTGGATAAAGGAACTCAAGCCCAAGCGGTAAATTTTTTAAAAACCCCTGCTAATACCTTGCCTGCAAAAAACTGGGTATTACCAATAAGTGATCGCGGTGCGGTGCAGATTTTTACGAATGCAGGTAAGCCCGGATTATCAGCGCGCGATTCTCTCCCACTTAAATCAGGATACGACTCGGTTTTCACGCTTTTACCTACCGGTAATAGTCGGGATACCGTATATTTGCCGATACCTGCTTTAACGGATACTTTGGGATTTCCTTTGGGCAGTGCAACATTTGGGGATAGCGCTTTAGCTGTACTTACCCATAATGCACTGCATTTGTTCCGTTTACGCGCAGATAGTTTATTGGCACAATCCCGCGACTCCAGTATTAATAATGTTACGGTAACCTTAGAGGGTCAGGTTGGACCGATAATCATTCAAAATAAAGCTTGGGTTATTTCTCAGCAGCATACCGCCTTATCCTATGACCTCAAGGGCATAAGACAGGATAGCATTCCTTTACCTTTAAACTGGAAAGTGCAAAATCTTGCTGCCATACCAGATGAAAAAGGCGTGATGCAACTTGCTGCGGTAGCAGAAGGTGGTAAAGTATGTGTATTGTCCACCGAAAGTAAAGTAGCCAGAGATGTAAATGTTGTTTGGGGCGATTATGCGCCGCTTGCGGAAGAGGTATTCACGCTTTCGGTTTCTGATTTTGATCGTAATGGCAATAATGATTTGTTCTTGTTGGGATCGCGTGGCTCAGCACATTTAGTAAATCTCGAGGGTAAAAGTTTTATTGGTTTCCCGCAAAACTTTCCCCGCTCGATACGTATTGTGGACACTGCATTTAAATATCAAACTGAAGATCGCAGCTCTCCTGCCTTAGCGGATATTAATGAGGACGGCTATCCGGATATTTTATTTACAGTAACTAATGGGTTACATGCAATTGATTTTCATGGAGCAGCTTTACCCGGATGGCCTTTTGCTTTGGAACAACATCAAGCCATAGGCCTATTGTATGGAAACAAAAAATCACCGGAAACCGTGGTGCAAAGCACGCCCTTAGTTTTCGCTTTGAATCAAAAGCCTACGATATTAATTGCTTCACCGGATGGCTTAATCTGGGCCTTGAATGCGCAAGGTAAAATCGTGGACACTACTTCCTACGAGCCTAACTCTTATAAACAAGCGGGTCTCTTATCTTTGAATAAAAATGATTGGCCTCTGACGATAGGTGGCTCAACTATTGATAGCATGGTGAAGCCCTTCATTCATCTTTACCTTAATGCCCCTAATGGGAATAACAATGACCTTGATTTGTTTGCGCATACCGGTTCCGGAAGTTTAAATGCATGGACCTTAAAAAAATCAACTGCAAAGTCAGGCCTATCTTGGTTGCTTCCAGGCGGAAATGGAGAAAGGCAAAATTATCTTAATGCCGCTTTATTACCCGAAACTTCAACTTCAGCCAAAGAAGAAAATATTCGAAACTTTTTTCTCTTTCCTAGCCCAGTTCGAGGCGCCACGGCAACTATACATTTGGAAATTGGAACTATGGCTCAAAAAGCCCGAATTAAGATTTACGATTTAGCCGGAGTAAAAGTTAAAGAGCAAGAATGGACTCAGCTCAATGCAGGCATACAGCCGTATACCCAAGTACTTGACCTCAGTCATTTAGGCCCCGACGTTTACTCTGCGCAGGTGGAAGTATGGTTTGCAGGTGGTAAAAAACAAAAATGGGTACGCTTTGGAGTGATTCGCTAAAGAGTAAAAAAGAGACTGAATGGCAATAATTCAGTCGAGTAATTGGTCGATAAATGTTTACCTTTTACATCCTTCAAGGTCTCCATTTTTAAGATGTTTAAGCTTGGAATGACGGATAAGTTTTTATTCAGGATAATTAGGCATGTATAAATATATTGTTATGGGCATTCAAGGGGTTGGCAAAGGCACACAGGCAAAATTGCTTTGCGAAAATTATGACTTTGTGCATTTATGTATCGGCGATATTTTTCGCTGGCATATTGCTAATCACACTAAGCTTGCTGCCAAAATCAATCGCGTGATATCCAAAGGCCAAATGGTAAGTGATGATATGGTTTTTAAAGTGGTCGCAGAAAGAATGACTTGGCATGATTGGAATTACGGTTTTGTGCTCGATGGCTTCCCTCGCAATTTTGCGCAGGCGGAGTTTCTTTTTGAAAGTTATAACATTAATGCGGTAGTGCATTTAGATGCGCCGGATAGTTTGGTGATGGAGAGAGTTTTAGCACGCCGCATTTGTTCGGGTTGTGGATTGGATTATAATTTAATTGGCCATCGTCCAAAAGTGGAAGGTATTTGTGATGTTTGTCATGGCACATTGAATCATCGTTCCGATGACCATGAAGAAGCTTTAAAAAAACGCATTGAAGATTACCATAGCAAAACCGAGCCTATGCTAGATTTTTTTAAACGCATTGGGATATTGCATAGTGTAGATGCCACGGCACCAATTGAAACTGTATTTAATAATATTCGTACCTCTTTAAATTTACCTGCACCAAAATGTGCCCTAAATACCACCTCCGCAAGTTTAGAAGCGGTAAAAATGGAAAGGAAATTATGAAAGGCATTATTCTAGCGGGCGGAGCGGGTAGTCGACTCTATCCTTTGACGCAAGTTGCGAGCAAACAACTTTTACCGGTTTATGATAAGCCGATGATATTTTATCCACTGGCCACCTTGATGCTGGGCGGTATAAAAGACTTTTTGCTTATCTCTACGCCTCAAGATATTCCTCGTTTTCAAAATCTTTTGGGAGATGGTGCGCCACTCGGAATTAAGATTGAATATGCAGTGCAGGACAAGCCTGATGGTATTGCCAAAGCCTTTGTGATCGGCGAAAAGTTTATTGGTAACAATCCGGTTACACTTATTTTGGGCGACAATATTTTTTATGGTCGTATGAAGTTGGATGAAATTATTTCCAACTTTACTTCGGGCGCTAAAGTTTTTGGTTATTATGTTAAAGATCCAGAGCGTTATGGAGTGGTAGAATTTAGTAGCGATCAAAAAGTAGTGGGCTTAGAAGAAAAACCTAAAACACCCAAATCCAATTATGCGGTTCCAGGATTATACATTTATGATTCTAAGGTAGTTGAAATTACCAAGTCACTTAAACCATCTCCTCGTGGCGAATTGGAAATTACCGATTTAAATTTAGCGTATCTTAAGCAAGGTAACCTGTCGGTTTCTCTGCTTGGACGTGGCATTGCTTGGTTGGATACCGGAACCCATGCGAGCTTGCTGGAAGCCAGTAACTTCATTTATACTTTGGAAGCTCGACAGGGTTTAAAAATCGCCTGTCTTGAAGAAATCGCTTTGACACGAGGCTTCATTACCTTGGCGCAATTTCAAAAAGTAGCGGAAGATATGCCAAAATCCCCTTATCGAGAATATTTACAAGAACGCGCCAAGGCTTTAAGCTAAACCTTTGAAAGCGAAGATGGCTAGGGTAACAAAACTGTTAGGCTATTTAAAAAGCCAAGGTTAAGCTAAACTGGTGACCTTGGGCTAAAGGCTGGTCTTCGCCAAAACCTAAGGCATAACTATAATTGACCGATAAATTGTTTTGCGAAAACCCATTATTAAATCCCGAACTTTCTATTCCAAAGCCCACGGTTAATTTTTGCACGGCCTCGCGACCAAAAACTTCTACTAAGCCGGCGCGCAGGAAAAGAATTTGCCATAAACCTTGTTCGCCTCCTAGGCGGATTTGATCGGTTTGATCCACAAACAAGGCTTTTTGGCCATCCATTAATAAGGTTAACTGAGGTGTTACCTTGTAGCTAGTACCGACGGAAAATTCGGGCGGAAGGATTTCGCCATAACGCTGATTCGTTAAAGTATTATGATGCACGAGGGCGCTAACACCGTCGCGTAAAAAAACACCGGCTTCAATTTGTTCGGTAAAGGGAAATTGTAGTCCAGCATCTAATCCAAACCCAAAGCTATTTCCAGTCGATCGCTCTAAACCATTGCCACCCTCTCCCACTTGTGCTAAATAAATTTTAGCCCCAAGCCCCGCCTTAATGGGTTCAAACCATTCACCTAAAAAACTGAGCGGCATGGCAAAAGCATTTTCTAATACTATTTCATTAGCTAAATTATCACCGGTATATTGAAGCCCTAATCCTTGTTGTAAGGAACCAGTCAAAGCACCACAGTACCCTAAATAAAAGGAAGGAATATTTCCTGGCAAAGTACTTTTAATAAAAAGGGCTTCGGGTTTGGTGGTATTGGCAAGACCTGCAGGATTCAATAAAAGCGCATGCGCACCCGTAACATAAGCGATACCTGCTCCTCCTTGCGCGGCATATTGTGGACCCATTGCTGGATGGCTAAAAAATCCTCGTATAAAAGAAGATAAGCCGTCGCCCTCTAAAAGCGGTTGACCCACTTGGGTAGTATTCGCATCATTTTGGCTGAGTTGTCCTTCGGTGGCTGCAATAACCAAACCCGTAAGCATAAGTCCCGTTCCAATTATTCCATAGGATAACTTTCCATTTTTGGGTAAAGGCGCTTTGGTCCAAGTATAGTTTTGTGCATTTTCGGATAACGAATCCATATTGCCTTTATCCAAAATTTCTTGCGTCGCATTTTGCGCAAAAGGAATTAACGGATCACATAAAGTATCCTTGAGGTAAAAAGATTTTATACTACCGGTTTTTTCCAGAGCGCGAATCACTACTCTTTTTTTAACATCGAACAGCAATAATCGAAGTCTTTGCAAGCTATCCATGCGGGTAATTTGTCCGGCTAAAAAATAATCGGGCGACAAATGATTCGCTATTTTATTGAGACATTCCCATGAAAAACAGGTTTTTGGAAACACTCCAACTTTCCAATATCGAAGCATTTCTTCGCGTGTCCATACGGTATGGGTTTCGGCTTGCGTAGCCCCCAAGCGCATAGCGCTTTCCCATTTTTCTCGGGTTTTGGGATCAATGGATTTTTGCACATTAATATATTCGGGAGGTAAAACTAATAGTGTTGGCGTTTCGGCAAAGCAAGGTAACCTTAACATTACTATACCCAGCATAAACCAAAATTTGTGCAAAGGGATGCGTTTCATTGGAATACCACCACGGGTTTGACCAAATAATTTTCTTTATGACCACCCGTTTCGCGCAAGGATAATTTGACTAAATAGCGTCCATTGCGCACCCAGCGCCCTTGATCGGTTTTACCATCCCAATAAAAATCCACTGGAATTTTGGCTACCGTTTGATGTTCAATCAAGATACGCATAAGCTCTCCTTCGAGACTATAAATTTTAATGGAGAAGGTAACTTGTGAACTTGTATTAGACTCAGCACGAAAATGTATGCGTGTTCCATAAGCAGTATTGCCGTCGCGCGAGGCCAACACTAAAGGACTAAAAGGATTGGGTATGATTTCGAAATCGGCTACGGATAACGGCAAAGATGGTGTGCGCAATCCAACATAATAACCATCGTATCCATAGATCGGCAAAGACAAAGATCTTTTTTTGAAAATGTTTATATCTGCCAACGCGCTATCCGAATAATTAATCCATGCTAAATCGAGATTATCGAATATACCGAGTCGACTTTGTCGCCCTTCGCTCCAAGCAGGTAAGCCAAAGCGAAAACGTAGCTTTTTGGAAAAATTCGATCCAAGTGGATTAGAAATTTCATACAAAGGTCCAGTAACCACTTCCTTTTCTTCACTAATAAATACATTACTAATTTTGCGTTGAAAGATTCTTAATTGGCCTTGGCTATTTCCTAATAAGGCAGAGTCGGGCAATGAAATTTCAAATCCTGCATCATGAAAAAGAGATCTTGAACTGTCGCCACTTTTGACTGTTTGACCCACATTTAAACCCCGAAATAACGCGTCTCTTTCAATACCTAATTCGGTGCTAATAATTTCCCCATCAGGATTTTGATGATTAGCGAGAATGCGCAAAGGGCCAATAAAATTAGGATTTAGCTGTACTTCACCTTCAATAATTTGACCCGCCTCCTGCGGAAGTAAGGTATAAGTTGGATTGGGAGTGAGGTTGGCAGGAGGCTTAAGGGTAGTATCGAAAGCAGAAATAAATAAGGTGAAGTTTTCGGGCCTATCTATTTGTGTGGCTTGTCCTATGGAGCTGTTCAAACGCAGTAAATTGATTCTTGCATCCACTGTAAGAATGGGAATTGTCATTTTAACTGAGCTTGTGCGAAGTTCGGCCGTAACATATAAAGTATCCCAAATAACAGTTGCCGATTTTTTGGATAAAGATTGGCTCTTATTGGCGGTGCTTAAAGATACTCTGCGGCCTATGCGCCTAGTGAAGCTTAAACTTGTTCCGACATTTAATCCCCAAGATATTTTGCTGGTTAAATCGGAATCTAAAGCGCTATCCAAAGATTGTCCGGCAGCATTAAACCCATTTAAATGAAAATCAAAATGACTTGCGCGGGGGAGCCTTAAGATTTCGCCGCCATCTAAATGTAAAGTGGTTAAATCCGGATTGGGTGTTACCGCTGCGCGAAAATTCCGTGAAGAGGCTGCATTTGCATAACGAATACCTTTTGCATAGATAACAAAATAATAAACCAAATTTCCCCCTTGCAATCCCGGATTAAAGGAAATGGTTCGCACTGAATCCATACTATTTAGCAAAGCTGAAGTTAGGCGTAATGTGTCTTTTGGGTTACCGTAACCAAAAACCAAAAACCCAGAATCAATTTTTTGTGAAGCAATTAATTCTAAAGAAACTTTTTTGAATTGAAAGGATAGGGACAATGGAGCATGGGAAAAAGGGAAAGATAAATTGACTACGGTATCGGTTGGGCCTGTAAATGGAAGTTGGAATTGAAATTTTTCGGGAGGAATGAGATATGTATTTTTGGGGTTCGCGACCAAGGTATAGGTTCCGGTGGGAGCAGGAAAAAGTTTTTCACCGGATTGCAAAATAATTTCGAGTGGACTTTGTAATTGTATGCTACCACTTTCGGCAATGGCACCTCTCTGCAAATTAAATGTGAGACTATGGTTTGATTGTTCGAGGGCTAAGTTTTCATTTGAGATCCATATTCCATTAGTTATGTTAACACTGGGTTCACTCTTTAGTCCATATCCTTGGAGCCCACAAGCTAATCGATATTGTCCATCAGGAATACCTTCTAAAATATATTGCAATACTCCATCTTGGCGAATGGGTGAAGTGGATCCTACAAGTGCACCGGTGGATTGCTGTAATAAACTGACAATAATATTATTCGTTCTGACGGTGGTGTCGGGTGTTAAGGTAACATTTCCTTGAATGCGTGCCCATTGGTGTAACTGTAGATCTTTATTTTGCGTGGATCGTTGAGATCCAAAGCTGATGTCCAAGGATTCCGGCGAAGCTTGGCCAGTCCAGGTAACAGTTAAGCGATATTTACCAGAATCCAAAATGGAAAAAGAATAACCTCCCTGCGCATCCGAGATCATGTTTTGGGAAGTGCTATTGAACAAGCTACGGAGCTGCAATTGCGCGCCGCTTAAGGGACCGCTAGAAATATTAGTTGTTGAAATTGCTGAGGACTTGGTAATTCGTCCTTTTAAAATGGAGGCGCCAGCGGTAAGTTGAAATTGTAACGTTTGTGCACCCGAAACTTGTATGGATTTTTCGGCGGCGCTAAATCCAGTTTTGGAAACGGCAACGCTGTAAGTTGCAGGCGCTAAGTAAAGTTGAAAATTTCCTGCAATATCAGTTTGTACACTGCGTAGTATTTTTCCGGAAGCGTCTTTGATATCTACTTGCGCATTGAGAATAGCTTGCCCCTTATCATTGATTACAGTTCCCGAAAGCGAGCTTTGAATTTTACTGAGTGCAAGTTTCCCCAAATCAATTTTTTTTCCCAGTAACAAGTTAATGACGGTATCTCGCGGATTATAGTCCGATTTAGTTAAGGTTAAGCTATATCCTCCGGCGCTTAAACCTAAAAGAAAAAATCCATTCGCATCGCTTAAGGCTTGAATGGTTCGGCCACTATTGTCTTTGGCCAGGATAGAAGCGTTATCTAAAGGAAGGTGTGAGGCATCTTCTAAAACCCCACTGACTTGGCTTTGGGCTAATGGCATATATTGATTTACTACAACCAAAGAAGCTCCCAAACTAACATCTCGTTTTTGGGTTAAATATCCATTTTTGGTAAACACAAGTTGATAATCACCACGCGTCATGGATTTGTCTATAGTCTCATTGGCCACGGTAAATAAGGGCAAGGGGTCGGTGCCTCCGGCAATGGGAATGATTTGCACTTTAACATCTCCCAAACTGGTGGTATCGTCAATGGCATTTAAACCTTTGGCGGCGAGGCTTAAGGTTTGCACATTGGTTTGGTAAAAAAAGGAAGAGGTATCGCCTACGGTACTACTCCCATTGTCTCCTAAAGCAAAAACCTTAAAAGTATATCGGCTATTCAGTAAAGATTGTTTAGCATTGAATACCACAAAAGTATCGGTCACTTCATTTTGCCAAACGGGAATGAGCACATCTAAGCCATTTTGTTTTTGCGAAGCATAAACATAAACCTGATAGGTATTAGCAGGAATAATTTTGCCTTGAGCATTCTTGGTAAGTCCCCATTGAAATCGAATCAAGCTATCCTTAACAGAATTTAGCGTATCTCCGCGGGTAGGGAAAATATTTCGTGGAGGCGAAAGAGAGATGGAGCTTTGTAAACTAAAGAGTTTAATGGTTTGGGTTTTGGTAGAGGAGGATAATGCACTACGTCCATCAAAATTATTTAGGAGAATAAAATTGTATGTTACCCCAGGAGAAAGTGGCGGAGGATTCAGTTTGGCAAAATTTCCGGAAGGATCGGGTGACCCATAGGCCACACTAGTTTTGGTAGTGATCACCTGCCAAATAATGCTCGCACCGGAAACTACTCCTTTATTGGGATCAATTTGTATGGCTTGATCCGAAAGTAGTAAATGATAGGCTGGAACACCTGGCACCGGTGTCCAACTGAAGGTGGGGCTGGCATTGGTTTCAATACTTTGTGGAGTCAGTATGGTAGCGCTTTGGGAAGTGGTAATGAGTAAGGGTATTTCCGGCGTTACCAAGCTGCCATCGGAGGTAGCAGCGACTACGTACGCAAAACCTAAGGGAAGCTGAGCGGAACCTGTTATAGCGTCTTTTGCCGAAGCCGTAAAATTAAAGGTCTTGGAAATGGCGTTAGCATCCGCGTTCAGGGTAACATTATTGATCCGTAAAGTATGTCCCGCGAGAATATTACCCACCGGTGTTTTGCTATAATAAAGATGAAGTGAATCGGGAACTGATGTACTAAGGGGAGGTAATGGGTTTACTGTTAATTTGATAAGAGAATCTTGTAAGGTTTCCCCTTTGGGAAATTGAGAAAAAAGTAAGCTGGGTTGTGACCAACTGTATAGGCTCATGAGAGTCACAAAAAGGCTCAGTTTAAAAAGCATAGGTTATTCCTGAGCGCACTGAGGGTAAGGGTAAAATGAAAAAATCTAAAGAAAAATTTAACCATTCGCCCCATTCCATGCCAAAGTTTAAAATGGGTACAAGGGGATCTCCGTTAAATTCTAAAGGGAGTATTCCTCTTAAAATATGACTTTGATCTCTATAATTGAGATTGAAAGTATTGGCTCCAATAGTTCCTCGGAAAAATCCAAAATGCGCACTAAGCGTTAAAATATTATCTGGGAAAAGTGTAGCATTCAAATAATCACGCGGATCCAAAATCGTAGTATCTTTGGAGTTACCGCTATCGCTTTCGGTATATATAGATAACTGTCCTATAACCTTGGTATAACTTAAAGTAAGCTTATCGCGCACCAAATCAAAACCCATAGTATGGGATTGGGGAATATCTAAAATTAAATGACTATGTACATGCAAAGATTTTTGATTAACTTCGGAATTTAAAATGCGTTTTAAATTGGGTCCTGCTAAAAAAGAATCGGGCTCGCTAAAACGAGATTCAAAAGTATTCGGGTCAATGAAAAAGGGGACGCTATAATCTAAGTCTAAATGTCCGCGACCCACGGCATGCACGCCCATACGCGATACTAAGCTGAAACGCCAAAACTGCAAACCCACTTCCGGAGACCAAGCTTGACCGGTATATTCTCCTTGGGCATGCCCATAAACTTTTTCTTCGGGATAGGCAATAGGAAAAGAAGCGCTAGTAAATTCATTTTGTATGCCTATGCGTCCGGCAATATCAGGTTTTAAATCACCGGCTAATCGCACTCCAAAAACATGCTTATGCACTTGTAAACCAATGCGTACATTTTTATTGGGTTCAAAACAGTATCCAAAACTTAAAGAGCGCCAATATAAATCAAATAGCATTGGAAGCTGTATGCTACCCCGTAACAAAACTGTACCGGTACCTGCTAAACTGGTATCGAGATTAAAGCGCCCATTTCCCAAAGCACCCAAGGCATTTAAGCGGGCATTTTCTCTCACTGCAAAAAAAGCTAAACCACCAAATAAAGGGGCGCTGACATCCAAATGCATATTAAAGCGTTGTGAAATACTCGCCAAAGCATCGGGAATTACAAGGGTCGAATCGCCCACATCACCTAAATAACTTTGTACGGGAGCACTAATATTAAAGGGCAAATTAAAAAGTAACTGTGCACGCCCTCCCTCTTTTAAGGGACGCAAGGGGGACTTTAAAAAATCATAGGCAAAAGCACCTGAGAGTTTGGCATCGGCTTTGCCAATAAATAATAAGGCTTGCGCATTTAAGGATTTATGGAAGAGGAAAAAAAATAAAAAGCAAAGCACTAGAAGTGTTTTGCTTAAAATTAAACGCGATAAAGAATTTATCCGTTGATAAAAATGAATTGGCTCCACCCAAGGAGTTTAACATTTACAATTGCAAAAATTCCATGCTAACTTTCAGATTCGTTTTTTAAAAAACTATTTGAAAGTTAAGGTTAAAGTAAATGTTAAAGAAAAAAATTACAGCGCAGGCTGCAATGAAAGAGCATGCGAAGCATTAACTGTTTCTCGTTTGGCTAAGCTTTGTTTACGCAATACTTCGGCCAATTCAGGAACATCTTTGATTTGATGTTTCATATCCGCTGAGAAGCGAAAAAGAGGAACCTTGCGCCAATCCAAAGGACAAATTTCTCCGGTCCTTGGATTTCTGGCTGGACGGGGTTTGCGAATTTTTGAATAAAAAGTTCCAAAACCTCGAATTTCTATAGTTTTCTCTGCAAGCAAATATTCGCCGATACGCTTTAATAATTGTTCCGCAACCTCTTTAATTTCAAGTTGGGAATGGCCGCTAGATTTGGCCGTTTCCTGTATCAGGTCCTGCTTCGTGACATTTTTCAACTAAGCCTCCCGCCGCTATATCTTGGGGTGATGTACACTGAAGATACAATAGAATGTGTTGGGATGCAAGTTATTTTTGGGAAAATTTAGTGGGATTGTACTTCCGCATTCATAGAAGAAAGGCTATGGGGAAGTCGATGATCGGGACCATAACCTGTGATTTTGGAGCAAACATTTTGGCAGGTACTTTCCGATCCATAGAAAACAATAGTTTTGCCGGTTAAATCGACTTCCACGGCGCAGCGAAAAGCCGTTTCGCGCGGAAGCTTACAAGCATGGGTAAGCATTTCTACTACATAATCATAAGTGTGATCTTCATCATTAAATAAAACGACTTTAAAGTTAAGCGCGGCTTTTTCGGCGGTTTGTGTTCCCACCTCTTGCTTTTCACCAGGTTTTGGATTTTCCCAAGGTTCACTCATCGCTGCAAAACTTTCTGCCAAAAGTATTTCCAAGCTTCTGCTTGTTGTCCTGCTTCAAAGACTGAAGATGAAGGAAACATTTTTTGTAAATATTCATTGATATTAGCCATAGTTTGCCGCATAAAAAAAGCTTGTCGACTTTGCACAAATACTAAATCGGAAAAAGTGTTTTCGGGCAAATAATTTTCCAAGGGATTTAAATCGTCGTGACCCAAATCAGTTAGCACACAGCTCATATAGCGATTAAAAAAATGATCCACTAATTGCCGGTTTTCTTCTTCATGATCCCCTAATAATTTTTCGAAAAGTTTTTCACTCTGATTTTTGGTTTGTTTTAAAAGTTGTACAAATAATCCTAAGGCGGAATCGTCCACTTCTTCGCCTAGCAATAATAATTGCCGAGAAGTCATGCGATTGAGCTCTTGCGGAGAGCTTAAGCTTTCTCCTCCCGGTAAAGAGGCGAGATAAGCTAAAATCATTTTTTCATTTTCTTCGGAAAGCATATGAATCCCTATTTCGCTAAAGAATAGCAAGCCATTTTGCTAAAGAGGTTAAAGCGCATGAATTAATTTTTTAAACATTTTTCCTCTTTCCTTATAATTAGCAAACAACCCAAAAGACGCGCAGGCAGGTGAAAGTAAAATGGCTCCCGCTGAAATATTTTCCTGTAAAAACCTTAAAGCTTCAGGTAAATCATCGCAAAATTTTAGGGTGCTTGGCGAATGCTGTTTTTGTAAATCACTTAAAAGTTTTGGTCCGGTTTGTCCGATAAACGCTATGCATAAGAGACGAGAAGTACTCATGAGTGCCGTTATTAAATCAGCAAAATCAGCATGCTTATCGGATCCGCCGAGTATCAGTCCAAAATGGAGATTTAATAAGGGGGTGGATTTTTCTTCGTACATTTGATTGAGTGTTGCGACCGCGGCAATAGTGGCATCAGGGCGTGTGGCATAAGAGTCATTGAAATAATCAATGTTCTGATGGTGACGAATAAATTCCAAACGATGCTCTAAACCAGAAAAATCTTTTAAAGCTTTTAAGGCTTGGTGTTGTGGAATGCCTAGAATTAAAGCGGCCGCTAAAGCCGCTGCGGCATTTTCCAAATTAAAGGCGCCGGGTAGATGCATTTCTGCTAAAAGTACGATTAAGCTTTTGGCTGGCCATTGTAAAGAGTGATTTGACAATACGATATCACCCCTTTTCCCAAAAGAAATTTTTTGCGCAGGGCTTTGCTTAGCTAAATAAATACTGCCTTCGGCATCATTATTGAATATGAGGTGATCATTGGGTTTTTGTGCCGCAACCAAATGGCTTTTGTGTTTCCAATACTCCGCAAGGTTTATATGCCAATCCAAATGCTCGCTGGTGGTTTTAAGAATAATGGCTACATGCGGACTTTTGTTGAGGGTAGAAAGTTGAAAACTAGATAATTCCAAAATCACTAAATCTTCTGGGGCGATAGCAGGGATCAAATCAAGGGCCGCTACACCGATGTTACCTCCGAGATGTATGGTGCGTTTTTCCGCATGCGCTTCCAATAATTTTTGCAATAAACTGCAACAAGTTCCTTTGCCTAAAGTACCGGTTACTCCAATGATTTGAGAGGCAGGAATGAGGTCCATAAAGAGTTCGATTTGGGAGGTCACTTTTGCGCCCGATGCTTGAAAGGTCACTAGCTCTGGCAAATCAGGACGAATTCCTGCGGAGCGAAATAAAAGACGAATCTCCGGTAAACGTGATAAATAATTTTCCTCACCCGCATAATTTAAAGGGACAGGCAGGTTTTTGGGAGGAATTTTATCAAAAATTAAGATATCCCTATGACCTTGTGCCAATAAAAACCGCGCTGTGCTTTGTCCTTCTACCCCAAAACCAAGAATACCGATAGGGGTTGCAAGATTAATCTCATTAGTCATATTTTCTCTTGAAGGTTAGCTACAAGTTTCCTTGTAGCAATTCCACGCATATTTTATATTCACAGCGGTTCACAACCCCCATGGAGGTTTCGGTGAAAGTTGAAATTCTATTAATCGCGCTATTATTTAGCGTCTCACTCAATGCTTTAATCACGGCACTCAATGCTCGTGGCTCAATTCGCATGATTTTATCTTATTTCTTTGCATTTTTATGCTTTGGGGTAGCGGTATTTTTTGCGATACAATCACAATCTAATTCCCCATCCTTAGCTCCCTTGGTGTCCATTGAACAGCCAACCAAAAATTTAACAACAATGCCAGAAAAAGTGGAAGCGGCACCAATAATGGAATTGCCAGCAACTTCGTCTTCACCTTCGCACGAAGGTATCATCATAGCTCCCTCAGCTATTGATTCACAATCCATAGTCGCCTCCCATAATGATGCGGCAGTTGGCGAAGCCAAACAACAATTAAAAAATATTCTGGAAGCTGCACTACGCATGCAACGCGTGCTTTCGGCATTAAATACCGAAGGTATTTCAGAATTATCGGATCAGGAATACGAACAGACCCAAAGCAAGGCCGCCGGTTTTGTAACGGAGGCGAGAAAAATTCGCGATCGCGCCATTGCCATTGGCAAAGTACCCGAGGCAGTTAAGGATGCAAAAGAAACCCTGGAAAAGGGATTAGAAAATTTAGTGGCTGCGGCAACTAATTATGAGCGCTTTTTTAAATCTGAAAATAAAACCGAAGAAGAGGAGAGAGATTCTGCTTTTCGCAAAGCAGCCGTATCCTCGGCAGGTTTATTTAAAAGAGCTGGCGACTTAATCGCTAAATAGATATTTGTATTCAGGAGTAAAAGAATGTCATTAGTTCCAGAAAATTTGATGTATACCAAAGACCATGAATGGGCAAAAATACAAGGTCAAGAAGCGACAATTGGAGTAACCGATCATGCACAACGGGAGTTGGGCGATATCGTTTTTGTGGAATTGCCTAAGGTGGGCGCTAAGGTGGAAAAAGGCGAGAGCTTTGGAACGATTGAAGCCGTAAAAACGGTGGCCGAATTATACGCTCCCGTAACCGGTACGGTACTAGAAATCAACACGACTTTAGCTACTGATGCTGGCGTTTTAAATAAAGATCCTTATGGTGAGGGTTGGATTATAAAAATCAAAGTTTCGGAAATGGCTGACGATTTGATGGATGCCGCAGCTTATAAAGCGATTATTTAGTTAATCTCTCTAACAAAATCCCATTAAGAATTTAGCAGCTGGCATTACCCTTATGCCGGTTTGTTTATCCGTGTAATCCTTACGCCCTGTTAAGGTGACGAGAAAGCGATTGGGCACGTCTAATTTATCGCCGAAAAAGGCTAAAGTCCCTAATCCATCTGCCTCGGATAATTTGCACTCCACTAATAGCCAAGGTTTTTTTTCCCATACAATTAAAAAATCAACTTCACGCTTTTCTCTATCGCGCACAAAAAAAAGCTCTACCTTCAATCCAAAAAGATCTTGTTGTAAGTGGCAATATTTGAGCAGATGTGAGGCTATCATATTTTCAAAGCGGGGCCCTTCTTGGGCTATTTCCGACCAATCCCAGAGATAGTATTTGGTTTCTTTTTTTAAGGCTCTTTCCAAACGCTTATGATAAGGTGGGACGGAGAATAGATAGTAGTTGCGAAGTAGTATTTCCAGCCAGTTTTTAAGCGTCTTATCGCTTATTTCTAGGTCGACACTAAGTGAGCTTAATGATAAAGGTGAGGAAACACGTGAGGGTAACATTTCTGCTAACAATTCCATTTTGGAAAATTGCTGAATATTTTCAATGGCACGAATATCTTCGCGAAACAAGCGTTCAAAGCGTTCCTTTTGCCAACGCTTAAGGGTGCGTTCCTGACCGGATAATAAAGGTTCAGGGAAGCCGCCTAAGTGAAATAATGCCTCGATATTTTTTCCGGTTTTATCAAAAGTTAATATAGGCGCATGTTTAGAGAATGTGCGTAAGGGTGGCTTACTATTTTCTAATTCAAATAGTGAAAAAGGGTGAAGACGATAATAATGATAACGTCCCAATAAAGAGTCTCCGCCGCGTCGGAAAATATCTAAGCGTGAGCTACCGGTAACCAAAATTTTTTGCTGGGCTTCGCGAGTGTCCCAGATTCCTTTAATTTGCGATTTCCAACCATGACTTTTGTGAATTTCATCGAATACCAAAAACTCGGTTTCTTCGGGCCAAACCATATCTAAAATACGGCGACGATGATCGCGTCGATCCCAATTCAAATAGATTGAATGTTTAAAATGCTGTGTAATATTGCGTGCCAAGGTAGTTTTGCCTACTTGCCGTGGCCCACCCAAGAAAACCATCTTTTTTTGAAGATCTTCTAAAATGTAGGGTTCAAGGTGTCGGGTTTTTAATAAATCCATACTGATAATTTCGTATAGTATTCCGAAATTGTCAAGACAATTTCGTATAGGACTCCGAAATTGTCAGGTTGGTTGAAAGGGTATTTCTGGATTTTCGTTGCTTTAGAGCAGGACTTCCTGAGGCAGAGTGTGACTCAGGAAGCTGCTGGGGCTCATGCTCAGCCCATAGGCACCCGAATTAGGGATAATTAATAAATCACCTTCTTCCGCTTGCGGCAGTTCAATTTGTTGCCCAAAAGTATCCAGTGGTGTGCATAGCGATCCGGCTACGTTTACCTTTTCCAAAGGGGCATTTAATTTATTGGCCACGGTGAGTAACATTTGGCGGCGAATAGGGCTTTGGCTGATATTTCCCGAAGCCGCAAGATGATGATGCATGCCTCCATCCACCATTAAGAATATTTGCCCACGCGAAATTTTCTTGTATAAAATACGAGTAATATATAAACCACATTCCCCTACTAAATAACGACCTAATTCAATTTTTAAATGGGTATGTGGCAAAAGAGGAACATATTGATCCATGAGTTTTTGTAAGCCTAACCCTACGGCGGCTAAATCAAGTTCATTATCCCCTTTAAAATAAGGAATACCAAAACCTCCCCCAAGATTCAAAATTTGTATAGGTAACTTTAAGGTTTCCTGTAACTCATGAGCATATTCTAAAATTTTCCCCATCGCTTCGAGTATGGAATCCGCATTGAGGTTTTGTGTGCCGGCAAAAATATGTATGCCCTTCCATTCCAAATAGACCGAGCTTTGCAGGCGTTGGATTAAATCGGGAACGCGCTCACTGTCGATACCAAATGCTTTGGAGCCACCTCCCATTTTAAGTCCTGAGCGTGAAAGTTCAAAAGCGGGATTAACACGAATAAGGATATTGGCTTTTTTGCCGAGCTCCTTGGCGATGGCTTCAGCAAAATCAACTTCTCTTTCGCTTTCTACACTTAAAGTACCAATATCATGGGAAATGGCAAAGCGTATTTCTGCTTCGGTTTTGCTAGGGCCTGCAAAGCTCATTTTCTTGGCTGCGACACCCGCTTGTAAAGCTTTTTCCATTTCACCGGCGGAGGCTAAATCTAAGCCTGTATAAAGCTTGCCTAAGGCACGAATGATTTCCACATGGGGATTGGCTTTTACGGCATAGGTGACTTCTAAGTTACGGGGTAAATATTTTTTTAACTCGGCTTGACGGGCGGCAAGCACGGAGGAGTCGAATATATAAAGCGGTGTGCCATAGGTTTTAGCTAAAGCAGTAATGGGCTTTCCGGCGACTTGTAATACGCCTTCTTTTTGAGAAAAGTGTTTGAAAAGAAAAGGGATTTCCATAACATGTCCTTACTAATTTTTTCTAAAATACTTTTCTTATTTACTCTTAATGCCAAGTTTTTCAAAAACTTGCTTTTTAATCAGCGAACGATCCAATTTACCATTGGCATTGCGTGGTAAATCATCACGAATTTCCAACCCTTGCGGAATCATATAAGGCGGCATGGTTTTTTTGCAATAATCGAGGAGCAACTCTTGGGTTACGGATTGGCCTTCAATTCCCGAAAGAATTAAATAAATACTTTGCCCATAAATTTCATGCGGAATACCTAAAGCCATCACCGCCGAAACAAAACCTGAAGAATAAACGATTTCTTCGATTTCCGTGGGGCTAATACGATTGCCCGCGCTTTTAATCATTTCATCATTACGACCCACAAAATACAAAAGCCCATTTGCTTCAATGCGTACACGGTCGCCGGAGTAAACCACGATTTCGGGATTAGGCACTTCCTTAGATTGCAAAGGATTATGCCGATAGCGAATGGCGGTAAGTTCAGGTGCATTCCAATACCCTTGCGCCACTAATACACCGCGATGCACGAGCTCCCCTATTTCTCCACTTTTAACGGCTTGATGATTTTCATCGAGCA
The DNA here is from genome assembly GCA_043745805.1 of Fibrobacteria bacterium. Lineage (GTDB taxonomy): Bacteria > Fibrobacterota > Fibrobacteria > UBA11236 > UBA11236 > JAYTSD01. The sequence continues at coordinate 38,137 of JAYTSD010000006.1, forward strand.
CTAAAATTTCTTCGCCTGGAATGGCCTTGCCCATGGACGTGGGGAATTGATCGGTAAGCGAAGGATCAAGAAAGGTGGAGCGAAACGCTTCCGTGAGGCCATACATTAAATACAAATCCACCTTAGGCGCACGCGCGCGAATTTCGCGCACTAATTTTTCGGGAATCGCTCCACCTGAATTGGTGAAGTAACGCAAAGACGGTAATTCTTCGCCTTTCCAAGGGATTTGCAAAAGTTGAATCCATGTAGTCGCTACGGCAGCGATGCCGGTAATTTCAAATTTTTTCGCCGTGGTAATAATGTCTTTAGGAAATAAATAATCGAGTAAAACAATTTGGGCGCGACATAAAAATGTGGTGGTGAGTTGATTCAAACCATAATCAAAACCAAAAGTTAAAATACTCAGTAACCGATCATTTTCATTGATTTTTAAATACTCCGCAACGGTTTTAGCGCCGGCCACCAAATTCAAATGACTTAATACCACGCCTTTGGGGCTGCCGGTAGATCCTGAGGTATAAAGGATGGCTGCTAAATCGGGCTCCACCACATAAGGTAATGTTAATGTTTCGGTAACATTTAAAGCATCGCTCCAATCGATAATATTGATTCCAGCTAATGTCAATTCATTGGCGGCTTCTTTAGCATCTTCAATCTTGCCGATAGCGATAATGGTATGTAATTCCGGTAGCATTTCCCGATTTTCGGCTATTAAGGATAGTCGATTATAAGTCGTGATTAAAATTTTCGATCCACTGTCTTTTAAAATATGGGCAGCTTGAGAGCTATGCGAAAGACGACGAATCGGCACGAATACAGCACCGGCCATACTAATACCAAATATGCAGCTAACCTTTTCAAAACGCTTTTCTAAAAAGAAGGCAACTCTATCGCCTTTAACAATGCCTTTCGAAATAAGGACCTGTGCTAATTGTTCGCTTTCCTTTTGGAAATGGGCATAGGTTTTACTTTCCTGTTTATGGAATACCGCGATTTTTTCCGGACAGACTTTAGCGGCATTTTGCAAAATTTGATGTAATACTCTTATCATTTTTATCCCCGTGACATAAAGGGCTGCAAGGCCCTCCAGGTTAATTCACTGATTTTATTTTTGGAACCAGGTGTGGAAAAGGTATGATCCGATCCCTCCACAGTTTGGACTATTACTTTTTGTTTATTTAAAAGTTCGGCAGTTTGAGTTTGTGCATTAAAATAAGCTTGAAATTCTTTAGCGGTAAAATCTTCTGTGCTTAAAAATAGATGAATAGGTTTATTCGCCTTCACAAAATTTAAAATTCCGGCATATACTTTTTTCGGTAAAGATTGTTCAGCGGTACTGGCCTGTTCCGATTTTGCGGAAGAATTTTTAAAGCAAGTCTTAATTATCATTTGCATTAAAGATTGTAGCGATTGTAAAGGATTAAAACGTAGCGTAATCACTTTAATAATAAAGTCCTTAGAAAAAAATCTCTGCCCATAATAATGTTTGAGCATAGTTTTGGCTTCACCCTGTTCGGTATGGATATAGGGATTGCAGAGAATTAATCCTTGTACTCGTTGCGTCAATGACGCAGTCATTACCGTGGCTGCCGCTCCATCGCAAAGCGACCAAATCACTACATTTCGCAAATGGGAATATTGCGCAAAAGCAAATTCTACTGCGGAATTAATAGACGCACTGGCGGATTCAAAGCCACTAAATTCCCCTTCGGCATCGCCATTGCCAGCATAGTCAAAACGAAGTACCGTAACACCTTTATTACTTAGCTCTCTGGCAATTTGTACAAAGGAGCGATGGCTTCCTACTCGATTTTGCGGACCGCCAATCACCATAATCATTAAAAAAGAAAATTCCGGCATAGCGCGATGTAATATGCCATATAAATTTTTCCCCTCGGCAGAAAATGAAATGACTTCTTCTTTCATAGGATTTTTTTCAACCCAGCCAGCGAGGCATTATTTAACGTAGGCGCATCCCAACGCCAATACCTATCCCAAAAGGGTTCTAGGGCTAAGGCTTCGGATTGAATTTTTTCGCTCGGCCCTATATTTTGCGCCCATTTTTGTAAGGGTGGTGTAATAGCTTCGCCTATTGAAATAATAAGTGTAGGAATGTTTAGCGTGATTTTTTTTTCGGCAAAATCCAAAAAGGAATGATATAAGTCGGGACTAAAAGGATAGCCCATCACTTCAAAACTCTCCCCACTTTCCAGTTGTTGCATTAAAGATTTAACCGTAACACCGGAATTACCTCCGCTTGTAATGCCGGTACTTAATTTTTGTCGCAAAAATTGCTGTAAAAAAAGTTTAATGTCGGGTAAGGGTTGCCAAAGCAAAAGAAAAGTGATCTCGGAATGCATGGCCGCATAATAAGCGGCTAAATTCGCCCCTAAGCGTAAGCCCCATAAACCTATTTGCGTGGCTTGAGATTTGGCTTTTAATAATTCAATAGCCGATCCGATTTCGGCTAACCAGTTTTGCAAAGAGGCCTCGTTTAAATCGCCTTCACTATCGCCACAGCCACTAAAATCAAAACGCAAAACGGCAAACCCATTTTGCGCCAAGGTACGCGCGGTTTTCACGACTATGCTATGGCTTTGATTTTTTTCTTCGGCAAAAGGATGACAATAAACTATGGCCGCCGAGGTTTGGATATTTTGTGCGGGATGATAAAATCCCAGCAATTGCCGACCTTGCCCATTTTGTGGGCCCGCAAAAAAAAACATCTCTTCAGCAACCATAGACAAACCAGAGGATAAACTAGGCAACAAGCTTAAACTTTCTTTTGTACTAATTCCACCAAGGATTGTACCGATTCGAAAGATTCAGCCGATAAATCTTCATCTTCAAAAGCAAAACCGAAATGCTCTTCCAAGGCCACAATTAAGCTATTCACGGCCATAGAATCCAATAGGTTACCTACCAATTTCATATCGTCGGGAATGGGCTTGGTACGATATTCACCGCCGACGCTTTGGGCAATTATTTTTTTGATTTGTTCTTTTAGGTCTTGTGTCATAATGATCTTTCCTGATTTTTATTTTGCATCGGCATGTTCGCGCATCCAAAGTTCCAGCACAAACAAATAATAGAGATAGCTTCCGAAATAAGACGTTTTGTCGGATTTACTTTTTTTATACAAACCATCGATAAAGTTATTTTGGAAAATATTACGCGCCTTTAAGCGGCCATCGAATAAAGTATCCATTAATAATTTATTGAGCTCTCCTTCGCGTAACATCCAGCGTACTACGGGGATACCAAAGCCATGTTTCTTTTTATTGATAATATCTTTCGGCAACATATGGCGAAAGGATTCTTTATATAAATAACGCAATTGTCCATTATGAACTTTTAAATCCGAAGGAATCAGTCCACTGAATTCTACTACCTCATGATCGAGAAAAGGATAGCGAACCTTTATGCCTGCAAGCTCAGTCATGCGATTGACTTTGCGTAAATCATTATCCATTAAAGTGATTTTTAAATCATGAAATAAAAACTGATCTAAAGCATCCTTAGTTCCTGCACCTTCTAAATAATGTTGGGCAATATCTTGCGGGCGCACAAATTTTTGTTGCATTAAAAAATCTTTATGAAAAATTTTGGCATAATCGGGAAAGTAATAGGAAATATCATAGGCATGTATGCGTTCATGCAATGGCGCATTCGCGCGCTTGACATAATTTTCGGCTTGTAAGATAATTCCTTTTTTGGACCAATTCGGCAACGGCGCAAGCATCTTGCCTGCTAAGGTCACTGCCCAATTTGGAAAGCGTTGGAAATTGGAAAAATATTCGAGGTAACGGGTATTTCCGCCAAAAACTTCATCGCCGCCATCACCACCTAATAAAACATTAATTCCATTTTCGCGCGCTTTGGCTGCACAAAAATAAGTAGGGATAACGGAAGAGTTTGCATAAGGCTCATCGAAAGATTTAATAATTATCGGCAAGGATTTTAAAATGTCATCAGGTGTTACATAGTATTCATGACTTTGGGTTTTAAAGGCATTCACGGCAATATGCACATATTCCATTTCATCATAGCCAGGTTCATCAAAGCCCATGGAAAAGGTTTTGGCCTCGCCAGGATGCAATTGACTAATTAATCCAGCCACCAAACTGGAATCGGTTCCGCCACTTAAAAAGGCTCCCACATTTTGAATAGAACTGCGATAATCTAAATCGCGTTGTACGGCTTGTAACATTAACTGTTGGATTTTTTCCTTTAGTTTTTTTTCGTCGCGCCATTTTTCTTGCGGATATTGCATGGACCAATATTTTTCCACGCGCGCCTGGCCTTTATCTATGCGCAAACAATGTCCGCTTTCGAGCTTGCGAACGTCTTTATAAATAGTGCCCGGCGTAGGAATCATTTCCATGTGCAAATAGCTGAAAACGGCTTGCGGAGAAATTTCTCTTTTAAAGCCTGGCATTGCGGCAATGGCCGCAATTTTGGAGGCGATTACTAATCCCTCTGAATCTTCCCAATACACTAAAGGCTTAATGCCTATGCGATCGGTAAAAGCAAAACCTTTTTGCGCTTGCTTTTCCCAAATAAATACGGCGAAAGGCCCCGCAATTTCTTTCCACCAATTTTCATGGTGTTTTTGATAGAGGTCTGCAATAATGGAGGCTTCGCTAAATCCTTCACGCCCGCTCGCAGACCAAAAGTCGCGGAAATTGTGAATTTCTGCATCGCATAATACGATTAGATTTTCATTTTCAAATACACCACCACCTGCACCATCGGTAAAGGCATTATACATGCCTCCACCTACAGAGCCAGCGACCACCGTTTTGGTACTGCCTCGATTGGGATAGCGCATTGCTTGTAATAAAGCATCTACAGTTTCACGAGCAACAGGACGCTCCTGATTTTTATGTATGCGTACGCAAATTCCACTCATGTTTCCTCAAATCCTCTTGGTATCGACATCGACAAAAGCTTGATGCCACAATTCAAAATTAATAAGACTCCATATCCATAGGCTATAATCGCGTTGACCTTTTGCATGTTCTTGCAAAATTTTGCGTATGGATGAATTTTTAAAATAGCCACGTTTTTGAAAACGCTCACTGGTTAGTAAATCCCAAGCATAGGTTTTTAATTCGCGCTGAAACCATTGTTCCCGCGGAATAGCAAAGCCTTGTTTCTTTTTATTTAAAATGGATTCGGGCAAGTAACGTGCAGCGACTTTGCGCAAAATATATTTCCCGCGACCATCTTGCATTTGTATTTCCCAGGGGATGGAAGCCGCAAATTCTACAATATTATAATCAAGCAGTGGCGCACGTGTTTCCAAGGAGTTGGCCATGGACATCCGATCGACTTTCATTAAAATATCTTCCGGTAAATACACCTTGGTGTCGAGATATTGCAAACGACTAATCCAAGCCTGAGGTGCATTTTGCCAATAGCCTAATGCACTATACGGATCTAGTCCCTGTAAAAACTGTTCACGCATTTCAGGAGTAAATAAATCGTCTTTAATAGGTGGATAAAGTTCCACCATTTCTCCGCGCTCATATTTTTCTAATTGCGCTAAACGCTTCAAGAAATTTTTTCCCCGCGCCTGCATAGGTAGAGCGGATCCGAGTGGACCTAAAATTTGTTCGCGTAAAAATTTTGGAATTGCTTTGTACTTTGCGTATTCACCATGCCAACGGTAATGATTATATCCCGCAAATAATTCATCGCCGCCATCACCTGCTAAAATCACAGTTACTTTTTCGCGCGCCAATTTTGACACATAATAGGTAGGTAACGCGGAAGAGTCGGCAAAGGGTTCATCAAAATGCCAAACTAAGGAGGGCAATAAACCTACTGCATCCGCTTGGGCGGTGAACTCCGTATGGGTTGTGGCAAATTTTTCGGCAATTAAGCGTGCATCTGCTGCTTCGGAATATCCTTTTTCTGTAAAGTCGATAGTGAAGGTGCGCACGGGTTCGGCGCTCGCCTTGGCCATCATGGCCACCACTAAACTGGAATCAATGCCGCCGCTTAAAAAAGCACCGAGCGGCACTTCGCTGAGTAAACGTCTTTTTACTGCGGCTTGTAATAGGGAATCCAATTTGTCGACATAGTCCATTTCTGTTTTACATTCCGTATTAGGCTTATATTCGACGTCCCAATATTGGGTAACTTTTAAGTTACTATCTTGCAAAAGCAAAAAATGCCCAGGACGTAATTTTTGAATGCCTTGAAATATGGTTTTCGGTGCAGGAATATAAGCATAAGAGAAAAATTGATTGACGGCTGCGGGATCTACTTGTCGAGCGATTTCCGGTTCGGCTAAAATAGATTTCATTTCCGAAGCAAAGAGAAAGCGTTTTTGATCGTGATAAAAATACAGAGGCTTTTTACCTAAGCGATCCCGGGCGGCAAATAATCTTTTGCGCGGCGCATCCCAAATGGCGAATGCAAACATACCGTTGAGTTTATGCACGATGTCAGGACCATAAGCGGCATAGCCGTTTAAGATGACTTCGGTATCGGAATGGGTGCGAAAGACAAAGCCTTTTGCTTGCAACTCTTTACGCAGTTCTTGGAAATTATAAATCTCTCCATTAAAAACTAAGACTATAGATTCATCAGGAGTGAGCATGGGTTGGGTGCCGCCGGATAAATCGATAATGCTTAAGCGTTGATGCCCAAGACCCACATTGTTTTTTAACCATAAGCCTTCGGCATCGGGACCGCGATGCACAATTAGGTTACCCATACGTCGTAGTATCGAACGTTTATTTTCAATAGGCTCTTTAAAAGAAATATATCCGAATATGCCACACATATTAAATCATTCCCAATTTAATTTTAATTGCCGCTGCAAAGGAATGACGATGCGCTTTAGCCACGATAAATCGATAGGTTACCCCTAAATGAAAAAGGGTAATGCAACAACCTGCTGCAAAAAGAAAAGCCCAGCCATGAAATGGAATAAAGGGCAATAGAAAAAATCCTATGCTAAAAGTGACTGTGGCCAAAGTTATATTCGGTAATACCGAAATACGCCAAAACTCTAATAAACTACTCCCCACTTGTCTCGCGGTGGAAAGGGGAATAATAAATCCTTCGAATAAACAAGCGGGAATTAAAGCGGCAAAGGCAATACCCAACATGCCATATGGTTTAACCAAAAACAAACTGAGTAAAAACGTGCTAATAGTTTCACCTAAAATAAAAGCCGCAAAGATTTTGTTTTTCCGGCGGCCAAAAAGAATTTGTTGCGCTACGGCTGAGGATAAAGCCGCAACATTAGCTAATGTTAATAATACTAATACCGTACTACTCGATCCATAAGGTTCTGCGAGTAGATATTTTTCTCCCATCCATTGACCCAAGAAGGGTTTGCCTAACAGTAAAAGGTTTAAGGCAATGATACAGACCATGGCAAATAGATAACGAGACCCAGTAAGCAGTAAGGAACGAATGGCGTTCAAATCATTTTTGACATCCATAGGAATGACGATTTGTAACAAAGGAGTGGACACTGCGCTAATTAAACCGACCATATAGGGTAACATTTCGGAACCAATATTGTAATAGGTAACCGCCGCAGATCCAATGGCTTTCCCAATGATAAATGGCCCGGCAATTTGTCCAAATTGATAAAAGGTACCGATCAGAAAATTAAAGGCACCATAATTAAATAGTTCACCAAATACCTTTGCTTCAAAGGATGGGCACCGTAATTTGATTTGGGGTTGCACACGAAAAGCTAAGACTATACCAATGAGACCTTCGAGAATTTGCGTAGAAAAATTAATGCAGGCCATGGCAAGTAAACCCATATCTCCTCGTAAGGCAAGTACAATGCAACTGGCATTTATTAAGCGAATAAAAAGCGCGGTGCCACTCACTAAATCAAATCGCTGTGCTCCAATAATCATACCCTGAAAAATACTAAGCGGAAATTTTAAAGCTGTGGCTGCTCCTAATATTAATAGGGCATTTCGAACGGTGGGGATGCCTTCGGGATCGATATTAATAAAATGAGGGAAAATTCGTGAAACAACAAATGATAAAATCAAGATTAAAATACCGAGGCCAGAAAGTACTGTAAATGCAGAATTAGCTTTGGCATTGAGCTGTTGAATATTTCCATCGGCCATATGCCTAGTAATATAATGTCCAACAGCACCCTGCATTCCCAAATCAAGATAACCATAATAACCTGTAATCATTATCGCTAATGACCAAAGTCCATAATGCCCATCGCCTAAATGCTTCACAATAAAAGGCGATAAGAAAAAGCCAACTACAATAGTCGTGAAAAAAGATCCCCAGTTAACTAGGATGTTACGAGTGTACTGTTTGGAATTGAACAAAGTTGCTTTCTAAAAAATAGCTTTACGAATATGAAATGCTTCGGCATATTGCGCATTGCTTTCTAAACCACGTAAGCGTAATAAAGACCAAAATACATCGTCAGTAAACCAATGTTTTTCTCTCTGTGAAGCATAGGCTTTGCTCAAAAAAGCGATTTTATTTTCACTGAGTCCCTTTTCTAAGGGAGAAAAGAAATTGGGTATGCCCATATCGCCATCCCATTTTGGGATTTCATATTCTAAAATAAGATGATTACGAAAAGTGTTCCAGGTTAATTCATTCACCAAGCGATGATCTTGATGCAAATCTTTGCGATAATGCGTAAAAATTAAATCGGGTGCAAAATCTTTTTTTATTTGTTCAAAATGTTCTTTAATTTCTAAACCACTATAAGGCAAAAAGCCATCGCGAAAATTTTTGATGATAATATTTTTTTTATTCACCTGGCGCAAAAACTTTTCCGCGCAGGCACGCGCTTCTAACTCACGTGCTGGAGTTGAGGAGAAAACTACCCAATGAAATTCAGCATCCGGACATTGCTCGGCAATTTTTAAAATCGTTCCGCCACAACCAATTTCAATATCATCGCAATGCGCACCTAAGCAAAGTACTTTGAGATCTCGCTGTTTGCAAAACTCCAAGGCCAACATTAAGCGACTCCCGATTTCTTCCACAATTCCCAAGGCGCTTCGCCCTTAGCATATTTATCATCAAGTAATTGCTTGTCTTTGAACGTATCCATACAAGTCCAAAAACCTTTATAGCGATAGGAAATTAATTCGTTGTTTTGAATAAGACGTTGAAAAGGTTCGTGTACTAATTCTTCGCCTTGATGTAAGGATTTAAAAATATCTTGTTTGAAAATAAAATAACCGCCATTGATCCAAATACCACTTTGACTTAAGTCTTGAATGTCTTTAACCAAACCATTTTCTTGTACATCGACTACATGAAAGCTTTGTGTAGGCTTTATACTTAAAAAGGACGCTGTTTTATTAGACTGCCGGAAAAAATCGGTATAGGTATCCAATGGTAAATCGCTAAGTCCATCGCTATAATTAGCATAGAACATTTCTTCGCCTTCTAAATGTTTTTGTACCGCCTTCAAACGCATACCTATATTAGAATTGAGGCCGGTATCACAAAAAGTAATTTTCCAATCTTGAATATCACTATTTAGCAGTTGTGGTTTTTTATCGGGACTTCCACCATTTAAAATAAAATCATTACTGAGCCATTCCTCATAATTGATGAAATAATTTTTAATCATGTCGGCTTTATGCCCTAAACACAGAATAAAATCTTTATGCCCATAATGCGCATAATATTTCATTACATGCCATAGTATGGGACGATAGCCGATAGGCACCATAGGCTTAGGAACACTTTCTGAATATTCACGTAAACGCATGCCTAATCCACCGCAGAATAATACGACTTTCATAATAACTCCCTATTATTTAATAACAGAATTCTCTGCTTTTTTTAGTTCATTAATTTTTGTATTAATTTTAAACTCACTAGAGTTTGTGCCGCATGATTTAAAGCTGTAAAAGCAATACCTGATTTTTTAGCAATATCAAGCAAGCTATGTTGTCCATCGGAATAGTTTAAGGTCCATAGCAAGGCTAATTCATTTAATCCATTATCTTTTTGATCGGCTAAGGCCTTATATACGCCACGACGACCTAGCATTGGTTCACATTTAGGATTGAGATTTAAATACTTTCGATTAAGCTCTAAGATATTTAAAATCGCTAAAATCTTTTCCAAAGAATCCGCTAAAGCATAAGGCTTAACAAAATCGGGATTATCGCCCGAAGTGTGGTATTCGGGAAATTCACCATGCGGTGTGCGCATAAGACTTCCCACCGGTAAATTAAATCCCGGCGAACAATATTGTCTTTCATCATAACCATAAGGGATGAAATCTTTGAGAGTATGGGGCTGTTGACTTTGTGTCAATACATATTCCGCAGCACTGTCAATTGCAGCATTCCCACGACGACTGCGCTTATAAGTCATGGATCCACTATCGCCTAACAATGAGAGTACCAGGCCATGCTTAATGTTTTCGGTTTGTTTTTCATTTAAAGCGAGCCAGGTAATGGATCCAATTGTTACGGGAACAAATACAAAGCGATAGGAATAATGCCGATGGCGTGGATCAAGTTTCCCCAAGTAACTTGCCAGTAACGTAGCAACACTGATACCCGATAGATTATCATTACATAAAGAAGGATGACAAACATGGCAAGAAATTAAAACTTCGTCGGTGCTTGAGCCGGGTAATAAGTATTCTCCATAAGTAAGGGAACCCTCTTCTAGGGAGGAATCTATATACACTTCATATTCATCTTCAGGCAAAGCCTGCAATTGCTTGTGTGCAAGACAGAAGCCCCAACTCTCTTTATAAAAGGAATTGCGATATTGAATCCAATCGGGTTTGTCGGGCATGCTAAATAAATGTGGTTTTAATTCCGCTAAAGACATTTTCGCTTTAATGGGCGTACTATAACCGATAACATGTAAGTTACAGTGTTGGAAATCTATGACTCTTTCGCCACGTGAATTTTTCACATAAGCATCACGAATATTCCATTCTTTAGGTACTACCCAGTCGAATACCGCCGTGCCCGTAGGCACTTCACGAATGCTCAAGGGAATATGTTCGGATAAGTGTTTGAGGGTTTGGCGAACGCCATCACCGGTAATACTACGGCAAATGGGATAGAGCTGGCGAATAATAGCATGTAAAGCCTCGCCAATATTTTGTAGAGATAATGCCTCGGTTAATCCTTGCATACCAAAAACATGCGGCTTAGCGTTCGAATTTTCTGTAGGAATGCTTGGCGTTTTATCCAAAATTAAAGCCCTATGCCTTCGTATTGAGCTATACTTTTTTTGTCTAGCTGACGACGGCCATCAATAAAAACGGGAATTATTGATGACTTAGGCAAGCCTTTTAAAAGTTCCGGCACTTGCAAAAACTCTTTCCATCGTGTTACTAAAATAATAACATCCACATTTTGTATAACATCATGCAATGAAGTACTATAAATAATGGTGTCTTTAAATATTTTTTCCGCCTCATGTTTAGCGACGGGATCATAGGCTTGCACTTTAGCACCCGCAGCTAATAAATCTTTAATAATTGGGATAGCAGGGCTTTCGCGCATATCATCGGTGTCGGGACGAAATGATAAGCCCAAGATTGCAACACGGATCCCTGCAAGGGATGAAAAATGTTTTCCTAATAAACGTTGCACTTGTTTGGGTTGGCGTGCATTGATATCTATTACAGCTTGCAGCAATTCCATTTTTTCGCCCGCATTTTGTCCATGTGCAATTAAGGCGCTCACATCTTTCGGTAAACAGGATCCACCGAATCCACAACCTGCCATGAGAAAAGAATTAATAGCAGGACGTATGCGTTCACCGCTCGGTAATATTGGGCTTAAGTAGCGGCTTAAATGTAAACCTTGCATCACTTCTACTGTGTCAATGCCGCCTAAAGCCGAACCTAAATTCGCCAATTCATTTGAGAAGGAGATTAAAGTAGCGAGCATGGCATTAGAAGCGTACTTAATCATTTCTGCGGTTTTATTATTAGTACGCACCGTATCGACATTAGGCCAAGCGGCATAAGCTTCGCCAAGTAAATCAATTGCTCTTTCATCATTGCCGCCGAGCACAATACGATCGGGAAACATAAAGTCACTAATCGCTTCGCCTTCGGTGAGGAATTCCGGATTCATGCCCACGCCAAAATCGGAACCGGCTTTTTTGCCAGAAGCTTTTTCTAACTCCGGCAATACCACCTCATCCGTAGTACCGGGTACCACGGTACTTTTAACCACGACTAAGTGATAACCATTTTTGTCTTTGAGCACTGCTCCAATTTGTTGCGCTACGGTTCTTACAAAACGTAAGTCAATGGCTTTACCGTCAAAAGGTGTTCCCACGGCAATTAAAGTCATCTCACTATTCATCACGGCATCGCGTAAATCGATAGTGGCGACTAAATTTTTGCCGATGTTTTTTTTAAGTAAATCTTCTAGGCCCAATTCAAAAATGGGAGGAAATCCTTGATTGATACGTTTCACTTTTTCCGCATCAATATCCACACAAGCCACTTGATGGCCTTTTTCCGCTAAGCAAGCTCCGCTCACCAAGCCCACATAACCTGTGCCGATAATGGAAATTCTCATAGGTTAACCTCTATGTTACTTTGTTTTTTGTAATTCCTTTTATGATTCTTCTGCGGTTTGATTGCCTGAATACCAAATCATGGAACGACGTAAACCTTCGTCTACCAAAATACTTGGATTATAATCCAATTCGGTGCGTGCCTTAGTGATAATGGGACAACGTCTTTCGGGGTTATCAATTAAATAATCTTCATCCACTTTTTTTACCACTTTACCCTTATAATCAAATAAATCACGACCTAAAGCTACCACTTTATCGGCCAACTCAGCCATGGAGATTTCTGGAGTTTCTACGCCAATATTATATGCCTCGCCCGCTCGACCGCGTGTCAGCACTTTATAATATCCTGTCACCGCATCCGCGACATAGCAAAAAGTACGTTTAGGACTACCATCGGAACGCATCACAATGTCTCGTCCGGCGAACACGTCACGAGCAAAGTCCGGTAACACGCGCGTATCGGTAATTTTTAAGCCGGGACCATAATTATTAAAAGGGCGCGCAACCTTTATGGGAATGCCATGTTGTTGGGAGAAATTAACGCAAAGTGTTTCGCCAAAACGCTTGCTTTCATCATAACAGGCGCGTGGACCCGTGCAAGAGACATTGCCACGATAAACTTCGGGAGTAGGAATGCTTTCGGGCGTCGGATCGCCATAAATTTCGCTGCTCGAATAAAAAAGAAAACCTTCAACCGGATGCGCGCTGGTTTTTTGTTTTTTGCAATACTCTAATAAAGTGCGCAAGCCACCGACATTAGCATCCATGGTTTCGATGGGATACATACGGTAATATTTGGGCGAAGCGATGGAAGCGGCATGAATAATATATTGAAAGTCCGGCATATCGGCTGGCAAAGGATCGGTAATATCATGCTTAACCAAATTTAAATGCGGATTACTTTGAGCGGCTTTAAGCCAAGTAGGAATACCGCGAATATAATTGTCATATACCGTTAAAGAAATGATCTTATTAGGATTCTTTGTATTCCAATGTAATACCGACTGCACTAAGGTATAACCTAAAAAGCCAGCACCTCCCACGATGAGTAAATTTTTGCCCGCTATTTGTCCAAACTCTTGTTGTAGATTTCCACAAACATAATCCATATCTTGTTTGAGAATATCATCTGCTGTTTCTACCATGGTTACTCCTAAGTTACTGCTAATATTCTTTGGCTTCGGGAATAGGAACGATAAATTTTCCACCCCATTCACGGATGAAGGATAATTGTTGCATGATTTCTTCTTTTAAATTCCAAGCGCCAATAAAAATATAATCGGGTTTTGTTTCCATGATTTTTTCTGGACCGAAAACGGGAATACGTGAACCAGGAAGATATTTGCCTTGCTTGTAGGTATTGCGATCCGCCGTGAAATCAAGAAAGTCCGTGCGTATGGCACAGTAGTTAAGCAAGGTATTGGTTTTACCCGCAGCCCCGTAACCTGCAATAGTTTTACCTTCGCGCTTGACTTTGATTAAAAAATCCAATAATTTGCGTTTGGTTTCTTTCACCTTTTCAGCAAAGGAAAAATAATGAGGCAAGGATAATAAACCTTCGCGCTCTTCCAAAGTTTTCATGTCTACCACATTTTGCGTAACCGGTTTAGAGGTATCTTCTGTGTGACGGCCGTAAATACGAATGGATCCGCCATGCGTGGTTAATTCATCAACATCGAATAAAGTGATGCCATGATGCGCAAAAAATTTTTCTACTGTGCTAAAAGACAAATAGGAAAAATGTTCATGATAGATGGTATCAAATTGGTTACGCTGCATGAGACGTAATAAATGTGGGAATTCCATGGTGATCACGCCATTTGATTTAAGCATAATTTTCATGCCGCCCACAAAGTCATGTAAATTCGGGACATGCGCTAATACATTATTGCCTAGCAGTAAATCTGCTTTACCATCCTGCGCTAATTCAGTAGCGGTTTGCACGCCAAAAAATTTTACAGTAGAAGGAATGCCTTTTTCAATTGCCACTTTAGCCACATTCGCCGCAGGTTCTACACCTAAAACGGGCACGCCTTTTTGCACAAAGTATTGTAATAAATAACCATCATTGCTGGCAATTTCTACCACTTTACTGTGTTGGCCAATGCCAAATTTTTCCACCATTAAATCGGTATAATCTTTAGCATGTTTAAGCCATGTATCGGCAAAGGAAGAGAAGTAAGCGTACTCCGTAAAAATTTTATCGGGACTAACAAACTCTTCAAGTTGTACGAGAAAACATTTTTCACAAACATAAGCATGCAAGGGATAAAAAGGCTCCATCTCGCCTAATTGTTCTGGGGCGATAATATTTTGACATAAGGGCGATAAGCCCAAGTCGGCAAAGGTATGCTGCAAAGGGGTTGCACAAAAACGACAGGTGGAAATATTTTTTACTTTAGTCATATAACTCTTTCGGATTTTGACTTTTTAGGAAGAAAAATAATTAATACGATTTGATAGTTTTTTAAGCTTGCAGAAATTTTTCTAATTCCGCAACGATACGTTCACTGGCATGGCCATCCCAACCTTGGGGTATTCCACCTTTTTTCCATTGCCCCGCAAAAATTCGATCCACGGCATTTTTAATTTTCTCAGGATCGGTTCCTACTACTTCGCTAGTACCGACTTCCACTGTAATGGGACGCTCGGTGTTTTCACGCATAGTAATACAAGGTATTCCTAATACCGTCGTTTCCTCTTGCAGGCCACCCGAATCAGTGAGCGCGAATAAAGACGAATCATTTAATTTTAGCATTTGATGATAATTCAGCGGCTCGCAAATAATCACATTTTTCATGGCTTTTAAGCGCGGCATGAAACCAAAAGTTTCTAGCATTTTCAAAGTGCGCGGATGTGCCGGAAAAACCAATTTTATTTTTTGTTGAATATAATCGAAGGCCCCAAGTAACCCGGCTAAAATTTCTTTATTGTCGACATTAGAAGGCCTATGCATTGTGAGAAAAGCATACTCTTTGGCTTGCACGCCTAGTTCAGTTAATAGGGTATTGTCTTTGGATAATTTCACATTGTACAATAAGGTGTCTATCATCACATTGCCAGCAGCGTGAATTTGTTCTGCTTTTATACCCATATTCAAAAGATTATGTTCGGCATCCGGATCCGTGGTGAAAAATAAATCACAAATACTATCCGTCACTAATCGATTAATTTCTTCGGGCATTTGCATATCGAAGGAACGCAAGCCCGCTTCTACATGCGCTACCGGAATCCATAATTTTTTCGCTACAATGGTGCAGGCCATGGTGGAGTTTACATCGCCCACCACCAAAACTAAATCCGGTTTTTGGCTTAAACAAATTTTTTCGAAGGCGATCATGATTTTTCCGGTTTGTTCGCCATGACTTCCCGAGCCTACTTCTAAATCCACATCAGGTTTGGGAATATGCAATAAATCAAAAAATGATTTCGACATTTTCTCATCATAATGCTGTCCTGTATGGACCAAATAGGCTTGTAATTTACCTGACTTGTTTAATGCCGATATAATCGGGGCGACTTTCATAAAGTTGGGACGAGCTCCACAAACAAGCATAACTTTTTTCATCCGATGAAAATCCTTTAATTTCGTTTTTCAACTCCTAAAAATAGGTAATTCATGCTCAATATCCCTGCACTTAAAAACACAATTCTTACAACTTTTAAAATCTGTCGAAAGGGTTTACACCTCTTTAAATGCAGACCATCCAAAATGCCAAATCCAATTACCAATCCAAGCACCTAAAAGCGCAACAATCACTTCCGTAATATCAGGGAAACGTCCATCAATAAATCCTTGCGCTAATTCTAAGGGTAAAGCAATGCTGATGGCTAGTAAGGCGATACGCAGATCGGAGTTTTTTTGATTTGTCGTTTGTGAATAATTGAGTAAAAAACCTAAAGGCATATACAGAAAAAGAATATCGAAAAAATGGCTTAAACTATTAAAGTCGGTATTTTCATAATACGCAAAAAAAGGCAACCAATTAATGGACTGATATGCCAATCCAAAATGAAAGGGGTATAAAGCTAAGATCGCTGCTACAAAATAAGTGGCTAAAAATAACAAGAGTGCAATTCGATTTTTATTTAGTGGAATATACGATAGTAATAAGGCAGCAGTAATCCCTGAAATTGCAACGCATATATCTTGGAGGCTAAATCCGCGTGACTGGATAATTAATTGTGTGCATTCCAAACCGAATGCTAAAGCTGCAATTAATAGGGTAGCGGTTAAGCGCGGCCAAACAAATTTTTTCTGTTGCAGAAAAGCTTGCAGGACAATAAAAAATAGACCGTAAAAAAACCAATCATTAATTTTTTCAGACCATGATCCTTGGAATCCATGATGAAATTCATAAAGCACAAATTTTATTTTTTCTTTGAATAAACCAAAATCCAAACTAAAGTTAAAAGGCTGCCAAGCTTGGCCACAGAGCATTGCAAAGAGCCCGAATAAAGTGAAGCCCAGTCGAGTGGAAGTCCAAGCCTGCACATATTTATTTTCAACAATCCAATCGCTAAAGGAAAAGGCACCGAGCCCTAATACAAAACCACAGGCGGTTCCTAAGGAGTTACTGATCACATCAAAATAGGATGACCATCTGTCCGTAGTAAATAATTGTAAGCACTCGACACTAAAGCTTAAAGTCGCACCACTGCAAATTACGAGGAGTGCAGTAAGCAGTCGCGAAGCGATTAAGGTACTGGTAACACGTGATGCGAAATAACCAAAAGGCAAAAAGAAAATCACATTTTGTACAAAATCAAAAGTAGAAGCACCTCCGTTTGGAGTTCGGAAAGTATAGTGTAGGCCATCAATTAATTGCGGCCAAAGTCCTCGCGTTTCAATCCGAAAATGGAAGGGAATTAATGTGGCATAGACAATAAAAAATACGGTTAGCCCTAAAAGGCTACGCCAAAAATGTTCTTTGTTTCGCACTAGCGATTAAATAAAAAATAAAGCGTTGCGACAGACGCACCAATGGTGACTATTTGTGCCACCGTAGTTAGAGTTTCCTTAAACCAATACCAACCGTTCTTTTCATCGGGTATGGGGATGATAAAAATATCTCCCGAATGAATGCCCACTTTAGCTAGAGTAGTTCCCTTGGAAAACTCTTCCAAAGTGCTGATATGTAAATCTTTGGTTCCCCGTAATACTTTCATTTTTTCAATATTTATTTCACCATTGGGACCACCAGAAATATATATCGCATCCCATAAAACATGGGTAGTGGGAATATAGTACATGCCGGGCTTTTTCCAAAAACCAACTAAGGTAATACGTAATGCCGGAAGGGCTTGGATATGGGTATCTTTTAAATAATCGGAAAGCTTGCTGGCTAAATACCCTTCTAATTCCTTACGGGTTTTGTCGCCCACAATAACTTTCCCTAAAACCGGAAAATCCACAATCCCCTGTTTATCGATGGCATATCCCCCATTGATAAATGCCGAACTATCGAGAGGAACATGAATGAGTATGGCTTCGCCAGGAATAAAACGCTCTGTCACCTCGCTCAAGGAATCCTGCGCCTGTAAATTTATAGGTAATAGAGCCAGAAGCATTAGGCACCAGCAAGCATAAAAGTAGGGTGAAATTTTCACACGCATTTAGTCTCCTAATCCCCGTGGAGTGAAAGGCAAAAGTATAAATTTTAAACCAATGCCCCAATGTAAATGGCTGGCGCAAAAGCGAGGTTAAATTATATTTGCCACTTTGTTGGGAATTGAGAGCCTATGCCAATAAAAATGAAGGTGAAACTTGCTTAAAACTTGGACGAATAATAATCCGCTCAGTGAGTCAGAAAAATTGACTTGGGATAATTTTGTTTTGCGGGATCATGCCGAAGGAACTTTATTTCAAAGTCAAGTTTGGCAAAAAGTTTTGCAACAAACCTATGGCCTTGCTTACTTTCAGCTTGCAGAAATTCGCGATGAAAAAATAGTGGGTGTGGTAAGTCTCTACTTATTGCGATCGCTCACCGGCGGGAAAAATTTATATGCCTTACCTTACACGGTATATGGTGGTATATTAGCCAATGATAAAGAGTCCGCGCAAATATTACATAATGCCGCCATGGTGATTGCCCAAAGTGAAAAAGCGGGCATGGTGCATTTACGCAATACGGTGCCAAGCGGTTTAGATTTACCGACCACCAACTTGCATGTGCATTTTATTAAAACCTTGGACGCTACTGAAGACGCTTGCTTAAATGCTATTCCCCGAAAATCGCGCGCCACTATTCGTAATGCGATGCAAAAATTCAAATTGTCGTATTCCATTAGCCGGGATTATGATTTATTATGGGAATTACATGCTGCGAATTTAAAAAAATTAGGCTCTCCGGTTTTCCCTAAAAAATATTTCCGTAATATTATGGAAATTCTTGGCGATCAAGTCGATATACTCTTTGTGAATTATGAAGGCAAAGCGATTGCGGGCGTGATGACTTTTTATTATAAAGATGTTTGTAACCCTTATTTCTCAGGCTCTTTTGCCGAATATAATTTCACCGGCGCAAATAATTACATGTATTATGCGCTCATGTGCCATGCTTTAAAGCGTGGGTACAAGCGTTATGATTTTGGTAAAAGTCGACGTGATACCGGACCTTATCAATTCAAATGCAATATGGGTTTTGAACCCACCACTTTGCCCTATCAATTTATTTTTAATACCGAAAAACATATTCCTAATCTTAATCCTTCGAATCCCAAATTGGCATTGTTTATTAAGCTTTGGTCGAAGCAGCCGCTATGGACTTCAAAAATTCTCGGCTCTTATTTGAATCGATTTTTTCCGTGAAATTACTTTTTCTCGCGCATCGGTTACCTTATCCGCCTAATAAAGGCGATAAGATCCGCTCCTATAATGAGTTACTCTTTTTAGCCAAACATTTTGAAGTCGATGTTTTGGGATTTATTGATAGTCGTGAGGATGCACAATATTTACCTGTTTTACAAAAGTTTTGTAAAAGTGCCGAAGCCTTATACCGCAATCGCTGGCATTGGTTCTGGCGTTTATGCATGGGTTTTTTAAAAGGACAATCGTTATCGGTTTCACTTTATTATCATGGTGGCATGGCGCAAAAAGTGAAAACTTTAGTACAAAAAAATCACTATGATCACATTTTTGTTTTTTCCGGTCAAATGGCGCAATATGTAAAAGGCCATGAAAACAAAACCGTATTGGATTTTTGTGATGTGGATTCGCATAAATGGGATAATTATGCGGAGAAGTTACCGGCTTATAAAGCTTGGTTTTTTCGTTTAGAAGCAAAGCGTCTTTTGGTTTTTGAAAGTGCGTATGCGAAGCGTTTAAAGCACAGTTTATTTATTACGGATGCAGAGCGCGCTATTTTTTTAAGTCTAGGTGGCAAAGGTCAAATTGGGGTTTTACCCAATGGCGTGGACACTGATTTTTTTCAGTCTCAAAAAGAAAATCATGTGAATGGCCGTATCCTTTTTACCGGTGCCATGGATTATTTTCCGAATGAGGAAGGCATGTTATGGTTTGTTCGCGAAGTATGGGACTCTTTGTATAAACTTTTTCCCACCGCTCAATTGATTATTGCGGGAAGCAATCCTACTGCTAAGTTACAAGCCTTAGCGAATAAGCCGGGCATTGAAGTTACGGGTTACTTGCAGGATATGCGCGCCGAACAAGTGAAGGCGCATATTGTAATTGTGCCTTTGCGCATTGCTCGCGGTATGCAAAACAAGGTACTCGAAGCCATGGCCTGCGGTAAGGCTGTGATAGCGACACAAAAAGCTTTGGGCGGCATTCATCCGGAAAATGGTAAGCATTTGTTGATCGCTAATACGCCGCAAGAATTTTTAACCTCACTGATCGAACTTTTAGATAATCCCGCAAGGGTAACCTCCCTGGGACTAGCTGCAAGGGCGCATATGGTGGATAATTTTAGTTGGGAAAAGCATTTGAATAAAAGTTTGTTGCCTTTGTTTTCGTTGTAATTTGCGTTTTGTCGTAGGGGCACAAAATTTTGTGCCCCTACGAAGTGTTACCTATTGAAGAACACATTTTTTAAACTTAGCTTTGGAAAATGCTCGCAAAATTTATGACAAATTTTATTTGGCCATCGACCCAATATTTTCAGATTATACTGGTATTATCTTTGCTGTTTGGTTTCAATCAAACTGTTATTGCGCAAGTTACATATTCAGGGACACTATTAGAAGAATCAATAAATAGCGAGCAATTTCAAGCGCCGTGGGATGGTCCAGGTTCTGCAATGTTCAATCCAGCCACAATTGCGGAAACTAAAGTTTTCGAATTATCCGCAAGCCGTTTCAGTTCTCTTTCAGGAAAAACCCCTAGTAAAGTCTATATGGGGGCCGTTAATGTTTATCAAGGTTTATGTATTGGTTTAGGGTGGTTTGAATCAATTTCACAAACAGACGGCTCCTCTTTCAGTTATCTGAAATCTATATTTTCTTCTAGAATTGTTTATAGTTGGAATAATTTTGCAGGTTCAGGTTCTGCTTTTGATTTCGGTTTAGCTTACAAAGTTGTAACCCTAGATCCATTTGGGATTGTGCAAAATAAAA
Source organism: Fibrobacteria bacterium (assembly GCA_043745805.1). Classification (GTDB taxonomy): domain Bacteria; phylum Fibrobacterota; class Fibrobacteria; order UBA11236; family UBA11236; genus JAYTSD01. The sequence continues at coordinate 59,257 of JAYTSD010000006.1, forward strand.
TTGGAAGTAATGATTTGGGAATTCATATTTTGTGACCATCCTTGCCGAATAAGCTGGGTAGTCTACACACAGGATTGGCATTCAATGATTTGTTTAGCACACAAGCAGAAACTTTGATTGGGTCGAAATATTCTCTTGAATGGAATAGTGAATTGTCATTATTATTGAAGGATTTTTATGATAGGGTAGATTTTTTTGCAAGTTTTGCATTCCTTGATCCATTCTATTCTAAGGATGCTCTTAATCCCGATCGGCATTATTTGAAATCCTTTGGAGTAGAAATACGCCCTATACCGCTATTTGGCTTGAAGCTAGAGCGTACTTGGCGTGGTTACTGGACTTTAGGTACAATTGGCCGTAAAGTGATTAATGATAAATACAAAATTGGGGCAGAAATTAATTTATCACATGACAGCTTTCACAAACCGGATCAAGGACGGGGTTTTCTTATATCCCTTGGGCTGAATTTGGGAATGTAACTTCCAAGGCACTGGGCGGTATCGATGCCGTGTCGTGACAAACATTTAAATCAAAAATTGTTGCCGTTGTTTGATAATTGTAGGGGCACAAGATTTTGTGCCCCTACAATTAATGGCATACCTCATTTTGAAAATTTGCTAATCGGTATTACCACACTTAATGCTTCGGCTTCATCGTTTCCCGTATTGCGATAAGAATGTGGTTCATCGCCAGGAAAAGCCACCAAATGCCTTTCCTTCACCACAAAAGATTCTCCTGCAACCGTTACGGTAACTTCACCTGACAATACAAAAAGATATTCTTTCGTTCCATGTAAATGTGGATGCCCTGCAAATGAAGCTTTCGCTTGAATATGCATATTGTCGATTTCAATACCTTGTAGACGATCGGGTAAAACTTTAATAATGGATGCCTTGCCCGCGCCGCGTTTTTGAATTTGAAAATCTGAAGGTTGATAGACTTGTGTACGGCTACGCGGTTGATTAAGTAATTCATCAACGCCCACATGCAAGGCTTCGGCAATTTTAATGAGCACATGTAAAGAGGGGTTGCCGCCACCCGATTCCAAATAGGTAATAGTAGAGCGAGGGATTTTTGAATATTCGGCTAAATCTTTTTGTGACCAGCCGCGTTTTTTGCGTAATTCCAAAACATTTTTGGCTAAGTGTACAGAGATATCATTTTGCATTTTCGCCTCGACTTGGGCGGAGGACCGCCGCATTTTTGAGCAATATTATCAATAGCTTAACATTTGGCTAATACATTAGCATTTTAGCCAATGAAGGTACAAAGGTTACCGAGAATAGTTAATATTCTTCGCTGGATAGTTTTGGTTTTTTTTTAAAGGAGTCATAATGAATAATTGGGCATTATTTAGCCAAGAAGGTTTTCTCTTCTTGTTACGTTGGGGCCATTTTATTTTCGGTATAGCATGGATTGGAATTCTTTGGTATTTCAATTTTATGCAAGGCGGCTTCATGAACGAAGTGGAAGCGGATATCAAAAAGGCCGTGAATCAAAAATTAGCGCCGCGTACGCTTTGGTATTTTCGTTGGGGCGCCATGGGTACGGTCTTAACAGGTTGGACCATTATTTTTATGCGCATTTCTCAAGGGGGAATGGAATTGTTCAGCACTTCTTGGGGTGTTACTATTACCACCGGTGCTGCTTTGGGTACCTTAATGTGGTTTAATGTCTGGTTTGTGATATGGCCTCGTCAGAAAAAAATCATTGCTGCGGCAAATGGTGAAAAAATTGACAATGTGCCGGTTTTAGCGCGTCGTGCTTTCTTGGCTTCACGTACTAACACTTTACTTTCCGTACCTTTATTGTTTTTCATGGCAGCCGCTAGCCATTTGCCTATACAAATTGAAAATCCTCGCTGGACTTGGGCGGTATTGATTGGCGTGCTTTTGGTATTATTGGAAATCAATGCGCTTAAGGCTGATAAAGGTCCAACCACCAAGCCTATTGAAAAAGTAAGCAGCGTCATTCATTATGGCCTTTTGCTTACAGTTATTCTTTATGTCGCTTTGGAAGTACTTTTATAGTTCAAATTTCTTCAAAGGAAACAACTATGTTGTCTCACTCATCATTCAGCGCCAAAACTTTTTGGCGCTTTTTTGTTTTAAGTTTTGCAACGGCTTTACTTTCCACGATTTACACCGCTTGCAATAAAAAGGAATCGGCAGCGAATCCTGAAGAAGCTAAGCTATTAGCAGGGAAACGCATTTATGCAAATAATTGCACCGCTTGTCACAGCGCGGATGCTCATAAAGATGGTAGCTTAGGCCCAGCCATTGCAGGCTCTTCATTGGAGTTAGTGACGGCACGCATTACCCTAGCTAGCTATCCGGACGGCTATAAACCCAAGCGTGATACGCATATTATGCCTAGACTTCCATTAACGGTTGAAGATATTAATAATGTGGTTGCCTTCCTAAATAGCAAGCCTTAATTTTCAAGGAAACATATAGGTTACATGATTCCTTCACCACTTTTTTCTCCATTTTCATCCCCTGCGGAAAAATTCCCTTTGGCAATTTTAAAGATATTGCGGGAATTATCGGAAATTCCTTATGAGAATTTAAGCAAAATTGTAGGCTATGCGGAATCGCAGCAAACTGAAAAGGCGGTAGATTTTCAAAACGCATGGTTACAAAAAGCGGCGGAACAGGGCTTGGGCGGCACTTGCTTTTCTCTGACCTATCATTTGCATGAACGCTTACAAGCCATTGGATTTGCATCGCAATTTATTATGGGCGACAAAATCACGCAAAAAAATATTCACTGTGGTTTGCTCATTGATTGGGATGCAAAAAAATATTTACTCGATCCAGGCTATTTAATTTATGACCCTTTGCTTTTGCCCGAGAATGGTTTGGTGACTCAGCAATGGGTTGCGCCCAATGCCATTCGCTTGGATGATGGCGTGGACTATTGGAGGCTTTACACGGGTAAGCCAAATGAACTCAAACATCGTTTTGATTTCCGCAAACAAGCAGTGGGAGAGGCTGAATTTATTCAGCATTGGGAAAGTTCCTATGCGTTTGAAATGATGAATTATCCGGTTTTAAATAAAGTGACCAACGGCGTGCAATACTATTTGCAAAAGCGGAATTTAATGATTCGTGATTCGGAGGGCAGTAAAATGCTCCGCTTATCCGAAGAACAATGGAAAGCGGCGGCACAAAAATATTTTGGTGTATCCGAAGCTTTGGCGCAGTCGGCTTTGGGAATTATCTTAAAGAAGAATAAAGGATTTTTTACCTCCTAAATTTACCTCCTAAAATGGAAGAGAAGCATGGCCAATAAATTAGCTCCCAGTATTTTGAATGCCGATTTGGCCCAACTTAAAGATCAAGCGCAAGCTTTAGAAGTAGGCGGGGCCGATTGGTTGCATTTAGATATTATGGATGGACATTTTGTTCCCAATTTTACTTTTGGCCCTATTGTGGTAGAGGCTATTCGCAAGCACAGTAAAATGTTTTTGGATTGCCATTTAATGATTACTAATCCGGAAAATTATGTTGAGGCTTTTGCCAAAGCGGGAGCCAATTCCATTACCGTACATCAAGAAGCTACGCCGCATTTAGATTCTCTCATTGCAAAAATAAAATCCTTGGGATGTCGCGCCGGAGTGAGTTTAAATCCCGGTACATCTTTGTCCACGTTGGATTGGGTTTTACCGCAATGCGATATGGTTTTACTTATGTCCGTTAATCCAGGTTTTGGCGGACAAAAATTTTTGCCTTATTCTTTTGAGAAGATTCGCGCTTTGCGTTCACGCATTGATGCATTGCAAATGCCAATTGATATCGAAGTCGATGGCGGTATTGGTTTGACAAATGCCCAAAGTGTTATCGGAGCCGGTGCTACAGCTATAGTTGTGGGTTCCGCCATTTTTGGTTCGGGAGACATTATTGGAACTTGTCAAAAAATAAAGCAACTCATCGGATAAAAACAGCGAATTTTTTTCGCTTGTAGTATAATCCCACTATGAATTTTTCAGTTGAAAGCGTATTGTTGATTGGATCAATACTCATTTTGGTGAGTTTATTGATTTCCAAATTTTTTGACAATGTGGGTGTTCCTACTTTATTACTTTTCATTGCTGTAGGCATGTTGGCGGGTAGTGAAGGTCCGGGTCACATTGTTTTTCAAAATGCCGAAGTGGCACGCGCGGTAGGCATTGTTTCCCTCATAATAATTTTGTTTTCCGGTGGAATCGGCACGCAATGGCGTGTGGTTAAGCCTGTGCTTTGGCAAGGACTAAGCTTAGCCACTTTTGGAGTAGTGGCCTCCATGACTGTTGTAGGTATTTTTGCGGTTCATTTTTTGGCGATGAGCTGGATCAATGCTTTACTTTTAGGAGCAATCATTTCCTCTACCGATGCGGCAGCCGTATTTTCTCAGTTACGTTCCAGACAAGTTACCCTAAAAGGTGGACTTAATCCTTTATTAGAATTAGAATCGGGAAGCAATGATCCCATGGCGGTGTTTTTAACCGTTAGCTTGATTTTATTAATTCAGCATCCCGACACCTCTCCTTGGAAATTATTGCTCTTGTTTTTGCAGCAAATGGGACTGGGAGCCTTGATAGGATACGGTTTGGGTAAAGCCATGGTGTTTTTATTTAATCGTTTACGCTTTACCCATGAAGGCTTTTATTTGGTGTTTTCTTTAGCCTTTGCTTGCTTTGCTTACGCTGCCTCCGATGTGGTGCATGGCAGTGGATTTTTGGCAGTGTATTTGGTGGGCATAATTATTGGCAATGGCCATGTGGTGCATAAAAAAAGTATGTTGCGTTTTTTCGATGGCTTAGCTTGGCTTAGTCAAATTGGAATGTTTTTAACTTTGGGCTTATTTGTTTTCCCTTCACATTTATGGGAAGTGTTGAGTAGTAGTTTATTGGCTTCGGCGGCATTGATATTTGTGGCGCGGCCACTCAGCGTTTACTTGAGTTTGGCTTTTAGCTCCTTAGGTTGGCGAGAAAAAAGTTTAATTTCTTGGGTGGGTTTGCGTGGTGCTGTGCCGGTGATTTTAGCGACCTTTCCTTTATTAGCCAAATTACCCGAAGCAGAAAAACTTTTTAATATGATATTCTTCATTGTGTTAACGTCTACGTTACTGCAAGGGTGGAGCTTGCCTTATGTGGCAAAAATATTGCGTGTTACGGCACCGGTTGAAAAAAAACGTAAATACCCTATGAAATTTGCTCCTCAAGGTGGTTCCGATACCGAGTTGATGGAGTTTTTACTGCCCTTTAATGCGGCCGTAGCGGGTAAACCGGTAGTTTCACTGAATATGCCTGAAGATAGCTTATTAGCATTAATATGTAGATCGGAAAAATTTATTGTGCCCAGTGGCGGAACGATGTTGGAAGACGGCGATACTTTATTGACCTTGGTGAACACAGAAAATTTACCCAAGGTAAAAGAGATTTTTTCCAAATTAAAAGATGCGGGATAGTCATTTTCGCAATAAGTTTTAACTTTCCGAATATAGAGTGAAATTGCTTTGTGTATAAAAGGTTATACCCTAAATTTTAAAGGACAATTCATGCGAATCCTGCTACTTACCTTTTCTTTTTTATTATTGCATTGCGCTTTTTTGCCTAAGCCAGAAATTCAATATCCAGCAAAATTCAATGGCCCCTTAGGTTATAAAAGTGAAACAGAAAATTTTGTCGCCTACTATTCAGGTGGGAAAATCGATAGTCTCTTGTCCTTGCAAACCATGGACAGCTTGCAACTTCATGCCGATTATGAAAGAGGAAAACTAAAAGGCGATCTTATTTTCCAATTTAAAAATGGCGATAAACGATTAACGCATTTTAACAAAATAGGTGAAAAAGATTGGCCCGAAGAAAGTTGTATAGATAGCACGGGTAAGTCTTTGGAAAAGGTTAAAGAGGAAACCATAAACGAAAAGTCATTCCGTAAAAAATTCAACTATCTGTATAGTATGCAAACCGTTTCGGAAATAAAAAATAAATCAAAAGAAGGCTGGGAATTAGTCATTGCCCGCAATGGAGATACTTTATGCCGTGAAGAATTTAAAAATGGCAAGAAAAAATCCAAAACCGATAGAGGATGTTACCGAGGAATCGAAGAAGTTAATCAAGTCATAAATGAAGGTAAAAAAGCATTAAATGCTTATTATGAAAAATTCACATGGGAAAAGAAATTTAATGCCAAGTTAACCTTGCAGTTACTGGTCAATAAAGAAGGTAAAGTGGAAATCATTTATCCCAAAGCATTGTTTTGTAAAAATGAAATTTTTATTATCGAAGTTTTAAATAAGGTTTCGCAATGGGAGTTTAGAGCGGTGAAATATCCTGCACCACAATACCTTACTTTGCCTTTGGTATTTCACCAGGAAAAATAAATACTCATCAAATAATGATGGTGAGATTTAAAAATTTTCCATCCAGATTAAACATTATTGCATCTGTTTGGCCATCTCTTCTTCGTCGCCGTCTGGGATGTGCCATGAGTTGAATTTAAAATATTGTCACATATAAATAAATGTGGCTAATAGCCCTCCCGCAAATAAATTTTTTTTATTAAAAAGGGGTTTTCCGCATCCAAATTTCCCATTCTCTATCCACAAAATCCCATTCTGGATTTTGGTTTATATCACGAAGATTTTTCAATAACTCAATAAAATCATTGTAATAAATAGCCGGAAATTCAAAGTAGGTTAAAAAGTCGACGCCGTGATTTTTTTCTAGGTAACGTGAATGATACAGTTTACGAAATATTTTTGAAGCGAAGGGGAGGCCAATAGCAATATGCCCTATTGCTTTAGCGGAGGGCTTTAAATAGGTTAATCGCTCATCCGAAGCCATTGCCCACCAAGCTGAATTTTTACGAATGGGAATGAGTACCGCATAAGTTTCACTGCTCGATGGATATTCAGGCGTTGAAAGCGATAAAAGTTCTTCCCGTTTGGGTTGGTCGGTATATTGCAAATGTTGTGCGCAGCCAATGAGATAGGGGCAATCTATTTTTAATTCCGAAGGTAAAAGTGCGCTTGGGGTTTCTAAACGATAAATGTTGCTTTGGGGATGGGGATAATATTCGGGCTCGCCTTTAATGGAAGATATACTTTCAAAGCGACAAACACTTAGGCGCATGCCCTCTGGTAAATTACTTTGTAAAGCAAGAGGAAGTTTTTCAAAGAAAAAATAAGTCCACATAATTTATTCTCGCAAAAAAAGATTCACTATTTTTTATAAGGTAAAAATTTTCCATTCAAAGTGAGTTGTACTCTATCCCCTTTGGGATCGGAGATAGAGCATGTTCCTTATTTAGAAATTGAATGTCGGCATAAAGTATAGGAACCAACCGGGTTGACTTGAAAAAGCCTTATTGGTTATCTTAGCTGCCGGAAGCGCTTTAGCCATATCTCCAGGTAGGAATACGGCTGCACCTAAAACAATATTGGATTTGGGATAAAGACCAACATGTAACTCTAAGTTAAATTCCTGACCGTATGGATCGTCAAGCCCAGTTGGGGCCGCTTGTGGAGTGAAATAATGATATTGCGGTTTAATCGTAACTCGTGGATTACCTGTAGCATTGGGGAAAAGAGCAATGTCAGCATCCAAACGATAGTCAATCACACCGTATTTAGGATTGGTTATAAAATAATCCATCCAACCATAATAAGCGTGTGCGAAATAATAATTAGCTCTATACGATTTCAGGTCGGAATCGGTTGAGTCATCATCACCACTCATCATATCAACGCCAGCATTTACTTTGATAGGTCCATTAGCATAACCAATGCGTGTGGCTAATTGAAAAGCAGCGCTGCTTAAATTGTTGTTTTTAACATAGAGTTCGCCACCTTGCCAAATAAACTCTTCTTCAAAAGTAATCACACTTACTTTCCCTGCTACACGTTCCCCATAATATTGTAAATCATAATTACTGGAAGTTACACCTGCATAGGTTGTTCCTAAGCGTGATTGGTCGTAAAATCCATAGACATCACCGGTAATGTCAGGTGTGATTTGATGAGTATAATAAAGACCACTTAAGAGCAATCTATCTTTGGTTATCACAGCGCTAGTATCTTTTACCAAATATGCAACACCTGTTAAGTTACCTGGGTCCAAATTCAAATTAAAAGATAAACCATCAAATGCTCGGGAGGTTGGGCTCCATTCTAGTGTGCTTAAGAAGCGACCTGCACCTAAAGACATTTTTTGGCGACCCATAACGGTTTTGAAAATACCTTCTTCAATTGAGAAATAACCTTGTAATAAATCCACGCCTTTAGCATTACCAGTAGAGGCTGTGGCTGGGTTCGCAGCAGATGCTGCGGGAGTGGGCTCACTTCCGAAGTTACGTACATCTTGCATTTCCACTTTAACTTCGGTATTCATCGAAGGTGAAGCCAAAAAGCCTATACGCGAACGCATTTGAGTGCTTAAAAAAGGTTTATTAGGGAGAGTATCTCTTACATCCTTACTATCATATTCCGTACGTAAACGCACTTGACCATAGAAAGGCGGTTGAGGGGTATTATAAGGCGATTCAACGGGAGGCGCTGCCTGTAAAGTGAAGGTAGCAAGTAGTAACGCCGAAGCTACCTTTCCACAATGAGAAAAATTTTGAAAATAGCTTTTCATGGCAAATCCTTTGCTGTGGGGCTTTCCCCGGTGTGTGTATTCTAAATGTTAACTATGGCCACTGCTTTGTGTGCCTGGTATTTTATGACAGTTTTATATGTCCCTAAAACTATGCTGCTTGATGCAAATGCGTGCTGATTAAGTAATGCAGGAGCTCCTTTCTTAAGCGTAGATAATCCGGACTTTCCATTACGCTTTCACGTGTACGTGGTCTTGGGATATTTACATCCACAATTTCTGCTATGCGTGCTTTAGGCCCATTCGACATTAATACAATGCGGTCGGATAGAAAAACGGCTTCATCGACATCATGTGTGATCATAATCACAGTTTTTTTGTTTTTTTCCCAAATAGCGGTTAATTCATCTTGCATAAATCCACGCGTTAAAGCATCGAGCGCGCCGAAGGGTTCATCCAAAAGCATCACCATGGGATCCGCCGCAAAGGCGCGTGCCAAGCCTACGCGCTGTTTCATACCGCCCGAAAGCTCTCCCGGTTTTTTTTGCGCATGGCCAGAAAGATGCACCATATCCACATACTTGCGGGTTTCCTCTAGGCGGAAGGCGCGGTTTTTATCCGCATGCACACTATCCACGGAGGTTTTAACATTATCAAAAACAGTTAACCAAGGTAAAAGAGAATGAGATTGAAATACCACAGCTCTATCTAAGCCGGGACCCGTAACTTGCTTGTCATTTACGAGAACGGCTCCAGCGCTGGGCATAGAAAGGCCGGCTACCAAATTAAGCAAAGTACTTTTTCCACATCCTGAATGGCCGATGATGCTGATAAATTCGCCCTTAGCTATTTCCAAATTCACATCTTCTAAGGCGTAGTAACGTGAAGCACCGCTTCCGAACCATTGGTGTACGCCTTGCAGGTGTACAAATTTTTGTTCTTTTTCCGAATTAATATTTTCCATATAATCTCCTACGCACTCATCTCAGTACCGAATAAACGAGCAATTCCCGCCATCAAACGATCAAGTGTTAGTCCAACCAGACCAACATATACCACCGACACTATAATATCGCTGAGGCGGGAACTATTCCAAGAATCCCAAATGAAAAATCCAATACCCACACCACCGGTTAACATTTCGGCAGCCACAATAGCGAGCCAAGCCATACCAATAGCGATGCGCAAGCCGGTGAATATATAAGGCGCAGCCGCAGGGAGAAGGATTTTGAAAAAATAACGAGTGCCTCGGATATTATAAACCTTAGCTACATTGTCAAAGTCTTTAGGAATGCGACGTACACCCACCGAAGTATTGATTAATATGGGCCACACTGCGGTTATGAATATCACAAATATGGAAGAAGGGTTTGCTTGATTAAATATGGCTAAAGAAATAGGCAACCATGCCAATGGGGGTATCGTGCGTAATACTTGGAAAAAAGGATCGAAAGCCTTATAAGCCATGACTGATTTTCCTAAAATAATTCCAACAATTATGCCTACAAATGCGGCCAAGGAATAACCAATACCCACGCGGGCCAAAGAAGAAAGTAATTGCCAGCCCAAACCTTTATCATTGGCGCCATTATCAAAAAACGGATGGGCTATATAACCCCAACTTTCGCGAATAGTTTTAACCGGACCGGGTAAGGTTACCCCCTGGCTTTGGCTATAAATTTCCCAGAACAAACCAATAAAAAATAAAGCGACAAGAGGAAGAATGATGGTTTGCGCCTTTTCACGACGACGCAAGGTTTTTTCGTCTTCTTCTTTTTCTGCGACACTCTCAAAACCCACATTACTGGAGGATGGCATCGAAGAGGTTCGCTTCGATGTTTCAGAGACTAATTTTGTATCAGATGAATTGAGTAACATATAGCTAACAGTCCTTTTTATTTTTTCGCGCCAGTTTTTTTGCCATCAATATTTTTAATTTTTAATTTGGCTAAGTAAGCTTCTGGATCCTTTGGATCAAAGGTGACACCATCAAAGAAGGTTTCGATACCGCGTGAATCGGATTCGGGAATCATGGCGCTTTGACCAATTTCTTTAGCGCATTCTTTCCAAATATCGGAGCGATTAACGGCATTCACAACCTTATCATAATCTACGCCATTAGGTAAAAATCCCCAGCGACGGGTTTCCGCTAAAAACCATTTATCATGACTCTTGTAAGGAAAGGAAGCATGATCCATCCAATACTTCATGAATTCACCGGTCTTTTTAGGACGGCCATCGCCATAGTCAGTAATTCCTTTGTTACGGGGTAACAAATCTTCTATATTGCAATTAATCCAATTTTTTTGCGCTAAAATTCTGGACATTTCTTCTTTGTTTTCTGGCTTATCACACCAGATTTGCGCTTCCATAATGGCCTTCACTATAGCTTTGGTGGCAATGGGATGCGCATCCACCCAATCTTTACGCATGGTGAAAGATTTTTCTGGATGATCTTTCCAAATCTCTTGGGTTTGTAAAGCGGTAAATCCAATTTTTTGATTAATTAATTGTTGATTCCAAGGTTCACCTACACAGAAGGCATCCATATTACCTACGCGCATATTCGCTACCATTTGTGGAGGTGGAATTACAATAGTGGATACATCCAGATCAGGATCAATACCTGCGGCGGCTAACCAATAACGCACCCAATAATTATGGGTTCCCGTAGGAAAAGTCATGGCAATTTTAAGTGGTACTTTTTTCTTTTTGCCATTCTCAACATAAGGCTTAAGCGGCGAAGCATCTTTGGTGATCTTTAAATCCATGTACTTGGAAGCGACGGAGATAGCTTGATTATTATAATTCAAACGACATAATATATACATGGGAATGGGAACATTACCCTTGGTGATCAAGCCCAAGCTCATGGAATAGGGCATGGGGGTTAAAATATGTGCGCCATCAATGCCACCATTGCCAGAACCCAATTCTAAATTGTCACGCGTAGCACCCCACGACGCTTGTTTTAAAACTTCCACATCGGGCATGCCATATTTAGCAAAAAGTTTTTTTTCTTTAGCTATGGCGAGTGGTGCAAAATCGGTAAGCGCGATATACCCTAATTTAGCTTTAGTGGTTTCGGGCGTTTGAGCAACAACGGAGGTTGACAAAGAGGTTAATATTACCGTTACCCCTAATAAGGTTTTTAAAAAAGATTTAGACGGATAAATATATCGAGGTGTTTTTTTCCATAAAGACATTTGGCATACTCCTGCTCAGACTTAAAAGATGGCATGTACGACCAAAAGCCCGGACGGACCGGAATCAGTTGGAAAGCGCTCAATTGTGAGCTATCCATGGTTAAAGCAAGCGATGTGCCATTCTATTAAAAAGAATATTTTGCGGCGATTACGTTGTTTTATTATGACAGAAGATGGTGTGAAAAATAAAATGCCAATAAATGTCAAATTTTTTTGTCAAGACTCTACACTTATTCACACTTATTACAATTATTGTCAGTCAATAGTAAATGTCGACCTACAGGCCATATAAACAATGGCTTATAGGGCATGACAAAAAATAATTTATTATCAAATGAATTTATTTGTGGTTTTGAAATGGTGTAAATTCGGTTTTATGTCCGTCAAGCGTAAAATAATTTTTCTCATCTTTTATTAATACCGCCGACTTTATTCCTAAATCCACCATTTTAATAGGTGTTTCGCGATGACGATTTTTAAAGGCAGTTTTTAGGGCCGTCGTGCCAGAGGCTAAATCCATAATTTCCCAATTTTTAAAATAAGTTATAGCACCTTCGGCTTGTAAGCCTAGTGATCCTTTTACCAAAGGAATTTGCGTTCCCGTTGTTCCTGCAATGCGAACCTTAGAGCAGCTCATGGTTACAAAGCTATTCACCTTAATTTCCAAACTATCGTCCCATACAAATACTTCAATGGAATTCCAGCCACTCACTTCATGTTTCGCATTTTTCACGACATGCAATCGTCCAGTTGCCGCTCCAACTGTTGCTGCCACACCGCCACTATCCTTCGACACGTAGCGCGTAAGGTCCTTAGCATCGGCGGTAATATTCACCCATGCATTGGTGGTCCACAGGCTTCCCGCATCTCCGGGCATGGTTTGAATTTCCAATCCATCGGGCCAAACTTTATCTTTAATAATGTGATAGAGTAAGCCGGTATTTCCATTGGCCTTATATTGTAAGCGAGTGCGATAGCGTGTGTATTGAGTTTCCGTAGCAATGTAGCCAGTTACATTATTGTTAATCATTAATTGATTAGAGTCCGGCAAGGGTTTGAAGTTTATGGAGTCCTTACGGTTTGTGCTGCCAAAGGTATATAAGCCATCTAAATTTTTCCCATTAAAAACTTTAACCCAAGTGGGTTCTGCTTGACTGGTAGTATAATATCCGCTTGCTAAGAGGAAGAAAACAAAAAATGAAAGCATTTTTTTTGAACGAGAAGTAAAATTCATAAGGTCCTCCATATTTTGTTATGCACCATATTTCCCCAAAATAATGGCAACCGGTAATTAGAGGTAAATGTAAAGCGAAGCGGAATAATTTTCTGGGCGATTTGCAAAAAAAGCTCAGGCAGTAGCATAAAAACGAAATTGTTTAGTAGGAATATTAAGCTTTGTCTCCTCTATTCTCTAAAGCACTTTGGTATTCGCCTTCATGACAAATAGCAGTAAGGTTTAAATTTTCCACTTCTTTTTCAGTAACATGACCAAAACGCAACATGGTTTGCAAATACCATTTCGCATGCTTAGGATTGGGATAGGAGGCGCCTTCACCTGCAAAGCGTAAAAAATTTTGTGGGAAAATTTTGCGTTTTCCACCCGCTTCTAATTCACTATTCAAAGCGTTTTCTAAAAGACTTTGGGAGGTGTTTACATAACGCTTTCCCGATAGCAGCGTAGCCGCTTCTTTATGGTTTTCTTTTTTTTGTAACCATTGCGCTGCCGAAAAAAGTGCGCGTAATACGGCAGCATGTGCTTCTTGATTTTGTTGTAACCAAAAATTTTTTAATCCTAAAACTTTTTCGCCACAAGGAGGAGCGCAATCTTCGCTAACACCTACGATAAATCCTAATTTTGAAATAGCTGCCCTTTGATTCCAAGGTTCTCCCGCACAAAATCCATCAATGGCTCCCGTGCGTAATTGCCCGACCATTTCTTGCGGAGGTACTACTTTTAAAACAATATTATCGCCAATTGCCAAACCCGCTTTTGCTAACCATATACGCCATAAATATTCATGTGTGCTGCGCGGAAATACAATCCCTAAGCGCAAAGGCTCGGAAGCCTTTTCATTTTGCAACCAATGGGCTAAGGATAAAGCATCACTCACTCCGGCATTCCATAAACGGTTGCTCAAAGTAATGGCATTACCATATTGACTCAATGTATAAGCGTAACCGCAAGGTTCCGCAGGACCATGATGCCCCAAGCTTATTTGTAAAGGCAATGTGATAAGCATATGAGCGGCTTGAATATCATCGTTTAATAAGCGCTGACAAATTTGTCCCCAATTTTGAAACTTGCAAAGCTCCACCGGGATATTTTCTTTTTCAAAAAATCCCAATTCTTTAGCAATAACTAATGGGGCGCAGTCCGCAAGCGGAATGAAGCCGATACGAAGAATGGAGGTGGTGGTAAAATTCATATAAGCTTTAAGTGAGAATTAAAGTAATTCTTGAACATCAAAATTGTGTAGCTTTTTTTTTAAAACACCGGTAAAATCGTGAAAAGGTTTAAAAAAATCGTTTGTTTAAAAACAAGTGGAAGTATTCAATAATCTGGAGCATAAAATGAGTTCTAATCAACAACCTCGCCAAAATATTTTTGCTTCTGCTTGGTCGCAAATACGGCAGGGAAATGCAACTTTGCTCGTGATTTTGTCCATGTCCGGTTTCGTTTTGTTTTGGATATTTTCTTCACAAACATTGAATACTGTCAAGGTGAATGGTGAAATGTATAAGAATATTGTGCGCGGTAAGGATTTGATTGCCGATATTCTCCCTCCTCCTGAATATATACTCGAATCGTATTTGGTGGTTTTACAATTATGTGATGAAACGGATCCAGCAAAGCTGCAACAACTTTTCGATAAAAGTAAATCCTTGAAAAAAGATTTTTTAGATAGGCATGCTTATTGGGATGGTGATTTGCCCGCAAACGAAATGCGCACGACATTGTTAGAAACGTCATATGCACCAGCAATGGAGTTTTATAAAATTCGCGATGAGCAATTTTTACCGCTCATTCAAGCTGGAAAAAAAGCAGAAGCTAAGGCCTTAGCCGCAGGATCCATGAAAGTGGTATATGAAGCGCATCGTCAGGCAATTGATAAAGTGGTGGCCTTGTCCACCGAGCATAATTCGGCCTATGAAGCCTCAGCTAATGGCTTAATCAAAAAGCGTACACTCATGTTAACATTACTCGGGTTTTTTATTTTGGTGGTAAATGTATTTGGTTTTGTAACTATGCGTAAGGTTATTGCGCAACAATTGAAAGAATTGTTAGCCGCACTTAATGCTTTGGGTGAAGGCAATCTTACTTATAAATTAAATATGGTCGAAGGATCAGAGTTTGGTAAAATTGGAAAATCATTAAATCGCGGTATGGAAAAAGTGGCGGATACGATTAAAACTATTCGCCATAATGCGGATTTATTGTCGGGTTATGCACAAAATATGTTGAAAGAAAATTTAGAAATTGGAAGCTCCATTCAAAAAATCTCCAGCCAAGCCAAGCATGTGTCGGACAATGCGGAACAAGTGGGACGAGACTCACAAACATTAGCCGCCGGTACTGAAGAAATGACGGCGAGTATTAAAGAAATTTCTCGTAATACGTCTTCTGCCTCTGAAGTGGTATCGGGCATGGTTTCCAAATTACAATTAACGGATACCGGTGTGACCAAGCTCAGAGAAAGTAGTGAACAAATTGGGCAATTCATAACGGAAATTACCGCGATAGCCGAGCAAACCAATTTATTGGCTTTGAATGCCACCATTGAAGCA
The DNA here is from genome assembly GCA_043745805.1 of Fibrobacteria bacterium. Lineage (GTDB taxonomy): Bacteria > Fibrobacterota > Fibrobacteria > UBA11236 > UBA11236 > JAYTSD01. Next base: position 74,830 of record JAYTSD010000006.1, read on the forward strand.
GCACGCGCAGGTGAGTCCGGTAAAGGCTTTGCTGTGGTGGCGAGTGAAGTAAAAGAATTGGCTAAAGCCACGGCTAAGGCTTCGGATGAAATTATTCGTCGTATAACAGTTATTCAAAGTGATACTCAAGGTGCTGCCAATAATATTCGCGATATTCGTTTGATTGTTGGCAATGTGCATGATTACCAAAGTTCCATAGCAAGTGCCGTGGAAGAGCAAAGTGTCACGACTTCGGAAATGAGTGGTAACATTAATGCTTCGGCCCAAAATAGTATTGAAATTGCTAATACGGTAACAGCGCTTGCTGAATCGATGGGTGATACTGCCAAAGGTGCCGAAAAAAATAGTGAAGCGGCTAAAAAATTAACCGCCATGGCTACTGAATTAAAAACTTTAGTCGGCCAGTTCCAATGTTGATTTTTTTAGCGTAATAATAACCACAGCTCAATACTTGCTGCGAGTGTCGTTAGCCCAGCAAGTAATTTCCATACCAGCAAGGGATTGCGTTCGAGTAGAGGACGGAATACCGGCGCATGGACAACTTCTTCCTGTTTTTCCAAATGAAATTGTAATTCCGATACCGACTCATATCTTTTTTTAGGATCCGCTTCCGTAGCTTTTTGTAATGCCGCTTCCAACCAAAAAGGGGTTTCGGGACGAAAGCGTGAAGGCGGAATCCATCGAATAAAACGTGGGGAAGAAAAGGGTTCGATTTCCCCATACGGATATTTGCGGGTTAATAATTCATAAAGGGTAACTCCTAAAGCATAAATATCCGACTGTACCGAAGTTCTATCTCCACGAAAAACCTCGGGAGCCATATAGCTTGGGGTTCCCGGGGCTGAGAAAGCTAATCCCTCGCCGGTAATGGGTTGCAAGCCATCCACTTGAATAATTCCCAAATCCATAATTTTAACTTTGCCATTACGATCGATAAAAATATTGTCGGGTTTAATATCGCGATGCACAATATCCTTGCTATGCAAAACATGTAAACCTTTACAAATTTGCAAACCAATTTGTACTACTTCATCCGCCGAAAAATAATGCCCACGCTTGATACGCTGGCGTAAAGTTTCGCCTTGATAAAACGGCATTGCATAATATAAACAGGATCGTCGGCCCGAAGTAATAGGTAACACGGGTATGACATATTCACTATAAATACGTTTGCCTACCCATTCCTCGCGGAGAAATCGATCGATAAACACTTTATCATCGCGAAAACGGGGATGCGGAAATTTGAGCGCCACACTTTCGCCGGTACGGGTATCTTCCGCTTGGTAGATGGAGGCCATATAGCCCTCATGCACGGTGCGTAAAATGCGGAAATCATCTAGTATTTGCCCAGGTAACACTGTGGTTGCGAAAGGTAAATCCGAAGCTTCGCTTTGCAAATCGGCTTCTTGATGTTCTGGAAGGCTTTCAATATGTACGACTTGGGTGGTGATATTATCTTGAGAGCCGAAGCTAAAGGCGGCATGTACTAATTGATCCGCGGCAGTTTGGGGATCTATTTCTCCTAAGGCAATGGAAAGTAGTTTTTCATCGGGTAGGCATTTGTTTAAACCATCTGTGCATAGCACAAAAATATCGCCGATTTTAAGTTCGTCTTGAAAAAAATCAGCATGAATATGACTGTCTAAACCAATTGCACGCGAAACCACATTACGCATTTCGGGATGATCCCAAACATGATCTTGAGTTAATAATTTTATTTGTTTATTACGAATTAAATAGATGCGACTATCGCCTACATGCGAGACAAAATAACGATGGCCCTTAATGATTAAAGCCGAAAATGTAGTGGCGGCACCCCCGCGACTTTGTTCAGCTTTTTCCGGTTGATAAATACTTTGATTGAGTTGGGTTAAAATTTGTTCAACGCATTTTTGAATACTCCATGTGTCAGGAGTACTATAATAATCAGCAAGAAAATTTTTTACCGATTTCTCGGCAGCAGCTCTGCCACCATGGCCAATACCCACACCATCGGCTACCACAACGGCCACACCCTTTGATTGCAGGGCATCGCCTTCGGGTGTTACGCAACCATAAAAATCTTCATTGCCTTGTCGACGCCCTTGAGAGGAATGGACACCAAGAGCGACTTTTAATTTTTTCAAACGCGTGCTTTTGTCACTAAGGGTGAACCCCATGTCGTGCGCCAGCGTTTTTTAACACTCATTAAACCAATGAAAGCACAAATTCCCATGCCCGCAAAAATAATAAGTCCCATACGATAATCACCGGTATATTGTTTACAAAATCCTAATGAAGTGGCTAAATAAAATCCGCCCATGCCACCAGCCATTCCGACCAGCCCAGTAAGTACGCCAATTTCACGACGAAAACGTTGGGGGATTAATTGAAATACGGCACCATTACCCATGCCAAGGCAAGTCATGCACAAAACAAAGAGTACCACAGAAATCCAAAGTATATGTGGAGCAAACGCAATTGTAAGCAAACAAGCTGCTACACATAAATAAAGTGTTTGTAAAGATTTTATTCCACCGATTTTATCCGCTAGGTTACCTCCAAAAGGACGGGACATTGATCCCGCAAAAACACAAGCCGCGGTTAAATAACCAGCCGTAACTGGCGAGATACCATATTGACTATTGAAATAAATCACTAAGCTCGAAGCCAATCCCACAAAGCCACCAAAAGTTACGAGATAGAAGAACATAAACCACCAAGCATCCTGGTCCCGTAAAACAGCTAAGTATTGCGAAAGTTTTTTAGGAGGAGGCGCATCAGGCGCATCTTTAGCGAGTATGGTAAAAATGATGAAAGTTATAGAGAGCGGAATTAAGGCTATTCCAAAAACGGCATTCCAACCATAATGATTGGCTAATAGCGGTGCAAATAAAGCAGAAAATACCGTACCCGAATTTCCCGCTCCCGCAATACCCATTGCCAAACCTTGCGATTCGGGAGGATACCAACGTGAGGCCAGCGGCAAAGCAACGGCAAAGGCAGTCCCTGCTACACCTAATAAGATTCCCATGAAATACATTTCCTGCAAATTATGCAAATGAAATATCCAAGCCCATAATAAGCCAGCAATAACTACAACTTGTGTGAGCATGCCGGTTTTTTTAGCGCCAATTTTATCCACGAAAATTCCTATGAAGAGACGCATAATAGCCCCTGCTAATACGGGGACTGCGACCATTAAACCTTTTTGCGAAGGGGATAAGCCTAAATCGCGCGCTATGTGCACGCCTAGAGGGCCGAGTAAAACCCAAACCATAAAACTCATGTCAAAATAAAGAAATGCAGAAAATAATGTTGCCGGATGGCCCGCTTTCATAAAGCTTTTGATATTCACGATTCAACCCCTAAAATTCATTTGTTGCTGTTTGAGAAAGCAAACCTTAGGCCATTAATTTTTCTTCTGCTTTACAAATGTCTAAATAACCTGAATAAATTGGCTTAAATTGATAATTATCGTTTAAAATTGGCCATTGTAAAAAATACCATTAGTTCTGGTAGGGTAATTTATTGTCATTTGTTGTTAAACAATAAAAGACAATTGTCGACAATCAAAGTTAATTAAAGACCACAAACCCATGATACACGTGGTTTACAGAGTGGTACAAAATTTGCGTTACCTAATTTTGGTTTTACAACCCAACCGATTCCGGTCTGCCCGGGCTTTTGGACGACGACTCAATGCTTATTCAGGAGTACGCCCATGGCAACGGAAAACACAACTCAAACATTTGTTTCGCCAATATCCCAAATGCATGCAAGCACGGCCAATCAAGGCTCTCCAGTTATTGCAGGAAAAGATTTTTCGTCTGAACAAAAAGAATATCTCGATGGTTTTTTTAGGGGTTTGCTATCGACATCCCTAAATGTGAACGGGGTAAATCGCAATTCAACCACTGCCATTACGACTGCTACTATTCCTTATGGTGAAGCCGAAGCCATTGGTTATAAGGCGCAATTGGCTTGGACGGATGCAGGTAAAAAATTAAGTAAAGAAGAACAAATAAAATTTGCAGCCAATCCTCTTGATAGCTGGGGAAAGATTCGCGCCTTATCAGTAGAAGGCCAGTTGCCGCAAGGGCCGGACATTTTCCATTTCAAATATCACGGTCTCTTCAATGTTAGCCCTGCGCAAGAAAGTATGATGTGTCGTATGCGGCTTCCAGGCGGTGTACTTAAATCCTATCAGCTCGAAGGCATTGCTAATGCTGCCGAAAATTTTGGTGGAGGCTATGCGCATATTACTACGCGCGCAAATTTTCAAATTCGTGAAATACCCGCAACCGGTATGGAACCTTTGCTTACAACCTTACATGAAGTAGGTATTGTGCCACGGGGATCGGGTGCCGATAATATTCGCAATGTAACCGGCAATCCCACGGCAGGCATTGATAAGCAAGAGTTTTATGATGTTTTGCCTTTATGCAAAGAATTGCATCATTACATTCTCAATCATCGTGAAATGTACGGTTTACCGCGCAAGTTCAATGTGGCTTTTGATGGGGGCAATTCCATTGCCGCCTTAGAAGAGACTAATGATATTGGTTTTAAAGCCGTAAAGGTATTCTCGGGGGCGGGTTCGGGACATGAGTTTGCAACAGGCGTTTATTTTCGCGTCGCGTTAGGCGGCATTACCGGCCACAAAGATTTTGCCCGTGACACAGGTCTTTTATTAAAACCGGAAGAATGTTTGCCAGTTACAGTGGCGATGATCAAAGTATTCATTGCCAATGGTGATAGAGGACAACGCGGCAAGGCGCGCTTAAAATATGTATTGGATAAATGGGGCTTTGCCAAATTTTTAGAGGAAACACAGAAGTTACTCCCCTTTCCCTTAAATTATTTAGCCGCCGAAAAATGTGAATTTGCTCCGGCCATTGATAAACTCGCGCATGTAGGCATACATACCCAAAAACAAAAGGGACTTAGCTATATTGGGATTCATACGCCGGTGGGTCGCTTGAGCGTTAAACAAATGCGCGACCTCGCAAGCATTGCGCAACAATTTGGTTCGGGAACTATTCGCTTAACGGTTTGGCAGAATTTAATCCTTTCGGACATTTCAAATAGCCAAGTGCCACAAGCTCTACAGGCATTGGAAGCAGCGGGCTTTGCATATCAACCGAATATGGTGCTTGCAGGCTTAGTCTCTTGCACGGGTGCCGAAGGTTGCAAGTTTGGTATGGCTGCCACCAAAAGCACCGCAGTGGTTCTGGCGGAATATTTAAATGGTAAGGTGGATTTGGATCAACCTGTGAATATTCATTTAACCGGTTGTCCGCATTCTTGCGCACAACATTATATCGGAGATATTGGTCTATTAGCTACTTCTGCGGAAGTGAACGGAGAAAAAGTAGGTGCCTTCCATATTTATGTGGGCGGCGGTTATGCCGCTGAAAGAGGTATCGCACGACAAATTATGAAAGCGATTCCTATTACCACACTTCCGCAAACTTTAGAATTTGTTTTGAAAACCTATTTACAAAAACGCAAAGGCTCCGAAAGTTTTGCGGCATTTACTCAACAACTCGAAGAAACAGATTTGCTCACCATGTTCACACTAGCGCAAGCATAAATTTTATTTCAAGGATAGCGATGCAATCACCTATTATTCCGGAATCCGCACCCTTTAATTTAGAACAACGTAGTTGGCTGAATGGATTTTTGGCGGGTTTACAAAATGTGCAAAACCTCAATGGTAATGCAGGATTTTCCTCACAAGAGAGTAGTATCGGACAGGGTACGAGTACCTCGAATGTTATGCGTCAACCTTTGCTTATTTTATTTGGTTCCCAAAGTGGAAATACTGAGGCTTTGGCTAATGTTATGGCCGATAAAATCAAAGCGGCCTCCTTTGCCGGTATTGCGGGTGGTCAAGCCTGGGATATTCGCATATTAGGCATGGAAAAATTCAAAGATATTATTTGGGAAAAAGAAAAAGCCATTTTGTTAATGTCAAGCACTTGGGGTGACGGGGATATGCCCGATAATGCCATTGATTTTTGGAATTATATGGGTGGAACCGATTTGCCGAATTTAACCGCCTTACATTTTGCAGTATTAGGCTTGGGCGATAAAAACTATGCACGCTATTGCCAAGCCGGTAAAGAATGGGATAAGCGCTGGGCCGATATAGGGGCGCAACGCTTATTGCCTCTTACCGAATGCGATACCGATTATGAAGCTACTGCGGATACTTGGATTTTACAAGTTACCCAAGCTTTAGAGCCTTTATATGCGATGGGAATTAATACTGATAAAAAAACTAATAGTACAGCTACTTCCATTGCTTCGACATCAGCTACGGTATCCTTAAAAGGGGAGTCCGCTAAATCAGAAAGCGCGGAAATAAAGTTCGATAAAAAAAATCCTTTTCCGGCTCCCTTACTCGAGAATCATCCATTAAATGCCAAAGGTTCGGGTAAAGATACCCGTCACATTGCACTTTCCTTAATGGGTAGTGGATTAGAATACAAAGTAGGCGATGCCTTAGGAGTTTGTCCCAATAACTGTTATGACTTAACCGATAAAATAATTATCGCACTCAATTGTATGGGTAATGAAAAGGTTACACTAAACTCTGGTGAGTCGCTGACTTTAAGAGCCGCCTTGCTCTCCAAATTAGATTTACAAAAAACCTCCTTACCCTTAATTCATGGTTTAGCTAATTGCTCAGAAAATTCCTCGGAAAAAAAATCTTTGTCGGAATTATTAGGTTCTCAGGATTCCGAAAAAGCAGCGCAATTTTTACAAGGCAAAGATGTACTAAATGTATTACAACTTTTCCCTCACACTAAATTGGATCCACAGTTATTAATTTCGGCTCTTGGCAAACTTGGGCCAAGGCTTTATTCAATTTCTTCTTCGCCCAAAGAAAATATTGATGAAGTGACTTTGACTATTGGCGTGGTGCGTAATATGGTGGAAAATCGTTTGCGCCGAGGTGTATGCTCTACGTTTTTGGCCGAACGCTTACCCTTAGGCATGACGGCTCCGGTATTTGTGCATAAATCCACTACTTTTGGTTTGCCAACTGAAAATGGTAAACCCATTATTATGGTGGGACCAGGAACAGGCATAGCCCCCTTCCGTGCTTTCTTGCAAGAGAGACGTATCACGGGAGATACGGGTAAAAACTGGTTATTCTTTGGTGATCAAAAACGCAATTATGATTTCTTATACGCCGAAGAATGTATTGCTTGGCAAGAAGAAGGTTTTTTAAATGAATTGGATTTGGCTTTCTCGCGCGATCAAGAAGAAAAAATTTATGTACAAAGTTTAATGCTGCAAAAGTCCAAACAACTTTGGAATTGGTTAGAAGAGGGGGCTTACTTTTATGTCTGTGGCGATGCCAAGCGCATGGCTAAAGATGTCGATCACGCTTTGCAAAGCGTGATTAGCAAAGAGGGCGGATTTTCGGAAGACAAAGCTAAAGAATATTTATCTAAGATGAAAGAACAAAAACGCTATCAGCGCGATGTTTATTAATTCATGAATGCCAAACCTTTACTTTCCCAGTTTGTTCCCGATGCCGAAGATTTAGTCGGATCGTATTTACAAGAACAAAAAAATCTCACTGCTGTGGAACGCTTTTCCATAGCCCATGATAAAGGTTTGGATAAAGATTTAGTACATCCGGCTCAATCCAAATATTATTTGGATTTGTTACCGTTAGAAAAACCCAAACCCGGTGAGCAATATGCTTTTGAAGTTGATCTCGATCGCTGTTCGGGCTGTAAAGCCTGTGTTACGGCTTGCCATAATTTAAATGGCTTGGATGAAAATGAAACTTGGCGTTCTGTCGGATTAATTCATAATGTATATGGAAAGCCTCTGCAACAAACCGTAACTACCGCTTGCCATCATTGTATTGAACCTGCTTGTGCACATGGCTGTCCGGTTAAGGCTTATGAAAAAGATCCTATTACTGGCATAGTTAAACATTTAGACGATCAATGTATCGGCTGTGAATATTGCATTTTAAAATGCCCGTATGATGTACCTCAATATCATGAAGAAAAAGGCATTGTACGTAAATGTGATATGTGTGTTGGTCGCTTGGAAGTAGGCGAAGCGCCTGCTTGTGTACAGGCTTGCCCCACCAAAGCCATTCGCATTCAAATTGTCAATCAAGCTATTGTGCGTCAACAACCCGAAGCTTATGGAAACCTTCCTACTGCTCCCGATTCAACCTATACCCATCCGACCACGGTTTATAAATCCACAAGAGTATTTCCCGACAATATGCGCGCAGGCGATGCCTTTGTGGTGAAGCGCGAGAAGGCGCATTCGCCTTTGGCTTGGATGTTAGTACTTTCGCAAATGGCGGCAGGTCTTTTTGCTGGCCATTTATTATTACTTAAGTTTGCGCCACAAGTGTTAACTTCTGGGTTAACCTTGGCACTTTCGGGTTTGGGCTTTTTAATTATGGCGGTGGCAATTGTTGTCAGTGTTTTGCATTTGGGTCGCCCGCTCTATGCCTTTCGGGCCATTATTGGTTTTCGTCGCTCTTGGCTTTCGCGCGAGATTGTGGCTTTTGGATTAGTTTTGACTTTAGCCGGTTTTAACTTGCTCACCCTCATCTTACTGCAATTCATGCCTCAGTTTTTGTTTCAATTTTCACCCTTCAAGCTATTGCAAATTAAACAAATTTTGGAGTTAACTCGTGTGTTACTTACCATTGCAGGCGTGCTGGCGGTGTTTACTTCCGTGATGGTTTATTTTGATACGCCCAGAGTTTTATGGAAAACCCGCTTTACCTTTTTACGCTTTTATGCTACTGCAGGGTTATTAGGGGGAACATTACTAGCTCTGACGGTTTCTCTTTTTCATTTAGGTTTGGAAAATTCCAAAATAATTTTAGCCTCTCCCGCATTACATGTGGTGATGGGAATGGTTATAGTTTTGCAAATATTCAAACTGATTGGTGAAGCTGGTTTACAAAATCATGCCGATGACGAAAATCATTTGCCGCTAAAAAAAGCTTTGCACTTGATAAAGAGCGAATTGTCTTTCCATTGGAATGCGCGTCTTTATTGCGGAATTTTCGGTGGCTTATTATTACCTATTTGTTGGTTATATGGTGCGAATACATTTTCCTTAGTTGTGCAAATAGGAATTTTGACCTTAGCTTTCACATTACTTTTTTGCGGTGAATTTTTAGAACGGTCTCTCTTTTTTATGACTTGCGTACCTCCGCGTATGCCAGGAGTTGGATAATGGACACAGTAAAAACCTCTCTTCTATCCTCGATATTCAGACAGCGAGAAGGCAAGCTTACGCGCGATTTGGTACGCACACCCGGAAAATTTGGCCTAGGACAAACACCCACCCGCCTGCAACCTACTAGCGTAACGTCTATGGTATGTGGTTATTGTTCCACCGGCTGCGGTTTAAATATTCATTTAAAAAACAATCAGGCAATCAATTTAACTCCCGATGCGAATTATCCCGTAAACCTAGGTATGGCTTGCCCCAAAGGCTGGGAGGCTTTGACTCCATTGGTCGCCGACGATAGAGCCTTAACGCCTTTGTTACGTAACGCACAAGGAACTTTAGCGGACGCGACTTGGGACGATGCCTTAAAAGCCTTTACGTCCAATTTCAAACGCATTATTGCGGAACATGGTCCTGAAGCCGTCGCTTTTTTAAGCACCGGACAAATTCCTACCGAAGAAATGTTTATGCTCGGTACAATTGCAAAATTCGGCATGGGTTTTATACATGGCGATGCTAATACACGTCAATGCATGGCCACTTCGCATGTGGCTTATAAACAAGCCTTTGGTTTTGATGCCCCGCCTTTTTCATATCAAGATTTTGAAGAAAGCGATACCTTGGTTTTTGTGGGTGCTAATCCTTGCATCGCCCACCCCATCATGTGGGAGCGAGTCTGCATGAACCCAAATCACCCTAATATTATAGTAGTGGATCCACGCCAAACTGAAACCGCCTTGGCAGCTACGCATCATTATGCTTTACAACCGAAATCGGATCTTACCTTGCTTTATGGGTTAGCGCATATTTTGATTCGTAATGATTGGATTGATAAAACTTATATCGCCGATCATGTGAATGACTTTGATGCTTTCAAAAATCATGTCGCGGAATTTACGCCACAAATGGTCAGTTATAAAACCGGCTTAAGTGAAGAACAAATTTATGAATTTGTAGATCTCATTCGTTTAAGCAAGCGCGTTTCTTTTTGGTGGACTATGGGCGTGAATCAAAGTCATGAAGGTGTGCGTGCTGCGCAAGCCATTATTAATTTGGCTTTGATCACGGGGAATATGGGACGGCCTGGCACAGGGGCCAATTCTATTACGGGGCAAGTCAATGCCATGGGTTCGCGTTTGTATAGTAATACCACATCATTAGTCGGTGGACATGATTTTTTAAATGCCGAACATCGACAAAAAATTGCCACTCTTATGGATATGGATGTGAATTTAATTCCCCAAAAAAACACTTTGGCTTATGATCAAATCATAGAGAAGGTTCGCACAGGCGAAATTAAAGGACTGTGGGTTATCGCCACCAATCCCGTGCATTCATGGGTGGATCAAAATAATTTGCGTAAAGCCTTTGCTAATCTCGAATTTTTAGCGGTGCAAGATATGTATACCACTAGTGATACAGCGAAATTAGCGCATGTAGTTTTTCCCGCTGCTGGCTGGGGTGAAAAAGAAGGTTCAGTAATTAATTCGGAACGCCGCATCGGTTTATTTAAAAAGGTGAGCGCGGCTCCCGGACAGGCCTTAGCAGATTTTTACATCTTTAAACTTTTGGCAAAATATTGGGGTTGCGATAAACTTTTTGCAAACTATACTAAGCCGGAAGATGCTTTTCAAATGATGAAAAAAATATCCGCGGCGCAACCTTGCGACATTACCGGTATTGAAGATTATCAGCATATTGATAAACAGGGTGGCATTCAATGGCCTTATCCTTTAGGCAAAGAACCGAAGGAAAAACAAAGACGACTTTTTGAAAACGGAAAATATTATCATGCCGATGGGAAGGCCAAATTACTTTTCGATCCAATCAAACCCTTACCCGAAGAGGTAACTCCCGAGTTTCCCTTTGCCTTGCTTACCGGTCGCGCTAGTTCGGCTCAGTGGCATACCAATACGCGCACGGCTAAATCTGCGGTCTTACGAAAACTTTATGTACAAAATTGTTATGTGGAAATTCATCCTGAAGATGCCAAAGAATTAGGTGTTAACTCCGGCGATACGGTGAATGTAAGCTCGAAACGCGGCTCGATAGAAGCCAAGGTTTTTGTGGCCTCTACGATGCAAAGAGGGCAAGTTTATATTCCCATGCATTATGATGGACTCAATCAATTAACTTTTCCTGCTTTTGATGCATATTCACGGCAACCCTCGTATAAGCACTGTGCGGTGAGGGTGGATAAGGTTTAATCTCAAAAACCTCATACAATAGCCTATTTCAGCTTTAAAATCAGCTTGCTTTTAGGTATAACAAAAGTTATACTTTTACCATGAAAACGGCAATATCCATTCCTGATAAAATTTACCATAATGCGGACCTTGTTGCCGAGCGTTTAGGCGTCTCGCGTAGTGAATTATATGTAACAGCTTTACAAGAATTTCTATTGCAACACTCTTCTGATAAAGTGACTGAAAAATTAAATGAAGTTTATCAAGCCATTGGGAGCAAACTGGATTCTTCATTAAAAACCATGCAATTTAAATCATTGCCTAGAGAAAAATGGTAATTAAGCGCGGTGAAATTTGGTGGGCGGATTTACCCGATCCGATTGGATCTGAGCCAGGTTATGCACGACCAGTACTAATTATACAATCTGATGAATTTAATCGTAGCGTCATTGATACCATTATTGTTGCTGCCTTAACCAGTAATTTAAAACTTGCTCGTGCTCCAGGTAACGTAGAAGTTTCTGCAAAAAAAACCGGATTATCTAAAAACTCAATTATTAATATCTCGCAACTTTTAACGCTGGATAAAACATTTTTAACGAAAAAAGTTAGAGCCTTAGATAAGGAAAGTTTTGTGCAGGTTGAAGATGGTTTACGTTTGGTATTGGGATTAATGTATTAAACTTGCAGCCTTCCTAGCCACTCCTATATAAGATAACAGTAGCGAGGGTGTAAATTTAAACGTAAAATCCTCCGGTACAATTCCTGTTCGCAGCATTTCCCAAAAAGCTTTTTTCTGGAAGTCGGGACGTAACCCTAAAATTTCCTCTACCTGCATTTCATTCTGCAAACAATATTTTTTCATTTCCTTAGGCTTTATAAAGAGAGGAAGTATATGCATATGCTTGGGCGTGTTTTTTACAAACCATTCCAAGCCTTTGATAATAATCAGCCAAGCCAAAAAATTGCGATTAAAAGTATGAAAGAAAAACAATCCTCGCGGCTTAAGCAAGCGTGCAGCTTCAGCTACAATCAATGTAGGGTATTCCACATGCTCCAAAAAATCCATCGCAGATACGAAGTCGAAAGAGGAATCACGATAGGGCAAATGATAGGCATCGGCCTGTTGATAGGTAATATTTATTTCGCTGATTTGTGTATTAGCCAATTTCAAAGTGGACAATGAAAAATCACAACCGATAGATTTAATATTTTGTTTAGCCAACTCTCTTGACAAAAAGCCTGCTCCGCAGCCTATGTCCAACACCAAAGGTGACGAGTTAAAATTTTCGGCTTTAATTTTTTCAATGATCCAGGCCTGTTTTAATTTTCCTTCAGCCCGTAATAAAGCCACGGGATCATTTTGGGCATTTAACCAGCGAACGCCAAGCGAATCATAAAAACTATTGTTGATTTTTGCGGACACGAGTTTTCCAAAAATTCCAATATCCTATTTGATAAAGTAAAAATAGGCTTCCTAAAATTATTTGTGTTTGCAGAAAGGCGTAAAGAATATTTTTTTGGGCAAGAGAAAAAATATTTGCATACTGTACAAGTCCGGCCAAAACTAGTTGCATCACGTGTAGGGAATATAAAACACCATGCAATTGCTTTTCACCTTGGTTACAAAAGCGTGCATGGATGTGCATATCTTTGAATACAAAAATTATGGAAAAAATTGCTGCGGTCCAATAAAATCCTGAGTGTTGAGGGCCTGAGTCAAGAAGGATAAAAGCCAAACAAAATAAATAAGTTACCGTATCCGCAGGGTGACCTAAGCGTTCCCATGTAGGCAAATGGCGCTGATGATGAAAATGAAACTCATCCCAAGCCATAGCCACATTATGTAAAAGAAATGGTAACAGTATCCAATAGGTATAGAAAAAACTCATTCTACATTAAATTAATATTTGCGTAACAAGCAACCATATACCGTTAAGCCTGGTCCAAAGGCTAAGCTCACAATAGGCGTTCCTGAAGGGATGGACGAATCTTCAGCAATTAATTGCCAAACATGTGGTAGTGTTGCGGAAGACATATTGCCATATTGAAATAATACAGCCTTACTGGCAGAGACTTGTTCGGGTTTTAAATTTAAGGTTTCGGCGACTTTGTCGATGATTCTTGGACCGCCGGGATGAATAGCAAATAAGGCACGAGCTAAAAGCTCTTTGGGCAATGCAGACTGTGCCCACAAATTATTTACAAAAGCTTCAATGGTTTTAGCAATAATATCCGGCACTTCGCGGGATAAGAGCATTTCAAAACCCGCAGCACCTAGGCCCCAGCCAATTGCGGAAATGGAATTGGGAATAATTTCCTCCGATAAGGCCAATATTTCTAAAGATTGTGCGCTAGGCTGCGCATGCAAAGAATATTTGATGAAGCCATCGGCAAAAAGACTTTGTACCACCAATTGTTCCGGCGTATGCAAGCTAGGGTTTAAATGTAATGTGCAAAGTTCCGTATGCACAATATCAATATGCGGCTCCGTGGTGGAGAGTAAGCCTACACCCATTCGAATGGCTGGCATAGAGGCATAGCAACCCATGTGATAGGCATGCAATACGCCCGTAATTGCTCCCCAACCGCGTTGCATTACAGTTTTTTGCACCGCGCTGGGCGAAACATATCCGGTACAGGTAACATGAATGATACGATTAACTGGCGAGGCATTGTCGGGATAAAATTTTTGCAAAATATCTTCGGTTACTTCTGCAAAAACTTGCATACGTTGCGCCATATCCATGCCCGTAGCATTTTCACGCAAACGGAAAATCCGCATTTCATCCCAATTCGTATGTAAAAAATCATCTAGGTCGGCGCCACGACTGCCTAAGGCTAAAGGATTGGGACCAAAGCGCGCAATGTAGCGGCGCATTTTCTTAAGAAACTCTTCACGATCGAACGTTACGCCTTGCAAGCGGGTTTCTTCAGCTTGAGTATGAGCTTGCGCTAGCCATTCTGCACATTGTGCATAATCGCCTTCATGTTGTGGGCGTAGTCTATGAAAGCCGGAGAGGTAGGTAGATGTTTGCATATGAAGTAAGATACTTTTCTACACGCTAAATAAAAAGAAAATTAAGAGTGTAGTAAAAGAAAAAGGCCTTGCTAAAAAAAGCGAAGCTTTTAATTTTTGCGCGAGTAGAAAAATTTGCCTATCAGTTTATTTTCTTGTTGAAGAAAATAAATACCGGAAGAGGCATTCATCTGAGCGGAGTTTTTTCCATTCCAAGCATACGTATAACCGATAGGATAAAGCATACTCACCTTATGTCCAAATATATCGAGCAATACCAGAGGCGCTAAGGATTTTTGATTTTCAGCTAAACGAATATTAATGAACTCACCAGATTGTGCAGCGGAGAAATTATTTGCATGAAGTGATTTGAATGAATTTGCATGGTTGTGAATAGAAACCGCTGGAGTGGGTAGCGTATCGAATTCGGCTTTGATCAATTGATATTTAATTTGACCCTTGACATTTGCATTAAAAACTCGGCTATCCCAAGCGCCCTTTAATAAACCCATTAAAGAAGCAGAATCGGGGCTGGTAATAATGTAGGACAAGTAAGAACCACTTTCCGAAGTTAAGCCACTAGTGGGATTAGTAGTAATGGTTTTTAATGTGGTGGTACCTTGCCATCGCGTAAAATACTTTGATCCCGAGTCCCGTCCGATGATTTCATCACTCGTTAAATTGCCGCTAGGTGTATGGGTTAAGCGAAACCAAAATTCATAATGCGTATCGGCCAAGCGCATGACGCTTCCATCATTTAAAACCACCTTTACGCCGGGATCCAATACGGTTTTTAAAACATCATGTTTTAGGCGCATTTTGTAATAAACATTTTTTTGAGTTTCGGAGCATGCTCCCTCCCAATTACTTAAAATTTGATAGTTGATACTATCGGATAGCAATGCCATATTGCTTAAATCGGAGTTTAATAACTTACTTTCATCTAAAACGGGAGTGTTGTGATCCGTTCCGGTTAAAATCATTTGCTTGGCAGTTTGTAGATTAAAAGTTTTGTCGCATAGAAAAGCAGCACCCCATTGGGTAAACGTTAAAACGATTAAAAGGGATACTAATTTCATAATGCCTCTTTGTCCGGGAAATACTCCACAGTTAATTTAAGTCGAGGTGGAATAAAAGCAATGCATTTTACAGAGATTTTGTAGATTCTTCGGGGTGAAAACGCATTTTTTATCCTCAGCAAAATCCAAAAAAACCTTGATCTTTTGTCCTATTGGACTTGGCAATTTTATTATGGCGACGCCGGCATTCCTTTTTTTAAGTGAAAATTTAGGGCGCAAAAACCTTTATCTATTAGCTTTAAAGCCCTCAATCGAAGCTTTGGCTAAAGAAAGCGGTTGCTTTCAAGAAGTTTTTTGTTGGGATCCCGATAAACAAGGATTAGCGATGGGTTTGCAAACTTTGCATAAAATTCGGGCGGAAAAATTTGCTTATTCTTTGGCTTTATTTCCTAGTTCACATTGGAAATTTTCGCTCTTTGCTTTTATGGCAGGCATTCGGCAGAGATGGGGTTTTGGCTATGCGCATACACAATGGCCGCGCTATTTGCAGCAAGTTTCTTTAAAGCTTGACGTTGACGCGCATGATACCCTACAAAATATGCATTTGGCCGAAACTTTTTTAGGGACCAAGAATTTGACTCCCGCAAAATTATTTTTTCCTCTTAAGCCCAGCCCTATAAGCCTATCTTCCGCAGCAAGCGAAATTTATTTTGTATGTCATCCTGGATCGAGTGCCGAACGGGGAATGGATGAAAAGCGTTTGCCTGCCGAACAATATGGTCAATTAATTTTGAAATTACATTCAGAATTAGGATTTAAATGTTTATTAATCGGTGGACTGGAAGAGGAGAATTTACGTGCGGAAGTGAAGAAAATCGCCGCTTCAGCTCTAGTGGAATGGCCCTCGAAAAACCTTTCAGAATTAGCATGGCTAATACAAAACAGTCAGTTTTTTCTCGGCAATGATTCTGGGCTTATGCATATGGCCGTGGCTTTGGATAAGCGCTGCGTAGTTTTCTTTGGGCCTACGGATGAAAAACGCACCGGTCCTTTTGAATACTGGGTGACACAAAATGGTTTACCTAAACATCTAATAATACGTCGCGAGGATTTGCAATGTGCTCCGTGTTGGACTATTCGAACCATAGGAAAAAATCCACCTTGTATACACAACGACACCCGTTGTCTACAGAACTTTCCTTTGCAAGCTTATTGGCCGCGGCTAAAATTATTTTTACAAAATCTAAACAAGACTTAGTTAAATAAAATCTTAAAGTACTTTCAACCGCTTGCTTGCAACTGAAAATAAAAAAGAGTCAAAAAGAGAGATTCTCTTTGCAGGTAAATGCTATTATTCTAATGCCTGATTAATTATGATTCATTTTCCTGTATCAATCTTAAAATAGTCTTAGAAAGAACTTGATGAACGTATTGCCTCCAAGGAAAAATTTTTGCTTTTTAATTCCTTCTTTGACCAGGCTTTTTTATGGATTATTGCTGGGCCTAATTATTTTTACATCGCAAGTTGTGGCTGCGGATCTTGGAACCGATATCATTACGGTTACCGATACCTCTTTGATACGTAGACTTTGGCAACATGCTTATCCCGATTCAACTCCTCCGACGGGGGACTATCGGGTATGGTTCATTGCAGCGGACAGTAATCAAGAAAATGAAGCCGTTGCTTTTTTGCATAACGGCACCGAAATTTATCGCGATGATGGCACATATGATGAATTTCAAAATGCGCGCGCGCGCGCTGGAGTCGAAGGGGAAAATGGAATACATGATCCCTTTGCGGCCTCTGCTTCCTTTTCCATTTGGGATGAATTAAAAGCTACACCTAAAAAATGGGAAAGCTGGATGATTTGGCCCGCGGGATTAAAAATGTCCGCTGGAATGGCATTGGGTGGAATGCGTGGCGCCGATCCTGAAATGGAAAGACATTATGCCGCGACTTGGGAAGAAAATCTCTTTCATTATTTTTTATGTGGTGCGGGATTTCGTTGGGATGAATATGGTGGTGGATTAAATCGTAGCTTGCATTTATACGATACCTCAAGTAATGCCGATTGGTTTACCAGTTATGCTGGCTTTACTTTTGAACTTGGCGCTCCAGGCATACTTTATCAATTGGAAACAGCAGGACATCCCTTTCCTGAATATTATTGGTTGGAAAAACCCTTACCAATTATTCGTAGTCATAGCAAAGGTGTCGCTATAAGTGCTTGGGATGATAGCAGCTATGATAGCAATTGGCGACAAAAAATTACTTTGCGTTTAGGAGCCATACGCTATACCCTGCTTTTTGATTTTGATAGTTATCGCTCTTTAGTACAGCATTTTGGATTAGAGGATTTGTCGATTGGTAGCGGACACTATGGCATAGGACTTTTGGTCGCTCGGCATATTCTAGCACCTACCCTGTATTTGGAGTTATTTCCCACCGCATTTCTTTTCGCAAAATCAACCGCTTATCCGGTGGCACTCAAAACCGCCTCCGTACATTTTGATTTTCAATTTGCCGGACCCAGCACTTTATATTTAGGCCTGTCTTTACGATTACATATTGATAATCCCATTATGCATTTTTCCGGAGAAAAATTATGAGTCCCGAAGCCCTTTATCGACTATCCGAAGATCCTCTTAAGCAAGGTGAACGTGCATTAGATAAAATTCGTCGTCTAGCTTTTATTGCGACTTTCTTCCCCATACCTATAGTAAGCATGTCCGTAATTGGATTTTTTTGGTTTCAACCCCATTGGTATATGGATCCCTTTATGGTTTTGTTACTGGGTGTATTTACGATTGGCCAAACTTTAATTTTCACGCAACTTAGAGGCGTGATAAAAGGAGTTAAGAATACCGCTAAAGTTATTTTGGTTTTGCAAAATGCGGGAGATGAGCCTGACTTAGAAAAATTACGTGGAGAACTCAGAGAAAAAGTATCTCCCGGACATTTGCGTGATTTAGTATTGCGCTGGATTGATTTGGGATTACGCGGAGAAATAAAAGGCTCCGAAGCTTTGATGGATAACTCTTCCGATCGACGCTCGTTAACGGATTTGCGAAATATGTCGGTACATGTTTCCCTCAATCGCACCACCCTAAAGCTCGGATTTTTAGGCACTTTAATTGGTTTAGTGATGACTTTCCCGCCAATGAAAAGAGCCATTTTAGGTTTAGGCAGCAGTGATGGGGAGTTGCGTTTTATTCATGATATTGCCGAAGCTATTGATGGCGATCAATATGCCATCATCGCTACTTTAGTAGCCACGGCACTTTCCGTTTTAATTGAATTGGTTACCGTACAGATTTTAGAAAGAGCTTTGGGTGGATTTGATTTAGTAAATAGCCATATTATCGATTGGAATTTAACGCGCTTGCAGCCTTGGATTCGTAAAAAATATGGTCCCGATGCTAAAGAGAGTCATTTAAAATCTGGCCAATTGCATTTGGAAGAGCGCCTATTGCAAGCGCAAGCAGAGATGGATAAAAATATTGGGCATATGCTCGATGCCATGGCGCGTACTAGTAAACATTTAGAGTCCATCACCGAAGCTCAAAAAACCATTGGTCGCCGCGTTTTGGAATTAACGGAGTTTGAAAAACAATATCGCAGTTTTATACAGACTAAGCAAGAAGCTGCGGCTCCCACAACTATGCGGACGGAGAAGGGTTAATGAGTCGCTATCGCAGGGCTCGTCTCGATTTGGGCGAAGCGCTTTCCTTTGAAGATGTGCTCACGGTAATTACCGTATTATTGGTGTTACGTATGGTATTTATGGTGCCATTAGTGAATATTGACAAAGCGAAAACTGTGTCGGCTCGTCGCGACAGCTATTGGCCGCAAGAAGCCGGTTGGGTGCTTAGTCATCCCAAAGATTCCATCGAGATTCAGGCTTATCGCTCCGCTTTTGATTTAGATGGACGCACGGTAAAGATTTCCAAAGAAATTAATAATGGACGAGAGGATATTTACCTAGAAGCTGTTAGCCCCGATAGTAGTTTGTTTATTCTCAAACAATATCCAACGACTTCACAGTTTATCGCGATGAATGTGCAAGGGCCAGGTCACGCCTTAAGTTTCCGTCGTGGCAAATTATTGTGGAGTGAGGTAGAAAAGGAATGGTTTGTCGCTGCCGATAGCATTGATTATGGCAATCATGCGCCGAGTAAAGCGATGGAAAATGAATTTCGCGCTTGGACAAAGAAACATCGGGGTTACTAAGGTGCGAGGCGTGAAAAAACATTTACTTAATCCCATGCATCGATTTATTGCTTTTAGCTTATTTATGCTAAATGTTTTTTGTTCCCTGAGTAGTGCAAAAAATGGCAATGAACCTTTAAATCATTTTGGATTAGCTGCCTTAACCGATGAGACTATTGCGGGACGTATTACGACACGTTTCAAAGCGCATGGCAAGCCGATATTTATGATTCAAGACCTTAATGTGGGTTTGAGTCAAGGGGATATTATGCGCTTTCAAGACAAGGCTGTGTTAATTGATGCCGATGTATGGCAAACTTTACAAGATGAAAATGCTTTACAGCATTTGAATCCTGCGCCCTTGCTGCGCGTGCAAGCGAAGGCCAGTGGAGTGGCTTGGGAAAATCGCGCCAAAATGGTAAGTTCACCGCGCGAAAAAAAAGCTTATTTATTGGGTTCAGAATTAATAAAAATTTTGGAAGACAATTTTGGCGGCGCTCCCGCACGAGAACAAATGGTCATGACTTTTGATGGCCCTAATTTAGTGCTCATGGCGCCGGTTGAGTTTTATGATCAATTACGTTATACGCCGGTTAAACGCATTCCTTCTTCGGGCACGCCAAATTTTATTTCCCTTCCTCCCCAAGGCGCTTTTGTCGATCAAGATTTTTACTGGCAAGCTTGGGCGATAGATCCCACTGAGCCGGCAGGTAACTTGCGATATACTATAACCGGAGAGTTACCTAAGGGCCTAGTGTGGGACGCTTCCTCTCATTCCTTAAGAGGAAAACCCTCGGTGGAAGGTCGTTTCAAATTAGTGGTTGAAGTGCGAAACAAAGGAAATGCCAATGATACACAAGGCATAATCATTGCGATACAAAATAATCATGCCCCATATTTAGCCCAAAGCCCAAAGGCTCTGGCGGTGGTGGGACAAAAGTGGTTTTATCATGCTGATGCGGTGGATAGAGATCATGCCGGTGAAACCATAAAAATACTCACACAACCTTTACCACCAGGCATGGAATACGATTCCATTGCTCGAATTTTTACTTGGATACCGGCAGATACCTTAAGCGGCAAAGAATTTCCCTTTGCCTTGAGATTAATGGATCCTTTGAATGCGCATACTGATCAACGCTTTACTTTAAAAGTTATTCCTGCCAAGGACTTGGCCTATACCAAAGATATTCACATCAATATTCCTTGGGATACCTTACAAGAAGGCCATAGTTATACTTGGGAAGCCGGAACTTCGGCAGCGGCTTGGTCGGAACAGGGGATAAGTCTTGTACAAGTTACAGGTGATGATAGTACCGATTATACTGAAGGGACGGTGCATTTAAAGCCCATGCAAAGCGGTCAAATGAAATTGCAATTTCACTTTGAAGTATTGGGACAACCCTTATTGCAAGCTTTGACTATTCCAGTAAAAAGAAATTTATCGCCTTATTTTGCAAGTACTTTAGGCGTCGGTGAATTTTTAACCGATCAAACGGCCATGTATAGGCCTGTGGCGGTAGATCCGGAAAATGATCCCATTACTTTAAATGTAAGACTTCCTGAAAATAGCCCTCTGTTTTGGAATGGCGTGGATTTGGAATTATATACCAAAAAGCCCGGTCTATATGCCGCTGAATTTTCCGCTATTGATAATCAAGGACATGGAGCAAGGCAGGCTATTGTTTATCGCGTGAATGCACGAGAAAGAAAAACGGCATGGGCTTTGGAAAATCGACTGCAAGCCGGTTTAAGCACTTGGACTTTAAGTGCTGATTTTGGAACTGGTCGATTGGGCTTATTCACTCCCGATTTATCGCATGTCGTATCTTGGTCGAATTGGAAGAATCAAGAATGGCCTTATATATTTTTTGGAGGAAATCTATTAGGTTCGGAAGCCGAGAAAAAAGGCAATCGTTTATGGATGGACTTAGGATTTACGCTGAGAGTACCGAATGGAAAAATTGCAACTGGTGGTTTATACGGGCGATTCTTAGGCGAATGGACTTTTCCTGGCAAGCTGCTCACTAAAGTGGAAAGTGAATTACAAGGTTTTGTTCATCAAGGTTTATTACTCGTAGATTCCTCAGGTGTGCATTTAACGTTTGGCTCGGGAATATTGGAATTTGGCGACAAATATGGTCCGCTCATCGATCAAATTTTACGCGATGCGACCGCGCCTAAAAATGCCGTATTCTTTACGCGTATTGAAGGATGGTGTTGGTTGGGATCGGGCTTTTGGGCAGGTCCTGGACTGTGGCGCGAAGACTTTCCTATGGCACGTCGTTTCGATGAAAGAGTGGGTGGTGGCTTACGCTTTCAAGGGAAGGCCGACAAAGCTTTGGCCTCCAATAGTTTCCGTGTAGGATGGGGTCCGGCAGGTGCGGGTTGGTCCATGTATTGGTCGGCGCGCATTTCTTTGAACTCGCCTTTTTAAAGCTTAGAGGCGTTAATCTACCTTAGCTTCTAATTGCATAGAGATACCATTTTTTTTGAGCATATCGTAAAGCGTGGGGCGCGTAAGTCCTGAGACCTTTGCAGCTAAGCTGATATTGCCTTTACTTTGGCGCAAAGCATTGAGTAAAAATTTACGATCGAACATTTCTCGCGCTTCTTTATACGACATGGTACGGAAGGATGTTTCCGATAATTGCAAATCTTCGGATTCAATAACTTGATTAACACAAGTAATAGCAGCGCGATTTAATTTGTTTTCGAGTTCACGTACATTTCCGGGCCAAGTATAATTTTGAATTTGTTGTTCGGCGCGGCGACTGAGACGCAATTTACTTTTGTTGAATTTAATGCGATTGGTTTCCAAAATTCTTTTGGCAATTAATAACACATCGCCGGAACGTTCACGTAAGGGAGGTAAATGAATTTCAAATTCACTGAGACGATAGTACAAATCCGTACGCATAGACGTATTGTCTTTTTCCGATAAATTCAATTTATTAGTAGCGGCAATGATACGTACATCTAAAGGACGAAAGAGCGTATCGCCCACTCTTTGTAATTTTTTGTCTTGTAAGAAGCGTAATAGTTTTACTTGCAAATTCAGTGGCATATCGCCAATTTCATCTAAAAACAAGGTGCCTTTATGGGAGGATTCAATCAATCCGATTTTATCATTATTCGCGCCGGTAAATGCACCGCGCACATAACCAAATAGTTCACTTTCCATAAGGCTTTCGGGAATGGAACCGCAATTAATGGGTACAAAAATTTCATTGCGTCGTAGACTATGATAATGTATAGCACGCGCACACAATTCTTTGCCCGTTCCACTTTCACCCGTTAACAAAACCGACACATCCGTAGGCGCTAATTTTTGAATATGATCAAAAATAATTTTCATGGGATCGGAATTACCGATCATTAAATAATCCTTATTCCCGACGGGACCCTGCACGGGTGTTGTCGTTTCCGGAGGACGCTCCAAGGCATTTAAACGAGCCGCACGGCCTAAAACAACTTTGAGTTCCTCAATATCAATAGGTTTTTGCAAATAGTCAAAAGCGCCTCTATCCACCGCTTGATGACCTAAGGACAAATTGGTATTAGAAGTGATAATTACAATTTTTGCTTGTCGACTTTCCGTTAAAATTGCATCGATGATTTCTAATCCGCGGTCGGGTTTATTTTCTAGGCCTAAATCGAGGCAGAGTAACAAAATTTGTTCGCGCCGCAGAGTGCGCATGCAACTGTCTAAACTATCGGCTTCAAAAATTTCATAGTCGCTATTTAATGCCCATTTCATTTGCTCCCGCAAGCCGACATTGTCTTCAACAAGTAATAATTTTCTCATGGTAGAATGGCCTTTAACTGCTCTGGCTTTTGACTAAAAAGTAAAATAATAAAGGTGGTTCCCTTATTTAATTCGGATTGACATAAAAGTCGTCCGCCCATTTTTTCAATTAAGGTTTTGCTTTGATATAAACCAATGCCTACCCCTTTTTCTTTAGTTGTGGCAAAGGGTTGAAAAAGTTTTTCGCGGACAAAATTAGCATCCATACCTCCACCATTATCCTGCACTAAAATATAAGCATCGAAGGTGGAAAAAAATTGATCAGCTCCTCCAAAGATGGTTTTTAATTGTGGGCGCGTAAGGGCATCGAGTGGTCCATAGTTGATATGTAATTCCCCTTTGTATTGCATGGCATCGAGAGCATTTTGGAATAAATTTTTTATAACAAAAAATAAGGCTTGCCTATCCATCAGGGCCTGCACGGAATTTTTAGCAGAAAATGCTAATTGCAATTCAGGAATTTCTTTGACACTTGAGCTATTGATCACGTCTTCTAAAAGATTTTGCAGAGGAAAAGAGGTTAAAATTAAATCCTCAGATTTAGGGGCCATGGAAAATTTATCAATTAAAATTTGTAAACTGGTGGCGCAACTTTTAATGGACATGAGCATGCTGATTTGAAAGGAAGGATTGTTTATATTGCGCTCGGCATTTTTAACTAATAGTGAAAGCGTAGCGATTTGGTTTTTAATATCATGAATAATAAATGAAGCTACATGCAAAAAAGATTCAAATTGTTTTTGCTCGATACGTTCTTTTAATACTCGATTTTTAAATAAAGCGTCGCCGATAGAACTGGTAAAGACCGCAATTAAAGTTAAGTCTTCGCTATCGAAGGATATTTTACGACCTCCCTTTGAGGCTAATAGACCTACTAATAAATCATCGTGGAAAATAGGGAATAAAGCGTCGACGCCTAAAGTTTTTAAAAGACGATCATGGCGTATTTTTTCGGTTGCCTCGGTGCGGAAAGAATCAACATGAAAAAAATCTAAGGGCTGGGGATTTTTTCTAAAAAATTCAACGACTAAGCTATCTCCCGATAAAACCACATCATGTAAAGAATCTGCTTCTTTATTTTCATGCAAATAAAAATTTCCATCTTGCCAATTTAAAATGAAAAAATACGCATCATCTACTGTTACCGAATATTTCATATTTTCCACAAGTTCAGTTAAAGCCCCATCTACATTGGCTTCCGACATCATAGTTTTATGCAATCGAAAAAACTGCTCTTGATAATCATATTTGCGAGAATAGAATTGTTCATTTACAAAGCGAATAATATGGCGACGCATAGTTCCGGAACCTATGCCGAGTAGAGAAAAAAAACAAACAGAAAAAATGATCAAGGAATTTTCGAAATAATTGAAATCGATTTGTAGCCAGCGAAATAATGCAGCAGTAATGGCCACACCCAAAAAAATGGCTCCAGTAAGTAACATGGTTGCGGAAGTATATACCGTGTTGCGAGGAATAGAAATGCGCTCTGATCCTAAGCGATAACGCAATAGCCCTAATAAGAAAACGGGATAACAAATGCCTTGAATTATCGCAGTAACTTCAATGAAACGTGGATATAGACTAGTATAGAGCAGGCTTCCTGCGAATAAGAAATTATGTGCTATGGCCATACAGGCGAGTGAAGAAAAACATAGCCGCGCAATTTTACGCTGATAGGGCTGAGCAAAATGATATAGTGTTTCGAGGCGATACAGTAAGTAAATACCTAATAGTAGTAGCGTCGTGGGAACGAATAATCCAAAACTGTGAAAATAAAAACGATAAACTCCTTCATGCTCGGCTAAGGCAAATTGACGAGGTAAAAATGATATTATGGCAGCGAGTAATGCCAACAACTGTAAAAATGTAAGGGCTGAAAAAACCGGTTTATGACTTTTCTCGCCCCCGAAAAAATTACGTAATACTTGTAATAATCCAGCATAAATGCAGCACTGCAAAACTAAGAAAATTCGAAAGCAAAAATATTGCGAAGAAAAAGAAGTGCTGGAAAGATAAGCTTTATCCACCCATAACTGAGCGCTTAAAACAATACCTAAAAACAATAGTAAGCGTCTTTGCCTACCGGTCGAAGACTTGATTTGAACTAAATATGCCAAGCTCATATTGAGTATGGTGATTAGACTAATAAAAAGGGTAAACGTTATCAAAGCCATTCTTTCTAATCAAAAGGAGGATAACTGTTACGGCAATATAAAAACAACATGCCGGGTATTAAGGCTTAGGTTGAACCTGATAATAATAAGAATATTTTTTGTAACGATTTGGTTCAAATGGAGAGGTTTGCACGCAATTTAAAATACTGGCTATTTTAATGTCTCTTTCGCGCATGATACTCAATCCTTCGCGCGCTTCTGAAACGGAGGTGTGACCGGAACGGCAAACATATACCACGCCATCAGCTACTTCGATTAAAGCAAAAGGCTCAGGCGTAATCATCACGGGTGGGGTATCTAAAATCACCACATCAAATTGTTCGCGACACATTTTTACAAAGGCTTTAAACTTGGTGGAGCTTACTAATTCACCGGCATTCGGATTAGAGGCTTTGCGAGCAACAATAACGAGATCTTTTTGAACAGTAGTTTGGAATAGTAATGTTGAGGCCTCTAAGAATTGATTTTCATTCAATTCCGATTGACTGAGTAATTCGTCAATTCCAGTATGCACATTTAAGGCAAAGATGCGATGAATGCGGCCTAAGCGAAAATCGGCATCGATCAATAATGTTTTTTTCCCTTTGCGAGCAAAGGCCATCGCTAAGTTACTCGCGCAAGTGGATTTTCCATCGTGAGGTTGCGTGGACGTTACAATCAGGCAGAGTTTATCGGGATCCTCGGGATTACGGAAAAAATTTTCACATTCTTCACGAATCAATCTAAAAGACTCCACATCTTCTAAGCTATTTGCTTTACCATAAAACAATAATAGCGGATCCACTTCACCAGTTAAGCGACGGTATCCGCGGGCCGTTTTGCGCTCTCCTACTGAACCCAAAGGCTTGAGATCAAGGAATTTTTTCAAATCATTTTTTGACCAAATTTTTTGGAAAAGTAATTGCGACAAAGCAAAAAAAGCAAGCACTACAAAAAATAGAATCCCAACTGATGCGCCAGCTATAATTATTCTGTTTTTGAAAGAGGGGGATTCGTAAAAAGCAGGTCTAGCTTCATCAACAATCGTAACTTTAAAAAACTCGGATCCCGTGGTTAATTTTGCACGACTATAACTGGCTTGTAATTTGTCATATATATCTTGATTGTTTTTGTTTGCGGTATTTAAACGATCGAGCTCAAGCTCAACCTTCACTGAAGGGCGAAAGGTTCGGCCAGAAGAAGCTGTGCTGGCCTTCACGGAGGCATCCACTTCTTTTTGCGACATGGATCGCAATAAGGAGTTGTAGGTTAGTTGAATATCGGCGTAAATGGATTCTCTTTGCTTTTGTATTTCAGTGATTTTGGGATGGGTAGGACCTAATGACGCTTTAAATTCATTTTCTTTTCTATCGAGTCCCGCAAGCGAAGCGCGCATGATACCTGCTTTAGATTCTCCTGCTTCCACCATAGCGCCAAGCATTTCTTGTGCCCAAAAGCCTTTGTCTTCACCGCTGCTATTTGGCATTGCCGCCATAATATTCTGTAATTTTTGTTGTGCCGATTTTATGCGGTCGCGTTCGCCGCGTAATTCCAAGTAAGCTAGGTTATCGCCTGTTGAGGGTGTTTCACCACGATGCAAAAGTTCTGGATGAAGGCTATAGAATTGGCTAAGCTCATCTTGACTTTTGTCGAGTTTACTTTTTGCAACATCTAAATCTTTTTCCATCTGTGCAAGAATGCTTACATCTTGAACTTCGGTAGTTCCATAATAAATTTGCAAGAAATCTTCGCGCAATTGATTCAAAATATCGGCAACCATCCAAGGGTCACTGTCTTTGTAACTCACTAAATAATTATCCTCACCTAAAGCTTTCACCATGAGATTTTTTTTCATATTCTCAATCAAGCGGTTAGACTCTCGCATTACCAATTCCAATTTAAAATTGCGTGCGGTATTCAAAAAACTTTCTGTGAATTCGAGTTTTAAATCTTTAAGCTCTAAAATATTATTGGCATGGATGGGCCCTTTGAAGAGACGGTAACCCTTGTTCTGTCCAGGGGGTGCGAAAATGACTTCTACGTTGCGATAATTATCGAAATTAAGGGTATAGACTCCACGACTGAGGTTTTCCCCGTAGGAGATGTTTTTAAAAGTTTGTTTGCGAAAAACATCTGTGGTATTGATACGTATAAGCAACCCTAATTTTTTAGCCGTTGATTCGAGTACTTGATAACTCCCAAAAATACTGATGATACTCGAACTTTTATTGATAGCAATATCGCGCATCATATTTGTTTGCGCACCCACCACATTGGGAAAACGTAAAATGGTTTGTGCAGTATAACTTTTGGGTAAATTAAAAAGCGATAAGAGTACACCTGTAGGAATAGCGACAATTAACCAGGTGATTAAAAAAGTTATTCGCCTTAACCATAGCACATGGAAAATGGTAGAAAGGCCATACATTTTTCCGGCTGTGGGTGTTTCAAAATCATCGGATGGGAAAGAGGAGCGATTAGCCTTCATTAATTCTCGACATAAAGTTTAATTCAAAAGAGTTTAACCTTTTGTGGGTAAGATGGGAAGGATTCTTCATAGGAGCAAAATACTTTTTACTAAAGGAAGACGCAATGCTTACTCAATGTTTAGTTGGATTTCCCAAAATTTAATAGGAGTAAGTTACTTTTATCTTAAATGCTCAATAAAGTTAAAGCCGTTAATTGGCCATCGCATCGAAACCTCATGATATCTCTCATTATTTTTACCGGATTATTTGTTGTGAATTATTGGTCCACCTTGGGCTGGATGATTGCACGTTGGGATGAAGAGGGTTCCTATTCTTCCCATGGCTGGTTAATTCCATTCGTAACCCTTTACTTAATTTATTCCCAACCACAAAAAATTTCGAGCACACTCGATCCTACGCTATGGCAAACAGCCATGGCTTGTGGATTAATTGTCATGGCTTTATTATTTCATTTGGTGGCAGGCCTTGCTGATGTATCCTCGCTTTCAGGTTTTTCCATGATCCCTTTATTGGCCGGATTTATGGCTTTACATTGGGGTTGGGCATGGTTGCGTAAGCATTTTTTTGCAATAGGGTTTTTGATTTTTATGATCCCTCCACCGGAATTTATTATCAGTGGTTTGAATTTCAAATTAAAACTTTGGGCTGCGGATTTAGCCGCAGGCATGATGAATGCAACGGGACTTCCCGCTATTCGTGAAGGTTCATTCATGCTTTTCGGAGAAGAAAAATTGGCCATTGGCGATGTGTGCTCTGGATTGCGCAGCCTCATTGCCCTATTAGCCATAGGCGTTTTATTTGCTTGGTTGATGCGTTATAAGGGAAAGAGCCTTACTGCTTTATTAGTATTGGCTTTGATTCCAGCGGCGGTTTTTGGCAATGGTTTACGTATCGGTTTAGTGTCGTATTTGGTTTATGGGCTGGGTGGCAAGGTAGTATTTAAACCTTTGTTTTTTGGGGTGGATTTGCATTTACTCACAGGCTTTTTCATTTTTGCGGGAGCCTTAGGATTTTTATATACCCTTACTTGGCTGCATGGATTGATTCGCAAATGAAGCGAGAAAACTTTTTCATTTATTTCGCATGGATTTTTTTTGGCATAGTTGCCTTGCTTTCCCATTATTTTTTATTTCAACAAACGATTACCGTCGAGAGTAATAGAACCGTAAGTATTTCTAAACAACTAGGGGCTTTTTATTTGGTGAGTGAAAACAAACCTTCCGCTTCCGAAATTAGAGGCCTTGAGACTTCGGATATTTTAAAACGAATTTACAGCGATGGTAATCATGAAATTGAACTTATTGTGGCTTATATTGCGCATAGTAGTCGTAAATCGGCACATGCCCAAGAGGCCTGTTTACGGGGCTCTGGAGCTTTGGTAGGATCGATAGAAAAAATTCATTTACAGCATTCTCCGGTTTTGGCCACCTCTATTTCTATCGATATTTCTAATCGGCGTTCACGCGTTTATTATTGGTATAAAATTGGACCTATTTATACTTCGGATTATTTACGCTCCAGTTTAAAAATGTTTTTAGGCGGATTAATTGGTCAACCCAATCACGGGGCTGCTTTGGTGCGTTTACTGATTCCCGAAAAAAAAGGGGAAGGGGAAAATAATAGTTTAGCCATTGCCGAAGAATTCACGTCCAAGCTATTACCCGAATTAGAAAGATGTTTACCTTAAAAAAGAGAAACGCATGAAAATCTCCCCGATTTATTATACCCTCTGCAAATCGCCATTAGGGCCTTTATTACTCGCTGCGGATGATAAAGGGTTGATTGCCTTAAGCATGCAAGATGGAGAGGATCCACTAGAGCCTGAAGCTACATGGATTAAAGACGCCACTCGATTTAAAACTGAAATAGAATCTTTGAATAAATATCTCTCGGGCAAAGGGGATTTATTTCCTTCGGCGCAAGGAAATTTACAAGGCACGGATTTTCAAAAAAAAGTTTGGGCTCAACTGCGAAAAATTCCTTTGGGGAAAACCAAAACTTATGGTGATTTAGCTAAAGCCTTGGGAATGCCTTTAGCTGCGCGTGCAGTGGGCATGGCTTGTGGAAAAAATCCTTTGCCTTTATATAATCCTTGCCATCGCGTGATAGGAAAGAATGGTTCTCTAACGGGATTTTCTTGTGGATTGCATTTTAAAAAGAAATTACTGGAATTAGAAAAAGCATTGTAGAGTTCTTGCTACTGCACATTGAGAAGTAGCAAGAAAGAATTTTAATTAAAAACCAACGCTAAGGCCGATAGAAGCGAAAAGTCCGGGAGCTCCGCCACCAATGAATTGTGGGCCATTGGACAAGAGAGCTTCTCTAACTAAACCTTCTATTGCAAAATTATCTTTGGTCCAGCGTAAACCTAAAGACATGTCGGCACCATCGGTAAGGGCTGCATTATTGTCTTCTTGTGTTACATAGGCAATTGTAACTCCAGCACCTGCTTGGGTATCAAATCCCCAACCTAATTTTTTTTGAAATGAAATATTGGGTGTCGAAGCGATAGTATATCCTGAGGCATCCGGTCCTGGATCGGCACTTGCGGAATTGTAAATAAAGGAATTATTAGACCCTAAAAATACGGAAAAGTCATCCGATGCTTGCAAGATATAGCCGTGGTAAAAGGATAAATTGATGTTCGTTAAGCCATTTTTGGCGGCACCCGCTTTATTACTGGAAAAATTCATGTTCAATTCAACATTAAGCGCATGTTCGCCTGCTTGAGAGGCATCTTTTTTCCATCCGGCCATGAAGTTAAGTAAATGATTTTCAGTGGTAACTGTGGGGCCAGCTACAGGAATAACTTCTATAGCATTGTTATTGCCTATCGTTAGATCGTCAAAACCTGCATAGTAGGCCACTTGCCCATAAACATCACCGACACTCCCAAGGTTAAAGCTACCAAAACCACCAAGACCTTGACCTTCA
This sequence comes from Fibrobacteria bacterium, assembly GCA_043745805.1. Classification (GTDB taxonomy): domain Bacteria; phylum Fibrobacterota; class Fibrobacteria; order UBA11236; family UBA11236; genus JAYTSD01. Next base: position 105,867 of record JAYTSD010000006.1, read on the forward strand.
AAATTGGTAGTGGTTTTGCCCGCAATTGGATCTTCCGTATGGGTACGATGTAAAGAAACAATTAATCCACCACCCCAGGCACCAGTTGAGCCTACACCAGTTCGAATTTCAGCTTCACCTGGATTGCTTCTAGCCGTTCCAAACCAATTCAAATTCCCACCTTTAAAGGAATAGGCTGCATTGGTTAATTGCGCGTTGCCCCAGCCGGCAATGTATTGCTGATTGATTAAATGGGGTCTTTTGGTTAAATCATCAACCGTATTGTCGGATGCAGCATTGCCTTTCACAACCTCGCTGTACAAGCCCGTCCGTGGGGCGGTTGCAGCTGCAAGAGCTGAACCGTATAGGCCGGTTAAAATTAGGGTTGATAATGCACTTTTAGTTAATCTCATTGATTTACTCCTTTATATGATTTCAAGAAAAGAAACCTCACAAAACTTACAAATTTTAACAAAAAGCCAATATCCCCTAGAAAAATATATTGTTAACAATTGTTGATAGACTGTGGGTACTTTATACAGAAAAGCAAAAAATTCGTGTTTTAAGTGATTTCGGTAATGATGATGCTCTCAAACTGATTGAGTTCTTTTTCATGATATTGCAAAAAAATTGTTTCGGTGCGCACGCCTCTTAAAATATTTACAATGAATCGACTATATCGATGTACCAAAGACATGCCTCTTCCACTTTCATCCCATATTCCTGGTGGAAGTTTTTCATCGCCAATACACGATTGTCGACGGAGTTTTTCTAATAAACGCAGCATGCTTAAATTACCGCTGGAGTCTTGAATGGAGAAACCAATTTTTTCATGATCTACAGCGAAGCTTACCTTGATGGCTTTGCGTTCGGGTATAAAAATTTCGGGTGAAGCGGTTAATAAATATTTATCACGATTTTCGGGAGTGATGCCTTCAATAGCATATGAAAAAGTATTGAGGAGTAACTCATGTAAGAACATTCTAAAATTTGCTTTTTCTTCTTCATGCACATACGTATGAAAAAAATCGAAACCTTCTTGAATAACTTTTTGTACTTCTACTTGTCCGGCATAGGTTTTATAAAGTGGGCCAACTTCAAAGCCATGCGGAAAATAAGGATCGAAACCAAATATATTTCCGGTTAAAAGCCTAATAGTTAAGGCGCGAATTATAGCCGGATCAAATTGTTTTTTACGAATAATATTACTCACCAAACAATTTTGCGCTACGCGAAAATAATCCATGTCGGGCTCTACGACTAAAACAATTTGTAAACGAGTATTAAATTTGCGAATAGAGGCTATTAATAAGGACTCTATGTCTACAGCTTCACTTTCCATTTCAATAAATACCAAACCTGGACTTTGTGCAGGAAGTGATTTTTGCCAAGTGAGGCGCGGTGAAAAAAAGAATTCAGGCGCTAATCGATAACCCTCTTCCCAACTAATTTGGGCATAGCATTCACCTAATCGATTTGCTAATTCCACATTACTGCTAAGCAGTATAATGGGAAGAGTATGCGGTTTTAGAGTAGTCATAAGTTGTGTTATTTCCTGTGATTATAACATTTTCTCATTTAACTCTAACAGACAAAGTTTCCTTAATGCAATATTTTCGCTACTTGTGCGATTAGTGTTTTTAAGTCTAAAAAAGAAAGTCATTGAAATATCTCTAGAAAAGGTTGATAATAAATTGACCATAAAAACTAACCCGCTCCGCATGGCGGGTTGAAAATGAGTGTAGGAGCCCAGTAATGTTAACCACAGGAGAAGTTGCAAAATTATTCCACGTGTCCGCCCAAACCGTCATCAATTGGCTCGATCAAGGTCGCATGCCTTTCGAAAGAATTGGTCGCGGACCTCGGCGTTTGACGGAAGAAAGTGTGATGCGTTATGTTGAGGAAATTGGTATTTCCCCCGAAGCATTAGACGAAGAAATTTATGCTCGCGCTACAAAAGCGGCCGCTGCCTATCGTAATAGCACCGGTCCCGCCGTAGTTGTAACGGATATTGATTTAAAAATAGTCGCTTGGAATGATGCTGCTCGCAATTTATACGGTCACACCCAAGTTGAAATGTTGGGTAAACCGATTGCCAAGTTCGTAACGAAATTAAGCAATAATGAGAGTTCAATTGAAAATTTAATGCGTTCTCCATGGCAAGATAAATCTCTCGTGGTGGAAGCCATGCAAGATACTCGCTTTGGAAAAAGTATTTTTGGTTCGATCACAATTTCACGCTATTTCATGGATGGCCAATTGGCTGGCTATGTTTTGGCTTGTCATGAAAAAATCAAAAAATAAACTTTAGGCTTAGCATTTTTTAAAAAGGCTGCTTTAAAAAGCGGCCTTTTTATTTTGTCGAATCGATTTTTGATTTTGCGGGTAAATAGCGAAAAACTTTTTCATTATGTTTTATCATGCCTAATTCTTTACGGGCAATAATTTCGATATAAGACGTGTCATTTTTTAAGCGCGTACTTTCGGCTACTAATTCTTCTTTACGGAATTGTAAGCTATCCATAGCTTGTTGTTGTTGTTTTTGTTGGCGATTAAGCGCATTAACGTTTAATATTCCGCTAGGTCCAGTTAAAACAGAATAAAGAGTGAGGCAAAGAAAGGCAAGAATTACATAACGAAGCCATTTAATTTTTTTCTTTGCTGTATTTGCCATGATTATGTGGCAAAGTATAGCAAAATGAAAGGTTATTAGGCCAGCTGATAACAGGGTCCAGGCGTTTTACGCACCCAGCCTTTAAGTTCCAAACGCAATAATACCGAAAGCATTTGCGATAAGGGTGCCGCACTCCAATCGGTATTGAGTTTGGTATGGTGATAAATAAAATCAACCGGTAAGGGTTCTTTTTTTAAGGTGGAAAGTAAACACTTTTCACCAAGATTAAGGGAATCTAAATTATGTGAGGAGGATAAGGTAAGGGTTTTTGTTTTATAGGCTAATGATGGAGAAGCATTGTTAGCATTAGGTACATTAGGAATTTTGGAGTCAATAGAAATAGTATTGAACTTGGTTGTATGCATAGGTCCAGGAGCATATACAATATGTACAGGAACCTTAATTGCTTGAGAAGAAGTGGATGATGCGGTTAAGGGTTCGTTAAAGTGACGTAACACATCGATGGCATTGCAAACCAAATGTGCCCCTTCCTTAATTAAGAGATTCGTGCCGGAAGAATTAATATTTTCAATTGAACCCGGTAAAGCAAAGATTTTTTTGTTTTGCGCTAAAGCGTAACGGGCAGTAATTAAAGCGCCGCTATCTTCACCGGCTTCAATGACTAAAGTACCTTTGGATAAAGCACTAATAATGCGATTGCGTTGTGGAAAGTGACTGGCTTGGGGCCGCGTCCCAAAGGGGAATTCGGAAATCACTGCGCCTTGCTTGGTGATTAAATGGAAAAGCCCTGCATTTTCACGCGGATAAATATGATCCAAGCCGCTGCCAATTACGGCTATGGTGCGAGCGCCCACTTTAAGCGCCGCTTGATGGGCATAGGTGTCCACTCCCTTGGCCAATCCGGAGACAATGGTATGCGTAGCACCTAAATCAGCAGCCATACGAACCGTATGCGAGGCTCCATAAGCTGAAGGGCAGCGTGTTCCCACAATGGCGATACTTTGCGCATCTTTAGCTTCCCAATGTCCCAGCATATAAATGAATGGTGGAGGATACACTAAGGACTCCCTCAATGAGGCAGGATATTGTGGGGCATGCCAAGGCACTATGGACGCTCCATACTTCACACAATGGTCAAATTGACGATCAACTTCGCGTAAATTGGGGCCTTGCAAAATTCGATTAAGAGTGGGGGTTTTGATTTTGAGCGGAATTGATTTTAGCTCTTTCTCGGTCGCGCTGAAAATGCGTTGGCAGGATCCGAAATGCCCTAAAAGCCGGTGAAAAGACACCGGACCCATGCCGTCGACCAGAGAAAGAGCCAAAGCGAGTTTGAATTCCATAAGCAAATCCCTCTAATATCTATTTCATAAATATACTGCACATAAAAGCACTATGCAAGGAGAATATTAAAAAATATGCAATTATTTGATTTTGGGATTTTGTTATCGTTGCATCATGTCAAAAAAAAATATCGCCGATCTATTAGTCATTATGGAAAAACTCCGCAGTCCCGAAGGTTGTCCTTGGGATAAAGAACAAAATCATTCCAGCATACTTTCATGCCTCATTGAAGAAACCTATGAGTTTATTGATGCCGTGGAAAATTCCGATTTGGAAAATATGCAAGAGGAATTGGGTGATTTGCTTTTGCAAGTGGTGTTCCATGCGCAAATGGCCAATGAAAAAGGTCATTTTAATTTTGAAGATGTGGCCGATGGTATTAGCGAAAAGTTAATTCGCCGCCATCCGCATGTATTTGGGGAAGTGCAATTGCAAGGCTCGGATGCAGTAGTGGTGCAATGGGAAGAAATTAAAAAACAAGAAAAACAAAATTCGCCAACCCAAGCTCCTAGTGCTTTAAATGGCATTCCTAAACATTTACCGGCTTTGCTTAAAGCGCAAAAAATTCAGAAGAAGGCCGCGCAAGTTGGATTTGATTGGCCGGATAGCAAAGGCTCTGCGGAAAAAATTCGTGAAGAGCTAAGTGAATTTGAAAAAGAAATTCAGGCGGGTGATACGGAAAAAATGGAACAAGAATTTGGTGACTTGCTTTTTTCCGTAGTTAACCTAGGACGTAAACTTAAAATCGATCCGGAAAAAGCATTAGGCTTGACCAATCAAAAATTTACCCGTCGCTTTCAGCATGTAGAAAGTTTATTACTCAGCGAAGGCAAGCAGGCGAAGGATCTAGACCTCGCTGCACTTGACCACTATTGGGAGCAAGCTAAAAAACACCTTGGATGAATCCTCGGAACATTTTTTTTATTGACGTATAGCTGCCAGCATGAGCATGGCTTCGCGCGTTTCGGCTACATCATGCACGCGTAATATGGCCGCGCCTTTGAGGGCCGCATAGAGAGCGGTAGCAATGCTGGGAATAAGACGGTTGGAGTTTTCTAAACCTAGCGTTTTGCCGACAAAGGATTTGCGCGAAGCGCCCAATAAAATGGGGCATCCCAAGGTGTCGAAGCTTTCCAACTCTTCAATCAAGCGATAATTATGTTGCGGAGTTTTTCCAAAACCAATGCCTGGATCTACTGCGATGAATTCTTTGCTGAGGCCCAATGCTGCCAAGGTTTGGATTTGCTTTTGCAAAAAGGCATGTACCTCGCGAGTTACGTCTTTGTATTCCGGATCCTTTTGCATATTTTGGGGTTGGCCGCGCATATGATTTAATACCACACCCGCTTGATAAGCCTGCGGCAATTCGAGCATCATGGGATCAAAAGTCATGGCGCTAATATCATTGATAATCATGGCTCCCGCATCTAAGGCTGTGCGGGCGACTTCGGATTTTACGGTGTCAATGGAAAGGGGGATCGTAAAGCGTTTGGATAAAGCCGCGATTAAAGGAATGGTGCGGGCGATTTCATCTTGTGTGGAAACTGGCTGCGCGCCTGGTCGTGAGGACTCTCCCCCAATGTCGAGAATATCTGCGCCTTCGGCAATAAGCTTTTCGGCATGAGCGATGGCTTTATCAAGTTGTTGGTATTGATTACCATCGAAAAAAGAATCGGGAGTAACATTAAGGATACCCATAAGGAGAGGGCGATCCCCTCCTAAGGTTTTATTTCCGACTCGCCAAGGACGAGGTTTAACGGTTTGGATGGGCTTACCCCAAGGTGAGGTCATGCTGTTTATATTGTTTTGGGAGGTTTAGGAAAATAACGGACATCAGCGAGTCCTTTAAAGTCATCGTCCTGTGTCCAAAGAATAGCTTGAAAGCGATAAGCTGTAGCTAAAATAATACTATCCGCTAAGGGGAGTTTATGGGTAACACCTAATTTCGCCGCACTTAAAGACAAGTTCATATCCAAATCTTCAATTTTACCTTGGCGCATTTGGGCGATAGCTTGTAAGGCAACATTTTCATTGCGTTGCTGAAGAATGCGTTTAAAAACTTCCAGTATAGTTATCGATGGAACGATGAGATTTTCTGTGTCTTCAATGGGGTTTGCAAACACTTGAGCATTATGGCCATTGGAAAAGTATTCCAGCCAAGCAGAAGAATCGACAACATTCATAAACGATCTTTATCTCTTTTTATTTCCGTATCTATGCCTTTCAAAAATCCTCGCATGCTTTTCATGGGCCGGACAGGAATAAATTCAATGCGGTTTTCATATTGAAATAGTTGTACCTTTTCGCCAGCTTTTAAATCCATGCTGTCTCTCACTTCCTTGGGAATGACAACTTGAAATTTTGGAGATATGGTTAAAGTTTGCATTAGGGCTCCTTATCGATAAGCTATTCGTTAAACGATACAGAGATCGATAGAGAATGTCAAGTAAACTTAGAGACGGTAGAGATTTTAGCGAGAAATAGGAGTTAAGTGGCTATTTAAGCCACTTAAAATAGGGGTATATTAAGCCACCCCATCGAATTTTTTGCCTTTGTCCTCGGTCTCTGGCTTGGCATCCGTTGCGGTATCCGCAGGAGTGACTACACCTTGCACGGCACTGGGTGCTTCGGGCTGCGCACGATGGCGAACATAAGCGCGGCTTTTACGCGTGCTGCCTTGTAATTCACCATCCACGGCTTTGGCAATTTCATCTGCTTCCAAAACTTCATGTTCTAGTAGAGCTTCCGCGAGATTAATCAATTTTTGTTTATTCTCGGTTAACATATTGGTTACCCGTTCCATCTGGGTTTCGATGATTTTTCTTACTTCACGGTCAATAAGCACGGCTGTGGTTTCGGAATAGTCACGATGCTGGCTGATTTCTCGGCCCAAGAAAATTTCTTCTTGTTTTTTGCCATACGAAATCGGCCCTAATTCCGACATACCCCATTCGGTAACATATTTACGTGCAAGCTCGGAGGCTCTTTCGATATCGTTGGAAGCACCAGTATTCATTTGATTGAATATCATAAGTTCCGCAGCCCGACCGCCCATAAGAATGGCGATTTTATCGAGTACCGAACGTGAATCCATGGTATAGCTGTCTTTAACGGGTAACTGGAAGGTTATCCCTAAAGCGCGTCCACGAGGAATAATGGTGATTTTATGGAGAGGATCACTATGTTTTACATTAAGCGAAACAATAGCATGCCCAGCTTCATGATAGGCTGTAGTTCGCTTTTCTTCTTCGGTAATAATCCGCGAGAGGCGTTCGGTACCGATCATGATTTTGTCTTTGGCTTCTTCAAAATCGACCATACTCACTTTGTCGAGACCAAAACGTGCCGCTAATAAACAAGCTTCATTAACCAAGTTTTCCAAGTCGGCACCCGACAAGCCTGGTGTGCCGCGAGCAATAGTGGCTACATCAATACCTTCCGACAAGGGTACCTTGCGTTTTTCTAAATGCACTCTTAAAATACCTTCGCGACCTTTCGCATCGGGCAAATCCACCACTATTTGACGATCAAAGCGACCTGGACGCAAGAGCGCAGGATCAAGTACATCGGCACGATTGGTAGCCGCGATTAATATCACGCCATCATTACTATTAAAGCCGTCCATTTCCACCAGTAACTGATTAAGCGTTTGTTCACGTTCATCATGGCCACCACCTACACCGGCACCGCGATGACGTCCTACCGCATCAATTTCATCGATGAATACAATACAGGGCGCATGTTTTTTGCCTTGTTCAAAAAGATCGCGTACACGAGAGGCACCCACGCCAACAAACATTTCTACGAAATCCGAACCGGACATGCTGAAAAAAGGAACTTCGGCTTCACCGGCAACCGCTTTAGCTAAAAGCGTTTTACCAGTTCCTGGAGGGCCTAAAAGTAAAACACCCTTTGGAATGCGTCCCCCAATTTTGGTGAAGCGTAGTGGGTCTTTTAAGAAGTCAATAATTTCATGTAATTCTTGTTTGGCTTCGTCCGCACCCGCCACATCTTTAAAAGTGATTTTGGGACGATTTTCATCCATCAGCTTGGCACGACTTTTACCGAAATTAAATATGCCGCGTGAACCGCCCATTTGGCCTTGGCGGGCCATCATAAACCAGAAAAAGGCAATTAATAAAAAGAGTGGGAAAAGTGTACTGAGATAACCGAACCAACGGGTTTCTTTAACAAACTCTACTTTTATTCCTTTTGCAGCTAATTGATCCACTAAGGATTGAACTGCCACTTCGCCTTCGGGCAAAAGCGTTTTGAACTTGACAGTCTTAGCCGAAAAGGCACTATGCTTCTGCTTATGGTCTAGTTGTTCTTGCGGAGTGAGTTGGCGTTCACCTACTAAACTGTAGCCTTCCGCAATGCGTTGTAATTCCACCGAAGTAACCACCAAGGTTGTGTCGGCAATGATTTTTTTGAACTCACTATAATTTTTATCCTCAAGCGGATTTTGCGAATCCAAAACTTGAATCAATAGCATAGTGACTAAAACCATGCCTAAAATGATGGTTAAATTCTTTTTTTTCCATTTATTTCCTGGCGGCATGCCGGATTTGGAATCGGGAATTTTATTCCGATTGAAGGAGGTATTTTTTTTCTCTTGAACCAAATTGTTCTTCTTATCTTCTAGAGGATCTCGCATTGCAGGACCAATTTTAAAATGTTACGGGTGTCTTCTCCCACTTTGAAAAAATCGGAATTACCATAGCCTGGAATCCAAGCGATTATATCCTGAGACATAATCAATGGTAAAGCTTCTCTTTTTTCGAGTGGAATTTTCTTTTCATTTAAAAATACCTTAAGCTTGCGATGATGACTAGAAACGCCAAATGGCGAAAATCGATCACCTGCATGCTTTGTTCTAATATTCAATGTACTTGAAAATACATCGGCATCAAAGAGTGCGACAGAATCGCTACTAAGTGGATAGTTTATTTCCATCGGTTTGGGAAACTTTTCCATCATTAAATGATACTTAATCCTTCCCCATTGCCAAATAAACTCTTGCTTAGTAAACGAAGCATTTAGAACCGTCGTTTCATTCTGATACTGCTCGGCTTTTATGGTAGCATTATTTTTTATGCAAAGCACTTTTCCATGCTCTTCCTTTAAACTCCAATAGGGACTTAAGGGTAAATGCAATGTTCCTTTTTTTAGCAGCCATTGGCGACAAAATTCTTCTAAAAGGCGATGGCTCAAAGCAAAAACATCCGTATTTGATGCTGTTTTATAAAGTTTTTCAATTCCCAAGGCTAAATAGTCGAATTCTTGATTGGCTATTAATTCATCAATCGTCTTAGAGGAAAGGGTGGCTTTTTCAAATGTTTCAAATTGTATCAAGGTATTACTTAAAAGGTTTTCCATCTTAGGCCATATCTCACGCAAAGAACAGGCCATATTCCAAATGCGATTTTTTAAATCCGCATTTTCTTTTTCCAAGGACGGTATAAATTGATGACGATACCAATTTCGGTCGATGCGAATATCTTGATTACTGTGATCTTCTTTCCACCTTAAATTAAAATATTGGGCATAGGCTTGTATCTCCACTTTACTCCAAGACAAGAGTGGCCGCACAATATTCGGCTTGCGCTGAAAAGGAATCGCGCATAAACCTCGAAGGGTAGAGCCGCGTCCAAGGCGTTGAAAAAAAGTTTCGATTACATCATCGCGATGATGCGCAGTGAGTACAAAATCAAAATGATGGGCTTGCGACAATTCGGCAAAAAAACCATAACGTGCTTTGCGCGCCCACATTTCTAAAGATTGGCGAGGAAGTTTAGTTTTAGGGTTTAAGGCTTTCGTGTAAAATGGAATTTTTGCTTTTTCACAATAGGTCTGCAAAAAAACTTCTTCGGCAGATGATTCTTGGCGCAAATGATGATTAATATGCGCTACGCTTAATTTGACAGGCAGAGAAATGGCAATGAAGTGCTGAAAAAAGTGCAACATCACCATGGAGTCGAGGCCGCTAGAAACAGCTAACAATAAGCTTTTATTTTGCGGATCAAAATTTTTACTTTGCCAAAAATTTTGCAGCGAATTTATTTGGGAGCGAAGCGCTAGAGGCAAATTTTCTAGCATAGGATTAGCAGAGAGGGGATGAAAAATTATTCGTTGGACGCCTCAAGCGGTTTACCTTGAATTTCCCATTGTCCGTTTTTTAAAGTGCGAAAAAAACAAGAGCGATACCCTTCATGGCAGGCGGCGCCTAAGCCTTCGGGTTTTACTTTAAAGACTAAAGCATCGCCATCACAATCGATTTGGGCGGAAATTACGGTTTGAAAATTGCCGGAAGTTTTCCCTTTCACCCAAATTTCTTGGCGGGAACGCGACCAATAAGTCATGATGCCGGTTTCCAAAGTGAGTTGTAAGGCTTCGCGATTCATATGCGCTAACATCAACACTTCGCCATTTTGATCATCAATAGCCACAGCTGTAGCCAAGCCTTTATCATCAAATTTAATGGCGGAAAGGATGGTTTCAAAATCTTGTGAATTATTTACGAACATGACCTTTGCCTGTGACTATCCATTGATAGGTGGTTAAGCTTTCCACGCCCATGGGGCCGCGCGCATGAAGTTTATCGGTACTAATCCCTACTTCGGCTCCTAGGCCATATTCATACCCATCGGCAAAGCGTGTGGACGCATTAATCATTAATGATGAACTATCGACATCGGCCAAAAAGGCTTTTTGCACTTTAACGGATTGCGCCAAAACGGCATCGGTATGTCCCGTACCATGCAGGTTAATATGTTCAATCGCTCCTTGTATGCCATCCACGGTTTTTACCGCAAGGCGTAAATCCAAATACTCTTCATCCCAATCTTCGGGAGTGGCCGAAATGACTTGAGTATTTAAAGAGGCAATAGTTTCATCGCCATGAATTTCTACCCCTTGGGCGAGTAGGCTATTAATGATTTCAATTAGTTTTTTCTTCGGCAAATGTTTATCAAGTAATAAAGTTTCCATGGCATTGCAGGCGCTTGGCCTTTGCACTTTGGCATTGATTAATAAAGCAGCCACTTTTTTCCAGTCCGCCGTATTGTCTACATAAATATGGCAAACCCCTTTATAATGCTTAATCACAGGGATGCGGGATTTTTCCACCACCGCGCGAATTAAGCTTTCACCACCGCGAGGAATCACCAAATCAATATGCTTGGTGTCGGATAGTAAATAATCCACTAATTGACGATCTACTACATTTACTAATTGTACCGCATCGGCAGTAACCTTTTCACTTTGTAAAGCCTCAGTAAAAAGTTTAGCGAAAATAGCATTGCTATAGGCCGCTTCTTTACCGCCGCGCAAAATTACCGCATTCCCGCTTTTTAAACATAAGGCGCCGCCATCTACAGTAACATTGGGGCGCGCTTCAAAAATGAAAAATACGGTTCCAATCGGCACGGAGACACGTGCAATTTTTAGTCCATCTTTACGCGTATGCTTACCCAAGGTTTTGCCGAGCGGATCTTTAATGGCGATAATATCTTTTAAGCTGGAAATAATTCCGGCTAATCTTTTTTCATTGAGCAGTAGCCTATCCAACATAGGAGCGGGTAATCCAGCTTTTTTTCCCGCTTCAATATCTTTGGCATTTTCTTTTAAAATTTCCACATTGGCCGAATTGATTTTACTAATCAGTTTTTTTAGTACGGCATTGCGTTTGGCCACGGGGAGCTGACGTAAAGCACGCGAAGCCTTGCGCGCCTTCTCGCCTAATTCCTTGGCATATTGTTCTATCGAATTATTCATAAGCTAAAGGTAAAATAATTAATATGGGCATTGGGTCACGGTATTTGTAATGTCCTTAATACATCACTAAATTATCGCGATGCACCACTTCGTCGGGACCGCGACGACCTAGGATTTCGGCGATACGTTGACTTTTTTCGCCTTTAATGCATGCCGTTTCCTCCGAATTGTAGGAGATTTTTCCGCGGCCAATTACCTCTCCGTCTTGGTCACAAATTTCCACAAAGTCACCGGCCTTAAAGTTGCCTTTTACTTTGCGAATACCTGCTGGTAACAAACTTGACTTGCCTTTGCGCAAAACCTTGGTGCCGCCTTCATCCAAAATCAATTGCCCTTTGGCTTTGGAAACAAAGGCCAGCCAACGTTTAGTATGTTGAATTTTTTCCGGATTAGGCAAAAATAAAGTGCCCACATTTTGACCTTTGACTAGAGCAATTAAAGGCGCAAAATGGCCGCGCGTGAGTACGGCAGGTGTTCCGGCTTCCACCGCCTGGCGAATAGCTTTGAGCTTGGCTTGCATACCGCCTACGCTCACTTTGGATCCTGGGCCTCCTTCGCCCATGCGTAAAATTTCCGGCGTGATTTTAGGCACCACGGCAATAAGCTGCGCATCGGGTGATGTTTTGGGATTTTTATTGTATAACCCTTGTTCATCGGAAAGAATGATCAATAAGTCGGCTTCTAAAAAGTGAGCTACATCGGCACTGAGCTTATCATTATCGCCAACTTTAATTTCATCTGTAGTAATAGAATCATTTTCATTAATAATCGGCAATACACCGCGGCTCAATAGCGTATTCACCGTATTACGAATATTATTGTAGCGAGTTTTGTTTTGAAAATCGTCACCCGATAAAAGAATTTGCGCAACCACTTTTTTCTTTTGAGCAAAAAGTTCCGAATACAAATGCATTAAACGTATTTGCCCAATGGCCGCGCAAGCCTGCTTCTCAGCAAGCATAGTGGGACGCGAGGCGTAATTCAATGCGCCCATGCCTGCGCCTACGGCGCCCGAAGTGACGAGTACCACTTCATAACCTAAATCTTTAAGTCCACAAATTTCATGCACTAAATGTTCGAATTGCGGGCGGCTTAAATTGTTTTGCTCATCGCATAAAATGCGACTACCTACTTTAATCACTAACTTTTTTAGGCCTTGAAAGACCTGCTTACGAATTTCATCCATATAGAGAATGTAAATACTCTGGAAAGGCTATACAAATTTTGACGGGAGGTTAAGACGTTTAAATTCAAGCGCTTTCGCTTGGAAAATTAATCGCCGCGGATTTTACAAACGGGGCTTTATTTGACTGTAAAAGTTCCTCAACCACAGTTCCAAATTCCGTAACGATTTGTGATTCTCTTATTATTGCTAAATCGAAAAACATGAGTACATGATCCGAACCCTCAATTCCAGCTGTTGATTCAAACTTCGAATCTTCTTTTGGATTTTTTTCAACTTTTTTAAATCCAACTTTTTCATAAAAGCCAATGGCCGCAGGATAAGCGTCAACGGTAAGAAATCGACATCCCGTTTTGTTTTTCAAGATAAAGAGAACTTGAATAAATGAGACTATTGATGTTCCGATACCCTTTTTCTGAATACCATTCTTTACTGCCAAGCGAGCTATTTTGACGGCTGGAAAGTTTTTAAAATTTCGTTTAGGATGTGGAATGTCATTTGCGGCATGTTTAAGTTTTTTTCGATCTTCGCCGAAATCATGAATGTCAAGGCGATCATTGCACAGGCTAAACATGGCAACAATTTCTTCTTGAAATTCTATGGCATAGGTAACCGCAAGAAATTGTTTTAAATAGTTACGACAATCATCTCGAAAAAATGAGGTTAAATCATCATCTCCACACTCAAATTCAATTTCTTCGTTCTGGTCAATTCTCCGAACGAAAATTTCCGAAGGCATTATTTTTTATTAGAGAGAATAGATTCTGCGTTATGAAAAAAATACAGAGCCTTTTTCATATTACTTTCTACAATATTTTTTTGAATAAAATTGACTTCACCTTGATTGGTACGTTCAATTTCCTGTATCAATTCTTTTGCTTGTAGCCCAGTTACGGGATAGCTATTTGATATTGGTTTGGCCATTCCACGGCTCCTTTACAGAAAATCAAGCGAAAACCCAAATAATAATAAATCTATCACAATTATACAGTGATTTAGCAGTAGAAATATTATTACATAATCAAGGGGAAATATCGCGTCTAGGTGCCTTTGAGCTAACGAAAAACCGTAAATACTCTGGAAACCCCATTAAAACCTTTAAACAAAAACCCTTAGCGGATTTTTTCTAGCTCTTTTAACACTTTTTCGTATTTCTTTTTTTCTGATTGTAGCTGCACTATCATGGTGCGTAATTCTGCTGTTTCTTTGGCCAACTGATCAATTTTTTCATCTTGGTTTTTTTGCTGGGAATTTTTTTTAAGGGTATTTAATTGGCGCAAAAAAACTTCCGCATGTACCGCACGCGTGGGTTTGCTCCAGAGGCCAGTCTGATTATTCAAAAGTATTTGTGCCGAGTCTCGATTAGAACTTTCTAGAAAGTAAATAATTTTCCAGTACGCCCCTAATTCTTGATCTTCGAGATTATCACTTTGAATAAGCTTATTCGTTTCGGCCAAAGCAAGATCCATTTTTTTTAATAATAAAAATTCCGCTATATTTATAGAGGACGTCGATTTGAATTCGTCTTTGATCACGATTTTATTTGCTGGAGCGGTGGCACAACTCATAAATAAAAGGAAAATTACTAGGTACATGGATTTCATGCCACATTCCAGTCTCTTTTGAGAACTTGGCTGGATCGCAGTATATCTATCATTTTATCGCGTTCATCAATATAATTTTCGGTTACGGGCTCGCGAATTTCTTTAAGCCTTTGGGTAACGGTAAAGATACGTTGTGTTTCATTAATAATGGAGGTTAATTTATTGCGAGTCATTTCATCCGCATGCGGCCAAACCGCTAAAAGAAATTCGGCATTCCCACTAATAATCATTAAAGGATTATTGATTTCATGGTTCACACTACGAACTATTTGATCAATGGTTTCCAGTCTTTTTAAACGCACTTCGGAATTTTGATTTTTGTCGAGTTGACTAGACATGTGATTAAAATCCCGAGCCAATTCTCCAATTTCATTTTTGGAATTGACATGAATTTGATAACCCAAATTTCCTTCCGCAATTTGAAAGGCTCCGCGCTCAACTACTTTTAAAGGATCAAGAATCTTCCATTTTAAAATAAAACCTAAATACCCAATGAGTCCCAATAGGAGCAGTAAGGAATAAAAGCCTCTATCGCGTGCCAGTCCAATGGAATTTTTTAAACTATTCATTTTCTCTTGGCGCTCACTACCCATAATCGCTTGCGCTCTGGTCAAACCTTCACGCAAATCCGATTCATAATTTTTAAACAAGGTATTTTTTGATTCATCGATGAAGGATATGGGTGTAGGAGGAAGAAGCAAGCTTTTATCTTGAAGACTAATTTTTAAGGGTTTATTTTTTCTCATCGCTTTAGATAAAAATTTTTTCTTCAATTTTGCTTTAGGCGCAGCGGCAACAGGAATAATTGATACACTGCTTTGTGTTTGATGATATTCGATAGAAAACTTATCCAATATTTGCGCATAAACAATATTCTTTTCATGCAAAATCTTTAAGGCCCGAGCAGAAGGCAGTACTTCATTAATCCCGATATTTTGTATTTGATCAAATAGTTCATTAGCTTGCATCAAGGCATTACGGTAACTGACAAGATAACTTTCCTCTCCTAAGGCCATAAATTTTGTCCGCTCTCGAGCGCTGGTAGATATTCGTGTATTCCAGCTCGTCACACAATCATTAACTTCCGCACTTTGTGCCAATTCATGCGTTTTAATAGCAATGCTGGAAATTTCGTGGAAAAGTAAAACGAGGAAAAATAAAATACCCCAGAATACAGCGAGCACCACAGCGGACAATTGAAATTGTAAACTATGAATAAATTTTTCCACAAAACTACACTTGTTGAGGTTTCACTTATCCTTTACATTTTAAGGGCTGGCTAAATTCGGTACAAGTTATAAACGATAATGACATCACAAAAAAGTATATTAAGCGATGAAGGGCATTAATGCAAAAAACTAAGATTTGGGCCATTAGTCTTTGCATGGTTTTTTGGGCTCCCATCAGTCTTTGTGCTTTCAATCCAGAATTGGCGCATGTACTAGCGGCTTTGCGGGATGAAGTGGAGCAGGGTCGTTTAACCTCAACAGAATACACCTCTTTTTATGAGGAATTAACTGAGGATATGGAATGTAAGGATTTATTTTCCTCCCATGAAATTATTCAAAACAGGATTCAAGAAATTTGCAGTAAAGCTAAAAATCAAAAGCCTTCCACTTTAAAGTTTAGCTTACAACAAGCTATTTATCCTCAACAAGAGATTTACCCGCCGACACTTCTTCAGGCAAAATGGAATGCCATGCTGAGCAAGGGGGAGATAAATTTTTTAGATCAAACACTTTTTAGACGTAACGCCAATGTTTCCCTTGGTGATTTTACTGTATCCCTAGGCCATTTGCATTCCTCCCAAAAAACTCACCTTTCTTTTATACAAGGCCGTAATTTTTTCCCCCAACAAAAAAGTTTAAACGTAGCCGAAGGTTGGCTTTCTTCCTCCTATCCCCATTTGAACGGTTTGGGTTTACAGTGGGAGCACGGAAGTTTTGCAGCGGCAAGTCACGCAACTTGGAATCCGGTTTTGGGAGCCGATTCTACGCGTAATACTATTCAACAATACTCGGGATTTGTTTTAGTACAAAAACCTCTTTGGGAATTATCTTGGCAAAGTGAATATTCGGATTTTAATTTCTCCCAAAGCGTCACAAATTTGCGCTCTCGAGATTTTTTATTGAATGGAATTAAAGCATGTTTGCCCGAGCAAGGCCTGAGTATCGGATTAGGGCATAGTTTGGAGGGACGAGTAAATCGTCAAGGCTTGTACGGCGAATCACAATTTAAAGAAGGTGACTCTTCGGCATATTTTTCTCTTCACATCGATCAATCCTCTTTAGCTTGGTATAATCCTTTGCCGGTTACTGCGGTTTATAGTTTAGACACTTTGGATGGAAATGTGATTGTAGGTGCAGCAGGACAGGGCTCTTTGGGATTGACTACACTTTTTCCTTTGCTGACATTTTCTTTTTTCGAGGATTCATCCAAGGTATTGGTTAAAACGCAAACTCTGGCTACGTGGTCCATAACGGAAAAAAACTTTTCCCGACGCTTAGCTGATTTTGCTTTGCAAGAAAAACTAGGACACTATTGGCAGAGTGCGGAATATTCCCTAAATGCTTTGGAAAACTTGGAAACCAAATCCATAATATGGAGCATTTATTATCGCGCTTATTATACATGGTTTTGGCAAAAAGTCGGGTATTCTCTAGGTTACAAAGGAGATTCGTATCATGGTAGTTACTCCCATCCTGGAGAAATAAATTGGACGGCGAATACGGATTATCTGGAAACCTTGACTTTAAGTGTCCTAACCGGAAATGTTTTTTTACCAAACAAAAATCTTTATTTTACGCTTTGGCAAAGTTGGGGTTTGCTGTATGGTATTCGTTTAGGCGGAGGGTTTAGGCTTCCATGGATTTCAGGTGAATTATCCAAGGAAGCCTATTTTCAAATGCGTACCGATTGGGCTTATTAGTTTTTTAAAGAAGCGGGTACGGTTTCGAATTGCAAAATAGCTTCGAAAGTTTGGCGAGCGCGAATGGTTTCGGGTTTGCCTTGATGAATCAAAACTTCAGTAGCGAGTCGACGGGTATTATAATTGGAAGCCATTGCGGCACCATAGGCTCCAGCATCATGCAAAATCAAATAATCCCCTATGCGTGCTTCGGGTAACTTGCGTGTAACTACAAATCCACCTTCTTCCTGAGTAAACACATCGCCCGATTCACAAAGTGGACCGGCTACAATGGCTTCTTGGGTTTGGGTTAATTCACGGCCATCGGCAGAGGCAATGGAAATTTCATGATAAGCGCCATACATGGCGGGACGGATTAAAGTATCAAAGCCTGCATCTATCAAATAAAACACATTTCCGCCGGTATTTTTAATGGAGCGGATTTGTGTTAATAAGGAACATGATTCAGCTACGAGGTAACGTCCAGGTTCTACTTCCAAAGAAATAGGATGTCCCAAATTGGCCTCGATGGTTTTGCGCGTTTTGTCCCAAAGTTCAAAATAGGCTTGCACATTAATACGCGGTTGATCTTTATGATAAGGAATGGGTAATCCACCACCGGCACTAATCACTTGTAATTGTGGACCCATTTTATGCGCGGCATTAATCATCGCTTGGCAAACTTGCGCTAAATGTTCAAAGTCGCTGCCCGAACCAATGTGCATATGTAAGCCTTGAATATTTACTCCGGCCGCTTTTCCTAAGCGCAAACATTCTTCCAAATCATCATGCCAAATGCCATGCTTGGAAAGGTTACCGCCGGTATTTACTTTGCGTGAATGCCCGTGACCAAAGCCAGGATTGAGGCGCAGGGTAACCGCAGCACCCGGATAAAAACTACCCAATTGCGCCAACATATCGGGTGAGCCTACATTCACGGGGATTTTATGTTCACGAATTAAAGCAATAGCATCCTCATCAAAAAGATCGGCGGTAAAAACAATACCCGGATGTTTACCCGCAGTATTATATCCCACTTTAAGCGCACGATAAATTTCACCCGCAGAAACTGCATCCACGACAACGCCATTATTTTTCATCAAGGTCAAGATGGCCAAATTAGAACAGGCTTTTTGTGCAAAGCGAATCACTTCAAAAGATTTTAATTCTTCAATACGTTTTTCGATAATGCCGCGATCATAAATATAGGAGGGTGTGCCAAATTCGGTGGCCAAAGCTTTTATGGAAACACCGGCAATATCTTTAACAAAATTCTTTATCACTTTTTATCCTCTTGATTTTCCGTGGCGATAGGCTTTTCTGTTATGCCATAACGCAATTTTAGAAATGTCTCCAACTCATTAACCGTTTCGGTCAAAGCCTTTTCGAGGCGACTCATTTGAAAAAATATATGGAGAAAATAGGCTCCGAGGCAAACAACAAGCAAACCTAGGAAAATGGCCATTAAGTAAAAATTTTCTCAGCGATTTGAACCGCATTTAAAGCCGCGCCTTTGCGAATTTGATCACCCACCACCCAAATATCAAAAGTGTTGGCTTGGCTTTGATCTACGCGGACACGACCTACTAATACAGGGTCTTTGGTGGAGGCATCGATAGGCATAGGCCAGCGATTTTCGGCACGGTTTTCTAAAACCTGTACGCCAGGTGCGCTATTGAGCACTGCATAAATTTCAGCCACACTAGTCGGTTTTTCGAACTCCACATTTAAGGCTTCGGAATGGGCGCGTAACACTGGCACGCGCACGCAAGTGGCGGTTAAGCGAATTTCCATATCATGAAAAATCTTTTGCGTTTCCTTCAACATTTTAATTTCTTCTTCACAATAACCCGATTCGGTCATAGGGGAATTATGCGGGAATAAATTAAAAGCATAAGGATGAGGAATGACTGTGCGATTAAATGGTTTGCCAGCTATAGTGGCTAAGGTTTCTTGCATCAATTCATCCATAGCAATGGCGCCGGCACCACTTGCAGCTTGGTAAGTAGCTGCCACTAAACGTTTAACCTTAAACTTTTTATGCAAAGGAAAAATAGGCAAGGCCATGATGATAGTAGAGCAATTGGGATTGGCGATAATACCTTTATGTTTGGCAATATCTTCGGGATTAATTTCCGGTATCACTAACGGGACATCTTCGGACATACGATAATACGAAGTATTGTCTACTACCACAGCGCCTGCTTTAACAGCTGAAGGCGCAAACTCTTTACTCAGTTTTCCACCTGCTGAAGCAAGTACTAAATCAATACCCGCAAAAGAATTGTGTGTGAGTTCTTGTACTTTTATTTTCTCCCCTTTAAAGAGAAGTTCTTTTCCCGCCGAACGTGCAGATGCCAAAAGGCGTAGTTCGGAAATTGGAAATTGACGTTCTTCCAAGATGCTGAGCAACTCCGTGCCGACAGCGCCTGTTGCGCCCATGATTGCGACTTTAATACCCATAAAAAATCCTTTGTTCAGGCCCCAAATTTAGTAAAAACTCAGCCCTTCAAAAGCCGGCAGATATAGCTAATTTTGAAAATTAATGGATTGGGAATCTCTTTTCTAGTCCAGTAAGTATTCACAGCTTTAACCTAAAGAGACCTTATGCCTTTGAATCTCGGCCCCAGTGAAGTTTTTGCCTCTCGTCACATTGGCCCAAATCCGTCCGAAACTCAGGCCATGTTGGCTGCTATTGGTTGTGATAGCGTGGAGCAATTGATTCAAAAAACCGTTCCTGCCAGCATTAAATTGCCTAAGGCTTTAAATATCCCTGCATTAGAAAGCGAAGCCATTTTTTTGGAGGAGTTAAAAGGCATTGCTAAAAAAAATCTGCTTTTCAAATCCTATATCGGCACAGGTTATTATCCCTGTTTAACTCCCCATGTGATATTGCGTAACATTTTGGAAAATCCAGGATGGTATACAGCCTATACACCTTATCAAGCGGAAATTGCTCAAGGTCGTTTGGAAGCATTGATTAATTTTCAAACCGTAGTCACCGATTTAACGGGATTAGAAATTGCGAATGCCTCATTACTCGATGAAGCCACCGCAGCGGCCGAAGCCATGGCTATGCTGTATACTTTGACTCGCGACGATAAACCCGAGGCGCAAGTTTTTTTCGCTTCGGATAAATGTCATCCGCAAACTTTAGATGTTTTACGCACGCGCTCCACACCACTGGGAATTACTCTGGAAATAGGGGAAGTGAAAAACTTTGCTTTCGGAAAAAATATTTTTGGGGTGTTATTACAATATCCTGATACCGAAGGCATGATTTTTGACGCACATGATTTTTGTAACAAGGCACATGCGGAAGGAATTAAAGTAGGCTTTGCTTGCGATTTATTAAGTCTCACGATGTTGAAGTCTCCTGGCGAAATGGGCGCTGATGTGGCTATTGGCTCTGCGCAACGCTTTGGAGTCCCCATGGGATATGGCGGGCCGCATGCTGCATTCTTTGCAACCCGTTTAGATTTCCGCCGCTTTATGCCTGGACGTATCATTGGTGTTTCGGTAGATGTACATGGCCATAGAGCTTATCGCATGGCTTTACAAACGCGCGAACAGCATATTCGTCGTGACAAAGCTACTAGTAATATTTGTACTTCGCAAGTGCTCTTAGCTGTGATGGCTGGCATGTATGCCGTATACCATGGCCCGCAGGGCTTGCTTGCCAAAGCTGAGCGCGTGCATGGATTGACGCGTGCATTGGCTGCCGAAGTGGAGAAGCTTGGCTGCCAAGTGATGCATGCCATTTATTTTGACACCTTAAAAATTATTTTGCCTGCGGGTAAGCAAGTGCAGTTCTTACAAATAACCGCCTTGAATGCGGAAATGAATTTCCGTTATTATGCCGATGGTGCAGTGGGCATAAGTTTGGATGAAACGAGCAGCCTTGAGGACATTGTTGCCATTGTAGAGGTTTTTGCCAAAGCTTTAGAGCATAAAGCCGTGGTGGCTGACGAGGTCAAAAAACACATCGCTAGTATTCGTTTGGAATTAAATTGGCCAAAGACTTTATGCCGTCAAAGTACTTATTTAACGCATAGGGTATTTAATAGCTTTCATAGCGAAACCGAAATGTTACGTTATATCAAACGCTTAGAAAATAAAGATTTGTCTTTGAATACGTCGATGATACCTTTAGGTTCCTGTACCATGAAATTAAATGCCACGGCAGAGATGTTACCCGTAACCTGGCCGGAATTTGGTGCCTTGCATCCTTTTGTACCCGCCAATCAAGCTTTAGGCTATCGCGATATTTTTGACAGCCTTGAAAATGCTTTAGCCGAAATCACCGGATTGCCTGGTGTTTCGTTACAGCCTAATGCCGGTTCCCAAGGAGAATATGCAGGGCTTATGGTGATTCGCGCCTATCACCATAATCGTAATGAAGCGCATCGTGATGTGGTATTGATTCCCTCTTCTGCTCATGGAACTAATCCTGCCACGGCCTCAATGGTTGGATTAAAAGTGGTAGTGGTTAAATGCGATGTGATGGGTAATATAGATGTTACGGACTTGGAAGCAAAAGTCTCCGAGTACGCGTCGCGTCTCTGCGCTTTAATGGTCACTTACCCTTCAACGCATGGAGTATTTGAGGAAGCCATTGTGGGAATTTGCAAAACCATACATGAAAAGGGTGGCCAAGTTTATATGGATGGGGCAAATATGAATGCACAGGTAGGGCTTTGCAGTCCCGCCACTATTGGTGCCGATGTTTGTCATTTGAATTTGCATAAAACCTTTTGCATTCCGCATGGCGGCGGCGGTCCAGGTATGGGTCCAATTTGTGCGGCAGCGCATCTTAAACCTTTTTTACCGGGCCATGCTGTGGTAAAAACCGGAGGCGAAAAAGCCATCACGGCCATTTCGGCGGCTCCTTGGGGCAGTGCCAGTATTTTATTGATAAGCTGGGCTTATATCCGCTTGATGGGCGGAGCGAATTTACGGCGTGCTACAGCGTATGCCATATTAAATGCCAATTATATTAAAGCGCGTTTGCAACAAGCCTATCCGGTATTGTATGAAGGCAAAAATGGAACCGTAGCGCATGAAATGATTTTAGATTGCCGTGCTTTTAAAAGTAGCGCAGGAGTAGAGGTGGAAGATATTGCTAAGCGTTTAATTGATTATGGGTATCATGCGCCTACCGTATCTTTTCCGGTACCGGGTACTTTGATGATTGAACCCACTGAAAGTGAAAATCAAGCCGAGCTCGATCGCTTTTGTGAATCCATGCTCAGTATACGTGCAGAGATTCGCGACATTGAAGACGGCCGCAGTGATAAGGCAGATAATGTTTTGAAAAATGCACCGCACACCGCGCAAGAAGCTTTGGTTGAGGAATGGAAACATGCCTATTCCCGTGAAAAGGCGGTATTCCCTTTAGCTTGGGTAAAAGCTTTTAAGTTCTGGCCGAGTGTGGGTCGTTTAAATAATGCTTATGGCGATAAAAATCTGGTTTGCGCCTGTCCACCAATAGAAAGCTATATGTAGTAAAGGGATTCTAAGGTAACTTATGTGTTACATTAGAAATGCGCTCAGTTTTTGGTTTTGCTTTAGTGTTGGTCGGGAAAAATATTATCGATTTGATTGGATACATCTTGCCCATGATCGACGTCGGGCATGGTGTCGCTAAACTCATTCTTGCGAATATCTAATAACACTTCTACAAGTTTCGCTTTAGCTTGATTGGCAATCATTTTAACTAAACCTAAATTGGTGCGATCATCGAAAATCAAAACCATAATCACATCTTCATCCACTAAAGAAATATGAATATTTTCTTTTTCCCCTTGATGAAACATTACGGAAAACTCTTGCTCCCCAATAAGCGAAGCAATGGCGCGAGTTGAAGCAAAGCTGCCAGCGGCTAGGGCTGCAAGGCTAGTAACATCTATTTTAGGAGTGAATCCAACTTGGGAAATTAAATTTCCATCTTTATTCACCAAAAGCACATAGCTTGAGGCGCTTTCTGTGATTAAATGGGATAAAATTTTACTGAGGCGATCGATATCCTCTTTATAAAGAACAAAATCACCCATTATTTGTCTTTATTAAAGAGGCCACCAAAAAACCCTTTTTTCTTTTCCGTAGGATTCGGTAACTTTTTGGTTTTGAAATCTTGTTTGGCCATATCTTCATAAGTCGAAACTATGCCGCTATTATCTTCGAAAGCCCCAAATTGAGAAAAGGGAGAGGGCTTTGAAGCCTGTGGAGCTGTAGCTGGAGGCAACTCTTGTTGTTGCGGGGGCATTCCAATTTCAGGTGGAGGCGTTAAGGGCCTTAGATTTGGATTTCTAGGTTGGGGAGGATTAAATCCTGATTGTGAAAAATTTGGAAACCCTCCCGATGCTTCAGTATTTGGCTGTGAAAGGGGTGCTTGGGGGGGGCTTCCAAATCCACCATAATTTATGGTTGGAGCTGGAGGGCTTGGTGGACTAGGGTTAGAGGAAGGTGAAAAACCTTGACCTGCATTAAATGGCGAGGCCACGGGTCCTGGTGCTCCAAAAGGGTTGCTTGGGGGCGCTGCAAAAGGATTTGCCGCCGGAGCCGCAAAGGGATTCGCTGCAGGAGTTAAACCTGCGGGAGGCGCAAAAGTGGATTCGCTTTTAGCATTAGGATTAGCAAAAGAATTTAAAAATGGAGATACCGGAACATTTGGTTTAGCAGGGTTGCCAAAACCTAAGCCAGGAGCCGCTGGCATAGCAGGTATTGGGGGTGTCGGTGAGGTTGGGGCTCCGGGGAACGGTCGGAATTCACTGGGCGAACCTAAAAAGGGATTGGATGCAGGGGATGGCCTTGGCGCTGGGGCTTGTGAGGCTCCTGGCATTTGTCCTGGAAAGGGCGAAGGGAATGGTGTGCTACCTGCTGGTGGGGCTGGATTGCCAAGCCCTGCAGATTGAAATGGATTTCCAGTAGGCGGCGAAAAGCCAGAAAGTGGGCCTTGTGCTGGACCTTTGGGTTCAGGAATATTAAGTGGGGTTCCAAAGCCAGGTGCGGGAAAAGTAAGCGGTGGTTTATTGACCGCAGGATTAGCAAAGGGATTTGCCACCGGAGCCGCAAAAGGGCTTGTCGGTGGGGTTTGAAAAGATGGAGCCGAAGGCGTGGCGAATGGATTGGCATTAGGCGCAGGGGACGCAAAAGGATTGGGTGCTGCGGCAAAGGGATTCGCTGGTGCAAGAGGCGTTACAGGGCGAGCGGGAATAATTGGTTGTTGTGGCGCGCGTGGAGGTGCAGCAGGAGCCGCAGCCGCGGGGGCTTGACCACCTGCTGGCATAGGCCGTCGTGTGCCTTGAAAACCAGAATATTTTGCATTGAATTTATCAATAACCGATTTACCAATGGCTTTAAGCGTGGTGAAAACACCTACACCCGTTGCGGCTACAGCTTCATAGCAAGGGGAACGATATTTATTTACCAACTTATTTAATTCATCTACGGAATAAACATTGGGTAAATCTCTTTTATTGTATTGCAAAACTAAGGGAATGGTTTCTAAGGAATGTCCATACTCTCTTAAATTTTCTTCGAGATTGGCAAAGCTTTCCAAATTTTCTTGGAGTTTATCACTTTGAGAATCCACCACAAAGACTACGCCATCGACACCGCGCAGCACTAGCTTGCGTGTGGCATTATAATAGACTTGACCCGGTACGGTATAGAGTTGGAACTTAGTATTAAAACCTTTAATCGATCCCAAATCTAAGGGTAAGAAATCGAAAAATAAAGTGCGATCGGTTTCCGTTGCAAGTGATACCATTTCGCTTTTATCTTTATCGGGAATTTTCCGATGAATGATTTGCAAATTCGTAGTCTTACCACTTAACCCAGGACCATAATAAACGATCTTACAGCTGATCTCTCGGGTTGCATAATTAATTGAGGCCACAGAGACTTCCTTGTTTACTTAATGAGAGGACTGATTTGAGATATTTCTACCCTGATCAAACCTGTGTTCGCCTGGTAATCTGCCAGCACGACTAAATATCCCAATTCTACCACTTGTACAAAAAATTTACCTTCACTTGCTTCAATCATGGTTTGCAATAAGATGCCACTTTGGCTCTGTGCAATCAATTTGCCTGCAACCTGTTGAACCGAAACAATTAAAGCGCTGATAAGCTCGGAAGCTACTGGCCTACGGAATGCTGAGATAATCTCAATTCCGTCTTGGCTCACGATGCTTGAACCTGTCACCCCTTTAATTTGGTTAATTCTTTCCAATATAGATAACATTTTTTTATCCCCGCAAGTAACTCTGTGCATGTAAAAGCTGCACAATGGCTTGGGCTCCCCGTTCTATCCGAAATTTAAATAGGTCATAACTGCCTTTTGTGCCGGAAATCATAAGAAAAAAAAGATTAGAGCGCCCTAGATTGATGATTTGATAAAATTTTTCGTCGCTATAAGTGACTTGGCTTTCCATGAAATGCAAACCCACTCGACTTAATTGTTGTATACTTGCCAAAAAATTGCTCAATAAATAGGGAGCATAAATCATTAATTCAGCGGAAGAATTTTCACCTTTAGCCATGATCAGTCCTTCGGGGCTGAATAACAAAGCTCCTTCAATTCCATTCACTAAACTTAAATACCCTAAACATTGATCGAAATCTTGGGATTCGACCAAGTTATTGATGCTCATAGGATTAAGTGTTTTATTCATGAGACTGTGGATAATCTCGCTTCATTTTGATTTTGTTGATAAATATTTTCGGCTCGCACTAAGGTGAGTAAAGATTGTTGAAAGGGGCCAGTAATTAAAGCCACATTTTCATCACGACCATGAAAACTAGTAAGTGTTAATTGTTCAAAAGCAAAGCAAATTTTAAAAATAGCACCCGCTTCTAATCCACGACAAGCAGCTTCTAATCCACGGGGTAAACTTTCTTCAATAATTTTTTGCATCTTTCCTAAACTTACGTCACGAATTTGAGAAAATCGTCGGCCTTGTAAGCCGCCCCAAAGCATAAATCCACGGGTTTTTTCATCTTCCAAAACGGGAATATAACGCATAGGGATTTCGCCCAAAGACAGAGAATCTTTTACCGGTAAGGTAGGCAAACCCTCTTCCGGTTGATACTCCTGAAGCTCTTCTAAAGTGGTTTCCTTTAATTTGGGATCAAGCGTTGCCGGAGGTTGTAAAACAGTTTTTGCAATTAATTCGGGATGTAATTTTGCATGTTCAAGTTCATCGGAAATACAAACTTGTAATAAAGAAAGGGCCGTAATGTCTTGCGGGTTTTGTTCAACTCTAGCCAAAAGTTTGTTTTTGGCGAGTGTAAAATTTTCTTTAGCGATAAATATTTGCGTGCGCAAATAAAATAATAAATCCTTATAAGCTGCTTCGGTACGGGTATCAAATTGAAAAAGTACATGTTCCGCTAAATCAAATTTACCCGCACGAATTAATTGTAAGGCATAGGCAAAAGTGCCGGAACGCAGTAGTAAGTTCCGACTAACGGATTCTTCAAATATCGCCTCAGTGGCGGATTTCACAAAAACTGAACTCATTTTATTTAAATTCGAACTCTCTATCGTTTATCTTACGATATGGAATCTCGCGTCCCCTTTTATTCTTTAACTCTCTAGGTGCAAAAATATCTTCTTTCACCATAACCGCAAGGTTTTTTGGGAAATTATCATTTTTGTATGCATAATCTATTAATAATGCTTCGATATTCTCCTGTTTCAATTGATCTTCTATACGCGCTTGATTTTGATTCATCAAAAGCGTGGAGCCACCCCATAGGGCAACAATAATAAAACGCATAAGCAAGGCGCATACAAAAATAAAACCGGCGACCCCTAATACCAAGGTGGTTTTATGTTCTTTTTCCGAAGGTTGATATTTGGCCCGCGAGGTTTCCGGCGAATGAGGAATTTGTTCGGCAGGCTCTATATGGCCACGATTCCATAATCCGAGAATCATTTCATATAAACGAAAGGTGCCGAAAGGCATTTCTTTTTCGAGTTGCTTTAAGGTTTTGCGACCATTTATTTTTTCCCAGAGCGCATGTTCCCAGCTTTGATCATCGCCATCATTATAAATATCACTGATTTTACGAAACACTAAAGTGTCTTCGGGAAGCGATTCTTTTAGCCGCGGCCAATCATCAATGCGGCGCATGCCTTCCATACAAGCAAATTCCGTAGAAATACTTTGTACAAAACCCGCCTGACTTTTTTGGCCTGTGGTAAAATCATAATGTCCTTCCGTCCAAGCAAATAAATCACAGATCATATCTTCGGCAGCCAGTTGCAGCCATGATTCTTTTTCTTCTTCGGTTGCATGGCCTTTAGCCACGAGGGTAGTAAGTAAAGGACGATTTACTTGTTGCGAGAGATTTTGTAAAAGTTGAAAGTCTTCGGAAGAGATACGGCCCGATTCAATGAGCATTTCTCGAATTTTATTTTCGGGATTTTGTAAACCATTGCGCACGCTAGTTATCGTGCCTTGGGATAAAGATATTTCGGACTTTTCTTTTCCTCGGGTTAAGGTCAAGTTGCCGGTTTTTTTCTGCTGCAATAAAAGTTGTAAAATGTCGGGTAAAGAAAAATCTTCCAATTGGCCAGAAAGTATCATATGAAGTTTTCCTTCGGCACACCCGTTGAGGAATAGGTTAATTGGCCTATAGATCCTCGTAGGAGTTTGATAATAAAAATGGAATACAATAGCAGTAAGGGAATCCAAACTAAACCATGCAAAGGCCCCAATACATAGTCAGGATAGGTTTTAACCAGATGATGAATTTGATAAATACCGGCGATTAAAAAAGAATTAATTAGCATCCACAAATAACGGCCTTTTTGACTTCCCATATACAAAGTACCAGAGCCGGGAAAAGCGGCATTTAAGATTTTCCCAAAGAGATTGGGAACCAAGATACTTTGCTTTTTTAAACGATCCATAATATCGATGCGCAAGCGACCATCATTAATACCTGCCAAGGCCTTATAACATTCTTGACAATGAATGCCTTTGCGACAGACTACACAAGTTGTTTTATTACAGATTTTACAGCGAAAGGTTTTGCGTCCATGAGTAATATGCGAGTAACCTCGATAGCGGAAAAAAATATAAAGACAAGCAGCACTGGCTAGGATAAAAATAAATAAAGCGGGATAAACAAAAATACCTGAGGTTATTGGAGCCTGTTGAAAATTAAAAGACAATACGGTTTCTAAAAGTTCATTTCCAATTAAAGAAATACGGGGTAACAAATCCATGACTTTGCGATTGGGAGGAAGAGAAGGAAAATGCTCATCATTATTTTTTAAAAATAAAGTCATAAAAGGCGCATCTAATTCTGCGGCGCGATCCAAAAATTCTTTATGTTGATAAGAATTGTTATTGTAAAGCTGAGTTTGGCTGGCATTGAACCACAATTCGGAATAATTGGGAGCCACGGCTGTGGCCTGTGCATAAGTATGCGCGGCTTTATCGAAGTCCGAAAGAATCATGGCCAAATTCGCTTCGGCATTTAGTCCATAGGCATTTGAGGAAATCAATAAATTGGCTTTGTCGGATAGCTCTTGGGCTTTACGGTAATTCCCTTGTTTGCGATAAAGTATGGACGCCGCGAGCGTAGCAAAAAACTGTTCCTCTTTATCTTTGGGAGCTAAGGATGTTAAGGTTTTTTCTCTTTCGGACTCATACCCTCGCAAAGCGCTTTGATCATAAAGATGGAGACCGCCTTTTGGATCTAAATGACGATAAAAAACACTTTCTATCAGCAAAGAAAAGGGCAAAAGAAAAATCGCCAGCAAACAAAATTTTAAAAAACCTTTTTCAAAAGGATTGGTTACTTTCCACAGTAATAATACGGCTATTAATGCCAGCGACACACCTCCACAACCAATGGCCCATAGGCTGCAAAAGCCAAGAGCAATAGCAGCATAACGTACGGAAATCTCTACCTCGCGCGGCAGCTTTTCAGCCCAAAGATGGGTGACTTGAGTAAAATGACGTAACCCCAATGTTAATAATCCTAACCCACAGAAAAGACTTATGCCAAGGCGCAAAGCTTGTAAAAAATTAAGCCAGATAAAACTTTGGCTTTCATAATAAAGTGAAAGTTGAAAAATATCCGAAACATATTTCCAAATGCCATCAAAGTCCCATTTCCACATGACACTTCCGCGCATAAGAAGTTCCATACGCATAAAGGGAATCCACGGCGAAAGGGGATCTAATTCTTCGGCAAAGTTTAAAGCATGTTGCACTAAGGGCATTTGTTTTTGTGCTAATCCTTCACGGACTTGCAAAAGCGACATTTTGGCTAATTCAGGTGCTTGTATATATCCCTTTTCTAAGAGCACATGTAAAGTTTCTTTTTCGAAAATTAAAGCTTGGGTAAAAAGTTTTTGCTCGGTTAGAATACGCGCCAATTCATAGTTAACGGCCGCGTCACCTTGGGAAAAAACTAAGGCTTCGGTTAGCGCTTGATCGCTTAAACTGGGATTAGCCATAGCTAAAGCGATTTGTGCAAAAGCCTTAGCCGCCTTTGAAGGAGGAGGATTGCTAGCATTCCAAACATTTAATGCGGCTACAAAATTTTCTTTTTCGGCAACCGTGGTTTTTTGAGCGAAAATATGTGCGGCTGAAGGGACTCGACTAATCAATTCCCATTTGGCAGATAAAGTTCTTTTTTCATTCTCTAAAAGGGAGTTTTGGGCAAAAAGATTTTGTCCTACTGAGCCTATGAGAAGGCCGATTAAACAGGTCAGTCGCAAGATAGGCAAAAGGTCAAGTCTCCTTAATTTTCAAGCCGTACTTCTCTATTTTTCTATAAAGGGTAGAAACATCTAAACCGAGTATCTTGGCTGCCGTGGGTTTATGTCCATTATTTTGTGTGAGCACCCAGTATATATATGCTTTTTCAATTTCATTCATAGTTGGGCTAGCAACTGAGGATTGAGTGGGAAAATAATCAGACTCTTTTCCAGCTCCATCCATTTTAAAATCTTGAGTATACTCCGCAATGACGCGATTATCGAGATCTAAATGATCAATGCTGGCTTCAGGCGTAAAAGCAATGGCACGCTCTACGGCATTTTCTAATTCACGTACATTACCTGGCCATGAGTAAGCTAAAATTTGGGAGAGAGCCGCGGGCGAAAAAGTTTTTTGTCCATGACTTTTTCTTTTTAAAAAATAATCAGCGAGTAAAGCCGGATCTTCTTCTCTTTCTGCAAGGCGAGGCATATAAATGCGCAGCACATTGAGTCGATAATAAAGATCTTCACGAAATAGATTACGAGCTACAGCCTCTTCCAAATCCACATTGGTAGCCGCAAGTATACGCACATTAATGGCGGTGGGCACGGTCCCGCCTACGGGTAATACTTCGCGCTCTTGTAAAACGCGCAATAATTTGACTTGCGTATGCAATGGCATTTCTCCAATTTCATCAAGAAAAATAGTGCCTTCATTGGCTGCCGCAAATAAACCTTCTTTGTCCGTATAGGCTGAAGTGAAGGCGCCTTTAATATGCCCAAACAGTTCACTCTCCAATAAATTTTCAGAAAGGGCAGAGCAATTCACCACCACAAAAGGTTTACCTAATCGACGAGATTTTTGATGAATGAGCTTGGCGACACGTTCTTTACCCGTACCGCTTTCACCCGTTATTAATACTGTACTTTCGGAACAGGCTACGGCTTCAATTTTTTCACGCAATAAATGCATGATATTTGACCGGCCTACAAATTCGCTTTGGCTTTGATCTTTCAAAACCTCTTTGAGCTCAATATTTTCACGGTGCAAACTGCGATTAGCAATCACCTTTTCCACAACCTTATGCAAAAAAACCATTTCAAAAGGTTTGGAAATAAAATCAAAGGCACCCAGTTTTATGGCTTCCACCGCTTTTTCAACGGTGCCATAAGCGGTCATCACAATAACTGGAAGGGTTGGGAATTTTTCCAGCAAGGCTTTGACTATGGTCAAGCCCGAATCGGGACCTAAAGACAGATCGACCATAGCCATCAAGGGCTCTGGCCCATCGCGTAATTTTAAACCATCGATTAAATTATGGGCAGAAGTAACGGCATAACCTTTTTTTTCGAAGAAAACTTCTAAGAGGCTACAGAGCGACACTTCATCATCAATAATTAAAACTTGAGGATTCATGTTTTTCCAAATCATGGCTAAAAGCCTATAAATACACCAAAAAGTAAAAACGGAATTTTAGAAAAAACTCCGTCCACATTGGATAGCGTTCTATTGTACGAAAAATGTTTGGAAATAGGAAAAAATAAAAGCTAAACCCAAAATGGATTTAGCTATGCGCCTTTAAAGCTTGAAAGCAATTTTTATGCAGTTAAAGCATTAAGCACTAAATGTGCTTTGCGCTTATAATTTGCAGCGGTATTAGGAGTGAAGCCCGCTTTACGTTTTGAAGCGGCTTTGTCGAGTAAGGAAAATAAATGCGGAATTTCGGCAGCAGCAACTTGTTTGCTGGTGGCGGCACGCAATTTTTTCAAACTAGTACGGATTTCCGAACGCGTTTGACGGTTTTTCAATCGGGCTTTTTCCGATGTTTTTACTCTTTTTTCTGCAGACTTATGACTAGGCACAGTGCCTCCAAATTTTGTTCTTAAGGGGCTAAGTATAGATAAATCAATGACTTTTTTAAACTCTTTACTGTTAAAAAAATGCTGGAAAGGAAAAGATTCCTAAAATTGGGGAAATTAGCGGTCGCCAAAAGGAAAACCAAAGTCCTAATATACCCGCTCCGGGCAAAAAGCTTAAAACAATCACTACTACCATCGGTACAATTCCCATGCGCTGCAAAAGCATTTCGTATTTATAAGCCTGGCGTTCGGACAAAAATAAAGTCACCATTTTGGATCCATCAAGTGGATAGATTGGCAGCAAATTAAATATGGCGAGGCTAAAATTAATGGATACGAAAGCCTTAAGAAAAGAATCAGTTCCCGCGCTTAAACCTCTTTGATTTAGCAAGTAATAAATAAAACAACCCAGAACGCCTAATAACAAATTGGAAAAAGGCCCTGCGAAGGAAATCAGCGGCATGCCCACACGTGGGTTTTTAAGATTACGTGGATCGACAGGTACGGGCTTGGCCCAACCAAAGGGCATGGTAAGAATCATTAAAGAGCCAATAGGATCCATATGCACAAAGGGATTCAGCGATAAGCGACCCATGCGCTCCGCGGTATCGTCACCTAGGCGCATAGCGGCCCAAGCATGAGCAGCCTCATGAAAGGTAAGAGAAATTGTTAAAACCACAAATCGTACAATAGTATCGGCTATATCATAATTCATAAAAGATAAGGTAGCAAATCCTTTGCGCATATAAGAGCTATCTCTTGGGGCGGCAAGTGCCGATCAGGGAAAAATAAGGTGAGGTATTTAAAGTTCGTTTTCGCCTGCAAATTGTGCAAAATACTCTAAGCCAGCATAGTGCGGGAGTAACAGGGGGATGACCTCCCCTAAAAGATAAAGTGATCCACAAATAATTAATGGTGTTTGGGCTTGCACCGCTTCAGGATCTTTCAGCAAGCTCAATAAGTTTTTATCCGATAAAACCAAAGACGAATTCTTTTCGCGAAGGCTCGCCGATAATTGCGCTAGCCAATCTTCCGAGGTCAGCGCTCTAGAATATTTAAGCAGGGAGGCGAAAAAAACTTGTTCTGAAAAAGCAAATAAACTTTCGCGAATAGAGGAAAGATCTTTGTCTTTCATTATCGCAAAAATACTTACCGGTTTTTGCTGAGGAAAAGCTTGTTGTATATATTCGGCGAGACGCTCCATGCCTTCGGGATTATGTGCTCCATCGAGTAGCACAGGTCGCAAGCCCGGTGCTTGTAAAAGCTGGGTGCGGCCATAAACGGGGGCTTTGGCTAGGGCTTCCTGCAATTCGGTATTGAGATTTAAAGCGCCACCCTTAATATTTTCTAAGGCGATTAAGGAGAGATGTAAATTTTCTTGTTGATGTTTTTCGGGACGAAAATTTTTGGGTAACTCATAGGTGGCGTATATTCCCGCATATTTTTGCAAGAATTTATCGGAGGCTTTGGGGAAGGTTGCGGGATCAGCCAAATTATAAACGGGGACTTGCAAGGCTTGGGCGGCCTCGTCAATCAGCCATTTCAAATTTTCTCGCCCTTCATTAATAATTAAAGGAATGCCAGTTTTGAGTATACCTAGTTTTTCTACTATAATTTTTTCTAAGGAATCTCCCAATATAGCTGTATGATCTAAAGATATGGAAGTTATTACGGTTAACTGCGGTGTGACGGCATTGGTGGCATCTAAGCGTCCTCCTAAGCCGGTTTCTAAAACAACTACATCACAATTTTCGGATCGAAAATAGTCTAAGGCTAAAGCCGTAACGCATTCAAAATATGTGGCCTGAAGTTTTAAAATAAGGGGAACAAATTTTTGCATCCATTGCAAAATCCAAGCTTTGGAAATGGGCTCGCCATTAATCGTGATACGCTCACGAAAGCTTACTAAATGGGGCGAGGTATACAGTCCCACCTTTTGATATTGCAGCATGGGCAAAGCTTTGGCGATATTGTTGCATACGCTGCCTTTGCCATTGGTACCAGCCACATGAATATATTTTTGCTTAAGCTGAGGGTTGCCGATAGCCTCTAAGAGGCTACAAATATTGTCTAAACCAAGTTTAATGGAAAATTGATTGCGAGCGAAAAGAAAGTCGAGGCAATCGTGATAAGTTTTTAACTCAGTAGCCAAAGTGATTGAGAAGCGTCGCAACCGTTTCTTTTAAAGCGGGACGTTGCACTATCATATCCACAAAACCTTTTTCCAAAAGAAATTCCGCTCTTTGAAAACCGGGCGGAAGATTTTGACGAATGGTTTCGCGTATTACTCGTTCGCCCGCAAAACCAATTAGCGCACCCGGTTCAGCAATATGAATATCGCCAAGCATAGCAAAACTAGCTGT
Organism: Fibrobacteria bacterium; assembly: GCA_043745805.1. Lineage (GTDB taxonomy): Bacteria > Fibrobacterota > Fibrobacteria > UBA11236 > UBA11236 > JAYTSD01. The sequence goes on from JAYTSD010000006.1 coordinate 140,248, forward strand.
CACACCGCCGGTAGTGGGATTGGTGAGTATGCAGATATATGGTAATTTATGCTTAGCCATTTGGGCTATGCCTGCCGCGGTTTTAGCCATTTGCATGAGAGAAAGTGATCCTTCTTGCATACGCGCACCACCGGAAGCGGTAACAATAATGGCTGGAATTTTATGTTTAACCGCGCGATGAAATACACGAGCGATTTTTTCACCCTCCACCGAGCCCATGGAGCCGCCTACAAAGCGAAAGTCCATTACACCCAAGGAGATTTTGCTGCCTTTTAATTGACCTAAGCCAGCGATTACTCCAGAATTCGAGCCGGTTTTTTTTTCGGCATCGATTAAACTGTCCTTATATTTTTTCTTTGCGGCAAATTTTAACGGGTCATTAGATTTAAGTTGTGCATCCATGACTTGAAAAGTGCCTTCGTCGACCAATAACTTAATATAGTCCGGCGCGCCTACACGAAAGTGAAATTGGCAATGCTCGCATACATACAAGTTTTGCGCCAATTCCTTACGATAAAGAACTTCTTTGCAATTTTCACATTTCACCCATAAATCAACGGGAGTATCCCTTTTGATAAATGTGCCAATGCCCGATTTAGCCTTGCGGAACCATTCCATGCAAGTATGAACCCTTCTGAACCAAAGGCAAGTAAAATAACCAATCGCCCCTACTCTGTCTAATCGGTGGAAAATGGAAATAATTTCCTGGCAAATGGAAGGTGGAGCAGATCTTGCCCAAATTCAAAATTTAGATGTTCAATTTGCGCTAAAACACGAAAAGTAGGGCATGGCATAGCCTTTGCGTTAATATCTGAGTTGCCCACAAAGTTAAAGCAACTTGTGAAATTTTGAAGCAAGGAATTTTTTCATGAACATCGAACTGACCAAAAATAAAAGTTTGCATGATGACCATTCCCTTTTAGCCGTAAAGACTTCGATAGAAAAATCCGAGCAAGGTTTGCATTCAGCAAAAATGTCGGCAGCCGATGCGAAGCGTTGGAAAACCAGTTTAGAGTTTGAAGCCATGTTTATGGGGCAAATGATGAAAGCTATGCGGCAAACCATTGATGAAAGTGAAGTGGCCGATAAGGCACCCGGCCATGAAATATTTAATGATATGCTCGATCAAGAATATGCTCGCAGTAATTTACACTCTCCACAAAAGAATGGGGCATTGGGTTTATTGGCTGCCAAGCAAGGAAAGTCAACCGGTTTGGCGGCCCAAATTTATCGCTCACTCGCGCGCCAAGAAGGATTAGTGCCCTCACCATTGGGGCCAGAAAAATTATTACAACAAATTAAACCCGGCCAATTTATGCAAGGATTACGCAATGCGGAGGCTAAACATATTTCACCAGCGGTTAATGATGCCAAGACAAAATTGAATGAAGTCATACTGGATCCTTTAATTGAAAAGGCCTCGGTTTTATTTCAAGTTTCAAAAAACCTGATCAAAAGTGTGATTCAGCATGAAAGTGGAAATCGCCCTGATGCCATTTCTCCAGCGGGTGCAAAAGGTTTAATGCAATTAATGGATAGCACGGCGAGTGATTTGAAAGTTAAAAACGTATTTGATCCGCAGGAAAATGTTTTTGCCGGCACCAAATATTTAAAATCATTGCTCGAAAAATTTGGAGGCGATGAAGCCAAGGCTTTAGCAGGTTATAATGCGGGTCCGGCGCATGTGGAAAAATATGGTACGGTGCCCCCTTTTCCTGAAACTCAACGCTATGTAAAACAAGTTTTGCAAACCAAATGGGCTTGGGATAAGCAGGAGAAATAAATTTTATGTTACATGAAAACACCTTTCAAAATAATGCGATCGCGGAATATACGGATCCCAGAGAAATGTTAGGCGAAGAATTAACTCTAAATTTTAAAGCGCAATATGCAGGCTATGAACATTATTTGTCTTTGGCCGAGAAACAACGCTTGGTATTAATCAATCGGCAACTTGTAGGTAATGAAGAATTGAATTTGCAGTCGGAAGAAATTGTGCAATATCTTTTTGATTTAGAATTACGCCGTATTGATTTAACAGAAAGGCTTTTGGTTTTTCATCCCGATCCGCAAATGGGTTTGGAAAATAACTCGATTCGCTGCGAACAAATTTATCCTTGCCTTTATCCGCAAGAAGCGGCAAAACTGAAGCACTGGAGAGATGCCTTGGTGGAAAAACTTAAAATCCTCCGATTTGTTTTAGACACGAATGCCGCTTTAGCTGAAAACGGACAAAAAATTATTCATACCACTATTGGCATCTTGACGAGTGTAGTTAATCGCAAGCATACCGATCGTTTTCAAGTGTACGGACGCCAAGGGCAAGTGCATCAAGATCGCAGCCAAGTACGTAATCTAATTAATCGGATGGTATAACATGTCGCTGTTTAGTTCGTTGAATATTGGTATGCGTGGCCTCAATGCTTCGCAACAAGCCATAGATGTTACGGGTCAAAATATTTCTAATGCGAATACTGAAGGTTACTCTCGCAAAAGATTGGATTTACAAGCGGATTCCCGAGCGGATGCGGTTTATGGTGAATTGGGTATGGGAGTGGATGTCGCCTCGGTGCAAAGAGTGCGCGATGCTTTTTTAGATTCACAAATTTCCGAACAATTAGGAGATAAAGGTTATCAAACACAACTGAATGGGGCGATGGAAAGAATGGAAGCCATTATCCAAGAGCCTTCGGATAATGGATTAAATTCAGCCTTAAATAAATTTTGGGATACTTGGCAGGATTTAGCCAATAACCCTGCTGACTTTTCGGCGCGTGATGGGGTGATGGCGGCAGGAAATGTAATAGTTGATTTACTCCATTCTTTGGGTGGAAAATTAAGAGATTATCGTACTTCCATGGACGATCAATTACAGTCACGTGCGACATTAATTAATAGTTATACTAGTCAAATTGCCGAATTAAATACCAGCATTGCCACCTCCGAAGTGCAACCTGGGCAAGTGGCTAATGATAGTCGTGATAAACGTGACTTACTTGTACGTAAACTTTCGGAATTTGTAGACATTACTTATAATGAAGATGCGCATCATCGTATAACTGTTAGTTCGGGTGGCGATATTTTGGTGGGACCTACGCAATCCTATGCTATAAAGATTGATGGACATACTACCATTCAAGAAGATGGTTCCACGCAAACCACCATAGGCTTGCAGTTTAAGGATTCTTTAAAAGCATTTAATCCACGTGGTGGAGAAATTAAAGGCTTATTGGATACTAAACGAGTGTTGGTTCCTAAGTATGAGGGCTTATTGAACAGTCTCACTAAAACCATTGTACAGTCGGTTAATGAACAGCATGTGCAAGGTTATAACTTGAATAAAAGTACGGGTGTTTTATTTTTTGATCCCGATCATCTTACCGCCGAAACCGTGCAAATAGGATCCGCGATAAAGGAGAGTATTAATAATATTGCGGCTGCCGCAGGAGGATTGGCTTCACCTCAAGTTACTTTGGCGAATACAATTCCGCTCGCCTTAACGCCTAATGTGGATTTGAAAACAATTAACCCCACTTATAAAAACTTAGTGCTAGGGTCTTTGCAAATTAGTTTTGCTCCCAGTGGCGTGGTATTACAAGAGGGTGCGGGAAAAGATTATATCACGGATTATACCACAGGTGTGATTACTTTCACGAATTATGCGAACTATGCACCGGGCGCAAATATTCAAATCAAATTTCAAAATCAACAAAATGGATTTCCTGGAAATGGCAATGGTCAGAATGCACTAAACATTGCCCAGTTAAGACAAAAAACTACTATGGCTCCCAATCAAGCAGGAGCGAATACACAAAGTATTAATGAATTTTATAGCGCGATGGTGGGCACCTTGGGGATTGAAAAAAATCAAGCGGCTACCAATTTGCAAACTCGTGAATTTATTGTTTCGCAACTCGATAGCGAACAGGCGAAAGTTTCGGGCGTTTCCATGGATGAAGAAATGACCAATATGATCAAATTTCAACACAGCTACCAAGCATCGGCGCGTTATATCAGCACCATTAAAGAAATGCTAGACGTATTGATGAATATTCCATAAAGTTAGGAGCAATCTATGACCTCACGCGTAACCTTTAGCCAAATGACTTCTCATGTACAGCAGCAGTTATTTGATAATTTTGGAAAACTGGAAAAATTGCAAGAACAATTATCCACTGGTAAAAGAATTTTACGTGGGTCGGATGATCCTATCGATGCTACCAATGCTATGGAAATGCGTACCAATTTGTCGCAGCTCGATCAATACAAACGCAATATGCAGGATGGCATTGGCTATATGTCCACGGTGGATGCGAGTTTAAATTCGGGCAATAGTATGTTTCATACTTTGCGAGAAAAGGCTTTGCAGGGAGCGAGCGATACCAATACGGCGGCCAATCGAAAATTGATTTTTCCTGATGTGCGCGCCATGCTTGATCAATTAGTGGCCATGTCGAATACGACCTTTAAAGGCGATTATGTTTTTTCCGGCGCGAATACGCAAGTGCCTCCTTATGAAATGCATGCAGGACAAAGTTTAATTACTACGGGACTTACGGTGGGTACCTTAGGTTTGCCAATTCAAATGGTGGATACTTCAATTACGAACTCTAACGATAATCCCAATGGAAATGCCAATGCCTATGATGTAATTCCCAACACCTTGAGTATTGGAGGCCTAACGGAGGGGACGGATTATCAGGTTGATTATGTGAAAGGAACCATTACCTTTACTGCGCCTGGAGTTGCAGCTTTAGCTTTAGCAGGTGGCGCAGGAATTAATATGAACTATTCTTGGGTCCGTCGTAATGAAGCCGATTTAGAAGGCAAGGTTAATCGTGAAATTGAACAAGGGGTAACCGAAAAAATTAATAGTACGGCTTCTGAAGTGTTTGGGAGTCGCACCGAGACTTCATCTTGGGATACTATTATAAATTTATTGGATGGATTGCATAATAATCAAGTCAGTAAAATTACTGGGAGTATTGGACAAATTGATACTGTTTTTCAGCGTTACCTATCTGCTCAAGGCAATAATGGCGCGCGTATAAATCACTTTGAATCGACAACTGACAGAGGCGATCTTTCTACTGTGAATTCCACGCAATTACTTTCGCAATTAGAAGACATTGATTTTACGGAAGCCACTACTCAGTTTTCAATTCAACAAAGCGCTTATAATGCTTCCTTAAAAGCAGCGGCGCAAGCTATTCAAAATACTTTGGCTAATTTTTTATAAAGTGAAATAAAAACTCGCACCTTGATTGAGTTTGCTTTCGGCCCAAACTCGGCCACCGTGTCTTTTTACAATCCGCTCTACAATAGCTAGGCCGACACCGGTGCCTTCAAATTGATCGGCTCGATGTAAACGCTGGAACACCCCAAACATTTTGTGGACATATTGCATATCAAAACCTACGCCCTCATCTTTCACATAATAAACAGTGGCCTCATCATTTTTTAAAACGCCAATAGTGATTTTTGCTTTAGGTTTTGTATGGGTAAATTTTAAAGCATTAGAAATCAAATTCGCAAACACTTGCTTAAGTAAAGTTGCATCGGCTTCACAAGAGGGTAAGTCTTCCACAATAATTTTCGTTTGCCATTGGGGAAAGTTTTCACGCATTTCCGAAACAATTTGCGGCAACATTTTTTTCAGGTCAATTGTTTTTTTGTTTATACTTAAACGATTTAATTGCGCAAAACGTAATAAGTCGTCAATAAGCTCGCCCATCAATGATGAATTAGTATGAATGGAGCGCAAATACCGCGAGGCCTCAGTCGGTAAATTTAATTCTGAATCCTCTAATAAAATTTCGGCATAGCCATTCATGGCCCTTAAAGGGGCACGCAGATCATGGGAAATGGTATATGAAAAGGCTTCCAATTCATGGATGGACGCTTCTAATTGAGTAGTCCTTTCGCGTACGCGCTGTTCGAGTTTCGCATTAAGTTCAAGAATTTCGGCAGCCGCTTTTTTTAAACTAGTAATATCATGTAAAACGAGTTGTATGGCTTTTTTGTCTTTAAAGTAAAAGGGACTTGCCCTCCACTCTACTTCAATCACACTTTCATCGGCACGTTGTAAGCGGATTTCCAATAGGGGAATATCTTGATGATCATTTTCTAAAGCCTGCATTTTGGGGCGTATAATATCTCTATCCTCGGGATGTACAATGTCAAGAATAGGCCATCCCACTAAGTCTTGCGAAGAGTTTGCATAAAACAAAAGCCCACCAGCCTTATTCGCAAATAAAATTTTTCCTTCGGCAACAATGAAAATGGCATCAGGGGAAAGCTCCACCAATTTGCGATAACGTTCTTCGCTTTCGGTAAAAGCCTTTTGTGAAAGCGCTCTTTCCGACACATCCATAGTTACACCGATAACACCAGTAACATTTTTGTTACTATCGAAAACCGGATGATGATGACTTTCGAAAAACATACCGCCTATTTCGCCCGAAGAGTTAAAGGTTTCTCCAGCAAGGGCCCGTCGCATAACACCTATGATTCGTTCGTTTTCCTTATACAGGTCAAATACCGACTTACCGATTTGTTGTCCTGGTTTTAGTCCAAAAGCTTCTAACCCTTTACCTTCAGAAAGGGTAATGACGCCTTTAGGATCCAAAGCATAAAGTATCATCGGCGTATTGGAGACCACGGTTTGCAAATTCGACTGACTATTAGCCAATTTTTCTTCGGTATAAAGTCTTACTAGCTCAGAGCTCACGCGCGTCGCAAAGGTGGTCAGTATGGCTTCGTTTTCTTTGGTCATTTGCATTTTGGTATCATGCAAAACCGCTAAAATGCCTAGGGGTTGCCCCTGTTTACTTAATAAGGGTACGCCCAAATAACTTTCTGCTTCTAATTCGGAAAGCAAAAGGTCATTTGTAAATTTGTGCTGAATTTCTTCACTATAAAAATGCAATTTATTGGAGATTACGATTTCATGGGGTGTATTTTTAATGGCGAAGGTGAAGTTGGAGACGTATTGTGTTCCGGCCCAAATGGCTAAAGTTTTGATGTTGGAAGCATTTTCACTTAATTGGCCGACAAAGGCAAAACGTACTTGTAAGGCCTTGGCTAAATGACGCACCGCAGATTGAAAAAATTGATCCCCCGTATCCGCCGCGGTACCTGCAAAGATGGCTTGTAAAACTTCCGTATTGCGATTGCGCCTACTATTATCATAAACAAAGGTAGCGACTGCAGGGCCATCGAATAATTCAATCGGTACAATATTAACGGTTACTGGAAATTTATGCCCATCTTTTCTTAATACCTCGGCCTCCATTGTAGGCGGTAAAATTTCGCCCATGGCGCTGCGACGAATTAAATCCGAAATATCGAAGCGTGAGCTAATATCCACATAATCTAATAATGAGATGCCTAATAAATTTTCGCTTTCTTGCAAGCCAATTAGTTTTCGACAAGCCTGATTAACCAAAAGAATTCGTCCCAAACGAGTAATCACTATTGCTTCGGGAACATTATTATAAAAGTGTAAAAAACGATTTTCTGATTTTTTTGCCGAGGCAATTAACTCGTTGACGGTAGTTTGGCTTTGGAATTGCTCCCATTCAAACGCTTTAATCTTTTGGAGTAAATGGTTTTTTTCTTTTTTGCTCACATAAAAATAGGCCATACCTATTCCACTAACGAAACTTAAAAGTAGGCCTGTTATCCAATAAAAATTCATTTCAGGCAAAGCATAGCATTCTCTTTTCCCTCGAACCAGATGTTATAATTAGCGTATGAATTTATTTATCCGTCTGCTGAAGGTTATTTTTGGTCTAGTCATTAATAAAAAAACCTTGGGCCTTTTAGATATTTCCTCGGTTGCATTTCGGGTATGGCCGAATGATTTAGACATTAATGGCCACATGAATAATGGGCGTTATATGACCTTATTGGATTTGGGGCGCTTCGATTTATTATTTCGTATCGGTTTATTTTGGCCCGCTTTCCGTAAGCATTGGAATCCCATCTTAGGTTCTAGTCAAATACGTTTTCGGCGTTCCCTAACCCTAGGGCAAAAATTTTCCATGCACACACGCATTATTTGTTGGGATGAAAAATGGGTTTATTTAGAACAAAGAATTGAATCGCAAGGCCATCTGGTCACAATAGCGTATTTGAAGGGTATATTTCGTGGGCCTCAGGGCAATATTCCTATGCAAGAAGTGCTCACTTGCATTCCTTATAAAGAAGCGTCTCCACTTATGCCGGACAGCCTTAAAATGTGGTTAGAGGCTGAAGCAAAAATGGCGCAGGCGCTTTAACCTCTTCCACTGCAATTAAAATGGCTTAAAGGTTTAAGCTTCGACTTCTTCGGAAAGATCGGGCGGTGGCATTTTCGGTTTTTTTTCATAAAAGCGAATCCAATCCGCCGCCTCTTTATAACGCTCATCTTCAGGATTTAGTTTTAACAGCTTATCGAGCACAATGGTTTTGGCGCTGGCGGGCTTTTCCATATTGTAAATGAATATCGAAGCTATTTGCCAAAGGGCATCTTCATGTTCTGGCTGCCATTGTAAGACGGTTTCAAATTTCAATAGGGCTTGTTCATATTCTTCAATGGCGGTTTGGCATAAACCCCAATAGTAATAGCGGTTTGCGTCTTCATCCGATCCATTTAAGTTTTTTTTAAGATGATCCATGATCGATTGTAAAAGGCGCTCGGCTTTTTTGTCTTCGGAGTCGGCAAAGGCGTCATAAGCTTGATTCAATATTTCTGCGTAATTCATGGGTGAAAAATAGGTATTATATTAGGGTTTTTCTGTTTTGACGGTGGAGAGTTTATGCAATTAAAGAAAAGTTGGATGCGCTTAGGCAAGAATTTGAGTTATATGGGGATATTATGGCTCGGGATTTTTGCATGTAGTCAAACCACTCCCAATCCACAAAATGAAGTTAAAAATTCAGATTCTCATGAAGAGAGTTCGACTCTTAAGTCCGAAGCTCCTTTGCCTCGGGTCTTTAATCCTCCCTCCGAAACCGATAATTTATTAGATGCCAAAGCACTGCCGATTCCAGCGATTAAACCAGCCAGTAGCACACAAGTTACATCATCTACAGCCTCTATAAATACAGCTAATGCAGCGAGTACCACTAAAACTACCAATCCAATTTCCACAGGAAAATCAAATTATAGTATTCAACTTTTTGCCGATGCTAATTTGGAACAAGTACAAGCCAAAAAAATTGAATTGGAAAAACAGCTGAGTGCTAAAGTGGAAATGGTTTTTGACGCGCCATACTATAAATTGCGTTTTGGGAGTTTTGAAAGCAAACAAGAAGCTGAAGATAAGATTTTGGAAATCTCAGATTTGAACATTCAAGCTTTTGTGGTGCGTCAGTGATGGTTTTGAAATGGGTTCAGGCCCCCATACAGTTTACGATTAGCTACCTTTACGCGCTAAAATTTAGCAGGACTTGGCAATGAGAAAATGGCGCATAGACGATTCGAAGGAGTTGTACAATATTAATGGCTGGGGTATTAATTATTTTAGCATCAATGATAAAGGACATGCTACTGTTAGTCCACTCAAAGAAAAGGGATTCGAAATAGATCTCAAAGAGGTTATGGATGAATTAACCATTCGTGACGTAACGGCTCCGGTACTCTTACGCTTTCCCGATATTTTGGATAATCGCATTGAACAAATTTCCAGTTGTTTTGAAGCGGCGGCGCGGGAATATGATTTTCGAGGAAAATACTTTAATGTATATCCTATTAAAGTGAATCAACAAAGACCGGTGCTGGAAGAAATTGTACGGCATGGAGCGAAATTCAATATCGGCTTAGAAGCAGGTTCCAAGCCCGAATTACATGCAGTATTGGCGATTATGGATAATCCTGCTTCGCTGATTATTTGCAATGGGTATAAAGACGAAGAGTTTATTGAATTGGCTTTGCTTGCGCAAAAAATGGGCAAGAAAATTTTTCTCGTAGTGGAAAAACTCAATGAATTGCGTCTCATTAAAAATGTGTCTAAGCGTTTAAATATCACGCCAAATATTGGCATTCGTATTAAGCTCGCAAGTTCAGGCAGTGGTAAATGGGAAGATTCGGGTGGTGATCAAAGTAAATTCGGATTGAACTCCAGTGAATTACTCGATGCCATAAATTTTGCTAAAGAAGAAGGTATATCCGATAGCATTCAGCTCATTCATTTTCATTTGGGAAGCCAAATTACCAATATTCGTAAAATCAAGGCTGGCTTGCGCGAAGTGGGTCAGTTCTATGTGCAATTGCAAAATATTGGCTGCAATATTCAGTTTGTGGATATTGGAGGAGGCTTAGGAGTAGATTATGATGGTACTCGATCTACTAGTGCGAGTAGTATTAATTATTCTATTCAAGAATATGCCAATGATGTGATTTATACTTTGGCAGGTGCCGCAGACAGCAACAAATTGCCGCATCCCCATATTATCGCTGAATCAGGGCGTGCTTTAACCGCACATCATTCGGTTTTGATATTTAATGTTTTGGAAACCGCCGGTCAGCCGCAATGGGATGACCGCTTGCCAGCCATTGTTGAAAGCGATCCAGAAATTGTAAAAGATCTCAATTCCATTTACAAAGGTATTTCAAATGTGAATATGGTGGAAGCTTGGCATGATGCTTTGCAAATGCGTGAAGATGTACTCGACCGCTTTAATTTAGGCATTTTGGATTTGAAAACGCGCGCCATGGCCGAAAGATTATTTTGGTCTATTGCTAAAAAAGTGGATGTGATGGCGTCACAACTCAAGCGCCCTCCTTTTGAATTGCAAAATATTTCCAAACTCATGGCCGAAAAATACTTCTGTAATTTTTCGCTCTTTCAAAGCTTGCCAGATTCTTGGGCTATTGATCAGCTGTTTCCCATTATGCCGATTCAACGATTGGATGAAGAGCCTACGCAAAACGCCACTTTACAAGACATTACTTGCGATTCCGACGGTAAGGTGGATCATTTTATTCGCCAAGGCGAAATCTCTCATAGCTTGCCGGTGCATCCTTTAAAAGAAGGCGAGCCTTATTATCTCGCGGTTTATTTGGTGGGCGCTTATCAGGAAATCTTAGGGGACTTACATAATCTTTTTGGCGATACCAATGCCGTGCATATTATTGTTAATGGCATGGAAGGCTATAACATTGATAAAATTATTGATGGGGAATCCGTAGCCGATGTATTGGACTACGTGCAGTTCAGCGATAAAAATTTAGTCCGTACCATGGAAAGTTGGGTAAGCGCTTCGGTCAAAGAAGGTAAAATTTCCTTGCAAGAAGGCAAAGAATTTTTGGCCATTTATCGTTCAGGTTTATATGGTTACACTTATTTAGAGTAATGTATAGGTTACGGTAAGGAGGGCGTATCCCCCTGGCCTCGGCTTCGCGAGTTAACACGGTCACATTCGATAAGCTCAGTGACCGGGAACGCTTTTGGACACCGAGCTTATCGAATGTGACCGAAACGTAAGTGTTAACTCGCATGATCCTCATCCACCCCCTCTAATTCAAAGTATTCGGATTGTATTTGTTACCCCATACACTCATCGCCTTCATCATGGCTTTTAATTCTTTGCCGGATTCGGTGAGGCTATAGATGACATGAGGTGGAACCACAGGTTTTGCTTCTCTGAAAACGATTTTGTCCGCTTCCATTTGTTTTAAATGTTGAATGAGCATTTTTTCCGTAATGGCCGGAATCGCTTTCTTTAATTCACTGTATCTTTTTGCACCCGATAGCAAACTGTAAATAATAAGAGCTTTCCATCGTCCCCCGATTTTGTCCAAGGTAAATGTCACGGGGCATACAGTGTGAATTTCCTTTTTGTTTTTTTGATTGGTAGATGAAACTTTTATAGCTGTCATAGGTACTTTCTGGTTTTTACCTTTATACATACTTTAGGGTAAGTACTTGTATTTAAGTAAGTATAAAATATAACTTTGATTCAGTTAAAAGAAAGAACTTTTTCTTTCATAGAACAAATAAATTCAAATTAAGGACCACTATGAAATTTATCATCACTGGATCATTGGGAAATATAAGCAAGCCACTTTCTGAGAGATTGGTAAAAGTGGGGCATGATGTAGTAGTCATTAGCTCAAGTGCAGACAAAAGGAGTGCCATAGAAGCATTAGGCGCAAAAGCAGCTATCGGCTCGGTAGAGGATGTCGATTTTCTCACAACGCAATTTAAAGGAGCGGACGCGGTTTATACTATGGTACCTCCTAATTTTGCGGCTACAGACTGGAAAGGATATATCGGGAAAATAGGACAAAACTTTGCGAAAGCGATTCAGGCTTCTGGCGTAAAAAATATTCTAAATCTTAGTAGCGTCGGTGCGCATATGGAAGATGGATGCGGCCCCGTGTCTGGTATTTATAGAGTAGAGCACACCTTGAATGCATTGCAGGAAATTAATCTCGTGCATTTACGCGCTGGATTTTTTTACAACAATTTATTTGCTAATCTGGGCATGATTAAAAATATGGGAATCATCGGTTCTAATTATGGTTCCAATACATTAATGGCATTGGTAGATACTGCGGATATTGCGGCAGCTGCTTTTGAACAATTAAATACGCTTTCCTTTAAAGGGACTTCTGTTTTGTATGTAGTAAGCGATGTGAGAACAAATGCAGACGTAGCAAAAGCGTTGGGTGCCGCCATAGGCAAAAATGATTTATCTTGGATGGAGTTTAAAGACGAAGATAGTTTAAACGCCATGGTAGGCATGGGTTTGCCTGAAGAAATCGCCAAGAACTATGTTGAAATGGGCACTGCCTTGAGGAGCGGTTATATGACTAAAGATTATGAATCGAAAGGAAAACCTATGAGCGGTAAAATGAAATTAGAGGATTTTGCTAAAGTTTTCGCTGCGGTTTACAATAAATAAGCTGTAATAATTAGCAGTAATATTTTTATTAATAGTGGCTAGAATTTTCTAGCCATTTTATAGGCGAGAGGACATAAAAATTTAAGGTATACAAATTGGGAAAGCCACGTGTTTTTAAGGGTTTATCCAAACTTTGCCTTGTAAAGTCTCGGTTACCGTTCCTTTGCGGATACTTAAGTTAAGCAAGCCTAAACCGGAATTCATTTTTTGCCCTTCCGCCAAAGTAAGCGGAAGAATATATTCGCCAGGACTGAAATTTTGCAAAGAGCTACGGTAAATTTGTTTTCCATTCAATGCCCATATAGTCCATTGAATCTCAGAATTTGCGGCAATTTTTAAATGCATTTCCCAAGTTTGCCCTTTGCTAATCAGTTGCCAAGCTAATGCGGACGGCGTCGAGGCGATGTTTTGCAATTTATTTTCTATTAAACTGGCAGGTCCGGCATAAATATCCAAAGTATCCAGCTGGCCCGGAACAGATAAGAGAGTGGAGTTTTTTTCCAAAGCGAGTTTCGTATTGCGTTTATGGGAAACGGCAGCGGCTACAAAATTTTCTGGCAATTGAAATTCTACCACAGGGATTTCTAAGGCTTGATTTTGTTTGCGACCATCGATAAGTAATGTCCAATGATGCAATTGGTCGGGTTTATAATTTAGCCAGTCGGTGTTTAACGCATGTCCTTCACGACTAATCCATACGGCATTACCGCGCGGGGAAGCTAAAAGCATTTCATCTTCTATAGCAAATTGATCGTGACCAAAATCAGCTGCACCTAATTCAATTGGCAATACGCTAGCAAAGCTTAAATGTAAAGGAATAACGGGCGCCATTGATTTTTTGGCAACTATCTTCGCTAGAGGATGAGGTAACAAGTTGATAACGGTATCTTGTAAGGCATTGGAATAAACTAAATAGCCACGCCAAGCCACTAAGCTATCACTAAAATCATACGATCCCAAATGATAAGCATGCAGTCCTTTTACGCGGGCATTGGCATAGCTGTTCATGTTAGTGCGAGAAATGGGCCAATAAAGCGTGGTCAGTCCAGGATTACCGATTTGATTCCAGCCAGGATGGAGCGTAAAGCTATGCTTAGGCGTAGGGATGAGAACTTTTCCAAAACTAGCCTTTGTTACTGGGGCCGAAGTGGCTAGCCAATAGGCTTTTTGGTTTTCAAAACGATCTGTTTCCGTTAAAACCGGATAAATGTTTTGCTTAATATTCCATTCGGACCATGCGACAAGGTCGGTATTAAAAAGCGTTTTCAAACTCTTTACAGTAATGGCTGGAGCGGTAGAAAATGGCAAAGACACTAAGTCCCATGGGACATCGGTATTTTGGCCTAGATTCCAAGTTTGCGGAGGCGTTTGTAATTCATTAAGCCTTTGTGAGGTGATATAGTTTTCGCTCAAAGCTGCAGGAAAAAATCCCCAAAGTTTTTGATCGGATACTTTCAACTCTATCCAAAGCGGCTTATAATTTCCCGGAGGATTTTTGAGATTTACGGAAAAATTACTTTGAGCCGGTAAAAAATTACTTTGCGCGGGCAAAGGGATTTTTTTCAAATTGCGCGAGCTATCATCGGACCTTTGTAAATCGAGTAGTAAATTAATCACATTGTCCTGTATGGAAAAAGACAAATGGGTAGAATCTTGATCTCCAAAGGTTTCTTCCATAAGGGTAATTACTGGGGTGAGGGTATCCACGGCCACAAAATAAATACCTCCTTCTCGTAAACTGGCGGTGTCATTCGACGTTTGATAATAAACATAGCCCAAAGAGGAGAGTCGATAAATATCTCGTGAATCATTGGGAGGCTGAATGAGATTTATCGAATTAAATGTAAGCGTATTCTGTGCAGTAACACGAAAGACAAAGGATAAGTCTTTAAAACCTTTTATGTTTTTTAAACTATCCGGACTTAAAATCTCTATTTGGGCGGGCTCACCTTGGGGATTATTATGGGTAACTTTATAGTTACCTGGTGCGAGATACGTAGTGCCTGGGTTTAAGGTAATTAATTGGCCAGGAGTGAATTTAAGAAATTCCCATTTTTGCGAAGGCCCTGCTTCTCCATTTTTAAAGGAATAAGCAATGAGCGTGTCACTATTAGCTAGCACAAGACTATCCTTGTATTTATAAAACCCAGGCTTACTTTTCCATTTATACCAAATAGAATCTATGGCGACTAAAGGTGACGTGAGTTTAATCGACAATGTTCGACTAAAGTTACTGCTTCCCGGAGGGCTTGCAGTAGGTGTTGGAAATACAATATTGAGTGGAACAGTTTTACTTTTAAGCTTGGCACTGCCATAATTTATTTGACAATAAAAAGTAGAACCACTATCGGCATAACGAGTAATGGGCAGGATATAAATTGAATCGGTTGCGCCTGCTATGAGAGCATTGTCTCTAAACCATTGATAAGTAAAAACAGAGTCACTTTTAACACCTATTTTAAAGGTTGCTTTTTGTCCCACTAAAATATTTTGCGAATCGGGCTGGGTAACAATATTGGGAGAATGATCAAAACTCCATCCCGTATTTCCACCACTGTCAATACTTTGATAGGCTTTTGCCAATCCTTGAACCGTATTATTTTTTAAAACGGCAAACCGGACCTCGGCAGATCCTGTGCTTATATTTAAATTCCAAACTCCCTCTGAAGAGAGTTGTAGATAATGCCCTTCTCGCCCTTCCAAAACCGCTTTTACCGCGACAAAATTTGTAATGCGATTTGCGATTTGAATATTGAGAATGCTTTTTTCATCCCCTTGTTGAACGATGAAATCACCTTGAGCCGTAAAGAAAAATCCTTGTAAATCCAATGAACCGGCTGTTTGGATAAAACTGGAGGTTAATAAGCCTCTATTGGTAATTTTTAACGATCCCGTTCCAGTATGCTCAATGGGTGGTAAAACTATGCTCGGATGGGTTTTAGTGAATGCTGCGGGCGGGTTTGCAGAAGGATGGCCGATACTCACAATTAATTGATCTTGTGAAGAGCTAAAGCGCAAGATTCCATTATTCCCTGGAAAAATGGCTCCCGCAAAATTAGCGGATCCGGTAATACTAAGTACTTGAGTATTTAAATCTAAGGCACTCGTATTACCAGCGGTAAATAATATATTGCGAATGGAAGTAGGTCCATTCAACATGCATTTTTTATTGGCGCTGCCTTCAAAAACAACATTATCATTAGGCCCAGGAATTTTTCCGGCACTCCAGTTAGAAGGTGTATTCCAATTATTATCCGCTCCCATGCCTGTCCAAGTTGTCCATACAATAGATCCCACCTGAATATCATCAACTTCTACCATGCCCTTTCCATTATTAGTACGAATGATTAGTTGATTAATAGGTTCAATAGTCACAAAGGCTTTGTTTTCAATAAGCAATTTTTCAGTGCTTCGATTAGCTAAGGTATCCATATAAACAGAAAACTGATGCGAAGCGATATTCGCTTTTACGCGCATGTAAATCCAACCATGGCCGAGATAGGTGAATGGTGGTTTTATGGCGTCGATATTACTGCCATGCGAGGATATTGCATCATTGTTGAAACAAACCACGCTCCTAGAATTGACCGAAGTGCCTAGAATATTAGCGGTGCCTAAACCTAAGCAGTATTCGATACTATCCTCTAAAGCACGCCAACGCCATTGTAAATCAATGACGTCGCCTAATGCGGTATCAATTGCATGTCTCAAGCCACTAGTGCCACCGGTTTTAACTTGGAGTAATTTATTGTTATTCACAGTTCTAATCATGAACTGTTTATTTACCGCGGCTTGTCCGTGTTGCTCCCAATTATCTTGACCAAAAAGGGTGCTGTCGGCTTTGGTATTTTCAAAATCAAAAGTTTGCGCTTGTAGGTTAAGTGCCGATCCCATGGTCACAAAAAACCATAGCGAGAGGTAACGATTTTTTTTAGTTAAGTATTTATTCATGTGAGTTTAAAGATAAGCTCAGATTTCCATTAGGCTAGTGATTTAAGCAGTAATTATGGGATTTTAACGCCTTCCCTCGTCCGAAATTGATTGTAAAAATCCGGCATCCAATAGCCTATGATTAACGGAGCAGTACTTTAACATAAAAAGGCAGCATTTAGGGAGGGGTTTTGGTAAAAACGCCATGTGCAGTTAGGGGAATGACTTAAATTGTAGGCCAAGGCTATTTTGCTATTTCTCATCAAGCCTTAAACTTTTTTTATTAAGGTTACTTATGAAAATTCCAAGAAAATTTCGTTGGGCCAAAGAAATTTGTGCTCTAGCTCTGCTTACCACAACATCATTTCTTTATGCACAAGCTGCCGGCTGCAATGATTGGGCGGCAACTGATTTCACGAAGAAAAGACTTATCGATTCGAGCCTGGAGCAGCCCTTTGCAATGAATATTACCAAAAGTGGCTGGGTCTATTTTATTCAGCGTTCAGGGGCTGTGAATATTTTTAAGCCCATTGAAAACAAGCTCGTGCAAGCTGGTTTGCTAGCGGTAAATAATGGTTTGGAAGATGGCTTACTAGGCATGGCGCTGGATTTAAATTTTGACACTAATCATTTTATTTATCTGTATTATACGCAAGCAGGTGCAGCGCCTATCTATAATTTGTCGCGCTTTACTTTAGATGGGGGCGAAACGCTTAATTACTCCTCAGAAATAAAAATGCTAACCATTAAAGGACGACATTTGCAAATTCATGCTTCTGGCTCTATGACTATGGATAAGCAGGGTAACCTGTATGTCTCAACGGGTGATAATACCAATTCACATGCCAGTGATGGTTATACTCCCATTGATGAACGTCCCGGACAAGACGACAATGATGCGCAAGGCACTTCGGGTAATACCAAACATTTATTAGGTAAAGTTTTACGTATTCATCCCGAGCCAAATGGATCTTATACCATTCCTGCAGGAAATATGTTTAGCGATACCACTCAAGGTAAACCAGAAATTTATGCTATGGGCTTACGCAATGGATTTCGCATTGCATTAGATGCTAAAAGAAATTGGTTATATGTAGGCGATGTTGGTGCGGACGCTCTAGTGGATAATCCTAATCGTGGTAGCGAAAGTGTAGATGAAGTCAATCAAATTAAAGCGCCGTCCAACTTAGGATGGCCATATTTTCAGGGAAACAATAAGGCTTATAATGCCTATAACTTTGCCACCAAGGTAAGTGGTGCTAAATTCGATCCTTTAAATGTCACCAATAATTCACCCAATAATACAGGGATTAAAAAACTGCCTAATGTCGATCCTGCTTGGTTTTTTTATAACTATGAAAAGTCCGAACTCTTTCCCACAGTAGATTTCGCATCTAAGGTTAATGGACGAGCTGTTATTCTCGGCGCGCATTATAACTATAATAATACATCTACCAATGCCATGCGTTTACCTCCGCAAATGGACAATAATTTATTCGTAGCGGAGTATGCAACGAGTAAAATAAAAGTTTTTAAAATAGATGAAACCGGTGCAATAGTTTCCATTAAGCCCTTCACTACAGCTTGGAATCACCCCATCCAAATGGAAATCGCTCCCGATGGTGTCTTGTATGTATTAGAATGGGGTACTGAGAATACGCATTTTTTAAATAATGGACATGGATCATTATCTCGCATTGAATACAATAAACCTGACTGCCAATCCACATCCGGTATTAACTCTCTGCCAAAAAAATATTCCGAACAACAAAACCTTTGGATCAATACTTTAGGTAACCGAAGTGTTTTGGTACCAACGGGAATCACAAATCTCCAAGCCTTTAATTTAGCGGGTGAAAAGATTTGGGAAGCGAAAGTTAACTCTAATCAAAAATACATTGTATTACCAGAAACGCTTGCGAAGGGCATTTTGCAGTTACGCTTTTTAGGGGAGTAGTAAATTTATTAATATCTTTCGTCACTTTGACAGGCTCAGTGACTTAACCGCAGAGCAAAAATGGGAATCCAAAATAATGGCGAACTTCACTCGGAAATTGAGCTTGAGACATTACGTAAAGAAAATGAAGAACTGAAGAAGGCTTTAGGGG
>JAYTSD010000007.1:0-14372 GCA_043745805.1 Fibrobacteria bacterium
CACCTGATCCGCGACGACAATGTTTTAAAATTTCCTCTATCATCAGTTCTCCTTTTTTAAGTTTGAACTGGTTCGAAAATTCACTCAAATAAGATCAAAATTTAATGACTCATCCCTTGATAAAAGTTTACAACTAGTGGATCGACCATTACATCTTCCCGACGAATTGGTCTTTCCAAAGTTAAACCTTGAAGAGTGGTACACCTACTCAATGCAACATATAGTTGGCCAGCTTCAAATGTATTTCCAAGATTCAAGTGTACTTTATCGAATGTCTGTCCTTGACTTTTATGGATTGTTAATGCCCATGCAAGTCGTAATGGAAATTGAATAAAAGAGCCCACCACTTGGCGTTTCAACAAACCATCAATTGATACGTAGGCTATTTTTTCGAATTTATCTCTTCCAACCAATACACATTTTTTTCTACCACTTATCTCTATTTCTATTTCGTCATGGTAAAGTTTTTTGACTTTTCCAAGTGTTCCATTTACCCATCTTCTTTCTGGATCGTTGCGAACAAACATGACCTGCGCACCAACTTTCAGCTTTAATACGATCTCCACTCGGAGATCAATTTCATAAATTTTACCTTCTCGAATACCTTCATAAGATCGTTCTGGATCCGGTAAATGCTCCAGTTTTCGGGAATTAATGGAATCTACTATTCGATTGTGTGTTGAAAGTGTTAAGAGTGATTCTCGTTGTTCCTCTTGGCTAGGGTAAACTCGATGGTTCAATGCTTCTATTAAGTTGTCGTCTATATTTCCTACTCGAATTTTATTCAACATTGAAAGAAAATCTGGATCTGATTGACGGTAAACTTTAGTCAACTCTATTCTTTTAAAGTCCCCATTTAAAAAAGCCTTTGAATCAAAGAAATAACGGCTGGAATATACTACGGAGTGATGAGGTTCTTCATCTTCGTTAAGCACAGGAGGAAGTTGAAATAAATCCCCCACACAAATAATTCTAACCCCACCAAATGGCAAATTTTGATTCGGACCCCATTTTCTAAGATACCTGTCTATTGCATCAAAAACGTCGGCACGAACCATTGATATCTCATCAATTACCAATACTTTTATATTAAAATGAAGATCACTACCATTTCGCTCGCGAGCAATCCCAGGTAAAAGAAGTCCGGTTTGAAATCCAAAAAATGAATGTATAGTTTGCCCGCTAACATTGGTTGCTGCAATACCAGTTGGCGCTAAGATGGCAATATTTTTCTCATATTGTTTTACGAAATATTTTATTAGGGTAGTTTTTCCTGTACCAGCTTTTCCGGTTAAAAAAAGATTATCCTCACCAGAATGAAGTTCATTTAAAACTCCTAAAGACTCATCTGTAAATTCTGGATCTTGGGTTTTATCAGTAACCTTCGGCTCAATAATTATTTTTCGATCAATTTTAATTTTGGTATTAAAACTTTTTGCCGTTCTTTCATTATTAGCAATACTATTCTCATTTTGGGATTGATATTTTTCCAACTTCCGAATATTCAACGGAGATATTTCGTCTTTTGAAACGGGGAGTTTCCATTGCCTGAACAAAGATTCGATTTCAATTAGAATGGATTTGAGTGATTTAATAACCGCCTCCGGTCTAATTTCGATATAATATTTGATACCTCGATAATTTGTTACGACTGTTACATCCCGAGAAATCCTATGATCTGCATTCAGAAGATGAATAGCTATTTTTTCTTGGTGACACCAAAAATCCAAATCTATATCAACAGTCCTAGAATTTCGTCGAAACTTTATTCCCATTTTTTTACTGCGTAAATGTTCCCAAAGTTTTTCTGAAGCTGAATACTTCAAATCCATTTTGAATTATGGCTCCACGCAAGTATTCGAAATTTTATTTCTGCAAATGAAAAACATCATAACAAATCCAATCGAAATCATTATTGCCGAAGAGGGTTCTGGAACAGCAGGTGCATTATAAGTTTCAATTGAGGAAAGAATCAAAGTGCCCCCGATACTTGCGTTTGTTTCAATAAAATATGGGTTCCCTGTGTTTTCACGCATAACTAAACTGTCACCGATTTGCATTTCATTAAAGTAAGAGTTGTAGGATGTTAGTGTAAGAGCTCCATATGGACTAGGATTTGAAAAAAGTCTTGACTTTATCGGCCCATTAAAATTTGCCACTACATTTAACCCAACATTTCTAATAAGTTCGTGAGGTGGCGAATAACTCTCTTCAAGCGTTGGCCGATAATGATTCCCATTAATCAAATCGACAAATGGAGTTCCACTTAAATATTTGGAAAAATAAAGATCGTAAATATTTCCATAGTCTGCTTCATTGTAATATTGCAAACTTCCATCTGAACCAACAAATTCTCCATTTCTTTCAAAATCAACGAGCATTTTATACTCTAGGCTTTCCCCACTTTGAATATTATTTGCTCGTAGCAAACCGCTTGCATCATAATCAGTGTTTGAGGTAATAACTCCACTGAAAGTATAAACCAAGGGTACAGCAAAAGAAATATTTATTCCGACAACAATTATTAAGAGTAATAGATTTTTCAAATTGTTAACATCCTCAATTAAATGGGTTTTGTTTCAGTATTCATGTTCAAATTTGTGCAACCCATAATTCTCTTACTTCGCCCCAAAATGCTGCTTCAATCCCATCAAAGTCATGTTCTCCGCAATTGCATCATGCGGAATTAATAGATAGATCCACTGCTTTCCATTACAAGTCTGCGCATGTTCACTAGCCAACTTGCACCATTTCACCGCAGCAGCTTGCTTCGCTAATACTTCTCCATCCATCATTTGATTACTGGCTTTAGGTTCGAGCATATAAATACACTCCGAAGTTTCCGCTACAAAGTCAGGCTGGTATTCATGATGGTCTACCCCCCATTTATAAGTAATTTGAAATTGGCCTTTTGCTGGTTTGAACCATTTTATAGACTCTCTTTCCAGTATCACCGACATTTTACGTTCTGCATCCGAATGAAACTTTTGCATTGGATATAGGCAATGCTTAAAGCCTCCGAATAAATACTTCGCCATATTGCTTTTGTCGCTAGGTGAAATATGATAATCGAGAATAGCCTCATTAACCGACTTGGTATAAGCACACTCTTTTAATTCTGAAAAGCCTTTAGAAATATGCGTTTCATAATCTACGGCCTCTTCCCAATAATGATTCTGCATTTGGGAATGAATAAAGCGGGCAATATCCTTTTGATAAACGCGTAAAACTTTCCTCATTTCATCTTCTGGCAAGTAATTTTTGAAATGGGTAACCGTTTGTGAAGCCAAATCGAAAAGCAAATCAGCATGATCATCATAGGCTATATCATTAAAATCCACTAGGCCGCTCACGATATAATCTTCTAATCTTTTTTCCTCAACTCCACCGCGACCAACACCTAATATTTCTAATTGATTCGTGCGCAGATGTTGTATCCATAAATCTTCCGAAGGAGCAGAGTAAGTCAGCGACCTCAAATCAAGTTTAAAAGATTTAAAGCCAGATTTAACTTGGGTTTTCGGCACCACTATAATGCGCGGTATATTTATGGTTTGCTGCACGGCGTATTCAATGGTTTTTTGAACAACATTTGCAATGTCTATGCTAGGCCTTAATCCCTCAAGTTCGGTTTGAAAAGGCTGATATTCTTCCGTAACCAACTGTATTATTTCTTTTTGTAAGTTTGCTGCATATAAAGAATCAATAGAAGGTGCTTTCTGCGGTTGATTTTCCAATTGCTTGATCGCTTCGAAAGTGATTTGAGAAATTTTTAAGTCTTCTTTATTGGTAAATAAACTTTGATGACTCGATTCTGTTGGCAATTGACTTGTAGGAGTTGATTGTGAAGGTAAACCCAAATTTTTAGCCAAATTTGATTGAGAAATAACCGTTTCGGTTTTTTCTTGCAATTGATCGCCATTCAATACCACTTGTTGCAAATGAATAGCCGAGCCGGGCTTATTGGCTTCTTCGATAATTTCTTGAAATTTATCATGGGCGATAATATTTAATCTATCTACTGAAGTCACACCCGTGCGCTTTCCATAAGGAAGACGCAAACCACGGCCTATGGACTGCTCAATGAGAGTCCGTGCATTCGCGGCCCGCAAAGGAATAATGGTATAAAGATTGGTGACATCCCAACCTTCCTTTAACATATTCACATGGATCACAATTTCCGTTGGTTCATCGGTACGTTCTACTTTGAGTAAACGTTCCACCATCTCATCTTCTTCCGCACCCGATTTACTCGAATCCACCTGAATAATTTTGGTTTTATAACGACCTTCAAAAAAAGCATCGGACTGTATGAGCTGCATAAGTTGCGAAGCATGAGTTGTTTCTCTGGCGATAATCAATACAAATGGTTTGATAATGGGTAATCCCATTTCACGCGCATAAGTTTCCAACTCCACCTTCACACTTTCATGCAAGCGCACGCCATCTTCCAGCTTAAGCCTTTCTATTTCTTCTACAGACATTTTTGCAGGATTAAAATCTTTGCGTGTTACTACTGCGGGTTCTTTCACAAAACCATCGGCCATCGCTACACCCAATGGATAATCATAAATAACATTTTTAAATGGGATAGCCCCTTTAGATGTTTCTATAAGAGGAGTTGCCGTCAGCTCCAAACCGATCACTGGTTTTAATTCATTGATAGCCTTCACACCCGCAGAAGCGCGATAACGATGGGATTCATCCATGATTAAAGCCAAGTCTGATAAACTTGCTAGGTAATCAAAATAACTTTGCCCTATATATTCGGAGAGACGCTTGATACGCGGCATTTTTCCACCACGCACTTCTGAATTAATTTTCGATATATTAAAAATATTTATGCGGACGCCACCAAAAAGAGTATCATGCGCTTGGTCATAATTATCACCATTAATTAAGTTTGGCGGATTAACCGCAAATTCGGCTATACCTTTGAAAACATATTTGGAAGTGTTTGGAGTAAAATCGGTAATGAGTTTATTATAAATCGTTAGATTCGGTGCTAATACAAAAAAATTTTGAATACCATGCGCTAAATGTAAATAGCTGATAAATGCTCCCATCAAGCGAGTTTTACCTACACCCGTGGCTAAAGCAAAACAAAGCGAAGGAAATTCTCGTTCGAAATCAAGCACAGAAGGAAATTCACTTTTAATAATCGCAAGTGCATTTTCTAAGTCCACATTTTTTTGTGGAGGAACGATTTCCGCTATGCGTGCTAATATTTCTAATGATCGACGTTGTGGAGGTCTAAGGCTTAAACGGCCTGATATGGAGTTGATATGCTTATTCATTTTGGGGTGCGTTTCTTTTTATGAATAGTTTTTGCAGCTGTATGCAATGAAATAGATTCCATTTCGCGACGTAATTCACGTTGTAAAGTATCTACAGTTGGAAGAGCATATTGGTATTTGCTAGTGAATATCTGCCTTTGCTTCTCATCCAACACATACTTTACCACCGCATCATTTTTACTTGTGCAAAGAATTAATCCTATAGTGGGATTTTCATTTTTTGCTTTTATCTCACGGTCATAATAATGCACATACATTTGCATCTGCCCCAAATCGCCATGACTTAGTTTTTTTGTCTTTAGATCAATAATGACATAGCATTTTAGCTTAATATGATAGAATACAAGATCAGGATAAAAATGATCACCTTCTAAGGTCAGTCTTTTCTGTCTGCCCACATAAGCAAAACCACTCCCCAATTCCAATAAAAAATCTTTGAGCTTAGAAATAAGTGCCTTTTCAACTTTTGTTTCGACAAGCCGATGTGATTCTGGCAAATCAAGAAATTCAAGAATAAAAGGATCTTTGATAATATCAATAGGTTTGGAAATTTCCTGCCCCTTATTTGCTAGAGCAAGTAAGCCTTTTTTATCTCGACTTTTTAGTAAGCGTTCAAACAAAAGAGAGTTAATCTGTCGTTCTAATTGCCTCCCACTCCAATTATTGTGAATGGTTTCGATTTCATAAAAATTTCGAGCATCAATTCTATCTACCTTCGATAAGGTACGATAATGTCTAGAGCTTAGAGATGTATGTAATTGCCCAGGAGTCCAATTGGCTAATGTCAATTCGTCACCCAGTGGGTGATGAATTGGAGATAATCGAGATTCGTCATCCACTGGGTGACGAATTGCCTTCAGCAGATTTGGATATGCCTGATAAAAAATGCGCATGTATTTCAAAGAGCTAATAGAAAATCCTGCTCCATACTCCTTAGAAAGATTTTCTGAAAGGTAGCTGAACAATTGTTCGCCATACCCTGCTCGCTTTTTTCCGCGTTGCAGCGCTTCCACAATTTGACGACCGATTAACCAACTCGCTTTAACATGGGCGGTATCAACCGACCGTGCAACCTGTGATCGAGATGCTTCCCAAATACTACGGATTTCGGATAGCAGATTAGCCGGTGGTTTATCGGATGATACCGTAACGGATTTTTTCTTCGATGTAGATGATTTTTCTTTCATTCACCCTCACTATCAAAAAGATTGGGCTGCCCCGAACTAGTTTTTTTTGTGATAATAGCGGAGTTATCATAACTAATAGGCGCTTTGGGAAGATTTTCCACATTTAAGCTGTAATCATCATGTCCCCATTCGCAACGGGATAAGACTTGCTTAGGGATTTTTTTTACTGTTAAGTTTTGAAAATGCTCACCGTTTCCACGAAAAGCAGAGCATAATACCAACAAAGATCTATCCGGGCCTACCTCATCGCTTAGCAATTGCAATTGCTCTGGACTTAAATTTTGTGTGGTGACATAAATAAAATCGGTTTCGGTAGAATGGCCATGTTGCCAATACAAACTATCACTAGGTGCGTAAGTAAACCCTTCCAGCTTACAAATGGCTTCGGCTAGCATGGCGGCATTGAATTCTTTACTCACAACCCAATTGTCCCATTTGTCTTTTTCAAGCAATGATGGCGCAAGTTTGTAATAGCGAAATCCACCTCCACCTTTCCAATTCATAGCTTCGGTGATACCACCTTTGTCTTCGTCGTCGATTACTTTTTTAAGACGTGGAATAATGTGGGTATGGCAATGCTCGCCTAATTCGATCATAATCCAACGCCTGCCCATTTTATGTGCTACTGCACCTGTGGTGCCAGAGCCTGCGAAGGAATCGAGAACGAGATCGCCGGGGTTGGTTGCGATTTGTAAGATGCGATTAATTAATCGTTCCGGTTTTGGCGTGTCAAAAGGAACAACATCGCGAAACAGCGCCTGAATTTCGCGTTTAGCTTCTTGTGAATGCCCAACTTCTGTGTGAGGCCACCAGCTACGAGGAACGAGGCCAGATTGAACCTCATTAAGAAATAATTTGATTGCTGGAACGTTGTCGCCGTCCTGTCCAAATACAATTCGCCCCTCATTGACCAACATCCAAAAATCAGACTCAATCATTCGCCAGTGACTACCTTTCGGTGGCGCAATTTTTCGGCCAGACGGAGTCGTAATTGAGTACATCAACCCTTCATGACGCTCCTCAGCCGCAAAGATGGGACCATGACGCCACGGCCCCCGAGGATCGTTATCAGGATTGTTGTATTTGCTTGTGCTTTTCTCATCACGAGGTAGCAAACGTCTAACCTGTTTCCAATTCGCGCCCATTTTTGAATAGACGAGAATATGATTGTGACATGGTGAAATAGCCGCCGCGTTACTGCGCCCATAGAAGTTTTCCCATACCAATGCCGAAACAAAATTCTTTCGACCAAATACTTCATCGCACAATACTTTGAGGTAATGTGCTTCATTATCGTCGATAGTGATCCACAACGAACCTTCGTTCGAGAGCAACTTATGAATGATCTCCAACCGATCTCTTATCAGTGATAACCAAAGTGAATGTTCGATACCGTCGTCATAATGTTCAAATGCAGAGCCAGTA
The DNA here is from genome assembly GCA_043745805.1 of Fibrobacteria bacterium. Lineage (GTDB taxonomy): Bacteria > Fibrobacterota > Fibrobacteria > UBA11236 > UBA11236 > JAYTSD01. The sequence goes on from JAYTSD010000007.1 coordinate 7,910, forward strand.
TTATAAGGTGGATCAATAAATACACATTTCACTTTACCTGCGAATTCTTGCTCCAATGCTTTAAGTGCGAGTAGGTTATCTCCGAAAATTAATCGGTTATCGAAAATATCGCTTTCAGTAACACGATGTTTTGCGTGATGAGATTGAAGCGGATCTTCTAATAGAATTCGCGGTTCTAATTTTGGGCGAACATCTTTGCCAATCCAGGTGAGTTCAAGTTTGGTTTTTATGGCCATTTTATTTGCTGTTCTTTAAAATTTGAAATCCCTCGACAATTGATTTTATCGTTTTAATATTTCCGTGTTCAGAATCAATTTCTTTCAGCAATCGTTTTCGATATGTTAAAAAATCGCTTGCTTCTGCAACATCTATTTCTGTTTTTAACCATTCTTGTAAAGCCTTTTTAGCATTCATACCCGATTCAACATCACTTGTCCAAGTAGGTTTTCCTGGAAATTTAGAAGCAAGGATTATAGTTTCTTCGGGTATATTTCCCGGTAAGAAGCGAAAGAAGTCGTTTAAATATTGCAGGTAATTCTTTTTCTCATTATTCAGTTGACTTATTTTATCAGAGCCACTATTAGCAGCAAACTGTAATTCTGAAATATTAATACCGGTACAGGAAGTTATTTCATCATTAAGTTGAGATTCACCAATTTGTCCGATATCAATAGGTAATTTTCGTTTTTCATCTCCATCTAAAATAAAGAATAGATTTTTTTCTTTCACTCGCGAAAGCGCAACCGCTTCTTTAAAAATATCTTTCGCTCCACCAAGATGAAAATCCACTTCATACAAATCAGACCAATGTTCATTAAGTGAAATTACCTTATTCACCAATTGTTTTGCAGCTTCATCTTCAACAATGATTCTGATTTTATTGGTAATTGTGTGTCCAATATGAGAGAATGCCAAAGATGGAAGTGTTTTTGGATATACTTTGAAGTAACCTTCCGGTGTCGGTGAAAATAATTTTATAGCTACTTCAGGTAAAGTTTCTATTAAGGTGGGACTATGAGTACATAAAATAATTTGGTGTTTTTTTTTGTAAATTTCATCCAATAAAAATTTCAACATTCTTTTTTGGGCACCTGGATGTAAAGAAACTTCTGGTTCATCAAGAAGAATCAAAGAGTTTGGAGGTGCATTAATAACTTGATGCACAAGAATTACTATGGAAATTTCACCACTACCAGCATACGCTTCGGTATAATTTAATTCGCTAGAATCCGTGCGTTTCGACTCAAAACGTACGGATAATCCATTTTGTTTATATAGTGAATGACGGACGATTTTAGCACTATCATATTTTTTTCCGGTGATATTACAAATTGCATCAATTTCGGGCTTTGATAAAAGATCGCAAGGATCATTCAAAGAACGTTTTCGTCCATTACCATTTCTAATTTTACGGAAATGAGATTTAACACTTCCGTCGAATAATTGCTGTAGCTTTGCAGAATAATGACGCAAATAATCTTGTTTACTCTTAAATCTTGGTGAATTGGGTTCATCTTCAAAGTAAAAATATTTGTCGAATGCACTTAATTCAGATCTAAAATCTAAATAAAGCACATCCTTCTTTAGTATCTCCCACCTTGTGGCTTCCCGACCGGGAGCACTTATACCTTTAGGAAGCTCCTCGAAAGCATCCATTCCATATTTATCGCCAGGACGAGCAGGCTCCCAGTAATCAGGATTAATTTTAAAAGTCCCATCAGATTGTTTTTTTCTAAACTGACTACGATACTTCAAAATCTGAACGTCTCTATTTGCCGCAGGGTTAAAATATTCATACCAATAACTGTTTCTCACATCATTTTTTTCTTCGACAATTGGATCGGTATGGGTATTAAACCAATAGTCCCCTGTCGATTTGCCTGATGGACATCCAAACAAAGCTTGAAGCGCAGAGCTTTTTCCGCACCCATTTTGCCCGACGAAGACAGTTAGGGGGAAATCAAATTTAATTTCAGTTTTAGCCTCTAAATTTTTATAGAAAGGAAAATGAATTTTCTTAATGTAGCTTGGAAAGTTCTCATTGAATGTATTGACATTTGCAAGACCTTGCAGTTTTCTAATTACTGTTTGCAATTCATTCATTCAGACTTCCTCTAACAATGGATTTACCAATCGCATAAGCTAATTTGGGCGGAACGGCATTTCCTATTAATCGTGCTGCGTGTAAAATACTTGTCGTAACAATTTTGAATTGCTTAGGAAAACTTTGAAGACAAGCTCCTTCTCTTATTGAAAGTGCACGATTTTCTTCAGGGTGACCAAAACGACCATTAGAAAGGCTCGTGAATCGAGTAGTAATAGTGGGTGCAGGCTTATCCCAAAACAACCTACCATATACATCACTAAATTGATTGTCTTTACCTTTGTATGCAGGAAGCTGTAATTTTTTATTCCTTTTCCATGCGGCACGAGTACCTCCATTGATAGGAGTCATTGAAATTCGTTTCAAATTCTGTTCTGAAAGAGCCGCTGCCACATGCCAACTAATACTTTTACATTTACTTCCAGCTTCAAGTGCTGGAAAGTGATTATGCTTTCCAATAACATCTCGTACACATATGCTTTTCGCGTTAGAAGGTGCTGGAATTTGAATGACTGCAACACGACTAGCAATTAGAACATATCTGTGACGATTCTGAGGTACACCATAATCATTCGCATTCACTACTTGTTCGGATATTTGGTATCCCCATTTTTGGATTGCAAGCTTAAAGTCAAGTAATGGGCTATCGGCTTTTTTTGCGATGCCCGGTACATTTTCAATAACTAAATATCCAGGTCTAAAATGATCAATAAATTTTTGGAAATGCTCCAATAAAAATGCAGTCTTTTTTGATTTTGTTTTGTCTGATTTAATCAAACTCCAGTATTGACAGGGACTGCAACCAATAAAAATTAATTGATCGTCGTATTTTTTAATTCCCGTTTCATTTATTAACTGAGCAGGAGAATATTTAGCTATGTCTACCTGAATGAACTTGGACTTCGAATGATTAGCTTCATAGGTGTCTTTACATAAGGGATCAATGTCAAGACCAGCTATCACATCCACGCCAGCTTGAGTAAATCCAAGTGACATTCCTCCACCACCGCAAAAAAAATCAATTGCTCTTATTGTCATGATAGAAAGATAAAATTTAAGGTGAGTTGTGTAATAAGCATTTCCAGCTTTTGAATAATTACCATGCAAAGCGAGAAAGTTGAAAATCAGAAACATCTCGTTTGCCACCTTTTCCTAATTCGATCATTTTGCCAGCATTGGCAAAATGATGCTTAGGATCATTTCCCGATTGAACACACGATTCTTTAGCCCTTTGAATAGCCTGTTCAAAGCGCCTCCATTGGATGTATCCTAAAAGGGGTTGTAAATCGCGAGCATCCCAATATTCAGCCCCGTGCTCATTGGTCTGTCTTAAACTTTCGAAAACAAAATTACCCATGGGTGGATTGATTAATTTCTCATGATCCTTTGTCATTTTTGTTAGTCCTTTCTTCAAACCAGCACCCATCGGAAACAAAATAGTGTTGATAAATTTGCCCTCTGCAGCAGCTTCGCTTCAATATCCGTAATCAGCTTATCCCTTTTTGCATCAATATCATCATGCGCCACAAATATTGCTTTTCGTTTCGTATTACGTTGAAGCTCCAAAGCCTTTGTAAGTTTTTGTCCCGCTAACTTTTCTTGAAGAGTAGTTCTCGTTTTCGAAGCTCGATTAGCTTCGCGAATTTGCCTATCCATTTCTTTAATTTCTCGTTCTAAACCGGATTTTAAATCTTCAGCCCATCCATCTAGCTTGTCTGCTTCAGTGTCGAAAATAATCGCATTGCGCTCGAAAATAGTTTGTTGAATCGTTACTTGCTTTTCAGAAGCTGAAAGTTGTAGCTTTTTGTAAATATCCGCTTCTATAGAAATGGGGTTCTTTAATGTGCCAGGGATAGTTAGAAATCTACGCGCTGTTTCTTCATCAAGTATCTCTCCATTATCGGTTAAAGCTGTGAAAATTAAATGGTCTTCGCCTTCATCAAATGATTCAACTGTAAGTAGATTAAGAACTAGCCAACCAGAATTATTTCGCAAAGATTCTAAAGCGCTAATTTTGCCTTCATGTTCTTCATAACGAAAAACAATTTCAACCGATGGTAATTCACGACTTTTTGCTTGTTCAAGAACTTTTTCAGCAAGAGGATGATTGAGTCGATAAAGATTAGCATCATCAGTTCGTCTTGGAAGTTCATAAAGACCTAGTGGAATATTCTTATCAGTTTCAAAAGGAGAAGATTTTAATTGAAAAGAACCATCGCTTAAAATTTCAACATGATTATTCAATTCATGTTGAGTAAGTTGCATCAGTAATTTGTCAAAACGACTAAGACTTGCTCTGGAAGCTTGATCTCGCATCTTAAGTTTTTCGCGAACTTCATCATCGAAGTTTTCCAGCAAGCGTTGCTGAGTATTCGACATGGATTGGTTGATTTCTCCATCCATTTCTTTTTGTAACTCATCAAAGGCAGCTTGAATTTCCGAATGTTGGCGATATTGTTGATAAATATTGCCTATACGCTTCTCGAAATCAACACCTGACTCAATAATGCCAAGCACTTCATCGCTGGCCCCAAACATACCTTCAAACAATTTGAATTTTTGAGAGAGCAATTGGAAAACTCTTTGGTCTGCCGCGTTTTTGCTATTCAAAAAATTAACGACCACAACATCGTGCTTTTGTCCATAACGATGACAACGCCCAATGCGCTGTTCTATACGTTGCGGATTCCAAGGTAAGTCATAGTTTACCACTAAGGAACAAAATTGAAGGTTAATGCCTTCAGCTCCTGCTTCCGTGGCGATCATAATTTTGCCTTCTTCGCGGAAATAATCCACTAATGCAGAACGCATATCCGCTGTTTTTGAACCCGTAACACGATCGCTACCTTGATGAAGCTCCAACCAAGCTTTATAAATATTTTTAGAACTCTCATCGACATTCGTACCATTAAAAAGCACGATTCCCTCTGCAAAATTGCTATCTGCCAATAAACGCAGTAAATAACTTTGAGTACGACGAGACTCTGTAAAAATAATAGCCTTAGGAGCAGCACCAATCTCAAGCGCTTTAGCAAACGCGATCTGTAAAGCTTTTAATAAGGCCTTTCCTTTTGAATTTTGCTCTATCGAAGTGGCTAATTTGGAAAATGATTCCAAGTCAGCAATTTCTTCTGCAATGGCTATTCTATCCATATTGGATAAAGGTTCAGCAACGGGATCTTCCGGCCATTCTTCGGCGGTTTCCTCCAGACTTTCATAATCCTTCAAATCATCTTCATTCAATTCTAGGGATGGCTTTACATCGAGTTTAGCCTTAAGGCGTTCAGCCATAGTGGTGAGAGCACTAGCAATGGCAAATGTAGAAGAAGCAAGAAGTTTGCGCAAAACTAAGGTGATAAGGGTACGTTGACCGGCTGGCAAAGCAAAAATATTCGGACGGCTCAAATAATTAGAAACTAAATTGTAAAGGCGATTTTCATTTTCGTCTGGAGAAAATTCCTCTACTATCGAAATACGTTTAGTGTAAGGAACATAAGCCATAACTTGTCTACGTAGGGTGCGATGACAAATAGGTTTTAAGCGATTTTTAAGAATATGAAATGTCTGTTCTCGATCTAAATTTGAAAACTGCTCCTTAAAACTTTTTAAATCTCCAAAAATATGATCGTCGATGAAACTGATTAAACCATAAAGTTCTAGTAAAGAGTTTTGCAAAGGGGTTGCAGTGAGAAGTAACTTAAACTTTTCTCCCAAAGCTAGTTTCAAAGTATTAGCCATGACATTGGATGTTTTATAAACATTCCTTAATCTATGGGCTTCATCCAGCACCACCAAATCCCACGGGATGTTTTGAATTTCAGCCGCTTTACTGCGGGCGAATTGATAGGAACAAATTATTACCGAATCTTTTACTAAAAAAGGCTGAATATTTTTTTGTTTAATGGCTTCTTTATAAGAACGCGTTTCTAAAATGACACTTTGAAGAAAAAACTTTTCACTTAACTCTTGATGCCATTGCTTACGAAGGTTTGAGGGGGTAACAATCAGAATACGTCTTTTTCTCTCAGCCCATTTTTGCGAAATGACCAAACCCGCTTCAATGGTTTTGCCTAACCCCACTTCATCTGCTAATATTGCACCTTTCGATAAGGGGGATTGAAATGCGAAAAGCGCAGCATCCACTTGATGTGGATTCAGATCAACCTTAGCACTCGCTACGGTTCCTGCAAGTTTGTCTATGGAATTCGTAGAATAACGTTTGGTTAATTCAAACGCAAAATATTTAGCATGATAATCGGTTTGTAATCCCCCCATTTAGGGCTGTTGATTTAAGTAGAGGTTAATTGGCCATCAACATTTTTCTGGGTGGAATTCCTCCAATAGCCATATTTGGTCTTT
>JAYTSD010000008.1:0-389350 GCA_043745805.1 Fibrobacteria bacterium
GCCATAACGCTTTTTTGTTACTTTTTCTTTCATAGACACCTCCGGTCAATTGACCTAATTTACTTTTAGTAAAGTGTCCGTTAAACGGGGCGCAGATCATAATTGTATTTTGCCCAATTTTGACCATAAGTTTTCTTTATGGGAGCATCTAGAGAATTCTTTAGGGTTTCGTGTGCTGACTTTAGATGGATTTCATTGTTTGCACTTAGAATCTTAAATTCGACCGCATAAATATGTTTGCATTTTTCACTATATGTTTCAAAATCAGCGCAGGTACAAGTTGTCTTTTTAATGTTTACTATGTACCAACCTTTTCCGCTCGATGATGATACATGCCAATTTCCATACTTTTGGAATACTTTACGGGTTCCTGCTATTTCTAGTCCTTTCTGCTTCCTGCTTTGATTCATCATGATCTTTTCCTTTAAGATTATATTATTAAAGATAATATAATAATTGAGAAAATTCAAATTTATTTTGATTGCATTATATTATCTTCGATTATATATTGGTGTAATGGATAAGAATGAGTATAAACCCCCTAAAATGATCAAAATTTGGGGATGGAAATGTGTGCGGTGTGAACATGAATGGGTTCCTCGGGATAAAGATGTATTACCCAAGTTTTGTCCCAAATGCAAAAGTCCTTATTGGGATAGGCCAGTTACAAAATTTAATAGACCTTGATTTTTAGGCAATTTTAGGTGTTTTTGCTCTAAAAATCTGCTTTGATTACTGCTCAAATGTTCACTATATTTACTCTCATAGGGGGTAAATTATGAGGAACAGGAAGTTATTAGAACTACCCATCCAAGTGGTCCGCATAAATCGAGCAGTGGAAGCTATGGCCAAAATGAAGTTCCAAGACATTAATGAAGTCGAGCTAGTTATCAAACAAATTAGATGGGATCTCTCGAAGGTCAATTTCGAATTGTGCAACCTGTTACTCAATGAGGATGAGTAGTCGTATAAATAATTCTGGCTTCTAATTAGGAATGAGTTTATGAGAGCTAGCGAGTTTTATGAAAACAATAAAAGATTTTCACATTATACAGTTCATAGCAAGGGACAAATAATTGACACATTTGAATCGTATGAACAAGCTTTTAGATTTGTTGTCGCTGCCAATGATTCGAGTTTAGCAATAAGACATCCGACTGAGAAACATCCGAACGTAAAACCAATGTTTCCAATACCCGATGAGAAGAAGGGTTAGTCTTTCTTATTCCATTTCAAAAGCTTATTAGCGTCTATTTCTAAGGCATTAATAAGCTTTAGAATCATTGAAAGCTTAGGGTCAGAATCCTTTTCAATAATACGCCAAATTGTAACTCTATCAAATTCATTAGCCCGCGAAAAATTATCAACTGAGGTGTATCCAGCTTCTAAAATCAGCTTTTTGAGGTGACTTCCAAAACCATTTCTGGATTCTAATCGGCGTTTCACTGGCATAAGAAGTTAAAAAATAGGGCAAATCGACCCTTGCCATGTTGCGTACACGCAGCGTATTTTTAATTCTTAAACCTTCGCCATTTAGAGGTACTAATGAAATTCCTTTTCGCCTTCATAGCCATTTTATTTATAGGGTGCAATCAAGCCGACAGAAGACAAGTCCAAGAATTCATTGTCAAGGATAAACCCTTAATAATCAAAGGGTTTTATTTGGGAATGGAAATAGGCGAAGTCGAAGTATTAATAGAGCAGAAATACAACGGTGTCTTTAAACACTGCAAAACGGATAAAGAAAAAAGCATAAAGTGTGGAGACTCAGAATTCCAATTTGATGACACAGGAAAGCTATGGAATTTCACTTTTTATAATGATGAGGTGCATAAGTTGTTTGATGTTACTGGAATGGACTTTGAAGAATTTTCACAGCAATTCGTTAATGCTTATTCAATACCACAAATGTCTAGAAATACACAGGATGTTGGATTTGGGGTGATTCAAATCATGGAATACACAAGCCCCAATGGTTTCAAAATAAAGCTTACAAATTTGATCTCAATATCAGTTGCAAAAGTTCCCAAACTCGAAGAAAGAGGATTTAATTAATATGAAAATAATTTTTGCTTTACTCATAACAACAATTTTAATGGGATGTGACTATCAAAGGTCAATGGAACCTAATGAAAAGGGTAAATTGGCTGACTATTCAGAGTTTTATAAAGGACCTGATAGTGAGTATAAAAAGATGGAGGGTCTAACAATTTACGATTCTATTCAACTAATTAAATATGAAGGGGATTTTGCTCGGATAAAGGATCTTAAATCTGGTACTATAGGTTATGTTGCTTCTAAGAATTTAAATCGACCATACACGTTGCTTGCAAAAATTTATTTCTGGTTTGCCTTTCCATTAGGTTGGTTATTAGTTCGTCCACCGTTAATGAATTGGTATAACGGGGTTGTTACTATAATGTCTTCGTCTAATATCATTGATTATTTCTTTAAGGCGATTGGACAAAGAATATTATGGGAAGCTTTCGTTTTGGGCATAGGAGCATTGGTTGGTATTTTCGGTGGTTGGGCAATTTATATTTTGATGTTAATTGGAAAGATGAAACAAAAACAAGGTGAAGCGCAATAAAAATTCAATTTGGATCTAGAAGGTAAAATTTTAGTTCCCTTTCCTCTAATTGTATATTTTGTTTGATCTCAGCGGATAAGATTTTGGTAATGGAGGAAAAATTGAAAACACTTTTATTAATACTAGTTGGACTGGCAATGTCTTTTGGCTTGATAATGATGTCGATTTTAAAACCAACATCAGAATATTCTAGCATTGCAGTAATAGAGACCGAGACACCAAATAAAACCACCAACGAAAACAGGAATCAAATTGATCCATTTGTCCATATCAAGGAACATGATACTCCCAAAACAAAGTATGAGACTAAAGAATTCAATTATAAGAAGGGTATCGAAACTCCAGATCAATCCATGGTCAGACTTACTGGAAATTTGGTCTATATCGGAATTTTCCAATTTATTGTTTTTGCAATTCAAGCCGTTTTCATGTGGAAAACTCTTGGTAGAATGAATAAAACTGAAGGGGAAAACAGAATTAAAGATGAACGGGGATCGAGGGCTTATGTTCATATTCGAAAACAAAAAATTTTTGGTGACGAAATTTTCAATCGAATTATTAATTCCAAAGACCCCAACCAAACATTCCCCATTGAATCTCCACTTACCTTTGAGTTTAGAATCAGAAATTATGGAAATACTCCTGCGACTAAAGTTCATTGGTTTGCTACTGTAAAAATAATTGATGTCAATCCACTCGATGAATCGATCTTTGAAATTCCTAGAAAAACCGATGAGGAAATCGAAAGGGATTTGAAAACAAATCTTATTTCCATGGCTATTATGCCACCTAATGATACGGAAGGTTATGTCCAAAAACTTGGATTGGATGGATGCCTCATGGAAGAAGACGTTAATGGAATAAGGAATAAAAAGAAGGCTATTTTCATTTATGGAAGAATTGATTATACCGATGTTTTTAATATTAAAAGAGAAACCAATTTTCGATATGTCTATGTTAAACCCGATGGGTACTTCAGCCAAAGACTTTCCGTATGCGAAAAAGGCAATGATATAACATAAAATTAGAATGGATTTTAATTTCATATAAATACCTCTTGGGCTTATTTATATGAAATAAATTTAAATTGTTACATAAATTACAATTGACATGTATAAAGTCAAAAACATACCCCTAAAATCAAATGAATTCCCAAAAAATATTTTTCTCTGGCACAATATGGGACTAAATAAACCGCTAACACATTGATACATAAAGAAATAGATGGGAAAAGTTTAAGGTTTCTTAGAATTTTCTAAAAAAGATTTGGGCGAAAATACAAATATGATGTTTTAAAATGGAACGAAAATATTTCTGATTTTATTAATTTTTTACTTAAACTTGTCTTTTTTCGGATAATAACATAAACTTCTTTCAATATTTAGCACTCTATTATATCGATTGCTAAGTGATTGATTTTTATTGGGTAAAATAAAGGACCCTCCTGCTTTGAACAAGAGGGTCCTTTTGGCTCTAGAAGCTCAACTGGATTGAGCAAATCTCTGCTAAAGGTTAGGTTGCTGGTTCGAATCCAGTCTAGAGCACCCAATTACAATAAACAATTTCTCATCCATTGTAATCTACACAATTAATTGTGATGATTTAATTATAGAACGTTTCATTAAAAAAACCCACTTCGTAGAAATTATCAGTTGATACTATCACATGATAATTTCATTTTATGTAAAAAATTTCGACATCTCCGTAAAAACCATATATCTCCGAGTATCTACACCGTTACTAATTCATCTGCCATCTCTTCTCTATATATAGTCCCACAACATGACTAAACTCTATGAACACCTTCCCCAAACGCTTTACTTTCAATTTCACTCTAAATAACCTTCGAAACACTTTATAGGCATTTCTCCGAGTTTATAGGCAAATTGAGTATTTTGAGATAATGGAAGGACTTGGGAAGGGAGTTTATGGGCAAGGCCAATTTTACTTGAGGTTCTAAAAGAATTTGGGATTAATATTGATCGACTTTATTGTAATCGGGCTCAACTTCTTCTTTGGGATGATCTTCAATATATTTGTTTTCTACGGGAACACTCTCATTAGCTGAATCACTTGGCGTTGGTCCATTATCACTGTTAATTTCGGTGGGAGTTGGCCTTGAAATAATGGAATCCGTTTTTGCGGCTCCCGGTGTAATGAGGATTCCTGCTTTGCCGGTTATCCCCGCCGCTTTAATCTTGGCATCAGCCAAATCAAAAAATGGGCTAGAGGGGAAATTATCTCTGATGGATAAATACGCTGTTTTTGCCGAATCCAAAGCCTTGTGATTAATAGCCGTTCTAGGCATTACATCAAAAAGCATAGCTATAACAAACTGCGCTTTAGCAGCTTCTTTGGTCTTAGGAAAATCGTTTACTACTTCATGATAACTCTTTATTACAGATGAAGTTAAATCATCTCCATTAAAGTATTTTTTTTCCGCCTCTAAAAAAAGAGTATGTGCTTTATCTTCGTCTGTTTTAACCGTCGCTTCCAAGCCCAAATTTCTTTCGGCCTGCTTGGCATATTCCGTTTTGGGAAATTTTTGTAAAACATAACGATAGAGCGAGTCGGCTCCTGATTTATCCCTTTTAAATTCATCTTTAAGAAAGGCGCGTGCATAGGCAGCTCTTTCCGTAAAGTTAGAATCCTTAAGAGTATCTTGTACTATCTTATCCAAGCGCATTAAAGCGCTGTCTATATTGTTGAGATTAAAAACAAACAGTTCCGCAATCATAAAATCTTGCGAATGCAATTTACCCGAACTCGGTACTTCGCTACGTAGTTGCGCCAGTCGAGACAGAGCCTGCGAACGCTCTGCAGCTAGATGTCCAAATTCAAAACGATCCCCTGCTGCCGCCGCAGAATCAAAATATTGTTTCGCTTTTTTTTCATCTTTTAAGTCATTGAGTTGATAATCTCCCAAACGAAAAAAGGCTTCGGCAGAATATTGTGATTGCGGCGCTAATCGAGGCACTTCCAAAAACAATGCTATTGCCTCATTTTTTTGGCCTTGAGCAAGAAATGCTAAAGCTAAGCGAATATTGATTTCGGGTACGAATGCAGTATATAAACGATTTTTAAGCAGGGTTTTTAACTCCGTAATTTGCTCTGCTATTTTACCCATTTTAAATAAACAATCTGTGGCTAAAAGATCCGCCCGATAATGAATTGGAGTCGGTAAATTGGCAATTTCAGAGGCCTTAGCATGCACCCGTGCTTGCTCCCAATTGGAAATCCCAAAAGCCAGTTGAGCAGCCGCATAATGAATCCGTCCACGTGCTAAGTCATCTTTAAAATCGCCTTGTAATAATTTATTGTAAACTGCTAAAGCAACCTCTGCAGAGTCATTTTTCATTTCCAATTGCGCTAGTAAGGTTAAGGCTTCGATTTGAAATTCAGAATTTGAATTTTCCGCCACCTTAATCAATTCTGTTTTAGCAAAGTTTAATTGCCCATTATAAAAATAGGCCTTAGCACGATGAAATCGAGCCGTGGGCATTTCGCTAGCCTGCGCAAAAAATCTTTCTAATTCATCATATTTTTGAATGGCTTTGGGATATTCACCAAGCAGTAAAAAGCTTTCCGCGATTAAGAAAATGGACTTGGGCAAATATTCTTTTTTATCGGGATACAATTCTAGAACTTTGGAGCTTTTTTCAATGCAACGATCAAGCTTTACTTTTTCTTCGGGACTTACCAAAAGTGAATCTAAGGGATTCGCTTCGAGTCGTGCCTTTTTTAAACGCAAAGCCTGATTAAAAGCTTTGTCAGCATTGTAATACGTATTAAAGTAAACGCAGCCGCTTAGTCCAAGCATTGCGAGTATGCTTAGAACTAACCCGCTAGCTAGCAAAAGCCAGCTCTTACAAAAAGAGAATATTCGTTTCACTGCCCAATATTATACCAAGTTAAAGGCACTTACGCTAAAAACCATGAGAAAGTACCCTTCAACTGGAATAAAAAATTATTCTGCGGTATCTTGTGCATAATAACTCTGCAATGAGCAAATTTCTAAATCCTTTTGTTGCAAAGCGGCAATGGCATCTACTACAGCAGCAGCTGCCGGAAGCGTAGTAGTATAAGGCACTTGCGCTAAAAGCCCCGCCTTGCGAATCACGCCATCATCAATCATCGACATACGGCTCATCGGCGTATTGATCAACAAAGAAAAATGCTTCGCAGCAATCAGCTCAGCTACATTCGGTTTACCTTCAGAAACTTTATTTACCAATTGGCAATTAATCCCATGCTCTTGCAAAACATCGGCGGTGCCACGCGTAGCCCATAATTCAAATCCCAATTCCGCTAAACGCAAAGCAATGGGTACCGCATTTAATTTGTCATGATTATTCACCGACATAAATACGCGGCCTTCTTTGGGTAAACTATTTCCTGCCGCAATTTGTGCTTTGGCAAAAGCCAGTCCATAGCTTTTATCTATGCCCATCACCTCACCCGTACTTTTCATTTCTGGACTGAGTAAAGTATCTACACCATGAAATTTGGCAAAAGGAAAAACGGATTCTTTCACACAAATATATTTGGGCACTTTGGTTTTCGTGAAATTCAATTCCTGCAAAGTTTTACCAATCATCACCTTGGTGGCCAATTTGGTTAAAGGCACACCGATGGCCTTGCTCACAAAAGGTACGGTTCTACTGCCACGCGGATTGACTTCCAAAACATAAAGTTCATTTTGGCGAATGGCATATTGCACATTCATTAGGCCAATTACATTTAATGCTTTGGCCATTGCAATAGTTTGCACGCGAATAGTTTCTTGCATTTCTTCGGAAATGTTTTGCGGCGGCAAAATACAAGCCGAGTCCCCAGAATGAATTCCAGCTTCTTCAATATGTTGCATAATGCCAGCAACCACCACTGTAGTGCCATCGGAAATAGCATCCACATCCACTTCCATAGCGTCTTCTAAAAATTTATCGATCAGCACTGGCTTTTCGGCAGAGGCTTCTACCGCATGTGTCATATACTTTTCCAGCTCTTCGCGGCTATATACTATCATCATGGCACGACCACCCAATACAAAGGAGGGGCGCATCAAAACTGGATAGGTTACTCTGTCGGCAATGGTAATAGCTTCAGGAATATTTGTGGCAATACCATTGGGAGGTTGTTTTAAACCCAAGCGCGTAACAAGTTCTGCAAATTGTTTACGATCTTCTGCTAGATCGATAGAGGCTGGCGAAGTCCCAATAATTTTAGCTTTCGCAGCTTCTAAAGTTTTAGCCAACTTCAAAGGTGTTTGGCCGCCGAATTGCAAAATGATGCCGTCAGGTTGTTCGAGATCCACAATGTTAAGAATGTCTTCGCGCGTGAGCGGTTCGAAATATAATTTATCCGAAGTATCATAATCCGTACTCACCGTTTCGGGATTTGAATTGACCATGATAGCTTCATAGTCTTCTTCTTTAAGCGCAAAAGCCGCTTGGCAGCAGGCATAATCAAATTCAATCCCCTGCCCTATGCGATTAGGACCACCACCTACAATCAAAACTTTTTTGCGGGAAGAACGCACACTTTCGTTTTCTTCATCATAAGCCGAATAATGATATGGCGTAAAGGCTTTAAACTCCGCTGCACAAGTGTCTACGGTTTTATAAACTGGTAAAACCCCTAATGCCTTTCGTTTCTCACGAACAATATCTTCATGAGATTTTAACAAGAAAGCTAATTGCACATCGGAGTAACCCCATTGTTTAGCCTTGCGCATTAATGTGGGCGAAATACTTTCCAAAATTTGATTCGCCATTTCTTTTTTTTCAAATTGTACCAAATCAAAAATTTGATTTAAAAACCAAGGATCAATTTGCGAAACGAATTGCACTTTTTCGAAATCCCAACCCAATTCAAAAGCTCGCTTCACCGAAAAAAGCCGATTGATACCAGGACGCTTATAATAAAGGTTCTCTTCAATTTCTGCATCGGGAATTTCTTTTTTGCCGTCGGCGCCCAAACCATAGCGATCCGTTTCTAAAGAACGCATGGCTTTTTGTAAAGATTCCTTAAAGGTGCGGCCAATAGCCATCGCCTCGCCCACGGATTTCATTTGCGTACCTAAAACGGATTCTGCTTGAGGGAATTTTTCAAAAGTAAATCGGGGGACCTTAGTGACCACATAATCAATTGTAGGTTCAAAACAGGCGGGGGTAACCTTGGTGATATCATTGAGTAATTCATCTAAAGTGTAACCTACTGCCAGTTTGGCCGCAATTTTGGCGATAGGAAAACCTGTGGCTTTACTAGCCAAAGCCGAACTACGTGACACGCGAGGATTCATTTCAATAATGACCATGCGACCATCCACAGGATTCACGGCAAATTGCACATTGGATCCACCAGTATCCACACCGATTTCGCGTATGCAAGCAATGGAGGCATCGCGCATACGTTGATATTCTTTATCCGTTAAAGTTTGCGCCGGAGCAACCGTCACCGAATCCCCAGTGTGAATACCCATCGCGTCTACATTTTCAATGGAGCAAATAATCACGACATTATCTTTTTTGTCGCGCATCACTTCCATTTCAAATTCTTTCCAACCCACAATACTTTCTTCAATAAGAATTTCGGAAACTGGGCTGAGCTGTAAACCTGAAGCGGCAATGCGTTCGAATTCTTCTTCACTGTAGGCAAAACCACCGCCGGCACCACCCATCGTGAATGCAGGACGAATCACTAAGGGCAAACCAATTTTGCGCATCCCTTCTCGTGCTTCGGCAATGTTATTGGCAACATAGGAGCGTGCGCTTTCAATACCAATTTTTTCCATGGCCACTTTAAATTGTTGCCGCGATTCGGCTTTATGAATGGCTTGCAAATTGGCGCCAATCATTTCCACGCCATATTTTGCTAAAACACCATGCTCGGCTAAATCCACCGCCGTATTCAAAGCCGTTTGTCCGCCTAAAGTTGGCAGTAAAGCATCGGGACGCTCTTTAGCGATAATGCGTTCACAAATCTGCCAAGTAATTGGTTCTACGTAAGTGGCATCCGCTATGCCTGGATCGGTCATAATGGTGGCAGGATTGGAATTTACCAAAACCACGGAATAACCTTCTTCTCGCAAAGCCTTGCAGGCTTGAGTGCCCGAATAATCGAATTCGCAAGCTTGTCCAATCACAATGGGACCGCTGCCGATGAGCATGATTTTCTTCAGATCACTTCTTTTGGGCATGAAAAAACTTTCTTCTCTAAACCGCGATAAAGATAGCAAATTTTGGGCGTAGTGATCACCCGCGAAAGCCTAGTTTTAATGGCTTTAAGTGAATAAGTAGCCATCAGCCACTCACTCACGATGAACACTTTTATTTAAGGCGCAGTGAAATAAAAATAAATAGGGAAAATACTAAAGCTAATGATGATAAGCAGAGAAAAAGCATTGCCTAATTTTTCCAGTAAAGGCGAATAAACTTTATTTTTTAGACCTAAAGATTGAAAAGCAGATTGGAAGCCATGATTAAGATGCGCCCCTAAAAAAACAATCGATAAAACATAAAGTAGGCAATACCAAGCTTCATGAAAAGAAGCAACCACCATGGCATAAGCATTGTGTACCACAACGCCATCATATTCTACCGTGGGTACTTCACCGAATTTAAGTTCATACCAATAGGATTTTAAATGCACAACCAAGAAAAACAAAATCAAGGAACCGCTAAAAATCATAGTGCGCGATAAAAAACTACCACTACTTTTGCCTTTACCCGCTCCTCTGGGACGACCCGCATAGCCTTGAGGACGTGCAGCATTGTTTTTTATACGAAGGAATACGGCATCCACAATATGCATTACGAATCCACCTAATAAAGCAAATTCGGTTAATCGAATCAGCAAATTATGCGACATAAATTGGGTGTATAAATTGAAGGCCTTGCCTTCATCATGAAAGAAAAGCGAAATATTTCCGGAAAGATGCACCACTAAAAAGGAACATAAAAAAAGACCGGTTAGGCTCATTAAATATTTGCGGCCTAAAGACGAATTATAAATGCGTAAAGCTGGGATCATAAGTATTTCAACACCCTGTAGAATTGGGTGGAAAAGCTAGCACAATTGCCGCATCTTGTAAATTCATTCTAACCCTCATTCTCAGTCTTTTATATTACTGTCGGCACAAGTTTCGTGCGCTCTTCAGGACTTAATGGAAATTCACCGATTAAAATCCCATGTGCTAGTTTACGTGCTTCTTGTATTAGTGGGAAATCAACCATCCAATCCAAGAAACGCAATTCTCGAAAACCACTTTGTACCGTGCCTTCAAAGTTACCTGCCCCACGCATTTGTAAATCAAGCTCGGCTATTTTAAACCCGTCATCGGTTTCCGAAAAGAGCCTTAGACGTTCAAAAGTTTCAGGAGGATAATCATTGGCCGGTAAAGCTAAAAAGCACCAAGCTTGCTTTTTACCGCGACCAGTGCGTCCACGTAATTGATGCAATTGGGCTAATCCAAAGCGATCTGGATTTTCAATAATCATGAGATTGGCTTCGGGCACATCTACTCCCACTTCAATCACGGTAGTGGCCACCAAAACTTGTGTGCTGGCTTTGCGAAAATCACGCAATACTCTTTCTTTTTCCTGCATCGGTAATTTTCCATGTACGCAATCTACTTTCCAAGATTTGGAAAAACCCTTAAGTTCAGTTAAAATTTTTTCCACGGATAAGAAATCTTCGCGGGCATTTTCAGCACCAGGTAAAATATGCCAAGGTTTTTCTTCGGGTAACAAATCTTTGGTACTTATTTGCGGAACCACCCAAAAGACTTGATTTTGATTTTGTACTTCCTCGCGCAAAAACTTCAACATGTCTTGCCGTTTATGTGTGGGCACTATGCGTGTTTTCACCGGCAAGCGACCTTTTGGTTTATCCTTGAGTATAAAATTTTCTAAATCCCCGTACACAGTTTGTGCCAAACTACGCGGAATGGGCGTTGCCGACATATATAATACATGAGGATAATTGCCCTTAGCGAGCAAAGCCTCGCGTTGTTGTACTCCAAAGCGATGCTGCTCATCAATTAAAGCTAATCCAAGATTATGATATTTTACATCCGCGGAATATAGAGCATGGGTGCCAATGATAAATTGCAATTGCCCATTTTTTAATTCTTCGCAAGTTTGATCGCGTAACACTTTAGGCGTATCACTAGTAAGCAATGCACAGGAGATATTTAATACTGTAAGCCAAGGCAATAAACTGGCATGATGCTGAAGCGCCAATATTTCCGTAGGGGCCATTAAAGCCACTTGCCCACCATACTCGAGAATGCTTAAAGCCACTAATAAACCTACTACGGTTTTTCCGGCACCCACATCCCCTTGTAATAATCCGCAAAATTGCTGTGGCGCATTCATAGCGGTAATAATTTGTTGCGTGACCTCTATTTGGCCTTGGGTTAAAGCAAAAGGCAAAATATCCATTAATTTAGGCCGTAACATTACTGATACGGGCCATGCCCGACCTACGGTTTGGCGTTTTAAGCGACGCCCTTCTAAACGCAAAGATAAAGGCAAAGCCTCACGCCATTTTAATTGATTTTGCAAAGCCGGTAAATCGTCCCAGACTTGTGGTTGATGTAAATTCTTAAGTAAATCGGCTTCACATAAAAAATTTCTGGTTTGCAATAAACTCGCGGGCCAAGCATCGGTAAATGAAAATTTATCCAAAGCTTCTAAGGCGGCTTTTTGCAAAAATTTATGCTCCACATGCGCGGCGGACATTTCTTCGGATAAGGGGTAACGTGGAAGTATCACTTTGGGAATGTCTTGATCTTCCCGTAAGATTTCAAATTCAGGATGCACGATTTGTAAATCGCGAAAAAAAGTGGGGACGCCAGCCAATAATAAGCGCTGCCCCGTTTTAAATTTATGTTGTAAAAATTGAATGCCATTAAAAAAAACTAAATCGAGTGTGCCGGAGCCATCGTCAACATGCACTATCAAGCGCATTTTAACGTTTTCTACATAACTTACATGCGCTGCAAAATAAGCATCTTCTCCCGCTTTTAAATCACAAATGGCGGTGGTTTTTGTGCGGTCGATATATTTGCGCGGAAGATAATAAATGAGGTCGCGTAAAGTGTTAATGCCAGCCGCGCGCAAAATTTTTTCACGCTTTGGCCCAATACCGGGGATTCGGGAGAGGTCGGAGATGGCCATACGTAGAATTTAGAAAATCAAAACCTAAGTCAACCACAATGTTTATAGTCGCTTAGGTTTTGAAAATATTTTAAGCTGCCATTTTTTTATCTACCCATGAAACTAAACTTTTTACCGCTTCTATAGAAACGTCAAAAGCTTTCTTTTCATCGGCATCGAGCTCAACTTCAATGACTTTTTCAATACCGCCTGCACCTAAAATGGCAGGAACTCCGGCATAGAGGCCTTGTACGCCGTATTCACCAGAGAGTTTTGCGGCGCAAGTGACAATATTTTTCTTATCCTTTAAGAACGCCTCGGCCATGTGAATAGCGGAAAGTGCCGGGCTATAAAAAGCCGAACCAGTTTTTAACAAAGCGACCACTTCACCACCCGCATTGGCGGTACGCTTAGCAATGACATCCAATTTTTCTTTGGACAAAAGTTGCGTAACTGGAATGCCACCTACGGTGCAATAACGTGTGAGTGCCACCATAGTATCACCATGTCCACCCATCACCAAAGCTTTTACATCTTCAGGAGAAACTTTTAATTCCGCGGCGACTAAAGAAGCAAAACGTGCAGAATCTAATACGCCAGCCATACCGGCTACCCGATTAGCCGGAAAACCGGTAACTTTTTGCATGGCATAGACCATCGCATCCAAAGGATTAGTGACCACAATTATAAATGCATTCGGTGCTTTGGCTTTAATGGCTTCACCCACGGTTTTGATAATGCCAAAATTGACATCTAATAAATCGTCGCGCGACATACCCGGTTTACGAGGTAACCCAGCAGTTACAATAACTACATCGGATCCGGCTAAATCATCATAACTATTGGAGCCCGACAAATTACTCGAGGTAGGAATGAGTCCGCCGCCATGTAAAATATCTAAGCTTTTACCTTGGGGTACGCCTTCGGCAATATCTATTAAAAGAATGTCGCCTAATTGTTTTTGCGCAGCCACCAATGCCATGGTGCCACCGATTTGACCTGCGCCCACAAGGGCAATTTTTGCTCTTTTCATCTTTTATCCTTTTTCAAATTTCTGATGTTTCCCATGAGCCCTACATAACATAAATGTTACCGGTACCTACAGGATACGTAATGATTTTATCGTTTCATGGCCTCTAACATATAGGCACCAATATGCGAAGCCGTAGGCGCCACTTTTACGCCTGCTGCAATCAATGCCGATATTTTCGCTGCCGCAGTTCCCGAATTACCATCGATAATAGCTCCGGCATGACCCATGCGCTTTCCTTTAGGTGCCGAAGCTCCTGCAATGAACGCCACGACCGGTTTTTTCACAAATTGCTTAATATATTCTGCCGCAATTTCTTCATCGCTACCGCCAATTTCACCGATTAAAATAATGCCTTCAGTGGCGGGATCGGCATTTAACATTTTCACTACATCGATATGACTTAATCCATGAATTGGATCCCCACCAATACCTACTGCGGTGGTTTGTCCTAAACCAGAAGTAGTAGTTTGATGCACCGCTTCATAAGTTAAAGTGCCCGAGCGGGAAACAATACCTATGCATCCTTTAGAATGAATGGGGCCGGGAGCAATACCCACTTTACAAACACCTGCCGTGACTAAGCCAGGGCAGTTGGGGCCGATCAAAATACAATCTTTATCACGAAGATAATTATGCACTTTAAGCATATCCATTACAGGAAGGCCTTCAGTTATAGCTACAATCAATTTGATCCCGCCATCTGCGGCTTCAAGAATAGCATCCGCAGCATATGCGGCTGGCACAAAAATCATAGTGGTATTGGCACCGGTTGCTTTAACCGATTCTGCTATCGAATTAAAAACAGGAAAACCATCTACCGTAGTTCCGCCTTTTTTAGGGGTAACACCGCCCACCACATTGGTGCCGTATTCACGACATTTTTGTGAATGGAATAAACCGGCTTTACCAGTAATACCTTGAGTAATCAGTCGCGTATTTTGGTCGATTAGAATAGCCATTATTTAACTCCCTTTAAGGCGGCAACCACTTTGCGGGCTGCGTCGTCCAAATTATCTGCACTCACTAAATCGAGCCCAGAATTATCAATAATTTCTTTACCTTCTTTAACATTAGTGCCTTCTAAACGTACTACTAAAGGCACTTGCAAGCCAATTTTTTGTACTGCATTAATTATGCCACGAGCGATTCTATCGCAAAGCATAATGCCACCAAAAATATTAACGAGAATAGCTTTCACATTTTTGTCGGAACAAATAATTTCAAAAGCCTTCGTCACGGCTTCTTCCGTCGCCGATCCGCCTACATCCAAAAAGTTTGCTGGTTGTTCGCCATAATGCGAGATAATATCCATGGTCGCCATGGCTAAGCCTGCGCCATTCACCATGCAGCCGATATTCCCATCAAGCTTGATATAGCTTAAGCCAAATTTAGACGCTTCAATTTCTGCTGGATCTTTTTCGGCATCGGGATCGCCGCCTGTATCAGTTTGACGATATACGGCATTTTCATCAACTAAAAATTTGCAGTCGAGCAAAGACAAATGATTTTCGCCATTTATCACTAAAGGATTTATTTCCAATAAGGAGCAATCGCGTTCTTGGTAGAGACGATATAATTTATTGAGTACATCTTCAAATTCAGTGGCCAAACTTCCCGTCAAACCTAAGAAGGCAGCACCTTGTGCGGCACTGTTAGCATCGATGTTACGTCCCCAAGTGGGATAAAGTTTGAGAATTTTTTCCGGAGTATTTTCGGCAACTTCTTCAATATCCATACCGCCTTCAGGGCTAAGCATGATAACAATATTCGCTTTGGCTCGGTCTAAAGTAACCGCGACATATAGTTCGCGTTGGATAGCACTGGCTTCTTCTAATAAAACTGCTTCAATAGCTACGCCTTGAGATCCCGTTTGCTTAGTGATTAAGCGCATGCCCAAAAATTGTTTGGTTAGGCTCATCGCCTCATCAGCACTCTTATAAAGTTTGATGCCACCCGCTTTTCCGCGACCGCCAGTATAGGCCTGCGCTTTAGCAACGCCAGAGTCCAAACCTAATTTTTTTAAAGCTCCGGTAACTTCCTCGGGGCTAAATACAACCTCGCTTTTTGGCACAGGTAGGCCAGCTTGGCGTAACAAAGCCTTTGCTTGATATTCATGCAGCTTCATGCAGCGTTTTCCTTTTTGACTGAGATCGGCATTTTATAAATTTAAAACCCTTAATTTTTTCAATTGGGTCAAAAAAATGCTCTATTATTCGTAAGCGATCAATTCATTTTAAGGAAAAATTTTATTCGATGGAACTCTTTGGTGCCGCATTAAGGAGGAGAGTTTCTTCGGGGGCAAACAATAAAGGCCTTCGCACAAATTATTTGAAAGTACTTAAGCCTATTTAAGCACTGGGCAATTCATTTGCGGCTTTATCAGTTCTTTTTTGGAAGTGGCACAAAAGGGATCCGTTTTAGCTTTGACCATGAGACCCAGATTACTATTCCTTAAATGATTTACTAAAGTAGACTGAGCCGTACGCAATACCCCTAATATGGAACATTGTTGAATTTCACTGCATTGATGGGGATGTTCAAAGCAATCCATTAAATTAATGGGTCCTTCAACCGCTTCAATGATTTCCAAAATGGAAATTTGTTCTGGAGCACGGGATAAAGAAATCCCCCCTTTCGGCCCAGAAACCGTTTTCAAAAGTTTTGCCTTAGATAGTTGCGAGACAATTCCATGTAAAAATCGCAGCGACAAATGAGATTTCTCGGAAATATGCTGCACTGACACGCAACCCACCGGGGATTCGCTCGGTGAATTTTGAAAACGTGCCAGAAACTGCATAGTTCTCAAGGCATAATCGGTTTTTTTAGTGAATTTCATAGTTAAATCTCTATACAAACCTAAATATAATCTCAGATACGTCTAGACTAACATTTACAATGCGCATTCGCCTATGCGATAATATTACTTAACTTTAACCAATCACTTTTAGGAGTTTTGGATGATTAAGAAGTTGGTTCTTTCCTCGATTTTGGCAGCCCTTAGCCTGTCCCCTCTTTTCGCTTTGGACGAATATATGCCGATTGGCCCTCGTGCGATGGCAATAGATATAGGTTTTCAAAGAACGGTTCCTGCAGGAACTTACAATAGTGCAGGTAAAAGTGATAGCCGAGAGCTTGCCTACAAACCTTTATATTTGCCCCTTCAGGGAAAATACGGTTTAACGGATAATATCGAAGGCTCGCTCGATGTCAAATATATTTTGAAAAGCATTGAGGATAAATCAGGCTTTGACCGCCCAACTCTGGGCTTAAAGTACGCCGACCCCCAATTAGGATTAGGTGGTTTTTTAGGCATTACTTTACCGGTAGGCTTTACCGATATTGTAAGCGCGGACCCTTATGCCTCTTTAATTTTTGGCGCCCTCTATGGCAAAAATTGGGGCGATTGCAAATTCTTGGCAAATGCAAGCTATCAATTTGACACGGAAGATTTAACAGGTGCAAAAATTGATAATATCCGAGTGTTTGCAAAACCTGAATATAGTTTGCCATTTGGTGCTTGGACTAATACAAAACAAACACTTAGCCTTTATGTAGCAGGCGAATACACATACTATTTAAATGAAGTGCTTGACGGCAAAAGTACTTCCGATGATGGTAAATTGCTGAATATTATTCCCGGTATAAATTACAGTTTAAATCGCGTATTCGGTTTAGAGATTTCAATGCCCTATGCAGTAATGGGAGCTGGGCCTACGACTGGATATGAGCAACATCGAGTTTATGAAGAAAGAACTATCAAAGCAGTTCTACATTTTTCATTGGATGAATCACTTTATAATAATGCTAAATAAACACTAGTGTTTATTTAAACAAAAAGGGCGACTTCTAAGAAGTCGCCCTTTTTGTTTACCGAGGAGAGAACTTAAAAAAATTATAGGATTTCGAATACTCCCGCAGCACCCATACCGCCACCTATGCACATACTTACAATACCGTATTTACCGCCACGGCGTTTTAATTCATTAATTAAACTAATGGTAAGCTTTGATCCCGTACAACCCAATGGATGGCCTAATGCAATGGCTCCGCCATTTACATTGACTTTATCCAGAGGGAATTTTAATTCGCGAAGCACGGCTAATGATTGGGCTGCAAAAGCTTCATTCAATTCCATTAAATCAATTTGATCTAAAGTCAGTCCGGCCTTTTTCAATACCGCCGGTATAGCATAAGCAGGGCCAATACCCATCACTTCAGGAGCCACGCCGGTTACCACATATTTTATTAAACGCGCCAAGGGTTTCAAACCATGGGCATCCGCATATTTTTTAGAAGTTAACAGTAACATCGCTGCACCATCGCTGACCTGAGAACTATTCCCAGCAGTTACGGTTCCATTGGCTTTGAATACGGGTTTTAATCCCTTTAAAGCTTCTAATGAGGTATCGCCACGTGGACCCTCATCAATGGCTAAGCTTCTTTGGATTTTTTTCTCTTTATGCTTTTCGTCTAAAATGGTTTCTGTCCATTCAATAGACAAAATTTCCTCTTTAAATTTCCCTGCTTGAATAGCCGCCACCGCTCTTTGATGTGAAGTGAAAGCAAAAGCATCTTGATCTTCACGACTGATTTTATATTGCTCGGCCACTTTTTCAGCAGTTAACCCCATAGTCATATAGGCTTCGGGTAATTTATGCACGAGCTCGGGATTAGGCGCAATTTTATGTCCGCCCATTGGTAACATCGACATACTTTCCAAACCACCCGCCATAATCACGTCCGCATCGCCCAAATTTATTCGATCCGAAGCCATAGCAATTGTTTGTAAACCGGAAGAGCAATAACGATTCACCGTCATCGCGGGTGTGGTATTGGGTAAACCTGCCAGTAACCCCACCATGCGCGCAACATTCATGCCTTGTTCCGCTTCCGGCATAGCGCAACCTAAAATCAAATCTTCTACATCTGCAGGAGATAAACCAGGTGCTCTTTTTAATACTTCTTCGGCACAACGAGCTGCTAATGTATCCGAACGTAAATGCAAGAATGATCCTTTTCCAGCTTTACCCACCGGAGTTCGCACGCCTGCGACTATTACTGCATCCGACATAAATCCTCCATTTTTCTAATCCTTAAACTTTTTTAATTGCATTGAGATAACCATTAACCGCAAATATTAATTGCAATTAATTTCGCAATGGTTTCCCTTTTTTCAACATATGCTCAATTCTCTCCTGAGTTTTTTTCGTCCCCACGAGTTTGAGAAATTCTTCTCTTTCTAAAGCCAACAAATAATCTTCATCGACTACGGTACCTGCTGCCAATGCCCCACCGGACATAATCCGTCCAATACTTTTGGCAATTAAGGCATCATGTTCGGAAGCAAACCCTGCTTCGCGCAATAAATAAACGCCAGTTTCAATAGCGGCATAAGCTTCATTACCCAACATTTCAATATGCTTGGCTGGCGCAGGCGGACGATAACCCGCATCACTCATGGCCATTGCTTCGGCTTTGGCTTGATTTAAACGTGTACTATCATTGGACGCAATTACTGCACGAGAGTCTAAAAGACCCATGGTAATCGCTTCGCGGGCGGAAGTAGAAACTTTGCCCATCGCCAATAATTCAAATGATTTTAATAAATGATTAAGGGCAATGCCGCCACGATTTTTATCGAGGGAACGTAAAGTCATTTCTTTGGTACCGCCACCGGCAGGTAACAGTCCCACGCCTACTTCCACCAAGCCCATATAAGTTTCCGGTGAAAGTACCGGCCTATTGCTATGTAAAACAAATTCGCAACCGCCACCCAAAGCCATATTATGGGGAGACACAATGACTGGCACAGCAGAATATTTAATCGCCATGCTGGCACGTTGAAATTGCTTTACCGCATAATCGATATTGTCGTACTCGCCATTTACGGCATCGAGCAATACCATAGCAATATTAGCTCCCGCACAAAAGTTAGGACCTTGATTGCCTATCACCAAACCACGAAAACTGGCATTGGCTTTATCGACAGATTTTAAAATCATATCGAGGGAAATAGGTCCCATACTATTCATTTTCGAATGGAATTCTAAAAGCGCTATCCCATCGCCAATATCCCATAAGGTAGCATCGGTCGTTTCAATAATAGCCTTATGGCTGCGACGATGAGAGTCTAAATTAAATCCTCGTGGCGCAATATTGTCGCGGCCTTTGCCGGACACCGATTTCACATTGAGCTTATCGGCCGCTTCTAGGTAAACCTGCTCGCTACCCCCAATATTTTCCCAAAGCCAAGCCGGACAGGGAATTGCATATTTATCAATCACTTTACGAAAGGCCGTAACACCAATCGCATCAAATATTTTAAAAGGACCCATCTCCCAAGCAAAACCTAATTCCATCGCTTCATCAATATAGGGTATCTTTTCCGCTACGGTAGAGGCAACCGTTGCAGCATAAGCAATTGAAGTTGCGAGAATACGTTGTGCGGCATCTGCTCCGGGGCCTTGCAATTCAAAAAGACGATGTAATTTCTTAGCTAAAACTTCTTCTTTGAGAATTTCCTTAAGATCATCGAAACGCACTTTATTTTCGGGATGATATTCACTCGTAATTAAATCTAAAGCCTCGACGCCTTCTTTTTGCTTACTATAAAATCCTGCCCCGGTTTTACGGCCTAGAGCTTTTTTCTCAATTAGAGCTTGCAATGTGCTATCTACCGAATAATTTTCCGTGGGAAAGGCTTGCTCCAAATTTTTAATAATATGCACCAAGGTATCGAGGCCTACTAAATCAGCCAGTTTAAAAGTGCCCGTTTTAGGACGACCTAATAATGAACCCGTTAAAAAATCCACCGCTTCAACACTGAGTTTCATATCCTTGGCAATGCGCATAGTTTGCACCATGGCATGCACGCCTATGCGATTCGCAATAAAGGCTGGACTATCTAAAGTGGGCACGGAAACTTTATTCAGTACCGAAGTCAAAACATGCTCTATACGTTGGGTGGTTTCATCTGAGGTTTTAGGTCCACGTATCACTTCCACCAAACGCAAATAACGGGGAGGATTAAAAAAATGCGTGCCGATAAAGCGTTTTTGAAAATCTTCTTTTAGCTCGCGGCACAATAATTTTAAAGGGATACCCGAAGTATTGGTAGCCAAAATTGTATGCGGCGAAGCCACCGCTTCGAGTTTTTTAAACAAGGCTATTTTGGGTTCGGGTAATTCAATAATGGCTTCGATAATCCAATCGGTTGCACCAGCTTTTTTTAAATCGTCTTCAATATTTCCGGTTTCAATAAGATCAAGTGCTTCTGGTGTATAGGTTGGCGAAGGTTTTATTTTTTTCAAAGCCTCTTTAGCTTTGTCGGCAATAGCATTGCGATTTTTTCCTTCGGTAGGAACATCGAGCAATAAAACAGGAATGCCGCATCCTGCCAAATGGGCAGCGATTTGCGAACCCATAATTCCACTTCCCACCACGGTTGCTGTACGTATCGATTGCATATCTTTCACTCCTTCAAGCGAGTGTTAAAAACTCTTATGATTTATATAAAGTATCCAATTCCTTTTGGTATTTTTCCATCACCACATGACGTCGCAATTTCATAGTCGGCGTTAACTCACCCGAATCAATGGTAACGGGATTAGTGATAATGATAAATTTTTGCACCTGTTCCCAATGATTGAGCTTGGCATTAGTTTCGTCAATAGTTTTTTGCACAAAAGCTTTTGCCGTTAAGCTTTGTAGAAACTCTAGGGGGGATTGTTCTCCCATTCCCATTTCCTGTTTTACAGCCTTTAAATTTTCGAAATCCGGAAAAATAAAACAGGTGGTATAAGGTTTTCCTTCGGCAATAACCATCACCATATCCACTAATTTGTTTTTAGAAATAGCCTGCTCAATAGGAACCGGCGCCACATACTTTCCATTGGCGGTTTTAAATAATTCTTTTTTACGCCCCGTAATCTTGATGTAACCTTCATTGTCGACATGTCCTAAATCACCAGTATGTAACCACCCATGCGCATCTATGGCCTTAGCCGTTTCTTCCGGCTGATGATAATAGCCCTTCATAGTATTAGGGCCAGAGGCGAGTATTTCTCCCTCATCACTAATTTTGACTATTACTCCAGGAAAAGCTTGGCCTACCGTTCCCACTTTTCGATGCCCAGGATAGTTCGCCGCAATTACGGGAGAGGCTTCTGTTAAGCCATAACCTTCATAAACTTCAACTCCAATATTCACAAAAAAATTATTGAGGCTAGCCTCCAATGGTGCGCTTCCAGAAATTGCTATACGCAGCTGGCCTCCTAAGGCTTTACGCATTTTAGCATACACTAATTTATCGAGAATAAAATCTTGCCAATTTTTTTGCCGTAATGGATTTAGAGTTTTTGCGCGCTCTAAAGCTAAGGACCCTAATTTTTTCTTTAATCCAGTGGCTGTTTCCACATTACTTTGCATTTTGGCAAAAACTTTTTCTAAGAGTCGTGGCACTAAAGTGATAATAGTGGGATGTATCTCACGCATATTATCAGCGACTTTTTTAATCTCTTCGGCAAAATAAAGCGAGCAACCCGTTGACATATAAAAATAGGCCACCATGCGTTCGAATATATGCGCCAAAGGCAAACAGCTCAGTATAGTATCCTGTAAAGGATCAAGCGGAAAGCGTTGATGGGTCGCTTCTACTTGCGACACCAAGTTTTTATGCGATAACTCCACACCCTTAGGGACACCTGTACTTCCCGAGGTATAGATAAGGGTAGCGGTATCTTCAGTATTAATTTTTTGCACACAAGCAGCATATTCACTAGGGTTTTGCGCAAAGCGTTTTTCCCCTAATAGCAAAAGGGTATCATAAGTAATAACCTTGGGATTATTCATTTCCGTTTGAGAAATGATTTTTTCTAAGGATCCAAAAAAAGGCTGTAAGGCTAGATATTGTGATTCCGATCCGACGAATAAAAAGCGCATTGCCGAATCATTTATTTCATATTGCAAATTATCGGGTGATATATTGGCGAACATAGGCACCGTAATACCTCCACCCGCCAGCACAGCTAAATCCATCATGATCCAAAAGGGCGAAGGATCCGCAACCAAACCCACTTTATCGCCTGGTTTTAAACCGACTTCTAATAATCCCAAACAAAGTTTGCGTACAGTCTCACCTATGACTTTCGTAGAAATTTTTTGCCAAACCCCTTTTTGTTTATAGCCTAAGGCACAATCATTTTTGAAATTTTTTTCGATATATTGCAATAAAGCCGGAAGCGTGGAATATTTAGTATTCATATTGACTTTTCCTCGGAAATAATTTTTCGGCCATTTTTATTAATTCTTTGGCAAAAGTAAAAATCCTCAACTTATGATAACCTATTTAAGGAGAAAAAAGCGAGGATAATGCATGAATTCCATTTTCGGTATAATTCAGAAGCTTGGAGTATTTTTTATTTAAGTCAGTTGCAAATTCTGGATAAGCCAAAAATTTGCTGTCTAGCATTTCATATTTGAAAAAATCTGCCAAAATATTTTTTTCACTGCCTAAACAATTCAGCTTATGAGCAAGGTTTTGCAATTCACCATGCTTTGCCAAAATACTTTCACGATCTCCACCTTGTATAAATAACGCCATCAACTGAGCACTAATTTTTTTTCCGAAAGAAAATTCATTTTGTAATTCTTGTAAGTTCACCAAAACTTGCGAATAGATTTCATCCCAGCGCGAGGATTGGGAAACCCGTTTAAAAATATTAAGCACATAATCCCGATCCCAAGGCAAATCAAAAATCAATTCCCAAATTAGACGATTAAGATAACCCCAAAGGTAATGTGAAGATATTTTACATCCCGCCACAGGTTCATAAGCCATAGTCCCATTACACAAAAAACGACTTTGATAAAAAGAAAGCTCCGTAAAAGGCCATTCCTTAAAGGCTGTATTATCGAATAAATATTGTGTAGCCAAAAAAACAGCCTCCACGCTGAGCACACTTTTACAGCGCATACCCTCACAAAGATTTTCTTTTTGACAAGGTGAACAAGGAAGCTCGGTTTGTAATATGGCATGCCCTTCCCCATAAGGAGCCGTCTCGCAATAATAAGCCGTGGAAAAATACAGACCCAATGCTTTAGTATTCACCGCAGCCGCAATATGAATAGTACCGGTATCATTGCTAATGAGTAATCGACATTGGGTTAATATTGCCGCAAGCTGAGTTAAACTAGTTTGTCCAATTAAATTCAGACAAGGTGTATGCATGATAGCGGTAAACTGAAAGCCACTAGCTAATTCGCTTTTATCTCCCAGTAGCAATATGTCACAATTTAATTCTTGAATAAGTTTTTTAGCTAAAGCCGCATAGTTTTCCACACCCCAAGTTCTATGCTCATGGCTAGCTCCAAGTTGTAAAGCAATTAATGGTTTTGCAGCCGTATAATTTAATTGCGCCAAACTATTTTTTGCCCATTGTTTATCTAAATCCGATTGCGGTAAATAATTTTGCATGGGCTTTGGACTAGTCGATGAAATCCCCATATAAAGATCCACTAAGTTAAAATGATTATGCATGCGATGACTGACTAGGGAAAAAAGATATTTTGCCCAATTGCCGTGTAAAAGAATCTCATGTTCCTGCGCATTGACTCTTCCCCATTTTTTTTCGGCGCTTAGTCCTTGCATCATTAGGGAAGAAGGCAAATCACTCGTTAAATTTATAGCCACCTGATAATGATCTTTTAACGCTTCCAAAGAAAGAAAAGGTTCTTGCGCAAAAGGCTTTGCATGCGCTTCATCGGCATACAGTTTATTCAGATCATCAATAGGAATGGGAATTACGCTATCCCACAGGAGTGAACTTTTAACCACCGATTGAAATTCAGAAAGGCAAACTAATGTAATATGACAGCCAGGATCAGCTGTTTTCCAGCTTTGTAAAACGGGTAGCGTTTGCACTAAATCGCCCATTCTTGTGAGTTGCAAAATAATGATTTTGAACATCTGAAATTATGGTCCAATTAGGTGAGGCATTGCAAGTTTTGATTGCTAAATTGAAATAATGAATAAAAGTAAATCGCAATCCTTATTTGTTTGTCGTGAATGCGGCGAGCGATCTTCGAAGTGGACAGGTAAATGTCTTTCCTGTGGCGCTTGGTCTAGCATAATTGAAACACGCGAAGATGCCGAACCCACTCAAAGAAGAGGTTTGAGTCAATCCGGCCAAGCAACTTTAGCCGTACCTTTGCGCGATGTCGCCACCCAAACCGAAGTACGGATTAAAACCAGTATCAATGAATTAGATCGTGTACTAGGCGGTGGCATTGTTCCGGGTTCTTTAATTTTAATTGGTGGTGATCCCGGCATCGGAAAATCCACTTTACTTTTGCAAATGATGGTGGTACTTTCTACCGCCGATGTGCCGACGCTGTATGTTACAGGGGAAGAATCGCTTGGTCAATTGAAAATGCGTTCCGAACGTTTAGCTACGCCTTCACCGAGTTTATTAGTATTAGCAGAAACGGATTTAGAAGTTGTATTTAAACAAGTAGAAAAACTACACCCCAAAGTATTGATTATCGATTCGATACAAACTGTGTATAAGCCCGATTTACCAGCCTCTCCGGGTTCCGTGTCCCAATTGCGCGAATGTACCCTGGCCTTGATGGTACACGCAAAATCCACCGGCTGTGCCACATTTATTGTGGGGCATGTGACTAAGGAAGGCACTTTAGCCGGACCACGTATGGTGGAACATATGGTGGATACAGTGGTGTATTTCGAAGGCGAAAGACATCATTCCTACCGCATGTTACGGGCGGTTAAAAATCGTTTTGGAGCTACCAATGAAATTGGTGTTTTTGAAATGGGAGCCGATGGCTTGCAACAAGTTGAAAATCCTTCGCAAGTATTTGTGCAAAATAGCGGCGAACGCGATCCAGGATCGGTAATTTCCTGCACTATGGAAGGGACGCGTCCTATACTCCTAGAAATGCAAGCCTTAGTGGGTCGCAGCCATTTTTCCGTCGCGCAACGTGTGAGCATGGGTTTTGACTCAAAACGCTTAACTATTATTCTTGCGTTGCTCGAAAAATTTGCAGGGATTGAAATTGGGGGGCATGATGTTTTCGTTAATGTGGCCGGTGGTTTTCGTGTGGAAGAGCCGGCAATTGATTTAGCCGTGGCTGCCTCTGTAGCCTCCAATCATTTGGGGCGTAAATGTTTAGCGGGAACTTTAGCTTTAGGCGAATTAGGATTGAACGGAGAATTGCGATCGATTCCTTTAATTGAAGCGCGCATTCGCGAAGCGGCCCGACTGGGGTTTAAATCTATTGTCATCCCCAAAGCCGGTGCAAACAAAATCTATGTGCCAGGTGTTACCCTGCATCCTGTACAAAAATTAAATGATGCCTTTGAATACCTTTATCAATAAATAATAATAAGTATACTACTCATGACTAAACCATTTTTTACTCTACAAAAAACATCTTCATTATCCGCCGCACGTGCTGGACTGATGCAAACAGATCATGGCGAAATTCCCACGCCCATTTTTATGCCGGTAGGTACTGCTGGAGCCGTCAAAGCTGTATCTCCACGTGCCCTCAGTGAATTAGGAGCTAAAATTATTTTGGGGAATACCTATCATTTATATTTGCGTCCAGGTGGGAAATTAATTGCGCGTGCCGGTGGTTTACATCGCTTCGCGAATTGGACGGGAGCTATGCTCACGGATTCGGGTGGATTTCAAGTTTGGAGTTTAAAAACCTTAAGAAAAATTACCGAAGAAGGTGTACTGTTTCATTCACATATTGATGGCTCTAAACATATGTTCACAGCAGAATCGGTGATGGAAACACAAAGGCAAATCGGTGCCGATATTATTATGGCCTTCGATGAATGTACGCCATACCCTGCCACACCAAAAGAAGTACAACAGTCTTTAGGCCTTACACAGCGCTGGACCGAGCGGGCATTGACTTGGCTGGATAAAAATCCACCCTTACATGGTTATGCGCAAAATTTTTTCGGTATTGTACAAGGGGGAATGTATACCGAGGCCCGTGCACAAGCTATTGAGCATTTAATTCCTTTGAATCTTCCCGGTTACGCTATTGGCGGCTTAAGTGTTGGTGAACCTGCGGAAGAGATGTATGCCATCGCTGATTTTTGTTCCCAACGTTTACCCAAAGAAAAACCACGTTATGTAATGGGAGTGGGAACACCTACTAATTTATTGACTTTAATTGGTAAGGGCATTGATATGTTCGATTGCGTAATGCCCACTCGTAATGCGCGTAATGGAACCACTTTTACTTGGGCTGGCCAAATGAATTTTAAAGCCGCGCGTTATTCCCAAGATGTAGATCAACCCCTTGATCCGCTATGTGGATGTTATACTTGCAAGAATTTTTCGCGTGCCTATATGCGGCATTTAATTCATGCTCAAGAAATTTTAGCCTTAGAATTAGCATCCATTCATAGTTTGCATTTTTATTGTGATTTAATGCGTGTCGCGAGAGAAAAAATTGTGGAAGGTGTTTTTGAAATATGGAGTGAAGAGTTAATTAAAACTTGGGCAGCTGCGAAAATAGGAGCAGATTAATAGCTAATCTTTTTGATGATAAAACTCTTCCCAAGTTTGCTGAAAAATATTTTTATAGAATTCAGCATGTTCAACTAAACTATCCAAAGGTACCCCTACTTTTTGAATCAGGTAACCGACCATTTCATTCCACATATCACTTTGCTCATAATATTTTTTTTTATCGGCTCGGGTGGAGACTTTTTTAAGGTAAGTAATTAATTCTTGTTCTTGTTTAGTATTTAATGGATTCATACTATTAATAATTCGCTAGTTGTGAGGATTTTACAGGTGAATTTTTAGTAAGGGGTAAAGTGTAATGTGGAAAATAAATACTAAAATGAGTTCCCTTTTTCAGTTCACTTTGTACTTGTATAAATCCTTTATTTTGTTGCACAATTCCATATACCGTTGAAAGTCCTAAGCCCGTACCTTCACCCATTTCTTTAGTTGTATAAAAAGGTTCGAATATGTGCGGTAGAATGGCTTCATCAATTCCCGTTCCGGTATCCCGCACACGCAAACAAACATAATCAGAGTTGGAATTTTTATTTTCACTTTCAGAATAAGGTTTTGGAAAATGCAACTTATTCGCCGAGGAAGTAAATTCAATTTCAGGATTACCCGTTAGGGAAATTTCAAAATGAATAATGCCTCCTTTAGGCATAGCGTCCCGAGCATTAATAGCCAGATTTAAAATGACCTGCTCCATTTGCCCAGGATCCAATAAAGTCAAAGCCACTTCCACAAAAGAATGCACATGAATTTTTATTGTATCACCAATAATTCGATGTAAAATATCGAGCAAACCATTAACTGCATTATTTAATTCTAAAACCACCGGCTGCACCACCTGCTTACGACTAAAAGCCAATAACTGGCGTGTTAATAGTCCCGCTCTCTCACCTACTTGTATAATTTCTTGCACTTTTTTATGGCAGCTTTCCGGAAGCTCAGGTTGCTGTAATAGCATTTCACCCGACCCCACAATAGCCGTTAAAAGATTATTGAAATCATGGGCAATACCGCCAGCCAAACGCCCAATCGCTTCCATTTTTTGGGCTTGGCGAATTTGCTCTTCTAAATTTCTCTTTTCTGTGACATCTCTCACAATACCCACAAAATGCCTAAAGCTCTCGGTTTGCATTTTGTTAAGCGTTAATTCCAATGGAAAGAAACGTTTTTGCTTATGTACACCTTGTTTTACTTGGGGTGAAAGTCGCGATTTGTTTAACCAAGCCACAATCTCTGGCTCATTATTAAAATCACCTTCGGGCCAGGCACCCGGCATAAAATGGCGAATATTTTGTCCTTGGCATTCCAATGCACTGGCACCAAAAACTCTTTCAAAAGCAGGATTAGTAGAAAGAATCGTGCCTTTATCATTAAAAGTGAAAATGCCATCGTCTACCGTATTAACTACGGCGCTTAAATAAGTTTGGTTTTCTCGTAAAGCCGCATATGCCATGCGCTTAGCTTTTTGTAAATCCCTTGATTGTAAAGCATGATCAACTGCCAAACCTAGACGTGTTAATTTTCCTTTAATTAAATAATCCGCAGCGCCTAATTTCATACATTCGACAGCGGCTTCTTCGCTTACGCTCCCGGTCACAACAATAAAAGGCGTTTCAAAACCGGATTGCTGTAAAATGCGGAGCGCCGAAGGGGCATCAAAACTGGGTAAAGTATAATCTGCTAAAACTAAATCGAGATCTGCACTAAGATTTTTAAGAAAGTTTTCTTGATCCTCAACACAAATATAATCAGGGTTATATCCATTTTTTTTTAATGCATGGATTAATAATTCCATATCCGAAGACTGATCTTCTAACATCAAAACTTTAATAGATCGACTCATGAATAAAAATCCTTTACCTAAATAATATTCTCTTTATCAACACATTACCACTAAATCAATTCTACTAGATTTTAAATGGGTATGAAGTATAAATTTCAGCTAAAAAACCAGATTCCTGTAATCAAAGTACCCATCCAAAAGGGAACCGTAATTTTAGCCCAAAATAAATGCCAACGTTTATTCTGCCTTAGTCCAAAATAGGCCGTTAAAATCAAGGAAAATAATAATGGCGTGGAAAATGCGCGATGAATGCGCATACGCAATGGCGAGGTGAGCAAGGAATAATCCCAACCGAGAATTACCGTGACTACAAGACCTAAAACACCAATGAGAGTAACAGTAAATGCCAGTAAATTGATTTTTCGATGCAAGGCAATTTGGCCTTTTATAGCCTTGGAGGCACTATAAATAAACACAAAAGTGTTAAAAAATATCACAGCCTGTATGCAACGTAAAAATGCCATTTCTTTACTCATATGTTC
Organism: Fibrobacteria bacterium; assembly: GCA_043745805.1. Classification (GTDB taxonomy): domain Bacteria; phylum Fibrobacterota; class Fibrobacteria; order UBA11236; family UBA11236; genus JAYTSD01. The sequence goes on from JAYTSD010000008.1 coordinate 29,671, forward strand.
CTTCGAAGGGTGAATTTAACATTTATCTCATATTTAGTTAGAAAAAGCCCTGCCGCTTTACCAAGTCACATTTACATAGAAACATTTTTTTGCTATCAAAAGGCAACCACGTGGTAAAATATAGTATGCGACTTTTTGCAAAAAAAACAATCGAATTTCCACATGAAGGAAATTTCGAACTACGTATTCTGCAAGAATTAGCTAGACGCTCAATCTCAGTAACTTTTGTGTATTCGAGTGTAATGGCCATTGTGCTCATTGCCTCACCAGAAATTAGAAAGCATTCATGGTTTACATGGATTATCACCCTACTTTCTATTCTCATTGGCGGTATTCGCTTTGGGCTAATTAAAAAGCAAAAGCAAATTTGTGCTTATGATGCACTTTTATGGAAAAAACTTTTCCTCAGCTTTACCTTAATATCAGCTTGCCTATTTGGAATTTATTCCGCCTGGGTATTGTTCAATTATACTAATTCATGGATTACTCTGATTTTATTAATGTCCTGTGCAGGAATTAGTGCTGGAGGGATTTATCCGCTCTCTCCTCATAAAATAGGTGTTCTCTGGTTTTTAATTTTATTGTTAACACCTTACATCCTTCTTAGCCTTAGCATGGGTGATCCGCGAGGTTATGCTATTGCGGCCTCCGTCACCATGTATTTATTGGTAAATATATTACAAGCCATTCGAAGCCATCGTGACCTAATACAAGCTTGGCAACAAGAGGAAAAACTTTCACGACAAACCAAAGTTTTATTATTGGCCAAAGAAGCCGCCGAAGCAGCGAATAAAACTAAAAGCGAATTTCTATCAACTATGAGCCATGAAATTCGTACGCCCTTAAATGGAGTAATTGGTATTAGTCAACTTTTAAAGGATACCGAATTAACCACAGCGCAGCGAGAATACACCGAAACTATACAAAAAAGTGCAGAGATTTTACTGTCACATATTAATGATATTTTAGACTGTTCAAAAATTGAAGCCGGTAAAATTCAATTGGAAAAAATGCCTTTTGATTTAAATGCATTGATCAAGGATATCAAGAATATTGTTAATCCCAAGGCAAAAGAAAAAAATATTCAAGTCATTTATTTGGATTGTCCCGATTTAAATCACTCTTTATTGGGAGATGCGAATAGACTAAAACAAATCCTTCTTAATTTAATGGACAATGCGATTAAATTTACGGAAAATGGGAATGTCACCCTGCAATTACAATTACAAGAAAAAACCTCAACAACCTTAACTATAAACATAAGCATAGCCGATACTGGTATAGGTATGAGTAGTATAGTTATTAGTCAGTTATTTACAGCCTTTACACAAGCGGACTCTTCCACAACGCGCAAATACGGTGGCACGGGATTAGGTTTAATGATAAGTCGGAATTTAGTGCGTTTAATGGGCTCCGATTTATTAGTAGAAAGTCAAACCGAAATTGGATCAACATTTTACTTTACCTTAACTTTGCCTTATGAGGAAACCTCTATGCAAATCCAAATTCCCGAAACCACGAATATTAACGCCAAGGATATGGGTAACAATTTAACCATGCATGTTTTAATTGTGGAAGATAATCTGGTTAATCAAAAAGTGGCACAAATGATGATTAGAAAGCTAGGATACACCTCCGATTTAGCAATTGATGGTGTTCAAGCGGTGGCCATGGCCATGGAAAAAACTTATCCCCTTATTTTTATGGACTGCCAATTGCCTTTAAAAGATGGCTATCAAGCCACGCGTGAAATTCGTGAAAAGTTAGGAAATAGTTCGGCGATTATAGCTATGACCGCAAATGCTATGGTCGGTGATAAAGAAAAATGTTTTGCCGCTGGCATGGACGATTATGTAAGTAAACCTGTGCAATTTGAATTGTTAAAAGCCGCTATACAAAGAGTTTTAGAAGTTAAAAAGAATTAATAGAAAAATTTTAAGGCCCACTGTATAATTCATGAGAGATCCCAAAGTCTGAGGCTTAGTAAAAGTGATTGTTGCAGAAATACTCAAAAAAATAAATCTCGATCGCTTAGAAACACGCACCATTATGCTTGACGGCCAAAGTGCCTTAGTGGAAAAAATTACAGATCGAGAAATCCGTTGTCTTACGAATTCTCCTTTGCCTCCCCATTTTAACATTCAAATATATATTGCTTCGGTACTGCAAGAAAGCGATAGTGCCATCTCAGGAAGTTTTTATTTCACCGCAGAACTTTTATCCCAAAAGCAACAAGGCTTTAATTTTTTAACGCATTTAAAAGTGACTACACTCGATGAGCAAATAAAAAACCGTAAGGGAAATCGCATTAAGGTTTTTAATTTAAGCTTAACCTTTACCCTCGAAAATTCATCGCAAAAACATTTATTTCCATTGTGGGACATCAGTAGTAATGGCATATCGGGGATTCCTCCTATACCCATTGAAAATGATCAAATTCTTCTATTTGAAGGTTTAGATCAATTCTTCCCTGACTTGCCCAAAACCATACCCTATCGAAGTAAATCTAAAATCATGAGCCATGGAATTGGTTTACAAATCGAAAGTAAAAGTGTGTTCATATTAAATTGTATCAATAGTATTTATCAAGAATTAGAAAAAGCCTCACGTTACTTTGACACTTTATTATTGCATGCTAATAGCTTAAGCAAAAGAATGTTTTTAGAAGAAGGGCTTATGTCCATTGAATTTCTCGACCGTCAATTAAGTCGAAAAAAGCATATTTTAGAAGTATTCATGCCTCAGGAAGATTTTCGGGTTTTTGTAGAAACCATTAATTACCAGGCAGAATTTATTAAAGCAAAAAAAGATCTTGAAGAAAATACCAAACGAGTGGAGCGCATGCGGCAACATGCCTCTGAGAATAATGATACAATATGCATGTTATTAGATCAATTAAGCAAAAATGATATTAAATAGTCTCCAAAAAATACACCTACCGCATGGCTTACCAGTCATTGTTAGTAACTATATATTAAGCCATTTTATATTGGGACTAGGCTAATCTATGCCAACTAATGTTAAAGTAGAACATATTAATCCCTTCATCACTTCAACAAAATCGACATTTTCCACTATGTTAAGCACAGAAGTTGTTACTGGAAAATTGTATTTAAAAAAAGGCATGGCTTTGGAGCATGATTTATCGGCAGTAATTCGATTATCAGGAGGTGCAAAGGGAGCGGTAATACTTGGTTTTCAAAAAATTCAGGCCTTAAAGATTGCGAGTACCTTTGCTGGTCAAAAACTTTTTGCCTTAAGAGAAGACGCAGCAGATGCTTTAGGCGAATTAGGAAGTATCATCGCCGGGTCTGCAAAAAAAGATTTATCACAATACAAAATCAATATTTCCCTACCAGAAGTAATACTTAATGGAAACCCTAAATGCAATTCTGTGATTAATTCTGTAGCTTTAGTGATGCCATTTGAATGTAGTTTAGGTTCCTTTGATTTAACTGTTTCATTTGTAAGTAATGATTAAAAATTTATTGCATTTTCTAATAACCATGATCTATACTAAATCATTTTCCGAAAGAGAGCGCTATGGCAAATATATCGGTGAAAGTGGAACATGTGAATCCCTTCATACAATCTACAATGGAAACATTTACTAAAATGGTGGGAATATCCGCGAAGCCGGGTAAAATCCAATTAAAGCAATCCTCCGCTTTATCATATGATATCAGTGGTATCATTGGATTATCGGGTGGGGCGAAGGGAATGATAGCTTTAAGCTTTCCCAAAGCTACCGCAATAAAAGTTACCAATAAATTTGTGGGTGTAGATAATACCGAAATGAATGATGACACCGTGGATGCTATGGGTGAATTAGCAAATATTGTAGCAGGAAATGCTAAAAAGGGCTTGAGTGAATTTAACATTAATATTTCCTTGCCTAGCGTAGTTATGGGTGAACAGCATCAAGTAAAGGAACCTAAAGATGTATTTTCATTTATTGTTCCTTTTACTACTGAATTAGGGAATTTCGATTTGGCCGTTAGCCTTAAAAGTGAAACTTAAGAGAGGAATACATAATGAAAATATTATTAGCAGATGATTCCAGCACTATGCGTAGAATACAAAAAAACACTTTATCAAAAATTGGTTATACCGATGTCGATGAAGCAGAAGATGGAGCGGATGCCGTCAAAAAAGTAGTAGCCGGCAAATACGATTTGGTTTTAATGGATTGGAATATGCCTAATATGACTGGCATTGAAGCTTTAAAGAAAATCAAAGAAATGCCTCAATACAAAACACTTCCCGTAATTATGGTTACTTCGGAATCCGAAAAAACTCGTATTTTGGAAGCAATTCAGGCAGGTGCCGCAAATTATGTGGTTAAACCCTTTCAACCAGAAACCTTGGAAGAAAAAATTAACGCCATATTTAAAAAATAAATATCTTGCCTTAGTGATTTTTTTCTAAGGCAAAAGTCTGTTTTGGTTGTACTAGTTATTTTATTTGACTTGATTTTTTTTGTTATAGGATAACTTTTGAGCGAAGAAAAAGCAAATAACCCTGAAGTTAACCCAGCTGAAAATACTGCGGTAAATAATGCAGTGAGTCAATCAAATGAATCGCCAATCATACTGATTGTCGAAGACAATAATCTACAAATCCGAACCTATCAGCAAATGTTTAAAGGCTCTAAGGACTTACAGAAATATAAATTGGTTGTTGCCAATGATGGTAATTCAGCTTTGCAAATATTACAGGCAAGTAAAAAATCTGATAAACCAGTATTAATTCTTTTAGATTCAGTTATGACGGGTTTAAGCGGTCCCAGTTTTTTAGTCCATATCAAAAAAGATGCGCGTTGGAATAAGATTCCAGTTATTATGGCCAGTAGTAATGGTGGACGTGAAGCGGTCGTTGATGCCTATAGTAAGGGTGCCGCCGATTATATCATAAAACCCATAGAGGTAAATTTATTAATTATAAAGATTAATAAAATACTTAATAAAGTTCCTGATAAAACCCCTTAGCTTTTCCATTCTAAATTTCCAATTCATTCTCGAAAAAAAAATAATGCTCTACATATTTTTTTATGGTCGTTTTTTTTTCCAAGGTGTAACATAAAGCGTCAATAACCCTAGGGGAAATTATGTCCGCTTCCGAAATGGATGATATTATCAAAGACTTTCTCATGGAAAGTTATGAAAACTTAGACACCTTAGATCGTGATTTTATTGCCCTAGAAGAAAATCCCACTGATAAAGATAAATTGGGTAGTATTTTTCGCACAATTCATTCAATAAAAGGAACCTGCGGATTTTTGGGATTTAGTAAACTTGAAAAAGTAGCGCATACGGGTGAAAATTTATTATCCAAATTGCGGGACGGGCAAATGGCACTCAGTCCTCAAATCACTAGTGCTTTATTAAATCTTGTGGATGCGGTTCGCCAAATTTTAGGACATATTGAAAATGAACATCAAGAAGGCGGTGAAGATTTTACACCACTTATTCAAAAGCTAACAGTTTTATATAGCGGTGTGGCTGTTGAAATACCAAGTGTAAAACCCATTGGAGAAATCTTAGTGGAGGGCGGGAAAATTCAGCCCGAACAATTAGCCGTGGCCATTCAAGCCCAGCAAGACGGTGACCCACGCCATGTGGGAGAAATTCTAATTGAAAAGGGTTCCGTGGAATCCGGTGCAGTAAAAGAAGCGCTACAAGAACAAAAAACTGCTCAAGGCAAGGTAACTTCTATTTCCGAAAGTACTTTGCGTGTCGAAGTAAATTTATTAGATAAATTAATGAATCGCGTTGGTGAATTAGTACTTTCTCGCAATGAACTAAATGCTCTATCAGCTCTAAGTCAGAACCCTGCATTAGTGGCGGCCACACAAAGATTGAATCATATTACTTCTGAATTGCAAGAAGGCTTGATGAAAACTCGCATGCAACCAATTAGTTCGGTATGGGGAAAGTTTCCACGTGTGGTACGTGATTTATCTCAAGCATTGGGTAAAAATATTCGCTTGGAAATGGAAGGTCAAGAAACCGAACTTGATAAAAGTTTATTGGAAGCCATTAAAGACCCATTAACTCACATGGTACGTAACTCCGTGGATCATGGAATCGAAATGCCAGAAAAGCGATTAGCCGGAGGCAAACCATCCGAAGGTAAACTCTCCTTACGCGCCTTTCATGAAGGCGGCCAAGTTATTATTGAAATCATTGATGATGGCGGAGGAATATCTGCTGAAAAGATAAAATCAAAAGCATTAGAGAAAGGTTTAATCTCTGCTGATCAAGCGCATAATATGTCGGAAAAAGAAGCATTGGATCTTATTTTCTTACCAGGTTTTTCTACTGCTGAAAAAGTCACCAATGTTTCGGGGCGTGGCGTAGGTATGGATGTTGTGCGCACTAATATTGAAAAAATTTCTGGCTCGGTAGAAATTCAAAGTAAAATGGGACAAGGCTCAACCTTTAAAATTAAAATCCCCTTAACCTTAGCCATCATCCCTGCACTTTTAATCAAATGTCGAGCGCAATCGTTTTCCATCCCTCAAGTAAATTTATTAGAACTTATTCGTGTAGAAGGTGAGAAAATTAAACAGTCTATAGAATATATTGATGGATCTTCAGTATATCGCTTACGCGGAAATTTATTGCCCTTAATTCATTTGGAAGAAGCGCTTCAATTAGGCATACCTGAAAAAAATCCAGAAACAATTCATATTGTTGTTCTACAGGCGGATGAACATCAATTCGGACTAGTTGTAGATAAAATTTTGGATAGCCAAGAAATTGTGGTAAAGCCGCTTGATAAACATTTGGCAGATTTGGAAGTCTATGCGGGTGCAACCATATTAGGTACCGGAAAAGTTTCCCTTATTTTAGATGTGATGGGTGTCGCACGAAAATCGAATATTTTCTCAAGTGCTCGAGGTAGGCCTAGCCTCGAAAAAAAGGAAAACAAAGATATCCATTCGGATTTACAATCACTTTTAGTTTTCCGTAGTAAGGATGACGGGCGGATTGCCGTGCCCTTGGAAAATGTAATTCGCTTAGAAGAGCTTCCCGCCAACACCATTGAACATTCTGGGGATCAGGATGTAATTCAATACCGTGAAAGTATTTTACCCCTTTTCTTTGTAGAGAAATTGTTACCCGAAAGGCGCAAACGCGAAAGAGACAAAGCTGAACTCACGGGTGATATTCCCGTGATCATTTATCGCTTAGCTGGTAATCGTTCAATAGGATTAGTTGTAGGACAAATAGTCGACATTGTGGAAACTGCTTTGGAAGTAAAACAGCCTCCTGCTCGTGAAGGTGTACTATTTTCATCGATCATTGAAGGCCGAGTAACAGAAATGCTAGATGTAGATTACTTAGCTAAGAAAAAAGACCCGCACTTTTTTGAACGTCAAATTAAACTTTCCAATGAGGACAAAGTATGAGTCGTCAATTTTGCACATTTTATTTAGAAGATATGTTGTTTGGCATTGACATCAATGAAATACAAGAAATTTTACGGCCCGCTGAACTTATGCCGGTTCCCTTGGCGAAAAAAGTAATTGGAGGTCTGCTAAATTTACGCGGACAAATTTTATTAACTGTAAATCTTCGAGAAAAACTTGGCCTCTCTGCACGCGCCATCGATAAAAAACCCATGAATGTAATTTTGCGAACACCCGATGGAGCGGTGAGTTTAGAAGTTGATAAAATTGGGGATGTAGTAGAAGCTGATGAAAAAAGACGCGATCCAGTACCGAATCATTTACATGAAATTGTACAAAAGAATTTGAGCGAAGTTTATTTATTGCAAGATAAGCTTTTGCTCGTTATGGATACCGAACGTATTATGGATTTTTAAATTCAGACTAAACAAAAAATTAATTCTTATAAAAGGGAAGTATAATTGCAATTTAAAAGTATTCAAGTAAAACTTATTGTGCTTTTTGGTAGCCTAGCTCTTTTAGCACCGGCATTAGTCGGTTATTTTGCCTACCATAAAAGTCATAACAAAATACTCCAGAAAAGCGGAGAGTTCCTAACTCTCTCTGCACAACAAACTATGGATAAGGTGGAAAGAAATTTATATGAAAGATATGGGGATGCACAATCCTTAGCTTTTTCACCACTAGCTCGCGGCAACGCTAAAGATATTGAAAGCGCTGCAAATTTTTTTGTGCAATCTTATGGCCAATATGATTTAGCTATGGCCGTTGATTTAGAGGGCAAGGTTATTGCTGTTAATACCGTAAATTATAAAGGTGAAAAAATTCCTTCCGAAACTTTGATTGGAAAAAGTGTGAAAGGTGAAGCTTGGTTTGAAGCAATTATTTCCGGCAAAATAACCAAAGGCAAAACCTATTATTCGGATCTTTATGAAGACGCTTGGGTAAAGGATATTTATCAAAATCAAGGACTTGCCATGAATTTTTCAGCGCCAATATATGATGAAACAGGAAAAATAATTCGTATTTGGTCTAATAGAATATCCTGGGAAAGATGTGGCATTGCTATTATGCATTCCTTGCAAGAGATGCTAAAGAAAGACGGCATTCAAACCGCAGAAACCCAGATAATTTCTAAAGATGGATTAATACTTGAAGATGAGGATCAAAGTGCAATTTTGCATGTTAATCTTAAGGAAAAAGGCCTGCAAGCGGCAACAAAAGCCATTCAAGGCGAACAAGGTTTCACTCAAGAAATGCATAAAAGAAAAAAAATTATACAAATAAACGGTTATGCTCCCTCGAAAGGCTTTGCAAGTTACCCTGGCTTAGGGTGGTCTATTTTGGTTCGCCAAAATTTACATGAAGCCTTAAACGAAATTAATGTTATTCGTAATTTTATAATTTTGATAAGCTTATTAATTGGTGGAGTGGGTATTACGCTTGCCATTTGGACCAGCCAAGGAATTATTCGACCATTAAGAATAATTGTAGAGGCGCTTGCAAAAGTAGCCAATGGAGATTTATCCACAAGAATTAAAATTCACAGGCGAGATGAAATTGGGCAAATGGCCACGGCTTTGGATAAATCCTTAGAAAAAATTTCCGGTACTTTTCAATCTATCAATGTTAGCAGCGCACAAATGTTCAGTTCAGCGGAATCCTTAAATGCAGTAAGTCAAATGATGGGTGCCACTGCAGAAGAAACCTCTGCTCAAGCAACATCCGTCGCCAGCGAAGCCGATCAAGTTAGCACTAGTGTCAATACTATGGCTTCGGGCACCGAAGAAATGGCTGCGACCATAAAGGAAATCACAGAAAATGCAACCTCAGCGGCTACGGTTGCCTTAGATGCTGTGCAAAAAGTACAAATCGCAAATGAAGCCATGACTAGGTTAAATCAAAGCAGTATAAATATTGGAGCTATAATTAAATTAATTAATTCCATTGCCGAACAAACTAATTTACTGGCCTTGAATGCTACAATAGAGGCTGCAAGAGCTGGAGAAGCAGGTAAAGGCTTTGCCGTAGTGGCCAGTGAAGTAAAAGAACTCGCTAAAGGAACAGCCAATGCCACAGAGGATGTGAATAAACAAGTACTTGCTATTCAAAATGAAGTGCAATCGGCTATGCAAATGATTCAACAAGTAAATACCACGGTAAATAAAATATCCGATTTGCAAAATATTATTGCTGAAGCAGTCGAGGAGCAAAGTGCCACCACCAAGGAAATGGGAGGAAGCATCTCACTTGTGGCTAAAGGGAGTAATGAAATTGCTCAAAACATTAAAGGTCTGGCTCAGGCAGCGCAAGACACCTCTGAAGGAGCTGCAAAAACGCAATTGGCCTCAACAGAATTAAACCAAATGGCCCTGCATTTAAACCAACTTATTTCTGAATTTAAATGCTAATCCATTTAATTAGTACTTAACAAAATGAATTAGCATATAAATCATATTGACAATATAGCAAGTCATCAAGAATAATCATTTGTGTTAACTTAAAAATTTTACTGATTTTCAAAAATTCCAATTTGGAGTAAAAATGCAATGGACAATTAAAAAACGATTATATGCTTTAAGTCTCGCTGGAATAACATTAGTTATTAGCATGGGTGTATTAGCAAATCAACAAATTAATACTATTAATAAGCAGACTAAAGTTATGCTTACCGATTTATTAGCTTCGCGCCATCATTCGATAAGTGATATGATGCACGATGCTTTACGTGCCGATGTGTTCTCTGCTTTGCTGTCACAAAATGAAGAAGAGAAAAAAAATGCAGTGGAGCATAATAAAGATCATGCAGAAATTTTTAGACATGAGCAAGAAGAAAATCGCAAATTAGATTTAAATCCTGCTATACGTGCCCTTATAAGTGATGCCGAACCTGCCATTGAAGAGTATATCAAATCTTCAGAAAAAATCGTGGCGCTCTCCATGCAGGATGCCAAAGCAGGTCATGAAGCATTTCCTGCTTTTGATGCCATATTTAAAATGCTGGAAGAAAAAATGGGGAAAATGGGTGAGGATATTGCTGCCGCTGCGGATAAAGAAGTTAATCAAAATGACAAGGTTATCAGTAAGTGCCGAAACATTTTAATTGCATTAGGTGTTTTTGCCACCTTGCTTCTTTCTATTTTTGCGCACTTTATTATGCGCAGTATTATTCTTCCTTTAGGTAAAACTGTGAAAGTTTTAGATGAATTAGCAGATGGAAATTTAACTACACGTTTAGACATTAATGGCACCGATGAAATTGGTCAAATGGCTAAAGCCCTTAATCGCAGCATTGAAAACATTAGGATTACCTTAAAGGCTATTGATGAGCATTCTGAAACCTTATCCTTTTCCTCCAAAGAATTAACTGAAGTCAGCAAACATATGGCCGGTAATGCCGAACATACCTCCAAGCAAATGGAAGTTGTAGCGCGCGGATCGAATGATGTAAATATAAATGTACAGTCATTGGCCAGCGGCACCGAAGAAATGGGCGCCAGCATCCAAGAAATTGCTCACACAGCCGGTGATGCGGCCAAGGTAGCCGGTGATGCTGTACAAATGGTAGACCAAGCTAATTTAAGCGTACAACGGTTAGGTGAAAGTAGTAGCCGTATTGGCAATATTATTAAAATGATTACTTCCATAGCTGAACAAACCAATTTATTGGCTCTCAATGCTACTATTGAAGCTGCGCGCGCAGGTGAGGCAGGTAAAGGGTTTGCGGTCGTAGCGAATGAAGTTAAAGAATTAGCCAAAGAAACCGCAAAAGCAACTGATGAAATTAGCAAGCAAGTGGGTGGCATTCAAAGTGAAACCCAAAGCACCGTTGAAGTAATGGTAAGAATTAGTGATATTATTAGTAAAATTAGTGAAATGCAAACTACCATTGCCGGAGCAGTAGAAGAACAAAGCGCCACCACCAAGGAGATTTCGGGTAATATCTCGATGGCAGCACGCGGCAGTTTGGAAATTACGGGAAGCATTGATGATGTGGTTAAAGCGGCTAAAGAGGCAAATTCTGATTCCGTTAAAAGTTTAGAATCCGCCAATCAATTTGCCCTAATGTCTGATGATTTTAAAAAATTAGTTCATCGCTTTAAGCTCTGACATTAGCAAATTAAAATTTAATTTGCTGCCAATGAGCTCCATAATTATCAGCCGTCTTTTATTAAAAATGAGATAAAATTTTTAAGGTTTTAAATAAATGATTATGCAAGTAGAAAAAAAGAAAATATTTGTAGTCGACGATACATCCGTAATTCGAATGTTATTAACTAAAATCATTAATTCAGCCCCCGATATGGAAGTAGTTTCAACCGCCAGTAATGGGCGTTTCGCCTTAGAAAAATTAAAAAGCATAAAACCAGACTTAATCATTTTGGATCAGGAAATGCCAGAAATGGACGGCATGGAAACATTAACTCACGTGTTACAGGTATTTCCAAAAATGCCGGTCATAATGTTTAGCGCGCTTTCGGAAAAAGGTGGAAAATTTACCTTAGATGCTTTAGCTAAAGGTGCGGCGGATTATTTATCCAAGCCCGCCAATATGGGGAGCCCTGAGCAAGCCACTGAATATGTGAGTCAACAGCTTTTGCCAAAAATTCGTTCACTTTTAAAAATGGTGAAAACTGAAGAAAAAAAACATTTTGCTCCATTAACCCCTTCCCCATTCAAATCAAACTCTAACCGTAAACTTATTAGTAAAATTAAAATTATCGCTATCGGTGTTTCAACCGGTGGTCCAAATGCATTGGCCGAATTAATGCCTAGGTTTCCCAAAAATTTATCTGTGCCTATTGTGATTGTACAACATATGCCTCCCATTTTTACTCGTCTCTTGGCGGAAAGATTAACTACTAAATGCCAAATCCCTATTTATGAAGGCATACCGGGCATGTTACTCGAACCCGGCAAAGCCTATTTGGCCCCCGGTGATTATCATATGGTATTAGAACAAAATGGAAATAAGGTGCAAATCGGAACTCAACAAGAAGCGCCTGAAAATTCTTGTCGTCCAGCTGTCGATGTTTTATTCAGAAGTGTAGCGAAAATTTATGGCTCCTCCACTTTAGGCGTTATTCTTACGGGAATGGGGCAAGATGGCCTTATTGGATCACAACTCATTAAAGCACAGGGCGGCTATATTTTAGCGCAAGATGAGGCTAGCAGCGTAGTTTGGGGCATGCCAGGTGCAGTATCTAAGCATGGTGTTGCTGAAGAAATTTTACCGCTTAATCAAATCGGCGAAAGAGTCATGCAAATTTTATTAAAATAAAAAATCACTGCGCCAGTTTAATACTTAAATCCTGAAACAGCTTGTCCTAATTCACCGGCAAGATTATCTAATTGCTGAATGCTTTCTTGAATAGTTTTTGCACCTATAGAAGTATTTTTGGCCAGATTACTAACCGAAATAAAACTACCGGAAACTTCTTCAATCCAATTCGACGTGCTGCGTAAATTTTCATTCATAATATGTGAGGATTGATTTACCGAATTTAAATTAATTGAAACTTCATTCACCGTAGAGCTTTGTTCATGTACCGCTGCCGCAATGATACTGGCAATACTATTTACCTGTTCAATAATGCCGGCTATTTCTTGAATCGCCATCACGGATTCCGATGTATTGTCCCTAATGAGTTGAATAGTTTTTCCAATTTCATTAGTCGCTTCAGTAGTTTGCTTGGATAATTCTTTAACCTCCTTCGCAACCACGGCAAAGCCCAATCCAAATTCACCTGCACGAGTAGCTTCAATTGTTGCATTAAGCGCGAGTAAATTTGTGCGATTAGCAATGCCGGAAATAACTCCCAGCACCTTACCTATTTCTTCGCCGGCTTTTTCTAAACGACTTACCAGTTTTTGAGCTTGCTGCGCTTTATCATTTGCCAAAGAAGCAATTTGGGATTCTTTTTGACAATTTTCCGAAACTTCATTCATGGAAGCATTCACTTGAGTGAGTGAATTAGTAATGATATCAACGTTTTGAAATATTTTTTCAACACTTCCACTGACTTCGCGCATTTTAGTTGTGGCTTCACCTGCTGAAGCAGATACTTGCGTCGCTGACTCCGACATTTTCTCAGAATCTGAAACCATTCTACTGGAGTTTTCCGATAATAAACTGGAGGCACTAGTTAAAGTTGTAGTTTGTTTTGCCACCAAACTAATAATGCCTTGTAACTTAGCCAATACACTGTCGAATAGACGCGCCATGATTCCGACTTCATTTCCAGAAGTCATGCCAATGCGTTTACGCAAATCACCTTCCCCTTGGGCAATATCTTCTAATTGCCGACTAACCTGACCCAAAGGACGTATGACAATACTTTTTAATACTAAAACTAATGAACCTGCTATTAATATATTTAGTAATAGTGCAAATCCAGCGCAAAAATAAATTAATTGGCGAACTTGTTTTTTGGTTTGCGTTTCCATTTCCGAAATTTTTGTTTGTAAAATTTTTTCGGATAAGCCTAAAGTCAAAAATGCTAATGGAGCGCCTTCACCAAAGGCTACTGGCATTTTAAATTTTATAAGTGAAGCCGTATCTACAGTTGAATCGGATTTTTTAGTAAACACATCTTTATCCGCTACATTGCGAATGGAAACATATACCGCTTCGGGATCAGTAAATAATTCGGTGGCAAACCCATTTAAGGCAAATTGGTCATCGGTAACCACGGCTTGAAATGATATTTTTGCTAAAAAACTACCCAATAAATTTCCTTTTTTATCTAAAGCTTCGCGCAAAAGTCCTGCTTCGCGATAGTTGGCTGAAAGCATTTGTTTTTTCATTTGTTTGATGGAAAATATCGCAGAAAAAATAATGATAGTACTCAAAATTCCTGTACTAATTAATAAAAAACTGGCCGATAATTTAAGCTTCATAAAGCAAGTAACTCCTATAAACGCTCATTCATGTTTGCAAAGACGATCACATTTTGAATTGGCACCTTCGCGGAAAAACGAGAGTGCCAATTTATTATACAGGATGGATTATTTTATATCCAATGCTTTCACACTAGCATCCACTTCTGCTTTATCCACATAGCCTATCGCTCCAGGAATAGCCGCTACCATGGCTTTTACCGCCTTGGAATTTTGCTGCATCATAGGAGGCACACCGTTACCTTTAACCTTTTGTTCCACCCAAAACTGCTTATAATCCGCAATACTTTGGCCCAAAACATCTTTGGCAAATTCTACTTTAGCCGCATTATCATCGGATAAATTAATAGGTGTAACTTTTTTACCATCAAAGTCGGTTAGCTTGCCGGTAAAGAGGCGTTTTAACTCTGTTTTAGAAATAGCACTTGCTCCCGTGGAGGAATTTGCAATGACCACAAAATCCCCTGCAAAAGCCGATACGCTTACAAGGAGTGCTGCTGAAATGATATTTAGTTTTTTCATTTGTTTATTCCCCTTTCTAATTAAAATGCTATGGCGAATTGGCCGCTAAAGGAACTAATGTCTAAGTCAGAGTCTGAATATTTGTTAGTTGAATATGGAAGTAAAGGCGCTGCATCAAGCTTTTTTATTTTTGCCATACTATATTCGAACTTCACATATAAATTTCCATATAATCCAACATTTACACCACCAATAAAGGAGTCAAAGCCTTCCATCGGTAAATAGCCTAGGTCATGTGAGGCTCCACTATTTTTAATATTTTCCCATGAAATAGATTCATACATGAAGTAAGGTGTAACTGAAAGCCATTCTTTTGCAGGTAACTTATAACCAACAATACCATAATAACCAAGATATTTGGATTCTGCATCATTCATTAATTCATTTTTTGTGGTACGTTGATTAAATTCTGCCTGGATGAAAGCGCCTTGATAATCCAAACGTAAATCGACTCCTAAAGCAAGATGTCGATCTTGTATAGTTGCTTCATTGTCAAAAATATTTTTATCGTCTCCGGGAGGTAACATTAAATAATTTCCGTATTTAATCCCATTGAAACCTGTTGAGTCAAAAAAGTTTGTTATTGCTGTCGTCCTTTCACCCACAATGGTAAATGGCGATTTGCGTGAAATCCCACTATATCCTGAAAGCCCAATCTTTGTTTTAACCGGTAAATCAAGCTTTAACCCAACATGGCTTCCTCCTGAAAGAAAGCTGGCATCTTTTACCACATTGCCTTCTGGATCTGATCCAGTACTTACATAAACGGAGTAATCATAGTCATTGTCTCCAAAAAAACCATTTCCAAAAACCGTTATTCCCTCTTGTCTTACTGGAAAAATTGGAATAAGTGTGGTTTGATAAGGTTGTTTAATCGGTAAAATAACTGGTGAACCATGATCCACATTCCAAATTCCAGCCGGTGTAATAAATCGACCTATTCTGAAATTCACATATTGATCGAGCATCACTTCAAAATAAGCTCGATTAATTTGGGGAAGTCCAATTTTTGATTCTGCTTTTGCCTTGAAAGCAGTATCAACTCTTGTTGCAGTTACTCCCCCGAGAGTTAATCCAGCCTTTACCGTAGCTGGAAGCTGATCGTAACCAGCTAAATGCGTGACAATAATTCTCTGGTCAACAGCATCACTTAAGGTTTTATTATCTGCAAATCCCATTTCTAATAAAGCACGTGTTTTGCTATTTGGCTTCCAATCACTATAAATATTAAAGTGATTTAAGCCATAATGAAAATCATCTGTAACAAAATTGTACAGAAAGCTATTTTTTTTAATCGTTGATTGTGAAAAACTTGCATCCGCAAACCCATATACATTAAAACTACTTTCTTCTGCGCTAGCCTGCTGTATTCCTAACAGTCCCAAGCTCAAGGTTAAAGTGGCAATTCCCATTCTATTCATCTATCTACTCCGTGGTTTAGTGGATGGCTTATTATATCATGTGTTACAATAGTTGCAACAAATATTTTAATTTTTAACAATTTATAACAGAAACAAATCAATTTATAACAAAAAAAACAACTATCAAAATGACAGTTGTTTTTACTTAAACAAGTATTTAAAGTGAACTATATTTTTATAGTTACCGTATCACACCGGTCAATCGACCGGCTAAGCCAATATCCATAAAGTCGGCATGCGTAGCATCCGAAAATAATCCGCCTTCGAAAATAGCACGTCCAAACAATGTTTTTTTACCATATAAATTAAAAAATACCGGCTTATCTTTTTTGTCAACTTGTCGATTAGGATCAAATTCAAATTCAATAGCTGCGGCATCTAATAATTTCCAGAAAGGAAAAGTAATACCAAACATAGTCGGAATCTGATCGTCTTGAATATTTGCTTGCTGAATTAAACCCGATTCTATATAGGCGATGCAATTGGTCGTGATCACATAATTCGCTCCAAAATCGAATCGATTTAAAATATTTTCATTTTCATAATAAAATTTATCGAACAAATTTGATTTATAAGCAATGGAGAGCTTTACGGCTTCTAAGGGATGGTATTTCACATACAGTCGAATAAAGCCACGATTCAAATTGGGATCATTGGTTCCCAACATGGCCGAAACCGACAAGTTACCCTGAGAATTAATACCTTCCACGGCATTATGTGTGGCATTGCGCCCTTTAAATTGTCCATTTTCACTTTGATCTACATAATTTCCAAAATGTTCGGAATTAGTTTCCTTGGTTTCAAAACGCCCTACCCTTAAGGATAAAAGTGGCGTGGTATATTTCACCCAAGCATGATTGATTTGTACTTTGGAAACGGAACTCGATTGAGTTTTTACACTGCCTTGTCCTAAGGTATCAAAGGTAATTCCGGTTAAGGAAGCATAACCAAACCCTTCGGGGTAAATACGAATATTAAATTTGGATTCCCATTCACTATCATGGGTTTCGGCTCCAATATTTAACCTTCCCCATAAAGCATCTAAATTGTTACCCCATTTATCGGTGTAAATAGATTTTTCGCCTTGCATTTCAATATTACTTTTCCATTGTAAGTCATCTTCAGAAAAAGCCTTTCCCCCTAAGAGCAATGGAAAAATAGCAAGGCATATTTTAAGCCAAGACTTTTTTGCTGTGGTAAAAAATAGAGTAACAAATAGGGCTGGAACAAATCGCATTAAAACCTCCACGAACTGCAAAAATTATCCTATGTAGTCCTTATTAAGTCAAGGCATGACCGCTTATGCATCGATAAAAATTCCTTAGCGGGAAATAATTACTATCAGATTTAGAGGAAGTGCTTCTTAAAGTGAAGGTAACTTAAATGTTACCTTTATCAAAGCGACCAAATAGCTCATTGACTTGCAGCAGCCCGGAAAAAAAATTTTCCGATAAAGAAAGCTTGCGTAAACTCTCTCCGGCACTCGCAATATTTTCTTCAATGTCTTCCGGCAATTCAATTATAAAATTTTTATTGCGTGGCGAGGCAATGGATTTACCTGAACAAAATTTCGGATTGGAATAACTATAGAACATACGGCATGAAAAAGGGCGGGCAGCATATACTCCGCAACGCCCATCGCCTTGCAGAAAGGGGCAGCTTTGGTTTTTTAAAAAATAACGATAAAGCGCTATGTCTTCAGCTTCTTCAGTCGGCTTTTCATTTTGCAGTATTTGATGATAGATGCTTGCCCGTTGGTGTAGGGAAAATATTAAACCGGAATACTCGGGAAGCTCACGTATATGCGCATGCACAAAGAGCAATTCAAAAGGTTCCACCGAGGTTACATAATGGGAACAGCAATGCGAACATCCTTTTTGACATTGCACCGGTGACTCGCCGGTAGCCAAAAGCGCCGCGATATACTCATCATAAGCCATATAAAGTGAAGGTAAACATTCTTCTATTTTGTGAAGTATGTCATTAAAAGGAATTTCTTTTTTTGACGATACGCTATGAGTATTTATTTTTTCTTTAAGAAGTAAAGATTCACTTCTTAATTTTTCTTCGGCCAGCAATACCTTTTTATCCTTAAACTCAAATTTTGGACCGTTCATTTCAGGCCGTGTGAGCCTATTCGAAACGACAGGGGGCAAAGGCGATGATTCTGCAATAGAGGCAGTAGAGGCGTATGTTTCGGGTTTTGAAAATTCAAATTTAATGCTTTTAGAATTATGTTGACCAATTGTGTTTCCCACCCCTAGAATCTAGGAAAAGTAATGGAGTGTGCGATGCAGAAACTATCATCATCTTGGAGAAATGGGTTCTTTTTAATCCTAATCGCCATAGCGGGCTGTAATGTATTTAATCCCAGTGGTGAAGGCGATGCGGGTAATTCATCGGAGGGACAATTAGCCGAAGGGGAAGCCCAATTTCGATCCTTAAATTTCAAAGGGGCTATGGAAGCCTATAAAAAAGCCATCGATAAGGATAGCACCAATGCCATGGGTTATTATGGCTATGCAAAATCAGTAATGCAATATTATCAAATTAATGCGGCGTCCATGTTGGCTCAAGTACAAGGCGTAACTGGCGCGCAAAAATCTATTCCTTTCATTGGCGAAACTGATGGACAGCTCACTTATTATTTACAAGCGGGATCAAAGGTTAGAAAAGCACTCAGCGCTTTAACATTGAGAGATACGCTTACGCAATGGTTTAATTATGCACAAAATCCTAATGCTAAAAGCACATTAAAAGATCCTTTATCCGCAAAAAGAATTGCGTTCATTAAAAATTATTTAGCCGATGCCGAAGCAGGCAAATTAGGAAACTATAAAGCGAATCAATTTCCGTTGAGTGATTTTTCCATTTCCTACTCGAAAATAATTGCGGATTATGGATTTGTGGAATTGATGTATGCTATGTCGCATATCCGTGATTTAGATGGAAACGATACTATTGACTCGCGTGACGATTTAATGAAGAAGTTAACCTTTGGATTAGATCCTTCAAAAGGTTTAAAAATTGACAACTTTAAAGATATTCAGGCGGACTTAATTAGTAATGACACTACTCGGCAAAATTTAAATCAACTCATTCAAAATGTATCCGCAGGTGTTAACTCAGCAAGCACGGTTATAAATCTACTAGGCATTTCATTACCCGGCAGTAGTGATTCGGGTAGCGATACACTTTCAAATAAACAACTCACTGATAAAGTAAGTGGCAATGTGGATAGCGTTATCGGGTCCTTGGGAAGTGCTATTACTTTCTATCAATTTGGCGATGGCAAAGACAATGATGGCGATGGCTGTATCGATGAAGAAATATTAGATGGTAAAGATAATGATGGCGATGGTTTTACCGATGAAGATGCACGCGTGATCAACCCTCCCCTTCCCGATAATGTGGATAATGATAATAGTGGGACCAAAGATTTATTTGACACCGACGAAGCTTTGGACCCAAGCTTTCTATTACTTTTTACTAAGCACACTGATTTTATCACCGGACCCAAATATAAAGATCAAGCCTTTCGTATACGTATTCAAGCCGATTCCCTTAAACCAGGAATAGTTTTAAGTACGCATTTAAAAGCGGAACTCGATTCAGCTAAAGCGCAAGTTGGCGGTTGCTGGAACAATTATAAATAATCAGAGGGCATCAAATGAAAAATCCAAAATCTTCGCTATGCTCATTATCCTTAATGAGTTCAATGCTATTAAATCTTGCTGTGCCACAAATTATTTTTGCGGCAGGCGGTCCATTACATCGTACTTTAAGGCCTTTAGCGATGGGTAACGCTTTTGTAGCAGTATCCGATGATAAAGATGCCATGCATTATAACCCTGCGGGGCTTAATTTAATGGGGCGTTTAGGGAATAAGGATAAACGACCGGAAATGGCACGTTACCCCTCCGATCGTTTTGATATGCATATGGACTTTTTTGGCACAGCTTTGCCGGTTAATGAAGCCTTTGATATTTTAAACTTTTGGGAGAAACATCAAAAAGCATTTACTAATGTAGATAGTTTAAAAAATGATCAAAATTTAAGTTCCGACTTGGCCTTATTTGATAGGCGCCCAGTTAAAATAGAAGTGATGCACGGTGGTGAGCTAGCTATGCATAATTTTGGTATGGCTTATTGGGCCGATGCGCAAATTGCACCTTATGCTGATGTGGGCGTTTTGTTACCCCAAGCCGGTGTAGAATATGTACAATTAGATGTGGTGGGACAAATTGCTGGCGCAACAAGTTATTTTAATGATCGCTTAGCAGTGGGATTAGGCTACGTCATGGCCAAACGTGATCATATTGGAAATTGGCAAATCGCCTTGACCGATTTACAAGCCTCCAAACGCAAAGCATTGAGTAAAGAAATTTCCGATACCTTGGATACAAAAATGAAAGGCCTTAGCGACCTAAGTACCATTGGCCATGGTGTGGACATGGGCGTACTATGGCAACAAAATCCCAATGTGCGTTTTGGTGCCGCTTGCCAAAATACTTTTATGGTACTCAATCACGATATGGTAACACCTAGGTTAACGGTTGGTGTGGATTATGCGCCTATGCTTTTACAAAATAATGGGCATTGGAAACGTAAAATTAATTTTGCCTTCGACTTAGAAGACTTATTAAATAATGAACGAAACTATAAACCCTTAAGCAAAGTAGATATGGGTGCCGAATGGGAACAAACCCTTATTCCTTGGGTGCTTAAAGGACGGCTATCGGTAGGTATGAAGGGCGGCTATGCAACAGCTGGCTTGGGAGGAAATTTATTTAGTGTTTTTTGGTATGAATTTGCCACTTGGGCGGAAGAAGGTGGCTACTATACCGGACAAATTGAAGATCGTTATTATGTAATGAAATTTGGTATCGGCATTTAAATGTATTTTTTTGAGCATGGATGAAATGCTCATACAAGTTACCGAAAATGATGAAATCATTGGGGCCGTGCCCCGCAAGCTTTGTCATGGAAACCCCACGCTTATTCACCGCGCGATTCACATTTTGGTATTGAATCAACAAGGCCAAATGCTTTTACAAAAGCGTTCCCAAAACAAAGACACCGAACCCGGTAAATGGGATTCTTCAGTTGGCGGGCATATTGGCTTTGGACAAAGCTATGAAGAGGCGGCTATACGCGAGGCACAAGAAGAAATTGGGGTTACCTTGGAGTCACTGCATTTTCTCTATGACTTACGCATTCGCGATGCCTTTGAAAGTGAAAATATTAAAAGCTATCTCGCTTTTTCCGAGGGACCATTTGTGCCTTGCCCTCATGAATTGGAGACTTTACGTTTTTGGTCCAAGGCTGAAATTTTATCTTGCTTATACGACGGCACTTTCACGCCCAGTTTTGCCATGGATTTTAAACGCTTTCTACAAACGCCATGGGCGATTAAGTTACAGTAACACAATCGTTACTTCTCAGTAAGTTATTTTAGGAAGCTACTTTAAAAAGCGAAGCGTTTCTGCCAATAAACTTAGCGGGTTTGATAAAATTCCACTCGCCGATTTTGCATTCGACGTTCCGCAGTATTATTAGGAGCAATAGGTGTGCTACTTCCAAAACCAGTGGCGTGTATTCTATCGGCCTCTATACCTTTGCGTAATAAATATTCACGTATTGTTTCTGCTTGGCTCTGTGTTAATTGCATATTTTTCTTTGGCTCCAAAACGTTATCATTATGTACTTGGATTTCCCCTTCAGCCCCAGGATTAGCTTGTAAAACCCGCGCCAAACTGTCGAGTATGGGCATGGCTTCGGATATTAATATGGATGTCCCACGGCGAAATATAATGCCTTGTACAATGCCGTTGCGTATGGGTAATGGCTTTTCATCCGGACAGCCATCCTCATCTTTATAAAAGTTTAAAGTTTCCGCTTCGGTAGGACATTTATCCAAGGAATCGGCAATTCCATCTTTATCCCTATCATTTTCAGGACAACCATCAAAATCGTCGATTCCATTTTTGGTTTCCATTTCCTCAGGGCAATGGTCTAAGGCATCGGGAATACCATCATTATCGCCATCCATTAAAGCCTCGGTGCCTGTTAATAAAGGGATGGGAGGTGTATCGGCCAACAAGGGCCGAGTCATTCCCACGATTAAAAACACCGCCCAAATCCAATTACTAAAGTTCAACATGCAAATTCACCTTAAGATATTATGCAAATATTATAGCTTTATTTCATGTCCGAAGAATATTGGTTTACTGAAACAGATTCCACCATGGAAGCCGCTAAACAAAAATTAAACGAACAAGATTTTATTTTAATAGTTGCTGAAACGCAAACTCAAGGTCGAGGAAGTCGACAAAGAGTTTGGCAAAGCCCTGCTGGAAATATTCATCTCACTATCGCATTAAACAAGAAGTTTTTTTCGCCCGAACGTCTAGCCTTATTTCCATTAGAAATGGGGATAATTCTCCACAAAACTATTGCTCTTCAAATTGACAAAAAACATCTTCCCCTTTTATCTCTCAAATGGCCTAATGATTTATTAATGGATGGAAAAAAAATATCCGGCTTATTGATGGAAATGACCGGCCAACATTTACTAATTGGTATTGGTATTAATGTAGCCGCAGCCCCACCGTTAAACGATGGCGGTTCACTCAGCGCATGTTTGCAAGACTATGGCATGAACCCTGGCTTTAAAACGCAATTAATCCGAAACCTTTTTGCAGCGACCAAAGCGAATTGTATAAACCCCATGCTTCCCGAAGAAGCCCTCACCCAATGGCAAAGCAAAGTTAATTGGGATTTACCGCTACGACTGCGCGAGCGGCCCGATCAGTCTATTGTAAAAGGTTTAGGGATTAATACCCAAGGGCATCTACGCATTCGACATCACAATGGGCAAGAGGAATGGCTTATCTCCGAATATTTAGCGTAACCTTTTTGTTACGATATCCATTACATAATAATTAATTCGGCATTTAAAGCGCCTGCCTTTTTAATAGCTTGGAATATGGCAATAATATCCCTTGGACTAATTCCTAAAGCATTTAAGGATTTCGCTAAATCATTGACATTACTATTAGCCGGAATCACGCGCATTTCATTTTTCGCTTCTTCCACTTTCATGTCTTCACCTTCTGACTTTGTTGTTTGCTGCGCAGCTTGTCCTTGAGAAATGATGCCTTGAGTTTGGCTTTGTTGATTTTGTTTTATTTCGACCGTAATACTTCCCTGTGACACGGCCACTTCCGAAAGGGTCACATTACCCCCTGCCACCACGGTTCCCGTTCGTTCATTCAAAATGACTTTTGCCACCGTAGAAGTTTGAAAATCAACATTTTCCACTTCCGCCATAAATTCAGAGGTTTTGTTTTTAAAATTATCAGGTATAGTAACATGCACGGTACCTGGATCTAACGCTTGGGCCACTTCTTTTTGGTATTTAGCATTTAAAGCTTTTGCCAAAGCCACAGCTGAACTAAAATCGGGATTATGCAAAGCAATATCCAAACTACCTTGCGGAAGGGCATTCAACGGACTAGCTTTTTGTACAATGGCTCCGCCCGGAATATCGCCGACCAGAGTATAATTTTTTTTAAAAGAGGAATGTCCACTTTCTCGCAAAAAACCACCGACACTTAAACTCCCCTGAGCTAAAGCATAAATCTCTCCATCCGCAGCTTGCAAAGGAGATAATAATAAAACACCACCTTCTAAACTTCGTGCATCACCAATACTCGATACCGAAACATCGAGAGCCGCACCTTTTTTACTATAGGGCATTAAGTTACCGGTAACCATAACGGCGGCTACATTGCGCAACTGAATTTTATCTTGCGGAACTTCAATTCCCATATTACGCAACATATTAATAATACTTTGCGTAGTGAATTGCGTACGGTTTCCATCTCCTGTGCCTTTTAAGCCCACTACCAAACCATAACCAATTAATTGCGTTTCGGTCACGCCCTCTAGTTTGGCCACATCTTTTATACGTGTAGCAAATAAAGTTTGGCTAAAACAAAAAAAACTGATCAATAAAATTTTGCGGCGCATTTTTACTCCTAAAAAACCCAGTTAAATAATCGTGCAAACCAACCTGGTCGCGCGGCGTTATGAATATCTCCTTCGCCCGTATATTGAATACGCGCATCGGCAATTTTGGAAGACATGATGGTATTGCTGGATGAAATATCTTCGGGACGTACAATGCCCGAAACTCTTAAAATTTCTTTTTCATTTTCGATTTCTACCTCTTTATTGCCTTCAATCAATAAATTTCCATTCTCGTATACCGCCACAATACGCGCCGACACCGTGGCCCGCACTTCCCCTTGGCGAGCTGTTTTACCTGATCCATCATAAGCTTGTTTTGTACTACTTCCCAATCCCATGCCGGGCATAAAATCTAATTTACCCGTTCCAGTCTTCATGTCAATACCCACATCTTGCCTTTTATCCGTTTGTGTTTTACTGTCATTTGTGGCATGCGCACTTTCTATTACTAATACAGTAATCACATCTTCTACCTTTTTGGCTTTCTTATCAGTATATAAAGAAAAGTTTTTAGGCAAGGATTGGGAAAAATTTAGGCTTAGGGGAAAAAGCACAATTCCCAAAATCATAGAATATTGACCTTGTTTAAAAATAGTTTGCATAAATACTCCTATAAGAGGGTTTTCCTGTTTTTAAATTCCTTGCTTTAATTCAAAGCTTTGTAACGGTTCTAAGAGCCCTTGAGCCAACACTTTCCCTCTAACTAATTTTTGTGTGGCTAAATTTTTTGCGCTAATAATTTGTCCGGAAATGCCATCCTGCCGACTAATGCCATCGGTGGTGATTTTAACATTACCCTTAGTGTAAAGTAATTTTACTTCTTGTCCGCGTTTGATTAAAGGCTGCATAACCAGCATTCGAGGAAGCAAAATACGTCCCTGTGCAATACTTTGTTTGGCTAAAGTTTTTTCATTAATAGGAAATTCCATTAAAGGCGTTTCTATTAAGGGCGTGGTTTCGCGAATTTCCCAATTAAAGTCGGCAAGTGAAATTAGGGTACCTTGATTGATTTTATTTTTGGCTACATAAACATTTTCGAATACGCGAATATTTATTTTCAGTGGAATTTTTCGCAGAATTTTATCCGCTTGCGAAACCAGCAAAAACAATTCAGTATTGCCTTTGTTTTTTTGATTAGCATAACTTATTTGTAATTGAGCTTCTTCCAAAGGGATATACAGTGAATCGGGGGTTTTTACAATTTCATATTGGCGGCTTTCGCCTGGCTGTTTATTAAGATTGGCAAAAAAACTATCCAATAATTGGATCAGAGAATCTTTAGCTAAAATTTTTGCTTCTGTATTTACTTTTATGATTATAGGATTATAGGCAATTTGATATTTATTGGTCAGAGGCAAAAGGTATTCGGCATATATTCTATCGGCATCCAACGAACGAGTCAAACCAAAATGCGCCGCAACAGCCACATTTTTATTGCGTAACAATTCAATTAATGTTCCTTCGCCACGGATTTCTGCAATATCACGAAACAGAATTTGCGAGGTTTTAACCGACACCTTTTCAAAGAAACGAATGTTGAGCGGAGGTAAACTCGCGGAATTTTTAACGGATAAGGCACTGTCATTTTGCAGCATTGCAAAACAAGGTAAACTCAATAATAAAAATAGTCCTCCTGCTAATTTCACATTATCCTTTTAATTGATTGGCAATTTGTAACATTTCTTCTGCGGTTTTAATGGCCTTGGATGACACTTCGTAAGCACGTTGCGCCACAATCATATTCACCATTTCTTCCACCATTTCCACATTCGACGCTTCTAAATAACCCTGCATAATCGCGCCAGTACCATTTTCACCCGGTACTTCAATTTCCGGTTGTCCACTGGCCGCAGTGGCTTGATATAAATTGTTACCTAAACTTTTTAAGCCACCCTCATTTACAAATTTGGCCAATTCAATTTGACCCACATCTTCAAAAGTACCACTATTATTCATTATCACGGCGACTTTACCATTGCCATCAATAGTCAACTGCTGCGCGCCATCAGGTATAGTAATATTCGGTTCAATTAAATACCCATTAGAAGTTACCAAGGTTCCATCCGAAGATATTTTTAAAGATCCATCACGACTATATGCCGTTTCTCCATTGGGCATTTGGACTTGGATAAATCCCGATCCTTGAATGGCAATATCTAAATTATTGGTGGTTTGTTGCAAACTGCCTTGCCCAAATATTTTTTGATTCGATACGCTACGTGTTCCCAAGCCCACCTGCAAACCAGCAGGTGCCTTTGCACCATCGGCATTACCCGATCCAGGCTCCACCATGGTTTGATAAAGTAAATCTTGAAACTCAAGTTTTGATTTTTTAAATCCCGTAGTATTCACGTTAGATAAATTGTTAGCAATATTATCAATATATAACTGATTTGCTTTCATGCCGGTTGCGGCGGTGTATAAACTACGTATCATTTTTGTTACTCCTTAAAAAATTAAATGCGGCCCACATCGTTTACGGCCTTAGTTAAAGTTTCATCAATGGCATGAATCACTCGCTGATTCGCTTCATAATTTTTCGATTGTGAAATCATTTTTACCATAGTAGACACCACATCCACATTCGATCCTTCTAAAAACCCTTGCTTAATTTCGGAATGTGTTGCGGGATCGGGAATATTTTCTTTTGCTTGCATATTACGAAAAATTCCATCCCCACTGGCTAACAGTTTTTTGGGATTAGGAAATTCGGATAAAGCGAGTTTCGCTATTTTAATACCATCGACAAATACTCCACCATCTGATTGGAATTGGGCATTTTGTCCTTCAATGTGAATAGGATTATCATTATCATCGAGTACTTTTTTTCCAGTGAGGGTAACCAAATCGCCTTCGGCATTTAAGGATAGGCTTCCATTGCGTGAATAACCGATTCCTTCAGGAGTTTCTACATGAAAAAATCCGGATCCAGTGATCGCCAAATCCAAATGATTTCCAGTTTGTACTAATGGTCCTTGCGTAAAATGCGTATACACTTCATCTAAATTTTGTTTTTCCGCTTGATGTAATTTCTGTTCATCATTTTTATCGATAGTCACTACGCTGCGTGTTGCAAGTTCAGTAATTTTAAATCCCGTGGTATTGGCATTTGCCAAATTTTGCGCGTTCACATCTTGCTTATTCATAATATTCATCATGCTACGCGATGCGGTATATAAACCATTGACCATGGACTCTCCAAAGTTTACTTCAATCTGAAGCCAGTAGAAGAAAGAGAGCAAGATTAAGGCCAACATTTTCGAAAAAATTTTTTGCTAGATAATTTTGAGTTGTTTTAAAGTTTGTTTAAGCAGGAGCCGAATAAGATTAAAAACGCGGCACTCTTAAGACCCGTTAAGGATCCAATAGAGATCCAAAATCAAAGTGAAAATTAATTTGAAGTTAAAGTTTAACTTTAAGTTTTACAACTATTGGAAAAATCTTCCGAACCTAAAATCTATTGGGCAATTAATGCCATACTATTATTGGGCATTCGTTTGATTTTGTAATTGCAAAAAATACTCAATGGCCTCAGCGCCCTTTACACCTAAGTCCTCGGTAAAATGGTTAACATACAAAGCAATATGCTGTTCCATAACCTTGCGTGTAAGGGTTTGCGAATACTGTGCACATAAATCTACCGCAAGATCATGATGCGCATAGGCCCATTGCAAGCTTTCGCGAATATTTTCCACAATTTTTGCCGCCAACCCAGGAACGGATAATTCCAGTGATTTTTTTAAGATCGCAGCGCCCAAAGGAATTGGGTAACCTGTATGAGACTCCCAATATGCACCTAAATCCTGCACTAAATCTAAATCATCGTCGACATAACTAAAACGCTTTTCATGAATCACCACGCCTTGGCTTTCGACTTCATTTTTTAGTC
The DNA here is from genome assembly GCA_043745805.1 of Fibrobacteria bacterium. Lineage (GTDB taxonomy): Bacteria > Fibrobacterota > Fibrobacteria > UBA11236 > UBA11236 > JAYTSD01. The sequence continues at coordinate 57,851 of JAYTSD010000008.1, forward strand.
TCTCATATAATTCATCAAAGGGCAAAAATATTTTTTTAATCTGCGGGTATTTTGCCTTGGCAAAATAATCAAATAAAAAATTAGCCGTGGTAAATTCTCCTGGAATATACACCGGTTTACTGGGATTCCATGCGGCTTGATGCGTCAATAATAAAGGGCCACAATTATTTCCCAAGGCTCCTCCACAAGGCAAAAGCGAGTAGGACTGCGCACAGAATTTATAATTCGCATAACTTATTTTTACAACATCTAAAACTTCATTTTGTGCCCGTTGATTCAACGTTTCAATGTCTTCAAAAACAAATTCCCACTGTAACGAAGGATTGATTTTGTTTAAAATTAAACCACTATAAATAAAAATATCATTGGGGCAAGGCGAAATGCCGATTTTAATTTTCATCGATATTTCTAAAGCAAGGGGTATCTTGTAAATACGCTTGTAATTTTTGCAAAGCAATTCGAATATTTTCTCGCCGCATATCTCGCGAGGAAGCGTAATTACTAATCGCACGAATTTCACAAACGGGAATGCCAAATTTTTGGCCTACCAAACAAATCGCCGCGCCTTCCATCGTTTCAAAATCAACTTGAAATAATTTCCGGCGTTTTGCACCTGTTTCTGGCGTGCCGGCACAGGTATTCACGGTGCAACCTTTTCCCAGTTTGGGTTGGGCAAGTTTAGTGGGTAAAAGTTGAGAATCAAACTGTAAGGCAAAAGGTTTGGCTTGATCGGGAGGACAAAATGGACTGCGGCCGATGGGCGTAAACCCTTGTGCCTCTTCAAAACCAATATCGCCAAAGACTTCGGATTCGGCAATAACAATATCACCTAAAGCGGCAGTTCCCCCTACATAGGCTCCGGCAATACCAATATTTAATATTAAAGCAGGACGAACTTTTTCTAATACCGCGACCATATTTAAAACCGCAAGCGGTATACCAATCCCTGTTAACGCTAAAGTTACTCCGCCTTGACCGGTAAATTCCTTGCCTGATGGAAAATCTTTGGGAATCGCTTCCCAAGCATTTAATTCCAGAGCCGTGGCCGCACAAACTAGCAATCGCGACATATTATCCCGCCTGGTTCCCTATAACTATTTCTTTATGCACGGTTTTTGATAAAATATGTTCAAAATCAATGCTGGAAAAATCACCGGGCAAAAGCGATTGGCAACTGGCTACACCCATAGCCAAAGCTTGCTTGGAAGCGTCACACAAACTTTCGCCACATAGCAAAAAATGCAGTAACCCAGCAGTTACCGTATCACCTGCACCAATGGGATTTTGTAAAGGCATAGCCGCTGGCAAAATAAATTGCCAACGAGGACCACCCTCTTCCCACAAAATTGCCGGTTTAGGGCCTTCCGTAACAAGAACTGGAGGGCCGACTTTATCCCAACCCTGCTCCATATTTTTATTTAATTCATCCCATTCCATCCGATTTATTTTCAAGCAAGTCATTTCCTGCAAAAAATCATTTTCTAATTCTCTATAACCATCGAGCAAAATGACCTTTGCATTTACACTTTCTAGGATATCCATAAACACCCATGGCGGACAACCCTCAGGGACACTGCCACAGAAAACTAATCCGGTAAACGATTGACTCTTTGCATCGCTCCCACCTGTCTCATTACGGTTAGGTAACAAGGTTGTTAACAAGGCACTCCAATCATCTTCCGGCACAGTAAAAGGCTCAATCAGCTCGGTGGCTTGCCCTCTAGAGTCTAATAAGGTGACACAAGTTCTGGTTTCTCGGGCTACTTTTACATGTAAACTTTTTATGCCTTCTGCGGCACATGCCTTTAAGCATAATTCACCCGCATTCCCGCCTAAAATCTGCAATAAGGAAACGTCATGCCCTAATCGTTTCAAGACTTTAGCGGTATTAAAACCTTTGCCGGAGGCAAATTCTTGGGTTTCGACCGCGCGATTCACTTCGGCCATTTTTAAATGATTAAAGCGATAAATTTTTTGCCAAGCGGGATTTAAACCCACAACCAGTATTACTGCCATGTCTTAAAATCTAGAACTATTTAAGACTTATCTCAGCGCTTAAATTTCACGGATTAATCACATACTTTATTAAGCATGACGCATTTGTGAGTAAAAACTGACTTGATTACGACCCGCTTCCTTACTGTGATACATCGCTTGATCGGCATGGTCAATTAATTCCTGTTTTAACATTCCATCGGTTGGAAAAGTCGCGCTACCTACGCTTACGGTAACACTTAAGATTTTACCTTCATTAGGAATTTGTAAGGTTTCCACTGCTTTGCGCACACGCTCCGCTAATATTTGCGCTTGCCGTTCATCCGTTTGCACTAATACAACCACAAACTCTTCCCCACCATAACGCGCGCAATAATCGGTATTGCGTATTGATCCTTCTAAAGCCTTTGCCACCCGCTGCAAAACTAAATCACCCACCGGATGGCCATAGGTATCATTGAATTTTTTGAAATGATCAATATCCATCAAAAGCAAAGTAAGGCTACCCGTATAACGTGAAGCACGCTCTAATTCGGTACTTAAAATATCTTGGAAACGTCGATGATTTGCGATTTGCGTCAAGCCATCAATGGTAGCCAAGCGTTCCATTTCCACAAAATTGCGGGCATTGCTTAAAGCCGTCGTTACATTGGCCATAATCGTTTTAAGCAAACGTAATTCACCCATCGCATAAATACCCGCTTGATTTGACTCTATACCCACCACCGCAAAAACTGACTGCTGACTATCGAGCACCGGCGCTAATAAAATATTTTGTGGACGTAACTCGGAGGGTTCCTCACAGTCGAAACGTACAAAACGTGTTTCCTCTTTAAAAGCTTGAGTCACTACGGCGCGTCGATTTTTAAATACGCTACCATATAAACTTTTGGGATTGTAAATATCAAATTCTTGTCCCATTTGTAAATGACCCGCATCTCCAATTATTTTCCAAATAGTGCCTTTGGTCGTTGCGAAATTGTAAGTACAAATCACAATGCGATCATTCTCAAAGCTTTGCATTAAACTTTGTAGTAGCACGTCTATCACTTCATCCGGCTTTACTACTTCCGAAAGTTTTTTGGCAATTTCATATTGATTGTCCGCTACACGTGCTTCGCGGTCCGATTTATATTTTAATTTCACATTGGTAATCATCGCGCAAGCAATTTGTGTAAAGCGATACATCAACTCTTTATGCTCATCGGTGAACGCTCTTATATTCTCCGAATCCACTAATAATAGACCTTGCAGCTTTTTACTTTCGGTATCCATAATTCGCATAATCATGATGGAATTAATATTTTCCGCACCTTTATAATATTCTAAGCTACCCGTATAGGATTTTAAATTACCGGTAATAAAACCAGCCGACTTAGTCACTGCCCCGCCAATAATTCCCTTACCCACTTCGATCACGCAATCATAATTCAGGTTTGGGCTTTTACTAACTGCCGAATTAATCACCATTTTATCGCCCAACTCACTCACTAAAAAACCTGCGGAGGTATAAGCGCGGAAGTTTCGGCTCATAAAATAAACCACCGAATTCAAAACATCTTTCATGTCTTCCAAAGCCTGATTGCCTTGTCTTTCCAAGTACATGCGACTAAACAATGCGGAGGCCGAAGGATCAGTTAAATCATCGCGATCATGATAAGATGCCGCCAAGGCAATCACTTGCGAATCCGAGGCTTTTCTTTCGGCTAAAGTCATTTCCGTATTGGAAACGGATTCCATTTTCAATTTATTTAAATTATTGCCTGCCGCATTTGTTGTCCCTTTAGGACGTTTAATTTTCATTAACAATAATTGTAAAATCGACATATTGAAAAGTGGGTAAGCAATGGGCAATACAAATTCAACAATATTTTTTTCCGCACTAAACGGCGCACCTGGAAGAATACCCAATAAATGATTCGCAATATAAACTAAGGTTGCGAACCAAGCGACAATCAATATGTAAATATTATTATTTGCGGGGGCAGCTATACCAATAATCACCGCAGGAATAAAAAGTAAGACTTGATTCCACTGATGCTGAATGCCCCCTAAAAAGAAAAGTCCCAGCCATGCTAAGGTGAATAGCCATAAAGCTTGGGAAAATTGGGGAAGTAAAATTGGACCCGTGGCTTTGTTTGCAATACCTAAAAAAAGTATCCCCATTAATAAAATAATTAGGGTTAGGTAAATTTTATAATGGCTTAAGCCCAATGCGGGAATATAGTTGCTTCCCAAAACGCAGAGCAAAAAGGCTACAAAAATTTGCAAAAAAGATATTGATCGATTTAAATTCATGGAAGCCACCTTAGTTAAGGTGAGTTTTCCCCTTCTGATTATTAACTTTTACTATTGTATTATTCATGATGCAAAAAATTCTAGCTCAAAGGATTCGAATTGCAAAAAAATGGCCTTTTCGACTCCTTAATTATTGTTCTCTTTCTTATCAAAAAGCTTTCTTAATCCGCAAAACGGGTAAAAAGGTTTTGAAACCTTTTGATTTAGCCGCTACACTTAATTCCTGTAAAAAGATAATACTGGTTGCCCCGAATACTTTTCAAGAACAACTTATCGCTTATCCTCTTTTACATACTTTAATCCAAAATTTACCCCCGCAAAAATTAGTGGTTATCACTCCTCAAGAGCATTTGGCCTTTCTGCAAGTGGTTTTACAAAACAATAGCAGCCCAGTGGAATTTATTAGTTATGTTGAAACGGATTTGTATTGGGGCGAGAAAGCATTTGAAGCCCTTAAACAGCAATTCAGCCACTTACAAGGCGATGTGATGATCAACCTGCAAATGTCCCAGCCACCTTTATTAGCAGCCATTTTAAGAGGAATACAAGCCAAACTGTCCATCACTTTAAGCGAAGATGAGTTCTCAACGGCAAATATTACGCTTTTACCTAAAAATCCTTATAATTTACTCCGCCATTATACTCAAATTCTCGACCTTTGGCGCTTTGTCGGGAATAATTCCCCTTTAATTTGGCCTCTTATAAATTCTGAATCAGATAATATTAACGAAGCGCAAAATCGTTTTCGACAAATTGGAGTGACCCCAAAACAGGTAGGGATTTTTCTATGGCAAAATGAAGCCTCTGAAAAACAAAGAGAAGCTTATACACTCGCCTTAAAAGATATGCATGCCAAAGGTATTCGAGCCATTCTGGTATTTTCAGGTAATACCAGTCCCGAAGGACCTATCGAATTTAAAACCTTGCCGCAATTAGGCGCAAGTAGTTTAGGAAAAATGTTAGCCTTATTCTCGCAAGCCGCAGAAGTCTATGGTGTGAATTGTGATTTATTGCATTTAGCCAATTTATCCGGAGTGCCCGTGCAAGGCTATTTTTTAAGCGAAGACGCGCCTTTTGATACCTCTTTTTTTAACCCACGATGTGAAGTTCAATATTTGAGCGTTAATGCTTGAGTTTGGATCATAAAAAAAATCCTAGGCATTGCCCTAGGATTTTCCAAACATGATCGCTTTTACTTTTACACAAACTTCTGCAATTTCTTTTCCTTTTGCACCTTCTTCACCAACTCTTTTAAGTTTGGGCAGTAGCGCTTATCCACCACGAGGGTAACACCGCGATGCTGCACAATTAATAAATTTTCTACTCCAAAAGCAGCAACCATTCCACTATCACTAAAAAAAGTACAGTCTTTGGTCGATTGAAATACCGTTTGCCCAATGGCGCGATTGCCTTCGGTATCCGCTTTATGTAAGCGATCGAGAGATAACCATGAACCAATATCATCCCATTTAAATTCAGGAATAATCACACGAATGTCCTGCGCTTTTTCCATTAAACCATAATCGATGGAAACTTCTGGAAGTTGTTTATAAATAGCTTTCAATTTATTCTTAAAACTAGCACTGCTCGAAACCAAACTTTTTTCTTTATCAAAAGGCTTGGCGGTTTCGGGTAAATGTTGTTGAAACTGTTGCCATAAATAATCTACGCGCCAAGCAAACATACCACTATTCCAAAAATGTTTTCCCGAATGCAAATAAGCTTCAGCCCTTTTGGCATCGGGCTTTTCGTGGAATTGCTTGACTTTAAAAGTGGATAATCCACCTTGCTTAATCACTTGACCTTGCGTTTCCACATAGCCAAAACCCACTTCAGCTCTATCTGGCTTGATACCAAAAGTGACCAAGCTTTTTCCTTCGGCAGCGACATCCGCAGCGGCTTGCATAGCCTGTTTGAATTTTGCCGGAGGCGTGATAGCATGATCTGCCGTTAACACCAGCATTACCCCCTGCGGATCTTCTTTCTGAATTAAACGACAGGCCAAAGCAATAGCGGCAGCGGTATTTTTTCCTTGCGGCTCGGTGATAATGCGCACGCGCTTATCTTTTTTAAACATCGCCTTAATGGGTTTTTCCAAATTTTGGCTAATCACCATATGCACGAGCGCATTTTTCTGTAAATGCCGAATATTCGCGAGCGTATCTTCCAGCATAGTCTTTTTGGTCACCAGGGGCAGCAATTGCTTGGGCCGTTGACTATGACTATAGGGCCAAAATCGTTCACCTTTTCCACCGGCAAGAATAACTGGATATATCATAAATCCCCTTAAAATTCAGAAATTTAGTTTTGCCTAGCGTGAAATCCCAAAGAAAAAGGGAATAGGTTGAAATTCGAGAATTTGAAATTCGAGCAAACAAATTCAGATACATGTAGTAATCTGTTTCGTATTGCATTATTATCAATATGTATCTTTGAGTTGAAAGGTTAAATTTTGGTAAAATATCGGTTTGGCTCACAACTGGTTTTTTCTCCCTAACTTTAGATAAATCAATGAAATACAGTAAATTTTCAACCTCCATGCGCAATGCCTGCAAACCCCAAGGTGAGTTTGTCGATTTGCATATGCATAGCACCTATTCTGACGGTGCCTTAGGGGTAAAATCGCTGATTGACTTTTGTATGGAACAGAGCTTAAGCGCCATTGCCATAACGGACCATGACAATATCGATGGTTATGCCGAAGGCCGAGACTATGCCGAAGAAATGGGCATTGAATTTATACCGGGTGTCGAGATCAGCTCTTCTGTAGGCGGTTGCGACATACATATTTTGGGGTATTATTTTGACCCGACCCATTTAAAACTCAATCAAACACTTTTGCAATTACAAGCAAAGCGCAAAGTTCGCGCTATGGAAATTGTGCGTAAACTCAATGAAATCGGTATTGATATTACTTATGAAAAAGTAAGCGCTAAAGCTAAAGACGGCAGTATTGGTCGAGCGCATATTGCCACCTTGTTAGTCGAAGAGGAATACGTTTCTTCCTTTCAAGAAGCTTTCAATAAATATTTAGGCAATAACGTTAGTTTTATTGCCGATTTAGATCCTGTCAAAATGACACCTATTGAGGCTATACAATTGATTATTGAAGCCGGTGGTGTTCCAGTCATGGCACATCCTTCCAAAACGCGACGTGATGATCTAATTTCCAGCATGGTAGAAAATGGTCTTAAAGGCATTGAAACCTATTGCCATAATCAAAGCAATTCCTGTTATCAAAAATATCGTGACATTGCTCGCAAATATGATTTGGTTTGCTCAGGCGGAGCCGATTTTCATGTGAAGCGTGAAGATGGTAAACATGCTCCTGGCAGCTTAAACGTACCTTACAAGGTGCTATCGATGTTCAAAGACATTAAAGCACATTACGCTTAATATTTTCTCCCATTTTCCAAATAAATCGATAGTCGGGTTGTAAAACTAAAGCCTGATCACCCATTTTGCCATTTAAAAAAAAATCTGTATCCGCTTTTTCACACGCTTGTAAATAAAGCTCTCCAGGCTTCATTTGCAAAGTAAAAATCAACTGCGAATTATCGAATAAACCATCACCCAATTCTACTTTAGGTAAAGATCCATTTTGAATCCAAAATGCTTCTTTCTGTGCATAAATTTCTAGCATATTTTTTTTTAAACTGTTCACACGAAAATGTTGTTCCGAAGGAAAATACCGAAAAAAAGTACAGCACAGGGAAAGAAAGAAAAAAGTAAATCCAATCAGTGCATAAGGACGTTTACTTGCGGTATGTAATTCCTGTTTATTCGTCTCGAAGGCCATAGCCAAGCTACGAGCATTGTCCAGTTTTTCTTTAACTTGTTCCTTTAAACCAAAAGCGATTAGCCATTGTGAGCGCACGATCCAATAAAAAATAAGATTCCAGAGTAAAAACTCTATCCAAATACTGCCTTGAAAAGCTTGCAGCTTATCGCTTAAAAATAAAATGAAATCGAAAATAGCCAAGAAGATTAAACTGACATTAAAGATCAAATTATTACGAAAAGTACTTTGTGAATTAATAGGTAGTGAAATCCCCGAAAGACGCGCATAGGATTCTGCCATTATTTCTAAACTTTTTTGACTATTAAAGGACCAGAAGCGAATAAAAAGTATAGCGCCAAAACTTAAGTAAACACCCTTTAAAGCAAATGCCGAAGCCATTCCCCAAAAATGAAAATTTTGTTTATCGAGGCCATAGCTTATAATTGGCAGACTAGCCATCAATAAAAACCAAAAAAGAAAAACGATGATTCTTTGCATATTTGCTTATAATCCTATCACCTGCCCAAAAAATGGGCAATGACAATGTCAAACTTCAGCTAAAAGCACCCTTTCTCACCATTTTTTTTAGATTGATTCCTCTTCTCTAAAAGGATTCCATGAGCTTGGGGCTAAACATTACTTTTTTAGAAAAAATATTTGCCAAAGTGTTCAAATTGGTTGCAGGCAAAGACTATTTGATCTGCTTTCATTGGAACTTACAAAGTAGCACTCAGTTTATTCCACTAAGTAAAACCGTTAAGCAAATTAGTTTGGCCATAATAGCCTTTTTGTCGATTGGATTAATTTCACTTTTTGCCGAGTTAACTTATTACAGCTATTATCATTCTTTTTTTCGGTATCATCAAAAACAAAATTTTTCTTTAAAAGAAAAGCTTAAAAGCAATATCAAACAACAAGAGTTTATCCATGCCCGTATGGATAGCCTAAGTGAAGTGGAAGAACATATTCGCGCGCTTTATGGCATGAATGCCTTAAATACCAATCTAAATCAATTTTCAGAAAATGAAAAAATCATACCTTCCGATTCCCTTAAATTTAATGATCCAGTTTTTGAAAAAGTGCAAAAGGCTGCTTTACTCAACACTCAACTGCAAGGCAAAATTAATTTTGAGCAAGAAAGCTTTCGACAAATTCAAGATTTTGTGAAATATAAACATCATTTATGGGAACATACGCCCTCGATTATTCCGGCCAAAGGACAATGGACTAGCCCCTTTGGCTATCGTGTTCATCCGGTAACCGGGCAGTTTGTATTGCACGAAGGTTTAGACATTAGCAATAGTATGTGGACACCCATTTATGCTACGGCGTCGGGTACTGTGCAATCGGCTGGCGAAAGCGGTTTTTTTGGTAACCTCATTGTGATTGACCATGGCAATGGATATATGACCAAGTTTGGGCATTGTTCCAAAACCCTAGTGAATAAGGGTCAACTGGTGAATCGCTACACTTTAATTGGTTATATGGGCAATTCAGGGCGGGCCACGGGAGTTCATGTGCATTATGAAGTTCATCACGACGGTAATTTGCAAAATCCGGAAAAATTTATTTTGCCCTCGGGCATACTTGTAGATTAAAATCAAGCGATGCTAAATCGCTTTCACAAATATTCAAAAGTACTTTTACTCTGCCTAGCTTACTTTGTTGGCCTTAATAATTTACATGCCGAAAATTTTGTGGGTGAAGTTTATTTAATTGGTAATAGCGTGGTAAATAATGGCAGCGCAAGTACTATTCCTTCGCAAATTTATTCGCCCACGCAATATTTAGATTTCCCCGCAGAAATGAGCGAGCATAAAATTTACAGTGTCGAAATCGCTACCCTACCCACTTTCGCGTCCTTATCGCAAATTTATAATGCCTCAGTGGCATTTTCCTTGGAATCCCGTAGCCAAATTAATGCCTTTTATGGCATGATCACCACCCCCAACATTCTCGAACGCCCTTTATTACAAGGCAGCAAAGAAGAACGTTTAAATGATCCCACTCTGCGTCCGGGAACATGTGATTTTTGTAATAGTTTACGAGATGTTGTGTATTTAGCCAATATTAATTTTATGCATCAATACGATTTTTTATTACCGCGTCTCGACATAGGCTATCGCCCTATCCCCATGCAATTAGGCTTGGGAGCCACCAGCAAATATTTTTATGAGGAATTAGAAGGTGGTGATTATACAGCTCAAAATTTAAATTTGGACGCTGGCCTTAGCTTAAAAATATTTTGGGGGTACAATCCTGTGGATAAAAGTTCGGATCGAAATTTAAAATTTCAATTCAATGGCTTTGAATTATTACCCACCAATCAACGTAGTGCTTTTGCCAATTCCAAAGTGGATGAAACCTTGCGATTACGTTGGCATTTTGCTTTTAGTTGGGAAGAATTTTTTCCTGACTTGCAAAGTAAATGGACTGTGGGCATTCAACAAAAACCCGAATTAGGCAAATATCCTGCACTGGGCAGTGAATGGGGGTTTCGCGATGTGCTTTTTTTAAGAGCTGGCTACGATGGGAATTTTATCAGCGCGGGTGCAACGCTCGCCTATCGCTTTATGGCCTTGCATTATGCCTTTATGCATCATGATTTAAATAACACCCTTTATCAAGTCTCCCTGCAATTGCAATGGAAATGATTTTCTAAAAACCAGCCCATCCATTGTCGGTATCCTTTACATTTTTTTTGAGATTGCCTAAGTTAGCACACTTAAAGTGAGGGTAAAGATTTCATTCTAGAACGGTTAAAACCATTGTGACAAAGAAATGATTTATATTTTAAACAGCTTAGGAAACAGAGCTTAACTCTCCTAAGATCAATAAAATCAATTCACTTTTTAAATGGATGCGGGAACAGTTTACTCATGCTAAAAAAAATTGCGTGTCTGCACATTTTATTTGCGACCTTGTTGTCAACTATTACGATCGCAGCTACGCCAGCAAACTTAATGGGTCCCCACACCTTAGGCATTGATTATGACTTTACCATGCTTGGCCAAAATCTTTATACTTCAGCCACACCAAGTCATGAATATGCGCACACTTTAAATTTCCATTACGCGCCAGTAGAATATTCCTTATTTAGCGTAGGCTTAGGTCTCAATAAATTATATGTAGAAAGCATGCAAAAAAAATCCTTTGAAGGATCTTATGAATTCTGTCCTTCTTTTGGTTTAGACTTATATTCGCCAAGATTTTTGAATGAGGTATTAAAGGTAAGCGCCGGTGGACATTTTCTTTATCTAAACAATTCAAATCGGGCTAACTTTAGTTATGCCGGCTCACTTCTTAATCCTTATTTGGGAATAGTGATAGCCGCCAATTCAATTTTAGACATTGAATTAGGGGCTCGTGGGAATATGTTTTATGGAACCATGGATAGCTCAGGCTTTAATGAAAAAGAAGTAACGAATTCTCAATTATTTCGCGGCTATTTTTCCCTTACACTTAAATCCCCTCAAGAAGGGACCTATTTAATTTTTGATTTTGATATGTCACCCGACACCAAACCCAATTGGAATCGTGGTCCGGTAGAAAGCAAAATTAGTTTTGCCATAGGTTTTTTAATCGGCAATGAAGGCTTGCAAAAAAAAGAACCCGAAAGCAAAATTTATTTTCCCGCCTACAATGACATGAAAGAACGCGAAAAACAAATGGCTGAGGAAAACTAATTCATGCCGAAGTTCAGCTATACGGTTCGTAATCGAGATAACCGCGTGGTTACGGGTCATACCGAAGGTGCGAGCCTAGACGAAGTACTTGATCGTTTGAGTGCTAAGGATTTTTTACCCATAGCAGTGAGCGAATTAAATTTTGATGGCAGTGACAGCACTAAAGATTTTAAAAAAAGTTTAAAATCTGCTTTTACCGGCACCAAAAATAAAGTGCCCTATAAAGAGGTGGTATTCTTTACCCGTCAATTAGCGACCTTGGTGGGTGAAGGTGTGCCGCTGTCGAGAGCTTTAGAGCAATTAGGCAAAAGCGAACGCCCAGTTTTCAAAAAAATAATTAATGATATTGCGGCAGATATTTCTTCAGGAAATACATTCAGCGATTCCATAGCTCGGCATCCTGGCGCTTTTAATAATATGTATGTGGCCGTTAGTAATTCGGGTGAAATTGCCGGTGCCTTAGATAAAGTGCTGGATGAAATGGCCACTTATATGGAAAATGTGGAAATCATGCGTGGTAAAGTAAAAGCCGCTATGCGTTACCCCATTTTTATTGCCTGTTTTGTTACCCTAATGATTATTGGTATCATGTGGAAATTAGTGCCTACCTTCGAACAAATTTATTCGGGTTTAGGCGCAAAATTACCTGCCCCGACAATTATGTTGATTAGTGTGTCCCATATCTTTAAGCATAATATTGCCTTGGTTTTTTTGGGCATGATTTCACTTTTTGGTCTTTACAAGTACTTACTCACACAGGAAAATTTCAAATTCATTTTTGATAAGTACAGCTTACAAGTCCCCGTATTTGGATCCATTTTAAAAAAAAATATCTGGGCCAATTATTGCCGTACTATGGCCTTACTTATGGAAGCCGGTACACCTATCCTTAAAGCCACAGAAATCTCCGGTGCCGTGGTGAGCAATAAACTGTATGCTAAAAGCTTAGAGGGAGTTTATAATCAATTAAGACAAGGTGAACAGCTTAGCTCTTGCCTCGAAAAAACCGGGCTTTTCCCCAGCTTAGTTATTCAATTAGCAAGCACCGGAGAAATGAGCGGAAGCGTCGACAGGCTCTTACGTAAAGCAGCAGAGTTTTATGAAAGAGAAATACGAAATACGGTAGATGGTTTATCCTCCATTTTGGAGCCTCTTCTTATAATTGTTCTAGGAACTATAGTTGGCTTTGTAATGCTAGCTTTATACTATCCCATTTTTAAAATTGGTTCAGCTATTAGATAGTGACAATAACCGAATAAAAAAATTACTTTACATTTAAGCAAGGAGAAAAAATGAATATCCAAACACGTGCCACCAAAAGCCTACAAAAAGGTTTTACTCTGGTTGAAGTTATAGTAGTGGCAGTAATTATCGCTGTATTGGCTGGTGTGGCTGTTCCCCTTTACTTGGGATATGTTGAAGATTCACGAGAAAATTCAGCGGCAAATGCAGCAGGTGCCATTGCAACTTTTTGTGGTGCGTGTCAAAATACTGCTGGAGTACTTGCTTTTGCAGGCTCAAACGCCGCTCCAGCAGTGCAAATAACATGCACTCCAACCACAGGCTCAAATGCTACAAGTATTCTTAAACCGCAGGCCATTATAATCAACATCACTCCACCAACGACGCCAGGAGGCACAGGTTTGGTTACAGGTAAGCATTCTGCCAGTCCAAGCGCTACTCTTGCTTCCAGTTACAATTACTAGCCATAAAAAAATATGCTGACGAAAACCTCAAAAAGAAAATCTTTGGGGTTTAGTTTAATTGAAATTATTGTTGCAGGTGCCATTGTAGCCATTTTATCTGCGGTGGCTATTCCAATGTATACAGGTTATGTGAAAAATGCACAAAAAGAATTAGCTGCAAATCTTGCGCGCACCGTAGCAATATCTGCCAATGCCTATCAAAGAAACCCCTCAAATCCTGCACTTCCAACCAATACAGATTTAAAAGGTATTTTAAATATTTTTTTACCGAATGCCGCAAATTTTAATGTCATACTTACCACATCAGATTCAATTTCAGTAACTGATATCGCCAATGTAATTACCGTCAAATCTGCTTATCATTAAAACGTAAAGTTTAATATTGTGGCAAGCGTCAAACTAAACTCACAATCCGGATATACACTTGCTGAATTATTAATTTCGGGTGTTTTATTATCACTCACAATTCTTGCCCTAATCACAATGATTCAAAAAGGTAGGGATTTGCAATTAGCGGATTCGCATCATCGATTGGCGCGTATAGCATTAATGAATGAATTAGAAAAACCAAAATATTTTAGTAGTGGAGCAAATTACACAGCATTGACATCTGGAATACCTAGCTTCAATGGCGAAGTACCAATTATCATCGATTCTTCAGGCACAATACCGTTGCTGGGTAAATTAAACACGGCTTTCTTGGATCCCCCGGTAGATTGCCCAAATGAATTAATCGTCGCGAATAAATGTCAACAAGTTGTTTTGACATTGACATGGGATGAAATTGGCATTCAACAAGAAATAAAATTAGACAAAATATGGGCACCGTATTAATGAAAACCCAATTAGGATTCACACTAGTTGAAACTCTTATTGCAGGTGTGTTATCAACTATTGTAGCAGGAGGGTTGCTTACCATTTTTTATGTGCAAAAAAACGTAATTGCTGAAAGCACCTCCTCACTTTGGCTTAATAATCAAGCAGATATCGTTACACAAGAAATTATTAAGCAAGTCCATCAATCCAATTTTATCTTAAAGTATGTGGGTGAAATGCCACCAGCAGGAACGCAGGATACGACTTTTGTAATGTATTTACAAAATAGTCTAGGTATTTTTGGCGGTTATAAAATTGATAATGGAATTTTAAAAGAATATAAAGGCGGAACTTTCAATACTTTTAAGGTGGGGCCAGATAGCGTATTTATCGATGCAGGAAGTTATTTTACACTAAATCCAACGCGAAACCGAATGACCATTAAATTTAATTTTCATTTTCCCTACGATAGTAAATCCGTACTTTTACAATTTCCTGAAGTGAATGTTGCATGCCATCAATTCTAAAATCATCTAAACTAAAGAACCAAAAAGGATCGATACTTGTTACCGTATTAACGTTTTGTTTAATCATGATTATTGGGGCAAGTGGCTATTTATTAGTTATAGTCAATAAATTGCAAATTGAAAATCAAAATTCAAAAAATATGTATGCTCTACATGCTGCTGAATCAGGTGCGGTGATGGCCGCTGCTATATTAAAAAATCGAGTTCCAGCCTATACCAATTCCGTTCCGCTCCTTATTGATAAACAATGGACTGATTATATGTTAGTTACGGTTATCGATAGCGTTGGTACAGATCGCTGGATTGTTTCTAGAGCTTATGATGCTGGGTCTTTTGACAAATCAATGGCTTCAGCAGGACCCCTTCTTAAAGTAATTCGTTGGAAGCTCGTAATTGTACCAGGAAAAGATACTCGCTTAACCGATAGAGTCGAAGACTAATTAAAATCAAAAGCCCTACCGCGAAATCACCAAAGTATTTCTCTTTGTACTCAAGGTATTATAATTAACCGTTTCAAAATCCGCTTTGCGTCGCACTTGCACTTGATAAAAATACACCCCATTGGCTAATAAATTATTCCATTCATCCCGTCCATCCCAATGCTGACCGGACCCCGAAAGATGATCTAATTTCCGCACTAAAAATCCGCTTTGATTATAAATACGCAACTCAAAACTTAAACTGTCTTTACTTTTATCTTGCCCTAATTCGCCTTCCGCAGCCGGTAGTACCGAAGCGAAATAAAAAGTGGTGCCATTGCGTTTCATGGGATTGGGGGAATTATAAACCTTAATTAAGGCCAATGAGCTGTCGCTGCGAATATCCATTTGCAGTTGTCTTTGGGTAATATTTCCATACCCATCACGTGCCGAAACTTTTAATAAATGTATTCCGGGTTTAAAATTTTTAGCATCCACATTAAGCTTATAGGTTTTGCGCCTCAATTCATCATCACGCGGCTGCGGATGAAACGGCTCTAGTATGCCTGGCACTTCAAAAGTTGTGCCTTGATCAGGGCCGTCGCCATTTACCGGACCACTTAAAGAATCGGTCACTTGTACTTCCAAACAATACGGTAACGATAAAGTTACCTTCGAACCAAAATCTTCGGAAGCCGTTTGTGCCCCATTGCATCCGGTAATAATAATTTTGGGGCCGTCATTATCTTCTCCACCACAATTTTTGGCAACGCTGCCTATGCGAATATTTTGTTTAGCTACTGACCCTTCCATTTCCTGACTGCCATCCCAAGCAAAGGCAGAAATAAGCGCCGTAGTATCTCCAAAAGGCACCGCTTTAGGAAATAAATATTCGGCATCAAAAGTGAAGTTTTCATAGGCAATAACGCGTTCAAAAAGAATATTACCGCGCTTAACAATGCTTTGAGTTTCCAAATTTCCGGGGAAATAATCTTTAACTGTACTTCCTCCAAAAATTTTTATTTGCACAAATCCCTTGCCACTACCGCCTTGAATTTTTCCTTGAATGTGTCCGCAACCTAAGGATTGTAGGGTGTCGGGAGCTTGCGTAAAAGCAATATGCAAAGGAGGCTTACGCAAAAGCAAAACCGGTTCGCCCAATAGATTATATTTAGCATCGTTATTTCCGTTGAAAGAGCCCTTGCCGTTTTTTGCATTTCTTAAAGCATCGCCAACGGTTATGGCAGTATGCAATGAATCCGGCCAAAAAATATTTGCATAGAATGCGGAGGCTAAAGCAATATTGGGATCGGGAAAAGATTCGCGAGTAGAAGATACAGCGGATATTGCACCGACACTCGGCGCGCGCACAAATTGTTCGCTCAATCCATCTTTCTTTACCAAATCATAGCGGCCCACAGTACAAGAAAAAGCATTGATCATAAAATTTTTCCCAACATTATTTAGACGGGATAAAGCATCTGCGGACTGCAATAAGCCTTCATCGGCCCAAACCTCTTCGGATCCATGGCCCACATAATTTACCATGAGCGCTCCTTTATCTTGATTTAATAAATTCAAAAGGTCTTGCGCCGCCTCGGGCTTTTGTCCTGCAGCATTAGGAACATAATCCAGTAAAGAAATTTTATCCAAAGTTAAACCAGGATCATTTGCTTGCACAATTTTGGCTAATAACTCGGATTGATTATTGTGTCGGCCTATGGGATCTTCATTATTTGGTCGTCCGCGTTGACTAGCATCATCGGCGGTAAATACTACGCGTCCTCGCCATTGTCCATTGGGTTTTCCCGCTTTAATTCCATATACTTGAGGATCTTCAAAGGCTTTTATTTTTTCAAAAATATTCTTCCATTGATCTAAGTTTTCAATAGGGATTCTTCCGATGTTTAAAGACAATAGGGAGGTTCCCCACGTCGATGTGGAATCAAACCATCCATAAAAATCATCACTCACTTCGGTATACCATTCATAAGGAGGAATGAAGTTTTTTTTGTCTGAAGAAACAATAATGTTACGGTAATCGAAATGTCCATCCCCCAATAGCACCACATATTTAAGCGGATTATCAGCCGCCGATTTACCCCCCCATTTATTCAAAGCATATTGCAAAAAATCACGAATCGCTACGGGCGATAAACGCCCTCCAGAAAATTCACGGTATATATCTTCGGTTCTAACAATTGCTGTTTTTAAAGGGAAAGCTCTTTTACCATCATTGCGAAAACTTCTTAATTGCTGCGCAGCTGAAAAGAAAACATTGGGCGTAATAATTAAATACTCGGGGTTAACCCCATCACTCGTTCCTAAATTTCGGATAGCCGAGTTTCCGGACGGTAAATTTTCCAGCGAAATATTGGACTTGGCGAAGATTAATTCATCTTTACCTTTGCGGTAAAAATAATAGCGGACATTTTCATCTTCTGCTACGCTATCCGAAAAATCTCCAGCAATACTTAAGACTATTTCATTTGTAGCTACGCCGTCAACCACTTTGAGACCTTGTAAATCAGAAGGACCGGTCACATGATAGCTCAATCTTATCCCTGTATTGGGAGGGAAAATCCAAAAAGGTTTGCTTACATATTTATTCTCGCGATTATATACAAACGTATAGCCTTCTAATTTTTTACCGTTAAACCAATATACTGAATCGAATTTGAAGCGATTTAAAGTGCTTGGGCCTGGTAGAGAATAGTAACTTGCTCCGTTTTGCATTTTATTAATAGCTGTATTGTAGATAAATGTTTTTTGATTTAAAGTTGGAGTAAAATTGTTTTGAGTAGAACGGGGTAATACGCTCAATCCCACATAAAGCGAATCTTCTTTATAAGCAGAAATTGTATCTAGTTCTTCGCTAAATAACTGATTGCCAGATAGAGTGCTTGGCTTTTCTCCAGAACACGCCGGACTACCTTCACCCGCTCTCATAAACCAAAACCAATTGATTCCTGTCGCAGAATCAGTTCCCGGTGATGGATCACACTCAGCTATTGCCACTACTTTTTGCGCACGCAAATAGGTATATGACGAGCTTAAAGAATTGGAACTTGCTGATGGTATAGCCGTCAAGCGTTGGGCTGTAGCCGCATTCGTAGCAGAGAAGTTTAAATAATAAAAGTTTTTTAAGGAATACGGATCACTATTAAATTCAAATTGAATTTTGCCATTGCCTTTAATTTTTTTCCATGTACTCGTTCCATGTCCATAGAAATAAATTGTGTCGCCGGCATCAAAGTTGGTATTAGCATTTGCATCCACCACGCGAATAGGTATTTCATGCAAATTGGTTGAATCGGGAACGGTTCCTTTAGGTTGGGCTTTTAATGTATCATTGGGGCCTGTAAATACTCGTATTTTATTCACTGATAGTCCTACAAATTTACTGCTGATAGAATCTGCGAGATCAAGGAAAGGAATCGCATACATACCATCTTCAGCAAAACCATCGATTTGCCTATCCCCTACGGAAAGCTTTATGTAAGCGTCGCCTATGTTTATTTCGGAACGGCCATTTATTTTTCGTAAGGCATGACTAGTTTGGTAATTAAATCGTCCACCTAGCGGGTTTTTGATTCCCCACAAAAACATTTCGGGTAATGTGGACGTAGCGGGTGCGTTTTTTAGGTTAGAGAAGGTTACCGTAACATGTATTTTTTTAAGTCGAGTTAAAGTTTTATTTTCCTGCGCCCATAAAGCTAAAGGTAAAGTAATCGTGCGACAGGGCACACCGCGTAACATTTGTATCTCCCCTATTTTAGGGCTTAATATATTAGCCGCCGAATAGTATTGCGCATCGACTTTACTTTCAAATTGTGTGGTGGTTTTGTAAGTGCGTACGGGAGCCAATACCTTTGCCAAAACACTATTTTCCGAACTAACCACATCAATCTGAACTTGCGGCATGGCATCGCCAGTAATAACGCGAAAACTGTAAATGGGTAATTGCGGAGCGCCTTGTCGATTTTCTGTTTCGCAACCCAAACAGGAAATGGCTAATCCGCCATCGAGCGAAGTCAGGCTGGCATTCGGTGGTGTAATTTCCAATTCCAACGCTCCGGCAACATCGCGAAGTACTTTACCAAAATCTGCATTGGCTTTATGACTTAAAATCAATAGGCAAATAAGAGTTAAAATTAAGCGCGAGGATATTTTATGCGCTAAAAAATATTTCATGGAATTCGCTCCATTGGGGAAATGCTAATAGTGTACAAAAAAGGTGACCAAGCAAAAACCCAAATAACTTCAGAAGTTAGCGCCACATAAAAAAGGAGCCTTGCCCCAAAATAGGCGCCGCTTTTTCAGCTAATAATGAAAGCGGTGATTTCGCGTTTTCCGTTAAGTTTTCCACCCAATTTTTAGCAGGAGGTTCTTGAATATAGGACGCATCTGCTCCTAATTGAGTTTGTGTTTCTAAATATTGCTTCGCTTCCGAAAGTCCCCCTAAAGTGTCTACCAAGCCTACGGCATAAGCTTGTAAACCAGTCAAGACTCGGCCATCCGCTACTTTCAATAATTCTGCACGTTTAATTTTCCGATTAGCCAATACATCCCCCACAAACTGTTCATAGGTATTGTCAATAACGCTTTGCAAATAGCTTAATTCATCGGGCGTGGATTTACGCGCATAATTTCCAACATCTTTTAATGCGCCGCTTTTAACCGTAGTTAAATTAACTCCAATTTTTTTCATGAGTTCGGACGCTTCGGGAAATTGAAAAATAACGCCAATGCTACCGGTTAAAGTTCCGCGATTGCTAAAAATTTTATCGCCTGCTAAGGAAATGTAATAGCCGCCCGAAGCGGCAATATTTCCATAACTCACCACAATGGGAATATGTTTTTTAACCTTTAAAGCTTTAAGTGCGGAATACACTTCTTGTGAAGCGCCTACGGCTCCGCCAGGAGAGTCCATACGCAACAGGATACCTTTGCAGTTATCGCCTTTGCTAATGCGCTCTATGCTTTTTAAATAGGTTTCTCCCGAAAGGATAGGGCCTTCAATGCGTAAGAGCACTAAATGCGGTTTGTTCTCCTCACCCATATTAGCCACATTGTCAAAATGGCCAACCATCTTCACAAGGGCTGTCGCGAAAAACAAAAAGGCAATGATTATTAAAAGGCAAAGGGCTATGAATATTTTTACGAATCTGGTCATGGCCAGAATATAACAAGTGAATGTTTATTTGACCCGAATTTTAGTGCCAGCTTTTAACACGGAAGGCATGGGAGCATTTAAAGCTTTAATTTTTTCCACTGTACTCTGAAACTTTACAGAAATGTCCCATAAGCTATCTCCCGATTTAACCACATAAAATTTTTTCTCGGTGTTTATTAAAGGTTCGGCTTCGGCCGACGTAACTTCAGCATGACTGTCCTTAGCAACCTTTGTAAGCCCTTGCACCTTCAATTTTTGTCCCGATCGAATTTGATTTCTTTTCAAATTATTCCATTTCGATAAATCACTCATGGACACATTTAATTTATTCGCAATGGAAAAAAGCGTTTCCCCATCCATCACTTTGTAGGTGCTGAATGCACCATTTTTAGTCTTCTTGCTACTGGAGATATTTTGTGTCTCTAAAGAACCCGCTTCTTCTGCTGCCACGGGCTCTATTTTACAACAAGCCTTTCGGGTAGCTTTGCGCAAAGTCAAGCGCTGACCAGCCCGCAAATGGCTGTGTGAGGTTAGTCCATTAAGTTGCATAATCTTTTTTACAGAAATGCCCGTTTTACGCGAAACATCATAAAAATTATCTCCGCGTTTTACTTTATAAGTAAAAGCTTGGCTTTCACTCGGTTCTTCTTCGGATCCCTCCAAAGAGCCTGTTGATAAGGCATCCAAATCCGCACCATTCTCAAGTGAAACCGGAATTAATAAACTTTGTCCCCGCTTTACGTTTTGGCCTTTTAATTTATTAGCTGCTTTAATTGCGGCTACCGAAACATGAAAGTGTTTAGCAATACCCGCCAAACTTTCGCTTTTCCCTACTATGTGATGCTGCCAATTCACTAATTTGGTTTTATCCAAGGCTTCATAATTTTTAATAAAAGTTTCGCGTGTTCCCGAAGGTAAATAAATCACATATTGGGATCGATTAGGAGGTGTACACCAACGGCGCAAGGCAGGATTCAAAGCTGTGATCTCAGCTTCTTTAGTTTCTGCAGCACGTGCAATAGTGGAAAAAGCTAAGCAATGAAAAACACTCACCGTATCGAATAGTAATGGAGGTTCAGGATTATCAATAGTAAATCCATATACCTCGGGATTATGTCCGATGATCATCGCTGCCAAAATTTTAGGCACATAATAACGAGTTTCCTTTGGTAAGGCCATATCCCAATAGGATTGACTGCTGTCTTGTGCTAATAAACGGCGTACTCTATTTTCTCCGCAATTATAGCCCGCCATAGCCATATTCCAATCTTGGAATTCTTCATGCAAATCATTCAAATAATTTAAAGCCGCTTCCGTTGCTTGCACAGGATCTCGACGCGGATCTATCCACCAATCATCGGCTAAACCATAGCGACGACCCGTTCCCGAAATAAATTGCCATATTCCACTGGCTTTAGCTTTGGACCATGCCTTGGGATTAAAGCCACTTTCGACCATAGCTAAATACAATAAATCACGCGGCATTTTTTTCTCTGCTAATTTAGCTTGAATTATTTTTTCAAAACGCGAACGGCGATTTAACCAACGCGAAAAGTAACCGCGTCCGGGTCCCGTAAATACGGCAATGGCCTGCACCACTCTTTCATCTAAAGGCACGCTAATGGGTAAATCATATTTTTTAAAATCGATATGATGTGTGATAGAGTCAATCCGATGCACCGAAGAATCACTTAGCTGATCCAGTTCTTCATCAAAATACGCGGTCCAAGGCACTACATTGCCCATTGTATTGGTGCGTGCAATAGTTTTTAACAATAAATTTTGCACGCTGTCTTGATAGTTTTTTATCGCATAGGCAAAGTTGGGGCCTAAGGAGTCATTGGCTTCGAGGGTGGAGAGATAAGTTAATGCACTATCAAAATTTTCACTGGCTTCAAACCATAAGGAATCTTTAAGATTATCCAAGCCCAAATTGGTGAACTCATTCACCTCCGAAAAAAGTACTTCTTCGTCAACACTAATTTTTTTTAAGGGAAGTGTTTCCGTTTTACCGGCAGTCTTATGTCCAGCACAACCAAATTGCAAAAATAATATCCATAAAAAAGCAAAGGCTTTAACCCCTTTGCTGAATCTATGTTTAGCTAAATGCGACTTATCCCATACCCTATTTGCCATAGAGGCCATAGGGGGGGTTCCAAAACAGGTAATACAATGAATGGCAAGCTACCTGTGGTTCTGATTATTCTTCAAAATCCAAATCTTCGGCATAGTCTTTCCAAATATCCGTTTTCTTAAACTTCGGATTATCGAAATCAACTTCTTCGTTTTCATCTTCATCATCATCGTCAGCAGAATCTTCATCTTCGTTTTCTAGTGGATCTAGATCATCGAAGTCATCATGTTTAGGGCGTCTACCGCATTCCCAAATTTCTTCACGATTCATAACAACGAACCTCCTATTGAGTATATCATAATTTTTGCAAATATATCTTGGGAACCATAATTGTCAAGCATTTTATAAAATTAACGGTACATAAGCTGTTAAAAATGGATAATACTCATAAATTTTATTGTTTCTGCACAAATTGCACTGGAAATGACACCGGAATATCCACATTCGAGCCCGGATCTTCGCGAAACTTCCAATGCTTAATATTTCGCAAAATTTCCGAGTTAAACCCTTCATTTGTAATGGTACTCTTTTCATTTACGATTTTTGCGTCTTTAACTTCTCCCTTGGGATCAACTAACATACGCACAGTGATTTGACCTTCAAAGGCCTGACCTTTTCTTAACCACTTTTGATATACAAACTCTAACTCCCCATGGTTATTCTCAATGGTGGCAAAAATGGATTCTTGTCGCATGGGATCAGCATGAATCTTTGCAGCTACATGCTTAGGAGGAGCTATAGTCGGTTTCAATTTATTTTCTAATTGCAAAGCCGCCACTTTAACTTCTTCGTCTTTATCGCCTTTTGTTTTTTTGTCTTGGCCGCGCAAATCAGCAATTTGAATGTCTTCCAAGTTTTCCATCTTAGCGACTTTATATTCTTGTAAGGAATTGGCCTCATGACTGACCATACCAGCTCGCGTTTCTTTCGGTTTCGAATCGTCTAGTGATTTTAAAGTATTGATGAATTTAAAATCTTGATACTGTTCAATTTTCTTAAGCGCCGCCTTGGTTAAATCCGAATCATTCACATAAATTTTACCTAAAAGGTAAAGGCGTCGATTCGCTTTTTTCGCCGTATTTGAATTTGGATTTTGCGCAATAATTTGCCGGTATTTTTGTACCGCTTCATTTTCCATGCCCATTTCTTCTTGTGAACGTCCAATTAAATAATCCCCTTCAAGGACTTCACTCGGAATGGTTTTCTCATCCGCAACAACCTGTTCTAAAATTTTTATGGCTTCTTGATAATTGGCTAAAAAAAACATTTGCCTACCTTGGCTAAAAGGGGTTTGCGGCAAAGCGCGGGCTTCGCGAATTTGATCTTGCAAACCTTTAAGAATATCGATGAGTTTTTGGGCCACATGCGCGTCTTCACTACCCGGCACCAAATCTATTACTTTTTTGAACTGTACAATAGCAGGATCGTATTGCCCCAATACACTGGTACAAAATCCGATATGTAACACTAAAGTAGCCTGTAACCCCTCGGTTAAGTGCGTATCGCTTAAACGGCTTTTATAAACCTCAATAGCCTTTTCGTATTTACGCGCACGTTCATAGAAATAGGCCACTTCCAATTCCTTTAACATATCGGGAGGTAAATCAATTTTCACTTTTTTCTTCCCGAGAATAAATTCCACGCCACCAATAAGTGTTTGGATTAGTTTTGAAGAAAAGGATTGTATAGGAACTTGATTGGTAATTAATTGTTGCGTCGCTAAGGATTGTAAACGCACTTCTAAACCACTTTCATCATCTTCCGGTGCAGCTTGTCTTTTTTTGATCAGTTCAAAGCGCGCTAACATATTCAAAGAATGATTGCTATTATAATTTTGCGATAGCGCCACCATACTTTTATTGAATTCTTCCATGCGGAATTGAATGATACTCTCATTCAAATACAAGCTGAGAAACAAGAAAAAGCCAATCAACACTAAGGGTTGAATGGCAAACCAAAAATTAGATAGGCCGGATATTTCCCTACCCTGACTCAATTAACTACTCCGTTTATCAATGGCATAATTACTACCATCAACTTTCTTTACATACTTTTTCATTTCTGCTGCAATAGAAACAATTTTGCGATGATCGGAAATAGGTTGATAATGATTACTGGCCACGGCTAAAGAAATGGACATTAAGGGGAAACGTACACGTTTCCCTTGTCTATCTACTGAATCAATAAATCCTTGCTTGGCATCCACTTCATTATAAAATTGATTGACGCCACTATCGAAGGTACTGACAATGCCCTTGCAAACAGCCTCCCATGAGGTATAGGAAGTAACGGTTACAAAATCATCACCCCCTTCATGGCCTACAAATGTGGTGTCATCTCCAAATTTTTTAGCCGCTTCTAAAAAGGCATCGCGTGTATATAAAATGGCATCATCGCCTTTGGAAAAACCATATTTATCATTATAGGCTTTGAAATTATCTAAGTCGCCATAAATAACCGCAAATTCCACGCCCTTACTAATACAATTTTCAATTTCTTTTACAATCACATTATTGCCAGGCAAACCAGAAAGCGGATTCGCGCCTTTCGCTTCTTCGCGAATGCGTACAAGGTTCAATACCATTTCTTGAAATCCCGAAGCGAGCATTCCAATTTCATCATTTTGTTTCACATCAATAGTTTGATTAAAGTCGCCTTTAGAAACGGCATGGGTAATACGTTCTAATTTGGTTAAGGGAATAATTACAATTTTACGCAAAAACATGGCAAAGATAAATTGCAAAACCATCACAATAAATGTGACCAGTAAGCATAAACGTAAAAGCACGTTCTTATCTTCTTCCAAGCCCTTAATCGTTAAGGGGAATTTGAAAACCACGGTTTCCCCACTTTTAGGCAAGGCCATAGGAATATATAAGCTGATTAAATGACTTTTAATATCAATGTCATGATAAAACTCCTTATCTTCTAATTCATATTTCGCAATGCTGCGGTTTACGATTACTTTTTCTTCGGGAGGAACCGCGGGTGATTTGCCTGGACCTTTATAATATAGCGGCTCTCCAGCTTCGGAAAAAGCCATCATCTCTTTAATATTTTCTTTAGTTACGGCGGTAAAAATTTTTTCGTAGGTAGCTTGGTCTTGCTTATTCACCATATCGCCGCTAACCTTTGCGATGAGTTGGCGCATTTTCACAGATTGATTTTCGGCAACAACCTGTTGGTTACGGGTAATCAAATCACTTTGATTTTCCCAAATAATAAAATTGAATACCGATGATATCAAAACCGTGAGGATGATATAAAGGATACTGGTCTTATAAGAAAGGGAATTTCGGCGTATCCCGAGCATTAAACCTCATCAGCTAACTTGGCGTCTGTCAAATCCTACAATCACCTGAAGTTTATCGAATAATTCCCTCTGAGTGCAAGGTTTTTCTATTAAAGTAAATCCTAGGAAGCGACGAATCTCTTTATCTTCGGCTGGCATTTTAGCATCTATCAACAAAGCACACCGCGCTTCCGCACTTAATTGGCTTAAAGCCAACAAATAATAATCCCGTCCAAAATTTTCTAATTGGGAGTTTTCATTAATTAAAATGAAATCCGTACCCGAAATACCGACTTTATTCCAAGTTTGCAAGGAAGTGGCAAAATAATCCATTTGCACATGCGGTAAAGGTTCGGATGCAGCAAGGGTTTGTAATTCAGGAAAGTCTTGGGCAAAGTCTAGCAATAAAATTCTTTGTTTAAACTTGGCTAATGCCATTTGTTTACGTTTTTCTATGGGCAAATGCATAATGAAAATTGAACCTTTGTGGCGGGTAGATTCCACAAATAATTTACCACCATGTAATTCGATAAACGATTTACTAATGGCTAAACCTAAACCATGGCCTTTGCCCTTAATATTACTTCCGCCCCCAATTTCAAATTTATCGAAAATGGTTTCCATATCGGCTTGGGAAATGCCCGGGCCAGAATCTTGTATGGAAAAAACCAAGGCATTGCCTTGTTGATCGGTACGAATAGTAATTTTGCCTTTGGCTTTGGAAAATTTAATGGCATTGCCTAATAAATTAGTGAAGACGCGACTTAATTTTTGCACATCTAAATACATATCGGGCACCGATTTGAGCTGTAATTCAATGCCAATAGATTTGGTATCGGCTAAACCTTTAAGTGAGTCTACCGCTAATTCCACTTCGCGAATAAAATTCACTTTTTCCAATTTAAGCTGTAATTTACCTGCCCCAATTTTTGCCGAATCTAATAAGTCGGTAACCATATCAATGAGAAATTGACAATTACGATGAATGGTGCGAATCGGTTCTAACTGCGAAGCTTGCAAGTTACCTAATACACCTTCCATCAATAACTCGGCATAACAAATCATGGCCGCTAGAGGCGAACGTAAATCATGCACGGCCATTTGTAAAAAATCATTTTGATAATTGAGATTCGCTTGTTGTTGACCAATGCGTGCATTTAAACGATGACTAATAATTTGATGCGAAAGTATTTTAGATTTTAAAGTTAAACGCGATTCCAAGCGTGATTTAAATAGTTGTCCATCGTCTTGGGCATCCCAAACAAAGGCAACGCCTTGTTCATAGCGCAAAACTTTTTCGGCAACCGAAATGGGCGTGAGCTGCACTAAAAAAGTATTGGGTAACACGACGGTTTCCCAACCTCCGTTAATCATCGCTTGATTAAAAAAATCAAATTGATTGGCATCGATTAAAAAAACATGTGCAAAAGCGGACTGGTCCAAAGTGGGCAAGTCGGCAAATGCCAAAGATTGCATGGGAAAGGCCTCTAAAATTTTCCGCACATGGGATTCCACATCGCGATTTTGCGCGAGCAAATAAATTTTAGGGAGAATTATTTCCGTGGCCATATTTTTTTAATCGTCATGAATTTTATATTCATTCAATTTATTCCGCAAGGTGCGAATACTGATATTCAACATTTCTGCCGCCTTGGTGCGATTGTCACCACAAGCGTCTAGGGTTTTTAAAATAAGTAAACGTTCCGCCTCGGCAACACTCATTCCCGCAGCCAAAGGAGAATCCATGGTGGATTGGGTTTTTAGTACATCCATTTTCAAATGTTCTACGTTAATATCTTGGCATTTAGCAAATACTACGGCGCGTTGTACCACATTTTCTAATTCACGCACATTGCCAGGCCAAGCATGACTTTTTAAACGCATCATCGCTTCAGGTCGAATGCCTGCCACAGTAAATCCATTCTCTTGATTATAACGATTGATAAAGTGTTCCACTAAAGCTTCTATGTCACTCATTCTTTCCCGCAGCGGAGGTACCGCCAAAGGGATTACATTTAAACGATAATATAAATCTTCCCGAAAACACCCTTTCGCCACTTCTTCCTGCAAATTTCTATTGGTTATGCAAACAATACGAACATCGATAGGAATTTCATCACTGCCTCCAATTTTGGTAATTTCTCTTTCTTGCAAAACGCGTAATAATTTACTTTGCGCATAAAGTGGCATTTCCCCTATTTCATCTAACATTAAGGTGCCGCCATTGGCTAATTCGAATTTCCCTATACGCGTTTTAATGGCGCCCGTATAAGATCCTTTTTCATGCCCAAATAATTCGCTCTCAATCAAACTTTCAGGAATAGCTGCACAATTAATCTTTACAAAGGGGAAACCCGCACGTTTACTTTTATTATGAATAGCCTGGGCCATTAATTCTTTGCCTGTCCCACTTTCGCCGGTGATCAATACCGTAGAATTAGAAGCCGCAATTTCGTCGATAGTATGCATTAAAGTGGCTACTGACGGGCTTTGTCCTACAAAGGCATAACGGCTCGATAAGGTTTCACGCAAGCGACGATTTTCTTTTTGCAAACCACGGATTTGCAAAACTTGTGCCACCGTATGTTCTAGAATATCGATTTGAAATGGTTTCTCAATAAAATCTTGCACACCTAATTTCATGGCTTTAACCGCTGTTTCAATTGTGCCATAAGCGGTCATAAGTATCATGCATAAATTAGGATCCATGCCCAATAATTTTTCCGCTAATTCTAATCCATTCATGCCTGGCATTTTAAAATCGGAGATCACCAAATCGGTTTTACCCGGCTCAAAGCTTTCCAATAAGTCCTGGCCGCTGCGCTTAGTTTTAACTTTATAGCCTTGGCGCGTTAAGCTCGTGGAGATTAAATCTCGCATTAATTCTTCATCATCTACTACAATTATTTCTGCCATACACTCCCTCGAGAATCAATGCGAATTTCAAACTGGGTGCAAATCCCTAATTCGCTAGTCACTTTAATATTGCCCCCATGTAATTCAATAATTCGTTGAACTATGGCTAGGCCGAGGCCAGTGCCTTGTTCTTTAGTAGTAAAAAAAGGATTAAATATTTTATCCAAATTTTCTTTGGGAATACCTTTGCCATTGTCTATAACGGAAACCAATAAAAAATCATCGGCATCCAAAGCCACCTTGATAGTCAGTATGCCTTGTGCTTCAATGGATTGAATCGCATTAAAAATTAAATTGAATAATACTTGTTGAAATTTCTCCGGATCGATTTGTGCTTCTAATTTAGGAAAGCTATAATCGCGCTCAATAGCAATATTTTTTCCATCTTTAGCTATTTCCAATTCGGCATAACGCAAAATATCTTCCACCCATTGAATAATATCTAGGCGTTGCAATTGCAATTCCATCGGACGGGTAAACACTAATAAATTGGAAACAATTTTATTCAGGCTAGAAACCCCTTGCACAATTTTGCGTACCAAATTGCGACGCGGATCGTCACTATCCAAATCGCGTTCTAATAAACCAGCAAAGCCACCGATACCCGCCAAAGGATTACGTATCTCATGCGCTACCGTAGCCGCCATTTCCCCTAAAGCTGCCAAAGTTTTGGCATGCTGCATTTGTTTTTCCATTTGCTTCATGGCCGTTAAATCGGTGGAAACTTCTACCGCGCCCAACAGTTCCCCTTGCGAGCCGCGCACCAATTTAGTGGTATAACCCACCGGTTTAAGCGAAGCGCCCACTTTCCAATATTTTTCATGCCCACTTAAATTGCGTTTGCTATCAAGTGATTCTAGTAAGGGAAAATGATTTTCGCCCATGGCATGAAAAACTTCGGCATAAGGTTTACCCAAGGCTTTTTCGGTCGGCATCGCATAAATGCGCTCTGCGGCCTGATTATAAAGAGTAATAGTTTTCTCTGTATCAATCATGATCACCGAGGTGTCCAAACTTTCAAGCACGGATCGCATTTGATTTTCTAGGCGTTCCGTTTCTGCTAAGGATTGAATGAGCTTACGATTTTTATCTTCCAATTCTTGGCTGATTTTATCGAACTTGACGCCAATATCTTTATAAGCCGTCTCTAATTTATTAACCGTGGTATTAAACCATTCGAATACTTCGTGCATTTGTGTTTGCGCTTCAGGAGGCAAATCACGTCCCAACATGTTCAAGGGATTCGTGGCGCTCACTTCATGCCACGATAAAGATTTAAACGCTCTTCAAGCCCTGCTGGAGGCAGTGGCGCAGTCTCAAATGAATCCGCATGTCGTACTTGTATCCCTTGCGCTAAGGTTTCTAATTCCGCGAGTAAAGTTTCCGCTTCACCCATTAAAATTTTTTGACGCTGAGTTTTTTCGAATTGAGAAAGTTTTTCAAGCAGCGGGCGAAGCGCATTTTTTTTGGCTTGCAAGGTCTCGGTAGCTAAAGTGAATTGAGCAATTAGTTCGGTTAGGCCTTCGGAGGAGGATTGCTGAGACTTTTGTAAAAATTGCACTTGCAAAACTTCGAGTCTACGAAAGGATTGCACATGCTCACGCAATAGGCTGGTAAAAAGCGCGAGTGGGAAAATTTTTTCAATTTCCAATTCCTTCATATTGCTTTCGCCAAATTGTATCCTCTCTTTGCCATTTAGCCTGAGCGGCCCAATAACTATAAGGGTAATTATCAATTACCACCTTGTACTCGTTCAAGGCCATTTCGTAATTACTGGTTTCTTTATAGATGTTTGCCAATTGATAGTGCACCCAAGAGCCGTCCTTAAAGCGTGGATCACGTTTAGCAATAGCCTGATATTCTTTTTTAGCCTCGGCCCAATTTTTATTTTTGAATTCAAAATCAGCGATTTGCACTTGTGATTCCGAACAAATGATATTCAATGCGGAATCGGTACAGTCATTGGAAGCCTTGCGAAAAAATTCTAAACCCTTTTCGGTATTCGCCGAACGCATATGCAAAGCCCCTAACTTGGCCCAAAGCTTTGCCTTCTTGTGCCTTTCGGTGGCGCTTTGAGCAGATTTTTCCAAATAACCGACCCACTTTTTAATATCCTGCGAAAGCTCCCCTACTTCCACCAAACGATCCTCTAAATTTTCATCTGAAGGCCCACCGGAACGCTTCGCTTTCAACCCATTCAGTAAACGCTCGGCTTTTTCCCATGATTTTTTTTGCAAATGTGCTAAAGCTAAAAGGTATTGCGTTTGCGAGTTCAATTCGGAATCGGGAGTTAAGGATTTTAATAATTCTTCGGTTTGTGCCAAGGCATTATCGTTTAATCCTAGTTGCAAATAGATGGTGGCCATATCTAAAGCTGCCACATCGGCGTATTCCGAGCCCCCAAATTGCAAAATAATTTGCTTGAATTGATTAATCGCTTTTTCAAATCTCTCTTGTTTGTAGAGCTCTACCGCTTGATCTAGAGAGCCTCTGGCCTTACTCGCATCATTCACACTATAAAACAAATAGCCTTCAACTGGCTTTGCGTGTGCAATCCGCAAAGTTAATTTTGCTACCTGCGATTTTGCCGATGGCAATTCCGTTTTCAACTCTGCATTCTGTTCTGTTTCGGATTTTATTTCCTCGGCATTATTTTCACCTTCTCGGTGATCCTTAGCCTTTTCATTTTCAGCAGTTTTTTTAACTGCGGTATTTTCCGTGATATGTTCATTTTTATCAGCTATCGACTCAGTAACATTTGTGTTACCATGCAATTCTTGTAACCAAGTCTGCACTTGTTGCTTTGCATTTTCATCCGTGCTCACTTGCAAATATTTTTGATATTCACTTTCAGCCGCTTTTTTTTGTTTTTGGTTTTGATAAATTCGCCCTAAAAAATAATGGACATTTTTGCCTTTTTCGGGATAAGCCTCACTGCGTTTAAAATTATATAAGGCCTTAGCATAATCGCCTTCTTGAAAACGAATTAAGCCACCCACATAGAACGCACCGGCATGGCGCGGATTTTTATTCAAACATTCGCGTAAAGCTTTTTGTGCTAAATCCGTTTCGTTGGCATGATAATGCTGCAAGGCATTTGCAAACTCTGGGCTGGCATAGACGCCCGTTTGCTGCGGTGCGGATAAGTTTGCGTCAAAAATAGTTTGATTATTTGCCGAAGGCTTTGCTTGTGGTAAAGGGTCTTCGCTTGCTTTAATTTTGGGCAACTCTTTAGACTTAGGCGTTTTATTCACGTCCGCTTTTATCGGCTCAGGATGATTGTCTTTTGCAGGAATCGTTTTAGCTTCAGGTGGTGCGTGGTCTTCTTCGGCTGCGACACCCTGATAAGGTGGACTTTCGATATTCGCAAATCTTTTTTGCGCACGATTTTTTTGTGCTGGATCTTGACTTAAATCGATTAATTTTCGCCACTCTAATTTGGCTTTATCTTTATCGCCATTTTTTTCATAAACCTGTGCTAAAGCTTCTTGAACATTTAATAAACTCGGTTTTTTCTTAAGCGCTACTTTATAATTATCAGCAGCAAGCTTATAATTGCCCTGCTGCATACGGATTTTGCCAATTTCAGCATAGATCTCAGCTGCATCGGGATGCTCGCTTAAATAAAGGCGATACTCTTGTACCGCCTTATCATAATTTCCTTTTTCAATCCATTTTTGCGCAGACTCTAAACGCACATCGTCTTGTGCTGCGAAACTGGTTGTGCAAGCTAAGGCTAAACAAACCAGTATCCCAAAAAAATGCGAAGAGATCTTAACGCTTGTCAAAGCGTAGTACTCGCACTTGCACCACATTGCTGATTTTTTGTAAAGATTCCAACAGAGCATTTGGCAATTCCGCTTCTAAATCAATAATATTATAGCCTATCTTACCATTGCTTTCATTGGTATATGCTTGAATATTTAATCCGGCTCCACCCAAAACCTGAGTAATATGCGCAATCATATTAGGAACATCTTTGTTTATCACAATAATACGTGTTTGCGTGCTTTGTTGGGGAAACACTTCTATTGTTGGAAAATTCACTGAGTTATGCACCACGCCGTATTCCAAATACTCTTTGGTTTGCTTAACCGCCATCACCGCACAATTTTCTTCGGACTCCGCAGTGCTTGCGCCCAAATGCGGTGTGCAAATTACTGCAGGATTTTCAATTAAGGTTTTAGTAGGGAAATCGGTAATATAAGCCGAGACTTTACCACTAGTAATTCCTTTGAGCACCGCCTCATCATCATAAATCCCTTTGCGTGCATAGTTCAAAAGAATGGCGTTGCCTTTTAGTTTTGCGATGCGTTCATCATTGATTAAATGTTTGGTTTTATCGCTTAAAGGAACATGCACAGAAATGACATCACAATGCTGTACGATATAATCAACCGTATGGGCAATTTCAACTTTAGGATTGAGTAAATGCACATTAGCAATGGTAGGAAAAGGATCGTAGCCAATGACATTCATCCCATGATCAATTCCATAATTCGAAACCAATACACCAATTTTTCCTAAGCCAATAACGCCTAAAGTTTTGCCGGCCAATTCCATGCCAGTATAGTTTGCTTTACCCTTTTCCACTTTTTCGGAAATTACTTTTTCATCGGTTTCTTTAGCCAAGGATAAAGTAAACTCCAAACTTTTATGAATTTTACGCGCGGCAATACCCATCATAATAAATACTAACTCGGCTACCGCATTCGCATTGGCTCCAGGCGTATTGAAAATACAAACCCCTTTTTCGGTAGCTTTATCAATAGTGATATTGTTAACACCTGCACCTGCTCGAGCAATTGATATGGCCGTAGGAAAATTATCCGTATCCACCAAAGCACTACGAACCAAAATTGCATCCGGTTGGCTTTCTTCTGATTGCACCGCATAACCCTCACCAAATAGTTTTAGGCCCTGAGGCGAAATATTATTAAGGGTTTTAATTTTATACGGCATAAAGCTTCCTTTGCTGATAACTATCTAAGAACTTTGCGAAAAGTAAAAGTCTTGAGCCCGATTTAAAGGGGATTTACGAATTTTCATGTAATTAAATGTCTCCGGAGGCCTTACCTGTAAACTCTGGTCATTTGATCGTATGACTAGAGCATATTGAACGAGTTTGAAGTAAAGAAAGTGGACTCTAAAACAAAAAAGAGTCTCAAGCAATGCTCAAAACTCTTCTTCGATTTTTTTTAGGTACCCAGATAACTTTTAAAAAACTCTTTAAAAATTATTAGGGATGAACTGGAGGCTGGCCAACCACATCGGTTATGGTAGTTACCGGTGGAGCGGGCTTGGGTTTTAAATAATCATAAGCAAAATAACCAGCACCACCTAAAATTGCCATAGCCAAAGGGAATTCCCAATAGAAGGCATTATTTTTACGGGTGATTTTATTTTCCAAACGCTTATTCCATTTAAAGGCCATGGTTATTACGCCAAAATCTTCTTGCACTTCGTATTCCAAATCAAATGCTGTGAAAAGTGTAACGCGCACCACATCGCGTAAATCAGGCTTCATACCTTCAACATCTTTATTTAAATCCAGCTTAAACAATTCCACGGTGCTATTGCTAATGGGATGTTCATGAATCGCATCCATTATACTTTCACCGATTTTTGTATCGTAAAAATCAAATACAATAGCCTTTTTAATGGGATCATAATAGTTGAAATAGGCGGAAGGTTTTTCGGTTAGTAAAAAAACCACGCTTAGTTCTTTAGAGTCGGGAGTGGCGCCAATTTTTTTATTGAATTGTACCCCTTCAATGGTACAAATAACGCCTTGTTCATCCTTGGTAATTGTTGGAGCTTCGGGGGCATCGACTAAATCTTCGTATTGAGCAAATGAAGTAGCACAAAAAATGGAAGCGACTAACCCTAGAATTTGTATCGGCTTTTTTAACACGACCAACCTTTCGATACTGTTTAATCTAAAATAGGCCAATAATCGACCCTGTCAATTGATTTGGCTTTAATCCACGCTTTTAAGATAAAAATTCCCGTCAAAAAGAAAGGCTAACCCTAGCGAAAAGGAAAGAAAAAATCGGGTAGCCCGAAAGGACTTCCGTTTTTGGAGTTTAAGGAAGGAAAAATCAAAAGCTATAGTCCATTCACAGCCAGCCACTCATTTAAAACAGCCAATGTTGCTGGTGTTAATTGCCCTGAAGGAGGCATTGGAATTGTTGAAGAGTTAATTCGACTTTTAAAATTTACAACGTCCGCCCTTACAATTGTTTCATCAGCCCAACTTTTTTGCGGGGCACCAGAAGGAATATTTCCCACGTGGCAACTATTACAGCTTACTGAAGTAATTGCTGCCACATCCGCAAAATTAGCCTTCACGATCACACTAAAAGCATTTGTCTTGGTGCCATCAGAACTCGTAGCTGTTACTGTGGCACTTCCTCTAGACTGGCCATAATACAGCGTCCCGCTAATAAGCACGGATGCATTGCTGCTAGCGAGCGAATAGCTCGTATTTGTTGGGCTCGAAGGATTCCAAACAACTGAAGTGTTGTGCCAACCATCGGCATGAACAATCGAAGTCGCTCCGGATACCGTCAAACCAATAACCGGCGTAGTCACCGTAACATTAAAGCTACTCGCTGCCGTACCCGTACTATTATCAGTTGCCGTGATGGAAACGGAAGTATTCACCACATCGCAAATTCCGGTTATAGTTTTAGCTGCATTGTCCACAATCACACAATTCGATGAACTTACCATACTAAAAGTTTGATCTGTGCTGGCAGATGGCAAAATAGTAGGCGCAATTACCAGACTCGAGCCGCCTTTAAATAAACTTTTTGCAGCTACCGTAATACTCGTGGGATGAATAGGCTGCACCGTGGCATTAAAAGTTCCGGTGACCGACCCACTTACTGAAGTGATAGTAATTAAAGTGGTTCCCACGCTGACGCCGAAAAGATTATGTCCCGAAACGGTTACCCCTGCCCCACCACTCGCAAGCGTATAAGCGATATTGGTGGCATCACTGGGCGCTACGGTTACCGCGGGTGTTACAGTTTGCCCAACAGCCAAAGAAATGGGTGACGCCGAAACCGACGTGACCGGAACGAAGGCCGCTTGCACGGTAACTTGAAAAGTACTTTGTGCACTTCCATCATGGGAACTTATGGTGATTTGCGCATTGCCCAGATTAATGGCCTTTAAAGTGTCGCCAGCAATAGCAACCACAGATAAATTGGAACTAATGAGCGAATAGGTTTTATCGCTGGCTGTGACAGGAAGAACTCCAATGGCAGGAAGTGTATCTTGCCCTTTAATCAAAACCATATCTAAAGCCGAAAGTGACGCCACAGGAACAGTAACCGTAATCACATGCGCCGAAAAAGTAGTTACCCATCCCCTATCATTAGTGGTAAGGGTTATAGTCGCCGTGCCTTGTTTTACACCGATTAAGGAATCGCCCTTTATGGACACTATAGAAGAATCGGAACTCGTTAAGTTATAACTTTTATCAGTAGCATTAGTAGGTGTAAAGGAAATGCTGGGCAAGGCGACTTGCCCGAGATTAAGATTTATGGATGCAGCAGAGACACTAGTTAGGGGGTAAAAAAAAAATCTATCCACTGGACTATTTGATTGATATCTTTTTGGTCCAGCCGCTTCTGCGGTTGAGGTGGCATGATACCAGGAGTTCCAGAAGCTTTTGAAATTCGGTTCTTAATAATATCTGCTCGAGACTTATCCAATAGACTAGTTGAATCTGTGGCATTAAAACCATTATTTGAATTACTATGACAAGCCGCACAATGCGCTTCCATTAAAGGAAGTATGGTTTCTTTAAAGGATATAGGCTTTACTTTTACCGTAAAATTTTTACTAACTAATCCATGAGCGACAGTAACCGTTGCATTACCGGCTTTTTTTCCCACTAGTCTTCCGCCAATTAAGGTCACGAGAGCGGTATCGGCTGTGCTTAGTGTGTAGGTTCTTTCGGAAGTGCTATCGGGGATCCAAATAATATAGGGATGTAAAGTATCATCCACAGTAATGCTCGTATCCGCTATATTCAATCCAGTAAAAGCTATGGATTTCGGATTTAAAAAATTCTGCAAAATAAGCGAATCATGTTTGTTTAATTTTGCATTAATCGGCATAAATTTGGGATCAGTATCGACTAAACCTAAGCGCTGCAAAATAATGGATTTATTATTCATTAGAGTAGCCGAATCGGTATAATCCTTTGAAGTAGATGGACCATGGCAGCGCCCGCAATTGTATTGAACTATCGGCGATATTTGGCTATTGAATGTCGGCAAAACAATATTAAAAATAAAATTACTTTTTACGCCTCCATCTTTACTCGTCGCTTCAATTACCGTTTTACCCAATTTCTTAGCAAACAAATGATCATTCTCTCCCACTACTGTTACTTTTTGTGCATCAGCGGCATTCAAAAAGCTTAAGATGAAGTTTTGATTGCTGGCATCAATTGGAGTCCAACGGAAGGTGGGCTTTATAGTATCCCCTAATACAGCAAATGTATCTGGCGCAAAAAAGGAATTCACTTTGATGGAACGCCCGCTAATCCACTTTACCACAATGGCTATTTCGGCATCGGTAATATCCCCATTAATTGCTTGGTCGGATTGTACGGGCATGCGGCCATTATTTGCTACTCCACGTGGGCGAGTAATTCTATCCGTGATATTTATTCCATATTGCAAAACCGCCAAGGAATCTTGCCAGTTTAAAAGCGAGGAGGGAGTATGACAAGGAAAACATTTTAAAGTGGTAATGGGTAAAACATTTTTTTTGAAATTCACTAAAATAGTCACTTTAAAAGTTGTATGAATACTGCTATCCATTGCACTAGTTACCTGAATAGTATCTACACCAAACCCTTTGGCCACTATCGTATCATTAGCAATAGACACCAAGGAAGAAGTATTTAAATTTTTAAAAATCATCTTACGATTCGAGGCGTCGTTGGGTATTAAAGCAAGATTAGCTTTTAAAGTGTCTCCCAAATAAATACTGGTATCACGAACCGCGATTTTGGTTAATGTTACCAAATTATCATCTTTCGCGAAAACTTGGAAAAAACTATTGGCATTTCCATCCGCACTAATGATTTGCACCGAGTCTTGACCCGCACCCAAAGCTGTTATTTGATTACCCGTAACTTGCAAGATACCATTGATTTTGACTTTTAAGGTAAAGAGTTTATTGGAGGCTGTGTCTGGTAAAATTTTTACGGTTGGCGATTTTAATTCGCCCACATTTAAACGCAGCGTGTCCGCGGAAATATTTTTTACTAAAACTTTTAAATCTTTGCCCACCGAATCGATTGCCTTATAACCGGAATACTCAAATTGTTTATCATAAACGATGCCACCATTTTTTAAGCCAATGACTTTGACCGAAAAAATTTTGCCCGGATTATTGGTTAATAAAACTTTGATCACCTTTGTGGTATCTTTAATTGCAACAACTTTAGTTTCCATCAACTTATTGTTCTCATAAATCTGTAAACGCAAGCTATCGAATTTACCTACTAAAGCACTGTCCAGTTTGTAGGAGAATTCGGTTTTATCTTCGGTTACT
The DNA here is from genome assembly GCA_043745805.1 of Fibrobacteria bacterium. GTDB lineage: Bacteria > Fibrobacterota > Fibrobacteria > UBA11236 > UBA11236 > JAYTSD01. The sequence continues at coordinate 96,179 of JAYTSD010000008.1, forward strand.
GTATGCGTACAAGCACTCCAAAAGTCGGCCGTAGCCATTATCCCTGCGAGCAGTATGAATGTTTTTAGTATTGAAGAGAAAAAACGGTTACTCATTTTAATTCTCCATTAATAGTATGTACCTGGGTTTTGGTTTCGGTTCCGCCGGTACTATAAAGCACTATGCCGGTGATGGTCGCAGCTGCTGCTGTTCCACCGGCGATCCACATCCACATTTTAGAAGAGTTATTTTGATTCGTAAGCGAAGTACTTGTTCCGGGTACCTTTTTTGCCTCATTGCGTTTTTGCAAAGCAATGGCACTATCAAAAGCCGGATTGCTATGATTTGTTTTTACCCCTTCTTGCTCTTCAAAACGCGAACGTACACGTCTGAAAATAGCTTCGATGCTATCGCCTACTCCCAAACGTGATAAGTTTTCTTCTGGAGAAATTTTAAGCATTTGATACAAAAAACTTTCAGCTTTTTTTTTTGTCACTTCATCCGCACCGTAAATCACACCGAGGTATTTGTAAATAAAAACGGAGTCGTCGCGATTGCGCATTTGTCTTTCACGACGAATGTTTTCTAATAACTTCACCAATTGTTCGAAGTCACCTTCTTGATAAAGGTTTTGCGCTAAGTTTTTATCCAGTCCATTTTGATTGTTTTTACTTGGAGAAGATTTAGAGGAAGAGGTATTTGTTTTGGTGGACGAGGTTTTCGCTTCTTTTGCATGCAATAAAAGTGGAAGCAGGCAAATCATTGATAATCCCAAGCAATATCTTACTTTCATAGATTCCTTCGATGCCAAAATAATTTCCCAACGATATGAATTTCTCGTGAACCACGAAAAAATCGAATTGCGTTTCGTTCAGTGAGAAAAATTAGATATAAAGTGAACAAAGCCCCAACCAAAATTGGGAGCTAAAATGGAATTTAAAAGGTCTATTCGCTAGGTCATTACGGAAAGTTCTGCAAAATGAATAATAAAGGTAGTGCCCACACCAGGAACGGAAATAAGCTCCATGTTATAGCCCATTAAGTCCAATATTGATTTTGAAATACTCAAACCCAAACCTGTTCCGCCATATTTTCGGGAAGTGGTTGTGTCGGCTTGTTGAAAAGCCTCAAAAACTACTTTTTGTCGGTCGGGAGGGATACCGATGCCAGTATCACTTACGGCTATACTTTTTGGCTTTTGTGTATTTGGATCGACGGTTACGCTGACCTTCACCCAACCCTTGGCAGTAAATTTCAAAGCATTCCCGATCAAGTTAATTAAAACTTGCTTCAATTTACCCGCATCCGTATCCATAGGAGCCATCATCATTGGTAACTCACAGATTACGGTAACTTCAGTGTTATGTGTTTGACCTTCAAAATGTGGAATTATTTCATGGAGCAACTCGGCTAGCGATATGGAAGTCCATTGCATATCAGGCTTTCCCGCTTCGATTTTTGATAAATCGAGAATATCATTAATTAATGAAAGTAAATGTTTTCCATTGTCGAAAATACGTTCCAAATACTGAACTTCATTTTCCGCCAAATGCCCTACTTTATTTTTACGCAAAATATTGGCAAAGCCGAGAATAGAATTTAATGGCGTTCTTAATTCATGACTCATATGCGCTAGGAATTCGCTTTTGGCAGCATTGGCCTTTTCTGCCCACTCCTTCGCTTCCTGCGAGGCTTTTTCTAGTCGCTTGCGTTCCGTGATATCGCAGGTTACATTGGCAAAACCTCGCAAATAGCCGGTTTCATCATGTAAAGCCGTCACTACCGAGTTGGACCAAAATAGGCTTCCATCCTTACGTACCCGCCATTCTTCCTCTTCACATCGACCAAGAGCCGCAGCTTCCCGTAAAATCTTTTCGGGACGTCCTGAGGATATATCTGCAGCAGGGAAAAGTCGAGCGAAATGTCGTCCCATAATTTCTTTAGCGGTATAGCCTTGAATTCTTTCTGCCCCTGCATTCCAACTCATGACATGGCCATCGGGATCGAGCATGATAATAGCATAATCTCGCACCCCTTCCTCAATTAAGCGAAAACGTTCTTCACTATTACGCAGCGCTAATTGGGCGCGCTTCTGTTCCGTAATATCGTGTAATACGCCAGAAGCTCCAAGTACCGTACCTTGCGAGTTACAATTTACCCGCGCATACATTTCTAGCCAACGGAATCCACCTTCACATTCAAGGAAACGGATTTCTTGTCGTAAGAACTCGCGTTTTTGTTGCATTAAATCCCAAAAAAATTCTGTATGTAGAGATTTTTCTTTAGGATGCACAAATTCAAAAAAACTTTTGCCCAAACTTTGAGCAATAGAAAAACCGGTAATTTCAGACCAAGCCTGATTTAAAAAAATCCAATGCCCTTGCGCGTCGGTTTGAAATAATACATCACGCAAATCATCTACCACCAAACCCAGCTGGGCTTGGCTATGCTGCTGTTGAGGGGATAAGCCTGCGGATATATCGCTCCCTTTTGCTTCGTACGAGAATGAATTCAAATCGGCAATCATAATTCGTCTCTTAAAATCCATTGTGCAACCACCGCTAATAGTACCGTATCATCGAGAATCGGCTTCGAGACATAATCATTAAATCCTGCCGCTAAAAACTTCTGTCTATCTCCCGTCATAGCATGAGCGGTTAATGCGATCACAGGGATTTTTTTCCAATTATTTTCCGTACGGATTTTTTGTAAAACTTGCAAACCATCCATTTCAGGTAAAGAAATATCCAGTAAAATTAAATGCGGTTTATTTTCATTAAAGTCCGCGAAGGCCTCTCTACCGCTTGCGTATTGGCTAATAGCATAAAAATCTTGCAGAATAGCTTCCGCTAATAATCGATTATCGGGATTATCTTCTATGATAGCGATTTTTTGCATGAAACCTTTCGCAACCCTCATTACTCATAAATTATAAGGGGTGGAAAACTCTATGAGCAAAGAACTCTCGAAGAGGCTTTTGCCCCCTCTGAGTTTGTTTGAGGAAAAGTTGCGAGGTTTTAGTGAACGGTGGTAATACGCATTGCGCGTTCACGGCGCAGCCAACTACTGGCATTATCTAAGGAAACACTTAATTGAGTTAATAGAGGCAAGACAATATCTTTTTCTCCATTTTCAGCCATGGTCTCAATGCGTTGCGCCAAGTCTCGCACTTCCGTAGCACCTACGTTACCTGCACTTGACTTAAGGGAATGCACCGCACGTGAAATGGACTCCAAATCACCTACTCTTCCACCCAAGCAGGCATCATCCAAACGCTGCGGTGACCGTTCTAAAAAAATATCGATCATCTTGTTTAATAATTGTTCTCCACCCAATTTTTCTAATCGGGTTAAGGCATTTGCATCCGCCAATATCCCACGCATAAAATCCTCAATCTTTCTTAAATCATTTCACCTAGCTCTCTCATTGTATGTCGGGCTAAGGTTTTTGTCCAGAATTTTGTACAAAAATTATATGGGATTTTAGTTCCCATTATTGCTCTAGAATAACTGAAGGAAGGGGATGATTCATACTTTGGGCCTCGCTTTTTCTATGGAATATTTAAATTTCCTCAAATGCAAGATTCTATGAATTCACTCGGCGCTATATTTGACTGGGATGGCGTTCTTATTGATTCTTCAGCCCATCATGAAGAAAGTTGGAATCGTTTAGCAGCAGAAAATCATTTCCAGTTACCGTTAGGCCATTTTAAGCAAGGTTTTGGAATGAAGAACGAAGCCATCATACCGACGATTTTAAATTGGTCACAAGCCCCTGCGGAAATCCAAAGACTGTCTTTACGCAAAGAAGAATTTTATCGTGAAATTATTCGCGAATGGGGCATTTCGCCCCTCCCTGGAGCAGAAGCCTTTTTAATTTATTTGCAAAGTTTGCAAATCCCCTGTGTTGTTGGCTCCTCCACTCATCGAAAAAATATTGTTTTATCCTTACAGGTTTTGGGATGGAATAAGTTTTTTAAAAGCTTGGTCACCGCCGAAGATGTAAAAGCGGGTAAACCCGATCCTGAAGTATTTCTTAAAGCCGCCGCAAAAATTTCCGTCGATCCCAAACAGTGTGTAGTTTTTGAGGATGCCCATGCTGGAATAGCAGCTGCCTTGGCCGGTGGAATGAAAGTAGTCGCTGTAACCACTACACATGCGGCCTCCGAATTGCAAACAGCACATCGAGTTGTTGAACGTTTAGATGAATTGCAACTCGCCGATTTAAAAAATCTATGGTGCTAAAAATCAATGTATTTGTTACCCGATATGTTACCGAATGCTATTTCAAAGCGTCTCATTCGGATTAAAGGCAACGAGGCTTTTTCATTTTTTAGTGCAGAATAATCCGGAGTATCCTTGAACAAAGATGAAAAACAACATTTGCTGGAAAACGTGGAGTCACGCACCTTTGCCGAATTAAAGGCAAGTTGGCAAAATTCTTCGAGTTTAACTCTGGAGATTTTACTTAATGATGCAGTATACCAAGAACAAGAACGTCTAAAAACTGAAAAACGAACCCGTGAAACAGCCAATCAAAAAAGCTTTTGGGATAAGGTATCTAAGCAGTTTCATCAAGTCGACGAATTAACCCGCGAAGAACTTTTAAAAACCATTATTCAGAATTATACGCAAGAAATTGTAGGAAATTTCAATCCACACTTACATAGTGCTGTAGCACGCATAGTACCCTGGTTTTTAAAAATACTATTAACGCGTATTACGCCTGCAACTTTTTTAAAGGGGATAAGTTCACGCCTTAATTTGGAAGAAAACTTAGTCATTTCGGGACCACTTGATACCATTCGCGAATTATCCAAAAAAGGTACCCTGATTCTTACTCCCACTCATGTGAGTAATCTCGATAGTATTGTGATTGGCTTAGGACTCTATCAGTCGAAACTCCCGCCCTTCACTTATGGAGCCGGGTTAAATTTATTTACTAATTCAGTTATTGCTTTTTTTATGAATAATTTAGGTGCCTATAAAGTAGATCGACGCAAAAAAAACAGTATTTATAAAAGTGTTTTAAAAAATTATGCCACCCTTTCCATGGAAATGGGCAAACACAATTTGTTTTTTCCAGGAGGTACGCGTGGCCGACGTGGGGATGTAGAACAACATTTAAAGTTAGGTTTACTAGGTTGTGGACTTCCGGTATTTGTGCATAATTTGCAAACTGAAAAACCTAATCCCGACGTTTTTATTATCCCTTGCACGCTTTCTTATGGCTTGGTATTAGAAGCGAAAAGCCTTATCGATGAACATTTACAAGAAACCGGTAAAGCTCGTTATATTCGACCTCACAGCGATTTTAATCGCCCGATGCGCTTATTAAATTTTTGGAAAAATCTGCAAAGTATGCATTCTAAAATTCATATGCATTTTGGATCACCGCTTGATCTTTTTGGAAATGATGTGAATACCCAAGGTCAAAGTGTGGATCGATTTGGACGAGTTATCGATAGACGCAAATATGTGGAAAACCTTGGAAAGGCGATTCAAGATGCACAACGTGATCAGGAATACACTCGAGAGTTAGGGCGTAAATTATTAACGGTTTTTCATCGCAATAATATTGCCTTAGCGACAAATATTACCGCCTACGCGGCCTTTACAACCTTACGAGAAGTTTGGCCACATGCGGATTTATATCAGTTTTTAAGGGTTGAAGGGGAGGCGCATGGTGTAAGTGAAACCTTGATTATAAAAAACATAGACTCGTTATTTAAATCACTAAAAAATATTGCCGCGCGCCAAGAAATCATCTTAGACCCAGCACTTAATGATTTATCGAGTTCAGAAATTTTTCAAATTGGGATACAGCATTTTCGCAGCTTCCATAACAAAGAAGTTTTACAAGTAAAAAATGGTTTGGTATTCACGAAAAACATGCGCCTTTTGTATTATTATCGCAATCGATTAGACCATTATGGTCTGGAGAATTTATGAGCAAAGAAAATATCGGCATTATCGGTGGCGGAAGCTTTGGCAGTGCCCTTGCAGATATTATCGGAAACAATGGGCATACGGCTTGGCAATGGTTTCGTGATCCCTCACAAGTGCAAGAGTTCAATAAGTCCCATGAAAACAAAAAATATTTACCTAGCTTTCCGTTAAGCTCGAATATTATTGCCTCCTCCGATTTACAAGCAATTGCCTCACAGTGCCGCATTCTTTTTTTATGTGTGCCCAGTCGTAATTTTCGTGAAGTGGCGCATGAATTAGGTAATTGGGTCAAGGGCGATCAAATTCTAATCTCTACCACCAAAGGAATTGAAGCGCATTCCTTTTTGCTCATGAGCCAAATTTTAAAAGAAGAAACCTGTTGCTTAAAAATCGGTGTGTTGAGCGGGCCTAATTTAGCCAAAGAAATTGTAGCGCATATGCCGAGCGGAACGGTTATCGCCAGCAAATTTCGTGAAGTGATTGAAACGGTGCAACAAGTTTTATCCTGTCCGTATTTTAGAGTGTACGGTAACTCCGATGTTTATGGTGTAGAATTGGGTGGCGTGTTAAAAAATGTTTATGCTTTGGCCACCGGCCTAGTCACTGCCCTAGAAATGGGCGATAATACCAAAGGCATGTTGATTACGCGCGGCCTTGCGGAAATGAGTCGCTTCGCAGCAAAAATGGGCTCCAATCCCTTAACCTTTTTAGGACTTGCCGGTGTGGGCGATTTGGTCACTACTTGTAGCTCAAATTTAAGTCGTAACTTTCGCGTGGGCTTTGCCATTGGTAAGGGTCAAAAGCTCGAAGAAGCCTTAAACAGTATTGGAGAAACGGCTGAAGGGGTGAATACAGTGAAAATTGTTAAAGTCAAAGCAGAAGCTTTAGGTATACGTTTGCATATTCTGGAAGGATTATACGCATTGCTTTTTGGGGGCAAAGAATTAACCGAAGTGTTGCAAGAACTAATGAATGTTCCACAAATGGAAGATGTAGAGTTTATGACTTTGCTTCCTAATCACAATTAATATTCATAATCCCTTGATTAGCATGAAAAACCGCTGGTTCATTTACATTACATTTACATTAATACTATTGACTAAAAGTATTTTTTCGGCTGAGCTACTTACTCCTTTAGATACTCTTGCGCAAGGCTATATCGTAGATGTGCATTGTCATACCGCTGGAATTGGAGCCGGTGGAAGCGGTTGTTTTATAGCTGCCGACATGCTTAAGAGTTATAAATTCAAAATTTATTTAAAAGCCTTTGAAGTAACTCAAGAAGATTTATTGCAATATGGCGATGCTCTAATCTTAAAAAAATTATCCGCCAAACTAGCGCAGTCACACTATGTTAAAGCCGCAATAATTCTTGCCATAGATGGTGCGATGAATGATCAAGGGGAATTAGATACTGCGCGAACACAAGTTTATATTCCCAATTCTTTCGTCGCAAAAGAGATAAAAAAGTATCCCAATTTACTTTTTGGGGCTAGCATTAATCCATTGAGAAAGAACGCATTGCAAGAATTAGATAAAGTGGCTCATGACAATGCAAAATTAATTAAATGGATTCCCTCTATTCAACATTTTGATCCTTCGGATGAACGCTTTATTCCTTTTTATAAAAAAATGGTAAAGCTGGGCTTGCCCTTACTCACGCATACCGGCCATGAGTTTGCGTTCAATGCCGCGGATAATGCGCTTTGCGATCCCGAAAAATTACGTTTGCCACTTAGCCTAGGTGTTACCGTGATTGCTGCGCACGTCGCCACACCAGGAAAAAATGCAGGCGAATCAAATATGCTCAGGTTAATGAAACTTTTTTCGCAATACCCTAATTTGTATGCTGATATTTCCTCTTTAACACAAATCAATAAATTAAATTATTTGCATAAAGCTTTATCCCATCCCGAAGCCAAAGGTCGCTTGCTTTATGGAACCGATATGCCTTTACTGGAAACCCCTTTGGTCTCTCCACTATTTTTTTCCTTTTCGCTTTCGCCTAAAAAAATCTTGAGTTTGGAAAATGTTAAAAATCCTTGGGACCGTGATGTAGAGCTGAAACAAGCTTTGGGAGTGTCGTCGGATATTTTTTTCCGTACGGCACAGGTTTTAAGAATTTATCCTGCCACGTCGCCAATTATTTTAAACCAAAAAGAAATTGCGCCTGCAACAAAACCTAAGAATAAGCCTTTAAAGCAATCTAAGCCCAGAACTCCAGCCCTCACAAAACCAAAACCCAATTCGAAATAATTATTCGGGTTGGAAATTTTTTTGGCTAGCGACAAAGGTGGAGTCAAAAGTTTTTTCTCTTTCGTATAATCCAATTAAATGTGTTTCTGCTAATACATGGCCTTTAAAAAAATGCTCCAACTCTTCGAAATTACTCCGCGGCTTAAGCTCGGTCGCCTGATCTAAAGCTAAGAGCCGAAAAATATAACGGTGAGTTCCCGTTACTGGACATGGACCTCCCCAAGCGGGCCAATCAAAATCCGTTTGACCTTCAATAGCACCTTTTGGCAGGCCACTAGCAGGAATATAATGCGTATCGCGCAGAATACCCCATACCAACCAATGCACACGCTGATCGTCAGAGGTGGCATCTAAATCTTCCACGATGAGCGCCATGCTTTTAGTATGCGCTGGTATCGCTTTAATATGCAAAGGAGGATTTACATTTTCGCCATCACAGGTATAGCGTTCAGGAATAAATCCTTGATCACTAAAATCCAAACTATAAACTGCAAAGCTGTCTTGTTTTTCGAGAGTGTTTGGTGAAGAGTAAAAAGAAAAGCTCCAGCCCGTAACTTGTAAGAGACTGAGGGTCACCAAAATAGACTTTATAGGGTATCCCATACCGCACCGCCATAATTTTGAATCGCTAATTAATTATGCGCGCGCGGTTTAAAAAAATACAAGGGATAAAAATTGAAAGAATGGGAGTAAGGGTAACAAAATAGCAGGAAGCCCTCAAAACCCCTAATTTAAAGATTTACAGGGCGGCTTAATAATTTTTTAAAATTTTACTTTAACTTTACCAAGTATACCGGATAGTATATATAATGGTTTTTTCTTGGTCTTTTTCCAATTTAACCGGAATTTTTATCGTGGTTTGGTCCACTTTTTCCCAAGGACAATTGACTTTGCTGATTTCCCATTGCGAAGCGCGCCAAGGGTGTTCATATACCCAAACTTCGGTCGCGGTACTTTTATGATTGCGTAATTTCACTTCATAAGTTTCTTCTACACTGTGGCCCGAAACTATAGTTTTAAAATCCTTTTGTACCCGTGAAGCAACCACATCAAAAGCATTGCCTAAATACAATTTCACTTCTTCACCTTTCGCAGTATGATCTAAATTATCTTCACCCACAAATTGCTCTTTACCATCGTTGTCTTTTTTATACACACGCACTTTTCCTTTAGGTAAAGGCAATCCCAATCCAGCCTTTTCTTCATTTTTAAAAATCACATAAACCCCTACCTTGGTATTACTTTGCTGACCAAAGCTGCCTTGCGAACGATAGGAGTTATCATTCATCCAATAACGCCAACCGTCTTGCATGCCATCATAAATCAAAACTTTGCGAGCAGTCGCGTCATGAGCGGCAACCAATTCAATTTGTTTACTTTCATTATTGTTCACATCGGTGCGACGTTGTAAGGAATAGATTTTGTATTCGAATAAATCTTTTTGTTGAAATTGTGGTTCTTCTTTTCTTTCATAAGATGCTGCTTTAGCTAATCCCCTCGCCGAATATCCAACGGGCTCCTCCGGTATCACATTCACGTCACCCGCTACCAATTTCAATCCGGCATTTTTAAAAGTAGTCCCCGTATTATTTACCAAGGTTACCCAACCTTTGAGATCAATTTTATTATCCTCGGCATTCAACAATACCACATAATCACAATTCCAAGACATCGCATGCGCCAAGTAACTAATCTCTACTTCATGATTCACAGGATTACGATTATCCACTAACCATTCTAATTGAGGCTTTAAAATCAAGCCGTCGGGTAAACTAGGTAAAACCAGACGGCCAATAGGATTAATCTCTATTTTTCCATTGATTTCCGCCGTAATTCCCGCGCCATTGCCAATCGCAAGTAACTTTCCCGTTACTGTGTATTCTTTTTTCTTCTCTTCCTCTATCCGAATAAACTCAATATTTTTTCCCACAAATTTTTCCAAGAGTTTTTCATTACTTACCAAATCGTATTGATAATTTTGTTCGAGGATTTTTACGGCAGAGGCATCCGTGAGACTAGAAAAATGCAAGGATGTCCCATCAATCGTTGCGGGGATTTCCGGCACGATAACTTTACTTAATCCTTTTTTAAGGGGTAAAGTGCGTAACTCTCGAATCAAGGCCAAGTCAGAATTATAAATGGTTAAATCCACCGAATGCCTCTCACCGGCAATTTGGGTGGGATTCTCAGCAGCAAATACTGCCAGGGGAAACATTGGGGCCAAGGATAAGGCGACAATGAGGGGTAACTTGTAAATCTGCATAAACTATCCTATCGGAAAAACAACTGAACTCAACTGTGGTATTAAGGTAAAACATTCCTTAGCTTAAGAAAAGTGCAAGAGATACTTACTATAAGTGGTCATGCAAACACAATTATCAGCAAGTTTTTTCCTCAATTTACCCGACCTAGAAAACTGCACCGTCAAAATATGGAACGTTCTCTTTCAAAAAAAGCCGTGGAATTTGGAAGTTCAATTCGTAAAAAAGGGATAGGTTATAAAAAAAGTCATCTATTTTAAACTACGGAGTATTTAGAAAATCCTTCTGACTCACAGAAATCGGTGAGAAACCATGCTATTAGTGATCAAAATATTAATGGCGAGGGTATTGTTCATACGACTATCATATCGAATGGTAATCGAGAAAATACTAAGCAACTCAATTTATTAGATCGCAAATTTGAAAGTGAAATTTCAGAGTTTAAAGATCGGGAAACTGTAGAAGTAACTAATAATGAACAGGGTTAAGGGATAGGCGATAGCCCCTCCAATACCCTTTCCAACCGATAAAAATCATCCTCCACCCAATGCATTGAATTGATTTTTAAAAACAAAAGTTGCGCCTCGGAATTTAAATTCGAGGCTTTAACAATATCCTTCCATAAAACACCATCCTCCCCTACCCTAGTCTGACTAACAAAAGCAGCGTGTAAGGTTTTTAATAAATGCCCGCAATAAGAATTCATATCCGCTAAAATATATTCCCAGCGTTCACAAAAATCATCTGATGCATTAATAAGTGCTTTTAATTCTGGATGTTCTTTGATGCTGTCCAACCAATGATAAAAACCAATTTGTTGCCTTGCTCTTTGGGGATTGGAATAAAATTCATACGCATGAATTAAATCATGAATAATAAAACTGATCGCATCGCGTTCATGATGTAACTGAGTGAGAGCCTGGGTGTTTTTGAAAAAACTAAGGCAACGCCCCCCTTGTTTTTGCAATTCAAAAACTTCTGAAACGGTGGGAATATAAAAGAAAAGTTTTAGCGGATATTTTTGTTTCAACCATTCTAGCAAGGCCTTTCGTGCCGAATCAGGAACGCCGCGAAAACGATGATTATGCAAAAAATCCAGAAGACTAAGCTTATTATCAATATTTTTTTTAAAAGCTGAAATCGGTAGAGCAAGCTTTTGTAATAATGCAATAAAATCGCTAAAGGAAAAATGATCCGAAAGGTTTTTGGGAATTAGCTGTTCATTTGTGAGAGGCGGTTGTTTTTGAAAAGCATCCACACGCCGACATACCAATAATGCAAGTAACCCATAACTCAAAAATTCGGCATCATTTATTTTACCTAAATTCTTTTTGGCTTCAAGCGCTTTAAACAAAACTTCCAACTTCGTTGCGAAAGGTAAAAGTTTTTCGGGAGAAATCAATAATTTACGGTAACGCCCACTGCGCGAAGGCTTTTTTGTTTCGATGTCATTATCGAGAATAGAAATTTTATTGATCATAAAAATGACTGTCGGTTATTGATTCGATCTTGCATCAACAAGACCATAATCATTGTATAAAAATGTTCTGATTTCTTTAAGGGGGAACAATGGGATTTGGAAGGTGAGGCAATAAGAAAAAGCTATTACATAAATTTACTTAGCGGCTGTAACGGCCTAAATAGCGACCCAAATTGGGATTTACTGGCCGAGGAGGATTTTTCGTTCTTTCTTTTTCTGCTCTTTCTTCTTGGAGCCACATTTTAATAACTTCCCCTAATGCTGCATAGCGATTTTCAGGAGCCACTACCATGGTTTTTGAATTGGTAATTTCTTTTTGAATACGAACTTTTAAAGCATCACGCGTATCTTCTAAAAACTGACGCGCAGGAGGATATTGCAATGAAATAGTATGCTGCATGCAAATAGCCAAGGTTTTCACTTGTTCACTACTATCGCGATAAAGCTCCAACCCGATTTTATAATTCGCTTCATAGGTTTGCACATCGGCGAGTATTTCAGCTGCTTCCAGAATGTCATGCAGCTCGTAAGGTTTTTGTTTGAGCCGCGCAACCAGCTCTTCTAATTCATGTTTAACGGAAGCATCCATAAATGAATTATACAACCCCCAAAAGGCATTTGCTCGAAATTTATTCGGGCCTGTAAGGCAAAACTTAACCCCAGGTAACTAAGCTTGGATCCGCCTTAAATCCACAGGATTCGCATTCCGGATGCGAATAAGACACGGTTCCACGCGCACAATGCGGACAAGCCCCACTATCGAGCAATAAGCGTACTTGCTGTCCCAGTTGATAACCACATTGACGACATTCGCGTGCAATGGATTTAAACCCCCAATATCCCCAGCAATTGGGGCAACGATCATGAGGAACTTTTTTCATACTTCCATCGACAATGTATTTAGCCGGTGCCGCATCCGAAGAAGAAAATTGTAGTTCTTCCCCTTCGCAACAATGAATTCCAGTATTCAAAGTTCTTAAAGATTTTTCTTTTTGTTCGTCGATAATTTCCACAGAAAAATTTAAAGCAACAGAATAACCTTTGGGTAAATGAGTAGCTATTTCTTTAATGCGCTCTTCTAATCGCTGTAGTTTTTTTTCTTGAAACAAAGATTGGATTTCAGTGTAGACAAAGTCGGCGAACTCTATACTTTGATCGTAAGTTTTGACATCCATGTTGTCTCCGCTAAATTAAATGCACTTATTTTTAGCTTCAGTTTGAGTTAGTCCAATGACTCATATTTAAGCTTTAAGAGTAAAGTAATAAAGAATAGCGGCCACTAAAATATATGTGAAAAGAAATCGTCCCAGAGTTTAGGTATTTTATTTTTTGAATTTTATTTTGCGAATTGTTTTTAGAGGAATTTGATTGCTATTTCAATCGGTTATCCAAATTACGAAAAATGCTCAAAATTTACCTTAACGCTTTATCGCCTCCACCTGAAAACTAAAATCGAGGTTGTTTTTTAACGTAACACTTGGGTTACCATAAAAAACGGCGAGCTATTTTTTAAGCGGACTTTGATTGGACCAAACTAAATTTTTACGAGCGATTTCCGCTTGCGCTAGTGCGTCCTCTAATGTTTCACCTAAAGCCGTAAAATGTCCCATTTTCCTTGCAGCTTTAGCTTCGGATTTTCCATAAAGATGCAGGCTTAAATCGCTTTGCGCTAATAGAGAGTCAATACCCTGTAAATAATTGCCTTGGCCATTCCCTAATATATTCATCATAGCTGCAGGACGAAACAAAGAAGTATTCCCTAAAGGCAATCCGCAAATAGCTCTTACTTGTTGTTCAAACTGCGAACATTGGCAAGCGTCCAAAGTATAATGTCCAGAATTATGTGGGCGTGGAGCGATTTCATTTACCAATAAAGACCCATCTGCCAAACAAAACAATTCCACACAAAACAAACCTATAATATCTAAGCTTTGTGCAATTTTCAATGCGATATCACGCGCATTATTTTCCGTAACATTAGTGATACGAGCAGGAACTAAAGTGACATCCAAAATATTTTTTACATGGCGATTTTCGCCTGTTGGGTAACACACAGATTTTCCATCCCTGCCCCGTGCACAAAGCACACTTAATTCTTTTACAAAGGGGATTTTCTTTTCCCAAATCAAATCGCAGCCTTGCAAGGCTAAAAATGCAGCAAGCGCTTCTTCCGCATTATCCATAACTCGCTGGCCCTTGCCATCATAGCCACCATCCGCTGTTTTTAATATGGCCGGACAACCTATTTCGGCTAGCGCCTTTGCAAAATCTGCTTGCGTTCTCACTAGCTGAAAATCCGCAACCGGAATGCCAGCCTCTCGTAAAAATGCTTTTTCGCGTATACGGTTTTGCGTTGTTTTCAAAACCTTACTACTGGGATAAACAGGCTTATGTAAACTCTCTAAATATTCCACCGCTTCCGCATCAATATTTTCAAATTCATAGGTAATCACATCGCATTGCTCGGCAAGTTCCTGCAATGCCTTTTTATCATTGTAGGCTGCCTCTATTTGTGCATCGGCTACTTGTCCGCAAGGCGAATCACTGCTCGGTTCAAGCGTGATCACACGGTAACCTAAACGTTTCGCTTCTAAGGTAAACATTCGGCCTAATTGGCCGCCCCCTAAAATGCCGAGAGTAGCGGCAGGAAAAATACTTTTCATGATCAAATTTTAATTTTCATGTTACGTACTTCAAGTTCCATTTCCATACGATAATTCGCCAAAGCTTTTGCATAGAGCGGGTATTTAATGGCTAATATTCGCGCAACCATTAGTCCGGCATTCTTTGCGCCCCCAATTGCCATCGTCGCTACAGGAATACCGCCCGGCATTTGTACGATGGAAAGCAATGAATCCATGCCTTGCATACTTTTACTAAGCACAGGTACGCCAATCACAGGCAAGTCGGTTAATGAGGCCGTCATACCCGGTAAATGGGCTGCGCCACCTGCGCCAGCAATAATTACCTCAAGACCTCTGGCCTGAGCTGATTCCGCATATTCCACCATCCGTTTGGGAGTTCTGTGAGCGGAAACCACCTCCGCTTCAAAAGGAATATTAAATTGCGCCAAAATTTCAGTGGCGGCCTGCATAGTATCCCAATCCGAAATACTTCCCATGATAACTCCAACTTTTGGTTTGGGAGAGTTGGACCACTTTGAAAGCTTTACGGTTTTAGCAGAAATTTTTTGTTTAACCATAATATGTCCTTTAAAAAAGGGAATGGGCCGAAGAGTCTATATTGGCAGAGCTATCTTCTTGAGGTGTTGTGGGACTTGCAAGTATAGGGTAAGTTTGGTTACCCAATGCATTCCATTCTTTCACATGGCCAGGAATTTCAATCCCATTTTGATAGCCGCGTTCTTGTCTTTTTTTTCCATTTTCATACCACCATGTTGCAACGCCTTCTAATCGGCCTGCCCCATAATTAGCTTCGAATTTTTTTTTGCCCGTATTAAACCATTCTCGCCAAAGCCCATGAGTTTTGCCATTTTGAAAAGTAGTTTGCCATTGCTTTTGACCATTTTCATACCAAACGGTGGCATAACCCGATTTTTTTCCGTCGAGATAATAAGCTTCGTATGATTTACGACCATTGGTATAGAAATACGTAACAGCACCCTCTTCTTTACCATTTTTCCAATGAATTTCACCTTTTTTTTCACCAGTGACATGCCATTCTTCGGCCAAGCCCTCTTTTATTTCCCGATTATGGTCATCAACAAAGCAGGTATAATGCTCCTTGATTTTACCGTTAGGGTATAAAGTTTGTCTTTGTACAAGCTTTCCCGTGGCAGAGAAAGTGAGTGAAGTAAAAACTAAAATAGCGACCAAAAAAAACTTTAACTGCATAACCCTTTGAGTATAAGAATGGTAAGGAATATAGTAAACTCTGGGCTGCACTATTCTGCAAAAAATTAATCTCCCGCAGATATGCTCATCCCAAAACAAAAAACGGTTAGCACTATGTATTCATGCTAACCGTTCAAGTTAATCTCCCCACTTTTGAAGAAAAGTAAGGACTGTTTTAGGCTTTTACAAGCTTAATCCGTAAATGACTTTAGCGCACTAATCGACCATGTGCAGAGAAAAACAATACTTTGCCATCCCGATTCCATTGCGCATTCCAAATTTTTGCTTGACGATTTTCTTTGTTCAAATTCTGTTTTATGGATTGCGCATGAATGCTGGTAGGAGTAGGAATCAACGTAATATTTAAATTAGTAATTGTCTGTCCTAAAGTAACTTGCACCGTATCCGACGCATAACCGTCTTTGCTAACAATAATAGTTGCCGATTGCGCTAGCTGCGGAATGCCGCTGAAAGCATAATCACCGGTAACACTGGAAAGGGTTGTAAGAGTTGCTCCACCTTGACCATTAATTTGCAACTTAAATGCCGCACCGGCTATTGCTTGACCCCCTGTGGTACGCACAATGCCCGAAAGGGATTTAGAATTAATTTCGGTGGCTCGGGCTAATAATATTTTAACCGTATCTTCCCCATTAGTGGTCACTTGCACTTGTCCCGTTTTAATAACAAAGCCAGCTAAGGTAGCAGTAACGCGATAGTTACCTGTGGTGATGCCGGTAAAAGTTGCCCAACCTTGCGCATCGGTCGCTCCGGGCAATACAGCGCCCATTCCATTTTGCAAAGTAGTAGCCAATGCCACATTGAATAATGGAGCATTACCCAAGGAATCTTTGCCTACAAATACATGTAAATTTCCGGCGCCAAGTTTTACTAAAACAATGTTTACGGTATTCGTTTGATTCGCAGCAACTACAATATTAGCAGCAGTTTTTGAAGTATAACCTGCTTTAGAAGTCACTAAAGAATAAGCCGTTCCAGCGGTCGAAGCCGGTATAGAATCGAATGAAAAAGATCCATCTACTGCGGTAAATGCGGAATCGCGAATAACCGATCCACCCCCAAATTGTCCACCGGTTGCTTGACGCAAAACTACCCGTGAACCTGCAATAGCCACATTAGTAGTGGAATCCGTAACTTTACCGTTTATACCTGAAGTCGAGGGAGCCATGGCGACTAAAGCAATATCATGCACAATATTTGCTGCTTGAATATTTGCTGTGCCCGTATTACCAATAAATCCAGTTTTACTCACAACTACGGAATATGTACCCGCTGCTAAAGAGTCGAAAGTATAACTTCCAGTAGCATCAGTGAAAGCCGTATCGGTTACTCTATTTCCACCGCCGCCACCGCCATTAAAACCTCGTATTACAATTTGCGCATTAGCAATTGCAGCGCCCCCAGTTACGGCAGTTACTTTTCCTGAAATTGAAAACGCAGAAACCGATTGAACTATGGCTAAAATTCCCACGAAGATACTTAAGAGTCCTCTACGCATATCCCATCCCTTTTTAATTTTATTAAAGATTTTATGAATGTGTTACGCACCTAAACCGTAAACACAATGAAATAATAGATTCGCGGATTTTATACCGTCCCTACATTCACAATCTTTAGCGTTAAGTTTCGAGACGCTACCTCCCAAAGCCTGTCCAATTCGTACCTGCAGGTACGAAACCACCATTTTTTCCAAATTAAATTTTAATTGTCACACAACTCTCAAATCCAAGAAATAAATCATTTTTTGTAAATTGCTATCTTTTTATCGCATAATTATTATTCCTTTTTGTCGAAAGAAAATTTATGTCAAAAACCTTTGCGCTAATTGCGCATGATCATAAAAAACCAGCTCTTTTAGAATGGGCCAAACGGCATAGAGAAAAATTGTTACCCCATACACTTTATGCCACCGGTACCACCGGATCGCTTTTAGAAAAAGAATTAGGTTTAACCATTCGCAAAGTACAAAGCGGTCCCTTAGGAGGGGATTTAGAGATCGGCGCTAAAATAGCTTCGGGAGAGGTAGATTTTCTGATTTTTTTCTGGGATCCCCTTTCCCCGCAACCGCATGACCCTGATGTCAAAGCTTTATTGCGCATCGCCGTTTTGTGGAATATTCCAACGGTTAGTAATGTGGCTACGGCTGATTTTATTATGTCTTCGTCTCATTTAACCGACGGATATGAACCCGAACGACCGGTATTTCCTAATCGCGAATTAGGTGCATTCTGATTTCAGCATTTTTTGTGCTTCGGGAGAAAGCGATAATTGAAACGCTTTCTGCTCAAAAGTCGGCTTTGCGGGGTTGGGTGGATTAGGCGTTGAAGCATTAAATTTATTGGCGGCATTGGACACATTGACGGCTTGACTTGCGGGTTCAACAGGAAGGCTATAAGCCACTCCACTTGATGAAAAAACTTGCGCTAAACTTTGAAACATACTCATCCAACAAAGGCTATTCATATATCGGTATTTTAATTCAAGACTTTAAGGTTTTTATTACTTTTAAAAAATGAAAGTAACTCAACTCCTTGTTCGTACATTGCGTGAAACGCCAGCTGGAGCCGAGCTCCCTAGTCACATATTCCTTTTACGCGGCGGCTATATTAAGCAGCTCGCTTCTGGGCTTTATTCCATTTTGCCTTTAGGCAAAAGAGTTTTGCATAAAATCGAAAAAATCATTCGGGAAGAAATGGAGCGTATCGAGGGACAAGAAGTGGATTTACCCTTAGTCCAGCCCAGTGAAATCTGGAAAGAATCGGGTCGTTATGACGCCATTGGTCCCGAGCTTTGCCGTTTTAAAGATAGAGCGCAACACCCTATGGTTTTAGCCATGACCCATGAAGAAGCCGTAACAGACATGGCACGTGGCGTACTGGACTCATACAAACAATTGCCTTTTATGGTTTACCAATTCAAATTAAAATTTCGTGACGAGCCGCGTTCTCGCGGTGGCCTTGTACGCGTACGCGAATTTGTCATGAAAGATGCTTACAGCTTTCATCGTGATGAAAAAGATTTAGATCAATATTATCAAAGAGCGCATCAAGCGTATTTGCAAATATTTAATCGCACCGGAATCAATCCCATTGTAGTGAAATCGGATACCGGAATCATGGGTGGAAAATTAGCCCATGAATTTATGCTCGAAACCCCCCATGGCGAAGATTGTCTTATCCTTTCTGAAGACGGCCAATACTCAGCCAATCAAGAAGTAGCCGAATTTGATAGAGAAAGTCTTGCCGCAGCGCCATTGCCTATCGAAAAAGTTGCAACACCAGGACAAAAAACAATTGCCGAAGTAAGCACTTTATTAGGAATTACTGCCGCGCAAACCATGAAGGCCGTACTTTTTCAAGTGGATAAAACCTTAATATTAACCTTATTACGCGGTGATTTAGAAATCAGTGAAATTAAGGTAAAAAACTTTTTGAAGGTAACCTTAATGTTACCTGCTGAAGAAACCCTTATTCGTAGCTTTGGCATAATTCCTGGCTATGCTTCCGCGCAAAATATTATTGCACGTCCCGATTTACGTATTCTGGTTGACACCTCCATTAGCCAAGGATCAAATTTTGTAGGCGGCGCCAATGAAGAAAATTTCCATCTCAAAAATTTGAATTTTGAGCGCGACTTTAAAGGCGAAGTCGGCGATCTTGCCGAAGCCCAAAGCGGACACAAAAGTCTTTTCTCAAATAGTCGATTAAAGGCCACACGCGGTATTGAAATCGGAAATATTTTTAAACTCGGTAATAAATTCACCCAAAGCATGGGCGTAAGTTATTTGGATGAAGCAGGAAAAAAACAAATTCCCATTATGGGGTGCTATGGTATTGGTGTCGGTCGTTTAATGGCCTCGGTAGTCGAAAACTCCCATGATGATTTTGGACCCATTTGGCCCAAAGAAATAGCACCGTATCATGTTGAAGTGGTTAGCATTGGTAAAGAACCGGAAGTATTTGAGGCATGCGAAAAACTTGTCAAAGACTTAGAACAACAAGGATTTGAAGTTCTTTATGATGACCGTGATGAAAGACCAGGCGTTAAATTTAAAGATGCTGATTTATGGGGCGTTCCCGTACGCATCGGGATTAGCAATAAAACGCTATTGGAAACTAGTGCGGAATGGAAGTTACGCCATGAAAAGACTTTTGAAAAATTTCCTTTGTCAGAAATCACCTCCAAAGTAAGCACATTTTACAAGAAATAGTTTTTGATTTTTGTTTTTGGTGATGGGGATCACTAAAAAATTCTTTGCTCATTTGCATAATTGAAAAAGAACTCCTCTAAAAATTAATTTGGTTGAGTGTTTCCAGAGAAAGCGGTAGAATCTCCAAATGCATATCAAATTCTGGGGAGTACGTGGGAGCATACCCACACCTTCCGAAAAAACGGTACTCTTTGGCGGGAATTCTTCTTGCGTTTCTGCGGAAATTGATCAAAACCTAATAGTATTTGATGCCGGAACCGGTATTCGTAATTTAGGCAATGCAATACTAGCCCAAAAATCAATTTATCCCATCTCCATATTTTTAAGTCATGTGCATTGGGATCATATTCAAGGCTTTCCTTTTTTTGCTCCCGCCTATATAAAAGATTATAAGATTCATGTGCATGGACGCGGTAAGGCCGATCAAACTTTAGGAAAAATATTAGCCGGACAAATGGAAGGCCCTAATTTTCCGGTCTCTTTAAATGATTTAGATGCCAATCTTTCCTATTCCGATTTAACTTCGGGCCAAGTCATTGCTTTAAAAAATAATGCTGGCGAAATCTTTGCAAAAATGCAACCCTCAGAAGGCAATCATCCCAATGGTGTATTGGTTTATCGCTTAGACGATATTAAAAAGGGTTCTGCCGTAGTTTATTCTACGGATACCGAACATTATACTGAGGGAGTGGATACCAATATAGGAAACCTAGCTAAGGGGGCCGATGTATTAATTTATGATGGAATGTATACCCCCGAAGAATATGCTACGAAATATAAAGGTTGGGGACATTCCACTTGGGAAAAAGGGCTTGAATTAGCACAATATGCGGGTGTAAAAACCTTGATTATTTTTCATCATGACCCGAACCATGATGATGATTTTTTAACTGCGTATGAAAAAGAAGTGCAGGCCAAGGTTAAAATACTCGCCCCACAATTACAAATATTTTTTGCCCGTGAAGGCATGGAATTAGATATTTAAACCCGTAACATTAAGGTTTCTCGCGCAAAATCTTAAAAGGTTTTACGCACCCGATGATCCGTTTTTTTCACTTCGGTTTGAGAGTTAGGTTCCTTATCGCTATGCGTACTATTATTTTTAAATACATCACCTGCACTCGAAAGATGATTTTCCCGAGAACACGCTTCCGTAGGTTGATAGCCCTGGATATAATAATCCGTAGTCACTTGCTTGCAAAAGCTTTGTGCCAATAATCCCGAAGTTTGACAAACCGTAGCCTGTACTACACCCGGAGGCTTTTCAAAACCTTCAAGCTTTAGACCTTTATGGGCATATCGCATGATAGCCAACCAAGTAGGAACCGCATCATCAGCTCCGGTATGCCCCACACCTAATGATCGATGATCATCAACACCCACCCAAATCCCAGTAGTATAATGTTTAGTGAATCCAATATACCATGCATCGCTATAATCATTGGTAGTTCCCGTTTTACCTCCCGAAGGATAATTAAAACCACTGGCCCAAATGGCAGCTGCCGTACCATGAATGTTAACATCCTGTAACATGGAACACATAATCCAAGCGGCTTCTTTTCGCAAAACCTCTTGGGTAGCAGGAATATTCTGATAAATAAGTCTGCCGTTTTTATCATTAATCCTATCGATAAAATAAGGCATAGGACGCACGCCCCCATTAGGAAAGGCGGTATAAGCCGAAACCATTTCCATTAAAGTGGCTTCACATGATCCAATACCCAAAGAAGGTACCGCCGGAACATTATGGGCTAAGCCAAATTTGCGCGCATAGGATACAACGGTATTTAGGCCGTATTTCATGGCCACTTCAATAGCAGGCAAGTTTTTACTTTTGTATAAAGCCCTGCGCATAGTAATGGGGCCAGAAAAAGAATCGTCATAATTATGCGGTCGCCATACTTGTGTGGAGTCCATCGGATTAGGAATGGTAATCGGTTGATCATTTAACATATTACCTGGACTTGCGCCATTATCAATAGCAGTGGAATACACAAAAGGTTTAAAAGAAGATCCTGGAGAACGCAAAGCCTGTAAAGCACGATTGTATTTTGAGACAACAAAATCTTCACCGCCAATTAAAGCACGCACCGCACCAGTTTCATTCTCTATCACCAACACCGCTGCCTGCGCATGACGGTAACGTAAAGAATCAGGAAAGCGTTGTTTTTCTTTTCCCGTATCAGCTTGCAAATAAACCGAATCGAAATAGGGATAATATTTATCCCAATGCCGAACTACCGTATCAATATTTTCTTTGAGCAATTGCGCCATGCCCAAGGTACGCGCTGTGCGATATTTTATTTTCAATTGTATTTTATGCAAGTTAACGGCAAGGGAAGATTCGGCCACCGCTTGAATTGATGAATCTAATGTAGTGTAAACGCTTACGCCTTGATTATACACAAAATCTTCATTCCATTTTTTTTCCATAAATTGACGAATGGTTTCCATGTAGTATGCGGAAAATTCATTTGGGGCCTGCCACATCGTAACTGCAATAGGCTCACTCATTGCCTCCTTCATCTGTTGGCGAGTGATAAATCCTTTTGACTTCATGGCTCCTAATACAGTATTGCGACGATCCTTCGCTAATTCAGGGCTTAAATCCGGTCTATAGGCTTCGGGTCTTTGCAATAAACCCGCAAGCAAAGCCATTTGACTTAAACTCAACTGTTCTAAGGATTTTGAATAGTAACGTTGAGCAGCGGCTTGAAATCCATAAGCGCCAGCACCCATATAAACTTGATTGAAATAAAATTCGAGAATTTCATCCTTGGTATAAGTTTGCTCAATTTTTACGGCTACCATAAGCTCTCTTACTTTGCGTCCTAGCGAACGCTCCGGCGAAAGAAACAGATTTTTTGCTAACTGCTGTGTGAGCGTAGACGCACCACGCATACGTTTACCCATTAAAGCAGGGAGTAATGCCGAAGGATAAGCATTTAAATCTACGCCCCAATGCTTATAAAAAACCTGGTCTTCAATAGCAAACACGGCTTGTTTTTGTAATTCGGGAATTTTTTCAATCGGTGTCCAAATACGCCTTTGTGTATAAAATTCATGTACCAAAGCATGATTTTTATCATAAACCCGGGTAATTAAATTAGGCTCAATACGTTCTAAAATTTCTAAGGAAGGAAGTGTTTTAGAAAAGTGAAACAATATTCCTACAATGATTATTAAACCCAAAATGCTTAAAGCACTTAATGCTAAAAACCAAAAGGCAATTTGTTTGCGATATGCTTTGGTTTTTAATCCTGATAGGAGATTTTTCCGCCATTCGGATAAAAAAGTTCGAA
The DNA here is from genome assembly GCA_043745805.1 of Fibrobacteria bacterium. Lineage (GTDB taxonomy): Bacteria > Fibrobacterota > Fibrobacteria > UBA11236 > UBA11236 > JAYTSD01. The sequence goes on from JAYTSD010000008.1 coordinate 119,490, forward strand.
AATCAATTTTTACCATGGTCGGTTAAGATAAAAATTTTCTGTCCTGCCGCTTGGGATAAAAACAATGCCTAAATTCATTTTCTATTCCTTTTACCCATACAGCAAAACGGCATTGGAAAAGTCATCTTTTTTTATTCTCAAGAAGTAGCTGACAAAGCAGCTGCGATTATCTATCTTAGCCGCCCGTTGCGGATGTGGCCAAACTGGATAAGGCATCTGACTACGAATCAGAAGACTCCAGGTTCGACTCCTGGCATCCGCACCATAAAATTTCCAGCTTTTTCATAATCGTAGTCGCCATTTTAAGCATCCGGCAATACTTACCCTAAAATTTTTATGCGAAAAAAAATCAAAGTAGCATAAAAACCTTCCCACCAAGCCTCTCAGAAAATATATTCTAGGCATGAGTATAGATACCATAGCTTCCACATTACTAGAAAAATTAAAATCCATTGCCCAAACGGAAACGGTAATAGGAAATCCCATTGTCGTAGAAGGAATGACTTTAATTCCAGTTTCTAAAGTTTCCCTAGGCTTTGGTTTAGGTTCGAATACGGGAAAGGGTGAAACCACCGGATCAGGCGGTGGCTTGAGCGTTGAACCCATTGCCTTTATCGCCATATCCGAAGGTCATGCAAAAGTGATTAGCCTCACAAGAGACAAAGATGTCTTGGGTAAGGCGATTGATTTAGTGCCCGACGTTTTGGCACTTTTCAAAAAAAACAAAGCCTAAGTCACCCCCGCAACGTTTAATTAAACTGCCTCCGCCATACGCTTCTTCAAAATAGCACGCACCTGATCCACATCGGGTGCACATTCTTCGATGGCATTAGCGTATTTCGTTTCCATCCCCGTTAATTCTCGCTTATGATATTGAGTTTTAAATTCCGAAAACTTCAAACCATGAGCTGTAGAAATAACTACCACGCGATCTCTTTTCTGCAAACGCTTTTCATCCACCATTTGCATTAAGGCGCCTAAAGCCACGCCAGTATGTGGGTCACAATAGAGCCCCGTTCTATCGGCAAAATGCGCGGCATTGGCTAATTGTTCTTCCGAAACTTCATACACCAAACCATTATATTTTTTCAACGCACGCACGGCTCTGTCGTAACTTACTGGATTCCCTATTTGGATCGCCGAAGCTAAAGTTTGTTTGGCTTGAATAGGGCGTAGTTTATCAAAACTATTTTTATAGGCCGTATAAAAAGGATTCGCATTGGCTGCCTGAGCCACCACCAGTATGGGTTTTTTAGTAATCAAACCTAATTCTAACATCATATCAAAGCCGCGACCTAAAGCCGAAACATTTCCCAAATTTCCGCCAGGAATAATAATGTAGTCGGGAACTTCCCAAGCAAATTGTTGGCAAATTTCAATACTAATGGTTTTCTGACCTTCGATGCGTAAAGAGTTCATAGAATTAGCCAAATAAATATTTCGATCCTTGGTAATTTCCTGAACCACTTTCATACAGCCATCAAAATCCGTATCCAAGGAGAGCACAATGGATCCATGAGAAATGGGTTGTATCAATTGCGCCACGGAAATTTTTCCGCCGGGCAAAAATACAATGGAAGGAATACCCGCTGCCGCACAATAGGCTGCAAGCGCAGCCGAGGTATCACCCGTAGACGCGCAAGCCACCGCTTGAATAGGAATCCCTTTTTTACGCATATGATTGACTTGAGAAACTAAAACGGTCATGCCTAAATCTTTAAAAGAACCCGTGTGACTATTGCCGCAGAGTTTAATCCATAAATCGTCAAGACCTAAATATTTACCTAAGCGTTCAGCAAAAAATAAGTTGGTCCATCCTTCATTCAAAGAAACGATATCTTCCTCGGCAATGCCAGGCAAAACCCATTCTTTTTTACCCCATATACCCGAAGCAAAAGGCCAAACATGCGTACCACAACGTGATTCAAAAAGTTTTTTCCATTCGGCAGCACTAAGGGTTTTTAAAGCATTGATATCATGTTCAACCTCTAATAATCCACCATCGGTATCACGATAAATCACTTGATCGAGTGAATAGCTCGCTTCCGAATTAAACCCTTTAAAACATGCATTATAGCTCGTCATAAATCCTCATCTCATTTCAATGGGCTAAATGTAAGAAGGCTTGCTCGCTTACACAAATAGATATTACAGAATCGAAGAGGGTTAACAAGCATAATTTTCTTATATTAATGCCTCGTCTTTAGAAAGTGATCTAAAACACTACCTATAAGTCGAAAAATGAAAAAAAAATCAGACTGAATCATCCAGAACGACTTTGACCTTAGGAATTCTTTTGCAAACAATTTTCTCCCATTCTATATGCAAACAAGTCTTAGCTTGTACTTTTGCATTCGCCCTATTCGGGTGTATTTCGGATGGCCCGAATAAAACCGGCGCCGAATATTTATCCAATCAGGGTATTGTGCTCAAAGATCAACTGCAAAAAATTGAGTTATCGGATTTCCCATTAGATACAGTTTGGACCTCTGCTAACTCCGTAAATCCCTTTGCAACAGGTGAATTGTTAGTGGGTCATTGGGGGAATTTCACCTCCAAAGCGAGAATGGTTTTTGATATAACCGATACCACCCAATTAAATAGCGTTAAAGATAGCGGTGCATTAAGACTATCCTTAGGCTTTAGACAGTATTCAAAAAGTAACAGCGCACTATTCAATCCCATAAAAAATTTAGCAGACAGTATAGTAACCTTAAGGGTAACCACTTGGGCCAAGCCCGAAAGCTTAATTGCCAGTCATCACAGTGATACTTTGCATTATTGGAGTTATCGCTTCATTCGTAAATTAGATACTTTATCTATGCTTCCCTTTACCTCCTCAAGTACCGTTTTCGACACCATTCAACTTTCCTTAAAACGTTTTAAAGGCGGCACAGACAGCTTACAAGCCGTATTATTGCCAAATTTAAGAAAGCAACTCCTGACGAATTCTCAACAAATTCATTGGACTTTATTTATGGAAATGGAAGTAATAGACACTTTAAATAAAGTCCCAATGATTCTCCGTCTAAGCAGTGGAAATAATGATGCGGCCGGTTCCTCACCTCGGCTTTTATTTGGTGAACCCAAAGTGACTACGGAACAAGCAACTGATGCACAAAAACTTTATCCGGCGATATTAGATAATTACCGAGCCACGACTTATCAATTACAACATTTTGGTAATCAAGAAGTTATGCTTTCAGGGATTACGCAAGGCATGCATTTTTTCTTGAATCGTGACTCCTTAATGAATCGAATAAAAATGGCTTTCGAAGCCAAAAGCCTGCCCTATTTGGCCGATGATATTAATGCAGAATTTAATAGCAATTATTTTATCCCTTATGCCTCTATGCAATTTGCATTTGATTCCGTAAAAATAGAGGATAGTCTAAAATTAGATATGCGTATGATTAGTGATTTGGATTCATCCATTGTACCTAAAGATTTACTCAGGATTCGTTCCACCAAACGCATAGCCTTAAATGATTCGCTTCGATTTCCAATTTATAATAAGTTCAACAGCTATGAAGCATCTGATACTATTACCGCCAAATATGAAAAAGTAAAAACCGACTCCAGCTTACGACGCCTTACTTTACTATTAAAAACCGATACGGTATTCAATGATACAGTAATTTTACATTCGGGCATCAAGACTCACTTTGCTTTGTCTGCGCAAAGAATTCGAAATTCCGTGATAAATTTTTCAGTCATTCCGTCCAACGATACCGTTGCTATTAGTTGGACCTTAAATCTCAAAGGTATTATTGAACCCAATGAATACAGTAAAATTGCTACGGATACATTAACAACCTATGGACCACGATATTTATCCGAAGGCAATAACAGCCAAGTTACCCTGAGAGTAACTAATGGATTACAACGTTTACTTAACCGAACCCAATCGGGAAAAAATATTCAAACTGAATTTTATCTTGAACCGCTTCCACTCGCGATAGACCCCACCGCACCCGTAAAAACGAGTTACTCCGTCATGGGCGAAATTCCTATACGACCCGCAATGGGCAAACCCAAAGTAAATATGATTTTATATCTCTTTCCGTTGCGGAGGTTGCCATGAGATTTTCGGCAACGTTCTCTTTGCTCACGAGCATACTCGCTTTACCTTTAATCAGCCAAGCGGACAGTTCCCCATTTAGCCTCAAAGGAAATGGTCTTGAATTAAGTCCTTTCTCGGCCCGCGAGCGTGCTATGGGTGATGCCGGTTTATCCCTTAACGCCAAACAAGGTCAAAGTTTAACGAATGCGTCAAGAACAGCCTTTGTGGAGAAAACATCTTTCACGGCTACCATGGAATCGGATCTCGATTATTTACAAGATAAAGCGACCTCAAATCGTTTAACATCTTTTGCTATTCCAAGTATTGCTATGGTATTTAAATCCGAATACTTAGGAAGTTTTGGTTTGAGCTATTATGAGCATTTTCAAAAAAACTTTGAATATGCTCCCCCCGCAAATGACAACAGTGGACTTAAAAGTTTACAAAGCGTACGGGTTGAAGGTGGTATTTATGAACTGTCCGCCTCTTATGCCTATGCCATTAACAGCCATTGGGCTTTAGGAGCAACCTACTCTTATTTGCTGGGACGTGAAAGAATAATCAAGACTGCAGAGTTTAGTGGTGATGTCAATTTAAACGATGCTAAAAAATTAACTGGTGATACGCTTTGGACACATAGCGATGGAAATTTCCCAACCTTGTCTTTAACTTATCGGCATCATTATTTTAATTTAGCTGGCTCATTCGCGTTCGCCAGCGACCTTGATCAAGAGCAACGCAAAACTATTAGTACCATGGAAACACCGCCTTCCCAAAAAATGACAGGAACCTATCCTTGGTTTGCACATTTGGGCCTTACTTTAAAACTAAAAGAGAATCAAAGTGTTGTATTGGATTATGGCAATTCTGATACCACTTTGAGCAAATACGATTGGGCACATTCTGCGCAGCAAGTGGGTTTAGGCTATGAGTTTTTAGGAAAAGGAAATGTCTATGATGCCTATTATAAAAAACTTGCCTATCGCGCGGGCCTAGGCTATCAAATGCTGCAAGTGGATCAGGTGGATCATTATTTTGTGACTCTTGGAATGGGTTTACCCTTAGGAACTCGAGGAAATATTTTGGATTTTGCGGTAAAGTATGGTCATCGCGGTTCCGTACAGGATCAAAAAATTTCCGAGAACTATGTTAAAATGTCAATCTCTCTAACCGGAGTAGGAAATTGGGGACAAAATCAACGCCGTAAAAATTGAGGCCTAGTATAATAATGATTTAGGGTCTATTATTTAAGAGTAGACTTATGTGATTCAGTGGGGAGACGGCTTATGCAAAAGAAAAAAGTGCTAAAAAAGGGGCCTAAAAAGGAACTCAAGCCAACTAAAGCAAGCCCCAGCAAATCGTCTTCTACAAATAATATCAAAAACGCAAAAACAACTTCCAACAAGAAAAACCTCAAGGTAACACCAAAGTTACCTGAAAAAAAAGTTTTAGCGTCCTCCAAAAAAGGAACCGCAAAAAAAAGTCTTAAAAAAAAGGTCTTAAAAAAACCTATTACAAAGCCTAATTTAGGCTCGATTGCAAAAATGGCAAAGGAAACTGAGGCATCCAAAAAAATACCGAGCAAACAAAAAACTGTTTCTAACTCGCACTCCAAAAAAATGCTACAACCCGAACAATTCAGTATTTCAATAATTGAGCCAGGTAGCAAAAAAAATAAAACTTTAAGAACCAAAAAATTTCCACAAACTCCTGCACAAAAACCCTTTGGATTTCCAGATGAAGCGCCTTCCCTTCCCAGCGAATATGGAATCGATAAATTTGTAATCATGCCAAAAGATCCCGAATATATTTTCGCCTATTGGGAAATCACCCCTGCTTTATGGAAAAAAAAAGTACAGGAGAAAAATTCTGCGGAAAATTATCGCGAAGCCGTTAAAATCGATTGGGAAACCAATGACCTTTTTGAAACCAATTTTGTTTTTGTGCCCGTAGAGTTTTCTGCCCGCAAATGGTATTTCAAAATGCCTGAGCAAAACAAAAACTATCGTTTAGAATTGGGTTGGTTAGGCGCGAATGGACACTTTATTACTTTACTCAACAGTAACGCTTCAGTTACCCCAGAGTCTTGGGAAACTACACGTAATCATCTAGCCCAAAACCCTGTATTGGCCTATATCACTCAAAGTTTGCCGCATTTAGGAAGCTCCGAGTTTAAACAAAACACAACACAATTGGCGTATATCCCTAATTGGAATATGAATTCGGAAACATTTTCCTCTTCATCTTGGGCAAAAAAAAGCCAAACCGATTCCACCAAAGTGGATAAAGGCGTACAGTTAGAAGTGAAAGGTAAAGTCGCACCAGGAACTCATGTGAATATCGGGAATCAAGAAGTTGAAACCGATGCCAAGGGTAATTTTAAAGTGGTTTTTCCCGCTACTAAAAATGTACTCAATTTGGAATTAAGCAGTAATAATACCAGCAAGTCCTTCCGTTATGAATTTAAGGAACTCATATTGTTTTGATGGGGACTTTAAATTTTGTTTTACATGCCCATTTACCTTTTGTAAGGCATCCAGAACACGAACGATTTTTAGAAGAAGATTGGTTTTTTGAAGCCATAACAGAAACTTATACTCCCCTTTTGCAAGCTTTTGAGCGTTTGCAATCCGAAGGGCTGCCTTTTAAAATCACCATGAGTATTACCCCTCCCCTTTGTGAAATGCTTAGTGATGAACTTTTGCAATCACGTTATGTCAATCATTTAAATCGCCTACGTGAACTGGCCGAAAAAGAATGTACTCGCACGAAAAATGATCCTGCCTTTTGTTATTTAGCTGCGATGTATCGCAATCGTTTTGAAGAGTGTTTTAAATTATTTTCCAGATATCATCGAAATTTATTAAACGGTTTTCGTCATTTCCAAAAAACTGGAAATTTAGAAATCATTACTTGTGGAGCCACGCATGGTTTTCTGCCCAATCTGCGTTATGTTCCACGCTCAGTAGAAGCGCAACTTGAAGCGGCCGTAACCAATTATCAAAAACATTTTAATCAAGATCCCTGGGGGATTTGGTTAGGCGAATGTGGGTATTATCCCGGCCTTGATATTCCACTCAAACAAGCGGGGCTTAAATATTTTTTCACTGATACCCATGGCATATTACAAGGGCAACCGCCCTCGCCTAAAGGAAATTATGCGCCCGTGCAAACACCCTCAGGAGTGTATTGTTTCGCCCGTGATCCCGAAAGTTCCAAAGCGGTATGGTCTGCCGAAGAAGGGTATCCTGGAGATTACCGTTACCGTGAGTTTTATCGCGATGTTGGATTTGATTTGGAAATGGATTATATCAAGCCCTATATTCATCCTATAGGTTTTAGAATCAATACCGGCATCAAATATTACCGTATCACCGGTAATACGGGACATAAAGAACCCTATGTAGAGGCTTGGGCAAAATCAGCCGCCCAAGATCATGCGCATAATTTTGTGCATAATCGACAATTGCAAATCGATTATTTAAGCCCCTATTTAGATACCCCTCCCTGCATAGTTTGCCCTTATGATGCCGAATTATTCGGGCATTGGTGGTATGAAGGTCCAATTTGGCTGGAAAATGTCATGCGCAAAATATTGACCGAACCTAGCAATATTAATTTGTCCACGCCCCGTGATTATTTACAGCAAGGTTATGTTATTCCGCAATCCCAACCGGCCTTTTCCTCATGGGGAGCAGGTGGCTATGCCGATGTATGGTTAAATGGGAGTAATGATTGGATTTATCCACATTTACATAAATGCGGAGAGCTTATGCATGCGATAGCACATTTGCCAGAAGGAGATGCCGTCAATACTCGCGCACGCAATCAAATGGCACGAGAATTATTATTAGCTCAAAGTTCGGATTGGGCTTTCATTATGAAAACTGGCACCATGGTTGAATATGCCATTAAGCGCACACAAGTGCATGTTGACAATTGTTTAAAATTGCATCGCCAAATATTATCAAATAGCATTGATTCGGCATTTCTGGAAAATTTAGAAGCTACCAATAATATTTTTTCAGAACTCCATTATCGAATTTTCGCATAATTTCTCGAAATAGTTTATCGCTTGAAAAAGGAGTATTGAATTCCTTGTAAAAGTTATTTTTTCTCTCACTCTATTCTAATTTATAGCCTTATATTGTGGATAGAATAATAAGGGGATTTTATGAGCACACGTTTGAAATTAGCAGTTATTGGATTAGGCCAATGTGGCGGTAACTTAGCCAATACCTTTGCCAAACATGGCTATCCCGCCATGGCCGTCAACACCTCCATTTTAGATTTAAAAGAGCTTGCCAATATCCCTGAAAATCGACGAATATATGCGCCTTTAAACGATAGCGATGGTGCTGGAAAAGATCCGCGCATTGGTGAAAACGCTTTGCATTTACATACCACAAATATTCTCACTCAAGCACATGAATTTGTACAAGGTGCCGATGCCATTTTGCTTACATCAGGATTAGGTGGCGGTACCGGAAGTAACGTAGCCTTTTTAGGTAATCTATTGCGTCGCTTTAATTTACCCATTTTAATTATGTCCACCTTGCCTACGAATACCGAAAGTGCATTGTCAAAAATCAATGCCTTGCGGAGTATTAATAAATTGGTAGCTGAAAATTTTGACTCCTGCATTCTTATAGATAATGAAAAAATTCTTTCTCAATTTCCCGATAGTAATTTATCCACTTTTTATCCGCAAGCGAATGAATATGCCGTGCGTACGTTTACGCATTTCAATTCTTTGTCTACCGAATTTGCCAGCAAAAGCTTAATCAGTTTTGACAATGAAGATTTTAGGAAAGTATTATTTTCACGGGGTATTCTTATTTATGGCGAAACCGAAATTGCTGCCACCGAAATTTCCACCCTCGATGAAATTTTACCTCAGCTAAAATTAATCTGGGAAAATGGCGGCCTAATGGCTGAAGGCTATAATTTTACTAGTGCGGCTGTGGGTGCAATTAGTTTTTATGCACCTTCGGAAATTCTTCAGAAAACGTCCAGCCGATTTTTAAATCAATTAGGAGAGGACTTTAAAGCTTTAACCAATGGAGCTACTTGTTATTTTGGCCTTTATGAAACACCTCCCGGAACGAGTACGGTAAAAATAAGTTCCATGCTGGGACGCTTATCCATTCCCATTCGTTTACAAGAAATGTTAGCAGGCGCTTCAAGTGAAGGGCAAAACTTAAAGCAAAAGATTAACCAAGAGTTGCCCACTTTAGATATTTCCGCATTAGAAGATATGGAATTATTTTCTAACCGTTCCGAATCTCGTTCTGTGCGCTCACTAAAAGATACAGCCATATTAGCGCGCTCCGAAATTACCGCAGCCACGACTGTGGTTTTAGAAAACCGCCCATATAGCCCAGAAGAATATGTGCGCTTAAAAAAAAGCAGTACCTAAAAGCCATCCCCCTAACTTCAGTTGACGAGAAAAAACTCTTGTCAATTCTGCCTATAAATAAATTGGTTATTCCGTCTTAAATAGCGTATAATAATTTTAGTTATTAGAGAGGACGCTTTATGTTTATACTCAGTCTTGTTTGCCTATTCAGTACTTTTGGTGGCATTCTGCTTGCGCAATCGTTGAAGGGTATGCTCATTTTTAAAATGGGTTTAGAGAGAGGGCAAAAACTAATGTTTACCATTGGTATTGCCTCGGTAATTCTCGCGCTACTTTTAAGTGCATTAAGCAGCTGCCTCGCAGGAAGCATGGGGTCTTGTCATAAGGCATGCCCTCCAGGACAAGGAATGGAAAGCTGTCCCCGTCACAATTAGTTTTCAAATAAATTCATAATGTTATAATTATCACAATAATCATCATAAAAATCATTTAAGGTAGGAGTATCCATGTCCACGGAAAATAAAGAAGCGGAATTTGAACTCAAAATAGATACCACGCATATGTCTAAAGAAAAGGCCGAAGCCTTAATGGTAGCTGAATCCGCGCGTGAAGCTAAATGGGAAAACCCTAGTTTTGCGGGTGGACTTTTTATGGGAAAATTTCAACCTGAACTTATTGTTCCTTTTCCTGAACAGGGTCCTGAAGATAAACTAATTGGTGATAAATTAATTGCTGAAGTTTCTGCATTTTTAAAAGCCAATTTAAATCCCGATGAAGTAGACCGTACGCGAGAAATTCCTAAAATCGTTCTCGATGGATTTACTAAAATGAAATTATGGGCCATGAAAATTCCAAAGGAATATGGCGGCTTAGCATTAAGCCAATATAACTACAATCGAACCATTTCTATGGTGGCATCTTATTGTGGCTCAACAGCGGTGTGGCTTTCCGCGCATCAAAGTATTGGGGTACCCCAACCCTTAAAAATGTTTGGAACGCCAGAACAAAAGAAAAAATATTTACCCCGTTTTGCCGAAGGCGCTATATCCGCTTTTGCGTTAACCGAACCGGATGTTGGTTCCGATCCTGCAAAGATGTCTACCGAAGCCGTTCCCACTGCCGATGGTAAACATTATATCATAAATGGAATGAAGCTTTGGTGTACAAATGGACCAGTAGCAGATATACTAGTTGTGATGGCGCGCACTCCGCCCAAAATCAAAAATGGAAAAGAGATTGCGCAAATCACTGCTTTTATTGTTGAAAAAGGTACGCCGGGTTTAGAAGTGGCGCATCGCTGCGATTTTATGGGCATAAGAGCTATTCAAAATGGTTTAATGCGCTTTAAGGATGTAAAAGTTCCTGCGGAAAATATTATTCTCGGACCAGGTAAAGGCTTGAAATTAGCGCTTTCCACTTTAAATACTGGTCGCTTGACATTGCCTGCGGCAGCCGTTGGCATGGGCAAGCAATGCTTAAATATTGTCCGTAATTGGGCAAATGAGCGTGTACAATGGGGTTTGCCTATTGGTAAGCATGAAGCTATTTCCACTAAAATCGCCTATATGGCCTCTACTCAATTCGCTATGGAATCGGTGACTTGGTTAGCTTCCGCCATGGCTGATCAAGGTGGTTATGATATTCGCATAGAAGCGGCTATGGCCAAAATGTTTTGCTCCGAAGCGGCATGGAAAATGATCGATGAAACGATGCAAATTCGTGGCGGACGTGGCTATGAAACCGCAGAGTCATTAAGAGGACGTGGTGAAAAGGCTATCCCTACAGAACGTATGATGCGTGACTGCCGTATTAACCGTATCATCGAAGGTACTACGGAAATTATGCATTTGTTCTTAGCGCGCGAAGCCATGGATCCCCATATGCAAGTCGCAGCGGAAATAGTATTGAAACATATTCCCATTGGCCGTAAAATCAAAGCCGGTTTGAAAATGGCAAACTTTTATAGCAAGTGGTATCCCAGTCAATGGGTAAATACCAGTCTCTTCCCAAGCTATAATGAATTTGGTCCCAAACTTTCACGCCATATGAATTATGTAGAAAGAACATCTCATCAATTAGCCCGTTCTATTTTTCATGCCATGGGCATGTATCAAAACACACTTGAACGTAAGCAAGCTATGTTAGCGCGTATGGTGGATATTGGTACTGAATTATTTGCAATGGCCGCTACTTGTGCGAGAGCCAAAATGCTTACCGAAAAAGATCCTAAAAACCCCCATCCTGTGCATCTCGCCAATTTCTTTTGCAAAGAAAGTCGTCGTCGCATAGAAATTTTATTTGCCGGCATCAGTGATAATGATGATCGTCAAGCCAATAAAATTGCCAAAAGCTTAATGGCGGGAGAATACAAATGGATGGAGAATGATATTATTCGTTTATACGAAGATTAGTTTTTCGTTTTAATTTTTTCGCTAAATCTTGGCTGCTGCAATAAAGCATTGAAGCAGCTATTCAAACTATCTAAAGAAAATACACCCGAACTTTCCAATAAGTCTTTTATGAATTTATCTGAAGAAGTTCCCGAATATTTGTTTATCAAACTTTGAAAATCATCCGATGTGAAATAAGGTTTTTTATTGTGGTATAAATCACGAATCAAAGAATAAATTGAATATTTCCCTTGCGACTGTTCATAGATATAGCGATCGATAATCATGGAGGCTTGCGCCCCTTTGGTATATACCAAATAAATAAAACCATTCGCATCGGGAAGAAATTTATAATCGCTATCTAAAGTTGAAAATAAATGATTGCGAATAATGGGATCTCGCAGCGATAAATTATGCACTGCGGGAAAGGAATCTAAATCTAAAACCAAATTATTTTTAAACAGCGTGTCCGAAATAAAACCAGCTTGATAAGCTAAAAGTAAACCCACATAATTAGCTAAGCCCTCTTTCCACCATGGATCATTAAGCTCCCCTTGATGCACGCCTACAAAATTATGCGTTAATTCATGCAAATGCACCGCGGCATTATGGACATGTTCGGCTTTAATCCAATACCCTTGATCACCTTCTATGCCATCAAACAAAGGTGTAATACCTACGGAATAATTATCCCCAGATAAACTTCCCAAAGAATCTTCCACCCAATTTAAGCATTTCGCTAATAGCAAATTTAAAGACGATAAGCTTGCACTATCCTCTGCTGTACGATAGGTGGTAATGGTTTTACCGCGATGCATAAAATGAGAAACCTCCACGGGATTAATCACCGCACGTAAAAACATCAAAGCATAATTGTTCACAAAATGCGAATTCAAAGGTTGACCGACTAAAGTCATTTCCTTGGGAAGTTTAAACTCCACATTCGCATTCAATGCATAACGCCAATGACGGGCATAATCATTTCCTTGAAAGGGTAACAGAAAAAAATAAGCCCCATCGATTAATTGCACATTGTCCCCAATTCCAGGAATAGGTAATCCAAATTGCTGCGAATTATTAGGCGCATAATCTATGGAATATAAAAGCTTGGTTAATCCTGCGGGAAAAACGATGAAGTGATTACTAAGCGTATCCGACCAAACCGAAGTATCGCGACCCATGACGATTTCTCCCCAAGCATTCACGCCCTTAATTTGCGAAGCCTGTAAAGAGGGTAAAGGCAAAAGAGGATTGTCGGGATAAAAAGTTGGCGCTTGAAATAATAAAGGTTCCGCTTGCGGCCATTTTTCGATATCCATTTCAATATCACATTTGGCTTCAGGAGTTTGCGTTAATTTCACAATATAGCGAAGACTTTTTGTGGGGTTTTCAGTAACAAGGGTTTCCACGGAAGCGGTATCAAATACACATGCGGCCAAGAAAAGGCCCCAGCATATCACGAAAAACCGTTTCGAAAAAATTATTTTAACCACAGCCACCCATTTGTAAAAGGAAAACATACTTTGTTTCCTAAGGAAAATCACGACAGCAAATCATAGAATAAGACCACAGCAATATTTGTATTATGTTAGGAAATGATGTCTCTACTTTATAATAAAAAGCTTAAGCTATTTCTTTGTGTCTATTCATTGAATGTAATTTGCCTTTATGCCATGCCCATGGATATAAGCCTGCCGATTTATGATTATCTCCATCGATTAGAAATGCAAAGTTTTATCTCTAAAGGGCATTTAAACTCTTTGCCACTGGCTAAAACGGAAATTCAAAATTTATTGCAGGAAGCAGAAGTAAATTCCGAAAAGCTTTCCGCGCATGAACTTGTGGAATGGGAATTGTATGCTAATGAATTTTTTCCGGAACGCCGCAAAAAAATCACACCGCTTTATTATGCCGATTCCTCGGTGGAATTACAGGGCCAAGTAGAATATTATACCGGTGGATTTTATCGCGACTCTCTCCCCCATGCCGATGCCTTTGCCTTTGGAAGCTTTAATCCAACCCTTGAGGGGTCTTGGAATAAAAATTTAAACTTCATCGCTACGGCAGGAATTGGCCAAGAGAAATCGCATTATGCCCGCTTTCACGAAAATTATGATCCTCAATTGGGCATGCCTTATAATACCAGCCGTGCAGGAAAAAGCGATAGTGGAAAGGCACAAAAAGCGAGCACCTTTGATGATTTCCGCACCGTAATTGGCTATGAATCCTCTTCCCTTCGTTTTGAAGCGGGTAATGACTGGAATCAATGGGGTCCGGGGCATTGGCAGCATTTAACCTTTAGTCAAAAGCCTTGGTTTTGGGTACAAGATTCCTTAAAAGCCTCTCCCGCCGCTAATTACGAAGGTTCCTCGCATCATGGATGGTCGCGTGCCGGAGAGTATCGCAGAGGTTACCGTTACCCAGGTGAATCATCACCCATGACACAAATACGTTTAGTATTTGGCGGCAAACGCTGGAAATACACTAAATTTATGGCACAAAAAACAGGTTTATCCTCCGATAGTATAGCCTATATTATTGCCCATCGCTTAGACATTCGCGTCACCGATAATTGGAATATTGGCTTGCATGAATTGGTGGCCACCAGTGGACGAAATCCCGAATTAACCTATTTGATACCTCTAATCCCACTGAAGTATGCGGAGCATCAACTGGGAGACCGTGATAATATTGCCTTAGGATTGGATATGGAATATTATTTTTTAAATCGTGCGCGGATTTATGGTGAACTTTTTTTAGATGATTTTATTGATTTTCGACCTGACTATTGGGGCAATAAAATTGCTTTTATGCTTGGGTTCGAATGGCTAAATCCTTTTTGGAAAAACTCCCAACTATTCACCGAATATTCCCGTGTGGAACCGTGGCTATTTACGCATCAGCGTTATAATAATCAATTGCAACACTTTGGATCCTTATTAGGAAGCGAGATTCCAGCCAACTCCCATATTTTACATTTGCAATTCAATCAGTTTTTGCCCGCACAATCCCATATAGGATTTGAGTATAGTTTTATGCAAAGAAATGTAATCGACCGAGGAAGCCTTGTTTTTGACGTTCATGCCGATAGTATAGACGGCACGAGTAAAGTTTTCCTCGGCCCTAATCCCGAAACCAGAAATAACTTTTCCTTGCTTGGTGGATATCGGTGGAAGCGCTATGTCGAACTGAATGCGGCAGCGGGTTATTTATGGGTTTCGAATTGGAAAAATAAAAATGAAGACTTATCTACACTCACTCTTGCGAGTGAGATTAAACTTCATTATTAAACATCACCATTAACGGCTTAATTTATCCTGCTAAATGGAGTTCCGTAGCGGGATCTATTTCGAATTGAAAAGGACGTTGATGGCTTCCACTTTTAAGCGTAACCACTTTTACTGGATTCTTTTTCAATAAACTTTGTATCCGACGCGAGTTTAAATTATCGGCCATCGTGGTGAAAGAGAAGCGCTCTAATAAGCGATTTAATTTCCACTCCGTGGAATCAATATTTACATAGTGCTGAAAGGACTTGAGCCAGCCGGCTTTAATGCGAGTCTGTTCCGTATCCAATTCCCAAGGATGAAAGTACACCATGGCTGGCAAACCTTTTTGGTTTTTTTGTTCGATATATCTATCGGTTACACGATAAGGATACAAACGTAAATAACCGCCACCAGAAATAGGAATCACTTTATTCCCTAATCCCAAAGTGGATAAAGGAACTTCTTTAATTGATCCGCCATTTTCAAAATGCATAACATGTGGTAGGCGATTAGGGTATTTAGCAATGCCGTAACGTTCTCGCTTTATGGGGAAAATGCTAGAATCGTATTCGATACCATATTTAGCTAAAATTTCTAAGGCCCATAAAGTACTTTCCACTATTGTGAAATTACTTGCTCTATGCCCTATTACTTTTTGGGTACTGTATTTGGCTAATACTTCTAAAGACTTTGCCAAATCTTCTTCAAATTGCAGTGGAGTCATATTAGTTAATAAATTATGATAATACCCATGTGTGCCAATTTCATGGCCTTCGGCATCTATCATGCGCACTACTTCGGGAAAATGATCGGCCACCCAACCTAAAATAAAGAATGTGGCTTTGGTATCATGCATGCGTAGTAAATCCAATATTTTTTGCACATTCGAAACAATCCGCGTAGGTTGTAAATGCCAAGTTGAAGGAGGTACTTGCTGTATCAAGTTATAAGCATGAAACCAGCATTCCACATCGATGGTCAAAAAATTGCGGATGGTTTGCTGAGGACGATGTAATTCCACCACTTTATCAAGATGAATTTCCTTTAACATTTTTTGCACGCGTAGATTAGAATTTTTTATGGAAACTCTGCCTCCACTTTGTTTTACACGATGCACTAAGTTAACGAGAAAACCTAAATCCTCGAGATCAAAATTCTCGTCCGTGTTAACCTGAATGTCTAAAGTTTTTTTGCCATTAAAGTCCAAATCTTTTAACTTGCGACTCAATTCCGAGGGACTACGACCCACCATAATCACAGACTTACGCGTTTGATGCATATGCACAGGGCTTAAGATTTTTATCCCGCCATGCTTTTCTTGATTATAAGGCTCAAAGCTCCATAACTTGGCCCGACGTAAACCCGCTAATTCTCTCGTCTCGCCTTCGAATTCAGGCTTGATAAAGAGATAGAGTACGGTATTGACAATAACCCAAATTTCCAATTTTATCCATGAAAAAAAATTGCAGGCTGCTAAGCGATAAGAATAATCATAATGCATTTTCCGCACCACACTATCCATGGAGTCATCATAACCTAAAACAATTTGCGCTAAGCCTGTCAGTCCGGGCTTAACATGCAAGGTACGGTCAATATAATGGGGCACGGATTTAGCATACTGTAAAGTAAAATGCGGACGTTCGGGACGCGGTCCAATTAAGCTCATATCCCCACGTAAAATGTTTATGAATTGTGGCAATTCATCAATATGCAATGCGCGTAGCCATTTACCAATTTTTGTTACCCGTGGGTCTAATCCTTTTTGGGCAAGCTGAGGTCCGCTTAGCTCAGCATCTAATCGCATACTGCGATATTTATAAATGGTGAATATTTCTCCGCCATAATCTTGTAGACGTTGCGAGAGTATATAAGAGTCCATTCCCCCTGCCGCAGATCCCGATTTTGATCCTTTTTTTTTGGAACGGAAAATTTGATAAGGACTAGCCCGACGATTCATTCCCACTCTTTGCTGCGTATAAAGCGCAGGACCGCGTGACTCTAATTTTATTAAAAAAGCGATTAGTGGATATGTAACCACAAATATAAGGGTTCCAATCCATCCCCCAAATAAATCCAGTAGGCGTTTACTAACCAGTACAAGCAAGGATGGTTTCATACTGAAAGCTCCTTTTTGGGGTTGCTTAAGTTTAAGTATACTGATCGGATACGCAGTCTATAGTCCAAATGGATGTCCTTTTTCCCGTTTAATTTTTTACGTTAAACGCATGTTTTCCCTGCCTAAAAGGTAGGTTGCTGAACATAGTACGTCAATTTTCGGGTGTGTTTATTCCGCATACAAATCAGCAATAAAAAGTCAAAAAATCGCAAATCACTCCGGTTTTAAATATTTTTGATTAAAAAATAAGGTAAATGCGATTTTTTTAAGGCTCGATTTGAAAAAGGGCAAGCCAAAGGTAGCACTAATAACTTCCTAATTCCCTTAAAGCAAAGGGATTATTTATTAGTTAATACTTAAACTCGGTAGCGTTTAGTCCATGTCTTTGCAAAGCATAGCGCAATTGCCTTAGGGAGACACCCAATACTCTTGCGGCATGCGTTTGTATTCCGCCAGCATGATGCAAGGCTTCACGCAAATCTTTTTCTCGAATCGGCACGCGTTCATATAGCTTTCGCTCGCTCGGCTTATTACTCAAAGGTGATATCGTCACATTTTCCGTAGACGCCGGAGTGGTCACCGCTGGTTCGGGTATATCTATCATCGAATTTAAAATGGGAATATCTTTGGCGGAAAGTGCTTCGCTGCCTGCTAAGATAACCGTGCGCTCAATGGTATTTTCTAATTCGCGAACATTTCCTGGCCAAGTATAGTTTTCTAAAAATTCCATGACCTCACGCGAAATGGTAATGCGTTTATTGTATTTGGTGGTGAATTTTTTTAAGAAAGAAGAACATAGGGGTAAAATATCTTCTTTGCGATTACGTAGTGGAGGAACATTGATAGGCACAACCATTAAGCGATAATATAAATCTTCACGGAACGCCCTATCCTTTACCATTTGCTCTAGCTTCGCATTCGTGGCACAGATCACACGTACATCTGAGGTCATGGTTTTAGAAGATCCCACTCTTTCAAAAGTTCCATCTTGTATAACGCTCAATAATTTAGCTTGGGTCTCCGCGGGAATTTCACCGATTTCATCGAGGAATATTGTTCCCCCATCGGCCGCTTCAAATCGGCCTATACGTTGAGCAATAGCTCCCGTGAAGGATCCTTTTTCATGTCCAAACAATTCACTTTCAATTAAACTAGCTGGCATAGCTGCGCAATTGACTATCACAAAAGGTTTTTTATTTCGACCACTGGTATAGTGTATGGAACGCGCCAATAAAGTTTTACCGGTACCGCTTTCACCCCGTAACAATACTGTGGCATCGGTATCGGCCACACGTTTTACCAAAGCCAAAGTTTTTGCCATAGCCGAAGAATTACTGATTAAATTATCCGGATTAAATCGATCTTCAAGTTCCGCATGTAGCTCTTTATTTTCCTGCACCAGTCGTGAATTTTCTTCTCGAATCATTTCTGCAATACGCAGGGTTTGTGAAAGTAAAGAGGCTACGATTTTTAAAACGGTTATATCTTCGTCGATCATGGTGCAACTGCTGGTAGTGCGATGCGCCGTAAGGACGCCGATAGGACGATCGTCTAGGACCACGGGAACGGCAATAAAACCAATTCGCTCCAAATTAAATTGTTCGAAATCGGTTTTTGGAGTGGGAATGCCTTCAATTAATTCATTATCGGGTATGGCCATTGCAAAACAATTGCTAAAAACTTTTCCCACAAAATCCGAACCGATTTTATAAACGGAATTACGAATTTCTTCGGGAGAAAAGCCCATACTAGCTTTAATCACCAGGTTTTTACGGTCGGAGGTCGGCATTAATAAAGTGCCATTTTCCAAATCCAAATTTTGCGACAAAGCTTCTAAAGCTCTTTGAGCAACTTGCTTATAATCGAGGGATGAAGAAAAAAGCTTACTGATTTCTGTAAGTGCGGCAAGAGTTCTCACCTGATGCACCATAAAATCTTTCATTCCCCCACCTTATTGTTAGTATATGTAAAAATTAAAGCACTTTTTTTCAATTTTGTCACTATTTGTTATTTTTTGTCTTCGTTTTCACTATATATTTACAAATAAGCAAATTGTACACCAATAATTTCCAAATCTTAAAACACTGCATTTTCTGTTATTATTATGAGAAAATCTTAATTCACATTTTTTTGGCCTTTTTGGAGAAATATGAAAATAACCTTGGAATCTGCAGAAAAATTTAAAGTCACCGTCGGACAGTCATTTGTCATTTTTGCAGAAGGAATTAAACCCTTTGGTTTTTTGCCTGGAAAAAATCCAGTTCAAACCCTCATCGAAAAAACTCTAAACGAACAAAGTCGCAAAATTCTCACGGATTCGGTGGAAATTATATCCCTCGAAAACACTCAGGTATTGGTGATACAAATTCCTGCCAAAAAAGGATTAGCTCGAGAAGACCGCGTGCGTATAGCCTCTGCTCGTGCTTATGATTGCTTAAAATCCCGCTCCATTAGCAAAGCCACTTTCTGTTTACAAAATGCCAAAGATTTGGATTTCAGCTGCGTAACCGAAGGGTTACATTTTGCTGCCTATGAATTCAACAAATACAAGAGTGAAAAGAAACTTTCGAAAGTGGAAGAAATAAATTTTATTGTGGCTGGTAAAGCTTTAAAAACTTCCCAAGCTCTATTAAAAGAAACTGAAATTATTCATACCAGTATTACGGATTGTCGTGATTTAGTGAATGAACCTGGCTCGCATTTATTGCCGCATCAATTCGTAGCGGTGGCTCAAAAAATTGCCAAGTCTGCGGGTTTAGAAATTATCATCCGCGACGGAAAAGCTTTATTAAAAGAAGGGTTTACTGGTCTTTGGACGGTGGGCAAAGGTTCGGATTATCCGCCTTACATGGTTACAATATCCTATCGTCCGACTAAGAGTAAAAAAGTACCCCATCTATGCTTTGTGGGTAAAGGTATCACCTTTGATACGGGTGGTATTAGCTTGAAGCCCAGTGCGGGCATGGCCGAAATGAAAAGCGATATGGCAGGTGCTGCCACAGCATTAAATGCCATTGCCGCCATCGCACAATTAAAATTACCGATTCAAGTTACCACGGTACTTTGTCTTGCTGAAAATCGACCAGGCAATCAAGCGGTTTTACCTGGCGATATTTTCACTGCGAAAAATGGCAAGACCATTATGGTGGACAATACCGATGCCGAAGGCCGTTTAGTTTTAACAGATGGACTAGCTGAAGCGGGTTTAAATGGAGCGACGCATATTATTGATTTAGCCACCTTAACTGGCGCTATTATTCGGGCTATTGGTCCTAGTATCGCAGGCTTATTTTCCAATGATGCAAAATTTGCGCAAGCCATTCAAAAATCGGGAGCTAAAGTTAGCGAAAAATTATGGGAACTTCCGCTGGAGGCCGAATATCGGGAGTACTTGGAAGATCCTGTTGCGGATATGAAAAATGTGGGGAAATCAGAAGCGGGAGCCATTACCGCCGCCCTATTTTTAGAAGAATTTGTTCCAGCAAAAACGGCTTGGGCCCATTTGGACATTGCAGGCACGGCTTTCACTATGTCGAATTGGAAATATTATAAAGCAGGTGCAACCGGTTGGGGCTTAAAAACCCTTGTGGAAGTGGCTCGGCATCTTGCTCATACAGCTTAAGTTAATGGCTTAAATTAATCGTGCGCTAAGGCTTCAAATGGCTGAAGCTTTAGCCTCAATTTCTATATTAGCCAGCCATGGAAAAAATTGCAATCTTAGATTTTGGTGGCCAATACACGCATCTCGAAGCAAGGTGCATTCGGCAACTCGGTGTTTATTCCGAGATACTCTCTCCCCAATGTAAAGTAGAGGATTTAAAAGATTATATAGGAATTATTTTTTCGGGTGGACCTGCATCCGTTTATGATCCCAAGGCACCTTTATTTAATGATGAAATCCTCAAAATAGATTTACCTATTCTAGGGCTTTGTTATGGTCATCAACTGCTTAATTTAAAATTAGGAGGAGCCGTAAGCAAAGGTTTAGTGCATGAATTTGGTGCAGCAGAATTTGAGCCGGATCTCTCTCACCCTTTATTTGCAGGCCTTTCAGCTCGTACAACCATGTGGATGAGTCATGGCGATGAAGTTTCCAAGTTACCTCCAGGTTTTCGCGAAATTGGAAAAACTGAACACTGTGCCTTTGCTGCCGTAGCCAATGATTCACAAAAACGTTATGCCGTACAATTTCACCCCGAAGTGACCCATTCGGTGGAAGGAAATTTAGTTCTCAAAAACTTTCTGACTCTTTGTGGAGCCAAGTTTACTTGGAAAATGGATAGCTATGCGCAGCAACTCGAAGAAAACCTTCGTCAACAATGTATAGGCAAAAAAGTTTTTCTTTTAGTGAGTGGAGGCGTGGATTCCACTGTCGCTTTTGCATTACTCAATCGCGCACTGGGCGAGCAAAATGTTTTAGGATTGCATATTGATAATGGACTCATGCGTAAGGATGAAAGTGCCGACGTAATAGATTTTATGCAGCGCGAAGGCTTTCGTAATTTAAAAATCAAAGATGCTTCGGAAACTTTTTTACAAGCATTAAAAGGCATTACCGCTCCCGAAGCCAAACGAAAAATCATTGGTGAAACTTTTATTCAAGTTAAAGATGCGGAGTTGCTTGCCTTAAAGTTAAATCCCCAAGATTGGCTGTTAGCGCAAGGCACGATTTATCCCGACACCATTGAAAGTGGTGGAACACAAAATGCCGCGGTGATTAAAACGCATCATAATCGTGTAGATAGTATTAAAGAACTAATTGCTTTAGGGCTAGTCGTAGAACCTTTAGCGGAATTATATAAAGATGAAGTACGCGAATTAGGTTTACTTTTAGGTATTCCTGAAAAATTAATTTGGCGACATCCTTTTCCCGGTCCGGGCTTGGGTGTAAGACTTTTATGCAATGCCGATTTAAATAAAGAAATCGATCCGACCTTAAGGGAAGGATTACAAAAGTTTGGTCAAGAAAATGATTTTAAAGGGGAAGTACTGGCAGTTGAAAGCGTGGGCGTGCAAGGCGATGCGCGCACTTATGCACATCCCTTGGTTTTACAAAATTTACGCGATTGGAAAAGAGCCGAAACGCTGTCTACCTTAATTACCAATCGCTTCCGTGGTGTAAATCGGGTGGTTTTAGAAATCGGAAGAATAAGTGATGCGCCTTATACTTTGATCGCTGCTTATTGCGAAAAATCTGCTCTTGATTTTTTACGAGAAGCCGATGCCCTCTGTCATAGCCTACTTTATGCAAACAATTTGTATCGCTCGATTTGGCAAATGCCAGTAGTATTATTGCCACTCACCATTTCACAAAAACCCGTTATTGTATTACGTCCAGTACATTCCTCGGAAGCTATGACCGCGCGCTTTGCCACTATTGATTTTGCTTTGCTCGATACCCTATGGCAGCAATTAAAAACCTTGGGAGCTGGGGCTTTATTGTACGACGTAACCCATAAGCCACCTGGAACCATAGAATGGGAATAGGCCATATCGTTCCCAAAGAACGTGAGAAAGCCATTTTAGTAGGGGTTGCCACACGTGAAGTGTCGCCCTCCGCTTTAAAAGAGCATTTAGCTGAGCTTGGACGTTTGGCGCACACTGCTGGAGCCGATATTACGAATATTGTGACACAAAGACGTGATGCCTTTGATCCCGCTACCTTAATTGGGGAAGGCAAAGTTAAAGAAATTGCTCTTTTGGTTAAAGAAACCTGTGCTGACTTAGTTATTTTTGATGAGGATCTTTCGGGCTCCCAAGCGAAAAAACTGGAAGCACTGCTCGCCATTAAAATAGTGGATCGCAGCGGTATCATTCTCGATATTTTTGCTAAACATGCTAAAACTGCGGAAGCAAAAATTCAGGTCGAAGTCGCACAATTACAATACATGTTACCTCGCCTAACCAAAGCATGGACGCATTTATCTCGCCAAGCAGGCGGTGTAGGTATTGGTATGCGTGGTCCAGGTGAAACGCAGCTTGAAGTCGATAGACGCCTAGTACGCAAACGCATAGCCGATTTATCCGACAAGCTGGAAAAAATGGAAAGCATACGCCAAGCACAGCACAATCATCGCGTACCGATTTTTCATGCCGCTTTAGTTGGATATACCAATGCAGGAAAAAGTACACTGATGAATGGAATGACTAAGGCTGGCGTAGAAAGTGCGGATAAGCTTTTTGCTACCCTCGATCCTACCACACGCAAACTGTATTTGGGATCCCATAAACATGCGGTGATTTCCGATACCGTAGGCTTTATTCGCAAACTCCCCGTGGGATTAGTCGCTTCTTTTAAAAGCACGCTCAGTGTAGTTTGCCAAGCCTCTTTAATTTTACATGTGGTTGATGCCAGCTCTGAGGACTATGAAGATCAAATGGAAACCACCGCTAAAATTTTAAAAGAATTAAAAACCGATCACATTTTACGGCTTACGGTTTTTAATAAAATTGATTTACTCTCACCGGAGCGAGTAAATTTTATGCAGGTGCATTATCCCGAAGCCATGTTTGTTTCTGCGGATCAAAAAATTGGTTTGCAAGAATTGCGTGCGCGTATCGAGGAAATTTATACGCATGGCGGTTTCGCCAAATGGACTTAAAAGCCGAATTTAATCCCGCTTATATTTCACGCCTCAAAGGTTTGTCATTACAAGCGAAATGGGTATTGGAAGGTGTCATGACCGGACGGCATCGTTCTCCTTATCATGGATATTCATCTGAGTTTTCACAATACAAAGGTTATGCTTTAGGCGATGATTTAAAAAATCTGGATTGGAAAGTTTTTGGTAAGAACGATCAATTAGTCACACGCCGATATAGAGATGAAACCAATAGTAATGTGTATCTCGCCATAGATAGCTCTTTGTCTATGCATTATGGAAATCCTTTATCCAAATTAACTTATGTTAAAGTATTGGCGGCCTCACTCGGTATGCTGGCTTTTCGACAACGCGATGCTTTAGCTTTAGCCACAGGTGCGGGCGAAAATATAAACTTTTTAGCGCCTAAAAATAGCGCCAGTCATTTTCAAAGAGTATTAGATACTTTAGAAAAGTTGCAGCCCTCGGGTGTTACGGATCTTAAAATGTTGTTTGAATCGATTGCTGTGCAAATAAAATCAGGCAGCATGGTTTTTGTTTTCACCGATCTTTGGCATCCTGACAACACTTTACGTGAAGGCTTAAAAGCCTTGCGTGCCAAGCATCCCGCAATTACTCTGATTCATATCCAAGATCCTGAAGAAAAATCCTTTTTTGCCGACGGCTATTTGGAGCTAGAAGATTTAGAAAATCAATCCAAACTAAAAGTATCCGCGAGTCATTTACGCCAGCAATATTTACAAACCCTGCAAGCGCATATACAAGCCATTCGTAATGAATGTGAAGGGTTACGTATGCATTATGTTCCTATACTCACGACAATGCCTTATTTCGAAGCGGTTCGTCGTATTTTAACCCGAGGCAAATAGTGTTTTCTTTTTTTTCGCCTTTAACCTTTTGGATAGCCTCGGCCTTAGCTATTCCCTTACTCATTCATTTTTGGGGCAAACAAAAACTAGAAGTTAAAAAATTTGCCAGCTTATTATTAATACAACATAAGCTGGCGGAAAGTATGCGCAGAAATCGCATAAAAAATTTATTCTTACTCATTCTCCGTACCTTAATGTTACTCTGTCTTTTGCTCGCTTTAGTGCAGCCTATTTTTCATTTTAAAGCTTTTTCCCAAAAGCCGGAAGAAGTGGCTATTCTAAATGTGAATAATGCCTATGCCCAGTTAACGTTACCCAATGGAAAAATGGTTTTTGAGCAAGAACAAAAAGATTGGCGAAAATTAGATTCGCTACTTAAAAAGCCCTGTAAACAATTTGATATTCTTGCAATATCAGATAATACCTCCCTACCTGAAGCACGCTTTGGGCAAATGGAATATGCATGGCAAAGATTGTTGCAATATGCAGAAGAAAAAAAAACCGCCACCAAACTTTATATACCGGTATTTAATTGGCAAGCACTCGAAAAATTTATTCCACAATTAGCTATTGTTTTACCAACGCATCCGCATCTCACCATTGATTTTGTTGACTATGCTGCATTGAGTGCCCAGTTAAATCCATTCAATTCCATTGCCATTATTGCTCCGCAACAAAATGGCCTTCCCCATTTTCGCATTGCCTTACAAAACACGATTCCTTTAACCAGTCCCGAATTCACTTTACAGTTATGGCAAGACAATCATTTATCGCAAGAGAAACCTTTAAGCGATGTACAACAAGATCAACCCTTACAGCCCAGCTCGCAATCTTTTTTCAAAGGTTACCTGCAACTCAAACCAAAACCCGCAGTTGCAAACCCAAGCTTTGCCTATGCGAAATATTATTTTGCTTTACCCAAACCTCATACGCTTAATTTACAACATATTGGAAGTACTGCATTTTCACTCCCAAGTTTAGGCATTGCGAGTCGATATTGCCAAATTCAACATCTTGAAGATCCGGCTTCCCTATCGCAAAATCTTCAGAACAGTAATACACCAGTTACGGCCTTAATTTATTTTTCCAATGCGTCCTCAACTTCCACAGAATATTATTTCCAAATCTTGGAATACATACGCCAAGGTGGCCATGTTATTATGGGATTGGGCGATCATACAGATATCGCAGCACTCAATAGATATTTTTTACAACCCTTGTCTATGGGACAAATTAGCGCGCCGGAAAATTTTGGTGCGGCACAAAAGGTGGTCGCCTCAACTTTCGAATTAAAAAAATGGGGCTTGCCTGATGACATTTCTATTTCGGGAACGGTCTCATACTTATTTCCATTCACGGCACAACCCGAAGTAAATATTTTACTTTCCACTGGACAAAAACCTTTATTATTACAAATACCCTATCATTATGGCGAAGTGTTTTTATGGACTACGGATTTAGATAATCTTGCCTGGAGTGATCTAGGGGTGCAAGGATTTATTCCTTTATTACATCAAGCCTTTATTCGCAATAGTTGGCAAGCCTTATGGCATAATCATGGAATTGCTTCCGACTCCATATTGACGCTCGATGAAGGTGATAGTGAAATTAAGAGCGCGCAAAGTAATGAAAGCCAATGGCAAATAATTGATCCCGATGGAAATACCTTTTCACGTATTCGCCGAGAAGGGCGTCGTGTGCATATTGGGCCATTTCCACAATTAGGCATTTACAAAGCCATGCGTTCCCTACCCTTTCGTGACTCACTATTTTTTGCGGTTAATTTGGAAATTCACCATGAGGATAAACCTACCGCATTTACCGAACAAAAAACTGCGGTATTAAAATCCTTATCACAATTTGAATCGCAAATTAATGTCTTGCCATTTGAAGATGACAATAAAGCGGAAGGCTATACCGGAAAAAAAATCGATGAGGAATGGAAAAAATGGAACTCCCCTGAGTTGCCATTATGGAGAATACTCATACTGCTAGCGATATTACTATTTTTCCTAGAGGGACTTTTATCCATTTTATTTCGTATGAACAGAGTAAACTAATGCCTATTCGTGGAACCACCCGATTGATAGCTCTTTTGGGTAATCCAGTTAAACATTCTCTATCCCCTGCCATGCACAATGCAGCCTTTGAAAAGTATGCCCTAGATTTTGCCTATGTTCCATGGGGCTTTGAAGAGCATAACTTGAAAATCATGATCGATGCCATTAAGGCATTAAATATGGTCGGAGCGAATGTTACGCTTCCCTATAAACAAAAAATCATTCCTTTTCTCGATGAAATTTCGGATTTATCACAACAAATTGGCGCCGTAAATACCATTATTAATAAGGACGGTAAGCTCATAGGAACCACTACCGATCCAATTGGCTTTTTGCAAAACTTTCGCAGCTCAGGCCATTCCTTTACAGGAAAAAAAATAGCGCTCTTGGGCAATGGTGGATCGGCAAGAACACTCGCCTTTGCCTTATGCATGCAGGATAAGCCATTTGAAGTTTGCTTAGTCGCGCGCGATGTCCTAAAGTCACAACAATTGCAAATTGAAATCAATGAAAAATTAGGGCAATTTATTTCCTTTTGTGATTTTTCTGAGTATGCAAAAATCGCCGCGCGTTTTGAAGTTGTAGTCAATGCCACGTCCATAGGCATGCATCCGCAAACCGAACAAAGCCCTTTAGCAAAAAAAGATATTCATCCTGGCCAAGTGATTTATGACATTGTTTATGCCCCCGAAAAAACCCGTTTACTGCAAGATGCGGAAGCTTGTGGTTTACAAATTGTGGGTGGCCTGGGCATGTTGGTTCATCAAGGCATAGCCTCTTTTCAATATTGGACAGGTATTATGCCAGATCCACAATTATTCTTAGCAAGTGCACGTCATCAATTAGACAATAAAATATGATTTTGAATATTACTAAAAACATTTTTTTTACCGGATTCATGGCAACGGGCAAAAGCCGAATTGGATCTTTAGTCGCCGCTTCTTTGGGCTGGACCTTTCAAGATTTGGATCATGCCGTTGAGGAAAAATCGGGACTCTCCGTTGCCGAAATATTTGCGCGGCATGGGGAAGCGCATTTTCGCACCCTTGAAATCGAAGCCTTGAGAGAAATTAGTCAACGCGAAAAAATGGTAATTTCTTTGGGTGGTGGGACTTTACAAAGTCCAGCCGCAATTGAACTAGTAAAAAATAATGGGGTACTGATTGCTTTATGGGCTCCTCCCGAAGTCATTCTCGAAAGAGTAAATCGCAAACAAAGCTCGCGCCCATTATTGGCAAATTTGAATGATACTGAAAAGCTGGAAAAAATCAAGCGCCTACTAAACGAGCGTAAAGCGCTTTATGATTTAGCCCAATTTCGTTTTGAGTCCTGTGAAAGCATTCCTCACCATGTATTAACACGCACCATTATTCATCGCTTACAAGTGGATGAATTGAACCCGTTGCAGGTTGCTTTAGAGGAGCGCAGTTATCCGATTTATGTGGAAAAACAAATTTCCAATCATGTGGACAGTATTTTTGATAAATGGAATATTCAGGGTGAATATTTAATTGTTACTGACAATAATCTTCGCGATCATCAATTCGAAACCTTAGAGCATATACGCCAATGCCTTGGCGAGGACTGCCGCATCTTTTATTTTAAATCCGGCGAAGAAGAAAAAAACCTCAAGTCGCTAAATAAATTATTTACCTACATGTTACGTCAAGGTTATTCACGTAAAACCACTTTAGTGGCGTTTAGTGGCGGTGTAGTTGGCGATATGACCGGATTCGCTGCCTCCATTTATTTACGCGGCATTCCCTTTGTACAAATCCCTACCACTTTACTCTCCATGGTCGATAGTAGTGTTGGCGGCAAAACGGGGATTAATCATCCCCTCGGTAAAAATATGATTGGCTCTTTTTATCAACCCAAAGCAGTACTCATACAATTAGATGTATTAAGTACTTTGCCGGATAGTGAATTTTTGGCCGGCCTTGCCGAAGTTATTAAATATGCCGTTATTTGGGATCCCGAATTTTTTGAATACTTAGATAAAAATCGCCAAGCTATTTTAGCCCGCGATTTACAACAACTCAATTATGTGGTACGTCATTGCTGTTCCATTAAAGCCGAAGTGGTCCGTCGTGATGAACGGGAGTCTAGCTCCGGTGTGCGCGCCTTTTTAAATTATGGACATACCTTTGGTCATGCGCTCGAAGTGCTTGCCAATTTTAATTACACGCATGGATTAGCTGTGGCTCTAGGCATGCGCGCTGCCGCACGTTTGGCGGTGGATATTGGTTTATTGTCCCCTGCCGATGAACAAAAGCAAAATGCTTTACTGGATGCCTATGGACTGCCACAAATTTTTCCTCGACCACTTGATTTAGCTAGAGCTTGGGAAGCCATGGGAATGGATAAAAAAGTAGAGGCTGGGGAGCGCGTGTATATTCTGCCCACGCGAATCGGTGAAGTAAAATCGGTACGACAAATCAATCGCGAAGCCGTACTACAAGCGATGTCCATTGTCAAAGCGCCTGCGACGGAAAAAATCGCATGAGCGTTTTGGTTACCGGCGCAAATTGTTGTCTAGGTTACCACTTACTGAATCTCTTAGCCGATCATCAAGGCCCACTAGTAGGGTTTTCCACCGAAGAACCAAAGCCTTACCACCGTCTCAAGCATGTGACGTACTATACCGGTGACATTCTCGATTTTAAATCTTTATCCCAAGTACTTGCCGAATACCGACCTACCGAAATTTATCATATGGTCAGTCAAGGTTTTTCGGGTATTTCACAGAATAAACCCAACTCTACTTTACAAGTGAATATTTTAGGAACCCAAAATATCTTTGAAGCAGTACGTGTTACAGTACCAAAATCGCGAGTCATTTTCATTAGCTCCTCCGAAATTTATGGGGGAGGCAAAGGAATTGTCGACCTCATTCATCCCGAAACCGATCCTGCCACGCCCTTTACGCCCTATGCGACGAGTATGGCCTCTTGTGAACTCCTCGTTAAACAGTTCATTAATGCACATCATTTAGATATTATTGTGCTTCGCCCATTTAATCATACTGGACCGTTTCAAAGTCGCCGCTTTGTATTGCCTTCGGTAGCGAGTCAAATTGCAAATATTGAACTGTACGATGGCGAAACAGTAATTTACACAGGTAACATAGATGTTTCCCGGGATTATTTGGATGTTCGTGATATGGCCAGAGCAGTAGTCCTGATAGCAAAACGAGGTCAAACCGGCGAGGTCTATAATATTTGTTCCGGCAAAGCGCGTACCATTCGTGACTTAGTCCAACACCTTATTGATTTAAGTGGTTATCCTATTGAAACAAGAATAGATCCCTCGCTCGAAAGAGCTATCGATATCCCCTTAATGGTTGGCTCACCAGAAAAACTCATGTTGCGCACGGGCTGGAAGCCAATGATATCTATCGAAGACAGCCTTTCGGATTTATACTCAGAAATTAAAATTCGTATTACTCACCCTTCAAACTTATTAGCGGAAAAATTTTAATGTTTGCTGAATTATTATTTCATCATACCCATATTGCTTTATTTGGGAATCGATTATTTCGTGCCGGTACAGCCTCACTCTTTGCGGCAATGCTAGTCTTTTTGATTATGCCGTTTTATATTCGTTTTTTAAATCGCCTAGATGCGACAGCCGATTTCGATCAAACACCGGGCAAAAAAAAATCCCCTCCTATTATGGGTGGAATGCTATTAGTCTTTTCCGTACTGCTCTCTGCATTATGCTTTGTACGGCTCAATGCGTATTCCGTATCATGCCTCATTATTATGATCGCCTATTCCATCATTGGAGGGATTGATGATATTATCAAAGTACGAAATAAAAGATTGGTGGTTTTAGGAAAAATCTCCAAGGCGGATTATCAAGAAAAAGCGGATGGTATTTCGGCACGATTACGCTTATCCCTCTATATTCTTTTTTCCTTATTGGTAGCTGGTTTCGCTTATAAATTTATTCCGGGACTTACCGGTTACCTTTCCATTCCTTTTGTTAAACCTGGATTATGGTATCCCTATTTACCGAATTGGGCTTTTATCATATTGATTTGTTTGGTGACGACGTCCAGCGCGAATGGTGCGAATTTTACCGATGGCTTAGATTCATTAGTTTCCGTTCCGCTCATTACCTCCGCTCTATTTGCAGGTTGTGTAGCGTATATATCGGGAAATGCTATCTTCGCCAAATATTTACTGATTCCTTATTTACCCGGTGGTGATGAATTACTTCCCATTTGCACAGCCATCATTGGCGCCCTATTAGCTTATCTCTGGTATAACTCTCCTCCTGCGGAGATATACATGGGTGACGGCGGATCCATTGGTTTTGGGGGAACGATTGGCATTATGTTTGTGCTACTCAAAGTGGAATTATACCTTCCCATTATTGGCGTTATATTTTTGGCAGAAGCCGCATCGGTACTTTTACAAATTAGTGGATTCAAATTCACCAAACGTTTTGGCAAAGATAAAGTCGGTAAACGCATTTTTTTACGTGCGCCCTTGCATCATCATTTTCAAATGAAGTGGAAAGATAAATTCGACTCTTCGCAAGCTTTAAATTCAAAAATTATTTGGCGTTTTCATTTGGTTTCCATTTTGGCCTTTATTTTTGGAAGCCTGGTCTTTTTTAAAATGCGCTAAATTGTTCACGAAACATTCATTATTAAAGGCATTTATTCATGGCAAAATTATCTTATGAACAAGCATTCGAAATAGTTACCCAGCATAAGCAAGCTCAGTTGCTCGATTTTTATTCTGAGCTGAATACTGAAGAACAAGAATCGCTCTTAAACCAAATCGAAAATATTGATTTTTCCTTAATGGAAAAACTTTACCGTAACCTAGTAGTTAACCAAGCGCATACGCAAGCCTTGGGAACAGTCTCCCCTTTGCAAGCCCCTCGCTGGGAAGATTTTCCTTTAACCGAAAAAGCGGTATATGCCAATTCGGGTATGCGTGCTTTGCATCAGGGCAAGGTAGCCGCCTTTCTAGTAGCAGGAGGACAAGGTTCCCGCTTAGGGTTTGAAGGCCCCAAAGGGATGTTTAATATTGGCTTACCTTCCGGCAAGTCTCTTTTTCAATTGCAAGCTGAGCGCTTATTAAAACTTTCCCAGCATTGTGGAAAAAGCATTCCTTGGTACATCATGACTAGCTTAGAAAATGATAGCGATACGCAAAATTTTTTCCGCGCCCATAATAATTTTGGCTATCCCGCAAAAGATTTGTTTTTCTTTTCTCAAGGACAATTGCCTTTAATCAATGAACAGGGCAAAATATTACTCGATAGTAAAAGCAAAATATCCCAAGGCGCCAATGGAAATGGCGGATGCTTTTTAGCCTTAGCGCAATCAGGCGCTTTAGCCGATATGAAAAAACGGGGGATTGAAAATATTTTCTTTTATAGCGTAGACAATGCTTTGGTTAAAATGTGTGATGCTAATTTTTTAGGCTATTTTATACACTCCGCATTACCCACTGGCAGCAAGGCTGTAGCCAAAGCCTATGCGGAAGAAAAAGTAGGCGTACTCTGTTTGCGCGAAGGGCGACCTGCCGTTTTGGAATATTCCGATATGCCGGAAGAAATGATTCAGAGGCGTTTACCCAATGGCGAATTGGCATTTAATGCCGGTAACATTGCGGTTCACTTATTTACCCGCGCCTTTTTGGAAGAAAATTCCGAAGGCGAACTTCCCTATCATGTCGCTCATAAAAAAATTGCTTTTGTGGATGCGTCAGGAATAAAACAAATTCCTTCGCAACCCAATGCCTTTAAATTCGAATTATTTATGTTTGATCTTTTCCCTAAAGCCAAAGGCATGGCAGCCTTGGAAGTGATTCGTGATGAAGAATTTGCTCCGGTAAAAAATAAAGAGGGAAAAGACAGCCCTGAAACCGCAAGAAATTTAATTTTAGATTTGCATAAAAAATGGGCTCTAGCCAATGGCATTTCCGAAAACGAATTACAGGGAAAGATTTTGGAAATCTCGCCTTTACAATCCTTTGGAGGCGAAAAATTAAATCCATCTTTACTGCGCGGGCAAATCCAAGGTTAATTTCCTATTTTACCCACATGAAAAAGAAATCATCATCCTTTATTTTAGCACTAGTAATTCTACTAGGCAGTTTTTTTGGCCGTGCACAAGCTGCGGAAGTCACTCCAACTTTTGATTCTACACGATCCTTTCAATATTTAAAACAGCAATGTTCTTTGGGACCCCGTAACCCAGGAAGTACGGGACATCTCGAAGCAATAGCCTATTTTAAAAACTTTTTTAAACAGAATCATATTCCCTATAGCACGCAAGAATTTATTCATGCCGATGCTATGACAGGCCAAAGAATTCCGCTCACTAATTTCATTATCACGTTCAAAGGCAAAGACACCAAGCAAAAACCACTTTTATTTTGTGCCCATTGGGATAGCCGTCCTCGCGCCGATCAGGAACCAAATACTAGTTTGCATAATACTGCTATTTTAGGCGCTAATGATGGTGCTTCAGGTATTGCCGTACTCATGGAATTAGCTAGCCTGTTAAGTCAAAAACCACCGAAGCAAACTATTCATTTGGCTTTTTTTGATGGAGAAGATTATGGCCGCGAAGGTAGTCTAGATGAATATTTTTTAGGAGCAAAATATTTTGCAGATAACTTTCCAGTTAAAACTTTAAACTTTGCCATCTTACTCGATATGATTGGAGATAGTGATTTACAACTTCCCTATGAAGGTACTTCACTTTCACACTTTCCCGATTTAACGCAAAAAATTTGGGCCTATGCGCAAAAATTAGGGCTAAAGGAATTTACCGCCACTCGAGGAGTTGGTTTGAGTGATGACCATGTACCCTTAATTCAAAAAGGTGTTAAAGCCATAGATATTATTGATTTCACCTATCCGTATTGGCATACCCTGCAAGATACTCCCGAACATTGCTCCGCCCATAGCCTAGGTGTTACGGGGCGATTATTAACCGCTCTTGCCTATCACGGCCTTTAAACAAAAAGCTTTGCATCAATATTCCGGTCACCTAGTCGTGGCTTGGATTCGATTTTTACAAAAATGTCCCATACGCTTAACTTCATTCATTTTGAGTTTACTCCTTCCTTGCTATTTCTTGTTACGGTCTTCTCACATAAAAAAAGTAAGTTTACAATTAAAAAAGTGTTTTCCAGCATTAACGATACGTTCCTATTATCATCGCCGACTTTATTTGTATTTAATGAATATTCAGCTGCATGGACGGCCTTTAAACAAAAGTAAAATTCAATTTTTGCAAAAAGAAAATTATGATCAAGCCTTAACTCAAAATAGGCCCATTATACTTTTAGGCTTGCATGCGGGACTCTTTGAGTTTTTGCATAAGGCTCCTGCAAAGCCGTTAAACAAAGATTTTTACATACTCACCGCTAAGGCCTTTGCCGATCCCTTATCCACTTATATGCGTAATGGTCGAGAAATAGAAGGAAAAAAAATCCTTTGGAATACGGGCGAAACATGGAGGTTACGTAAAGTTTTAAGAACAAATTCCATTCTCGCCTTAATGATCGATCAATTCCCCAGCCAATCCAACGAAAATTTAAAGCTCTGGAATTGCTTAAGCCTACCTTGTAGTACGCATTTATTACAACTTTGCTTGCAATATAAAGCCCTACTCATTCCCATTTCTACCTATTTAGATCCACAAAATCAGCCTATACTAAAATTCCATTCTGCATTTTCCCTTGCCGATGCCAGTTCTGAATCTTTAATAAAATTTATGCAAGCGTTTTTAGAAGAGGCCATTGCCAAGGCGCCCTTGGATTGGAATTGGTCTTATCCTAAACTGAAAATTTATTCTGGAGCATAATCCATAAATTTTTGTTCCCACACTAAGGGGAAACTTATTTCCGAAAAATGAATCACTAAAATTTTATTTTGTTCAGGAAAACCCAAATTAATTTTTTTAATTAATGGCTCTGGTCGTAAACCTTCAAAATGAAACCAAAGTTGTGCGCGTAAGTTTTTCGCTTCCTTTACTTTGCCATTTTGCGCATACACATAATAAAGCAGTTGCGCCATTTTCCGTCGCAAAGGATCTTTCGGCAAACCTTCTTCCAAAATTTTTTGAGCTTTTCTTAAATCCATAAACACACCATAATCACAAAGCACTTGAGCATATAACTCATACACAAATGGATCGGAAATACCCGCCTCAAAAGCCGCTATGATACATTTTTCAGCAAAGGCATAATAACCCACATGATAATAAACCTCGGCCAAGTCTAGCCAAGCCGGACCATTCTTAGGCACACCCTCTAATCCCCGATTAAAATATTTAATCGCATCGTCATATTGTTTATGACTTTTTAAAAATCGTCCATAAGCAATTTGAATTTCAAAAAGCGAATCTTGCCAAGAAGATTGTTGCAAAAGATAATTGCCTAATTCTTCTTCTGATAAAATCGATTTTAGCAAATAACCTTTTGCCTGCACGGCCCATTTATTTTTCGGCGCATATTGTAAAGCCTTTTCCATTAAGGCATTGGCTTGTTGTGTTCGGCCATGGCTCATATAAATAGAAAACAAATTTCTCCATGCCCCTTCGGATACGGGAGAAGTTTGATTCAAAGTTTTAACCCAATCCGCTTCGGCTTCTTTTTCAAATCCCATTAAATACAATAAAGTTCGGACATCATGATCAAAACAAGCGCGTAACATTTTTGATAATTTCATTTTTTTTAAATTTGCCAAGCGCTCCTTCGATTTCATAAACCGACCTTGCACCAAAGCATTTAAACCCAACAAAAATTCCTTTTGCACTGCATTGATTTTATGGCTTCGCATGGGCATAGCCAATAAATTTTTTTGGGCTTTACTTGAATCTAAAGCCAAAAAATACTCCACCGCAATATCTCCAAGCGAATCGGGAGTCGCTAAATACAAGGGCATCGAATGCAAATCTCCTGCCACATTGGCAGTACTGTTTAGCTTTATATAGACAATAGATTCCCCCGAGCAAAAGCTCGTCAAAATCCAAACCCATATCCAAATCCAAAGCCAACTCTTCATTCCTACAACATAATATTTTACTACTTTGAAGGGCACAATTATGATACTCACAGGCCCAGAAATACTCAAAGAAATTGAATCCGGACAAATTGCGATTAGCCCTTATACCAGCACGCATTTAGGTCCCAACTCTTATGATGTCACCTTAAATGCCAAACTCTTAACTTACGATTTAGCCCCAGGCCAAGCGCTAGACATGAAAAAAAACAATCCCACTCGTGAAT
Organism: Fibrobacteria bacterium; assembly: GCA_043745805.1. Lineage (GTDB taxonomy): Bacteria > Fibrobacterota > Fibrobacteria > UBA11236 > UBA11236 > JAYTSD01. Next base: position 155,484 of record JAYTSD010000008.1, read on the forward strand.
TATTTATTCCCGACGAAGGCATGATTTTGGAGCCAGGCAAATTGTATATCGGTTGCACCAATGAAACCGCTACCAGCCGCCGCTATGTCCCCATGTTCGAAGGGCGCAGCTCTATAGGGCGCTTAGGCATTAACACGCATATTACCGCAGGCTTTGGCGATGTGGGCTGGGGTTATGTGGCGAATGCGCAGGGTGAATTAATTTGTTTAAATCCAACTTGGACTTTAGAAATTGAAGTGGTGCATCCGATTCTCGTTTATCCCAATGTGCGTATAGGCCAAGTGTATTTTATGGCACCGCAAGGTGAATTACGTTTTTATAAGGGCAAATACAGCCAACAAAAAGAACCGCAAGCCAGTCAGTTGTATAAGGATTTTGAAGCGCCTTAAAGGTATTTAAAGGGGACGTAACGCATTAGTTACTCCCCCTAGCCTCGGCTTCACAAAATTGTTCGGATATTGAATATGTCGGAATGCCCGAACAATTTCGCGTGATCCTCATCTACCCCCTCGGAGACAAATAAAAAAGTTTAGCTCAAGAAATTTGCATATATACATTTGTATGCGAGTCTTTACGTAATTGGAAAGAAGCGAAACGCTTAGTGACATCATAACCGCACACACCGTCCACCACATAAAGATGTTGGGATTGTTTGGATCTATGGCCATCCCTTTTAAACAAAAAAAATCCCCCGCTTTGCAGCGAGGGATTCAGTATTAATATTTTAACTATTACTTAGTATACGAACAATAATTCGCGATACTTAGGCAATGGCCAAATGCTATCATCTACATAGAGTTCCAAACTATCTGCAATGTCACGCACAGCGTTCATAGCAGGGATTACTTCATTGAGATAAACAATTGCAGCTTTATGCACCGATTCGCCTAAAGCCTTTTCGGTAATCACTTGCAAGGCGTCGAGCTTAGTAAGTAAGCCAGAGTTCATGCCAGCAATTTTTTCCAAGAGACTTTCTTGCGCTTTAAAATCAGCTTTAGGAGCAGCACTCTTGGCAGAGACTAAACCATCAGCTAATTGCTTTTGATATTTCATTGCCGCAGGAGAAATAATCGAGCGAGCAATTTCAATAGTCATTTGTGCTTCAATATTCAAAGTCTTGTTATAACGTTCAAAGAAAATTTCTTCGCGGGATTCACTTTCCTTAGCGCTCAACACATGATACTTTTCAAACAAAGCAATAGTCTCGGGTTCAACCCAAGCTTTTAAGGCTTCTGGAGTATTTTTTGCATTGCGCAAACCACGTTTTGCCGCTTCATTATGCCATTCTTGCGAATAACCATTTCCATCAAAGCAAATACGTTTATGCTTGCCTAAAATATCTTTTAACAAGGCATTTAAGGCCGTGGTAAAATCTTTACCACCTTTAATTGCTGCATCTAATTGATCGCAAATATATTCCAAGGATTCTGCAGTAATAGTATTTAATACAGTATTCACCAAAGCAATATTTGTAGAAGAACCTTGAGCGCGGAATTCGAACTTATTGCCAGTAAAAGCAAACGGCGAAGTACGGTTTCGGTCGGTAGCATCTTTACGTAATGGAGGAATAGCAGTTACCCCTACTTTTAAATCTCCACCTTGATTAGAGGAGGTTTTAGTTCCCGAAGCCAACTGTTCGATAATTTCGGCCAATTGAGAACCTAGGAAAACGGAAATAATTGCAGGAGGGGCTTCGTTAGCACCCAAACGATGGTCATTACCAGCGGTAGCAACGGAGGCACGTAAGACGCCCTGATACTTATCTACAGCGCGAATTAAGGCGGTAAGTACCGTTAAGAACTGAGCATTGTCATGAGGCGTTAAGCCGGGTTCTAATAAATTGCCTACTTCAGGACCACCTAAAGACCAGTTGTTATGCTTGCCCGAACCATTTACACCTTTAAAAGGTTTTTCATGCAATAAGCAAACTAAACCATGTTTAACGGCGGTATTAGTCATCACTTCCATCACCATTAAATTATGATCGGAACCGATATTCACATTTTCATAAACGGGAGCCAACTCAAATTGAGCCGGAGCCACTTCATTATGACGTGTTTTAGCTGGAATACCAAGCTTAAATAATTCCATTTCCATTTCTTGCATATAAGCAAGAATGCGATCTTTAATCGATCCAAAATAATGATCTTCAAGCTCTTGTCCCTTTGGAGGAGGGGCACCAAATAAAGAACGGCCAGAAGCGATTAAATCCGGACGCAAAGTGTACATGGCTTTATCGATTAAGAAATATTCTTGCTCAGGACCAACCGAAGCACCAATATGATTCACATTCTTACCGAAAAATTTAAGCAAGCGTACAGCTTGTTTGGATAAGGCTTCATTGGAACGTAACAATGGGGTTTTTAAATCTAAAGCTTCGCCAGTCCATGAACAGAAGGCTGTGGGGATGGTTAAGGTTTTGCCATTTAAGCTTTCGCGAATAAATACCGGCGAAGTTGGATCCCAAGCAGTATAGCCACGGGCTTCAAATGTTGCGCGAATACCGCCACTTGGAAATGAAGATGCATCAGGCTCGCCTTGCAATAATTCCTTACCACCAAATTCAGCGATAGTAAGTCCTTCGCCGTCAGGGCTCAAAAAGGAATCATGCTTTTCAGCTGTTAAACCTGTAAGCGGTGTAAACCAATGCGTATAGTGACTAACGCCTTTTTCAATGGCCCATTGCTTCATGCCTTTGGCAATTTGATCCGCTAAATCGCGATCCAAAGCAGAACCTGTGTCCACAGTCTTGCGCAAAGCTTTATAAATCACTTTAGTTAAATATTTTCTTTGTTCGGCTTCACCAAAAACATTGGTTCCATAAATTTCGGTAGCAAATTTTTGTGAATAATCGACGGTTTGCGTTGGAATTTTCGCCGTGCTGGCTTTTTCCAAGGCTCTCATCCTTGCAGTAGACATGTGACCCTCTCTTTTTGATGATATGTGTAAAACAGCTATGTATATTCTGGTTTACATTTACTGAACAGAAATTTATCTGTATCGGATAGAGATTTCAAGACAAGAAAAGAGATCAAGAAAAATTAATTGTTAAGGAATGTATCGATTTCATCAATTTCCTCATTTTATTTGTCATTACTTGTCAATATTAGAGTTTACTAGGCAACCATTAGCGGATTAGGAGCATAATTTGCCTCAGCCACAACATCGCTCAAACGCAACTCCTCATAAAAAAAAGGCGGGTTTCAACCCACGGCCCGGAGCAAACCGGCCTTTCACAAAATCAGGGAAACCCAAAGGGCCGTCCCCTACGCCCGCACTTTTAGATCAGTATCTCAAAAGTTATGGGGTAACATTAAAAACACCCGTGCTCGATAAACTTTGGGCCTACCATCAACTGTTACGCAAACACAATCACGATCAGGATTTAACACGCCTCATAGGTTTTGAAACTATTGCGCAAAGACACTATGCCGATTGCATGATTTTGCATAATAAAATGGGTGGAGTTTGGCCGAGTCCACTTGTAGATATTGGCAGTGGTGCAGGATTTCCAGGCATTATGCTTAAATTAATGTCACCCAAAACCAAAATTGTATTAGCGGAACCTAGGCCAAGGCGCGTAGACTTTCTCAACCTCGTCATTTCCGAATTAGGCTTGCAAGATATTTCGGTATTCGGTCATAAGGTAACTTCTAAAAGTTTAACCGATCCCTTTGCCGGAGCCATTACTCGGGCCTTTGAAGACATTTCAATAACGCTATTACGCGTATCCAAAGCTTTAAGCGTGGGCGGCCAAGCCATGTTTATGAAAGGTCCTGCGGTAGTTGAAGAATTAAAAACCCTAGATCATCCTGGCTGGAAATTAACCAAAAACGAAGTCTATCGTATTCCAAATACCACACTGGATAGAGCGCTAGTCATATTTGAAAGAATTGAATGAAAAATCCTAAAGAAAAAGAAGCTGTTTCACTGCTGCATCAACAAGGTTTCGGCTCAAAAAAAAATTGTGCAAAATTAATTTATAAACACCTAGCTTTTTATTCGATTGCTTTAGGCAGTGACAAAAAAATGTTTATGCCCATCGTAGAACCCTCACAACCCATTCCTTGCGAAAATATTTTTTTAAAAGTGGAAGGTTTAGAAATTCCGGTATTACCAGAACTTTATTTGGCATTTCACAAGCCACTGAATACCGAATGCAGTCATCAACCGGGTAATTATCCCAGTGTTTTTTCTTATTTTCCTGCGCCCTTTATCACGCGTAATTTACAAGCCATTGGCCGACTCGATACCGATACATCGGGGTTACTCTTACTCACCACCGATGGCGATTTTAATCATCGCTTAACTTCGCCCAAAAAACACATCTCCAAAACCTATGAAGTGGTTTTAGGCACCCCCATCACCGATGAACAAATACAAGTGCTTACCGAAGGCGTGCTCTTAAAAGGGGAAACCAATTCCACTTTGCCAGCGCAAATAAAAGAAACCGGAGACCGGAAAATTCAATTAACTATTACGGAAGGTCGCTATCATCAAGTGAAACGCATGCTTGCTGCCGTGGGTAACAAAGTTCTGTCCTTGCATCGTAGTGCCATTGGTGATTTCAACGTAACCGACATTCCCGTGGGCGAATGGAGAATTTTAAGCAAAAAAGAATATTTACTTTTGGGTGTGGAACCCAAACGATGAATCCGAAGTATGCTACAAAGCCAAGCAAATCTATTTCCTTGGATCCAGCGGTTACCCTACTGACCGAAAAATATACGCCTCAAGGACAAGCTTTACTGATAATAGAAGCGCAACCTGCTTGGGTTGAAAAACTCACTACGCATTTTGAAAAAGTAGTTTGTCAAAATTCCTTATTAGATGAATATCAAGCTTGTCAAATGGCGGGTAAGGATGCAAAAAAAATTACCTGCATTTTAGGTGAAATTCCATTTGCCGGATCTACATACTGGGTCAATCAATCCTTTGATGAAATTATTTATCGAATTCAACGTAGCTCCGCACAAGTCCATGCCACCTTGCAACAAGCCTTTGCGCTGTTAAAAATTGGTGGTCGATTAACCGTAACCGGAGCAAATCAAGAGGGCATTAAAAGTGCCGCCAAGCATGGCGAAAACCTGTTTGGTAATTTAAATATTCTGACCTTAAAATCATCGTGCCGACTCTTACAATTTCAAAAAGAAAATACGCTTCCAAATTGCGATTTAGACGATGAAAAATATTTTGTTGACCGCGAATATACCGTAACTTTTGGGTTACATTCTTTTAGCTATGTCACCAAGCCTGGAATATTTTCCTATCGCCATACCGATGCCGCTAGCCTTTTTTTATTACAAACGATGCCTTCCCTAGCCGGAAAAAAAGTCTTGGACTTGGCCTGTGGTTGCGGTGTATTGGCGTTAGGAGCGCATTTTTTAGGAGCCCAGTCTGTAGATGGCGTAGACAGTAATTTTGTAGCCACGGAATGCGCAAAACGCAATTTTGTAAAGGCCGGTTTAACGGGTGAAATTAGCTGCGCCGATATGCTCAATAGTAACGCAGATAAAATAAGTGAACTCTATGATGTCATTATTTGCAATCCGCCTTTTCATCATGGAAGCCAAACCGATTATACGCTTCCGCAAAAGACTTTAGAAACCTGTTTACTAAGACTTAATGACGGTGGCGAAGTTTATTTAGTAGCCAATCAGTTCTTGGATTATATGCGGCCTGGAAAAAATTTATTTGCCGACTGCGAACAAATTGCCCAAGATAAAAGTTATCGTGTTTATCGTTTTCGTAAATCACTTCACGAACAATCGACTTAATCCTTCCATTGCGGGCCCCATGATTTAGGCGGGCCCGAATCTTCTAACGTATCTTTATTGTTACCTTTAGATTCAATCCCTTCGAGCTTTTCAATTACAAGATCTAAATCCTCTTGGTTTTTGACTATCGCAAAAAGTTGATTAGCCGTAAGCAGCGCAAGTTCTTTCGCAATCTCCAATCTTTCATTTTCGCCTAAATGCTCAAAGCGCGAGGACCAAGCAAAAAAAGCTTGTTTAATTTTTTCTGCGCCACCTTCTTTAGTATTCACTTGCTTAGACATAAGATATCTCCTATAAAAAACTTGCGCCTCCTCAACTGTCGTAAGCAAATGCTCGGCTAATTTTTCCAAAGACCATTTACCTTGTAAGGCCTTAGCCATAGTAATCACGGCAGCCGGAGCAACTTCGCTCCAACGATAATGTGTGGGCTTAAGATTTAAATATTCGCGATAGGATAATGCGAAGGTATCCGCTACCCAGCAATCTTGTAGCAAAAATTTTTGCTTAGGATTTTTATCCGTAGGAATCATTAAGCATCCTCGCTGAGGCCGCCTTCTACCCCATCCTTAACCACATCACTAAATTCGCTGTCTAAATTCGCCAAAACATCTTTTACTTTCGCTTCGGTTTCCGTTAAAACACTTTTGCAATATTTTAATAAACCGGCGGCTTCTACCACGCGCTCGGCCAGCACATCAATGGATATACGGCTTTGATCAATGTCTTCTAAAATTTCGTCCAGCCGTGTAATAGCTTCCGCATAATTCATGGAAGGCTCTTTATTCCCTTTCATTAACAATCTCCTTTTTTGTTAAAACTTGGCTTTCAATATTTCCGTCTTGCATTTGATTAATAACTTTTTGCCCTAAATTTACTTGCGAAGCATTTGTCAAGATTTTCCCCGACGTATCACGCAAGATACTATATCCCAAACGCAAAGCCTGCGCAGGATCCGCCATTTTCATTAACTTTTCTTTTAATACCAGGCCTTCATGAGCCGCATCTAGCTTTTGCATCCATAAGCTTTTGATGGTTTTGGTTTGATTAAAGGTTTTTAATTTTTCGAGCGACCATATTTTTAAAGGCCCACGTTGCAAACCCACTAGGTTACGCTGTAACCTATCGGCTTCTCGACGCAAAAGTTGCTTGACCAAAGATTTAATCGCCCGTGACCATTCTTTGGAACGCCAAGTCTCGCCGGATTTTTGTTTTTCCCATTGTAACTTGACGGTTAAAGCTTGCGAAGCCAATTCATTGCGGGCCTGCATCCATTCTACATTCCAAATTTCTTGCACTAAACGTGCACCTTCCACTAAACGGGAAAAAGCTTGGGCTAAACGCTCTTCTAAAAATTTAGCACAATCGGTAGGGGTGATTTTATTTTCATAAGCCGCTAAATCAGCTAAAGAATTATCAATTTCATGGCCAATACCAGTTAATACCGGAACAGGTGAATTGGCAATGGCACGACAAATTTTTTCCGAATCAAAATAAACCAAATCCATTTTGGCGCCCCCACCACGCACCAAACAAATCACATCCAGTGGCATTTTTCCTAAATGCTGCAAAGCCAAAAGCACGGTTTCTTCAGTATTCTCGCCTTGCATTTTGGCGCCCACAAAAGCTATTTGAAAAGAAAATCCTGATCCTAAAAGTACACTGGTAAAATCATGATAGGCGGCAGAACTAGGTGCGGTGATTAAGCCAACGCGTAAAGGAATTTCACTGAAGGCTAGTTTTTTGTTTTTTTCCAATAATCCTTCACGCAATAGTTTTTCTAAAATTTTTTGTCGGGTTTGGCTCAATTCACCCAGGGTAAAACTTCCGTCAATATCTTTAATACGAGGTTGAAAACGCCCTAAAGGCACATAAAAACTGGGTTCAATCAATGCGGCAATTTTTAATTCAATGCGCAACTTAAAAGGTAAGGGTAATTCCGCAAAGCGTATATTAAAGGCTTCTAATTGTGAAGTCCACAGGGTTAAATCCAAAATAGCCAATGGCTTAGAGTTGTTTTCTTCAAACTCCGCTAAACTTAAATAAGCGACTCGTCCACGCACATTAAGCTGAGTGATCACACCCTTGACCCAAACCTGCGGTGCAGTTTTGATCAAGCGTTCCATGCTTTTATTGTATTGGGTAATGCTATAGATTTTAGGCGGGGCCGATAAGGCTAGAATGGACGCTTCTATTCCCAGACTCATTTTTCCACGTTCTCCATTCCCAAAGGATAAAAATAATCGAAAAAAGCTTTAGTAGCTCGGAATTCCTTATTCTCTTGCCGTTCTAGGGCAGTAGTGTTAAATTTGGGTCTTCTTTTTGTTTCCGTCTTGGAGGGAGTTTTTCAATGCCTATCGTCGATTATAAAACCTATTGCAAAATGTTGGATGTCGCCAACGAAAAAAAATATGCTTATCCAGCTATAAATGTTTCCAGTATGGAAACAGCCAATGCTGCCTTAATTGGTTTTGCTGAAGCTAAATCCGACGGCATCGTTCAAGTCTCAACTGGTGGCGGCCAACATGCTTCTGGCTCTATGGTCAAAGACATGGTCATCGGTGCAATTTCCTTAGCGAATCATATTCAACTTATGGCTGAACGTTATAATGTTAATATCGCTTTACACACTGATCATTGCCAACCAGGTAAAGTGGCCTCTTTTTTAAATCCTTTAATTGCCGAAACCGAAAGACGTCGCGCCCGCGGTGAAAAAAATCTTTTCAATAGTCATATGTTCGACGGTTCGGAATTAGCCTTGCCCGAAAATATGAAAATCGCCAAAGAGCTTATGGCTATCTGCGCGAAGAATGAAATTATTTTGGAAGTGGAAGCCGGTGTAGTAGGCGGCGAAGAAGATGGCGTAAGTCATGAAGATGCTCCTGCTGAAAAATTGTACACCACACCCGAAGATATGCTTGGCGTATACGAAGCCTTATCACAATTCAAAGGTGGACGCTATATGTTTGCCGCTACTTTCGGTAATGTACATGGTGTATACAAACCTGGTAATGTGAAACTCAAACCCGAGATTTTAAAATTAGGTCAAGAAGCTTTAAAGAAAAAATATAATGCACGTTTTGATTTGGTTTTCCATGGCGGTTCCGGTTCCACTAAAGAAGAAATTCATGAAACCTTGGATTATGGTGTAGTGAAAATGAATGTGGATACCGATACACAATATGCCTTCACCCGTCCTATTGTCGGTCATATGTTTAAGAATTATGATGGCGTTTTAAAAATTGAAGGTGAAGTGGGCAATAAAAAAGCTTATGACCCTCGCGCTTATTTAAAATTGGGCGAAAGAGCCATGGCTGAACGTATCAAAGAAGCGTGTGCCGATCTTAAATCGACTGGCAAAACTTTATTCTCGGCCTAAGCTTTAGTAAAAACTAAAAAAGAAATGTACCCAAAGGCTCTCTCTAATCAGGGAGCCTTTTTAATTTGGGACCTCGTCTTAATCTCCCGCTAGGCGAGAAATTTGTTTTCCGAGTGGGAGTTGGACCTCTAATCTGGAGAGAAAATTGGAATGGCGTAGTTAAAGGATATACTAAAGACAGTTTTTATGGAGCCGCCACAAATAACAAATACCAAACCAATTTTATTTGGTACGGTGGCAATTTGGATTTTGAATGGAAGCTTGCAATAAAAAGGGGTTAATCCCCTTTTTCAAATACCACGCAACTATTATGACCACCGAAACCAAAACTATTATTGATTCCATATTGAGTCGAAGTGGTCGACATAATATTCGGAACACAATCGACATCACATTCAGGATCTTGATTTTCCACATTTAATGTGGGATGCACTTTTCCAGAATTTAAAGTCATCAGCAATACCACGGCTTCCAAAGCCGAAGCGCCACCCAATAAATGACCCACCATACTTTTGGTAGCATGCACTTTAAGGTTACGTATTTGATCACCAAAAACTCGACGCAAAGCTTTTATTTCCGCAGCATCACCGAGCGGAGTAGAGGTAGCATGCGCGTTAACAATACCAATTTCCGATTTTTGTATGCCAGCATCGGCGATAGCATTCTCTACTGCTAAACATACGCCTTCGCCTGTTTCTAAAGGAGCAGACATGTGGTATGCATCACAACTCATGCCATAACCTTTAACAATCCCTAAGATTTTTGCACCACGACGTTCCGCATGTTCACGAGATTCCAGTACCATTACGCCAGCACCCTCGCCTAAAACAAAACCATCCCTATCTTTATCAAAAGGCCGAGACGCTTTAGAAGGGTCTTCATTACGGCGCGATAAAGCTTTCATATTTCCAAAACCGGCTACCGAGACTTCGCAAACCGATTCTTCACCACCACCTGCCAACATAACATCCGCCTTACCTAAACGGATTTGATCAGCTGCAGTGATAATTGCGTGATTACCAGAGGAACAAGCTGAAGTCACCGACCAATTAGGCCCACGCCAACCCAAACGAATAGCGACCATACCACTTGCCATATTGGTGATAGACATAGGCACAAAAAAGGGAGACACACGCTTGGGACCCTTGGTCACATAGTTTCCAGCATTTTCGGTAAAGGTTTCTATACCCCCCATACCCGAACCCAAAATCATTCCTGCGCGATTTATATTCACAGGATAATTTTTTAATCCTGCCCGTTCCACCGCGGTTACGGCAGCATGCATCATATATTGAATAAAGCGACTCGTACGTCCCACCTCTTTCGCATCGAAATAAGGTGAAGCATCAAATTGTTTAACCTCTCCACCAAAACGCGTTGAGAATTGGCTCGTATCGAAACGATCAATATTACTGATACCCGATTTTCCCGCTAAAAGATTTTGAAATAATTCTTCGGGACTATTTCCTAAAGAACTAACAACACCAAAACCTGTAATTACAATTTCTTTTTGCATTCACTCTCTCTGCTTTGAATGACATTCCCGGTGTGCATAAAACCGGCGATTCTTCGACAAAAATCCACTCGACCTCAACCAGAACCCTTGTTATGTTTGTGTAAAGATAAGAAAATAGGAGTATAATTGAACAAAACTTCAAACCATCTCGTATGGATAGATTTAGAAATGACGGGCTTAGATCCGGAGAAAGATCAAATTTTGGAAATCGCCACCATAATCACCGATAGCGAGCTAAATATTATTGCTGAAGGGCCAAATTTAGCGCTTTTTCGGGGTGAAGAAACCCTAAAATTGATGGATGATTGGAATCAAAATCAACATGGTTCCTCCGGTCTTTTGCATCAAGTCCGCAACTCCACCGAAACAGATTCGAGTGCCGAAGAAAAAACCCTCGCTTTTATTGCGCAGTTTTGTGGCCCAAGAGAATCACCGCTTTGTGGAAATTCCGTTGGACAAGATAAACGTTTTTTGCATAAATATATGCCACGTTTAAGTGAGTATTTGCATTATCGTATTGTCGATGTAAGTACCGTTAAGGAATTGGCAAATCGCTGGTATCCTACGGCCCCTATATTCAAAAAACAAGAAGCGCATACAGCCCTAGCGGATATTCGAGAGTCCGTCGCCGAATTAGTTTATTTCCGTCAATTAATTTTCAAATCTAAAGAAGCATTGCTTTCTTCTGGAGGATAATCATTAAACTGCAAGATAAAGATTTCGCATTCAAAAAGACTTCTGCGCAAAAATCAGTTTCGCGCTCCTCTAATAAATTTTATTGGGGAGTTATTGGCCTCGTGGCAATAGGCTTTGGAATGCGGCAAATTGCGAATATCAAAAAAGTTTGGATTCCTGCAGACAAGGTAAGCCTTGCTAGTATGGAAGCCCCCAAATCTCAGCCGGAAAAATCTTTTAAAAAATTATCGATTAGTCCAATTATAAAGAATTATCCGTTTCCCGATACCTTTAATGTTGCGGGAAAAAAATATGTGGCGCAATATTGGCAAGACAGCTTAATCAATCGGCGCATTGATGTGTATATGCAACGCTATCGCCCTGAACATGGAGTCATTGCCGTATGCGATTTAAAAAGTGGGCGCATATTAGGTTTAGGTGAGCGACGCGATGACTTGATCACCCATCAGCCGCAAATGGCGCTGGGAGGCCGATTTCCTGCTGCCTCTTTAATTAAAATTTTGACTGCCATAGCCGCTTTGGAAAATCAAGCGCAAGAGGTAACCGATAGCATACCTCAAATTGGGGCCGCACATACTCTTTATCGAAGTCAAGTTTGCCTGCTTAAACAAAAGCATATCAACAAAATTTCTTTAATGGATGCCTTTGCTAAATCGGTGAATCCGGCCTTTGGGATTTTGGGATTATCTGTCGGCTCCAAAATGTTACGAGAGACAGGGGAACGCATGGGATTTAATCAAGAAAGCGCATTCCCAACCCTAGTGCCAAGCAATTTAATAATTCCGGATTCAGGATTTTCTCTCGCTGAAATGGCTTGCGGCTTTAATCAAATTACTACCATATCTCCTCTTCATGCTTTAGAAATAGTACGTGGTGCTGCCGGAAATGGGAAATTACAATCTTGCGAATGGATTCAAAGCTTGCATGATGAAGGAGGAAAACTCGAAAATGATTTTTTTGAAAACCGCACCGAATCGCTGCCTTTTATCTCCACCAAAAACTTGCCTAAACTACGAGGACTGATGGAAGCCACTATTGAATTTGGAACCGCGCGTAAAAGTTTTCATCAAATATTGCACCGCAATCAAATGGATCAATTAGACATTGGCGGAAAAACAGGTTCGCTCGATGGACAAGATCCACCCGGGCGCTATGATTGGTTTTTAGGATATGCCAAAGAAAAAAATGCTGAAGAAGGTATTGCTATTTGTATAATGCTAGTGCATCATGAATACAAAGCCGTAAAGGCAAATCAATTAGCAGCATTATTAATTCGTGATTGGCTTATTGAAAAAAATAAAGAAAAAGTGATTCGTAAAACTTGAAAATTTCGCATTATGGCTAGAAAAAAAGTCGCTCTCATTTTAAGCGGTGGCGGTGCTCGAGGTGCTTATCAAGTAGGCATTTTAAGCGCATGGAAAGACATATTCCGACGTAACGGTAACATTGAAGTGATTTGTGGCGTTTCCGCAGGCTCAATAAATGCGGTACGCTTAATGCAAAGCGCTCCCAATTATTTACGCGGGGTAGAATCTTTAGAAGATTTATGGCTAAACCTTACAACCGATCAAGTTTTTGAATCCGATTTTAAAGCCGTAATAAAAAACTTAATGCGGCTTCTTCAATCTTCTAGGCATCGCCGACCAGGCCAAGGTGATACCATTATTAATGCCATGTTAAGTACCGCACCCTTACATAATTTTTTACGTAATAATTTAGATATGGGTCAGGTACAACAAAGGTTACGTACCTTACCGGATCATAGCCTAGCTATTAATTGTTTTGATTATACCGATATGAAAAACGTTACTTTTTATCAAACGAGACAAAGTTGTCCCTCTTGGGAAAGGCCAACGGTGCGAGGTGTACGTACTTCACTCACAACCGAACATATTATGGCCTCGTGTGCCGTGCCGTTAATTTTCCCGCCTATTATCATGGACGGTCACTATTATGGCGACGGTTCTTTGCGCAATATGACACCCTTAAATGCCGCTATTCGTTTGGGAGCGGAAAGAATTATCAATATCAATTTACGTGGCGAACCCTATCAACGTGGGGTGAATGCACCCCCCACATTGGGCCGCATTGCCGCGACCATGTTAGACTCTATGTTTTTAGATGCAGTTGAAATCGATGCCCAATTTATGAATCGTATTAATATGCTAGCCATGCGTGTTCCAGAAAATGAACGGGACGTAAAAATTATTGATTTATGTCGTGTGGGACCCATGATCGATTTCAGCCAAATTGCGAGCAAATATCGCAATCGTTTTCCACGCACTTTAAGGTATTTATTAGGAGGTTGGATATCCTCCGAAATGCTTAGTTTTTTACTTTTTGATGGCGGTTATGCACAAGAGCTAATGGAATGTGGCCGTAAAGACGGCGAACTATTCCATGACTTAATTGAAGAATGGCTTTTAGAAAACTAATGTCCTTAGGTTAATGCAGAGTTATTCTGCATTTTCCGAATCTTCTTCTCCGTTTTCCAAATTCCCCTTTTGCGAAGTAATACTAATTGCTCCCAACGAAATGGATAAAGCGGCACCGGTAAATCCATGCTTATCTTCCCAACCAAAATTTTGACTAGGTCGCAAAGCCACACTGATGTAGGATTTATTTTTTCCCATCACATAATATTCAAAACCAATTAGACCTCGAAATTGATCTTCAGGAACATTTGAGAAGGCCGATTCTTTACCTTTATCATTCGTATGTGTACCATCAAATGCCATAAACTCACCACCCAAAACCAAATTGAATTTAGGGTGTACTAATATCTGTACGGAACCACCCACTTCATATACAAATGACTTTGCTACATATACACTTGATTTTGAACTAGTAGCACTAAAATAATTAGCGCTTCCGTAAGTTACTAAGCGGGTTGAATTTTTAATAAATCGTGGAGTAGCTAATTTAGTGGAAACACCACCTTGCCACATAAACCCCGATTCAAAACGTTGAATGTTTGGCTTGGATTCGCTTGTTTTTTGAATATCATTGTCAAACGTACCGCCACCGCCAAAAACCCCTAATTGCAAATACTGCAACGGAGCATAATCAAGATTAACTCCAGTAGTATTTAAAAAAGACGGCACATTTTCTGCAAATACATTTTGTCCCGATTGCTCAAGATAAACTCCCAAAGCCATTTGATTAGGACCAAATTCAGTCATAGGAGAGCCAGGTGGATAGGCTTCCACTGTTAATGCGAGAAGTAGTAAACTTGCTATACGCTTCATACTACTTTCCTCCATCGAGGATAACGGGTAGATTGAAGTCTTCTTGTGCTTTTATTCCATTAGCCTCGGCAGAAATACGGACATCAATTATCCAAGCTTGACTTTTTACATATTTTATTTTGTTTACTGCTTTACCACCTTCGGTAACTACCTGTTTAGCTATACCCACAGCCACATCTCCTGGAAAAGGCTTATTGTTTGGTGTTTCTTTATGGTACTTAAACTCAATCAATACTCCATTTGAATCATAGGTTCCTGGACACTCACATTTTCCATTCTTATTCAGATCATGATAATTTTCTACGGAATCCCATTGATTATTTCCATTTATTTCTACATGTTTTTGCATGTAATACTGTACTCCTTTTGTGGTATCTCCACCATAATAATACGGGACGAGATATCTTTCTTCAACTGCGTCTCCGCTATCTCGCGTCCCATTTCCATTTATGTCATCTTCTTCAGTAAACTCAATGCTCGCATTAACGTAACCATTACCATCAATATCCTCTCCGCGTAATGGCAGTTTTACACCTAGATTATTCGCCTTTGGACTTTGCTCCTCATTATCATCCAACTTTCCATTATTATTATAATCGGTCCATCTGAATTTATGTATTAAGGAGTCTGTTTTCCGCTTCTCGTAGTAATAGTTATAAGCGGGATCGGTTCCGCTATAATAGTCCTTAAACATTATTGGCGTTACGCTAAAGTTAACCGGCGTTCCATCGGCTACTAAGTTCCCGTTCACATCGGTAACAATTGCGCTAACAGGCAAGGCAAATGTACCATCATTAGGATTTTCGCCTTTTTGAGTATCGTGGCCTACGCTTAATCTAGCTGCTGGACCAGAAAAAGTAAGCGATACTGTATCTGAAGAAGCGATAACTAATGGCGTTGGACCTGAGTTGTCCAAAGCAACTGCGGCAACACGTACACTTTGAAAGAAGCTTGTAACCGAACCCGCAAAAATGCTCGACTGAGCAAAACCTTGTTTGGTGTAGTCGATTGCGGGTTTGATGAGCTCATCCCCTCCACCAGCGCCCTTTACTAATATAAAGCCGATTAGCACATCATCCATCACATTGTCTTCTTTGTCAAAAGCTTGGGCAATAAGTTTCGCTTCTCCTACTTTCACAGGAATATTATCAGGTGTTACTCGCATCACAAGTCGGCTCACTTTTTGAGCAGTAACCTGCACATCAACACTTCCGCTGGCCAAAAGTTTTCCATTTAGTTTAGCTTCAACATTCACCGTCGCAATGCCGGTTCCTTTAGAGGATTTCAAAGTAACTGTACTACTCCCATTGGCGCCCGTAACCGAAAATGGAGTTCCTACTATTGTTCCAAAGGTGGTGGTCCACTTTAAATCTGCGCCTGAGATTGGAGCATTATTTGCATTTTTTAAACTAACAGATACTTGAGTTGTGCTTACCCCATCTCCAACTATAGAGCTATTCACCGCTGAAACAGAAATTTGGTCGCTTGAGAAGGTGATAGTTTGGCTTGCATCGGCACCCAGTGCCAGTGCAGTAATCACTACATCTTTAGCTGTCTTAGAGGTCACATAGGTTTTATACTGGCCTTTAGTATCAGTAGCAATCAAAGTATTGTTTAAGCTTTTTTCCGCGAATCCTCCATCAGCACCAGTTACGGAAATAGCAATAGAGTCTCCGGAAATAATGACACCATTGGCATCAGCCAATTCAAAAGTCACCGAGTCACGACTTCCTTGTATCAGAACATTTTTTTGAGGGTTAATCGTTAATTTGATTCCACTGAAGGTTACCTGCTGACGAGAGCTTAAATCCTGTCCCACAACCGTGGCAACAACCGTAACGGTTTTATTTGCACGCTCTGAAATCAAAATGGCTTTAGCTTTTCCGCCTTCATCCGTCACATCAGACGCTGTTACTAAACCACCGGTCGCAGTAAACTTTATTTTTTCTCCGGACATGGGATTATTATTTTCATCTTTTAACAGCACAAGCATAGTTGCGGAATCATTGCCATCTGCTTTTAAAGTGCTCCGTAAAGCGGTGAAGTACAAATTACGCGTATGCTGGGGAGGCAGTGGAATTGAAGTGCTATCATTTGCCGTAATAGTCAGCGATAAAACGCGCTCCACCAACGCGGCAGTACGAACACGTATTTGTATACTACCGGTTCCGGGAATACCTGCTTTCATACGAAAACTAATAGACCCACTTGAAATAGTATCCGGTGATTTAAGCGTTTCACTGCCTGTGGCCGCGTAAAGCGAAAAGTTGCCGCTATAGGCAGAAACATAGGCATAGGAAAGAAAGGCATCAGTTGCAGAATCCTTAAAGGAAATAGTGATCAGTGAAGAGGTATCTCCTACACGAATTTCCGAAACACTTTTTTCGGCTTTGATTTTGGGAATAGTTTTTACAGTTTCAATTATAGGGGGCTTCTCTGGTATAATAACATTATCAATTGCATTACCTGGCTTACAATTCGTGAACATAAATGAAAAGATAAGGCCCATGATAACTATATAGCCCATTTTAATTTGCTTAAACCATTGCATCAAATTCTCCTTGATCAAACGAGCACCTCTACGGCACTACTCGAAAAAAACTAAAACAATTATATATCTATTTTCGTCCGCTTTCAGGTTTTTTTTAATCAGACTTTCAAATTGACTAACCCTAAACGATGAATTACTTTAACGCCCTATTGGAGGGTTAGGCTAACGGTAAGTCAGCGGTCTTGAAAACCGCCGCCCAAAAGGCTTGGGGGTTCAAATCCCTCACCCTCCGCCACTTTCTCCCTCACTCTCCATTCCTGCTTTATTATCCTACACACATTTTCAATGGTTTATTTTATTCCGCAATTTGTTAAAAGCTAACCCTATCTAACTTTGATTATCCAACTTTGAAATAGCTTTTGGTTTATTGTTGACAATTAATTTTTATGTTTCTTGAGGGCATATTGCATTGAATATCAAATAAGGAGAGGTGAATGACACAGAAAATTGGAGTTATTGGCGCAGGATGGATGGCAGCGTATCATGTTAACGGTTTCCGTAGTGCTGGAGCCGAAGTGGTGGCCATAGCCGACAATAATGGCGAGGCTGCCAAGCAAGCCGCAAAAAAATATGGTGTGGAGAAATCCTTTGGCAGCATCAAAGAGATGTATGAATCCATTAAAGATTTGGATGCAGTTTCTATCATCACTCCCAATGCATTCCACTATCCCTTAGCGTCGGAAGCACTTAGCCTCGGCAAACATGTTTTCTGCGAAAAGCCGCCGGCTTTGAATGCCAAAGATGTTGCCGACATGACACAAATTGCCAAGAAAAATGGCAAAACCTTAATGTTCAATTTTAATAATCGTGCCCGTCCAGAAGCTTATGCTATTCGTGAATATATTAAAGCCGGAACTATTGGCCGTATTAATTCTGCGCAAGCCGCATGGGTACGCCGCAATGGTATTCCGGGTTTTGGAGGCTGGTTCACCAATCAAAAATTATCTGGTGGCGGCCCTTTAATTGATCTTTTGCATATGATTGATTTGGCACTTCACTTTATGGATTATCCCGAGCCCGCCTTTGTTATGGCGCAAACTTTTAATGACTTAATCAGTAATCCAGAATTTAAAGGGCCTTGGGGTATTCCCGATGTTAAGGGAGGCGTAACCGATGTGGAGGCTTCTGCGCATGGTTTTATCACATTTAAAACTGGACAAGTGCTTTCCATTCGCAATGCTTGGGCTGAAATGAACAAGCGCGAAGAAGTTTCCGTAGTTTTTCAAGGGCAAAAAGCCGGTGGTATGGTGCAAAGACTTTTCCGCTTAGATGGAATAGACTCTACCTCCATTGATACTTGTGAGTTATACACTCAAGAACATGGACGTCCGGTAAATCGCAGCGTGATTGTGGAAGCCGATGAAGCCATGGGCCGTGAGCGTTCTGCTAAAAACTTTGCCTTAACTTTAGCAGGAATGGAAGCACCTTTGAATATTCCTGACGAAGCAGTAAAGTTAATGAA
This sequence comes from Fibrobacteria bacterium, assembly GCA_043745805.1. Classification (GTDB taxonomy): domain Bacteria; phylum Fibrobacterota; class Fibrobacteria; order UBA11236; family UBA11236; genus JAYTSD01. The sequence continues at coordinate 174,110 of JAYTSD010000008.1, forward strand.
GATTATTGACGGTATTTATGCGTCTGCAAAAACTGGTAAGCCCGTTGAAATTGTTTAATGTAAAATTGATTATAAGTTAGACCTTCATTTGGGGGAATGTTTCTTAGGTTAAAAAACCTGATATTCCCCTGAACTCTAATTGAAAATCATTATCCGAAGATTGCTTCACAGTTTTACCTAAAGCAAAAATACTTATTTCTTCTGCCCCATTTTTTAATAACTCTTCTGCACATAATACGGCGGTAGATCCCGTAGTAAAAATATCGTCGATCAATAAAATTTTTTGATTTTTTAAATTACTTCCGGAAAATACTTTGAAAGCAGACTTTAGATTTTTACTGCGCAGTAGAGATCCCAAATGGGTTTGCGTATTCGTATAACGTATTCGCTTCAAGAATTTATTTTGAATAGTGACGCCAGTTGCATGGGATATTTCTTTCGCGATTTCAAAACTTTGATTATAACCTCTTTCTCGTAAACGCAATGGATGAATTGGAATAGGGACTAATGCCGAATACTTTTTGAGACTCTCTAAAAGATCAGGTCGAAACCGTATAAACTGGCTGAGAAAACGAAGATCACGTTTACGATTTTGATATTTAAATCCATGGCTTAATGTAGTGAACTGTGGATTAACTTGAAATAAAAAGTGCGCGCGCATTAATTGCGGCTTCCAATCAATATGTAATCCATCACAATTATTCTCACCGCAAAGTGAACAAATGGGAATTTTAAAACGCTTTAATTTGCGAATACAGGATAAGCATAAAGGCAACTTTTGAAAACGTTTTTGATCACAATGCGAACATAAGGGCGGCAAAAAAACATTGGCCACCCCCGTTAATCCCACATGAAGTGTTCGACTAAATATTTTCTCCATGTGCCCGCAAGTTTAAGATGATTCCAATCATAATCAAACAGGAAATCATAAATGACCCGCCATATGAAAAGAAAGGCAATGGCAAACCCGTAACCGGCATGAGACCAATGGTCATGGATACATTCACAAAAATATGAAAGCACAAAATTGCTGCTACACCTACGGCTACAAAATTAACAAAGCGATTTCTTACATCTACGCATACTTTTAGAATACGTAGAATTAAAAAAAAGTAAAGCGTTAAAACAAAAGCACAGCCAATAAAGCCAAATTGCTCACCGAGTACTGAAAAAATAAAATCGGTATGTTCTTCTGGTAAAAAGCTTAAATTGGTTTGCGTTCCATGTAAAAAGCCTTTACCCATAACCCGTCCCGATCCAATAGCTACCTTACTTTGCAAAACTTGATAGCCTGCACCTAAAGGGTCGCTCAAAGGATTCATAAAGGTTAATATCCGCGATCTCTGATGATCGTATAAAATTTTATTCCATGTATATATGGCACCGTAACCTGCACCAATATTTAAAAACAAAATACTGATACCGTATTTTAAGGGCATGCGATTATACAACATAATCGCAATAATTATCACAAACATTAATGCCCAAGCCAGCTGGTGAAAAGTCAATGCCACAGAAAGTAATGGGGAGGCTAATAAAAATATTTCATGCAACTTTAGGCCGGCCCAATAACACATAAAAACCGTCATCGCAACAAAGGAAAGCGCGGTACTCAAATTGGGCTGACGTAACACCAAAATAAAAGCCGGAATAAATAAGGCCACCGGCGGCAACAAAGTTTTCAGTTTATAAAATGAAATCGGTTGAAAGGAAAGTAGCCTAGCCATGGCTAATAAAAATGCCACCTTGGTTAATTCCGAAGGTTGCAAATTAAAGCCTCCTGGCAAAGCAATCCAACGCTCCACAGAATTACCCTTAAAAATAATGATGTATAAAAGTGGAAATAGCGAAATAAAATAGGCCGGATAAGCAGCCGCATAAAAAACTCGAGAGGGAATAAGATAAATTCCCCAAATAGCCACCATGCCTAAGGCCACATAAGCAATTTGTTTTATCCATTGTTTTCCGGGTGCATCGAAGGTAGCCGAATACACCATACTCAAACCAATGGCAATTATGCAAAAAACATTGAACAACAATAACCAATCAAAGGACTGGCTGTTTTTGTCCGACCATTTGCCTTTGGAAGTAATGCTTGAAAACTTCTCCCGCAATAGGTGCTGCAAATGAACCTCCGTGACCAATATTTTCCAATACCACCGCTATGGCCAATTCTGGTGCATAGAGTGGCGCTACACCAATAAATAAAGCATGGGTTTTATCACCATGAGGATTTTCTGCTGATCCTGTTTTACCGCCCACAATAATATCCGTTACCTTTGCCCTACCCCCTGTACCCGAAGGCGAATTCACCACCATCTCCATGGCTTTCAAAATAGCTTCATGCTGTTCTTTAGTAATATGTAATTCAGAAGCGATTTCGGGTGTGTAGTGAAAATTATTTTTGCCGTCAGGAGAACGAATTTCTTTTATGAAATGGGGCTTATACAAAACTTTTCCGTTTCCTAATCCTGCAGCATAATTTGCCAATTGCAAGGGTGTCGCAATTTGACCTTGACCTATAGATAAATTCAGCACTAAGCCGCGCGTCCAAGTCCAACCACGCTTTTTGTATTTACGGGTATAAGTTCCCGAATCGACCAATTCACCGGAACGCTCTTCATCGAGATCAATTCCAGTTTTGCGTCCAAAGCCAAATTCTTTAGCCACTTCATTAATAGGATTCATACCAATGGACAAGCCGAGTTGATAATAATAAGCATCACAGCTTTGCGTAAACGCATCAAAAAAATTTAAAGACCCATGTCCTTTGGGATTCCAACATCTCCAAAAGCGATTTCCAAAACGATATCCGCCCGAACAACCTCTTTGCATATGATCAGTGGGATGAAATCCCGAACGAAATCCTGCCAATGAAACAACCCCTTTAAAAGTTGAACCCGGTTCATATCCGCCAACCGTAGCGCGATTATTCAGCGGTCGATTAGGATCTAATGCAAGTTTTGCCCATTCTTTATTTCTCTGTTCTCGGGATAAAGAAAAAATATTGGAATTCATGCGCGGACTGGAAGCAATCACAATGACTTCGCCATTACGCGGATCAATTGCGACGATAGACCCTTTTACCGAATCCGGTAATAAAGTTTCCGCAAAATTCTGTAATTCCATATCAATGGAGGTAACCAAATTACTACCTGGAATGGGGGTAACATGTGGCATATCGGCAAGCACTTCTATTTCTTTCCCAAAAGCATTTACACGTACATAACGAATACCATCTTTACCCCTAAAATATTTTTCATAATGCCGCTCTAATCCTTTGCGGCCCACCCTATCGCCTTTGGTATAGGCCAGACTATCGCCATTTTCTACTAAGTTTTGAATCTCGTCTTCTTTTACCTCATCCATGTATCCTAGGACATGCCCAGCATTGGCGCCATTGGGGTATGAGCGACGTGACTCAACAACCGTTACTACTCCAGGTAAATCCATTTGATGTTCTTCAATCATCGCAACAAGTTCCGGTGCAGCGTCTTCATGAATAATCAGAGGTTGAAATTTTTTCCATTTCCCTCTTTGTAAAGTCCACTTTAACAAAGTGGAATCAAAAATCATTTTCCCAGTGCTATCCGTAAATCGTAAAAGATTATTATAAACCATTTTTGGATCTTTTAATTCTGTAGGAAGAATCGCGATTTGAATAGATGGTCGATTATGTGCCAACACTTTTCCATTGCGATCCAAAATCAACCCTCGTGGAGCACGCACTACTTGTAGGCGCATGCTATTTTGTTCCGAAAGTTTTTCGTGATAATCGCCTTGAATCACTTGTAAATGTATAAGCCTCGCAATGAGCAATAAAAGTGCAAAAGCAAAACCTACCGCACCATTCCGAAACATGGCATTTTTATAAAACTGATCGTCAAGAGGATGCGGATTACGTAGACTCATAGCAGCATCTTAGCGATAGGCAAAATGCTAGGATTCATTTTTTGAACGCGGAATTAAAAAATAAAAAAACAATGCACCAAATAACAAAGTGTAAATTCCAGAAGGAAGAGAATAATTCAAAAAAAGATAAGCCATGTAAGCAGGCTTATAACCCGCTGCAAAATCATAAATAAAATCATGTATAAAAAAAGCACCTGCTAAAAAGAAAACTTTAGTCGCAGGCATTATTTTTAGTACTCGCTCATCAAGCAATCCAACACCATATCCAACTAAACACTTCGCTAAGGCATTTACTCCTAATGTTTCTACCGCATAAACATCTTGTACCAGTCCAATTAAAAAACCGCAGAATAAACCCACCACCGAGCCATAACGCAATGAAATTGCGACCAAGCAAATCAATAATATATCCGGGCGTACATCACCAATAGAAATGATTCTGACCACGGTTTGCTGCAAAATTAATGCCGCTATCATCAGACCAAAACCCTTAAGAAAATTCATGGGTCTTTCCTTATCATCCAACTATCTTCTTTGATTAATACAAATACGTCTTCTACACGATTTGGATTTTGAAATAAGCGCACATTTACGCTATGCACAATATCTTCCATTTGTTGTATAGGCAATGAATCGGCAGTTACAATACCTACCAATAATCCTTTGGGGAAAACACCACCCATTCCCGAAGTGATAAGTGTATCCCCACTCAAAATTTCGGCATCAATGGGAAACCGTCCAATTGCTTTTCCTGAAGCGCCACTTTCAACGAATCCTTTAATGCGACTTCGATCACAAATAACAGATACCTTGAAATTAGGATCCGATATTAGTTGCACAAGACTATGATGGACGTAGCTTTTAACAACCTTCCCTACAATGCCTGCCGAAGTTAATACGGGCATATTAATATTTACAGAATCCGCTAGTCCGATATTAATTACATAAGTGGAAACAAATCGATTGGCTTCTTCTGCGCTAATTTGTGCCATTTTCAATTTTAAATTTGCGGTATTTTCAAAACTATCCATCGCCATTAAACGAGGTATACGTCTTAAAGCTTGACGAAGATAATCATTCTCCAAACGCAATACAGTATTAGTTTGTTTAAGATGTTTGTTTTCATCAAAAATAAACAAGGTATGATCTAAGCGCGAAAGAATGGCTTGAGCAGGATAAAGAAAAGTACTAATGGCTACTTCGTGAAAGGTATGTTTTTCTTTGGGCTTAAGGGAAATAAGCAGTATACAAAGGAAAAGACAAATGCCAAGGGAAAAAATTCCTTTAGCAAAAGTGAGAATTCTAATGAGCCAATCCAAGGTAATCCTGCAAGCCCCGTTTCGGGAAAAAATCTATCGATTGGAATCCATAAGTACTTTATAGTATTTATCCATGTCTTCTAATATGCGCGCGGTTCCTTTACATACACACACTAATGGATCATCAATTACGTTTACCGATAAATTCGTAGCTTGACGCAAGAGTTGATCGAGACCACGCAACTGAGCGCCCCCACCGGTCATCACTATACCTTTATCTAAAATATCAGCTGACAATTCAGGTGGAGTTTGTTCTAAAGCCCTCTTCACCGCTTCCACAATCGCATTTACAGGCTCAGCTAAAGCCTCGCGAATTTGCACAGAAGAAATTTTTAAGGTATGTGGAATACCCTCTTTTAAGTCACGTCCTTTGACTTCCATCTCTAATTCTTTTTCTAGTGGAAAAGCAGAACCTATTTGCATTTTAATGCGTTCAGCCATACCTTCACCCACAAGAAGATTGTGATTCTTTTTCAAATAACTGATGATGGCTTCGTCCATTTCATCGCCACCAATTCGAATGGACGCATCGCATACAATGCCATATAAAGCAATGACCGCAATTTCGGAAGTGCCTCCACCAATATCAATAATCATATTTCCACTGGGATCTTCAACGGGAATTCCCATTCCGATCGCAGCGGCCATAGGTTCGGCTACTAAATGTACTTCGCGCGCGCCTGCTTTTTGTGCGGACTCAAGTACAGCACGTTTTTCTACTTCGGTAATTCCACTTGGGACACCAATAACTATGCGTGGACGCAAAAAGAAAAGTGGATACTTTTGTGCGGTACGTATCAAGCGTGTTAACAAGCTTTCTACCAGCTGAAAATCAGCTATTACGCCATCCTTCATAGGACGCACGGCGATGATTTCACCAGGAGTTCTACCTAACATTCGTTTGGCTTCGGAGCCAATAGCCACTACTTTATTCGTACGACGTTCCACCGCTACCACGGAGGGCTCATTAATAACTATACCGCGGCCACTCACGTGAACAAGGGTATTCGCCGTTCCTAAATCAATACCGATATCGCTGGATAAAAAACCGAACAAATTAAACCCGTATTTTAAAAGTGAATTTTTTAAAGGTGTAAATTTTACCGATAAAATAGAAATTAATGGTTAGCCGCGCCACTATATTTTTCAGGAATATGGCGCAGCTCCACCTCATAGCGATCCCAAACATGTGAGCTAGTTTTATAGCGATATTTACGAACCTGACATAAATCTAAGTCATCGATATAAAAGAAAATTAAGGCCGCATAGGCCTGATAAACTCTAGCAGTATCTCCCTGAAATTCTTTAAACTCGTCTATTACAAAATGAGGATTAGCAGACAAGGCTGAGGTTTTACCATTGACTTTTATTTCATTCAAAATATCTTGTAAATCATTTTTTCCAATGTCCTCTAACCTCGAGTGCAGTTCACCTGGAGAAGAGGTACAACTTAGTACAAGGAAAAATACAGTGGCTAAAAATCCAACTCTACTCGACAAAGGCAAAAGATATTTAGAAAGAATAAGTAGCCGAAATTCTTGAAATGATGTGATGCTTAGGTCCAGAAAAAAGATTTCCAAAAGTATAAAGTATATCCTCTGATAAACTTGCATCTACTTTTAATTTTTCCTCTACGTTTATACCTATACCAAATCCCACATGATCATCGGTCAGGCCGTCGGAACTAGGATTGGTATATAGATAGCCAAAAGATTTATCCCCCGTATTACCCGAACCTTCGCGATAGGAAATTTCTTTTTGTCCGCCCACACGCAATACTAACCAATCCCACCAAATATTTCTTTCGATACCAAAAGAAACCAAGGTTCCCCGATTATCTTCTTTAAAGGATCGATTATCATTAGAGGAATAAGTCATTTTGCCATTTTGCATACTCATACCGGTTTTTTTATCTTCCTCAAACAATCCTTGTACACCAAGCCAAAAGAAGCCTCGATCTAAGGATACATTTACCCCTAAGCCAAAATGAAGTTTATTCATTGCATGCCCTGGCGTTTGTATGGCATTAAAACTAAAGGTAGGAACCAACTCTCCATTGATTATTTCCAAAGTCGAAAAAGCACGTCCTCGCACAAAATAAGACCATTCCGCATCAATGTTCGTAGGGCCATAACCTATCCAAGCTGTTCCAAAGGATAGTTCACCGTCTATATTGCGTGCCAAAGGCCAATTCATGCCTAAATCAGCCTTCATAATTTGTGCGTTAATGTCACCGTCAGGTTCACCAACTTTTTTGCCATTTTGAAAATTAGCACCGGATTGATTAGCAATGTAAATGTGAGATCCTAGCATCCCCCCATTTGATAAAGTCAGTCCTAAAAATCCATCAAAATTTGTTACGGGTTCTGGAACAGGCTTATGATCGGCACTATCAGGAAGTAAACTAAAAAGCTCTTCGTCTTTACGATTAAAAGCCCCACCAATACTAACACGCGGATAAAGATTTCCTCCATCCGATTTTTTAGCTAAGGAATATGAAAATATTCCTCCAAACCATGGATTTAACGGGTCTTGATTAGTGGCTTTTGTGCTTGCAGAATCGGAAACTCCAGAAATAGGTTCATGATAGGTCCCTAATTCCCCAATTAAAAAATTTGGAAAAATATTCATGTTTGCAGGATTATCGAAAATACTTACATCATCCATGAAAAATACTGCCGATTTGCCCATAGATTCAACTCGGGAATAGGTTGCAAAGGCAGGTGAAGTGAAAACACTTCCAAGACTTAAGCATAGGCCAATTTTCATAAATTTTTTGGTATTGTTCTGCATATAATCACTGCTCCAGTCACCACTCGTAAAAACGATTTATTTGTCTTAAACATAGCCCTAATCTTAACAATGCTCAATCCTTTAAAATAGAGAAAAATAAAAAGGGAGCTGATGCAAAAACATCGACTCCCTTAAAATAGAGGAAAGAATTTAATTACTCTGAAAATGTAAAGGGAACGGTTGTCTTATCATTCCCTTTTAAATTAGTATTGTCAAATTTCCAAGACATGATTTGATTTAGTATGTCGCAGTCAAAATCCGAAATACCGATAGTCGAGCCTACAATTTCCAAATCAATAATAGATCCCGAAGGGGCAATGGTGAACTCTAGGGTTACTTTTCCTTTTAATCCGGGATGGGATTTCAAATATTTATTGTACGTAAATCTTAAGCCTGGGGTATGAGTACGAATCACTCTCAAAATAGATTCCGTGGAACGAGAATCACTTTCTTAGTGGCTAAATAATCAGGAATCACGGTTCCTAAACTTTACCTATATCAACTAATATACAGTTGATATAGGTATAGAACTATTGTTTTTTATTCAGAGAATGTGAAAGGTACGGTAACCTTATCATTCGCTTTGCTTTTAACCGATTCAAATTTCCAAGATTTTATTTGATCTCGTATTTCCGAATCAAAATCAGATACACCGGTTGTGGAGGCAACTACGACTAATTCAATAATAGATCCCGAAGGAGCAATAGTGAATTTCATTGTAACTTTACCCTTAAATCCAGGATTAGTTTTTAAATACTTGTTATAAGTATGTCGCAAGCCAGGTGTATGTGTACGGATGACTCGCAAAATGGATTCCGTGGAACGAGCACCACTTTCCTGTCCCATATCAATATCGGATGCCGAAGGCGCTTTTAGCCCAGCTCCCCCACGAGCAGAAACACCCACGGGACCGCCGCCGCCGCCTAATAAACCATCGAGATCAATACCACCCGAACCCCCTGCACCATAACCTTCATTGAAACCAGCATCAGCTCTGCCTTTGCGTGCCCCAATTTTAGTTTGACCTGTTGTAGTAAGGCTAGACACGTTATTAATAACCTTATCGATATCCTTTGCGAACTTCTGATTTAAAAGATCATAAGCAGAAAGAGAATGAGAAGAAGATTTTGAAGTAATTAATTTTAATGCGGCTTGTGTAGCAGGTGCATTAGGTATTCCGCGTCCTTTAGGAGGGCCACCACCACCACTTCGTTTCCGAACTTTAGGAGGAGTATTCTTCTTTTTCTTTTCTTCTTCCTTTTTCTTTTCAATGTCATTTACTTTAAGAACAACCTTGGTATCTTTATTTCCATCAACCGTAGTTAAGGCAAGTGGTATGATTACTTCAACAGTAAGCATATAGCTAATCAAGCCTGCACCCATTATTGCAAAAGCCATTAAGAAGTTTCTTAATCTTTTATCATTCTCGACTGCCAAGCTTTCGAGAACTGTATCTTCTTCTGGTCTGCTATTTTGATTACTCATTTTAGCCTTCCTCGCCTTTGCGGGTTACCAAGAATTTAATATTGTTATAGCCAGCAAAACCACAAGTAGCCATCACCTTGGTAATGACATCGTACTCGGTATTCTTATCAAACTGAACAACAACTTTACCTGTCGCTTCCTTGATAATGCCCATCATTTCAGCTTTTCGCTCTTGTTCACGCTTTTTCACTAATATTTCTAACATCGGCTGTATAATCAGGCTATCCTGCTTACGAACCTTGTCCATTTCAATCAATTCATGATCATCCACTGAAATAGATTTGGGGTCACCAATAATTGTTAGTGATACTTCGGTTGGCGATTTTGAAGTCGCTGAAACGGGAAGAATTAAATTATCTGCAGAAGTGATTAAATTTCCTTCTGAAGAAACCGAACGCAATAAAAACACTAAAACAATAACGAATACATCAATTAAGGACGTAATGATAAGTCCAGCTTCATGCTGCCTTTTTATTTTTCTACGGCCCATTTTAAACTCCTTCGCCAACTAAGGATAATGCTACGCGATCGAATCCGGCCGCTTTGCATGCATCCATAAGTTGAATGATTTTGTCGTAAATTATTCCTTCACCCGCAAGAATCACTACATCATCTGCATCAGGAGGTACTGGATCAAGGTTGCTATATATCAAATGAACTTTTTCCAATTGCTTGGCGACTTCCTGATATGCAGATAATTTTGTTACCTGTAAAAATGAAGCAGTTTTACCGTCCATTTTACGTATAACTTGGTCACCCACAAAACGATAAGGAGCACCAACGGTTGGAACAGTGGTAAACCAGTTTCCAGCGGTGTCCAGTAATGCATTACCAGTTAAATCGAGAGCGGCCATTACAAAGGTACCGGGATCATTCGTGTCTTTTTTAGCAACAGTATTTAAGTAAATAGTTTCTTTTTCATGTGGTGACATGATTTTACCATCGGTAGGTGATTTTACCGATTCGCCCTTAAGATAAACCTTACGGAATACATTCTTATCGGAACGAGAGCGATATTCAACTTCTTCTTGGTAAAAGATGGTAGGTTTAAAGCCACCAGCAGCCCCAATTACTATGGAATTATCAGTAATCACTACAGTTAAATTAAGAAGCCCTTCATCCGGTGGCGGCTGAGCAGTTTCAACTCGGTCTGTTCGCTCTGGTAACCAGAGCTCCAGAACCCCGAGCTTTTCAAAGGTAGCCATTGAAATAACCACCGTCACAAGGATGGAGAATAGATTCATCACAGGGATGAGATCTAGCTCCTTCGGTTTTGTTTTCTTTACGGAACCTTTATTCATTTCTTTTCCAATCTTTTATTGGCTAAGGTCTTAGAGTAAATTCATTACTTTAACGGCTTTTTCTTCCATTTCTTCTTGCAAGCGTTCGCTTTGCATAGAGAGCAAGCCATGTAAGAACAAAATGGGAATAGCTACTGATAAACCAGTCCAAGTATTAACCATAACGATGGCGATACCATTAGCCAAAGCTTGAGGACGTTGAGCTGCTGGTAAGTTAGCTACTGCATCAAAAGCCACAATAAGACCGAAAATTGTTCCTAATAATCCACATAACATGGCAATATTTGCTAAGGAAGGCAATAAATTGAGATAGCGATTTATGCGAGGAGCTTCAGTTAAATAAACTTCATCTACGGCTTTTTCGATAGCGCCTTGGCCTTTAGCTTTGTTTTGTAATACGGCGGAGATAATGCGAGCTAAGGGAAAGTTTTGGCCAGCAGCCAACTGTCCAGCTTCAGCAACGCGCCCTGTTTGCAAAAGTTGAGCAACATTGCGCATGAAATTTGCACGCCCACTCGAACATTTAATAAAAATGTAGAAGAAGCGTTCAGCTATTATCGCCAAAGCAACAATCCCTAAACAAATAAGGATTGTCATATAAACTTTTCCTTCACCTTGAAAGCCTTTTAAAATTAGTTCCATTAGGATACCCTCTCTAGTCTGTGTTTAGTGGTTAGTTAAGTTTCAGAACTCGTTACCGAGTTAAGTTCATTATGAGGTTTTTTCAAACCATCAGTCCGTGTTATTCCTCAAGTAAGATAATCTCAGTGCAAATATTTCGCACAGAGTTTTTAAAATATTATTACGCCGAAATACATTTTTTTAAAGGTTGCCGTAACAATATTTGCAAAACATACAAATGCATCCATTTTTCTCATGCTGGATGCAGCCCTGCCCTTATAGGTTTTTTCGATTCGCATTTTATTGCTTTTTATTTATTTTCTTTTGGTTATTCGGGTTTATTAACCACGGGAGAACCACCAGAATTATTGGTGTTTGCTTTGGATCTTGGTTCGATATGAATACTCAATTCCTCAGCAGCAGGTTCCATTTCTTTTAAACGAGAAAGAATTGCATTTGTATGCTCATTCACTAAGCCATAGGTTTGTGCAGCACGAATGGCTTCTTTATAATGAATAACCACTTTTTCCATGGTTTCCGTAGAAGCCTTAGTTAATTGTTCTTTTGCATCTTTTGCAGATCCTTTGGGAATGGGAGCATTCAACAATAGCTTACTCAAATCTTCCATAGCCTGACCTTTTGCGCGATAAGCTTGCATAAATTTTATTCCAGTTGAATCAATCCATGGACTTTCAATACCTTGATTTACAGCCACTTCTAAATTTTTCTGATACAGTTCACGGGCCTTATCTAAATAACCAGGAATGGTTGCTTTAGTTTCAATACGCGTGCTGATTTGTTCATCTCTACTTAAATCTTGTACTCTTTCATTATCCGAAATAGTGGCAATGGCAAAGAACACATCACCCATGCGAATGGTTGAACGTAAAGTCCATTCCACTTCCGCCATTTGCGCTGATTTTGCATAACTGGTAATAGCTGGCGCAACATTTTGCTTAACTTCACCAATACGATTTGCGTTTTGTTTTTTGTTCCCATCCAAACGGATTTTTAAAATTTTTTTATAATAAAGCTCACCCATGCGATAACCAGCTTCTGCGGCAATAGCAGAAGGGATTGAAAATTGTTGGCCGTATTTTTCTTGGATTTGAATCGCTGCTGAATAATGAAAAACAGCTTTCTTTTCATTATTCAAATTTTCATAATTTTTACCGGCTCCTAAATGCGCTCGTATCAATTTGTTTTTGTCATTATCAAAATCTTTTACGAAAGCTTCGTAGGCCGATGCCGCACGGGTAAAATCGCCTTTACTTTCCAAAATTAAAGGGACAGAAAACTGTGCTTCAATGGCATATTGACTTTTAGGATAATTTTCTGCTATAAGTTGATAAGTACGAACAGCATCTTCATAACTCTTGGCTGTTTCATAAATTTGACCACCATTATATAAAAATGAAGGGGTCTTATCATTTTTAGGATATAGTTTATAAGCGGATTCGTAGGTTGCACCAGCGCGATGTAAATCAGGTACTTTCTCATAAGCTTCTGCAGACCAACCAATAGATTGAAATCCTAAAGAATCGTCGGGATAATTACGTTGTACCAAAATAAAAGTTTCAGCAGCATCGCGAAATTTATTCTTTGCCTGATAAATCGCTGCGGCTTTAAGAATTGACTTAATACGCAAATCCGATTTGGGGAATTCATTATGAATACCCAATAAAACACGAACGCCTTCTTCGGTGCGACCTGCAGAGTCATATTGTAATCCTGCCTCAAACATGGCCTTATCCGCAATATCTACATCGCGGAATTTTTTTGCCATTTGTTCATACTTAAGCGCTGCGGCACTGTGATCTCCAGTTTTTCCTTTTGCTTCGGCTTGCTTAAACATAGTCGCTGCCAATGATTTGCGAACATCGGGACATTGTTTGTCTTTAGGGCAAAGAACATTAGTAAGTATGGTAAACTGTTTTTCTGCTGCTTCAAATTGACCGTCTTCCAAAAGACTTTGGGCTAAAGCACGGCGAATTAAATCGACATGAGTTTGATTTTTAACTTCTAAAAGTTTTGCAAATCCAGGAATTGCTTTTTGAAATTGCTTGGCTTCATAATGCAAAAATGCAGCATTGTAGGCAAGGTCACCAGCATTAGGTGTTTGTCCATAAACAGCCATATATTTATCAACCGCGGCGAAATAATCGCGTGTTTCTGGTGCTTCATAGGCAGCAACTTTATCGCCTTTTAATTTTTCCACTGCCAACTTACGATTTTCTTCCATCATAATCACTACATTGTAAGCTGCATCAGCTTTTGTCACGATATCTTTTTTTTCAGCAGGCAATTTACCCATTTTATTGGTGTTGGCATTGGCACACCAAGTCCACTCTTCAGCTGATTTCGTATAGTCTTTTAACTTATTATAAAGCACGGCTAAATTTTGATGAACTTGATAAACATCCCAACCTTCATCCGAAGCGTATTTATTTAAATAGTCCCGATAAGCAGCTTCGGCTTTCTGCATCATTTCCGCATCGCCTTTACCTTCTTCCCCTTTGAAGTGATAGTAGACGGGGATTTGATACATGGCCATTTTAATCGCATTGCTAGCTTCTTCATAAGCCTGTTTATTTGAGGAATTTTTTTGCGACCATTCAGAGTTTCCATCATAGCGCTTAACAATATCCATGCGCGCTTGTTGGGCTTCTTCTGCCTTTTTATTAATAACTAAAATCTCTACCACATTTAAGTCGGCAATTGGAGCCTTGGAATAAGTAGGCTCTTTATCCAATAAAAATTTAAAAGCTTTTACTGATTCTTGTAGGCGATCATGCGCCTTGTTCTTCATTGCTATTTCAAAATAAACATCATTTTCCCATTTTGGATTACCTTTGGAATTCAAGAATTTTTCAGCGACCTCAAAACCGTTATCCATATCGGCCCATGCCGCAGCCATAAATTGCATGGCTTCATCACGTAAATCGCCTTTAAGCTTACCTTGATCCGCAAGGGTTACATATTCATAATACCACTTTGCTGCATTTTCAAAATCCGCTAAATTATAATATGCTTCTGCCCTGTGATACAAAGCTAAAGCCGCTTCATTACCTGGATAGTTAGTAGGAATTTTTTCATAATGCTCGATAGCCTTCGCATATTTTCTTTTTAATAACCAGTATTCACCCAAACGTAAATGAGATTGAACTACTAATTCACTTTGTGGAAAGCGAGTAACCAGCAAGGTTAAATACTCATAAGCTCTATCTTCATTGCCTAACATATCAGAAATAAAAGCTGCACGGAAAAGAGCGCTAGGCGCATCTTTATGATTAGCATACTCTTTTAAAAATCTTTCAAAATGTTTTAGTGAGGCATTGTGATTACGTTTTGGTTGAACAGGTTCAGCTGTTTTACGATCATGATCTTCCCAAACCTGAAATTCCTTTTCATATTTTTGTTGCTTAACTAAAAATTGATCTTCTTCATTTAGGTATGTTAAATTGCCGACTTGATATAAAGCAGAAGCACAACGATCTGATTTTTCTGTACAAGAATTTACGTAGTCGGTAAACTCCTTGATACTCGATTGACGATTATTGATCTTTTCGCCCATTTCTTTAGGCGCCTCTTTAGCGGAACGTTCATTGCGTTTCACTTCTTCTTTTGCAACATCCGCCTTATAACTTTCAAGATCGGATTTATACTTGTCAACTTTTTTCTGACGCTTCTCTAAACATTCGACTTTGTCTGCGTCACCCATTGCTTCGCATTTAGCGCCTAGTTGCTCCAGTTCTACTTTACGTTTTTTTAATTCGCCAAGTTTATCGACTGAAAAAGTTAGGGAGGCAGTCATTGCCATCCCCAAAACCACGATTGGTAATTTTTTTACTAAAAACATCATTGAACTATTTTTCCTAGCCTTTTGATTAATACTCATCAAATTATTTCACTTCCAGATCGTTTAGATCTTTCTGCGAAGGACCACGCTTTTCATTACTACCACCGCGGATATTAATAACCGTAGCCTTGGTAAATTTGGCATCCTTAATAATACGGTCACGATTGCTCAAGAACTTTTCCATTTGTTCCACTTCACGTAAAAATTCGATTTGAGCTTCAATCTTGGAATGAATATCATCAAATTTTGGACGTAATGCGTCGCGTTTTTCCAAAACTCTTGGCGTAGGCAACTGTGTTGAAAGTGAAAGTGCTTCCTTTTGTACCGAGGAGAATTCTGAATTAACCGATAAGAATTGATCCTTACGTTTTTGAATTTCAGCCGCGCTAATATTTTTCTTTTCTGCTAACTCAATCGCTTTATCGAAAGAGGCAATAGCTTTGTTGTAATCCTTATCAAAGAACTCGCAATAACCTGTTAATAAATGAGCTTCTGGCACAAGCAAGCTATTGGGTGTTTTGGAAATAATTTCTGCGGCATAAGCTTCCGCTTCTTTGAATTTCTGAACTTTAATAAATGACCAAGCCAAGCCTAATAAAGCTTCGTCGTATTTGGAACTCGATGAAGAAACCATGCCATAGTATTCAGCCGCTTTTACTAAACGAGGTGGCTCTGAGCCAAAATTAATATGACCTAATTTTACTGCCGTAACTTCGCGCATATCTTGTTCCGAAGCATTACTTGATTTTGCATCAATAATGTCTTGGAATGTGGCTTCAGCTTCTTTGAATTTCTTCAAGTTAATATTACACATACCCAAGGTATAACGAGCATACACATAATTTGCATTGCCTGGTAAAATCGGCGATAACAAATTCATTGCGCCATGATAATCTTTTTGAATAAAGCGCATTTGTCCTTGAATATAATCCGCATCCGACTTGATATCCGATTCGGGATAAAGATTTACAATTTGTTGATAGCGTTTATTCGCTTCATCAAATTTGCCTTCTTTATAATCAATATTCATCAATTGAAACATATACTTTGGACGCTGATCCGAATCGGTATAACGCTTCAAAGCATCGTTATATACATCGCGTGCCGCTTGATGCATACGCAAATTTTCAAATGACTTGCCTTTATAAAAAGCAGCTTGATCCACCAAATGGAAAGAAGGGTACTTGGTAATCACCTTACCGAAAGCATATGAGGCTAATAAAAATTTACGCGCCAAATATAAACGCATGGCCTCACGATATGCGTCTTCAGGTTCTATTTTCAATCGACGATAGCGCGCTTCACCAATACGCTCCTCACGAGTTGGTCCTACTCTTGTAGTAGCTTTAAAGTTCCATACAAAACCACGACCTTCATTTTGATTAGTGAGGGCATCGTGTGACATATCTAAATCAAGTTGCAAATAACGGAATAAGTTTATGCGTTTTACATTAACTGTAGCGCCGACAACAGGATAGCCTAGTTTATTGTATTTAACTTTTAATCCAAGTAAAGGACTTAAATAGTAAGTGGCACTTGCACTAGGCGCAATTTCCATCCCTTTACCTTGTTCTTTTGCCTCATGAGTTATATCAATCAAACTTACGGAGCCAGCAAGTATGAGTCGCTTATTAAATCCCATCCAATAAAAAGAGGTGTTCACATTTCGAGGTACCTTGTATTTAGAATTATCGCTGGTGGTAACTTCTGGTTGCAAAACATTCTGTACGGCGACTCCCAATTGCAAATGTCCATATCGTGAAGTCGTGAATGGATTATAGGTTAAGCCTAAATCCCCTGCAAATCCAAAATTATGCACCACTTGAAAGGCGTCAAATTGAATAAGCGTGGCATTAACACCGAAAGCTAATTTATGCGACAGGCCATTTGGAGCACCCCAAGGTAACCTATAGGCATACCCTAAAGTGTAGGCATTTTCAACATAAGAGGCTGATATTCCATCAATGTCGGAACCATTTTCAAAGACCGTTAAGCCCAATGAATGGTTATAGTCAAGTGGATGTACTGCACTGATAAACTCTTGCCCGGCTTTACCGGAAATAGTTTGAAACAGTGCCACTGCCACTTCAATTTGATCGTTTTCAGCTATCGAAGCTGGATTGACATACATAGCCGTATTTTCGCCAAATTCAGAAAACCAATCATTCTGTTGATAATGATGAGGTTTATAGGAAGATTGTCCGAAGGCTACGGACAATGTTGAAAGTGCAAAAGCTGATATAAGTGTGAGTCTATAATTCAAAGCATCCACTCCCTATTTATTTCTTGATTCTATAAAATTCAATTCTTCTATTGATCTGGCGGCCTTCGGCGGTTTTGTTATCCGCTTTAGGTCTGGATGAGCCATATCCTTTTGCCACTAATCGAGAAGCTTCTACACCACGATTAATCAAATACTCGCGAACCGTATTCGCTCTATCATGCGAAAGCTTGATATTGATCTTATCGGTTGCAGTATTATCCGTATGTCCAGCAATTTCATATTTGTAACTAGGAAATTTCGAAAGCTTGTCATACACATCATCGAGTAATGGATAAGACTGCTCCATAAGTTCAGCGCTGCCAGTACGGAAAACCACACCTTCAAGCTCAAAATTATCTTCAAGTTTTGTAGGAGGTTGATCAGGACATCCATCCTCATCCTTGAAATTATTTACAGTTTCAGGTTGATCAGGGCATTTGTCAATTGACTTACAAGTGCTGGCATATTTACCTGTTTGGCCTTTTTCCGAAACCCATGGGTCACAAATTCCATCTTTGTCATTATCCGCATCAGGACATCCATCTTGATCTTCAAAACCATCAATATCTTCCGCATCATTAATGCATTTATCTTTGCTATCAGGAATACCGTCATTGTCATTGTCATAGTCAGGGCAACCGTCATCATCTTGGAAACCGTCCATATCCTCAGGTAAATCTGGGCACAAATCTTTCGAATCCACGATGCCATCATTATCTCGGTCACCATCAATTACTTGAACAGCTTCTTTAGCGATAAGGCCAATGTCTTGGCTACCGTAACCACGACGTAACATGGGTGAACGGGAAGCGCAAAAAAAGTTAGGCGAAGCTAAACTGGGGTTAATGAACATGGGCTCCAAGGAAATATTGGTTTTATTAACCTTGGTATAGCGATTAAAAGGGATAATATTTTGATATATGTTGTTGTAAGTAATCTGACTTTGACCAGATGCGGGATCAGAATAAATGCCGTATTCATGGTTTTCCATGAATATATTGTCTCGCACAACTAAACGACAAGGACCTTTCATGGTAAGACCACTATATCCATTGCGCACTAACACATTATGCTCGATGCGTGTATCCAAGGATTTAGCGCCCCAAGCTAAAATGCCTGACCACCGATTTCCATAAATCACATTGTTATAAATTTGTGGGAGAGAAATAAAAGCACCTATTCCAGCGCCCACATTATCAATAATCCAGTTGTGATGAATATATGGGGAAGCATTTTCGCATAAAATGCCATCCACACCATTAGTAATGGTGAGTTTCCCAATTTCAGATCCCGTTACTGCATAAACAGCAGGACCTTTGCGCATTCCATCGATTATACAACGTAATGGATCGGTTCCTAATAAAATGACGCCCTGTACCAAGGTCACATTTTCACGATAATGTCCCGGGCTTACTAAAACAGTATCCCCGTAATCAGCGCTGATTAATGCACCATTGATGGTAGGTTGGTTGGCTGGCACTCGAATCACTTTCGCTTGAAGTGCCTCCGGAGCCAGTAAGGTGCAACATAAAAACGCTGCGTATAAATATTTATGCATAGATTTCTATCCCTATTTTTCCTCAGTGGTACACACTACAGAATCTGCTAGTGACTGGAACAGTGTCCATCACCAACATATCCCCGATCCTTTTTTAAGTCAAACGATTTTTAAAGATATTGTTCATGGCGTAAAAATATTTGCCAAAAACTATTGGGACCCCAACCCAAAATCAAGCAGTGTATACAAAAGAGCTACAATTTTTCCTACCTTGTATCTCTTGCAACTATTTAGTTCACCTAGCTTTCGCCAAGTGCGTATAACAATCCAAATCCAAGGTACATTTTTTGAGAGATTTGTGTAATATGACAAAACAATTTTGGGTAATATTATTTTTTTTTAGTTTAATTATTTTTGGCTGCCAATCCAAAAATAAAGCCGAAAATCCTCCACTTAAAGTTATTAATTCTGCGGAGCCGGCAACCCTTGATTTACATCTAGCTACTGGTGCTATTGAATTTCGCATCATAGGTGCCTTGTTTGAAGGATTGGTTTTACGTGATCCACAGAGTCAAAATATTATGCCTGGTATTGCCCACAAATGGGATATTTCCACCGACAAAAAAAAATACACTTTTCATTTACGACCAAGTTGCTGGTCAAATGGAAAGCGCTTAATTGCCAATGATTTTGTTCGTTCATGGCGCCGTTTGGCTGATCCCGTCACCACCTCGGAATACTCCTCGCTATTGAATATTGTGGTCAATGGAAATGCTATTCGAGAGAAAAAAATGCCCGTTGACTCCCTTGGAATAAGAGCTGTTGACGATAGTACCTTGGTGGTTAATATCGAACACCCAGTAGAGTTTTTTTTAAATCTTTGCGCTTTTGAACCTTTATTTCCATTACTTATTGATAGCGTTAATAAATATCAAGAGCGTTGGACAACACCGGAACATATGATTGGCAATGGACCATTTCGCATGGTGAATTGGAAAAGAAATTTGGAAATTAATTTAGAGAAAAACAACTTTTACTGGGATACGGGTTCGGTAAAACAGGAAAAAATTTTAATTAAACCTGTGGAAGACCAATTAACTGCCTATAATATGTTTCTTTCGCATGAAGCAGATTGGGTTTTTGCCATACCACCTAGCAAACTAGAGGTGGCAATTAAATTACCTGAATATTTTTCTCAACCGGTTTTTGGCACCTACTATTATTTGGTGAATTGCAAAAAAAAAGGTTTTGATTCTAAAGCCTTACGCAAAGCTTTAGCTTATGCTATTGATAGAGAAAAAATAGTGCGACTAGTTTTAAAAGGTGTAGCTAAATCAGCCACTGGATTTGTAGCCCCTCTCCCCAATTACCCTAGCTTCACACAATCGCTTTTTCAACCGGACTCTGCGAAATACTATTTGGCGCAAGCAGGTTATAGCAAAACCAATCCTCCTCCCCACTTTGAAATATTGTATAACAATAGTGAAACCAATAAAAGTATCGCCGAAGTGGTGCAGCAAATGTGGCACGAGGTTTTGGGACTCGATGCAGAATTAGTAAATTATGAATGGAAAGTTTATTTGGAGAATACCAAAAATTTAAATTACTCCGCTGTAGCACGCGCCTCTTGGTTTGGTGACTTCCCCGATCCCATCACTTTTTTAGAATTGGCGCAATCTACTAATGGAAATAATCGCAGCGGTTACAGTAATGTAGAGTATGACAAGAAAATTCAAGCCACCTGGAATATCGCCGAGCCTTCGCAAAGGATGTTAGCCTTACAAGATTGCGAAAAACTATTGTTAGAGGATATGCCGATAATCCCTATATATTTTTACACTTTGACCGAGTTGAGAAATCCAAAATTAAAAAACGCCGTCCCTAGTCCACTGGGCATGTATACTTGGAAAAACATCCATTTAGAAAAATGATAAGCACCTCCCATTGGTCGATTAAAATATTAATACGTCTGGGCATTAATGCCTTAACCCTTCTCTTCATTATCAGCTTGTCCTTTTGGATTATGAAAAATGCACCAGGCAAACCTTTTGAAACCGAGAAAGCCGCCAGCCCAGCGGTGATGGCCGAATTAAAACAAAAATATGATTTCACTTATGCGCAATACTTAAGTGGAATTTTTTTTCATGGTGATTTTCGATTTTCGTATTCTCATCGCGATTCTAAAGTGATAGAAATTTTATCCGAAGGCTTACCTATCTCTATGGAATTAGGCTTCTATGCCTTAAGCTTAGCTGCCATATTGGGATTGATTTCGGGGCTTATGTCTGCTTTATTAAGAGGACAGTGGGTTGCGAGTTTAATTATGGGCGTCGCGGTTTTAGGTATAGCCCTTCCCAATTTTGTTTTGGGTTCGCTGTTGCAGCTAGTATTTGCTACCCGTTTACGTTGGGTAGATGTAGCTGGTTGGTCTTCCTTTTCGAATAAACTCTTACCGGTTTTCACCTTAAGTTTAGCCTACTTAGCTTATATAACTCGCATTGCTCGGGGAAGTTTTTTGGATAATTTGCAAAAAGATTATGTGCGTACTGCACACGCAAAAGGACTTTCGGATTTTACCATATTTTGGAAACATCTATTACGCAATAGCGTGCTTCCCGTTATTAATTATTTGGGGCCGGCAGCCGCTTATATTTTAACGGGAACTTTAGTGGTGGAAAAAATTTTCAATATTCCAGGTATGGGTCGCTATTTTATTGAGTCGGTATTCCAAAGAGACTATCCCTTAGCTTTAGGCGTCATTATCGTTTACTCTTGCTTTTTATTATTGTTCAACCTTATCACCGATATTGTACAAACCTTTATTGATCCTCGAATCCAATTACAATAATGCGAACCACTTCTCCATTTTGGCTTGGACTCAAAACTATTTGTCGTGACAGGCGAGTTACTGTATCTTCAATGATACTGTTCTCCATGATCCTTGCAGTAATTGTTGGCCCCTGGTTTACGCCACCATTTGAAAAACAGATTCTTGAGCAGCAATTACAATCACCCACATTTTCCCACTGGTTAGGAACCGATCATTTAGGTCGAGATTTATTAGCAAGAATTTTAACCGGGGGGCGTCTATCTCTGTCCATTGGCATTATTGCCACCGCCATTAGTATTTTTGTGGGTACAATTTATGGTTGCATTTCGGGATTTTATGGTAAAAAAACCGATATGTTGCTTATGCGTATAGTCGATATACTCTATGCACTCCCTTATATGTTTTTAGTCATTATTCTTATTTTTCAATTCGGGAAAAATATTTATGTACTCTTTGCTGCACTCGGCTTGGTACAGTGGTTGACCATCGCACGTATTGTACGTGGACAAGTGCTTGCACTAAAAAACGAAGAATTTATTTCGGCAGCGAAAGCATTAGGAGCAAGTAATTTGCGCATCATTTTTCGCCATATCATTCCCAATGTATTAGGTATCGTTTTAATTTATGCGACGCTAACGGTTCCCTCAGTAATTTTACAAGAATCATTTTTAAGCTTTTTAGGACTAAATGTGCAAAACTGCACTTGGGGTGTTTTAATTGCGGATGGGAAAGACTATATGGATAGCGGATGGTGGCTTATTCTATTTCCGAGCCTGACTTTGACGCTGTGCTTATTGTGTATGAATTTCTTGGGCGACGGCTTAAGAGATGCCCTCGACCCAAGTCTTTCAAAATCAAAATAACGATAAATTACTTCTCATCGCCTTTTTTTGAAGTTTGAATAGTTACACGAATATCCTGCGATATTTTTTTGATATTCTGCAATACTTTACGAGCTCTTGTGCCCGCGCTTTTATTGCCACGTTCAAATTTTTCAAACTCTTCTTTGAGAGTTGCGATTTCATTTTCCAAAGCTAAAATATTGTTCATTTATGACCTCCAAGTTAAACCAGACCTAAAATCTGGTCAAATTCGCCACTTTTAATTTGCAATTGAAAGCGGTAAATGTCAAACCCAAATTTTATTTTTTTTAAAATAAAGGGCATTTTCCTCACTCATTCTCAACTAAAATGGTCATTTCCTGCATTTTTTGCAAAAATGGTCGTCCAATTTCTAGATCCGAACATCCTTCTAAACCCACGATTCCCTTTGTGGAGCCATAAACCAAAATAGGGATGTTTAAGTCCGTTAGCCCCTCGAAAACTAACTGTTCATGCTCCAAAGTATCCACCTGTCCGTGCCAGCCTTTTATCAACTCTAAAAAATGAATTCCGCTATTTTTTAATAAGCGAAAGGCTATGGCGGTATCTTGATGACAATTATACTGTGCAGAAAAAATGGGTTTATCGATTTTTTTTCCCAAATAGTTTTCCGAATAAATTCTTTCCGAATTAAGAACGCGATTTTGAAATAAAAAACTATCGAAAATTTTTGGTTTAGAGGGAAAGTTACTTATTTTTTTCAGGTTTTCTTGCACATACGTTTCAGGAATAAAATCATGCGATGCTAGCTCGAGTTTCCCTAAGAAACTGCCTTGTGTAAAATAAACTGTATTGCCTTTACGGAAGTATTCGTTTTGAAAACAAAAATTACTTTCATTCGATGCTTTGGCCAATTCACTAAACTCTTGATAGGCAAAGTAGTCTTTACTAAAACGAAACAAATTTAAAGTCATAGTATCATTACCGAGGAAAACTCGAAAGCTTTGATCAATGGGTTTTAAAAGCATAGAATTTTTTTCCGTAGAATCGTTAACCGGTAATAGCGACCCCGTTTGAGAATTCCAAGTAAAATGCTTAACCCATTCCCCTTCGGCTTCCTTTAACGCTTGCTCCCCACAGCCAATTATCCCAATCAAAATAAAAGGGGAAAGGAAAAAGCAAATGAAGCAGAAAGGGGAAAAAAATGGGGTTTTATGCATTATACTTTTGCCTCCGTGCAAATTTTATTTAAAGGGCATTTTTTACAACTTGCGAAAAATATTCGGCAGGCATAATCAGTAGCCTCTTTTTGTAAAAAAATTTCTGCTCCTGAATAAATTATCGTTGGGTTTTTGGGAAAAAGACTTTGAAAAAAAACATTAAAATATTGATGCTTTGCCTGTGGTGTTTCCCAAGGCAAAAGCTTTGCGTTTTTTAAAGGCCCTAAAGTAAAAACAATACGACTTTGATTTTGGGTAACCGGTAATTTAAAATCCACCCAATAGGCACTAGGCCAAGTAAAAATATCTATTTGACTTACTAGCCATAAAAAAAGACGGGGTTTATTTTGATAAGCCGAAGTTTTACCCATTAAATATATTTCTTGGCTCAAAGGAGTAATGGCCTTTTCTGCCTGAGAAAACCTATTTAGCCACTTAGATAAACCTTTATATTGAAAAAAGAAATCACAGACACTGCGCAAAATACCTGGAATCTTTTCTCTTAAAGGATGATTTCCTAAAGGTTTATACGCCAAGATAAAATTTTGCAAAGTGTTAAATTCCAATTTATTTAATCGGAAAATATCATTTCCGTATTCTTTGAAAAGTGCGACTAAAAAATTGAGATTCGTGTCTTCTTTAAAACCGGAAAGCGCCGCATAAAAAAGTAAAATACCTGTGCCTTTATCATCATCTATTTTAAAGGGAAACTGAGGATTTGATCCGTCTTTAAAAGCAGTAAAGAGAGCTGGCTTTTGTTTTTGTACAGCCAAAAAATAATTTCGAAGAGCTTCCGCAATTTGCGGGTTTCTCTCCGTCCAATTCAATCGGCTAGCCCTTGACCCATTCTTAGCTTAACAGGACCATCGGCAAGGGAAACATTAAAGTTACCTATCAGATGTGAAGTGCCAATCAAAATAACCGTGGATCCTAATTCAAAACATCCGAGCCCTTGGCCCTTTTCTAAGTATAGAGGTTGCTCAGGAATCCAAATTATTTCGCTACGCTTACCCCATTTATTGGCATGTAAAGTGGGCAAGAAATCTAAAGTAATGCGGCCTACATTGGTAGCACCCACCATAATAACTAAAATTTTTTCGCCAGCATTTTCCAACTCCACAATAATTCGTTCATTCACCGTGAAAAGACCATCAATATGCTGCACGCTCCACGTATTTACTGGCCATAAAGCACCAGGTAAATAGGTAACTTGAGTAATACGTCCGCCTATGGGCGCGTGAATGCGATGGTAATTGTAAGGGGCTAAATAAATTGTTTGATAAAATCCATTTAAATAAGGCTCTGCATCGATTTGCTTACCGATTAAACCCTTTAAGGTATAATCTTTCCCTTTGATTTGGGTTAACTTAGGTGTTTCCCCCACTAATTTACCCATTTGCGTTAAAGTTCCATCTACCGGTGACACCAAAGTATTTTTAGCAATTGGCCTTGCGCCACTTTTTAATTGGCGAATAAATAAATCGCTCAAGGTCGCATAATGATCCTGAGGAAACTCGGCGTCACTCATGTCTAAGTGATAAGCTCTTACAAAAAAATCGCGAATAATTTTATTTAGGTCAAAGGGTAAATGCTTTCGGGTTAAAACACCAAAAGCATAACTCAACCAATTTTTGGGGACTAAATAAAGCAGATAAAAAAACATAAGGGGGAATTTATAAAAATGAAGGAGGTTTATTGCGGTCGCGCGGACTTGAACCGCGAAGGGGTTGCCCCCACCAGCACCTCAAGCTGGCGTGTCTACCAATTTCACCACGACCGCGAAAACTTTTTTACTTACTTGGAGCTGGTTCGGAGGTTTCTACACCAGGAATAGCACCTGGAGCCGTTGGCAATGCAGAAGGCATAGTCGAAGTGGGTAAGCCACTCGAAAGACCTTTTTGAGCAGATTTCAATTCCGATTCAGCTTGTGTGCTATGCGAAAGCTTTGCAGAAATCACATTAAGTCCAAGTATAACCACGAATAACCCTACCGCCACCCAAGTGGTAATGGTGGTAATGAAAGTCGCTGCGGATGAACCGGAGAATGCAGCATTACTACCCATTCCACCAAATGCACCGGCTAAACCGCCACCTTTATCATTTTGGATTAATACCAAAAGTATAAGCAGCAAGCAAACTAAAACGTGAACAATAATTAAGATGTTGAACCAGATATTCATTTTGGCCTAGTTGGTTAGGATTTTAAACGGCCTGAATAATACCTAAAAAGCTATCGGCTTTCAAGGAAGCGCCACCAATTAATCCACCATCTACGTCGGGTTTTTGTAATAAACCTTTAGCATTGTCTGGCTTCATGCTTCCACCATATTGAATGCGAATCACTTCCGCAGTTTGCGAGTCATAAAGCTTAACCAATAATTGACGAATAAATAAATGCACCTCTTGTGCTTGTTCATCACTAGCGGTTTTGCCAGTTCCAATTGCCCAAACGGGTTCATAAGCAATTACCGTTTTTTGCGCATCAGCCGCACTCAAGCCAGTATAGGCTCCACGAATTTGCATCTCCACCACTTTTTCGGTAAGATTGCGTTCACGTTCCGCTAAAGTTTCGCCTACACAAACAATAGGCGTTAAACCTTCGGTTAAAACTTTTTTGGTTTTGCGATTTACTGTTTCATCGGTTTCATGAAAATAAGTGCGTTGTTCGGAATGCCCTAGTATCACAAATGTTACCCCGATGGCTTTAAGCATATCTACCGAAACTTTGCCGGTAAAGGCGCCTTGATTTTCCCAATGTGCATCTTGTGCGCCTACATGAATACCCGTACCCTGTAAGATACTAGCTACTTTTTCTAAAGCTAAAAAAGTGGGGCAAACGATAATTTCGGCTTTGTTTTGCCAATCGCCTTGTTTAGCTAAGGCTAAAATATCCATAGCCAACTGCGCCGATTCCGCAACAGTTTTATTCATTTTCCAATTACCTGCAATAATTTTCTTACGCATTATTTCTCATTATTCTTTATCAATTATTTATCTGCTACTTATCTATTACTGTGGATGGGCTACTTTTTATCCGTAAGCGCTGCTACACCAGGCAAAATCTTGCCTTCGAGGAATTCCAAGGAAGCGCCGCCACCTGTGGACACATGCGAAACTTTATCTTCCAAATGCAACTGCTCAATTGCCGCTGCGGAATCACCACCACCAATAACGGTGATACCACCCTTTGCGGTGGCTTCGGTCAAAGCTTTGGCTACGCCAAAAGTTCCCGCCGCACTCGCTTCAATTTCAAAAACGCCCATCGGGCCATTCCAACAAACAGTTTTAGCTTCGCGAATAATATCGCTAAATAAAGTCACTGATTTTGGACCAATGTCTACAGATTCTTTATCGGTAGGGATGCCATTATAATCCACGGCACTAATACTACCCAGAGTACGCGCACCAAAATCCAAATTGTCCGTAACTACAAAGTCAACCGGCAATTGAATTTTGCCTTTACCTTTTTCGAGTAATGATTTTGCTAATTCGAGTTTATCATTTTCAACCAAGGATTTTCCAATTTCTACGCCTTGGCTTTTCATAAAAGTATAAGCCATGCCACCGCCAATAATAAGCTTGTCCACTTTAGGGAGTAACGCTTGTATGACGTCAATTTTTCCGGAGATTTTTGATCCCCCGATAATCGCTACAAAAGGACGCTTAGGATTATCTAAGGCACCGCCTAAAAAATCCAATTCTTTTTTCATCAAATAGCCAGAAGCATTTTGACTAAAATAATGGGTGATGCCTTCGGTGGAAGCATGCGCACGATGCGCGCTGCCGAAAGCATCATTCACATAAATATCAGCGAGTGAGGCTAGCTTTTTAGCAAACCCCGCATCATTAGCTTCTTCCTCTGCATAAAAACGCAGATTTTCAAGCAACAACACTTCGCCTTCTTTTAATTCTTGCACGGCTTTTTCCACATCGGGGCCTATGCAATCTTTGGTGCTTTTTACCGAAATACCAAGTAATTCACTCAGTGCTTTAGCCACTGGAGCCATGCGCATGCTTTCATTCACCTTCCCTTTGGGACGGCCTAAATGAGACATGAGTAAGGTCTTAGCGCCTTGGGCGATTAAGTAACGAATAGTAGGCAAGGACTCGCGTAAACGCTTATCACTTTCCACCGTTTCGCCTTTGAGAGGAACATTAAAGTCCACTCTCACAATTACTTTTTTGCCTTTTAATTGCAAATCTTCGATAAAAAGCTTGGCCATGATTTAGCCCACCTTAGCAACATGCAAAATGAGATCAATCAACTTATTAGAATAGCCCCATTCATTATCATACCAAGCGATAAGCTTTACGAAATTATCGTTCAAAGCAATACCCGCATCCGCATCAAAAATGCAAGTGCGTACGTCACCCAGAAAATCAGTGGACACTACTTGATCTTCAGTATAACCCATAATGCCTTTAAGCGAAGTTTCCGAAGCCAATTTCATCGCGGCTTTAATTTCAGCATAAGTTGCTGGCTTAGCTAAGCGACAAGTTAAATCTACTACCGAAACATCGGGAGTTGGTACGCGGAAAGCCATACCTGTGAGCTTACCATTGAGTTCAGGAATAACTTTACCTACAGCCTTGGCTGCGCCAGTGGCCGAAGGAATAATATTTTGACCTGCGCCACGACCGCCGCGCCAATCTTTTGCAGAAGGGCCGTCAACAGTTTTTTGGGTTGCAGTAGTAGCATGTACTGTTGTCATCAAAGCTTCGACAATGCCCCAATTATCATTCACTACTTTAGCCAATGGAGCCAAGCAGTTGGTGGTACAAGACGCATTCGATACCACATTTTGTGCGCTGGTATATTTTTCATGATTCACACCCATTACGTACATTGGTGCATCGGCAGAAGGAGCCGAGATAATCACTTTTTTAGCACCGGCTTGTAAATGCAAGTTGGCTTTTTCAATAGTTGTGAAAAGACCGGTGGATTCAATAACATAATCCGCACCTATATCGCCCCACTTGAGGTCGGCAGGATTTTTTTCGGCAGTGACGCGAATGACTTTGCCATTCACTACTAACTTACCGTCTTTAGCTTCGGCTGTGCCTTTGAACCTACCATGGGTGGAGTCGTATTTCAGCATATAGGCCATATAATCCACATCGATTAAATCATTAATGCCAACGATTTCGATGTTTTCACGCAATATTGCAGCGCGAAAAGCTAAACGACCAATTCTTCCAAATCCATTAATTCCGATTTTAACGGCCACTGAAACCTCCTAGTGAGTCTTGTTAAGAACGCAAATATAAAAAACGCAGGCCAGCCTGCAAGCCACTAATCGTTTTAAGGACTTAACCCATAGCGCGCACGATTTTTATCAATGATCATGGTTGCAATAATTTTTGGAACATATTCATTAGTTTCAGCGGCAAGCGAACCCATGCGATAAATATACCAGAAGTCGCGATTATTAACGGGATCGTCAATACGGCGCAAAGCCTTGCGAATAGTGCCTTCCCCTGCGTTATAGGCAGCCATGGCTAAAGCAACATCTCCAAATTCAGCATAAAGCGTTTTTAAATATTTTACTCCCGAAGCGGTTGAAAGCACTGGATCAGTGCGTTGATCTTCTTCTGGTGGCAAATTTTGCCAGTTCTCGGGCACACGTAAACCATAATCACGGCCTGTTTGCGGCATAAATTGCCAAATTCCTCTAGCGCCAGCCTTACTCACAATCACAGGATTTAAACAACTTTCATGCATGGCTAAGTACAAAAAAGCAATAGGCATACCCTGCTTAGTTAATTCATTTTCGATAATAGTTTCATATTTACTTTTATTTGCAAAAGCACTTTCAATAATGCGGCGCGTGCCCGTTTTGGTAAAAGTGTAAATATGCTTTTCCACTTGGGAGATAAAAATATCCGGTACTATATAATTTTCTTTTCCAAAGCCTTGAAGGATGGTGTGAATCTCTCGTCCCAAGGGATTTTTATAGGTATTAATTAAATCCTTAGAATTTAAATTGCTACGCACCGACATGAGTTGTCTTTCCGCCGCACGCAGCTTGGCTACAAGTTGCGCTCTTTCTTCATCGGTTTCACCACTAGCGCCATCAAGTGTTGGACGCACGGCTTGTTCGCGCGCGAGTTCATTTTCTAATTCATGTATGTCGGTTACCAAATGTTCTTGTTTTTTTAATTTTCCGCGATAGCCCATGTTTTGATAAGCCAAAAGAGAAACAATAATCAAAGCCACACCGGTTATACTAAGAGTAATAGTTAAACCTTTTTTGCGTGAAGAAGAATAAGCCATTGAAGCCGATTGAATCATACGCGCATCTTTTTGTCCTAAGACACCACTTTGAACTAAGCGGGCCGCACGTTTTTTGTCCTTTAATAAATCATGTACTTCCTGATGATCCACTTCATCATTTTTAAAACGATGAGCAAGGCCAATGGTATAATTGCCCGCATCCCCCAAACTCGAATTGGGTGGATTAGAAAAATCGGGTTTACTTTTGTTTCGAGGTCGATTTTCAGGAGGTGGAAAAGCTGCGGGAATATCTCTGCCGCGCACCAATGTTTCAGTGACCGGCATATTTCCTAAAACTCTAAATTTGGGTCCATTCTGTCCCAAGCTCACAATGTCATTAAATTTTAATGCAACCCTATCTATTCTTTCGCCATTTACAAAAGTGCCATTGCGACTTCCCATATCGGTGAGTATTAAATTATCGCCTTCGGGTGCTATGGAGGCATGCATACTGGAAACTAAGGTGCCATCTGGCCCAGAAAAACATAAAGTAGATTCACCAGCTCTGCCCAAAGTGATCTCTCCTGTGACTTTCATTTTTTTTCCAACTTGATTGCCAGAAATCACTTGTAGAAAAAATTCATTCACTTGATTATCACTCCCTAGATTTTTCAAAATCACTTTTCAATCTGAGGAAAATTATAGCTAATTCAAGATGGAGTGGGAAATTGGCGGCCTAGTCCGCCTGAATAATTTATAATAATTAGCATTCACCCTTTAACTAATTGGGGTTAGTATTGGTTTTTCCAAAAGCAAATTTTTACGCCTTTAAATGCATATGACAAAAATGCTGAGGAAAAAATATCTCTATTTCCTTATTCGGTTTGGATTACTCCTTGGATTAATCGGTGCATTATTATTTAACTGTTCCCCACTACAAAAAAAACCCACCTCCCAAAACATATTCACAACACAAAGCACTGCTGTCGCGAGTAAAAAAAAACCACTTTATCCTCTTAAACCATTTTCCAGTCTAACTTTATTTTCCAAATACCAGCTAAAAGCAAAATCAGGAGCTTGGGGTGAAAATCCCATCCTTCGAGAAACTCAAGGTTACCCTATAAAAAGCTTACAGCATTTGCTTGCGCCCGAAATGCAGTTAAAAATTTTTGCAACCACTTTACCCGCAGAAATGGGGCAGAAAGATTTAGCACGGGCCTTAGCCTATTTATTTAAACTCGATCCTCAAAAGGCAAATACAAAAAATCAAGAAGGGCCATCTTACTGGATACCTCCTAATGACACATTGAAGCATTTTGGAATTTCAGTGCAAAAAGATAGTCTTCTGTTTTTTCTCGAAATTACATCCCCTACTTTATTAAACCGCAATGACTTAGGAGTATTGCCTGATCTACAATTAGACTCTCTGGTTGGCGTTTTTAAAATTCCTGCCGACACCTTATCCGATAGTTTTTTAGGGGCCATAGAAAATAGCTTAGGCTTAAGTGCTATTGAAGATTCGAGTTGGACACTGGCACATAAACATTTTAACAAAGCATTGGCCGCAGAAAATAATCCGGTATATTTAATTAATGCCTCGGCCTTGTTTCGACTGCAAAAACATTATGCGGAAGGGATTCATAGTCTATTAAAGTATCCTCAATTGTTAGCGCAATCTTCGGAGTTATGTGGAATTCTCGGATCCATTTATGAGGAAGTTAGCGATTTTGAATCTGCCAAAATATGGGCCATTAAAGCCCTAGAAGGTGATCCACAAAATGCGGAGTGGTTAATTAATCTTTCGGATGCTTTATGGGGCTTAGGCGACAAGGTGCATTCCAAAAATGTGTTGTTGAAAACTTATCATGAAAGGCCCACCTTTCGTCTTTCAGTTTATTTGGCAGCCACCTATTTAGGCTTGGAAGAATACGATAATGCCAGACAAGTATTATTACAAGCCCATAATGATACCCTTCCGTCTCCTCAATCCGCTGAATATTATTTACGCACACTTTATGGATTAAAAGAATATGAAAAAGCCTTGGCATTTTTTCAAGAAATGGATGAAAAAAATGCAACCGCTAATAGTTTTTTAATCAAAGCCTATTGTGAATTTCATTTAAAAATTTATCAACAGGCCGCAAACTCGGTTAAAAAAACTCTAGCCTTAATGCCTAGTTTAACGGAGGCGCAACAATTATCTAGTCAAATAGCCGCATTGATGGGAGGTCGCAGTAATCTGATTTTAAAAACCGCCATTATCCCTTTGAAAAGTGAAAGTACTTTGAAAAATGCTGTGGAAATTTTAGCCGAACCAGCCACGCAAAATCTATTAATGGAATACCCCTTAGTACTTCTCGATCAACACTATACCTTTGCTTACACCTTGGGACATAAATGGAAAAAAACCTGTTCACAAATTTTTATGATTCCCGATGGAAACAAACTCTTTCGTTTCTCAGAATTAAATTTTGATCTTAATCCCAACTATGCGCATTTTTATGTGAATACTTTTCGCATTTATAATTTGAATCTCAAGCTAATGGATCAAGGTAAGTTTTCAGACTATTATGTGACAAAAAATCACAATACCACTTTGCTTCCCGAAAATTTATTGATTCATCTTCCGTTGAAAAATCGTGGTGGACCTTTTTTATTAGAAGTAGTAACCACAGAAGAAGCCCAAGCCAACTCGCAAGAATTTCCCTATTTGCGGTATTATCACAGCTACCCCTACCCTGCCTTGCGCAGTAGCTATGAAATTTTACACCCTCCTAAAGGCCTACTCTTGAATACCTTTGGAGAAACCGATATTGATTCATTGGGTGGTCATCTAATTGTGCGTATGCCTAATTTAAGTTTACCCATCGCCAGTACGTTTAGTCCCGATGTAGATGAATTTTCTAGTGGATTTTCACTGTCCCCTTTTAAAACATGGAAGGAAATTGGAAAAAATTATACCGCCTTGCTTCCTAAAGCCAATTTATGGGTAGATTCTATACCACTTTCGGTACGCGAAAAGGCGCAAGAAATTCTCGACACACATCGGGGCATCGACCCTGTATTAGCGCTATTTCAATATGTAAGAGACTCTATTCATTACAATAATTTCGAATTTAATTTGAATGCTCTCATTCCCGAAAAACCCGAAGCTGTTTTGGTAAAAGGTTTTGCCGATTGCAAAGGCCATGCATTACTCCTCTATCAACTTTTACGCGCACGGAATATTCCCGCAGAACTTTGCCTTATAAGTTTATCGCATATTGGTGATCCCGCTCAACCTAGTTTAGATCAATTTAATCATATGATTGTGCATATTCCTTCCTTCAGTAAAAACCTAGATGGGTATTTAGATGCCACGGAAAAAATGGCCGCATTTAGACGGAGTCCCCTGGGCTTAGAGGGAAGAAACGCCTTAATTGTAGACGGAAATAATTCACGTTTAGTTACCCTACCTATTTTAGATAGTATCGCCGAGCATCGTGTAGAAGTTTATCATAGCGTACAAATCGATAGATTTTTAATGGCTACGCAAAAAGACAGTATTGTACTTACGGGGAAAATTGCGGCGGGATTTCGTGAACAACTTGTGCATTGGAATAACAATACCAAAAATCAAAAATTATTAAGCTGGCTCGCTGAAAGTTATCCCAATTTTTCGGAAGAAAAATTTGAAATTTTGAATGGCGATAAACCCGATGAACCTTTAATTTTACAATTTCGCTGCAAAAGAAAATTTCTAATGCAAAGTAATAATCAAGCCTTCGAATATTTTCCCAATTTAGAACTGAGTTTTTTGCGTTATCCCAAATCTAAAAATCGAAAATCTCCCTTTTATTTTCCCCATGCGGTGCAAATTCATTCGCAATGGATTTATCGTATTCCTCAAGGGTTTCAGTGGAAATCCTTGAATCTTGACCGTGAAATTAAAGAGCAAAATTTGCATTGGATGCTTTCAATTCAACAAACTCAAAACGAGCAAATTCAAATTGCACAAACTTGGGATATTGAACCTTTTATAGCAGAACCTGATGAATATGAAAAGATTCAAGCCGCATGGGATTCTATTCTCAGTCGCGCTGGACTCAAACTCATGCTCTCTAAGCTATAAACCAAAACCAATCTCGCCTCTTTGTTACAACGACACCGCAAAACCCACTACTTGAGCTTTAGTTTATTAAATTTCTTCCAAATCATAATTTCAGGAAATGTTATGTCAAATCGTTTAAATAAATACAGTGCTCGTCTCACCCAAACCATTTCACAGCCAGGTTCTAAAGCCATGCTTTATGCCACAGGAATGAAAGAAGAGGATATGGACAAAGCCCAAGTGGGTATTGCCAGCACAGGCTGGGATGGTAATCCTTGCAATATGCATCTTAATGATTTGGCGAAGCATGTGAAGCAAAGCGTCAACGAAGAAGGCATGGTAGGCTTAATGTTCCATACCATTGGGGTTAGCGATGGAATCTCCATGGGAACCGAAGGCATGAATTTCTCTCTGCAATCGCGCGACATTATTGCCGACTCTATCGAAACAGTAACCTGTGCGCAATGGTATGATGCGAATATTTCGGTTGTGGGTTGTGACAAAAATATGCCAGGTTCCGTGATGGCAATGGCGCGATTTAATCGCCCGAGTATAATGGTTTATGGAGGGACGATACTTCCAGGTTACTCTCATGGGAAGCAATTAAATTTAGTTTCAGCTTTTGAAGCCTATGGAGAATTCGTAGCGGGAAAAATTGAAGAGTCCGAAATGAATGAGGTTTTAAAAAATGCTTGTCCCGGCCAAGGCGCTTGTGGCGGTATGTATACCGCTAATACCATGGCTTCAGCTATTGAAACTTTAGGCATGTCACTACCTTATGATTCATCCTCCCCTGCGGTGAGTGATGAAAAGTTTCGCGAATGTTTACGCTTAGGCAAAGCCATTCGTTTGTTGCTAGAACGCGATATTAAACCACGTGATATTATGACGCCAAAAGCTTTTGAAAATGCCATGACCATGGTAATTGCTTTAGGCGGATCTACTAATGCCGTTCTGCATTTAATTGCTATGGCCAAAGCTGCTCATGTAAAATTAACCATCGATGATTTTCAAAAAGTCAGCGACAAAACCCCTTTCCTTGCCGATTTAAAACCTAGCGGTAAGTATGTAATGGAAGATTTACATCGCGTAGGCGGTATTCCTGCGGTACAAAAATTATTACTCAAAGAAGGTTTTTTACACGGGGATTGCCTCACCGTAACTGGCAAAACCTTGGCCGAAAATGTGGAAGAATGTGCTGGCTTGCAAGCTGGACAAGATGTAATTCACCCCGTGTCCAAACCTATGAAGGCCACTGGGCATATTCGCATACTTTATGGCAACTTAGCCAAAGAAGGCGCCGTGGCAAAAATTACCGGTAAAGAAGGCTTGTCTTTTACTGGCCCGGCTAAAACTTTTGATTCCGAAGAAGATTCATTGCATGCTTTAGAACGCAAAGAAATTGTGGCCGGTGATGTAGTTGTTATCCGCTATGAAGGTCCTAAAGGCGGACCGGGCATGAGTGAAATGTTAACGGTAACCTCGGCTATCATGGGAGCCGGACTCGGTAAATCCGTTGCCCTCATAACCGATGGTCGTTTCTCAGGCGGAACGCATGGCTTTGTAGTAGGGCATATTACTCCAGAAGCACAAGCTGGTGGTGTTTTGGCAATTCTTAAAAATGGAGATGTGGTTACCATTGATGCGGATAAAAATACTTTGGATGTGGATTTAACCGAAGCCGAAATTGCTTCACGTTTTCAAGGCTGGAAAGCCCCTCCTTATAAAATCACTCAAGGCACTTTATACAGGTATATTAAAACCGTAAGTACCGCTTCTGAAGGTTGCGTTACTGATGAATAATGCGATAAATAATTTTTTATCGCTAATACTATCGGTAGTCGATACAGGTTTAGCTGAGGCAAAATGAAATTGCTTGCACAGCGTGCTTTACGCATTGAGCCTTCGCAAACCGTAGCTATAGATGCCAAGTATAAACAACTTGCCGCTGCGGGTGCTGATATTATTAGCTTCGGAGCTGGTGAGCCGGATTTTGAAACTCCCGAACATGCGAAAAAAGCGGCTATTGACTCTATTCAAGCAGGATTTACCCGTTACACTCAAGTTACTGGAATTCCCGCTTTAAAAACCGCTATTTGCAAAAAACTTTTACAGGATAATGCTTTAACCTATGCGCCTGAACAAATCACCGTATGTAGCGGTAGCAAACATGCACTGTTTAATGCTTTACTGGCTTTGGTAGAAGAAGGCGATGAGGTTTTAATCCCTGCCCCCTATTGGGTTACCTATCCAGAATTAGTACGCTTAGCGGGCGGCACACCTATTATCCTTCCCACCACTTTAGAAAATGAATTTAAAATCACCGCCGCACAATTAAACGCCGCAATTACTCCACACAGTAAATTATTGATTTTAAATTCCCCTAATAATCCTAGTGGAGCTGTGTATTCTAAGTCCGAGCTTTTCGCTTTAGCAGAAGTTTTAATTGCGAAAGATTTATATTGCCTCTCGGATGAAATTTATGAATACATCGTTTATGATGAACATAAACATTATAGCATAGCCGCGGTCCATCCAGAAATGCTGGCTCGTAGCGTAATTGTGAATGGTTTATCCAAGGCTTATGCCATGACTGGTTGGCGTATTGGCTATGTGGCCGCCCCGAAACCTATTGCTAAGGCTATTGCGGCTATTCAAAGCCACGGCACACATCATCCAGCAAATGTTTCGCAATATGCCGCATTAGCCTGTATCACCGGCGATCAAAATGGCGTGCAGGATATGGTGAAACAGTTTGCTCAACGTCGGGAATTTGTTTTACAAAACCTCGCACAAATTCCTGAACTAAAAGTCTTTGCGCCTCAAGGTGCCTTTTATGCCTTTTTCAATATTAAAGCCTACTTGGGAAAATCGCATGAGGGTATTCTCGTAAACAATTCCTTGGATCTCTGTAATTACTTGCTTGACAAATACTTAGTAGTGCTTGTTCCTGGCAGTGGCTTTGGTTTGGAGGGTTATTTACGCATGTCTTATGCTTCCTCATTGAGCAATTTAAAAAATGGACTAGAGCGCTTAGCCAAGGCTTTGCGGGCATTGCAATAGTTTTTATCATATAATTTCTAAAACTTCAATTAAGAAGTTGCAGAGGATAAGCTTATGGAAAATACCGCTCAAGGTACTCAGCACAAAAACAAACCTCCTGTGCGATTTGGTGGCTATGCGGTATTCGATCACTTAGGTAAAGGAGGAATGGGCGATGTTTATAAAGCCATTCAACTTGGACTTGATAGAACCGTTGCTTTAAAAATTCTTCCGCCAACTTTAGCGCGCAGCCGAGAATTTTTAGAAAGATTTTTTTCTGAAGCATATGCTATTTCACGCTTGCAACATCAAAACATTGTCACCATATATGATTATGGTGAAGAGCAAGATCAAAAATACATTGCCATGCAATACATTCATGGCCCCACTTTAAGCCAACTCATTCAAGCTGAAAAGCAATTAGAGTATGGTCGTATTATAAATATTGTGAAACAAATTTGCCGCGGTTTAAAATATGCCCATCAAAACGATATTGTGCATCGCGATATTAAAAGTGGAAATATTATGGTGGAACCAGGAGATAAGATTTACATCTCCGATTTTGGAATTGCCAAAGTAATAGATTCGCCTGGAATTACTACTGCGGGTATGACCATGGGTACCCCGGAATTTATGTCTCCTGAACAATGCGAAGGCGGTGTGGTGGATGGACAAAGTGATATTTATGGATTAGGAATTATTCTCTATGAAATGGTTGCGGGTAAGCCCCCCTTTTTAGCAGATTCCCCATTAGCCGTCGCCTATAAACAAGTGCATGAAATCCCTTCTTTATTAGGAAAAATACGTAACGATATTCCACAACGCTTGGAACTCATTGCGGCAAAATGCCTAAAGAAAAATAAAGCCGATCGCTACCGCAATGCGGACGAATTATTAAAAGATTTAGATTCCGTTTATTTGGATACTCCAAAAAATGAAATGGAAGAAAAGCTTCCAACTACTCCAAATCAAAGAATTACTGATCGTCGTGAAATGCAAAGAAGAGATAGTATAGTAGCCTTTGCAAAAAGCCAATCTATGCTTTGGGTATTAATAGGCATAACCATTTTATTAGCCGGTATTTTGCTTAAAACTTTTTTCCCCACTTCCTCACAAGGTTTGACTTGGGTAGCTTTGCATACGGTACAAGGTGATTTCTTAAATGCAGAAAATGGTCCGATGAAAACCGAATACCTATTCGATGGCAAAAGCAACACCGCATGGGCGCCTCCCAAGGACATTCGCGAAAATCGTATTTATGTGCAATTAAAAAACAAAACATTTTTAAGCGGCATACTTTTAGAAACCGGCTTTGAAGATGTCCATTCCGCTTTATACTCCGGTCCACGTTTTGTGACTGTAGAATTAGAAGGCCATAAAAGCATTAAATTATCACTCAATGACACTACTGAACCACAATACTTTGCATTGAATGGTTTAATCACAGATCATTTCAACTTGGTATTTGAGGGTGCATTTCCACCTGGTCCCATGGCTATTCGTGAAATAAAATTCACGGGCATTTTATATGAGTAACTCGGAATCAGCAGAGTAACTTGTGAGCACCACCCTCAATCAACCTGAAAATAGACGGCAAATCGGCACTCAAGGTGAAGAGCTTGCTTTGCAATACCTATTGAAAAAGGGTTATGTACTGAAGCAAAAAAATTATCGCGTTCCACGTGGCGAAATTGATTTGATAGTAGAAGATCCGCAAGGCGTATTAATTTTTGTGGAGGTAAAGTCGGCGCAAGCAGATCAATTTGGTCCTCCTGCTTCAAGAGTTACGCGTGCAAAAATAAAGATTATCCAAAAGGTCGCTCAACGCTATGTCGCTGAAAATCATTACGAAAAAAGGGCTATGCGTTTTGATGTTATAAGCATCGACCTATCTTTAGCCCAGTCGATTGAGCGCACAAAAACTTCCCAAACCGCCAACCCAAATAAAATTGAACATTTAGAAAATGCTTTTTTGCCCGATGGGAATGGGTATTATGCAGGTTACCTAGGTTAAAAATTTTCATGCGCATTGAATTACATTCCGAAACCCCACAATCGCGACATCTAAAAAACATTTTAGAAGTCTTTAAAAATGATGGCGTACTTATTTATCCGACCGATTCCGGATATTCCTTGGGCTGTAATGTGCATTCCAAAAAAGCGATTAATCGACTCTATCATATTAAGCGTTCGTTAAAAAAATATGTCATGGCTATTTTGGTTCCAGATTTTAGCATTATCAGTGAATTTGCACATGTCGATAATTTTGCTTTTCGCACCATGAAACTTTTGGCTCCAGGCCCTTATACTTTTATTTTACCCGCTACGGTTAAAGCCCGTCGCATACTGGATGTGAATCGCCCAGAGGTAGGCATACGTATGCCTAAATGCACATTTCTAAATGGAATGCATGCGCTTGATTCCTCACTTGTATTTTTAAATACAGCAGCCAAAATCAACACTGAAAATGAATATTGCGACCCAGATGATATTGAAAAAGTTTTTGGTCATTTGGTAGATATCATCGCCGATATGGGAAATATTCCCTTAGCCCCCACAACAATTTTATCTTTGGTGGATGGTGGAATTGAAGTGATTCGCGAGGGCGCTGGCCCTTTGCCAGAACATAAGCATAAAAATAAATTTTAAAAAACATTAATGTTACCGTAACAGGAGAAGCTATGGCTAAGCGCTATTGGTTAATGAAAACCGAACCCGATACCTTTTCGATTCAAGA
Organism: Fibrobacteria bacterium; assembly: GCA_043745805.1. GTDB lineage: Bacteria > Fibrobacterota > Fibrobacteria > UBA11236 > UBA11236 > JAYTSD01. The sequence goes on from JAYTSD010000008.1 coordinate 214,115, forward strand.
TTTACAAAAAAGACCTCAGCAAACCGAACCGTGGGATGGGGTACGAAATTATCAAGCGCGAAATTATATGCGTGATGACATGTCGGTAGGTGATGAAGTTTTATTTTATCATTCGAGTTGCACTCCAGCAGGTATTGTGGGCATAGCGATTATTGATAAAGCCGCGACTGACGATCCTGGTGCACTCAACCCAAAATCAAAATACTTTGATCCCAAAGCCACGCCCCAAAAAAATCCTTGGGTATTAGTGCATGTGCGATTCAAAAAGGAATTTAAGGTTATGGTCACCTTAGAACAATTAAAAAGCGTTCCTGGATTAGAAGCCATGATAGTGATTAAACGCGGCATGCGTCTTTCCATTCAACCAGTTACTCCTGAGGAGTTCGCGATTATTCAAAAATTAGGAAAAAGCTAAGTTTTCTAAAATTAGGCAAAGGCCACTAATTTATGGGCAAAAACATTAATTCGTCCCTGCTAAAATAGCTTTGTCAGGCTTACCTTTTAAATATGCAAGATTTATACGCATTGCAAAAATTTAATCGGGATAAAGGGATAGACGCTGTTCAACCCATTAATACCGATATTTCTCAAGAAAACTTGGAGCGGGATGAGCAAATAGTGCAACGCCTGCAAAGTCGATTGCGTGAACGTAAAGACAAATTTCGTGAGGCCTTAAGACGCGGCTTAGCGGTTACCTCAGAAGAAATGCCCAATAACCCTGTCGATACCGATCATTATGAACCACAAAGATTAACGCGAAAAATTTGCTGGCAATATGACAAGGCCGCTAAAAAAGTGCCGTTATTTCGTCGTCATTATATCTAGGTTCGTAACATTTTCTCCATTAAATACCCATAAGTCTGCGGGTAATTCTATCGGCCCAAAACCTAAAGCCCCTTCCACACGGCCTGCAATAAAGACTACACGACCCATCGCACGATCGTATAAGCCAATTAAACGTTGATAAACTCGTTCACCTACATCCAGCAAAGATTCACTATCCGAAATATCGGGTAAATGTTCAAAAGCATAATCGCCTATGCTTAGGCTTAAATCCAATGCGAAAGGATGCGCTAAACTTTGAAATTGATTTTTTAGGCTTAATAAATGAGCATGAATTGACCTAGTAATATCGGTTACTTGGCTTTGCCATGCCCTCACCAAGTCTTCGCCCGGAATAATTTGCGTAAATACAAAAAGCATTTGCAATTCATCGCGTAAAGTATGAACGTCTTGTAAATTATTACTTAACGTATGCAGGCAAGGTAAAAGTAGAGTTAATTCCTGCCCTAATTCGGTAGCATCTAATAAATGTTCATGTACCAAGGTACTAGGCAAACATTGTAAACTCAGGATTATGCGTTGATTAAATAACTTTTCGAATTCGGCTAAGGTTTGCCGGTTTATTTCCAATTCACTTAATCGCCCTGCATAAATAGCTTGTGCCTCTTCTAAATCTGGCTTCACCGGCCTTTGAAAAGCCCTTTTTGCAGCCGCAATTTGTTGCAAAGCCTGTCGCCGTTGTAATTCTAAACGATGAAACTTCTCGAATGCTAAAATCCATTCTCTAAAAAAACTTTGCATTTGTTCACGAATGCAACTTAATTTAAGAAGCGACTGATTCATTTCAAAATCGGTTTTCGAATTTTTTTGTGGCAAAAGTATGGGTAACAAATCCGTGTATAAACCCAAAAAAAAGCCTTCTAAAGCGGCTTCACTTTCCCGAATAAGCGCATACTCTGCCATAATTTCTTCAGCGGGAAGAAAATTTCCGGATCCACTTTTTACATTGAATTCATGACTATAATAGGCCTTCGTCAAATCTTCACATAAAGGCATAAATGCGACAAAAAAACTTTGTGCCATTCCACCCCATTGATATTTACCCGCTTCATTCATTCCTTGAATATTGTTAATCCTATCGCCATCGGTGGGATGCATGTCATCTAAGGAGGACGATTTTTTAAAAAAATCTTGGCGAATTCGTCGACGCACTGAAGAAATAAATGGTCGACAATTCGAAAGGATTAGTGAGGGTAAATTTGCAGCCCATTTTCCTTCACTCAATGAATGTTGCAAGGACCGCAAAGCCAATGTCATAGCTTCATCCAATACCCGTAACTCTAAGATTACGCTTTCAAAAGCCTGTTTGCCTGCAATCTCAGCTTGATTTTTATCGGCATCAAATTCCATTTGGCGATGTAAAAATCCACTGCATAAATTACACAAGCAAATCCAGCCTTGTAGAATTTTTCCTGCGCTCCATAAATGTATTTGGCAATACCCCAAAAATATCCGCGTAAATAGATTTGCCTTATGAGCGCGTTGCATCATCCATTGCTCCCACTCCGCTTTGGTATTCTTAGCTTGGCTTAAATTACGATAGACCCAAGCAAAAAAATAACTAATACGCATACCCGACATTTGTTTATAGTGGCCCAGCTCATGCGCTATTACTCCGGCCAATTGTTGCGCATTTATTCCCGCTATCAGGGGTAACCCAATAGTTAACTCCACACGCCTTTGTAAAGCGCTAGTCAAAACGAGTCCAGCATTGATTTCCATATTTACATAAATTCGCGAAACGCGAGGAACATGCATCAAATGACAAACTTGATCGACAAAACTAAAAAATCGTGGCTCATTTTCTCTCACTAATTCATATTGCCAAGTTATAGTTTTTGTTGCACTTAAAATCCGAATCCAGAAAAATAAAAGCAATAAGCTTTCTATTAATAACAACTCGTAGAGTGAATAAATTATCCATGATTGAAATTGACTTAAATTTATGTGATTTAAAATCAAGGTAGTGAAGAGATACCCAATACTTATTAAGCACCCTATATAAAGTATTGGGAAAAGTATTAATCCAACAATACCAATCCCAAGTCCCAATATATATAATCCGTTACGATATGATTTTTTTTGCAATTGGTTTCCTTAAACGAACTATTTAAGACTAAAGGCGGAAATTAATTTATTCCAGTTTTAAAGAAAAACCACAGCTTCATAGGATTATTAAAATGGAGCATTGCAACAATGTACATTGCTCTAAACTAAAATAAACCAAATGTTGTGAAAAATAAATTCCAAGAATTAATCTTAAATCTTAGAAATCCTCAATAAAATGACGATTTATGGACTTTTTAACCGTAAATTCAATATTGTGTTTATAGCGCTGGTAACGAAAGTGTTACGCTTTGATAAAATAGAATTCAAGCTCTAATAATCTAATTTTGAACAAAAAAATATTTATACAAAACTTGTTTCTCTAACTTTTCTCCCCTATACTCATAACACAAAACGCACCGCAGGCGAAAACGAAAAGTGAAAATTTATGGGTTTAGCAAATAAAAACGAAAACATAAACCTGCTCCCAAAGGATAAGTCTAAGGAAGCCATTCTCCTAAAAATGCGTGAGAAATTAGCTGGTGTTTCACAATATGAAATGAAAACAGAATTGAAGCGTCAAAACCGTGTCTCCCGTCGAAATATTTACTGGGGATGGAAAGTAGCCATAGCTTTAACATTTTTAGTTGCCAACATTTTATTCTTCGGTCCCGAAATAGAGGCTATGCAATCTAAAGTAGTGCATAAACTACCGACGCTGGAATCTCCACAACCCACCTTAACAATTGATCAACAGGCTCTATACTGGGGCTATGCTTTATATGATTTTGAAGCCCTGAAAAAACAATTTCATGTTCCTAAAAATGTGGCGATTGATGGAAATATCGCAAAAAAAAATCTAGCTGAACTTTTACCAAAAACTGGAAAAGGAACTCGCTATGCTTTATCGGTTTATCTTCCTGAACTGAGGAAAACATTATGAAAAATAAAAATTTAGGTTTTAGTTTAATAGAAATATTAGTGTCGATAACTGTATTAGGTATTTTGGCTTCCTCCGTTACCTATTTCATAACCACCCAAAACAAATTTTCTGTATTTGGTAGCGACTCCGTTAAAGCCCTCAATTTGGGAAAATTAAAAATGGATAGCCTAAAGGTTTCGTCTTACGACAGTTTAAAATCTGGCGTTGACACAGTTGCAGATAGGTATATAAGAACGTGGGCCATTACTACACTTACCAATGGTGGAGTTGCCACCGGGTTAAAACAAATTGATTTGAGTGTTTCCTTTCCCTTAACTGCGGAACACTTTTCATCCTTAGTATCCATGGTCAGTAATGACAAATTCAAGGAGGATCCATAATGCGAAAGCTCAAATTTTTCCAAGTAAAAGGATTTAGTTTAGTAGAAATATTAATAGGTATGGTAGTCAGTAGCATTGTTATGGGAAGCATTTATTCTCTATGGAAAAGAAGTGATACCGAAACGCGAAAATTGTCCGACAAAGCCGATTTACGCTCACGTATGACTTTAGTAGATAAAATCATTCAAAAAACTATTACTAATGCAGGTTATGGCCTGTACAATGTAGTGGATATTTCTAAAGAAGATGCAATTGGATCCGACACTTTAACGGTTTATTCTAATTCGGCCGCAATCACTACATCCTTAGGAGTGACGCATGATAAGGATCATATTGTAATTACGGTAAGTAGCGCTAGTGGATTTACTGCCGGCGGATATATCGCTATTACTGATGGTACTAATAATGAAATTCGAAAAATATATCAAATTAATGATAAAGTTATCACTATCGCAACTAAAACATTAAATAATTATGATAAAACCAATACCACTGCGTATCCAGTTACCAAGGAAAGATATTATAGCGATGAAACATTAAATAAAATGATACGGCAAACAAATGACGGTGACCCGCATTCGTTTGGGGATAAAATCAAAAATTTTCAATTGGCCTTTCTTGACAAAAATGGAGCGTCAACTAATATCTACACTAAAATTCGTTCCATAAATTTTTCGATCACTGGCATTTATCCTACTCCAAACGGAACCATTACCGCAGTGACCGTAACTTCTAATGCAATACCTAGAAATTTAATGTAAAACAACCCAAGGAGCGCCATCATGAAACCATTCAACCCTAATCCCGAACCAACCTCATACTCTGAGCAAAAAGGCGGGGGTCTACTCACCGTAGTAACTGCCGCTGCAGTTGTTTTTGCCTTAGTACAGGGATCCGTTTATTACAAAGCCAATGCGAGTGCAAAATTTGTATCAGGGGAAAAAAGTAAAGTCGTAGCCCTACAAGTAGCCGAATCCGGCATTGAAACGAATATATCCGCTATTGGAAATAAATCTCTCAAGATAACCGCCAATATGAATAATTATCAAACTTATAGTGGCAAGGCCATAGGTAGTGGCAATTTTTCCTCCAGTTTAACCACAAAAAGCGTCTCACCTTCAGCAGACACCGTGGATATTACCTCTACCGGAACCATGAATAATAAATCACAAACCATAAATGCCCGTTTAAAAATCAGAAAATATTTGGATACTGCAATTACCACGTCCCTGCTTACAGCATGGGACACTACATATACCTACTCCACGAAGACAGTAATGGATACAACTATTACAAATACTATAAAAGATCCTAATACCATGCCCGATCTGAATGTTACGCCAGCCTATATTGCCTGTTTTGCTTCCGCAGCAAAAAAATGCGATGTTTGTCATTTACCTGGAGGTGATGCTACTAAGTCCAATGTGATTAGTATTTCAAAATCAGCCATAAATACACATATTTCGCATCATGGGGATTATGTAACCACCGATGGAACTTGTGATATGTATAAGGCCGTGGTTACAAAAACAATAGCCAGCGTTAGTAAAACCGATACCACTAGAATTATAAAGCTAGATACGACTTTTGTTACAGCAAAAGTGATTGATACCGCTTATAAAACACAGGTATTATCTTGGAAATAATGTTCGTGTATTTTGCTTAAACTTTTAAAGGGAGTCTTAGACTCCCTTTTTTTATCTAAATAGTTTTATTCTGAAATTCACTAAAAACTGGAATTGATTTAGAATGAATTTAATTGCCAAAAATAATTACTCTCGGTTGTGTATACGTTTAAAATGTAAGACTTATTTTTAACAAATGTCTCAACCGGCCACGCATCGGCATTAAATAAAGCCTGTTGGCTTTCCATCAATCCAATAAGTCGATTAGCGCCATCCACATAACCCATACGATATGATCCAACAGGGATTCTAAATGTCTTCGACTTAGATTGCGAATATGCTACTGTACCTACTAAAACTTCTAGTTTTGGATTATCTAATGAGCTTGAAGCTTTATTAAAAAACTTAAAAGTCAAAGGACCTGGATCAACATCTATCCTATTAAAAATTTCAACGTTAACCGAGTCCTTAGCAATCGTAGTATCCGGTCCACTGCCCGTCACATCTGCCGCTTTGCAAGCAAATAAAATCAACGCCACAAAACCATAAGCCAAAAGTTTTGAAATCATTGTCTGCATTTTAGCTCCTTTTAATTTATTCACAGTCATTAATATTTATAATAATTTGCATGATTAAAGATAAATTCTTTCTACTCGAGATCCCAAAGAACAAATAATATCATAAGGATGAGTTTGTTTAATTTTAACCCAATCTTCAATAGTTAATTCTACTCGGCCCTGTTTCCCAACAATAGTGGCAATATCCCCTACTCTGGCCTTAGGGCTAACGGTTAAATCCACGGTGATATAATCCATCGAAACTCGGCCAATAATGGGGCAAAGCTGGCCTCCTATTAAAATGCGTCCCGAATTACTCGCCGCTAAAGGAATGCCATCGGCATAACCCACAGGTAAAGTTCCTACCCAAGTATCCTTGAACAAAGTATGTGTACAGCCATAACCTATGGTATAACCTGCAGGTAACTTGCGCCGCGCAATGAGTCGAGTTTTCAAAGCCAAAGTTGGACGTAATTTATAAGCGCGACGACCTTGCAGATCGAATACTCCATAAAGATTAATACCCGTGCGCACCAAATTAAAATAGGCTCCGGGGAAATTATTAATGCCATCGGAATTCGCCATGTGAATTAATGGGAAGGTTAACCCATCGGTTTCCCATTGTTTGAGTAAGGTTTGAAAAATTTCCTGCTGCTCTAAACTTTTATGATGACTTGGATTATTTGCATTTGAGAAATGGGAATAAATACCCTCCAATTTTAACCCTGGCAATTTTGCAATTTTTTTAACCGACTCGTAGGCTTCAAAATACGGCAAACCCATGCGTCCCATTCCCGTATCTATTTTTACATGCGCGGTCACCACTTTTTTTTGTCTCAGCGCTTCTTGTGATAAATGTTGCGCCAAGGAAATATCGGTTATAGGACAAATTACACCTAATTTTACCGCTTCGGGGATTTCATCCGGCAATAAGCCACCTAAAATTTGTACAGGTTGGAACACAACTTGTCGAAGCTGCTTCGCTTCCTTTAATTCGGCCACCCCAAAACGATCCACTTTCATAGTACTAAGGGCCTTGGCGATCGCTAATGCCCCCAAACCATAGGCATTGGCTTTCAATACGGCCATCACTTTTGCTGGCTTCACGGTTATTTGGATTTGCGAAAAATTTTTCCCAATAGCCTCCAAATCCACCTCCAACCATACACGAGAGGGTGTGGCGAGTTTAGAAAGGTTTTTTGGCTTGCTAACTGCCATAGTTTTTTTCTCTCCGCTAAAAAATGCCAATTATAATTCAAATTTAGAATTAAATTCATAAGGTCAAAATGATTCCGGGGACTAGCATGAAAAGCTCATTGCCTTTTTTAATATCTGCTCTTTTATTGAGCAATGCCATGGCTCAAACCAAAATTGAGCATAAAAATGAAGACCTTTCTACCCAAAATTTTAGTGGTAAGGACTTAACCGATGCAAAATTCTTAAACTGCGTACTTGATAATACCAAGTTTAATCAAACTCTAGGCAACAAAGCTTCCTTCGAGGCTTCATCCGGCAAGGCCTTGACTTTTTCAACCGCACAACTTTATGAAACTAATTTTCGCAAAGTTAATTTTAACAGTGGCGATTTTCGTAATACAGATTTTCGAGGAAGTAATTTTTCTAAAGCCAATCTTGATGGTGCTAATTTTCAAAATGCGGTTTTGTTAGATGCTGTTTTTGAAGCCACCTCTATTGTCAAAGGCAATTTCAAAGAAAGCAAGTTTAATGAAAAAGCCAATTTTGCAAAATCCAATTTAGAAGGCGTGCAATTCAAAAATAACAGTTTAGAACAAGCGGATTTTTCAAGTTCTAATTTAAAGGATGCGGTTTTTGCCTCGGTTAAATTTCAAGGGACGGACTTCAGCGATTGTAAAATGGAAAACGTAAACTTTGCCGAAAGCAATATGTCGAATGTTGAAATGCCAAAGTTAATTTTTGCCAAAGCGAATTTTGCCTCGGTTAATTTAATGGAAGCCAATTTAAAAAAATCTTCCTTCACGGATAGTCGATTTGAAAAGGCTGAGCTCGGATTCACCAACTTAAATGGTGCAAAATGCGAGCGCTGCAATTTCACCTATGCCTCTTTCTACAAAACCGATATTGAACATGCCGAGTTCACCAATTCCATTTTCAATGTGACCACATTTGATATGACTGAATTAGTACGGGTTAATTTCAGCGGCTCACAAATGTCTAAAGCAAAATTTTCAGTTGAAAAGATCAGTAATGTAAACTTCTCACATACCGATTTAAAAAATGCTGATTTTACCGGCGTAAAACTTTTTAACTGTGATTTTTCCGATGCCGATTTAAGCAGTGCGCGTTTTGACAATGCCTTTATTACTGGATGTGATTTTAGCGGCGCCATATTAACCAGTGCTTATTGGGATGTAGATAATTTAAAGAAAAACTATTTCAGTACCAGCACACGCTTTCCACGAAACTATAGCCCCTTACCCAGCCAAATGCGGGTAAAGCAATAGTCCACCCCTATCGCTGATCAAGGCCCTTAAGCCCTTGTAAGCGTTTTTTTTATTGTTATAATCATTAAATGAGAAGAAATCTATTGCATCCCGGTGCCACCGAATTGGTGTATGAAATTCGGGAAATTGTTAAAAAAGCTAATTTGTTTAAAAAAGTTGGCGTAGAAGTTTATTGGGAAAATATTGGGGACCCAATTCAAAAAGGATCTCCCCTACCCGAATGGCTCAAAAAAATCGTATCCGATTTAGCGCTCGACTCCAAAAGTTATGGCTATTGTCCCACCAAGGGCGTATTAGAAACACGTGAATTTTTAGCCGAAAAGTGTAATAGCTTAAAGGGTGTGCAAATCACTGCCGAAGATATTCTTTTTTGCAATGGCTTAGGCGATGCTATTTCCAAGGTTTATCAATATCTCGATCCAGGCGTAAGGGTAATTGGTCCTTCGCCGGCTTATTCCACGCACTCTTCTGCCGAAGGTGGACATGCAGGTCAGCCACCTATTACATATAATCTGCTTCCGGAAAACAATTGGTATCCCGATATGCAGGAGTTACGTAACAAAATCAAATACAATCCTAATATTGTAGGGATTTTAATTATTAATCCCGATAATCCTACAGGAATGGTGTATCCTGAAAGTTACCTCCGTGAAATAGTCGCTTTGGCCAAAGAGTTTAAGCTGTTTTTAGTTTCCGACGAAATCTATACGCAAATCACTTATAATGGTGCGAAAGCCATTCCGCTTTCTGCGGTGATAGGTGAAGTTTGTGGTATTGCCATGAAAGGAATTTCCAAGGAATTTCCATGGCCGGGTTCGCGTTGCGGTTGGATGGAATTTTATAATACCGATAAAGATGCTGAATTTGCTCGCTTAGTTAAAACCATAGAAGATTCAAAAATGTTGGAAGTCTGTTCCACCACACTTCCGCAAATGGCTATTCCAGCTATTATGAGTCATCCCGAATTTCCTAAATATCGCGACACCGTGAATCAAAAAATTCAGCGTCGTGGCGATATAGTCTATGACACTTTAAAAGATATACCAGCCTTAACCTTGAACAAAACTTTTGGAGCATTTTACTCCACTATCATTTTCAAAAAAGGCACTCTTAATACTCGCCAAACTTTAAAAATTAAAAATCCCGAAGCACAAAAATTAGTGGAAAGCATGGTGGCTGGTACGCCTTTAGATAAACGCTTTGTGTATTATGTGCTTGCAGCAACGGGAATTTGCGTGGTCCCCATTTCTTCTTTTTGTTCTGACTTGCTTGGCTTTCGTGTCACGCTTTTAGAAGAAGAAGAAGAGAAAATGGTGTGGTTATATCAGCAACTTCGCGAAGCTATTTTGGAATACTTGGCTTCCACACCCAGTTAAATAATTAAGGATTTTCCGCGGCAGAAGTATCTGCCGTGTTACTGTCGGTCGGCGAACTGGAATCAATCATCGGACGTGAACGCAAAGTTTTCCAGCGTTCTTCAGCAAGAGCCGAAGATAAAGAGTCGTAGGCATTTACATGAATGGAATCCTTATCATTCGCTTCAGAACCGTCCTCGGCCCCATTCTCCAATAACTCGGAAGCTTTAATGCCTTTATACATGGTCCAGTTTCTCGTCACAAGACGTTTATGCTGTAAAAAACCATTAGTCGGTTTTAAAGGGTTCCAATGGGTGGGGCTAGGTAATAAACACACCAAGTTAAGCATTTCATCGGGGGTTAAATCCTGCATTTTTTTCTGATAATATTTTTGTGCAGCGGCTTTAATGCCAAATAGGCCTTCGTCGAATTGAGCCACATTCAGGTAAATTTCTAAAATTCGATCCTTAGTCAATATTTCCTCTAACATTAGTGTCAGAATTGCTTCATGTGCCTTACGAGAAAGTTCTTTGTCCTTGTTGAGAAATAAATTTTTAGCCACTTGTTGCGTAATGGTGCTCGCGCCCCGCGCTTGTTTACCCGCCTGATGATTGGCTACTAAGGCATATTCTATTTGCTCTAAATCAAAACCTTGATGGCTATAAAACTTGGAATCCTCCGCCACTAAAGCCATTTCCTGAAGCATGCGTGGAATAGTTTTGAGCGGCGCCCAGTCCCAAATAATAGGGATATTTTTGGGACTGTTTTTAGGGGGAATGAGTTTGCCTTTAACCATTTTTGGAGTAATTGCCTCCTGCATTAATCGTTCTTTTTCGGCCTCAATAAAGGTGGTGGTTTTAGGATTTTGATCGCGTAAAGCCCGTATTTCAAAAATGGGGAAAAAATTGGTCACTTGAAAAAATCCCCATACTAGGAGTATCAGGGAAAGGCCCAAGGCGATTTGATAAAAAGCCCAAATAGTTTTCCCTATATATTTGCAAATTTGCAAAAAAATGGAGGACACTTTTATCAAGAATGACATAAACGACTGCATAGGCTTCCTACTCTTGGAATTACACTCTGAGGGGATTTAATTAGGTTTTGCAACGTACAAAGTATAAAATGGATTTCAAAGGAAAGCATGACTCTTTTATGACTCGTTTCCGACCTTGCATCGATTTGCATCAAGGCAAAGTTAAGCAAATTGTGGGCGGTTCGCTTACCGATTCTGGCGAAGCTCTAAAAACTAATTTTGTGTCGGAACATGCTTCGGCTTGGTTTGCCGAACTTTACCGCCGTGATGGCTTAACAGGTGGCCATGTAATTGCACTGGGGCTAGGCAATGATGACGCTGCTTTAGAGGCTTTAAAAACCTATCCTCAAGGTTTACAAATGGGAGGTGGAATTAATTTAGCTAATGCCGAAAAATATTTGCAAGCAGGCGCTAGTCATGTGATTGTTACCTCTTGGATTTTCCCCGAAGGGCAATTGGATTTATCAAGACTTGCACAACTTTCTTCCTCAATAGGAAAAAGCAAATTGGTATTGGATTTAAGTTGTCGACGTAAAGCTCAGGATTGGTTTGTAACTACCAATCGCTGGCAAACTTTTACGGCACAAGCTTTAACTTCCGAATTATTTACCGAGCTAGCCGCTTACTGCAATGAATTTTTAATTCATGCAGCGGATGTGGAAGGTCAATGCAAAGGCATCGATAGTGAATTAGTGAGCTTTCTTGGAAGCGCTTGTCCCTTGCCAGTTACCTATGCTGGCGGCGCACAGGATTTGTCTGATCTAAATAAAGTTCAACAATTAAGCCATGGCAAAGTAGATCTGACTATAGGTAGTGCTCTCGATATTTTTGGCGGCAGTTTAATTAAGTATGCGGATTGTGTGAATTATAATTCGCAACAAAAATCCCGCTAATGGAAAATCCTAATCCCCACGCCTCACAAAATATTAAACCGGTTGAATCTAATGCCTCGATTGAGCTTGTCATTAGTTCGCTGCAAGCTAAGGTATTGGATTATTCTTTATTATTAGCTTCGCAGCAAATTGATCATTGGATTGACTTTCGTGAAGGGAAATACATTCTTTGTGTAGAGGAACAAGATCAAACTCATGCACGCTCAGTATTAGCTTTATACCTTAACGAAAATCGGCATTTTTATAAAGCAGAAAGCTCCAGCGAATTGGATTTACTAATTTCTCCTTTGCTGTATTTAATTGTGCCAATTGCTCTTTATTTTTGGCAAGGAATAGATATCTCGGCACAATGGTTGGAAAAACGCGGTCGCGCCGATGCAGACTTAATTTTAAATGGGCAATGGTGGCGTACTTTTACCGCCTTGACTTTGCATGCGGATGCGCAACATTTATTAGGAAATTTATTATCGGGTTATTTTATTTTGAATTTATTAGGGCATCGTTTACGCATCGGAACACTTATGCTTTGTACCACTCTATTAGCGGCCTTAGCTAATTTTGCAGTGGCTTTAACTTCCACACCCAATCATGCCTCTTTAGGCTTTTCCACCGCTATTTTTACTGCCTTAGGATTATTAGCCGCTTGCGAAACGCAAGAACGTTGGGGAGTAACTTTTAGGTTACGAAAACTTACCCCTTTGTTTTCCGCTTTTTTTATCGCGGTATTGATTGGCTTAGGAGAGAATGCGGATATTAAAGCGCATTTTTATGGATTTGGTTTGGGTGTTTTGGGTGGTTCTTTATTTCGCTTAATGCCTAGTCCGATAAAAACCAATGCACAAACAAAATCAAAACAGCTTTCGACTCAGAGTATGGCTATGCAAGGCCTATTGGTTGGCGCCTGCTATGCTTTGTTTGTAGCCGCATGGATGCTGGCGGCTCGATAAATCTCAGTTACCTCTGGGTTACTGAAGCAACAGAGCTCAGCCTAATCGTGTAAATGACCATGTACAATAGTGTGATCCACTTTAAATAGTTTAGCGAATATCGCCACGCGCATCCACATGCCATTGCGTTCTTGTCTCCAATATTTAGCGCGCGGATCCGTGTCAACTGCAGGATGAATTTCATCCCGGCGAGGAAGTGGATGCATGATGACACCATCGGATTTCAATAAAGGCAAATGCTCCACACCAAACTTGAATTGGGAAAGATCGATTTTATCGCTTTCTCCATTTTTATCATGTTCATTTTGAATGCGAGTAATATAAATCCCATCTAATTCGGGAAGGGCTTCGCGCATATTTTGCGTTTCGCGAAATTCTACACCATGTAATTGTAAATGAGCTTTAATGTCCTCTTCCATTTTAAATTGTTCAGGCGCAATAAAAACTAATTTCACATTTTTATAATTTTTCATGAGATAGCATAAAGAACGGACCGTGCGGCCACGTTTTAAATCGCCCATCATGCCAATGACTTTACCATCAATGCCACCGCGATGCTTGAAGCTACGTTCTAGTGTGTAAATATCCAGCAAGGCTTGTGTGGGATGTTGATCTTTACCACTTCCGGCATTAATCACAGGAACACGGCGTTGCACACTATCAAATAGCTTTGCTGCCGATTCGGCAAGTCCTTCTTCATTAGTGCGCATTATCACAACATCGACATAAGAGCTAAAAGTGCGTAAGCTATCGAGGTGACTTTCACCCTTAACTTCAGAGCTGGTAGCCGAGTCGCGAATTTCACTGGTTTGCATACCTAAAATTTGACAGGCATTATTGAATGACAAAAAGGTACGCGTAGAGGGTTGCGTAAAATAAAGCATGGCCCGCTTATGCGCGAGTAGTCCTCGTAAGAAAAGTAAACCTTCTTTTTCTTTTGCAAAACGGCGTATAGCCGTAGTGAGTTCACATAAATCATCGAGCAAAGCACGATTAAATTGTTGAGTTTTAAGAATGTGGAAAAATTCGCCGTGAGGTGGATATATCATAATGGCCTTGAAGATAAAACTTGGAGACCCCAATGGCAATGGAGAGAATCAACCATTTTACTAACTTGTTGCGCATATTTTAAAACCAACAAAAGGTGTTTCTGTGGCAAAAATCAATAGTAATTATCAAAAACTTCAAGCAGGCTATCTATTCCCAGAAATTGGCAAGCGCGTAAAAGCTTTTAGTACGGAAAATCCCTCTGCAAAAATTATTCGCTTAGGAATTGGTGATGTAGTAAGGCCTTTGCCAAAACCCATTTTAGAGGCTATGCATAAAGGTGTTGACGAACTTGGCTCGCGTGAAAATTTTAAAGGTTATGGTCCCGAACAAGGTTATGACTTTTTATTGCAAGCCATCTCCAAACATTTTTATAGTCAAGGCGCAAAGATAGAGCCGGATGAAATTTTTGTTTCCGATGGTTCAAAATGCGATACCGCAAATATTCAAGAAATTTTTGGCTTAGATAATATTATTGCCGTTACCGATCCCGTTTATCCCGTTTATGTGGATACCAATGTAATGGCTGGCCGCACTGGCATTGCTGAAAATAGTCGCTATGGCAAATTAGTGTATATGCCGACCACCGCGGAAAATGGTTTTGATCCCGAATTACCCGATCAAACTAAAGGGCATGTGGATTTAATTTATCTCTGCTCACCTAATAATCCTACGGGCGCAGTTATGCCACGCGCATCTTTAGAGAAATGGGTGAAATACGCAAAAGAAAATAATGCCATAATTCTTTTTGATGCGGCCTATGAAGCTTTTATCACCGAACCCAATTTAGTGCATTCCATTTACGAAATTCCTGGCGCTCGTGAAGTAGCTATTGAATTTCGCAGCTTTTCTAAAACCGCAGGATTTACCGGCGTACGTTGCGCTTATACGGTTGTTCCTAAAGATTTAAAAGCCTTTAATGAAAAAGGTGAATCCGTTGCGCTGCATGGTTTATGGAATCGCCGCCAAACCACCAAGTTTAATGGTGTTTCATATCCCGTACAAAAAGCTGCGGAAGCGGTTTTCAGTGAAGAAGGCGCAGCTGCGGTAAAAGAAGTTATAAGTTACTATATGGAAAATGCGCGACTTATTCGTGAAGGTTTGCAAAAAGCTGGTTTCACTGTTTATGGTGGTATAAATGCGCCCTATATTTGGTTGCAAACCCCGCAAGGTTTAACTTCTTGGGATTTTTTCGACAAACTTTTACGCGAAGCCCATGTGGTCGGCACACCTGGATCCGGCTTTGGGAGTTGCGGAGAAGGCTTTTTCCGCCTTTCTGCTTTTGGCTGGCGTGAAAATGTTTTAGAGGCAATTGCCCGTATTCAAACTCAGTTGAAATAAATTACTTGCGCAATCAACATTTTAACTTAAATTGCTTTTGTCAGGACAAATAAGGAGAGCCTATGAAAATGTGGAAAAAAATTGTTTTAGTTTTAACCTTTTCCGTAAGTGCATTATGCGCGCAAGGAAAAGAAAAGTTTGGGATGGGTTTTCAATTAGGAAGTCCAACGGCTCTTAATTTTAAATACTGGTTAGATGGAAGTCATGCCTTGGATTTTGCTTTGGGCTCAGGGTATGGTCATGGAGGTTACGGAGATAGCCGATGTAATGGACGAGGGTACTATAATGACAATACCCATTATTGCAATGATCAATATGACCGCTATGATTATTATGGACACAACGGATGGGAAGGATTGCATTTTCATGCGGATTATTTAATTCATAATTTCAGCGTGTTTCATACCTCAGAACGATTGGCCTTATACTACGGACCAGGATTTTCCTTAGATACCTATGGAGGTAACAATAATTTTTTTGCAGGCCTTAGAGGGATGTTTGGAATTGATTGGATGCCACGTGCCATTCCATTTGATTTTTTCTTTGAACTCGGTCCTCATTTAAATGTGATTCCATTTTTTGATCTTGGTTTCGACGCAGGCATAGGCGCACGGTTCTGGTTTTAAAGATTTTTATAAACGGCTATAACAATCCAAAATTTGTTGAGCCGTTTTTTCCCAGCTAAAAGTTTCATTTACATATTCACATAATTCTTTTGGCGAGTCCGAATCAAAGCTCTCCAAAATAGCCCGCTTGATACTTTCAGGTTGATCTGGTTCACAATAATGAATTCTATCTCCAAAATAATCTTTAGCAGTGCCCCAAGATGTACTCACTATGCGACAGCCCGCCGCAGCGGCTTCCAAGCTAACCAAGCCGGGTAATTCATACCAACTAGGTAAAACATGCAGCCTTGCTGCTCCAAAGGCAGAAACTAATTCTTCGAAGGGCAATCGATTAAAAAAATACACATTGGAAGCTGCATAATTTTTATAAACACTTACCAAATCTAAATCGTGAAAATCGCCGATCAAAACCAATTTTAAATGTGGTAATTTACGAAACACTTCAATCAATGTGCATTGATTTTTTCTCGGTTCAACTCGACCTACGCAAAGCACAAAATCTTTTAGCCCATATTTTTGAGTAAATAAATTTCCCTTAGCATTTTTAAAGGCTGAGTTAAATCCATAGGATATTTCTTGGATGGGAACTTTAATGCTAAACTTTTCAATAAGCAATTCAGATTCAGTTTTCCCACTAGTTAAAATCATATCCGAATAATTTAAAATTTCCTGTTGTTTTAATTTGTCGCCAATTCCAAAATATTTTGCGTACTGAGTAGCTAATGGATTTGAAGTTTCTAATTTATCAAATGCCTCTTTTATTTGCTCAAAACTAAAAACATGTTTATTCTTCGCCATAGCATGAAAAAGCATATCCATTTTATTTGAAGAAATTAAATAGCGATCCATATCCTCGTATAAAGCATGTACCACTATTTTTTTGTTTTGTCTTTTCGCATTTACAATTTGTTCATGCGTATCTTTGGTTCTACTAATATTATTTAATTGAACAATTTCATAATCTTTTAAATCGGGAGACAAGGATAAGGATGATGAAGCAGCGATACCAAATGATTTCATCGCTTTTAGAGTTTCATGGAAAACGGTTCCATCCCCACCGGGCAATGCATCCAAGTCTTCTCGAGATTGCCATAATACCTTGGTTTTTACTCTTAACAGCTCCTCTTTTTTCCTATTTGCATTAGTGGCAATTGTTTGAGAAGAAGGCCTTAGTCGAAAGCGCGTACTGTCTCCGAAAACAATTGCAGGCAATTTTTCCAAAATGGAATGTTGGAAATCAAAGAGTTTAAAATGGGATGCGTTGTCATGTTTTTGAATACTTAAAAAGTTAGCAGCAATAGTTGGATTTGATTTATCAAGACGAGAAAAAACGCTTATGGCTTCTTCTATCTCGCCACTGAGAGAAAGAGCTATGCCTAAATTATTTAATATCTCAGGATTCGGTCCTCCCATTTCAATCGCTTCGCGATATCTAATTATTGCCTCTTTGTATCCTAAACGCGCCCTTGAATTAATTAATAGATTAGCAAAATCAGCAAGCGCGGTGGCTTTAAAAATTTTATCTTTATCATTTTCTAGTTCTGGATAAATTTCTTCAATCGGTATATTAACCCTATAATATTCCAAAATACGATTCACTTCAGCTGTAACTTTAGCGGCATTTACATAGGAAAGATTTTTTTCATTTTCAAAATATAAAGCCAGTGGTTTGGAAATGTGGTAAGCGCCAGATTTACGTGAAGCACGAAGGAAAAATTCATAATCTCCAGCAACACAATAGCTTTCATCAAAGCTACCTACGGACTCATGGAGAGTTCGGCGCCACATCACCTGACATCCAAAGGGACAATCAATTAAGGCCTGTCTTAAATTGAAATCAGGTAATTTCCAATGCACATTCGCCGTGTTTTGAGAAAAAGTTTCATTCTCTACATGGGTTAGCAAAGCATCAGAATAAACTACACCCTCAGTTCTAGCATCCAAAACTTGAGCCATAATTTCGAAGGCGTGCGAATGCTGTCTATCATCTGTATTCGCATTGGTTAAATAGCTAGCTTGAGAAAGTTTTATCGCGCGATTCCAAGCCGCATAAAGCGTTTCTCTGGAAGTACGTAAATATTGAATATGAGGATATTTTTTCTGAAATTCCAAAGCATATTTACCTTCGTTTTGCTGCGATCCGCTGTCGATAATTAAAATTTCTAATTGCCCATTCAAATAAAGGGTTTGGGCTAAGAGATTTTCCAAACAACCCTTAAAATAAAGTTCCGAATTATAGGTTGAAACGATTGCGGTCACCTTATACTTATTATTTTTCAAAGGTATTATTGGATCTATAGACTGAGAAAGACTAATATTTTCCAGCACCAATTTACAGGAGGTGGCTTCAATGTTTTGCATTATAGCAGCTTAACTACGGCATTATTTTTATAGGCCTCAATATACTTCGAGTGAATAGCTTTGATCTCATCCGCTGCGTTTTGTTCACCCGATAATGATTCCTTGCTTAACCATACTAATCCAGTAAATATTGGAATATGCCTTAGCGGATAATGCCATCCTATACGTAACCAAAAATCTTGATCTCCAATAGCCTTATATCGTCCATCAAAATATCCAATATGCGCATGTAAAGTTTTACGCCAAATTGGATGAGGACCAACCAAACAGCTTAAAAGCATATCTTCATATTTATATTCAGGCCAAACAAAAGCACCATTATACTCGTGAGAGGGTTTATGTTGACCAAATTTCTCATGAGGGTTATCCGTTAAATAGGAATCGCCATAAATTAACATGACTTCCGAATTATTATCTAATGCTTCGCATAAAATTTCATAAGCCTTAGGATTTAATACATCATTAGTACTAAATGGTGTGAGATAATTTGCAGAAGCTACATGAATAGCCAAATTCCATGCGGGATAGATACCTATGCGCTCCGGAGTGCGTAGGTATTTTATATTCGAATAACGCTTTTGATACGCTAAGACAATACTTTTTTCGTTCTGATTTGAATGCGCATCAACAATAATAATTTCAATTTGATCGAAAATGGATTGGGCAATTAAGTTTTCCAAACATTCTTGCATAAACTCTTCTGAATTATAAGTAGATACTAATACTGACAAACGATAGTTTCGTGATACATAACCTAATGCAGAAACATCGCATTTAAGAAAAAAATGCTGTAAATATTTGTTTTCTTTATCGATCAAATAATTTGTCATTTCTAAATCATCAGGGTGTTCGTCGAGAAAACAATAAACCATAGCAAATAAGTCATTATATAATCCAAAATCTGGTAATAAATCTCCGCAGTTCATTAAAGCATTGCGATCATAGGGATCGGCCTTAACGGCCTCAAAGAAATAACGCAAAGCCATTTCATTTTTTCCACTTACTAAAGATATCACCCCTAAATTATTAAGAGTGCGGCTATGTATGGGCTGCTTTTTTAATACATCGAATAACAAACTTTCAGCCAAGGAGAAATTATTTTCTGAAAATGCTTTTTCTGCCAATTCATTTTGTTCGTCAAACCAATTTGACTCTTGAGCGGTATCCAGATCAACCGCTGTATAACAGATCCAATCTTTATTCATGGGAATTAATTGTATTGGTAAATTCTTTAAATCGAGCTGTAATTCTGCACTTCCTAAAAAGGCTTGCTGTCCTAATGGTATGTCTAAATTTTCAATCCCAAAATTAAACTCAGGTAAAATATTTTTTATTTTGGCTGACATAAACTTTAGTGCACTGGCATATTCAACATAACAATATTCTAATACTTCTCGAGTAATAGGATAATGAGAATGTTTGTTGGGAATAATAATATTATTATTAACCATCACTAAAGCATGAAAATGAAAAAATATCAAAGGATATTTTTTATTTAGTTCAACAGTTCCATGATCATTTCGACGGATATTATATTGCTCATGATTCCAAGGTGCAACACCTGCACCAATATGTTGTAAAACTTTCACACCCGAAAATCTTTGTGGCCAATCATTCAAATACATTTGATCACCCATTTTGCCATCAGAATATTGCTCATAGCACCATTCTAAACAGCGTTCACGCCACCATTGCAGAACCCTCATCCCTTCTAAATTGTTGCGGAAACCTAAAAGGCCGACATTGTATTTTCCACTTTGAACTTCTAATTTCACCAAGCCTCGAGAAAAACGATGCTCATGAATTAATACCGAAGCCTGATTAAATTCATCAAAAATAGGAGCGGGAGATGAATAAAAGAATAAATCGGAATCAACATAAGTTAAAGCATCAATGCTTGGATATTTTTCCAAAACCCATTTAATAATGGTGGGAGTGCAAGTCCAATAATATTCGACCAAACTGCGATTTTTTTTTGCATCCTGAAGTGGCATATCATTATGCTCTACTTCATGAAAGGCAATAATAGTAATATTTTGAATTTTTAATTTAAATAATACAGCACGACTAATTTCATCCAAACAAATTACATAAACATGAAACGAAGACTCTTCCCAATGTTGCAATGATTCAAGTAAGGCCAAGCCTTTAGCCAAATAATTACGATCAAAATAAGTACAATAATAGCGAGCCATTAACCCACCCCGCTTTCAATCAATTGCTGTAATCTTGCAATAGACTGTTCAACCTTATTACTAAATTTTTCGATTTTTTTTTCATCTTGCAAAAATTGTGGATGTAAAGCCAAGGATTTTTGTTTTCCTGCCTTAGCAATTATTTCTCTCTCCAAAGGATAGCGAATAAAGTACTGAATTAATGCGATACATTCTTCAACAGTGCGGTAAGAAATAATTTCTTTCCCAATATCAAATGATTTTGATAAACCTTCATGATATTCTGTAATTAATAAAGCGCCGTTATTTAATACCTGTAAAAAATACGCGTTAACTTCATTATTTTCAAAACGAAAACCAGGAGGAACCACAATTATTTGAGATTGTTGTATAATGTCATGTTTATTTTTTTCACTGATTTCACCCAAATGTTTTAGCAAAATTGCTGAATCGTTATTTAAAATATTTTTATTTTTACCCCAAAATTTAATTGGCAATTTGCTCGCTAGTTTTTCCAAAAAAGCAATCTCATTAGCATCTGTTAAATTGCCAATAAAGGTAATGGGATGATTTTTTTCGGTTTTCGAAATAATCTCTGCTTGAGAACATGTGATTTTTTTTAGAGTATGGAATAATTCAACGTTATATGGAAAGTCGCTTGCTTGCAAAGAGTTTAAATTTTCTTTACCAGCATACTCTAATGTAAATACAAATTGACTGGATAATCTGCCAAGCCGGTCTCCCATGCGAGACAAGCGATGTATATGTTGACCCTGGTATAAATAATCCACATAATTTTTACTACTTAATAAAATATGTAAACCTAAGTTATTATATTTTTTTAACTCACCAAAATTAATTTCCAAGTTAGGATTTACCTCTACCCAAATCAAAGTAAAATCATTTTCCTTGTCTTCACCCGACATTAACCAATGGACGGTCCGACGAAGTTGGATACATAGCGCTTCCAGTTCATTTATTTTAGAATCAGAATTTTGTTGGTCTTGTAACCGAAGCCTTTTGTTTTCGCATATATCCGATTTTGCAAAAACTGTAGACTCAATTAAAGGTGCTTCTTTGGTCATTTTAAACGGAAGCACACCATTAAATTTTTTATCTGAATTAATATCGCTTATATCAATAGCCCAAACGGTGTAATAAAAATTATACCATCGAAATGCATATAAAATATTTTCTAAGCTTGGAGTTTGCTGTAATAAGCTTTCTAATTTTGAAAAATAGCCTGATTGATTATCGGCCCATTCCATAAATATTTCATGCGGCCAGAATCCCACACCATGAGTTGATTTTAATACAGGCACGCCTAAGCGCGCCATTTCTAAGCCTATAGTGCTCCATGTAGTGAGTACTACATCCGCTATCTCTCCCAAATCATAACTGGAAATATTTTCTTCTGGCCAAATAATTTGGCAGTTTTTAAATACCTGATTTGCAAAACTATTTTTTAATAATTCTAAATGTTGAGAACGTACTTGTTCACGTTTGTTTGCCCCTTCGCGAGGATGGATACGTACAATTAATTGAATATCGTCTCTTTTTTCTGCAAATTGAATTAGCGCTTCAATCCAAGGAATTTGCTCATCTCCAAAAGGCAATTTGAAATCCTTCATAGTAACATGTAATGCATCTATCATGGCCTTACTCGCCATTCGTTCATCTAAACTACTGGTAAAGGCTACTAAAAGTTTTTTGTTTGGAAGCAAACCAAGTTTAGTATGTAGATCGATTGGATTAGTATTTTTTGCTGGTGAGTATACATGAGAGGCCGTTGATGAATTCATGCGTATTAATACATCATCCATAGCACTCTTTACTTGAGTTTTATTTAAAGCTAATTCGCGCCATCCCGCCCATAAATCAAGTGACCTATTTGCTTCATGCCATATTGAATCAGGGTAGAGACACAAAAGTGTTTTATCACCGGTTAAATGTTGGGATGTGGTTGTAGTGATACTGGGAATGCCGTGCTTACGTCCAGCCAAACGAGTTGCAACTAATAGACTATATTCTTCATGATACATTATTGCAGAAATAGGAAGCCTGGCACATATCTCATCCGCAATTTTGTAACTTAATATTGCGCTTAGGGTATACTGCTTCCAGCCAGCACTAACTTCTTCTGATAAATTTTCAAGATCAAGAATTTTTTGTGATTGCACTAATGCAGAAATACACATTTTGCCGAATGCAATGCCTTCATAAACCAAATCTTGTAAATGTTCTTCATATTGTTGGATTATCATTGTGATTTCCATTATCATTTGCGGAGTCACAAAATCATGAATATCTAAAAATTTCAGGCCATAATATTGTTCCAAGGCAACTGAATGCTGAAGACAATTTTCACATACTTTCTTTTTATTTTCCTGTAACTCGGTATGCGGCAAATTATACATATCCATTACTGGACATCGAGTAAAAACGGATTGACAACGCACCATCAATACAGAGTGACCCATTTCTTGTAATGTTTTCGCTAACAAAGCCTGTGCGGCAAAATGAGGAAGTACGCCTGCTTCAGGAGTAAAAACGAGTATATGTTTTTTTTCTGATGGGTTAGCGGGTAAATGGTTGCTCAAATTAAACCTTCCAATTCTTGGGAAATAATGCGTTTGCTTAAATTCTAGCATTATCAAATTGCCGAATTCATCTTAGGAATGAATAATATTAATGAGTTAAAAAAAGTACTATAAAAGTTAATGTATTTAATAAAGTGATTTACGCGAAATCGCTTTATAGTTCAGTATAAGTACGTGCTTATCAAAAATTGAACTTACTGAAAATATCAGGAAATGCTTTTGTCATCTCTTTAATGTCAGGAATAATCTTTTCCGGTAAACGAGTGTTACGTGGAAATGCCGTTCCACAAAGGGTATTCGCATATTCAATTTCCAAAAGTAATCGATGCCCTTTTGTAGGATGTTTTCCTTTGTGAAATCCTCGTGTGTCCTCAGCAATGATTAATCCTCGGGGTCCAGTATATTCATGAAATTTATTTTCAGCATAATGCTTAAGCATATCTTCATCAGAAATTCTCTGATAACCCCTTTGTAATAGTTCCGGCGGCTTCTGACCTCTTTTATGTGATTCTTCAACGAAACAATGAGGTCCAGTGTCACTTTCGACATCAGTAAGGTAAACAAACCATTTAATCCATTTAATCCAATCCATATCGAAATGATACAGTTGTGCCACCTCAGTCTCTGGACTTTTAGCATAAAGAGTACTCCACCACATTACTAAAGTAGAGAGAATAGGATTTGTACCCAAGTAGGCTTGAGATATTGCTAATAAGTTTGGATCGGAAATTAGTCTTTGTACTTCTACTTGAGCGAGTAAATCTTTTGATCCAAATTGATATTTATCCGCAAGTATTTTTTCAGGATTATAAACGGCATATTCTGGTACACCTTCGCGTGGGGGTATTAATTCGGCTTTTTCAGAATAAGCAAAGGACATTAATTTTTCAATAATCGAATCTGCTAATTGGTTCTCAAATACAAAAAATCCTTTGTCGCGAATTTGATTGGAAATGGCATGTATTTCTTTTGCATTTAATGGCCCAAGTACACTTTTAACTTCTGAATTGGCTTTTACTAAGGGTAATGTATAATTCGGTTTAAATAACATTAATAAAAAGACTAAAAAATCATTAGACCATCCATTAGTTTGGCAATATAAATTAATCACTTGTCCAAATGCATCTGGAATATTTTTTCCCGTTGAAACATATTGTTTCGCTCCAGAAATAACTGATTTTATTTCCTCTAAAATCAAAGGGTTTGCAAAAGCATCCATGCCAATCACATCTGCAAATAAACGTGGTAATAAATCCAAATTTTGAATAGCAGCGCTTTCGCATTCACGGGAAAATTGCTGAGATAGATTTTCACTAGAATCATTTTCGGCGATGGAGAAAGTTAATCCCTCGCTTAGTGAAGTTGGAAAGGCATAATTTGCACAAAGTACTGAAGCTTGAAATTTTTCCAAGGAAAAATCTAAAGACTTTGTTTTAACCCTATCCACAATAAACCATTGTTCATCAACTCTCCAAAGAATAATTAATGGCAATGCGGGTGAAATCGTATCCAAGGGTAATATGGAGGTGACATTCAATAATTTTGAGAATGTTAATAAGGAAGATTCAGCTATTGAATTATTTGCGGACTCCAGTTTTGTGGAATTGATTACGACTAGGTTATAGTCCTCCCTTGCCTCGTTGCCCATAAGGGAATGAATTAACCATTTTCGTAAAAGCTTACGGAGAATAGAAATTTGTTTTTCAAAACCTTTTTGAGGAAGGCATAAAAACTTTTCTAGTGCTGGCAAATGCTTTAGTAAATCGATCCAAATTGTGGTTTCAGGAGATATCGATAGTGCTTTAATCATTAATTGGAAGGCCAAATTATATTGCTGGCACTGAAAAGCTTGGAAAGCCAAGCTCAATTTAAACCGTGCCGCATTATTAATATTTCCTAATGACTCATAACATTTAATGATTTGTTGATAAAAAGCTTCGCTTTTCGCGCCTTCAGAATAAGCCTTTTCTAAGGCCCATATTTCTAAATCAGGGCTAAATTTTTGACAAGCAAAGGCAAATCCCTGATACCATTCCAATGCCAAATCTGCAGGAGGATTAATCGTTTTTTCTAAATACTCAATAATTTGAGTATCATTCATTTTTTGTTTATCAAATAAAGCGAGCAAGCTTTCAGCTTGTTGAACAAGGCTATTATTAATATCAGTCATAGTAATATATCCATTTTTAATATCATCAAAACTATTTATATGCTCGTTCTATTTTAGAGTTATGTAATTAGTATAAATAGATTAACCTTAATTTTATTTAGAGTAAAGATTTTATAAATGAAAAAATGACAAAAAGTTTTGTGCTTCTCGATTAAATGTATCGGGAATACGTCTTACAAAAAATTGAGAGCCAACCTCAGCATTATTCCAATGAAAAACGCCGGTAACTAACCCGTAGAGATAGCGAGAATCGATAATAATTTCGGATCGTGGAGATATTTTTTCGATTGCTTTAGTGAACTGAAATTCACGTTTTTCTTTGTTGGCATTACATACAAAATATCCATCAATAATTTTAATACAAAAGAAAAAATCCTGGGTACATTCAGATTTCCTCAATGCATTTTCTCCACATTTAGGAAGCAACGTACGAAAAGGAATTATATTGTCAGGTAGCTCACGAAAATATTTTTCATAATGCATTTCCCGATTCAAAAGTGATTCTACAAATTTTTCAACATCCTCAGGATGATAAGCTTTTTTTCTTTCGCGATTTACCTTAAGCGTCTCGGTATCAATATAAGCATCACCGCCATCATCCAGCACTATCGCAGTATTGTCAAAAACCGTAACCTCAATTGCATCAGCAACTCCACGATAAGCATTCAATTTGGCAAGCTGTCCGCCAAGATAATATTTTCCAGCAAATGGAATTACCACTTTGGCTGCTAATACATCTCTAGATTTTATATAACGCTCAAAGAATGATTTTTTTTTCTCTTCCGCTTTTTCCTTAAGGCTTGGCCCAATATCAAAATAAGTTTGCGGATAGGGTCCAGCGCCTGTATACCCCAATAACGCCACAGTAGGTGAACCTTTTACAAAAGATTTAATTTGGTTTAAAAAAACCAAATTAAAAAGATTATCATTCAGGTTAACAACTGAATGTCCCGAACTTTTTTCAACTACCGCCAAAGCAGAATCTATATCATAAATATGCTCTGTCTCATTAGGGAAAATTCGTAAGACTATGTCCTCAATTTCCAGTTCGGAAAGGATAGTATGTGAAATTCCCGCGCCTGTCATTTTTTTGCTTAAAAAGTTATTTTTAAAATCGGCAATAACTATTTTCGCATTAGGGTAATAACTCAAATATTCCTTGAGAAAAATGGGATCAAAATGATCGGGATGAATATGGGAAATATAGATATAGTCATATTTCCCAATTACTTTAATTGGATCAGCTAGTTTTGGATATTGATACCAACTACCATCATACGCTCCCTCGGTAAACCATGGGTCACATAAAATCGAAAAATGAGTTGTGCGAATTCCGATGCAAGCTGAATAATAATAGTAGACCTTCATCGATTTATTTTTCCTTCAAATATTATAAAAAGTGTTTTTTCAATGTTAAACTGTCTGTTGCTTTGTGATATAACTATTTAACATTGACCAATCCTTATGCTCATCCAACAATTTTAAAATGTCATACATATCAAAACACGGGTTAATGGGATATAGAGATTCATATATTCTCTTGATTAATTCGAAATCTTCTGGATAATCCAAAGTCCATCGATGATGGCTCAAGGCGTCTCCATGTACGACACTCGCCACTCTAAATATTTGTGGGTTCCGATAAATGTATGGGGTAACATTTTCTCGCTCTATGGAATCGATTGATTCGCGATTTGCTCGTTCAAGAACTGGAAATGAAAATATCTCTGTATGCATTCCAATGGGATAACTTGTTTCTAAAATATTGGAGGCATAATCTAACTCTACTATATGATCTAAAAAATGCTGTATTACCTTTTCAGCAATTGCTGGATCAATCAGGGGACAATCGGAATTTATTCTTACAATATTATCGGCCTCAAAATATTTAGCTGCATCATAAAATCTTAACAATACGTCAGATTCAGATCCTCGGAAATAATCTATTGAAGTTTTTTCACACAAATCGGCAATCAGTAAATCATTCGGATTATTCGTTGTAGCAATAACAACTCGACTTGCATTTTTGATTCTGCGCAATCTTAAAACCAAATGTTCTAATATAGTTTTTCCAGCTATTTCCTTTAAAATTTTTCCTGGTAACCTTGTTGAACCTAGCCTAGCCTGAACGAGAATAACGGTATTCATATTTCTATACTTTTTCCTTCAATAGCTGATTTTTTTGCGGCTATTACTACTTCAAGAGAATGTCGAGCGTCTTTAAGGCTTGTGGGAATAGTGGAACTTACCGATTCAGTTGCTAAAGCATGCAAAAAATTATCGGCTTGATTCGACAAAATTTTTTCCCAATCGCCATCGATCCATTCTTCAGTCCATGTTGGGCTGTCTGATTTATTCCATGCCAAAATCCCGGTGACTCTTTCATAACGAATATTTCCTGCTGTTCCAACTAATTCGATTTGATCCATATTGGGTTTTTGGAATTGATTTCCTACCATATTTCCAATGATCCCATTTTGAAAGTGAAGTGATAAAACGGCAGTATCTTCACCCTCACAACCTTCAAATACCTGTCGATTTGCCAAAGCATAAACCGATTTTATAGGACCAGCAAAATAGGTTACCAAGTCCACATGATGCGTAAGCGCATCCAATAATAATCCTCCACCGGTAGATAATTTCGCATAGTAGGTTTGTTGATAATCAGGCCTATACTTTCTAAAATCTTGGCTGAAATTACTAAGAATCATTTGGAGGTCTCCGATAAAACCTTCGTTTAGCATTTTTTTTATTTTTTTTACTGCCTCAGAATTTCTACGCGGATAAGCTACTCCAGCTATTATTTTTTTTTCCTTAGCTTTTTGAATGAGTTCCGTAACGCGATCCAAATTATTGCTAATTGGTTTTTCTAACAAGAAAGGGATATTTCGATTGATACACCATTCGGCAAATTCGATATGCGTATGGGTAGGAGTAACAATTACTGCTCCATGAATATCCGCTAGAGGTAAATCCTCCAGATTTGTAAAACATGTAATGGACGAAAATTCATCTTGAATATTTTGTAGTCTTTTAGAATCAATATCAAAGCAATAAATTCGGATATTATTCATTTCGGAAAATACCTTAATATGCCTGCGACCCATTCCTCCCAATCCAATAATCAAAATATTTTTCATTTTATTTTCAAACCTAGGTAGAATTAAATTATAGTCCATCCACCGTCCACAGGTATAACCGCTCCAGTGATATAACTAGAAGCTTCCGAAGCAAGAAAAACGGATACGCCTTTCATATCATCATGATAAGCCATTCTTTTAAGTGGAACTTTATTTATATAATTGCTAAGAAATGGTTCTTGTTGATTGTTATAAAATCCCCCAGGCGCTATGCAATTAACGCGCACGCCACTTTTCGCAAAATATGACGCAAGGTATTTAGTAAACATAATTGTACCGCCCTTAACAAAAGGATAATCAGGTTCCGTTTCGAAATTAGATCCTTCATAAATTTTCATGTCGGGTGCTACCAAACCATATATCGACGCAATATTAATAATACTACCATGTCCTTGTTGCACCATCGCCTTCCCAAAGGCGCGACAAGTGATAAATAATCCCCTCGCGTTGACATCCATGGATCGATCCCAGTTCTCAATGGAATCGTTAAAGAATTTTTTCATAGGTCTTTCATAACCGGAATTGATCAGAATATCAGGAATTTTGCATTCAATAGAAATTTTCTCTATTGACTTTAAAACATCCCCTTCATCGCTTTGATCCATACAAAAACCACTAACTTGAAGATCTTGATTTTGTAATTTTTCAACAGCTTCTTGATAATGTTCTTCTTTTGTAGAAGTGATATAAACTTTAGCACCCGCTTCAGCCAATGCTTCAGCCATTGGAAATCCTATTTTCCCTGCCCCTCCAATAACCACTGCGCATTGGGATTTAAGAGAAAAAAGTGCATTAGTATGCATATAAATCCAGTCGTCTAAATTAAAGGTTGTAAAGTAATAGGCGAAATCTCAACTCCGCCATTTCGCTTTGATATATCGCCAGCTAGTATCACTTTGGCTATTGTAACTATTTCTGCCAAGGGAATTGGCTGCCTTCTTGTCTCAATCATTTCCGTGAATTTTATCAACATTTGCCTGAAGCTGTAAAAAAAATCAGAGAAAGGAACTGAAAATTTTTCCGATCCTTCAGAAAAACATGTGAACTGAATCGGCAAAGAAATATTTTTGACGAACTCCAATATCACATTCATTCCCGAAGCGAATTTGATTTGCACAATATCATGGTCCACTTCATTATTTAACGAGCGCACCGAAAGTATGTCGAAACCCCAAATACAGGAAATTCCTTCAAAGACATGGTGTCCGTAACGCATCCAATTTACTCGACTCATGCCATGAATGGATTTAACTTGTGCCCATGGTTTCTGTGCTTTTGCATCGATTAAGTCACGACAAAACCGAATTGGAGAACCCGCCATTACGGGATAATCTTCACCCATTAAATCGAGTAATGCATTTAAATCTTTTTCCGTAGCAGCAAGTTGCTTATCAATAAAAATCGGCAAACCTTTTTCTATGAATGGCTTTGCCATTTCAAAATGATTTTCTGGATCATCTCTTGCTAAAAGAATACCATCTACGTTACCTATCATGTCCGTGTAATTTTTAACAATATTTGGAATTAGGCAGACTTTAGCGATGTCTTCTGAAAGCTTAGCATCCTGAGTCCAAACATGAGTTACTTTTGCCCCATCGATGAAAATTTCATTTCTATGATCTCTCGGAAGATATTCTTTAATCAATCCAAAAGGACATCTTTTATTAAGTTCCACAGGATCATATCCATTGAATATAGCGGAATATGAAAATGGATGTCCATTCCCTTCATTCATTCCAATTATACCCAGCTTGATCATAATGTCTTACTCATTTTTCAAGTATGAATCAGCTAACATGGAAATTATAATTGAATCCCAAAAACGTCCCTCATAAAAATAATTCTTCCGTAATAAACCATCTTTTTTTAGCTTTAATTTTTTATAAAGCTCTTTCTTTTTTTCATCGAATTCATAGATCTCCGTCCATATTTTATTTAAACCCAATTCTTTAAAACCATAATCAAACAGCAACTTACAACTTTCTTCAGCATATCCTTTATCATCGATATACGCATCGTCCGCGCCTATATATAAAGAGAGATCAGCATGACGATGTACCCAGTTGACATAGACAAAGCCACAGCATCCCAGTAAAACATTATCCGTGATGCGTCGGATGGAAAACATAACCGTAGTCGGATCCTTCATCACTTTTTCATTAAACCAAGCCTCTTGGTGACTCATATTTAATTCTCGATATTCTCGAAAGTATTTTCGGAAATCCGAATTATTGCGCCAATCCCGAAGTTGTTTTAAATCCTCTTTTTCTACCGCTGTCAATCCAACAATTTTTCCCTTAAGCATTCCTAGGCATCTTCCTTTCTTAAATAATCATCTGCATTTACACTTCTCTTAAGCGTTTTGCCTATCCATTTTTTTTTGTCGTATGGCGCGATGCCATTTGCATTTCTGGGTCTAAGGGGAAAAAGATCTTCTTCAACCAATTCATGTCCTGCGGGTAAATCTTTCGTAAACCAAAGTGAACGCCTTTGAACGACAGATGTATCTACTTCATTCGCCTCAATTCTTTTTATTCCATCGCCCATAGCCAGAAATATTTCATTCGCACAGGTAACCATCTCTTGCCATGATTTGGGATTCATGGCAAATTTATGATCAGGGCCTCCACGATCGTTGTCGTCGGTAAAATGTTTTTCAAAAACTTTAGCTCCCAAGGTTACGGCACCAGCTACTGTGGCATGGCCATAAGTATGATCTGAAAGTCCTAAAATGATATCGGGATATAATTCATGATATAGCTTCAACACATTAAGATTTATGTACTTGAAGTTTTCCATACTTGCGGTGTAGTTGGTGTTGCATTGCATGAGTACTACCTCTTTGGTTTTTTGCAAAAGAACATCCATTGCCAACGTTACCTCTTCGAAAGAAGAAGCTCCTGTTGCCATTAAAACCGGCTTACCTTTGCTCGCAACATAATCAATAATTTCATGCCAGGTAATATCCCCAGATCCAATTTTATATACGTTAACATAGGGGTCAACATGATCCACCGATTCAAAATCATAGGGGCTGGAAAAATATTCGATGCCGACTTCATCGCATTTTTCTTTTAATTTTGAAGTCCAATCCATTGAAATACTTGCATCTTCATAAACTTCAAAAACCGATTTTTTCCAGGCATCTTGATGACTTGATATACTTTGCAAAGAATCAAATCCCGTTTTACTCACAATTTTACCTGCTTTAAAGTTTTGAAATTTTGCAGCGTCAGCACCGGAAGCTTTTGCCAATTCAATTAATTTGTAAGCCCGTTCCAAATCTCCATCATGATTGGCCGCAATATCTGCTATGAAATACAAGGGGCTATCATCGCCAATTGTTTTGTTTCCAATTTTTATTTTACACATAATTTAAAGTTTTAAATTTTTGAGTTAAAATATCGATAGTATCAAAGACATTCGGAAGCTTACGCTGAGACATTGATTCATACAAAGTTGAATCCAAGGTTTGATCCTTGGATCGTCCCGCCCTTAGGGGGAAATCACCAATACTGGCTTTACGAATCAAAGCAGTATTCAATCCTAAATTTTTGCAGAGTTTAAATCCGAAATCATATTTTGAGATAGGCTCAATCCCAGTAACATGAAAAACACCTTTCACTGGATTATCGATAATCCATTTCAGCTCTTCAGCTAAATGCCAAATGGCAATTGGAGTAAAAATTACGTCACAAAATAAATCGATTGCTTTATCTTGAACTAGAGTATTAATAATCCATTCCGTAAATGATTGCTTGCTTGGATTTAAATTACGCCCCACAATAGTTGTGCGTATCGCACAATGCGCTCCTTCAGTTTCCTTTATAAAATGCTCTCCCAATACTTTTGATTTTCCATAAATATTATTGGGCGACGGCGGTTCAAGCTCCGTTGCTAAATATTTTTCATCAGCAAACACGGCATCCGATGAGATATAAATGATTCGTGCTTTGGGCGCATAGTCCATAAATTTTTTCACCGAATATCCATTTACGCAGAGTGTATGGTCTTTTTCCTCTTCACACAGATTAACATTTATTATGGCCGCACAATGAATAATGACATCTGGTTTCGCCCAATCAATTAATTCCCCAAAGGACTCCTCCGCAAGATCGAATTCCTTAAAGTTTTTAGCTTTATTATTTCGGAAATCATAATTCCCCGTGGCATAAATATTCATGAATTCTTGATAATGTTCCACTAAAGTGGCTCCCAACATACCAGAGGCACCTGTTATAAGAACTCTCAAAATATCCTCATACTCTCAACCTCAATAAATTACGGTAAAGGAAAATAAATGCCTTTATGCTTTTTTAGAATATCACTTACAACGCTAAAAGATCAACTCAAGATAAATACATGGTTTACCATTAAAGCTGTTTTATAGACTCCGTAATATTCATTTCTTGTGGAGTTTTAGCTTTAGGAATACCTGTAATTATGCATCAAGTATAGAGTAAACAAATCCGATAATTAAATAAATAGATGCGTAGAAAGTAAAGCTTAAAGTAAAGCTTAAAGTAGTACAAATACTTGCGCAATGGTTGCTTAAATGTTACTCTGAACAAACCTGAAATATATTAATCCAAGGAAAGTATTATGAATCTCGATAATAAATCCATACTTGTTACCGGTGGAACTGGCTCTTTTGGACAAAAATTTATTCGTATGACCTTGGAAAAATTTACCCCGAAACGTTTGATTGTTTATTCTCGCGACGAAATGAAACAATGGGATATGGCCAATCAATTTAAAGACCACCCTAAAAAAGATTTGATTCGTTTTTTTATTGGTGATATACGCGATAAATCTCGTTTACATCGCGCCTTAAGCGGAATAGATTATGTTATCCATGCTGCTGCCTTAAAAATTGTACCTGCTGCTGAATATAATCCTTTTGAATTCATCAAAACCAATGTTGAAGGTGCGATGAACATTATAGACGCGAGCATTGACCAAAAAGTAAAAAGAGTTATTGCTTTGAGTACGGATAAGGCTTGCAATCCAATCAACCTTTATGGTGCAAGCAAACTTTGTTCGGATAAATTATTTGTTGCCGGAAATGCATATAGTGGAACGAACGATACCCGATTTGCTGTTGTACGTTATGGAAATGTAATGGGAAGCCGCGGTTCCATTATACCTTTATTTAAATCCTTAGCCCCTAGTGGTGAAATTCCTGTAACGGATCCTCGCATGACTCGTTTTATGATAACGTTAGAACAAGGTGTGGAATTGGTATGGCATGCTTTATCCGATGCTATCGGTGGCGAAATTTATGTACGTAAAATTCCATCCATGAAATTACCTGACATTGCCAAAGCAATTGCTCCCGATGCAAAAATCAAATACATTGGCATAAGGCCAGGTGAAAAACTTCATGAACAAATGATAAGCGTAGAAGATTCGGCGCATTCATATGAATACGAAACTTATTACAAAATTTTGCCTTCTATCAATGGTTGGGATGCCGATCCAAAACGTATTAGAAAAGGACGTAAATGTCCCGAAGGATTTTCTTATTCTAGTGAAACCAATACCGATTGGTTAAGTGCCAAAGCTTTACAAAATTGGTTAAACCAAGAATATGAAAACTCTGATTTGAAACCAATCAATAAACCAGAAAAGGTTGATTGGCAAGCCATTCCGGCATTAGCACACGGCCATAAAATCCCCATACTTCAGTAAAGCAAAAATTATAGCTATTTTTATTTGCGAAGTAGATTTAAATCTATTTCTTTCAACCTATGTCTCTCTAACTCACAAAAAGATGAAAATTAAAATGCCCATTGGATATATCAATTGCCCATGCTCAAATTGAGGTTTAATCGGCTCAATTAAATTGAAGATTGCTAATTTTCCTACCAAAATACCTTTCCCCATTTACATCGAAAAATAGTTTTGTACGCTCAGTTTTATTACTTTAAAAAAAAACAGTTTTTCCTCTATCCTTGAAGTACTAAATGGCCAACTATCCTTCCCTTGCACTCAAACCTGAACGCAGCAAAAATGTCATCGCAGGTCATCCTTGGATTTTTTCCGGAGCTTTATCGCAAAAGCCCAATATTGATGACGGAAGTTTGGTAAAAATTATTGATGGGAAAAATTTCCTCGGTATTGGCTATTACAATTCCAATACTGATATCGCCGTGCGCATGCTGACACGCAAAGACGAAGAAATTGATGTACAATTTTTCATCGAACGTATCACGCAAATAAAAATCCAAAAAGAAATTTGGTTACCCACAAATACCAACGCTTATCGCGTAATTTTTGGAGAAGCCGATGGATTACCAGGTCTAGTGGTAGATAAATATGCCAACGTTTTAGTGGTGCAACTGCATACCTTGGGCATGAATGTGTTAAAAACACAAATTGTCGAGGCTTTAATTGAAGTTTACAAACCGTTATCAATTGTTGAACGCAGCGATATTGCTGTGCGCAAATACGAAGGCCTAACCGATCAACCTATAGGTAACTTATATGGTACCGAAACACCAGAAGTCGAGATTTTGGAAAACGGTTTTAAATTTATTGTTCCCGTACTAACCGGACAAAAAACCGGATTCTTTTTGGATCAACGTGAAAACCGTGCGGCCTTACAAAAATATATTGCTGGCCGAAGCCTACTCAATGCATTCTCCTATTCTGGAGGCTTCTCGGTATATGCGGCCAAGCTTGCGAAAGAAGTGGTAAGTGTCGATGTATCGGCACCAGCCATGGAATATGCTCGGAAAAATTTTGCATTAAATCATATTCCCTTAGACCCGCATGGCTTTGTTCTTGAAGATGTTTTCGATCATTTGAAGAATTTACCAGTAGGTAAACATGATGCAATTTTACTCGATCCGCCTTCATTTGCGAAAAGCAAACATCAAGTGCCAGGCGCCATCAAAGCCTATATAACGCTTAATTCGCAGGCTTTAATGAAACTGCCAGATTATGGACTCCTAATCAGCTCATCTTGCACGACACATGTAGACCCCTACACCTTTATTAAAATACTGCATCAAAGCGCCGCCGAAGCACGCTGTACAATCAAGCTACTCGAAGCACGCGAACAACCGTTTGATCATCCTTATAATTTGGCGTTTCCCGAGGGACGCTATCTAAAGTTTTATATCTTACAGAAATGGCCTCTGTAAAACAATGCTTTACCCTCAAAATATATCAACTCATTTATTTTTTCTTCAGCCTGCTTGTGGGACTGAAACGGAAAATATTTTTTATTAAACAGGAGATTAACCCTATGCTAGAAATCGGAACCACCTTTCCTATTGAAAAACTCAGCGATGCCAAAGGTCCCATTGCCTTGAATCAAAGCGCTTATACGGTAGTGTATTTTTACCCTCAAGACGACACTCCCGGATGCACCATTGAAGCCAATGAATTTCAAAGATTAAAAGCAACTTATGATCAACGCTTAATCCGCATCCTAGGCGTTAGCGTAGATAATACAGAATCCCATAATGCTTTCTGCGAAAAATTTTCTTTAGCCTTTGAATTAGCTACGGATAAAAATGGAGTAGTGGGTCAAGAATTCGGAATTATGAAAGGCAATGTTCACATGCGTGTTACTATTGTTTTAGATGCTGGTGCAAAAATTATTTTGGCTTATCAGAATGTACGTCCTACTGGTCATGCACAACAAATTCTTTCGGATATTGAAAAGCTTGCTGCATTAACTGACGTAAGTGTATTGTAAGCTTTGAATATTAAGGTTTATCTAAAATATTTTAATCAGCTTACCATAAAAATAAAATATGCATTTTAGTCATTAGCCTTGGCGGTGCCTCACCGAATAAGGTTTTTGCAAAAACTTATTTTCCGATTTTGGTCTCTTTTAGAATACAATTTTTGCAAAATTGTTGCTCTTCAATGTCTGTATAGACACAAATAAAACTCCGGATAATTTATTTGTTATATGCCTTAAATCGTATTCCTTATTTGTTTGAGTATTTTCTTCAAATTTAATGTTACCTTGAATATCCCTAATCATTAAACGATACGGTTCCTTGTACGTTACCAATAGCTTGTGGCCTATAAGCGAGAAAAGGGATGGAGAAAACAATTGGGTTCTTGTACTGCTGACTGCTCTTTGACAATCTCCAGCATACTCGATACGTAACAAGGATGTTTCTAAAGTGGAACCTAAAAACCCAGCATAATTAACCAAGTATAAAGCGCCATCAGGGCCAAATAGTAAATCGATTGGATTCTTTAATTTGAAATTAGGAAAGGAATGTCCACGTGTACTTAAAAGTCCAGATGACAAAACGGCAAGAGTATCAAGCTGTCCCGTATTAAAATCCGTTAAAAACCAGAGCGCATCAAATTGAGGTGGAAATTTGATAGAAGAGGCCGCATAATCATCATAACGGTATACTGGGCCAGCGATAGGGCAGTTTTGACCCACCGACAAGGTAGCAGCAATTGCTGGAGGAAGGCTTATATTTCCTTTTATGCTATCCATTAAAATGGGATGAAGTGGATCCTCACCTGCTTTTAAAACCGTGTTTGGGCCACTAAAATATGGCCATCCATAATTCCCAGCCTTATCAGATAAATTATATTCGTCGGTAATTGCGGATCCATTATCCAATCCATAATCGGCCCATGCAGCCTTCTCGGTACGCGAGTCAAAATTTATAGTATAGGGATTGTAAACTCCCATAGCGTAAATTTCAGCACGTGTTTTTGAAGTGTCGGCATTAGGGAAAAGATTTCCAGCCGGTATCGAATAGCTGCCATTTGCTAAGGGATGTATACGCAAAATCTTCCCTAATAAATTGTGTGGATCCGCGGAGGAATTATTGAATTTATAATTTGTTCCTTGGGATATTTTTCCATCGCCCACAGTAATCCAAAGATCTTCCTTTGCATCGAAACGCATCCCACCACCAGTAATATATAGAGTAGGTGTTTTTATAATAAATAAAATATGTTCAGAACTGCTATCCAAATAATTATTTACAATGGTGAAACGAGAAATGTGCTGAGTATAATTAAGTTCATTGGAAGGCGTGTAATACAAGTAGATAAATCCGTTTTCATGAAAATTTGGGTCTAATGCAAGTCCAAGCAAACCCATCTCCCCCTCTGTTTTAACATTAAGTGAGCCTATGGTATAAACTGAATTTGTAGCAGCGCGGTAACAACGAAGCTTCCCCTTTCGCTCAGTGAAATAAACATCGACCCCTGCAGCGGAGCGAATTAAATCCAAATGGGTAGGTTCGTCCAAACCATCGTTCGAAACACCCGCTAAGATAGTCTCATGAAAATCGGTATCGACCAAGGTGCGGCAACCAATTGGATTAGGTGCTGCATTTGAAATTTGCGGCAAATAGAGAAGTACGGAAAAAACCAAGGCTAGCTTGCAGCAATCGTATTTCATAGTAAGTCCTTTTTAGTCTCAAATGACTTCTTAAATTTGCTCTCGAATACATTTTTATGCTGCTAAAATTAAATCTTGATGAGGATTTTTTGTCCTCACCTAGAATAAGGTTAATGCCTTTGACTAAAGGATCGATTTTACGCGTCGAAAACTTTCAATCGTGTAGACATAACTTGAAGCAGTTTTTCTGTATGTTCTTGGGGTAAAAAACTATGCTCATTATTATACCTGAACGGGTATACTTACTTTAAGTTCGCACAATTTATACCTAATCGGGTATAAACATTAATAAAGTTATAACTGTGCAAAGTGATTAAATCCTAAAATTCAAGTCTAGCCTTCTTTGCGATGCTACCACCGGTCTTGCCTGCTTGGGCATTTTCAACCATACCTTTAGCCCTTATACTGATTTAAAGACAATTTTTTATGGGTCAAATTGCCTTTCTTGGTTAACAAAAAGACAAAGGTGTGGGTAACTTTCATCGCTCAAAAGTATGTTCCAAAAAAGTTTTTGAACAATTACATAAGTCCATGATTTTTTAGAGTATAACTATTATTAGTTCAATAAAACCACAAAAAGAATTTTGGAAGCAGAAACATCGGAGCTAATTAACCATCATAAAGAGGTTTCAAACATGGCGTTTCCCGCGTGAGGGATGGTAAGGGTGGTCAGTGCGCAGTACCGTAGCGCAGCGAAGCCCTGCACAGCCCGACCTCCTAGAGGCGAACATTATACGCCATCAAAAAAATCTATGCGCCTCTAGGTGGACACGTCAAATAACAAAAAACTGAATTCGCGGAATTTTAAATATCTTGCTCGGGACAAACCAATACTAACCTACGATGTTCGCAAGCTTCGCTATATTAGTTTACAGTTTTTTCTTAGCATTGGGATGAGCCACAGGCTTGGGATTTTTTTTGATCTTATTAATATATTTATTACTAGGCTTAGTAATAGTTTTGAGTAGTGGCTTTACAACTACCGTAGGGGTTATTGCCGCTTTTTTAAGTAAAACCGAAAGTTCACGATACAAAGGGAATTCCGCATTCAAAGCAAAAAATTTGCGATGACCTTCTTTCCAACCTGCAACCACATTTCCTTCTTCTAAATGCTTCAATTGGGTTTGCACAGCAAATAGTTGCAGGTCGAGTTTTTCTTCGAGCTCGCCTAAAAAGGCTTTTTTATTCAAAGCCAAATACACTAAGATTTTGCATCTCGCGTCCGAACCAATAATTGAACTTAAAATCATATTTTCCTCAGACCTAAGATAATGCGGTTTACCTTATTAGCCCGTGGAAATGTGATCTTTTTTACATTGAACGTTCAATCATCAAGCGACAAAGTCTTTGTAACTGATAAGTAGAGGAAGAGGCCGGAAGCTTTTGTAATACTGGCAAGCAAGCTTCGATTTTTTCTAAAGCCATGTCTTTAGCTTTTTGAAAAGCGCCTTGAGTTTCCAAAAGGGTTTTGATTTTTTGTTGATTATGCGTCGCCTTTGCATCGGCTAGTAGCACCAGCATAGTTTCTTTTTCCAAAGCATTTGCATGATTGAAAAAAAGAATTAAGGGCAAAGTGAAAAATCCATTTTGCAAATCGGAAAAAGTTTTTTTATCGAGATTTTTTGCCCCATAACCGAAGTCCAATAAATCATCAATGATTTGAAAAGCTAAACCAAAATTTTTGCCGAGTTCGCCGCAAGCCTTGACCATGGCGACATCGTAGCCGGCAACCATAGCGCCGCATTCACCGCAAGCTTGTAATAGTGAAGCCGTTTTACCTTCAATTACTGTAAAATATTCTTCCAAGGTAAGCTGTGCGTTGCCTGCTTGCTGCACTTCCAAAGCTTCCGCCGTAATTAAACGGCAAGAGGCTTGCGATAAGCTAAGAGGAATACGTGTATCGCTATCGCTCCAAATCATTTCCATGGATTTTGCCAAGGCATAATCGCCTAATAAAACCGCCGCGCGATTACCCCATTGCTTATGCGCGCTGGCTTCATTGCGACGCATATCGCTTCCATCAATAATATCATCATGAACTAAGGAGGCTAAGTGAATCAATTCTACTGCGGCGCAAATTTTAGCGGCGCGCGATTGCTGATCTTTATTTTCAATACCAGCCAACAACAATAAAAAGGTAGAACGTATACGCTTACCTTGGCGACTCAATAAATGCTGTAATTGTTCGGCGATTTGACCTGGAGCCAAGTCTGCCACATTGAGCATCTCTTGTTCCACTTCCTCTAACCCAGTCATTACATTGGCACGAGCTTCCTGTAAAACTTGAGCGTAATTTACGGTTTCCAACTCTTCAGCCCCATTCATGAGTTTGGTCGAAACCTCATTCTCAATATGCATTCGTAATTCCCAACAAAGTAACCTGCAAATATAATTAACCTCTCGGCATTGCATGGAAAAAAGCCAGTGAGAATGAGTTTGTTGCGTTCTTTTTTATGAAAGGACATTTATAACTTCTCACTTTTGCAATAAAAGCACCCCTTCTCTCACTAAGATTCCTTCTATATTTAAACGGTTTATGACAAAAACTGATAAACATTTTTTTTGGTGGATTTCTTTTCCCACCAATACAGCCCTAGCCGAGCTTGAATCCAGTCAATTATTTGATTTGGGAGCTGCGGGAACCGAAGAACAAAATACTTTTCCGGAAATTGTAAATCCGGTGGGCGATATGCTCCTTAAAGCCTGCTTTATGGATAAAGATAGTTTTGAGGCCGCAAAAGTTTTTTTTCAAGAACGCGAAGGCTTGGCCTTTGGTGAAGAAGAACAGGAAGATTGGGATCAAAGCTGGCGCTTACAACAGAAGCCCTTGGCAGTGACCGATCATCTCACCGTAATGCCGCCTTGGCTTGATGCCGAGCCTCATGGCGTGACTTTAAAACTTGAGGCTAAAATGGCTTTTGGCACGGGTTCGCATGAAACCACTAGGCTTTGCGCGCTTATGCTGGAGGAATTGGATTGCAAGGATAAAACCGTTTTGGATATTGGCACCGGCACCGGCATACTGGCTTTGTATGCGGCCTTTTTAGGCGCCAAACAAACTATCGCCCATGATATTGATCCCGTGACCGGTCCTTGCTTACGCGAAAATTTTGAATTGAATATTCCTCCTCAAGGTCAT
Source organism: Fibrobacteria bacterium (assembly GCA_043745805.1). Taxonomy (GTDB): domain Bacteria; phylum Fibrobacterota; class Fibrobacteria; order UBA11236; family UBA11236; genus JAYTSD01. Next base: position 255,215 of record JAYTSD010000008.1, read on the forward strand.
GAAGTCATTTTTTTTGTGGGTGGACTCGAAGCTCTTAAAGAAAGTTTTCGCTTTGATATTATTCTTTGCAATATGATTCGCACCGAACTTTGGCCTTTTCGCGAGGAACTTTTTGCGCAATTAAAACCTAGTGGCTTGGTAATTGTGTCCGGTCAATTGCATCAAGATCGCGAACATTTTGTGGAATTACAAAAAACTATTCCTTTTCATTTTGTGCAAGAGAAATCATTGAATGAATGGTGGGGATTTGTAGGCCAATTAAATTCGGATATAAAAGCTTAAAGGAAATTTATGAGCACCATTTTAAATACCACCATGCTCGATGTTTTTGCAGGTAACACTCCCGCCCATTCTCCCGTATGGATTATGCGTCAAGCAGGGCGCTACTTAGCGGATTATCGTAAGGTACGTAGTCAATTCAAATCCTTTATGGAATTTTGTCGTACGCCGGATAAAGTTATGGAAGTAACCATTCAACCTGTGGATCAAGTGGGTGTGGATGCGGCGATACTTTTTTCCGATATTTTAGTGCTTCTGCCACCTTTAGGCTTGGAATTGGATTTCTTAGAAAAAAAAGGGCCAGTGATTGCGAATCCTATTGAAGATGCCGCACGGATAAAAGCGTTACCTGATTTCGATATTCATACGGAATTAAAATATGTTTTCGAAGGCATTAAGCTCACCAAACAAGCTTTGCAAAATCGTGTGCCTCTTATTGGCTTTGCGGGCGGTCCTTTTACAGTGGCGTCGTATATGGTCGAAGGAGGCTCGTCAAAAGAGTTGGCTAAACTTAAAGCCTTGATGTATTCAGATCCGCTAGCTTTTACTTCATTACTCGATAAAATTGCAAAAATTACCGCCGCGTATTTATCCGCGCAAGTGGAAGCCGGTGCCGATATTATTACGATTATGGATTCTTGGGCAGGCTATTTAAGTCCAGAGGATTATCGCCAATATGTATTTCTGCATACGCAATTTGTAATTGCCACTTTACGCCGTAAATATCCACAATTACCGATTGTGCACTACGCCAATGGAGCCTCCACCCTATTGCCGCATTTTGTGGAATTAGGTGCAAGTGCAATTGGATTAGATTGGCGTATTGATTTAGAGTCAACTTTAAAAAAATATCCTCAGCAAATATTCCAGGGGAATTTGGATCCTTGCTTCTTATTTTCGGAGTCACAAAAAATTGCGGCTAAGGTTGGCGAAATAAAAAAAATCGTGGGTCATAGACCGCATGTCTTTAATTTGGGTCATGGCATTTTACCGAATACGCCCGTAGACCATGCGCGCGCTTTTGTGGATGCGGTGCATGCTCCTTAAGGTTTAAAGCCTTAGGCGGTAATTAAGGCGCTTTTAAGTAAACTCCGGAGTTACGTTATTCAGTGTAACTCTTTTTTTTATACCCTCTTTAATACCTCTCATTTTTCAACAATCGCTTTAAGTTTTACTATAAATTTATACCGAGTGATCCATTGAAAATTTGGAAATAAAGTCGAAATGAGAAAACTGTGCTAAAATAAAGGTGCATGCCAATTAAAGCTATTCATCCCGACTGGACAAAAGTCACCGAAGAGGAATTATTACAATTTCGTATTCGAGATTTAGATGTAAAAATAATTGGCAGTCCCTTAGAAAAGCGCGTGGAACAGCTTTATACGGAATTGCAGGCAAAGGGTATTTATTTTCAACCACCCTGTTACCTTTCCGATGAATGGCTTTGTCCCGATCAAGTGCCCATAATTGGCATTCCTTTTTATTTAACGCAACCACGTCTTATCGCTTTAGAAAAACATTTCATGCTCGAAGCAGAAGGCTCCACCGAAAATTGGTGTATGAAATTATTACGCCACGAATGCGGCCATGCTTTGAACTATGCCTATCGCCTATTTGCGCGTAAAGACTGGCGCGACCTTTTTGGAGAATTTGAAACGCCTTACTTTAACGTGACGTATGAGGCCAAACCTTATTCAAAAAGATATGTTATTCATTTGGAAGACAATTATGCGCAAGCCCATCCCGATGAAGACTTTGCCGAAACTTTTGCGGTTTGGTTGAATCCTGAAAATGATTGGCGTGATCGTTATCGCGGTTGGCCGGCCTTAGAAAAATTGGAATATGTAGAAGCGCGTATAAAAGCTATCGCTACCAAGCCGCCCAAAATCAAAAAAGTGTCTACGCCTTGGGCCGCGCAAAAAATGTCCTCCACTTTGAAAAGTTTTTATGATCGTAAGCAAAAGTATTTGGGTACGGAATTTCCTGGTTTTTATGATCCAGGTTTACGGCGTATTTTTTCCGAAGAATCACCGCCCGAAAAAGCCGCACAATTTTTACATCGCCATCAAAAAATTCTTTTGCAATCGGTATCGTTATTTGTGCCGCAAAGAAAATTTGATATTGATCAGCTTTTGGAAAAGCTCATTGCGCGTTGTAAACATTTGGATTTACGTTTGCGCAAGACCCCAGATGCGACATTGCTAGAAGTCGGCTCCTTTGTTACCGCTATACTTGCCTCCTTCCGCCGTTTTAATGGCGTGCATGAGGGAAAATAAATGCTGAAAAAATTACGCATCACCGCCATTGTCGAAGAAGTAAATATTCCCAAACATGATCCATTTTTTGAAATCCGTCCCAGTGAACCTTGCATGGAATACGATGTATTACATGCCTTGCGACAACTAGGCCATGAAGTCACCGTACTCGGAGTGTATAATCAAATTGAACCCTTAGTAGAAGGCATTGAAAAAAATCCACCGGATTTAGTTTTTAATTTGGCTGAGCAATTCGCCAATGATAGACGTCACGATAAAAACCTGGCTGGCCTCTTGGAAATGATGGAAATTCCCTTTACTGGCACAGGTTCGGGTGGATTAATGCTTTGCCGTGACAAGGCATTATGCAAACAATTATTAGCCACTTGGGATTTACATGTTCCAGGTTTTCGACTTTTCCCCTATGGTAAACCTATACGTTACCCCAAGCATTTGCAGTTTCCGCTGGTGGTAAAACCCACTTATGGCGATGGATCCGAAGGTATTAGTAATGCTTCCTTGGTAAAAAATGAAGAGGAATTACTGGAGCGTGTTCATTTAATTCATGAACGCTTTAAGCAAGATGCCATTGCCGAAGAATATGTGGAAGGCCGGGAAATTTATGTAGGGATTATGGGTAATCGTCGCTTAACGGTATTACCGCCTTATGAAATTCGTTTTGGTCATCAAGCCGATGAAGGACCTGTGCTAGCGACATACCGGGTAAAATGGAATAAACAATACCGTGATAAATGGGATATTCAATTTGGTTTTGCCGATATTTCTGAAAAATTATGGCATAAAGTAACGGAAACCTGCCGCAAATGTTACCGTATTTTACAGTTGAATGATTATGCGCGTATTGATTTACGTATCACACCCGATGAAAAAGTTTATATCATCGAAGCCAATCCTAATCCAGATATTACGCATAAAGAGGAAATGGCTGAATCCGCACGCAAGGCAGGCCTACCTTATAAGCGTTTTATTCAACGCATATTAAATAATGCCTTAGCAAGGCAAGCTTAGGTTTTGTTTAATTTACATCGCGTTCATGCACAAACTATAAATACCTAATTAAATTCTAATCAAGGGTTTCTAATAACTCCGACTTATATTGCCAAGATTCATGATATATTCTCTCTTCAAAATTTAATTCCGAACTTTTAACGGCAAAGAGACAATGTATCCAATTGGGGCTTTCCTGAACAAAATACGACTGGATTTTATTTAATATGATGGCTAGGCGAGTACATATTTTTTGCAAAATATTTCTGTATAAAGGTTTTGTTAACCGCTTACTACAATGAATACAACTTTCGTCTTGAATATAGGTACCATATGGGTTACCTGCAAAATCCATCAAATGTTTGGAAACATCATTTGTACGATTTCTATTTTTACCGATGCATTCAGTTTCTTCCAAAATCAAGTCTGCGAATAGTTTTTTTAAGATGGCTTCATCAAAAACATTTACATGCCCCCAAGGGGGATTTTTGCATCCACAAGACAAACATGTCGTTCTGCCAAAACGTATATCTTGCTTATAAGGAACGCCTATAATAACTGCTTTTTTCGCAACACGTGAGATTTCAGTTACGGCATCTTTTAAAAGTGAGGTAGGAATATGTTCCAAAACTTCGGCGCAAAAAACTAAATCAAAGGAATTATCTGGAAAGGGTAAGGAACAAACATTTCCATTAAGGCAAGTAATTCGGGGCTCGTTTAATTCGGGCATACTTAAGTCTAAAGCTGTAACTTCTTTAAAGTAATGGGTCAAAAGATTTGCAACATAACCGTCACGAGAACCAATATCCAATACGGAATTTCCGGGTCTTTTAATTAAATCCAATAAACTTCTAATTCGATCTTGCTCAGATTTCGTATTTCTATAGGCTGTTAAATCCATCGCTCTCCCTTAATGTGAAAATTATGGTTCGAAATAGGTTATTAGGCATTTTACTGCGAACTTTAGCGAGAATATAAATGAAGGCTTAGGGTGGCGATATGGGGTCTATACCCTATAGGTTTTAATTTTTATTTGATTTAATTCCTCATTAGAATCGAGAGCGTGACATGGAAACAAAAAATTTCTTGACCATAAATGTAGAGTGCTGGTTTCATGCAGAAGGTTTCAAGACGAAGATTTCACCCTCCGAGTGGCATTTGCAAACCACTTTGATCGTTGAAAATGTACAGCAATTAATTGCCTTGCTGAAAAAGCATAATGTGAGTGCAACCTTTTTTATCCTCGGATGGGTGGTAGATAATTATCCGGAAATTGTGGCTCTTATAGACAGCTCGGGCCATGAATTAGCTACTTACGGATATTATCCACAATCTTTGCGCGAAATGACCCCTAGTGCTTTTGAAGAAGATTTAGCGAAAACACTGAATGCCTTTGCCAAATATTCCAATCAAAGAATTTCTGGCCATCGGGCCTATCAATTCAGTATCACGAAAGATACCCTGTGGGCTTTAGAAATTCTAGCCAAATATGGTATTACCTATGATGCCAGTATTTTCCCTGGGCCTCGGCAAAAACATGGTATTTCCCATTATCCGAATCTTTTACCGCATGAAGTTTTATTGCCCCAAGGACTTACTATCACAGAAATCCCCTTTTCAAAATGGAAAATGGGAAAAGCAAATGCTCCGCTTGTACAAGCAGGGAATCTCCAATGTTACTCTTTAGCATTAACGGAAAAATTTATTTCTCAGCAAAGCCAGTTGGATTTACCTGGGCAAATATATTTGTCAACTTGGGAAAGAAAAAATTCTCAAACCTTATTTTCCAAACTATTTAATAAAATCGTAATGCCGCCACAACGTCAAAGTACTCTCAGTAAATTGGAATACTTATTGACCCACTTTTCATTTGCAGGTGTGAAAGAAAATTTATCTTCAGATTTTATACAAAGTTTGCTACGTCGTAATCCAGTGACGCTTTTATCGAATGCGATAGCAGACCCCATCTCTGAAAAACAAGATTTTCCCATATCGAATAAAGCATTTTCACGACTACCTTACCTTCAAAACGTATGAAATATGAAACTGGAAAAACGAAAAAAAATATACGTAATAATGCAATCGCTTTTTTAACGGTATCCGTTCTTTTAGGGTTATGTCTCATAATTAGTTTAACTGTTATTCACCAAAACTAATCTCTATCGAAAGACAAAATATGAAAACCTATCCCCTCCTTTCCATTGTCTTAGCGGCCATTGGCTGTTCTGCTTCTACATTTGCGATTCCCGTGTTCTATAATTTAAATTTTCATGTTACCTCTACAAAAACAGGAATAAACGATAAGGGCTGGATCTATTCCACTTCTTCTAAAGATGAATTTTTTGATTGTCGTCCCTTAAACGATCAGGTCTATAAAGGAAAAATGAGTGTTGACGATACCTTACTTAAACTGGATGGACTGAATCGTTTGGGAGAATTAAATTTTTTAGAAATTGAACTCGCGGGTATACAATGGAACTATAACTCTCTTACCGGTAACGGAGGGTCTTTAGTCGGATTTCGTTCTTCCGAAGGTTTTGCCAGTTCACCCGATTTTAATGTTCAAAATGGTCACATCATAGGCTGGGGAGGCGGAGTATATGGAAGCAGCGATGTCCCCTTTGTCGATTTCTTCAACAAAGAATTTAGTGCAGTAGATCACGCCTCTAATGGCATATTCGGATATACTGATTTTATTCCCTTGGATAACCCTCCAATGGTTCCAGAACCCTCTACGTTTTGTTTACTTTTCCTAGGATTAATCGGTTTCATCGCCATTAAAGGAAAAAGAAATAGCATATCTCAATTTAAGGTTTTGTGAAATTATTCATTGGGATTTTAAAAGATGTTTTCTAACTATACCTTTACGTGTTACGTTTAACCAGGTTCCTCCAACTAAAGAATGTTGCTCACAATTTTTATCGTTACATTTTAGTCTGCATTTTACACAAACTTTACCGGAGCCATTTTCAAAAGGTAGCGCGCCATCATAAATGGGAGCAACTATGATTTTACCAGCACTATCCGCAAAGCCCCATTTCTTTTTGCGTTGAATACGCACTAAACCGTCTGCAAAATAATCGGGACCATTATCCATGGTGGCAACACCCCAAATGATAATTCCTTTATTTTTGTGAATTAAAAACCAACCGAAATCCTTTGTTGCCATCCAACCTAAACTGTCTTTTTCGGCTTGTAAATTCCAAATATGGTTTTGTTTTATTTTAGGCACACTATCACTTGGACAAACGCAATCCGCATAATATTCCAATTCTTTCCCTCCCTCTGCAACATAACCACAAGGACCACAGGCTTGTGAATAAACTAAAGTTGATCCCCACAAAAACATAAAGCTTATCATCAGAAATTTTAAATTTTTGCATGACAAACTTGATTTAAATTCCGTTCTTTCCTTGCTCTCAATTCTATACATACTTTTCCGCCCTTAATCTCATGCAAAGTCCATTGTTACTATGGCAAGGAATAGTAAAAAAATCCTCGACATATTATAAATCCCAGTATTTGTTGATTATTTATGCCAAATTCTTTATACAAAATTTGTGTGGTGGAATTTAGCATAGAGGATAACATAATCGTGAAGCATAAATCAGGAAATCGACTATTATACAAATACATCAAGAGAGATGGCTCCATCAAAAAAGGAGTATTCAGGCAAGGAACGTCACTTGGAAAGGTAAGAGTTTAAATGCTTAAGAGAAAATATTTATTAAAATCGGTTTTAGGTACGGGATTACTGATATCCTTTTTAACTAAATCCAGTTTTGCCCAATCCGCTGTAAATATTACTGGAAAAGTGGTGGACTCCACAGGTACAGGTATTCCAGGTGTTACGGTCACTTTAAAAAAGAATAACTTATCAACCACCACGGCTGCTGATGGAACGTATCACCTAACGGGAACCACTGCACTTTATGAAACACCACAAATGCAAGTAGCGACGCCCATTTTTAAAAATCAAAACTTGGAATTCGAAATTTCTAATGATCATAGCTTAGTAAAAATCGGGATTTTTAATTTAAATGGTAAGGTTTTACAATCCATGGTGGAAAGCGAATTGAAGGCCGGTAATTATTCTCTCCGACCTACCCTTGCGGATACAAAAAATCGGGTATGCATTTTAACTATTCAAATCGGCCAAGTGCATTATGCCTTTAAAATGTTTAATACTGAAGGTAACTTTACAGATACCCACTTGATAAACCAAAATACAAAATCAGTATTAAATAAAATAGCCTCCACCTCCACTTCCGATTCGGTAGTGGTTATGAAAGCCGGTTTTAATACCGATGCGAAATCGGTTGAAAGCTATACTGGAGTTTATAATTTTATGCTCATAAATCCCAATGCCTTTTGGGGGAATATAAATGCGTATCCCGTAGCCACTCAGGTAATGACTTATGTGTTTTTAAACCGTACCCATGGAGTTTATCGTGACGATCAAATTTATTGGACTTTTAATAATCAAACCAAAACCTTAGCCCAGCAATCCACCTTTGATATGCCTGCCAATTCTTCCGGCCGTGTTACCTTTCATTTAGGCGACGCCGCAAGCAAATACTGGGACTTTATGGAACATACCATTAATGCGCGAGGATGGTTTGGAAATACGACGCGTGTGGATGCTTGGGGATTACCTATTGCTATGCGCGTAATAGGTCAGGGACAAGATGAATTACTCGGCGAAAAATATGAAGTATTTTATTTGGGTCGCGCAAAATTTTTCCAAACCTTTAAGGATGCCGTTCCCACTGAATTCACCCATTGTGCAACTAATGGCGAACCCTATCGTATTATTGCCCCAGGTAAAGGCGATGGAGGCTTTGGTCCTAAGCAAGCCTTCGGTACTTATTTCGATGCCTATTTAAAACAATTGGGAATTACCACGGCCACTACGGAACAGGCTTTTAATAATTCCGGTACGCCCTTCGGTTCCGATGCTCAAATAGCCGGCGCTGTTAATCGCCATGTAGCGCATTTACCTAAAACCGATTGGAGTAACCGCGACCTTTATTATAAGCAAAGTCCCGCTAATTATTATGCAAAATTTTTGCATGATTATAGTTTCCAAGGAAAGTCTTATGGCTTCGCTTATGATGATTCGCAAGGCAATGCAGCTTATACTGAAGTAGCAAAACCCAAAACTTTAATTATCGCCATAGGATTTTAAAGGCAAAACTTTTATTTTGGCTAGATGTTAATAGCTTTTAGCCATGAAACAAATTCTCGGTCCTTTATTTTTTGCTTCGCTTGCTTCGGTGGGCAATCTTATTTATGTCTTCGGACAAAGGAAATCTACACATTTTCATAATCCCTTTTTATTAACCACGCTGACATTAATTTTTAGTATTGCCTTATGTATTATCGCTTATTTTTTTATGGGCACCAAGGATAGCGTAGAATTTGTAAAACAAAATTTGCTGTGGGCCGCCATTAGCGGCGGAGGATTGTTTTTGGTGTATATTGGTTTTTATTTTTTATACTCTAAATACGGCGCGTCGTATTATACACTTTATGCCGTTGTCTCGATTTTATTTACCTCAATAATTCTGGGGAATTTAATCTTAAAAGAAAAAACTAATCCGTATTATTATCTCAGTTTACTCACGGCTTGCATTTCCATTTTCTTCTTTGGACTAAGTAAGCGATAAGTTTAAAGGTTTTAAAAGCTTAATAGAATCTAATTCCCAAAGTCCTAGGCTTTTATCAGCAAAGCGATACACATTATCATTCTCAGTACTGCCTTCATGAATTAAGCGCAACGGTTCGGGGAAATTAAACGGAGTAACAGTAAAGTTAAGCGGACGCCAATTACGCTTAATCACTTCTCTATTGATCAAAGTTAACGGCAATGTGGTGGTCAATAAATATTTTGCGCCGCATTTTTTAAAATTTTTTAAAGCTGCTAAAACTTCCTTAAGCGGAAGATGTACTAAACAATCGCGACATAAAATCATATCCACTTGCGGAAGTGTGTCTTTGGTAATATCCAACAAAACAAATTGGCGATTATTTTTTCCGCCATATTTTAGGGTATTATTTTCAATAAGTGGGGCAACAATATCACTGCCAATATATTTTTCCAAACCCAAATCGATTTTAGAAATCCAATGTAAATCGCCACAGGGCGCATCTAGCATGGTTTTAATGCCAAATTCTTTAATCAATAAGGGGATCTCTCGACTTATGATTTTCGTTTGATCACTATCGGATCCTTGACCGGAAAGGGACTCTTTACCACCCCAACCATTGGTGAGATACATGGATGTAAAAAAATCGTAGGAAGACATTTTTTTAGTAACAAAGCGGTTACGTAGACTTAGCAATTGGGAATATAGACTGGGAGCAAGTGTTTGCAAATGGGGTTTTATTTTTGAAAATGCTGAAATGGACATTAACTTTAGCCTAAGGTTCAAATGCTGTTTATCATAGCATTTTCATTACCTAAAAGCATTGTAATCCTAGTACAATGCTGAGATAGTTCTTTTATTCCAAAATGACATTCTTTTTAGTTTGAATTGGAAACAGAAAATGGAGCTGGAAATTAATAAATGGTTATTTCAAAATAATATTCCAAGTCACTCTAATTTATCGGTACTAATTAGAACACTTTTCTTACCTTGAATTTGATTCTCAAATTTTGGTGAAATTTTAAAGAAAGTTCACCTTGTCAGAATTATTTTTTAAGCATAAATTATACCTTATGCATAAGATATTTTGTTTATTCGTAATATTGGTAACTTATCAAATCCATGCTGATAAAGTAATAGTTATTCTGGGCTCATCAACCGCCGCAGGCGTAGGCGCCTCCACCTATGACTCTGCCTTTGCAGGTCGGTATACGCATTATATAGCCGCTTTAAACAATGGATGGAAAGTGATTAATTTATCAGTGGGTGGATTCACAACGTATCAACTTTTACCTACAGGAAGTGAAATTCCAACGGGACGTCCAAGCTCGGATACGGCCCATAATCTTACTAAGGCTATGACCTACCATCCCGATATACTTTTCATTTGCTTAGGCTCTAATGATTTTGCTAATAATTATTCTACTGCCGAAATAAATGCAAATTTTGACTCCCTGACAACTAGGGCCATCGCCAGTGGCATGAAGGTTTGGGTATCAACCCCACTGCCGCGAAACACTTTGGATAGCGCCAGTCATGTAAAATTATTCACGTTGCGTGATCGCATTTTAGAAAAATACAAACCTAGAGTTTTTAATTTTTATGATAGTCTTGGGGATGCAAGTGGAAAGTATATTCCCATTTTTAATTCAGGTGATGGTGTACATACAAATAATCACGGACATTTTTTATTGTATCAACGTATTGTCACTAGCGATGTGCTAAACTCCACAACCGCTTTAACAAAAAATGAAATGGGTAATTTTTTGCTAAACAAGGGTTCCACTACGAAATCGAGCTATCGTTTTTCACGATATGGAGTAGTGTTATTTACTACTTTAGAAAATGGAAGAGATTTTGATTTTAAAGGAAAAAATATCCCGTAACAGAGTTTTATCTTTTCGCCTTACCGCTTAAAAATTATTTTCACTTATTTTTTTCATCTATTTCTAAAGCTTGTGGTTTGGCAATAATCATTGCTAAAGGTTCTTTAATATTACCTTCGGGATAATTTTTAATTCGCTGCAGCAAAGCATCGGTTAGCTCATAACCACTTGGAACTATGAGTACGCCGGAAGGTGTTTGAATATCTTGTGCGAAACGCATACCGGTTTTAAGCAAGGATATAGGTAAATGTCTAATCTCTACTTCATTTTTTTCAGTACCCAGAATTTCGCAAAAGGCTTCGAGCAATTTAGAATCATAATTTCCATTGCGAAGATTCATGACTTTAATTTTTTCGGGTAAGCTATCATTATTTAATTCTAGTGAATCAAAGTCTGTAACAATTTTTAATATGCGCGATCCAATTGGAATACTTTCACCTATAAGTCCATTATCAGGATAACCCGTTCCATCGAAATTTTTTCCTTGATTCATCAGTATGCTACGCACATCTTCTAATCGTGGAATATTTAGCAGCAGATTTTCATTAATGTCAGGAAGTCGAGCCATTCGGTTATTTTCTTCTTCATTTAAAGCTTCGCCTGCGTAAATTTTATTGACCATTTCTTGGGGAAGCGTGAGATATCCAATATGTGAAAGCATAGCCGAAATTTCAATTTGCCATGTTGAAGCCAGGTTTATTTTAGTGGCCAACTTAACGGCGTTTTGTTTGATTCGATTGGCGCGACCAAAAGCTTGTGGATTCGCTAAAGAAAGTAATTCGGTTAGAACTTTGATGCTACCCCGTAATGTTTGTTCTAATAAAATTTTTTCGGAAACAATGAGTTGATGTTGCATTACTGCCGATTCGACAGCCTTTAATAATAAAGTTGGGGAAATGGGTTTCACTAAAAAGCGAAATATCTGACCATTATTAATTGCCGAAATAGCAGAATCTAAATCTGAATGTCCCGTCAGTAACATTCTTACAGTAAATGGTGAGCACTCTTTAACTTTTGCCAATAAAGTGGCGCCATCCATTCCTGCCATACGCATATCTGAAATAATTACGGGAATAAATTTATTTGTTTTAAAAACTTCTAATGCAGCGATTCCGCTGGGTGCCGTAATAACTTCATATTTCCGTCCTAGAGTTAAGGAAAGACCTTCTAATACCATGGGCTCATCATCAACACAAAGTATACGTGGTTTACTCATCGATTAAATTCCTCAAAAAATAAAGGCTTGCTCCAAAGCGTCATTTTATCGGTTAACCCCATCTTATTTACATATTCAGTATCAAGATTAACTTTGCATAATTTGGAATCCAAAGTTGAATTCAGTAAAGCTTCCGCAATATGCACTGAACCTGCGATATCAAAAGTTTCAGAACCAGATGTGGAGGGGGTATGATGAAAGGCCACCGCATTAACTACGACTTGTGGAAGTCCCCACAAACCAAGCAGATAAGCACCAATTTCTGCATGAGTAAATCCCAACATGGATTGTTCTAATAAATAATACGGTTGTGTTGATTCCTGTTCAAGCTTGAGGAGTTCCTCAAATTCTTTAGGGTAAAAAAGTACTAATATAATAATACCAATATCATGTAGTAATCCAGCCATGCACGCTTCATCTTTTAGCTCATTGGAAGGCGCAAGTTTTTTTGCGGCTAAAGAAATTCGAAGCGAGTCCTTTTGAAAATCATTAAGATCAAATCCCGAAACTTTATCAGCCAAATTAATCAATCGATGACTTTCAATATTGATAAGCAGAGCTTTAATCATATTTAATCCAAGATGATACGTAGCCTGTTCTAAATTAAAAACGGAGCGACTGGGATTAAAATAGGACGAATTAATAACCTTCATTAAATTCGTACTCATACTCGGATCCTGACAAATCAACTGAGCAATGGTTTTAAGATTCGGATTTGGCTTTGCAGTTTCTTCTAATAACTTTGAAAAGATAATCGGTGGAGAGGGAAGTGAATCGAGCTTACCAATGACATCCGTCAATCTTGCTGAAGGGATTAACAATTGTGAATTCCCGATTTTTAACAAAATTTCATGTAAGGATTTACTATCATAGGGTTTACTGATTACTACATGTGCTACTGAATGTGCTCTAAGCATTGCGTCTTTATCTGCATAACCAGAAAGAATAATGCGCGCCATAGAAGGATAAAGTTTTTGCACGCGTAGTAGTAATTCAGCACCATCCATGCTGGGCATTCGCATGTCGGAAATGATGATATCAAATTTTTGGGTCTGCAATAAATCCAGTGCTGACGCAGCCTCTACTACAAAAGAACAATCCCAATAGCTACGATATTTTCGCATACTGTTTCGAAGTCCATCGAGAACTTCAATTTCATCATCGACAAAGAGCACCTTTTTCATACGGGATTATTTTCCAATACAGTTGCTATTTCCTGTGATGAATAAACAGGCAAGCGAATAAAAAAAGTGGTCCCCTCACCTACAACCGATTCAAAAGTAAGTGTGCCTTCATGTTTCATTATAATAGAACGAGCCAATGACAAACCCATACCTGTGCCTTTGCCCACAACTTTTGTGGTAAAAAATTGATCGAAAATACTATCCTTAATCTCATCGGGAATACCGCCACCCGTATCAGAAATGGAAATGACTACTTCTTCATTTTCACGAGTGGTAGAGACTTTTATTAACCCTTTTTTTCCACACTTTGCCATCATCCCTTCAATTGCATGCGAGGCATTGATCACTATATTCAAAAAAACCTGATTAAGCGTGCTGATATTACAAATCACTAATGGAATCTCTCCAGGATAAAATTCAGCCTCGGCCACAAATTTGTATTCATTACGTGATATATTTAGCGTATTAGAAAGCGCACGATTTAAATCTTGAGGAATCATCGATTCGTTCTCGGGATGCACAAATTCTTTCATAGACCGAACAATTTTTGCAACTCTCTGCAAGCCATCAAGAGCACGCTCTAAGGCTTTAGGTACATTTTCCGCAACATAACTCCAATCCGCCTCCTCTTCTAATTCGCCGCGTAAAGTCTGTCTTTCGATTTTTCCTAATGCTGAAAACACACTCTCAATGGACTCCTTAACAAAATGCACGCTATCACTCACAAATTGAATAGGAGTATTTATTTCATGAGCAACTCCCGCCGCTAAACGGCCAATAGATTCAAGCTTTTGTGTTTGAATTAATTCTACTTCTAATTTTTTCTTTTCCGAAACATCAAAAAGTAATCCGCGTAAAACAAATTCCTTCGGCTTCACCTCGGAAATAGTCACAAGATTACGTACATCCCTCAAATCCCCGCTGGGAGATTTCAAACGATATTCTAATTCAAAATCAGGCAAGTTACCTGGTGCAAAGTCAAAAACCCTTTGTACGGCCAATTTATCCTCAAAATAAATATGTTCAAAGAAATCCGAATTTAACCACTCTTCAATTTGTATGTCAAAAATTTTTGCAAGTTGCGGGCCCACGTAAACAAATTTTCCCGACTTCATGTTCATTTCCCATGGCACTGCATGACTGGTCTCAACCAAAGCCTGCATCTGTTCTCGATCTGCATTAAATTCCGCGGTACGTTGAATTATTTTTTCTTCGATTTGATCATTAAGTATTCCAAGTTCAGCCTCTCGACAAGACATTAAATGAATTTCGGAACTGCCTTTAATACAACTAAAAATTAATATTATATCTACAAACACCAACCATGCAATATGTTCGAAAAATTGCCACCACTCGGGATGAGTGATTCCATATATGGATTCTGGCCAAAACATTCCACCGATTAAATGATCGCCAGCTGCGACAAGAGTTGCGGTCGGGAAAATACGCCAATCTCTATAAAAAGCAAGAAATGCAAGTGAGCCAAAAATATGAAAATGGGTTTCGATTCGACCGTTCATAATGTAAATGAGCAGTCCCGACCAAAGCATTTGCGCAACTGCAATAACTTGTCGAGTCCCCAACCAGCCAGGTTTTCTCCAAACTAAATAAAGCGGTAAGGCATTGAGAATTCCACCAAACACAATAGCTATTTTTACATGAATATGAATAGTTCTGACACTACCGCTCCAAATATATGGGGAAATAATTAAGGCGAGAAGGATTGCAAAAAGCCATTGCGACAACAAAATGATAACCATGGTTTTATCAACCTTAACCCAAGAGGCATGCATGTATCGCTGATAAATTTCTTCAACACTTGCTTCTTTAGATTTTTGGTTAATCGCTAGCTCATCTATATTTTGCATTGCGCCTCCTAAAATTTACGGTAACCCATAGAATATGCTTTCTTTTGCATTCAAAAAACTAAACAAGATTTTGCTGAGGCGTATTATCAACTGTCTTTTTTTTGTCCAAAAAATTTGCAGCGTCATAGATTGCCATTGCTAAACCAAAGCCAACCACATATAGTTTAGAGCATGGGTCTTTAAATGTCAATAAATTAACAAAATTACGTAGAATTAATCACAACAATAACATGGCATCGCCATAACTAAAAAGCCTATACTTATTAGCAAAAGCCTCGGCATAAATAGCCTGAGCCCGAGCAGTACCTAGGCGACTGCATACTAGCATAAATAAAGTAGACTTGGGCCAATGAAAATTAGTGAGTAAGCCATCCACTACTTTCCAGCGATAACCTGGATAAATAAAATAACGTGTTTCCCCTACACCGGGTACTAAGGTATCATTCACACCTTGCGCTTGTGTTTCTAAAACTCTTGAGGCCGTGGTGCCTACGGCGAATATCTTCTTCCCAGCCGCTTTGACTTGATTTAATAGCGCGGCACTTTCTACCGAGAATTCAAATTGTTCTGCATGCATGGGATGTTCTTCAATGTTTTCGGTTTGAACGGGCCGAAAGGTACCAGCACTTACATGTAAGGTAACATATACAATCCGTATGCCTTTTGCGGAAATTTTATCCAAAGCGTTTTGATTCAAATGCAAACTAGCTGTGGGAGCCGCAACTGATCCTAAATTTTTGGCAAAAACACTTTGATAATTTTCTAAATCGGTATCCTTCGCGTCTCGCTCAATATAGGGCGGCAAAGGAATTTTTCCCACGGGTTGTAGGACAGTATAAAAATCTTCTTTTTTTACATTAAAGGCTAGTCGCCTACTTCCATCTAATAATATATCTACTACTTCCGCTTGTAAATTTTCGGAGAAAATTATTTTACTGCCTATTTGCGCTTTTTTGCCTGGTTTTAACAACGCATCCCAAACGGCCTGTTCATTAGGCGAAGCAGCTACGGACAAAAGCAAAGCTTCCATTTTTGCACCAGAAGACAAATGTCCCAGTAAACGTGCTGGTAACACGCGCGTATCATTAAGGACTAAAGCATCGCCTGGTGATAAATAATCAATTAAATCTTCAGTATGCTTTTCTTGTATTTCGCCATGAGCCTTCACGACCAGCATTTTAGCTGTGCCACGAGGCAAGGGTTCATAGGCGATTAAATTTTCTGGAAATAAAAAATCAAATTCCGATAATAACATAGACCGGAAAATTACTTTTTCACCGCCTTTTTGGATGGAATGTTTTTACTCGGTAAAGCTTTTTCTGCGGATTTGGCCTTGGAATTTTCTTTAACGGACTCTTGAGAATCTTTACCTTGAGGTTTTGCTTCGGGCTTTGCCGCTTGATTTTGCAATTCTATTTCCAAAGCCTTGATAGCCGCATTGGAAGCTTGCAAGACACCTTCATCACTGTCCTGCGCCATTGAACGTAAATGTTCCATAGCCGTACTATCCCCTAATTTACCCAATGCCGAAGCCGATTCACGGCGAATCTGCGCATCCGAATCGTGCAAACATTTAATTAAGGTGGGAGTAAAAACCGAATCTTTAGTTTGCGCCATGATCATAAAAACCTGTGTACGTAATGGAGATCCTCCATTGCTGTCTAAGGCTATTTGTTGCAAAACCGGAATACCACTTTTTCCAAGCTGCACTATGCGCGTCCCTATTTCACGAATTGCCGAAGGATCAAAGGCAGTATCCGAAGTTAATAAATGCTCCATATTCCTTAACAAATGTTTTACTTGTTCTTCAATACTCTTGGCTTTCGAAGATCCGGCCACTTGAATCGTGTCTAGTTGTTCAGTCAAATCGTCTACTCTTTTGCGTAACATGTCTACACGTCTATCAAACATCATTTGTTTCGCCGCAAACACACTGTCAATCATTCGATGGTCACGATTAAGTTGCTCTAAATCCGTAACACGTTCCGGCCAAGTTTTTCTATTGGTATGTGGAATCCATCCATTAAATTGAATGGCGCACATTACCCCAGGTGAATTGTATCCATTGCTCAAAGGCTTGGAGGATTTGTAAAAAAACCCCCATTCTCCACCCTGACGCACCCAAGATTGAAATTCTGTGAAACCAAATTGAAAGGCCAAAACATTTTTTATGCGATATTGAAAACTTAAAATTTGATGAAAATCGGAGAAACGTTCAAATACCTCATAGCCCATATAGGTATTCCGGCCCAAGCCTTGTTCTAATCCGGCCACGACACTGGCTAAATCCTTATTTGCACCGTCGAGAACAGACAAACCTAAATGTAACCGTGTCTGAGGCGTTACGCTTTTAGCTAGGGTAACATAACTTTCCGTGCGTAAAGTTTTTAAAGTTTTTTGTTCGGTAACCCCATAAAGTCGTGCTTCTTGGCTTCCCAAAATACTGCGCACTCCAAAAACCATATTTGGAAAATAAATATCTTCATGGATCAATAATGCTTTTAAGGAAAAGGAAAATTTATCTCCATATTGAAATCCAATTTCCCCACGACTTTGGACACCAAACAATAATTCAGAGGTATATGGGAATTGAGATGCAGTAGTGGTGTCAAGGGCCAATGTGTCAATATTTGACGAGGAAAAATATTGCAGCTTAGAAGACAATTGATATTGACCATGCCGCACAATATCCCCAGCCGGAATATACAT
Source organism: Fibrobacteria bacterium (assembly GCA_043745805.1). Classification (GTDB taxonomy): domain Bacteria; phylum Fibrobacterota; class Fibrobacteria; order UBA11236; family UBA11236; genus JAYTSD01. The sequence goes on from JAYTSD010000008.1 coordinate 273,268, forward strand.
CAAGGTATTTAATTGAGGGGCAATCTCATCCGCTCCTGCGAAAGCAAAGGCGCATAAGACGAAAAGACTTTTTTTAATCGTCTTGGATTTTAGATTCTTCGCGTAATAATTCCACTTCAGCAGCGCTAAGTGAACGAAATTTTCCTTCAGGTAAGTGACCAAGTTGTACTCCAGCGAAAGCGATTCGCTTTAAGTCTATCACTTTATGCCCAAAGACATCCAGCATTTTACGGATTTCCCGGTTCTTTCCTTCTTTCAATGTGATCTCAATCCCATCTCCATTAGAACGAACCTTGAATGCTCTAACTATTACATCAGGTTCTATCTCAACTCCGGCTCTTAAGGCATCTCTTTCCGAAGCCATCAATGGCGTTTCCGTTTGCACTTGATACACTCGGGGAATTTCGAATTTTGGATGTAAAAGTTTATGTGTTAAATCACCATCATCCGTCAGTAAAATTAAGCCTCGGCTATTAAAGTCCAAACGACCCACATAATGCAAAGATTGCAATTCTTCAGGAAGGAGATCATAAATTACGGGCTTTTCAAAAGGATCGCTACGGGAAGTAAGGTAACCGATTGGTTTATTTAAAATAATATAACGTAACTCCGAAGGTAACAAGGCCTTTTTACCATCTACGCGAACATCTTCCCCATCCACCACACGCCTCGACAAATCCAGAATTTGTTTTCCCGCAATGGTGACACGACCTGCTACAATCAAACTTTCTACGGCTCGGCGACTTCCCAAACCACATTGGGCCAAATACTTATTAAGCCGCATAGTGGGCCTCCTCGAGCAATCCATAGCGCAAACCGCGATCGGAAATGGTACATTGTGAAAGTTGTAAAGAAATTAAAAATGCTTCGACTAAACAAAGCCCTGGCAAAATAATATCAACTCTTGAAGACTCTATACCGGGAAGCATTTTTATTTCTTCCAAGGAAAGTGAAGCTAATTTTTGGATTTGATTTTGCAATTGCTCTAAAGAAATCACAAATCCTTCGATTTTGTCTCGATCAAAAACCGGCATTGCCTCAATCAGCATTACCAAGGCAGTAACGGTTCCTCCCACAGCAATCAAGCGCGTGGGAATAGGCATATTGGGTATCGCTGCCGCTACGGTATCCTGCGCTTGCTTTTGTAATAACCCCAAATCCTTTCCGGCTTGTTCAAAAAGGCTAACGGCTCCTAAAGGAATAGATACGGATTGATTTTGACATTGCAATTCACTACTGCCGCCGCCAATATCCAACATTCCCAATCGCTCCGCATTCGCATCTAAACGCGCATATGCATTTTGCACCGCTAAAAAAGCAATCTGGCTTTCGTGTTCTCCGGTTAAAATTCGACAAGGAAAATGCAACAATTCCTCAATATTTAAAGCCAAAGCTTTCCCATTTTTCGCTTGGCGAAAGGCCTGCGTGCCCGCAATTGCCACAAGCTCTGCATGATGTTCAACAATAGTTTTTTGAAAATCTTGAAGGGCTTGCATTAATGACGCAATGGAATCCTCAGAAATAATCCCGGTAACTTTAAGATTACGACCTATTCTTGGCGTTGCTATTTTTTGCACGATAGGTTCAAAGCGTCCATTTTCATGATGCGCAATCAATAATAATGCCGACTGAGTTCCAATATCGATGGACGCAAATAATTGCAATTAAATTCCTAATCTTTTGGCTAAAACTTTTTTCATTTCGCCAGGATTAATCAAAAATTCACGGGCAATCCCTATGGCAGCTTCTACGGTATGTTCATCATAGGCTTTTGTCCAACGCTTAACCATTGCCCCTGTTTGCGATCCTATATCTCTTTTTTCCGCTAATTCACGTGCCATGCCCAAAGCCAAACGAATGCCCAAGCCCGGCGCGACCTTAGCGGGGTCTTCATTAATTTCCAACATCGCATCGATGCGAATAATGCTTTTCTCTAATTCTTCGGGAGTTAAACCTTGGATTTCTTCGTCCATATTATTTTCCTGCTAATACTTGTTTCTGTATTTTCTTAAACCTTCAAGACGGTGTCAGAGCTTGTAGTAAAACTCACCTTATAAATTCCCGTGCTACGTAACAAATCGGGTTCCGTTTGAAATAGCGCAGCATACACCGCATAAGGGCTTATGGAAGACCCACTGGGATGCGTAATAGCTTTCATAAAAAGCTCTTCGCCTTCCATCCACATTGCTGAAACTTCCCCAGCTAATTCAATATCCTTATCCCGATGATGAATAACCGCAGGCATCTCGCCACGAACATACCGTTGATAAGCATCTTGCAAAGAAATGTCTTTATTTATTCCTGAGCTATAAACCACAGTGTCCACATAAGGCATACGATTATTCGGCAAAGCTTCGCATTCCATAACCGACATGCCTTCCGGTAACATATCCGTTAACTTAAGGCAAAACTCTGAAGCAGTAAATGCCGGTGCTTCACGAAATACGGCAATCAACATTTCTCTTTGACTGGCCATCCCTAAGGGCAAGGCACCGGTGTTTTTTAAAATAGGGCGACGGCTAAAACCACTGCTATGCTTAAGCTTCAAGCCTAAACGTCGAAAACCTTTTTCGAAAAGCTCCAAGGTCGCTTGATGCGCAATGAACTTGGATAAACCCGTTTTGGCATAAATAATTTTAAAAGGGAATTGTCCTGCCTGACGATCCTGTCTTTCTTTGGCCAAAGCACGAATGCTTTCAATATCTCTATTCGGGGCGGCATGTTTTTCAGGCATCGGCGAAAGTTGCGTATCCGCTCCATTACCGGGTATACCGCACTTTTGACAATCGCCCCATTTGCAATCAGGAATTGGTGCGGCATCCTCTAGGAACATTTTTTTGTATTCCAGTTTCAAAAAACCTTTGTTTGCACCCGCGTGAATAAAATCCCATGGAAAAATTTCCGTTAATTCTCGCTCCTGAAATACTTCTTCAATAGGATAATTATTTTCCGCCCAAATTTTACGCCAACCTTCAAGTGTAAAATGTTCCGAAAAGGATTCAAAAATTTGTCCGCTTTTATAAGCCTTATAAATCAAATCTGAAAGAGAACGATCACCACGCGAATAAAAACTTTCAACTAAAGAAATTCCATAATCTGCCCACGTAATACGAATGTTACGGTTCCAACGAAAATACTCACGCACATAGCGAATATGTTCCATCACCTTTGCTTCAGGCATAAAACCCACCCATTGCATTGGCGTAAATGGTTTTGGAACTAAAATACCAATATTGGCATGCACGGTATTCTTGCGACCATATTTTTGACCGATCTTATAAAGATTTTCAATTAAACCACAAAAGGCCTGCATATCATCCAGGTTTTCTGTGGGTAAACCCACCATAGTATAAAGTTTAATATTATGAAAACCATTTTTAAAAACACCTTCGGCGGCATCATACATATCTTGATCACTAATAGTTTTATTAATGATTTTACGCAAACGTTCGGATCCAGTTTCGGGAGCAAAGGTAGCGCTCTTGCTACCTCCCATGGCCGCTACTTTTTGAGCAAGCCCTTGACCAAAACTATTGGCACGCAAGGATGGCAAGGATAAATCGACTTCTTCAAATTCATCGCGATTGATTAAAGCATCCACTACTTTTTCTACCGGACCATAATCTGCCGTAGACAGGGACAATAGTCCTAATTCATTTTCACCTGTTGCGGCCAAGCCTTGTATAGCTAAATCAACTACATCATCCGCTTTAAGTTCGCGATTAGGTCTATACCAATAACCTGCCTGACAAAAACGACAACCTTGCGTACAACCACGCATCACTTCCACAGAAAAACGATTATGCACTAATTTCATATGGGGGATTAAATTTCGAATCGGATAATCGTCACGATTTAAAACTTCTACCCAAGCGCGCTGAATACCTTTCGCACGAATATAAGGCCCCTGCGATCCATCAAAAGAAGGAACCCATTGCCCCTTAGGACTTTGTCTCATTTCCAAAAATTGCGGCACATAAATACCTTTAAGCACTGTTAATTTTTGTAGAATAGCTTCTTTGGAAAGTCCTTCCATACGACCTTCGCCGATAAGTCGCAAAATTTGCGGCGCCAAAATTTCGCCATCTCCAATTACAAAAAAATCGAAAAAATCAGCGACTGGTTCAGGATTCGCCATACAAGGGCCACCGCCAATAATAAAAGGATCAGCTTCGGATCGATCCTTACGAAAAGCTTTTAAACCAGACAACTCTAATAAGAAAGGAATATTGGTGTAATTAAGTTCGGTTTGCAAAGAAAATCCCACCGCCGAAAAAGACGACACGGGACGGTAACTTTCCAAAGTATATAAAGGAATTCCTTTAGCCATCATTTGCTCAGCCATATCTGGCATGGGTGCAAAGGCACGCTCCGCGGCTAAATCCACTTCGCGATTTAAAACATGATATAAAACTTTAGTGCCGTTATGCGACATTCCAAGTTCATACGCATCAGGAAAAACCAAAGCCATTGAAGCCAAGATTTTTTCAGGGGCTTTCACCACTTGATTTGCTTCCCCGCCAATATAACGCCCGGGATTACGGACATAAGGGAGGATTTTTTCCAATGTTTCTGGGATATTCATAAGCCACTCTAGTGGTGAAAGGGGCCGCTAATATAGCTTTCTTCCGCTTGAAATGGAATGCGCCGCTAGTATAATAAGGTGTTCAATAGGATCATGGGGGTCCGTAATTAGTGGGCGGGACGCTTTTTTAAAATTTGTTACTTTATGTCCTTCATTTTAAAAGCTAAAGAAGTTGAAAACTCAAAATAAAACCCTTTTACTCGATGAGAACAAATGCATTTCTTGCGCAGGCTGTGTAGGAACTTGCCCTGATTTTGCTCTCGAAATGTTTGGCGTCAACCTGCAAGTTTTTAACGATAAGTGTACCTATTGCACCATTTGTGTTCGTTTTTGTCCCGTCGGAGCGCTTTCCATTGAAAAGAAAAAAATATGATGTAGTGGTGATAGGCGCCGGACCCGCTGGCAGCCTATGCGCGCGTAATTTAGCCCGCAAAGGTTACACTGTATTATTGGTAGAAAAAAGACCAGTAGTCGGTGTTCCTGTTCGCTGTGGCGAGGCAACCGGTCCACGCAAAAGACTTTCCGATTTTACTCCCCTTAATGAAGATTTTATTGAAACCGATATTCATGGTGTAGTTTTGCATGGACCTGGTGATATTAGCATCAAATATGATAAACCGAATATTGGTTTAATGTTGGATAGAAGTTTATTTGATCAAGATTTAGCCAAACAAGCCGAAGCCGCTGGGGCTGAAGTATGCGTCGATGCACGCGTAGCGGATGTCAAAACAGTAGTGAATGAAACCCGTGAGTTACGTATTGTTTATTTGGGTCAAGAAGTAAGTATTGAAGCCTCTATGGTGATTGGCGCCGATGGCGCAGAGGCCTTAAGTGGCCGTTGGGTGGGCTTAAAATCACGTCAACTCCCTCCGCATGTATGTTCTGCCATTGAATTTCGCTTAGAGGGCGAAGATATAAATCCCCATCATCTTACTTTTTGGCAAGGTCATGAAATTTTAAATCGCGGTTATATATGGGTTTTTCCCAAAGTAAAATCCAAGGTGATTAATTTGGGGGCAGGAATTATCACACCCAAGCTTGGCGAAAAAAATATGTACGATTTGACTATGGAATTCAAAGAAAAGTTTTTCCCTAATGCTAAACTTTTAGATGTGCATGGCGGAGCCGTTCCTGTCAGTGGCACTTTAGAAGATTATGTAGACGATCGTTTTTTGCTTGCGGGTGATTCCGCACATCATACCAATCCCATGACAGGTGGCGGTATTATGGCTGCGCTTTGTGCGGCGGACTTCGCCTCTACTTGGGTGGATAAAGCTTTTAAAGCCGGCGATTTTTCTAAATCCTATTTAAAGCAATATGAGCAAGCGGCATGGAATCGTTTTGGACGTAATCATGAACGTGAAAAGAAAATTCGCGATTTCATTTTAGGGCTGAATACCTCCAGCCAAATTCAATTCTATAAAGTCTTTAAAGACATGGCCGCCACGGATTTTAAAGGTACCACCAAGTATGTTGGCTATGCGCGCCTAGTGGGTTTAGCGGCCCAAAACTGGGGACTATTTCGTAAGTCTTTTTTTAGTGGGAAATAATTTGCACATAATTTTCTCCTAATACTTTTCGTAAGGACGAGTAGGTGGTGGAGAATTCCGAGGTAACTTGTAAATTTTCGCAAGCGCCACTTGCTTTATGACAAATCACTTCTGCCCCACAGCTTAAAGCTTCCATAATGACTCGACCAAAAGGTTCCGGTTCAACAGTACAATGTAAAAGTAAATTAGTTTGCTCTAATAAACCTTGTACAGTTGTAGCTTGTAGGTTACCCTCATCCATAGGCGAAATAAGGGAAATAGGTGAAGGAATTTCACCCCAATATTTTACTTGCTGCTCTAATCCTAATTGCGTGCGCAAGGCCAATAACTCGGATTTGTATTCCGTATATTTTTTTCCCGGATAAATCACATCACCTATCATCCAAAATTCAGCTTGTACTCCAGCATCCAATAAAGCACGCGCGGCATGAAGAAACATTTTTTGGCCTTTATAAGGCGCATAATAAGCTAAATGGGTAACAATAAGGTTACCATGTTTTTTTTGTTGCGGTTGCGGGTCACGCTGCCATTGAATAAGGGGATAAATCACTTCCGCATGGGTATAATCTTTGGCCACTAATCGGCTATTGACTTGCACTTTAGCCCCAAACAAAGCAATTACCCGACTCAGTACACGTCGCAATCCTAAGGGCCGAATAAAATCTCGAATATCAAAAATCAATTTCTCTCTCAATATGGGCAATAAGCTAAGCAAGGTAATATGACTTTTTATGCCCGAGGAGATTAAGCTTGCATGTGCAGGTATTTTTTTATAAAGTCGAAAAGCATAAAGCAAAAAACCGAATAATATCAAAGGGTAAAGCGGCCATTGCCAAAACCATTGTCGTTGCGTAAAAAAATTTAAACCGCAAGGCCAACGCAATATTAAGTAAGCACATTTTTGTTTTTGTAATTCTGAGGCAAGCCCACCGGTGGCAGGTAAAATAAAAAGCAGATTTTCTTTGGGGAATCGAGAAAGGAGAGATAGCAATAAACTTTTTTCGGCCCCTCCCAATTGCTTACCCGAGCAATGAATAATAAGCATAAACGGCTTATCCAAAAAATAAGCTATATGATTTGACGAGGGCCACGCAAATCAATACCATTTTTCCAGATATAGTTAATGCGCATTAACCATTCACGCTCCGCTTCAGAAAGATCTTCTAAATGAGCATCCTGATAAATAGTTTCCACTTTTTTCATAATATCTCGTCCTAATATGGTTTTGCTCAATAGCATATTTAGGACAATACAAAAATAATAAGTCTGCACTAAAACAGATCGGGGAGCCTCCTTATGCTTGAGTTGATTTTCAAAACTCATCATGGCTTCCTTATAATATTTTTCCCCACTCGGGTGATTTAAAGCACCAAGAAAAGTGGTGTAAACACCAGTCTGGCAATAAGCGCCTATTTTCCCCGCCAAAATAAGTCCATTACTACACTTTTCCGCGAGGATTAAAGAACTTATAACAGTGTCCCGATCACGATAGGGCAGATCAAATCGTGGATCTATGTCTAAGGATTCACTCAGTAATTTTTTTCGAAAGGAAATGGAACGAGCCAATATTTTTTTTGATTCTTCACTATAGGGATAGGCTGATTCTTTTTTAGGCGCAAAATCCATTGGATCAGCTGAAGCAAAAAAACAATAGGGACAAACCGAAACCCAAGTTTTCATTAAATCAAATTCATCATATTCATTTTGTGGATGAAAAATGGGAAAGGGTCCTTTACTCCAATCCTCAATCAGACCATTTGCTATGGGTATGAAAACATTGACTGGATCGTAACCGCAAATAAAGCATATTTTTTTTACCAATTTTATGGGATATTTTTTCCCAGTTGCGCGATTCTCTAATATAGTACCTTGCGAGTCACTGGTAGTTTTGGATATGGAGCGTCTTAAAGTTTCAATTAATAAGGTATAGTCAATCGGCTTGGCTAGTATGGCATCTATATCATATTCAGCTAAATCTTTTTCCACTGCGGCAATGGGACGTGCGGTAACTACTATCACGCGTGTCCATTTATCTTCACTACGTAAAAAGCGTGCTACCTCAAAACCACTGACTTTTGGCATCACCAAATCGAGGACTATTGCCGCAAATTTTCGGCCTTTTTTAAGGAATTGAATAGCTTCTTGCCCATCATAGGCTATTTCTATTTCAAAATGAGGAGATAATTGCTTTTCCAATATCTTGGTGAGCACCAAGGAATCTTCCACAATTAGAATTTTAGACTTATCCGGCAAGGTAAATTTTTATCCAAAAGCGAAATTGCTACTGAGATTATAAAGCATTACACAAAAAATCACAAGAAGTGTTAGAATTATTTGCAAATACTCTAAGTATGAGATTGCAAAAAGAAAATTAATTGGAAGTAAAATAATACACGGTTTTTTTTTAAACTCGGGTCTAAATTAAAATTAAGGAAAGCATTGGCTTTTATCTGAATAAATACTTAAAATTGATTCCACACTACTATGCCTTTTTTAGTTGCGAATAATAAGAACTACCCGTTGCGAACGGGGATCAATTTAGTTGGTCGCGATCAAACTTGTGAAATATTTATTCCTGATCCACATATATCTCGCAAACATCTTTCCATCGATGTTGTGGGTGATGGCACGATTACCATAATTGATTTAGGTTCAACTAATGGTTTGATGATTGATGGCGAAAAAGTACCCAGCGCCATTTTAAATGAAGGCGCAAGTTTTACGGTAGGACAAACCACTTTTCAGGTCATGGACGATTAAACGACTCGGATTATTAACGCTTTATAAAACAACCATAATAAATGGTCTTTATTTATCCCCTAAATCTAAAACTTAACTCTCTGAGCAAAATAAACACATTTCTTGTCCCCAATGCGAGCCAAGATAATAACCCCTTCTTCTGAACCCACCAATTTAAGCTGACCCCTTAAGGTTTCTGGTAAAATTTCAACACCACGCTTTTTAATTTCCAAACGCCCTATATTATTTTTTCGTAAATACTTTTGAATTTCTTTAATATTAAAAGGTAACTCGCAAATGACCTGATAACTTTTAAGTAAAGGATGATTGATTTTGGAGTTTCCCGATAAATAAGCAATATGCTCATCTAATAGCCAAAGACCAAGTTGCGCGGCCAATAAGCCAAACAGATGGGACCGAATGAGTGCTTTTACTGGCTCATATAAATAGGCTCCGACCTTATCTACTGAAGACACAAAATCTTTTAATTCTTGACGACTTGCTGCAAAGCTCGCTGACCCAGGCAATTCGGTGGCTCGCAACATTTTTGTTTGACCTAAACTTCCCGTCCAAATGACTAGCTCTAAACATTCATCGCGTAAACCTAAATACTCCCATTCATACGCTTCTAAAAATATTGGAGGATTCATACCCGGCCCTAATTTAATGGCCACATTTTCATAGCGGGAAATAATACTTTTAATAATATCCCAACTAGGAGAAAGATTTTCCGTGTTCCAATTATCGCTGCTTCCATTAGTTCTTCTTGCCGGATCAATAAATACATAATCAGCTCGCAATGGCGGCGCAGCAGCATCCGCACGAATCGCCAAAAAATTTTGGCGTGTTAAACCCACATTATGTTTAAATGTTTTTAATGCCGCGAGATTCCAATCCACTCCTATCAAAGTATGTTGCGGTGGCACATTCATCGCATCCCCGCCTACCCCACAACATAAATCCATAACGGTTGCGGGTGCTTTAGGTAATCGTTGCATTTTATATTTGGCAAGCTCTACCTGTGTCATTTGCTCAAAGCCTAAACGCGTAAGCAGCATTTTGGCAGCCAAAGAATTTTTTCTTGCCGCAACTTTTCTTAAAGCTCTTTGCTCCAATAAAGCTACACGCTGAGGGGCGCTAAAAGTTTTTAACCAAGTGGATTGAGACAAAGCTAAATCATCACGAATATCGTTACCTATTGCCTCCAAAACCTTCAACGAGGCGGGTTCTAGCAAAAAAGTTATTTTTTCTACCTCGGTCAAATCATCTCCCATACTATAGAATAAGGTTTAAAGCCATTCGCCTAAAGTCTTTAATAACAACTAGTTACCTCAAAATTAGCCATTGGCCACATAAAAAAAGTAACGGAAAAATAGTTTTTTCAAATTTTATACATTAATAAAAAGGAAACCATGATTAGCACAACTCGGCCCCAGGCCTTATTATGATTAAAGGAATAGGCGTTGACATATGTCGCGTCGACAGAATTAGCGCTTTAAATGCAGAAACCATTACGCGCTTGCTTACGGAAAAAGAAAAAAAATACTGCGAAAAATATCTCGAATCCGCAGAAAGAATTGCTGGACGATTTGCTGCTAAAGAAGCTATTCTCAAGGCCTTAGGGACAGGTTGGAGTCAAGGTTTAAGCTGGCAACAAATTGAAATCCTCCCCGATTCTGCAGGGGCTCCTACACCCCATTTGTCGGGGCCTGCACAGGAAAGGCTAAAACAATGCGGTGCAAAAAATTGTTTCGTTTCTATTTCCCATGAAAAAGAATATGCCGTCGCCTTTGCCGTGATTGAAGGAGATTAAATGTGTTTGCGAAAGTATTGTCAATTTTCAGTAAATTTGGAGTTTCCGCTTGACACACCGTGTCCCAAGCAATAGACTTAAAGTGAGGACCTTGAGGAAATAATTATATTTCTTTCAATGGATAAAGGTTAGGAGAATGATATGAAACCCCTCTATGTGAAATGTCCACATTGCAAAGAAGTCAGCGAACTGTTTCTTGGGTCGGAAGCATATATGATCGTTCTGAACTGCCCTTCCTGCAACTCGGCGCTCATGTATTACTATGGAAAAACTTTTGAGATCGACGAAAGCGAAATCGAAAAAATCCAAGGTAACTTGCAGATGACTACGGTGCAGGGCATATTAAAAAATATTAATGCCAGAGAAAGCGGTAAATCGCAAACGTCCTTAATGGTAAAGCCTATGGAACAAAGAGCCACGCATAAAGCAGGTGCTCCCGTTCGAGAAAGCGCTCTCCTAGACGACGATATTACCAATTTGAAAATTGATTTGGCACTTAGTAAAGACATTAACGAGTTTATTTCGCACATGTAAAAAATTTAGAGTGAAATTATTTCACCCCACTATTTCGAACTGTTGCCTCAGCTTATACAGCTAGGTGGCAAGCCACTCGGTATTGCCCTCGTTCTATGAGCGGGGGCATTTCTTTTTCACAACGCAAATCTTTATGTTTTAAATAAAGTGGGCAACGATTCCTAAAGGGACAGCCGCCTTCTAAACGCACCGGCTCTACATCGGGATATGTTTCTAAGAGTTCACCCATATCCTCACTCTCAAGACGTGGGGCAGAAGCCAATAAAAGCTTAGAATAGGGATGTTTAACTTGATGAACCGAAAATGCCGAGGCATCAGCCTCTTCAACTAAATAACCCATGTACATCACACCAATACGATGCGCCAAAATTTTAACTAGCGGAAGATTATGGGAAATAAATAAATAGGTTAGGCCAAATTGATCCTGAAAATCTTTGAGCAAGCCCATCACTTGGGATTGAATCGACAAATCCAAACTGGCAACAGGCTCATCACAAACTAAAAATGCCGGTTTGGTGATCAGCGCACGCGCTATGGTTACCCTTTGCTTTTCGCCAGAACTCAAATTTCCGGGATGCCTGCGCAATAAGGTTTTATCTAATCGGACTTGACCCAAAACTTCTTCTACGCGCATCATTTTTTCTTTTTCCGTCATATTGGAAAAGCGCTCTAAGCCTTCTCTTAAAATTCTTTCGACCGTCATACCGGAATTTAAAACGGCTTCCGGATGCTGAAAGAGCATGCGAAATTCTTGGCGTAAATGCCGCATTTTACTTGAAGAAAAGGCAAGAATATTTTCTCCTCGAAAATGTACTTCACCACTATCTGGCATTTGTAAAGCCATTAAGGCTAAAGCCAGTGTTGATTTACCTGATCCACTCTCCCCTACCAAGCCATAGGTTTGTCCCTCAGGTATCGCTAAGGTTACCTCATGTAAAGCGTGAAAGGTTCTTTTTCTTTGGGTAAAGACTTTATTTAATTTATGAATAACGACTAAATCTTTATTCGGTGCCGCTACACCTTCCCTATTCGCTAATCCACCCGCTGTGATTTTTTCTTCGCGCGTTTCTTTAGTTAAATGGGGATAATGACATTTAGACCAAGGCTCTCCAGCAGGAGCGCCGTTCTTTTGGGTCGGAGGTTTATGATTCTGACATTTTACTTTATCGACTTCATTTAAGGATTGCGCATAAGCGGCACATAAATTTCGATAGGCACAGCCCACTCCACCATCGGGATTGGTGGGGGGTTCTAATTGTTTTTGTCCAAAGCGTGCAAAGGAGTGTAACAATAAGGCCGTATAAGGATGTTTTGGGGATTGGAGTAATTCCGCGGTACGACCGGTTTCCACCACTGTGCCACGATGCATCACATAAAGTCTTTCACACACTTCTTGTATTACACCAATATCATGAGAAATTAGAATAATGCTAAGACCATGTTTGTCACGCAAGCGCGTAAACAATTGTAGTAACCTTGCTTGGGTCGTCACATCCAAGGATGTTGTCGGTTCATCTGCTATTAGTAATTTAGGGCGTGCGCATAAAGCGATAGATATCATCACTCGCTGAGCCATGCCTCCGCTGATTTGATGGGGATATAAACCCCAAAGATTTTCGGCGTCGACTAAACCTACATCTTTCAGTAAATTTAATCCCGTTTCTTTGGGAGAACCTTGCACCACCTCAGGATGGCGATCCAAGGCTTCTATTAAATGTTCACCAACGGTAAAAAACGGATCCAATGAGGCTTTAGGTTCTTGAAAAATCACATTAATTTCTCGCCCTAACACGCTGCGTAATTGATGCCGATGCGCTTGTAAATAAGGGCGATAACGTTTTTGAATAATTTCTTTATCAATCTGAACAAAGTCTTTATTTACAGGTAATAAAGACTTTTCTTCCAGATGAGCTTCGCCCTTCCACACCCCAGGTGCTCCACGCACTAAGCCCAATAGGCCTAGTACCGTAGTGGTTTTACCACTTCCCGATTCACCAATAAGCCCAACAATTTCCCCCTTACCAACTTCAAGGGAGACATGTTCTACCGCCTTGAGGTAACGTCCAGATTCCCCAAAATATATGCACAAATTGCGCACCGATAATAGTACGCTCTCACTTCCCTTCACGGTAAGCTAGCCTCGCGTTAAGTCCATCACCCAAATAAAAAAATCCCAATATGGAAAATATGATCGCAATAGCTGGAAAAAATGTCAGCCAATACAATCCACTAAAAAATGTTTCCTGACTACCTTCAATAATATTTCCCCATGAAACCTCAGGAGGTTTTGTTCCGAACTGTAAATAGCTTAAAGTGGTTTCCATTAAAATAGATTCCGCCATAATTAAAGAAAATTGAATAAGTGCGACAGAACGATTTTGAAACCAAAATAAATGTCGATATAAAATTACAAAATCATTAAGTCCCGCTTCTTTTGCGGCCAACACAAAGCCCATATTGACTAATAATTTAACTCGCGTGGCAATTAGCTCAGCCACACGGGGAATCAAGGTTATGCCTAAAACAAACATGGTATAATAAATATTTGGCTCTACCGCACAAACTACTACTAATATTAATACTAGACGTGGAAGTGATAAAACGACACCGCTCAATGCCTGTACGATACGCCCAAAGTTACCACCATAATATCCGGCTAAAAGGCCAAGCGGAATACCAAAGCATAAGGCTACCGCGCAAGTCATTAAACCCGGCAAAAGACAATTGCGTGTGCCCGCTGATAATAAGGCAATTACATCATGACCATTTTTATCCGTCCCAAAAAAATGTTTTTTTTTTGCATCCTGATTTACTACCGGAGACGCATCGTCTTTGTTTTGTAAATAATCCAGTTCTTCCTCGCCGGAAGAAGCACTGGATTCGGCATGCTCCATGTTCTGTGTATTTTCCGAACCATGATTCTGATTAAGTTGTAATATTTTTAATCCCTTTTCAGTAGTTAAAAGGGATCTTAACCAAGGGTTGCTAGGCGGCGATAAAATAGCCGTAAAGTCCATTTCATCGGCCAAGGATTTTACTTTCGATCCCCCAAATAAAGAGGCTATCAATAGTAGGGTAACAATAAAGGACCCAATTAAAATACGCCAACTACCTGGCAATTTTAAAAACTTACGCAAATAGCCTTCCTATTTTTGTAAACGTGGATCGAGCCATAAAGCCATTAAATCATTAATAAACATAAAAGAACGAACAATAAAAGCCATCAACAAAGTAATTCCCATAATCACAAAAAAATCTCTCTTTAAAGTTGCTTCCCAGCTCAACCATCCAAGCCCATGAAAATTAAAAATGCGCTCTACCACAACAAGGCCACCCAGTAACACGGCAATATTGGAAACTACAATATTAAAAATAGGAAGTATCATTGATCGAAAAAAATGCCAAGTTAATCTGCTCCCGCGTGCACGAGCGGCTTTGATATACATAGCTCGATTTATGTTTTGTGTTTCCAAGGAGATAAAACGTACAAACTCACCCATGGTCCCATTGCCAATAGCAAGCACTAATATGGGTAATAAATAATAGCTAAACCAAGGCCAGAATTTAAACGCCCCTTCGGGCGGTGTGGTCGAGTAAAAATGAAAGCCTCCAAAAACGATCGCTAATACAATATATCCTAATACAAAAACCGGGATAGAAGAAATTGTATAAACAAAAGAACCTATTAATTTTCCGGTTCGTGAAGCGGGCCGTAAACCCATTAATAATCCCACCGGCAAAGACAAGATGAGTGAAACCAAAACCGACCCAAAGGTTAATGCTAAAGTAGGAGGCGCATAATCCCAGAGTAATTTGGAAACCGAACTGCCATCCACTAAGGATAAGCCAAAATTAAATCCTAAACAATCACGGAGCCAAAATAAATATTGTAAAACTAGCGGTTGATCCAAATGTAAAACATGTGCCGTTGCCGAAGAAAGATTATGTATTTCAGCAATATTTCCGGGTGTCAAATGCACAATGAAAAAAATTAACAGCGAAACCAAAAACAAAGATCCTAAAAAAAGGATCAAAAGCCTAAGGATGGATTTCATAAAACAATTTCCATCCCTAGATAATTTATGGACTTGATTTCAGGATTTTTTCCCCGATCCCATTAGTTTCACCTTCGGTAGGCCCACCTTCAAGTACGGCATCTTTACCTTCAATTTCCCTTGATAGACGAACAATAATATTTTTATTATTTCCCTTTTTGGGTTTGAAAGAACGTACATAACCCATATTGCCGTCTTTATCTTCAGCAATCAAGGTGTATTCGCTTTCCTCTACAATATTGTCGCTCAACTTAAATGCGCCATCATTATCTACGCGAACAGATTCTGTTCGTGGAGAGGAATAGACTACTACATTGGCTTCCGTTAATTTAGATCCATCAGGTCGTACTACATGCCCACTAATACTGGTTCCACAACCAATAATAAGTGCTGCCGACCCAATACTCCAAGCCGTGATCCAACTTTTCGAATTCAACATTTTTTAATCCCTCTCATCTTCAGGAATAAACCACTCGTTCACGAAGGTGAAAAAGCGATAGGGGTGAACTACGGCTTTTTTTACTTTGTTCTCTATTGCCGCATTCTTTTCTAAAGTCCAGAGGAATGTATAAGGACATTCCTCTGCTAATAATTCATGGAGGTCATAATTAATACGACGACGAACTTCATGATTAATGGTTTTAGAAAAAGTCCCCAATAAACTATCCACTTTGGGGCTTTTAAAAGAAATGAAATTATCGCCTGATGGCGGTTTATTTTTTGTGGAATGAAATAATGAAGAAATATCGGAGGAGTTATCAAATAACCATTCCGCAAACACAATATCAAAATCATGTTTCGCTTTTACTTCTTCTTTCCATTTTTCATATTCTCGATGTTCTAAGTCTACTTGCACACCAATAGCTTTTAAATAATTTTGAAAGCGTAAGCATACCGACAAGCCACCTTCATTACCGCTATAAATAGGAATTTTAAGTTTGAATTTTAAAGGCATGCCTTTATATTCTAAAATTTTATCTCCGTCGGTATCCTTCATGCCCAACTTTTCCAACATGGCGCGTGCTTTTGCGGGGTCATATGGCCAAGGGGCTACATCGGGATTATAGCCCCACGAAGCTGGAGAAAATGGTCCGGAAATAACTTCCCCTTTGCCAAAATAAATATCTTCTAACATTTTATTTCGGTCTAAGGCCAAAGTAAAAGCCTGGCGCACTTCTTTAATTTTTAAAATCGGATTATTGTTATTGTATCCGAAAAAGGCAAATGCTAAAGAGTTATAAGGTATGACCGTGAACTTACCCGTGTTCGCAATTTCTGCAATTTTTCCTGGAGGAACTTCTACCACTAAATGAATGGCATTAAGTAATAAACTTTGTACAAGTAATGAAATTTCGGGTTGATACACCATTTTAATTTCACCAATATTCGAAACACCACCATAATGATCCGCAAATGCCGTAAGAATCACATCATGATTTTTCGTTTCTTTTTCAAATTTATAATAGCCTGTTCCAATAGGGTTTTTCGCAAACTTGGAAAATTTTGATAATACTGGTTTATTATCAAAAACATGGGCGGGAATAATTTTAAACAAAAAACGACGTTCGGGTTCCGCTACACTGGTATTAAAATCGAATTTAATAACATTATCCCCTAATACCGTCACACTTTTTATCACTTCTAAAGCCTGACGACTTTCAGGACGTACATCTGAAAGTGGATTCATCAAAGCATCATAAGTAAACTTCACATCATTCGCAGTGAAAGGAGTTCCATCATGCCATTTCACATCTTTACGTAAATAAAAGGTAATGCGCTGGTTACCATTAAAAACATTCCATTTTTCAGCCAAACGACCTTTAATTTCACCTTTATAATCAATGAATACCAAAGATTCAAAAAGCAGTTCGGATAAACGCAAAGACGTTTCATTATCCGAAGTAGTAATAGGATCATAAGTATCGGGCAAAATGGGTTCGGCATAAATTAAACGCCCACCTTTTGCTTCGCCTGCTTTAGGTTCCGATTTATCAGGTGCTTTAGAAAAACTCACTGAATGCATGAGTAAAGCAGATATAAGTAATGTTGAAAGAGAAGAAAAAGACATAAAACTTACCCTATTGTACTTGTTGTTTGCATTGTTACACTTCACTCGATTTACCCACCCTTTCGCAATATACGCTGGGATTCATAGTTTCTAGCTAAACCCGCAGAGATTCCTTGCATGCAATAATACATTTGTCGACAAGCGGGAAACTCTTTTTGAAGATGATATAAAGTCTCAACAATTTCTTCATAACGTAATTTATTGGTTTTGAAAATAGCGAAACCATATTGAATCATATACTCAGGATCAATAATATCGATGCGATTGCGAAATTCAATTTTATATCCTTTAGCTAATTGCGCAAGTGCAGATTCATTTTGGCCCATAGCTAAAAGTAAAGATCCATATGTTTTATAATAAATAGGATTGTTCTTTTCCCTTAAGGTTTGTTCCGACAATCTAGCACCCACGGCTAAATCGATGCCTATCAAAGCATAACACTCTGCAATATCTCTTTTCACTGAAGAATTTTTTCCATTTTTTTTCACCAAATCTTCGAGTATGAGTTTTGCTTCCTTTACTTTATTTTGTTTGGCTAAAATGCGTGCTTTTAAAAGCATACCCGGTATTGATGATTCATTTGCCAAAGCACCATCTGCCTCCGTAACCTGATCGAGGCTTAAATAATTTTCTGCTAATGCAACATTAGTATTAAACTTTGAGGCAATATCGGGGAATTTTTTTTCCTCATTTAAAATTTGCAAATTGAGCAATTTACTGGCCGTATAAAAGGCTTGGGATAAAGTAAACAATTCATTGGGATCGTAAAAATTGATTTGTGAATTTTTACCCTGATCACTGTAGGCTTCGGGTTGCTCAGCATCTGCTAACAAAGCATTAATGGCATTTTCTAAATCCGCTAAAGAACTTGGATTCGTCAACATCAATTTCAACTTACATCGATGTGAACGCGCTGAGGTAGCTGCTAAATTTTTAGGGTAATCGGCATCCTTAAATTCCAGGTTTTGCCAAATGGCTGCATTATCCTTAAGGTTAAGTGATCCAGCCTCGGCCTCACCTAGCTTTCGTTTAGATTGAGCAATATAAACATCAGCCATTTCAATAATAACTGAAGTAGCCTTTGGGCCTTTCTTTGCTTTTTCTAAAAAAGTTTTAGCCATAGCGAAATTGCCGAAATAAAATTGAATTTGCCCCTCATACAAAGCGCTAATAGCCGTAGGATAATTTTGCCATTGATCGGCATAATATGCGTCTAGTAAAAAAAGCGAAAATTTATGAAACTCTTGGTATAAACCTCCCAGTTTTTCATAAGCCAAAGCTTTGCCTTTAATAGCACGCAAACCTTTTTCGTCCACTTTGCCAGGTTTGATATCGTTATTCCAAACTTCAATTGCTTCGGAATAACGATGCCTTTTAATCAGATCAACAGGATCAGCATTAATAGTTGCTACAAGCAACAGGAAGACACTGCCGGTGATTAAAAGTTTATTTGGTTTTGAAAAGATCATACTTCTCAGCTTCTATTTTCTGTGCACCAACTCTTAGATCAGAGCCAATTAATACGGATGCAAAAATCTGGAATTCTAATCCACTTTGCCCTGCAAAAACAATTATAGGGGTATTGGGCAAGCAATCTACATCTCGGTGAATACTGCTTTGAGTAGTTATGGTAGCTCGAGTATAATTTTGATCATAAAGCCATTTTTCCAAATTCACAACTTCCAGTGGATTCAATCGACTACTTTCACGTTTCGCATATACTATGGCGCGCGAGCCCGGAAGCCAAGTCGGTCCGCAGTAACTGCTAGGAAAAACATTTTCGGCAATCTTAGGTGTTTTGCCATGTAAATCCGCAACTTCAACCAAATGACCTTGAGGATCAATTTTAAGTTGCATCACGCCAATATCCACAACTCTATCATTTAAATCATTAGAAATTTGATAGGCCACAAAGTGACCATCAAAAGACCAAGACGGATGGCTTTTATTATTTGTGATTTGATTATTAAACAGTTTGATTTTGTGATTGTCCTTAAAATCCATCAAAGCAATGGTGTATAAACCTTTTTTCTTTGAACCACTAGTGCGTGTAGTAAAAGCTAAGTAGCGGCCATCGGGTGAGTAAGCAGGAAACATTTCTTCGCCGACATTGTCAGTTAAACGTACGAAAGCATTTTTTTCTTCTTTTTTGGTGCCGCGATCAAAATATTTGGAAATGTCTTCTACCATGTACAAATCGCCTTCGCCCGTGCGTGCCGATACAAAAATCAAACTTTTCCCATCGGGAGACCAGCGCGGAGATGCATCTACTTCGGGATCGAAAGTAATCCGTGTATGCGCTTTAGAACCTATAGCCCCAATGTAAATATCGTGATTATTCACTCCGCCGGCACTGACATAGGCATAATATTGTACGCCATGATTTAATACCGGACACCATTCTAATTCATCCTCATAGCCTTTGAAAATGCTTTGATCAGGATCATCTTCCATATTTACATCTTCAATTTTTTCGGAAACTTTATGCGGCGTGATTTGCGTAACTTCTTTCGATTTTGCATCGAATAACCAGATTTGTCGATTATCTCTAACCTGACGAACAAAGGCCACATAGTTCACAAAATTAGGGCAGATTTTAGGATGAAAAAGTTGCCCTGAAATTTTTGGATTAGCACTTGTAACTACTGTAACAGTATTAGCAGCATCCGTGGCATCCGCAGACCAACTAGTTTGGCATAGAAGGAAGAGAGCGCTTCCAAACAATACGCGAATCATTTGCATGGTTGACCTTTCGAAGGACATTAAAGAGGAGAAAGGCTTTTTAAATAATTTTCAGCCTTTGTATTATCACTTTTAAATTTTTCGTTTTTAGAAAACCAAACTTGATAATCCTTCCATTTAATTACCGCTTGGGTTCGATAAAAACTTTGTTTATCAGGATCGGAAGCATTTTTGTACAAACGCGTCCATGCTAAGGCCCAAAAATATTTTGTTCGTTGCATGACATCATCAAAAACTGCTGGCTCAATGAAGCTTTGGTCGCGAGTAACTGCTTCGAAGGATTGATGCGCCTTCGCAAATTGTTTTAATTCCACATAGCAAATCCCTAAATTCATATTAGCGATAGGATAATACTTTTCAAAATCAAGCACATTGGTATAGGCTGTAACCGCCTCAGAAAGATGGCCCGTTTTCTGTAAAGCCAAACCTCTTAAAAAATTTCCTTTTACATATTCATCACGTTCTTTTATGCCTCGTTTTTTGGAGTTCGGTTTTGGCATGGCAGCAAAGCTTCGCACCGCATTTGCATAATCTTGTTGCTTATAGGCTTCTACGCCATTTTTATAATTGGGAGAAGCATCTGCTGAGGCAGAATCGCTATTCGAAATTTTTGGTAATTCGGCTACGGCCTTTTTGCTCTCTTCACTTGGTTCAACATGCGCAGGCATTGGTAAATCTTCTGGCACAAAGGCTTTAGTTACAATCTTTTTTGGTTCCGGAATAACTTCTTTAGGAGCAGGTGTTGCTACCGGAGTAATCGGCTCTACTTTGGGTTCAATTTTAGGCTGTACTTTGGGAACAGGCATTGGTTCCGGCTTGCGTTCAACAATATTAGCTTCAGGTTTAACTTTTTTTACCATAGGCTCTTTTGGAGTAACCACTTTAGGTTCACTATAAGATTCATCAATTTTAGGGTGAATCTTATTTACTTTGGGTTTTTCTTTCACTACTTTTAACGGTTTCTCAACTGGCGCCTCGACATTTACTTTTTCCGAATCAACTTTAACCGGAGCGGTCACAACTGCCAATGTTTCGGGTTGCGCTTCAGGAGTTTTATTCGCCAAAGAGTCTGGTGTAAAAGCAGTTGTTGATTCCGGTGCCGGAGATTCAGAAATTGCCATTTCGCTTTGGCTATTAAGAGCATTTTTAATTCTCTCCGCACTGCGAGTTTTTTGTAACTCCATCCAGCCCCAAACAAGAACTCCTAAAACAATAATCGCCAATATTATTGCCGCAGAAATCAGTTGATTCTTTTTCTTGCGCCTTGCTGAAACTTCCATGTAATCCAAATTATTATCACTCATATTCAAATCCTAAAAAAATAAACTGTCGTGCCTCAATGGGAATTTACTGTTCCACAGAGGGAGGTAAAGGAGGAGATTTTACCGTTTGCAAAAAACTTGCTTCATCGGTATTGCTCGTTTTTGTTTTACCCATTTTATCTACCCAATAAGCAGCTAATCCACCGCCAACTCCCAGTGCACCTAGGGAAAGCCAAAGCATAGTATTGGTTTTTTTTTCTTCTACTTTAGGCACATTGGCAATTTCTTTTTCTTCTTTTTCATTACTGAAAAGAGTATTAAAAAAAATCCGTTCCGAGTCCAGCAATTTCACTAAATCCTCAGTAGGCTGTGGAGGCATTTCTAAAACCAAATTTTTGTGGCTTATATCAAACATGGAAAGGCGATAAACATAACTTCTACCATCGCGATTAAGTTTAGTATAAACCAAATTAGACACACCTAATTTTTGGCCTAAGCCAATCATATTATCATTCGATGACGCAATCGAGAATTTATTTACTTCTAAAGCCGCGAGAAGTTCATTCAATTCGGTAGGACTCATTAAATCATATTGCGTACTGCCATAAATTCGGGTACAAACTCTCTCAAAAAAGACTCTTGAGATAAATGAATTTTCGCTAAGATCGACCACCGCTAGGGGCTTTTTTACTTTACTTTTTATCGCATTCAACAGAATGGGATCCAGTTCATGCGAAAATTTTGCAAAAGCTTTTTCCCAATTTTTGGCTTTCTCGCTAGGTATAGTAGATTGTGATTCTGTAACCTTGGTCCAAATAATTTTGGCACTTCCGATATGGAGCAACTTTAAAGTTATAGCCTCCATGCTTCCCAGTGGAGCCGTAGTGCCATAAAGCACATAATCAGCTTGTAGAATATTTCCAATGTCAAAAGAACATTGAGAGTTATTGCAAATTTGATTGGGGTTCAAATTGAATTCTGTATATTTTTTTAGAGCAGAATCACGTGAAACCACATTCCATTTTCCACTTTCAACGAGATCGTGGCGTATCACCGAAGATATTTCCACTTTGAATTGATTTTCGCTTAAATCCACTAAATCTAAAACAGCGAGCCGAGGTTTTTTTACCACTGAATCGGCTGTTGAAATATTTGCACACCAAACAGAAGTTGCGCTCATCGCGAATAACATCATTATGCCCAATTTAACCAAAGCCACCTCAATTAAAAAGATACTTCATGCCGACAGAATTTGACCCAAAAGTAAACAAATTCTTCTCGCTCGCTATAAATAATTTCCTTAAGAAGTTTTTCCTTAAGGTTTGTCTCTATTGCAAGGCCGAAAAACTTATTCTAGCTTAACGCCCGATGGCGACATACCCAAGTGGTAAGGGGGAGCTCTGCAAAAGCTTTATTCAGCGGTTCGAATCCGCTTGTCGCCTCCAAATTTACTCCGCCCCTAAATTGTATTGATTTATTTGCCTGTGAGGTTAACATCTACTTTCACATCATCTTCTGGCAATACATTGACATGAATTTCTTTGGCCCGCTTGCCTTTGGAGGATATTTTAAATACCCGAGTTCCCGCTTCGACGTGATTAATGGTTAAAGGGCCGCCGGTAGTATTTCCTACGATTTCTCCATCAATACTTATAGAAGCATGCGGAGGAATAGTGGTAATGGTCACGGAACCATAAGGCATTTTCAAAGTCTTTTCAATAACAGTTTGCTTATTTGGCCAAATATTAACTCTCTCTTTAACCAACTCTTCCCCATTGAGCATGATGGTTAAAGTGTGACGTCCCGTTTCAAAATTCATCTCTATAGGCGATGGACCTAATTTTTGACCGCCCAAATAAACAATGGCTTTTTCAGGTATAGTACGAATAACAACTTGGCCTATTTGTCCTCGTGGAGGAATCCCTGCATCATCGACAGGGCCAACTCCCGCACTATCTTGTGCAAAAAGAGGTAAGGCTAAAATAAGGGTAAAAATGGCTATGAGAATTTGCTTACTTTTAATCACATGCATATAAATTCCTCCATGTATAACACACTTAATATACAGAAAAATTATCAATCTGGCCTAATCTTAACGGTTTTAAAATGCCTGCGCTAAATCCAAAACCCATTGTGAATGTTGGGAGTTCCAACCATCTTGTGCATAATCTATACGTAAATTGAAAATGGAAAAAATTGTGTAGCGAATCCCCAATCCATACGCTTTGGCCTTTCCATCCGAACTGATAGGGTTTCCGATGTCCCATACGCGGCCATAATCCACAAAGGGAACCCATTGTATATCGGTTAAAAATTTCCATTTTGCATCTGTCGCAAAATGGATATTGGCAAAAAGATTTAAGCGTAATTCAAAAGAGGTTAAGAAATAGGCGGGAAGCAGCCCTTCGGTTTGACAAATGCCATTCATTTTTTTCGGACAAATTTCGCGCCAGCCGTAACTACGAATACTACGCGGCCCACCTAAAAAAAAACTTTCGGCATTTCCTTGACTTCCTCCATAAAAGCGCCCCCCATTTAAGCGGGTTGCCAGTTTAATGGTTTTAGAAAAAGGCCAGTAAAAGGCATTCTCCGATTCAAACCAATTATGCCGAGAATCTTTAATGCGAACCCCACCTTTTTCAATAAAAGGACCGCCATTACCCCATGTCAGAGAGAAGCGCAATCCTTTATTAGGATTTGCAGCTTCATCCACAAAGGCAAAAAATAAAGCATTAATATAATTCAGATTAAAACTTCGCTCCCAAGATCCCAAATTCATTTTCCTACTTTCGCCTTTAAATTCGAGCGTACTTAAGAATCGTGACCAAGTATTAAAACTGCGCGAAAGCTTACTTTGATCTGCGATATCGAAATCGCCGGCATACAAATTTGCGTGACTTTGCAAGCGGCTATCTTGATACCAATTCACAATAAAATCATTGTCAAAACGTAAACTCGACCCAAAAAATAAAGCCGATGAATACCCTAAATCCAAATGCTGCTTTTTTTGTGCGATGGAAGCACCAATGCGCGCTTCATGAAAATCACCCCAAATATTTGAATGCACTAATTGAGAACTAATTCCCGCTCCATATTGCGTTTCATAAAATAAGGATCCCTCCACTTCGCCCGGAATACGCTCCTCTGCATGAATGACTAAAGCACTTCCTGCTCTATCGGAAAAGACGCTGTCTTTGATACGGAAAAAATTAAATACTCGAGTTGATTTCATTTTTTTTTCATAGTTATTCAGATCAGAAAAGCTGACGGTATCCCCTTTATTAAACGGGAGCAGTTTTCGAAATTGCCGATCTGGAGTAAGGCCTAACCCTTCATTGGAATGACTATTACTATCCATGCGTATAGACTCACCAGAATTATTCGGATTACTTTCTCTTGAATTGCGAACTAATAAGGTATCAAAAACTAGCGCCCGTCCTGGACTAACCATAAACTCTACCTTAACTAATTTCGCAATGGTATCCAAAGCGGTTTTTTCAGATACTTGCGTATAAGGAAAACCCTTTTCCGCATAGATTTTTATGATACTTCGTTTATCCGCATATAAATTTTCATGATAAAAATTTTTGCCCGTTACACATTGCAAATCCTTAGAGGTAACCCGCAAGGGTAAATTCACATCTGCATGGATTTCAATGGGACCAAACAAGTACCGTTTATTTTCTTTGATATCAATATGAATGGGACTTTGGTTTAACCAAGGCGGAAGATTTCCTTCGCGACTTAACTTAATTTCCACGTCAAAGAAACCTGTTTCAGCATACAAATCCGCGATAATATCATGCGTTTCTTCTGCAAATGTATCCCAGTCTTCTTCCGTATGCATTTCACTAGACTCTGGGGCGGCAATAAATTCTTCCAATTTAAATTGTTGAATAAATTCATTGCCGCGAATTTTAAAATCATTACCATAGGAACAAGCCAGGAATAAAATATTCACAAGAAAAAAGATCCCCCGATAGGAAAACAAAAAAGTCTGCAAATCCTTTACCATAGTTTCCAAAACTTATAGCGATAACGTAAGCCTATTTGTTTTTGTAAGCGATTATCCGATTCATTAAATCGATCTTCTTTACGAGATTCAATAGACGCTTCTAAACGAAGCCTTTCCTCCATTTTTTTGGCCAAAGTAGAGTCTTTAATCACTCTTGAAATTGGAGGACGCCAAGCCACCGCTCCAAGATATTCTAAAGGATTTTGATTCTTTTTTTCAGGAAGGTATCCACCACGTAACTTAGCCGTTAATCTGAATTTCTCTTTGCTTTCTACTTCAATGGCAATAGCTTGGGAACTATCCTTGTCCTTAGCCACTACGGAACTTAATCCACTAACCGTGGTATTCGCTATCCAATGGGAGGAGGCTTTATCCACCACTCCAGTTAAAGTTTGATTGATTGCCGGTTCTAAAAAAGAAGCCGCAGCTTGCCCATAATTACTATTTGCTCCGGCCCCATTATCGGCAATGTAACAACCACGATTAACGGAGTTAATTAAAGTCGGAATTTCAACAACTTCACCTTGTCCACATGTACTTTCATACGAAAATTTCATGTCACTTAATAGACCTAGTAAATGAATATTAACCAAACAAGTTTTTTGTGTATTAGGATGGCAATTTTCTAAAAGTTTTCGTTCTCCTTCCATGGAAACCAGCCCTTCTTCCAAGGATGTGTTCTGCCATTTTAAATCGAAATCTCGAATGGGGTAACTTTGATTTATTTGACCGAGCTCTCCATTTAGAGCGGAAAACTGTCCGGCTACCAAGGTATAAGGATAGGTACCTCGCACATTTATATCTCCGGTAAAATTCATTCTTAGAATATCGGTTTGAATCCGATTTTCCGTTCCGCGTGCTTCCAAAGCGATTTGTATTTCTAAGGGTTTTACCTTTTTTTTCTTTTGTTCATTCTTTAAGCTTTTAAAGAAACTTTGTATTTCTCGAAATCCAATTTTATGTTGAAATAATAAGCCACTAAATTTTCCATGTACTTGCAGAGCAGGAATTTTATTTAACTGGGGATTTCCCGAAAGATTAGGTTGCAAATAAGTAATATCTACATTTTGTAGATCGGCGTGAAATTTTATAGGAGGTCTTTCGGAAGAAAAATTTCCCTGTGCAAATTTCCCTTTTAAATTCATACCTAAGGTATCAAAAATTAAGGCCGCGCTAAATTCCTTCAGTCGAAGCTTATCACGACTTTTATATTGTAAACCAAAGCTTTCACTTTGCATATCAATCTGTAATTTTTTCCCCTGCGCTAAAGTGTAATTAAGGCTAGCCACAATACTTTCGCCGGTTTTATTTTGCGTCACAAATTGTGGGATTTGCAAAAGCCCATTTTGTAATTGTAAGGTAGAATTGAAATGTAAAGTATCGATACCCAAGGTGGTATACAATCCTTGGAAGCGATAAGATTCTGCGGTCATTGCTTGCATAGAAAAGGGACGTAAAGGGATTTTGATTTTACTGGCAAAATTAAAATTCGAAATTTTACCCGCCTCACTAGGAAGCAAACAATCTCCAAAAACTTTTAAGTCTCCCTCTATACTGCGTAACTCTGGAGCTACGCCCAAAAATTCTAATTGCCAGCCTTCACGATTTTTTATTTTCAATATCAAGCTGGGATTTTTTTGCAATAAATCGATTAGCGTTAAATTCAATGTATCATTCCACCAGTTTTGTTTAGGAGCTTGGGTAATGACATTTAGCTTTATTTTTTTTTCCTCACCTTGTAAGGTCATACTGGGTATATTCCAATCGCCCACACTATGTCGCCATTTTAAATTCGACACTTGATAATTTCCCAGAAACCCCAATGAATCCGTAAAGGTTAAGCGTCCTGCAACATGGCCTGTTTCTAAAGGCTTCCCCTGCAAAAATACGTTTGAGATTTTCGCAATATCAAAATTTTTAGCCTCCATTTCAGCAAAGTGTAAATCAACTATTTGACTATGCCCCATTTCATAAAATTGTCTTCCATGCAAAGCGACTTGCATGGAGGAATGTAAATTCGAATTATCATGGCCAATATCCAAATTGGAAAGATTAAATTGCGTTGCATTCCAATCACCTTGAAGTTTTGTTTGGAAAATTTCATTTTGAAAAACAGCCTCTACAAAACCACCCGCCTCCCCCAACTTATGCTTCCAATCCCAATTAAAATGAGCCGTAGCAAGCGGTTTATAAGGGGATAAAAAATGCAAAGGCACATAAGGCCATTCACTAAAAGCTACTTGATCCGCCTTCGCTTCCATACTATGCATCGTTGGCATATGATAGTAAGCATGCCCTAAAGTGGGATGTTTAACATCAAAAAATAAATTCGCTTCCACCTCATGCAACTTTTCATTCCATGGCCATTCTACTTGACCCAAAACAGCCCACGCATTTTTATTCCAAAATAAATTTGCGGAATCCACATAATAACCATGCACATTGATATGCTGATAAACTCTTGCAGAATCTACCGCGGCAAGATAAGCATGCACATCGCTAAGCTGCGCCATAACATGCGTAACCCCTTCAGTAAAATATCCTTTCACATAAGCTTTTTGAAAGGATACATTGGTATCGGTCCAATGTTTTGCCCATTCCTCATCAGCTGATATTTTACCCGCAAAGCTTAGTTTAAATGGGATGGGATTTATTTCCAAGCGCAATTCCGAACCATCACGTGTAACAAAATCACCCGTCACATTTAAATTCTGCCCTAATACCAAATTATGACTCTCCGCATCTCCAGGTAACACATCATGTCCTAATAAAATCGGTACGTTTTCGGAAGCCCACTGCAACTCCCCTTTCCAAGCTTTCATCCAAGCTAAAATTGAAAAACTAGAATCCCCAAAGGATAAGCCTAATTTGGGCCAATGAATATTGGCATTAAGGTGCATTTCCCCATTTTCAATTCCTCGACTTTTTAAGTCTAGCTTAGCTCCTTTTTGTGCCAAGGTGAATTTCACATTTAATTTTTGATTTTCTAATACCCCAATATGAGGCGTGACAATATCTAAGGTACCCTTTATTAAACCATAGGGAAACCAGGTTATTTTTACCGCGAGGTTTAATTTTGAAAAGGCAGGTAAGGCCAATTGTTTCGAAGCATAAGCCGGTAAAGTATCCACCAGAATTTTTAGGCTATCATAACCTTTTAATAAGTTTTTTTTATGATGAACGCTTTTTAATTCTATGCGATCCGCATGCCATAAACAGTTTACAGATAGCCGTAGCGAATCACGCCAGCCCAAGGTGGAATTGAAGGCCGGAGCAAAATCCTTAGGCCAGGCCGCATTACCAAACATTTGCACAGCAGCAATTTCTAAACTTATTTTTTTCAAATTTATTGAATGTAGGGAAAAATCTTTTATAACAATTAAGCCCATAGACTCTTGTTGAATGTGCAATTGATCAATTTGTAGTTGAAAAGGGAAAGGAAGATTAAAATCCGAAAAAACAAAATCTTTTTTTTCTTGTTGTGTTTTTTTATCCGGAAGGAGTTGGCAATAAGCTTTCTCTAAATGAATTTCCAAATTAGGCTTAAAGTCAATCAGGCTGCGAAAAGTTTTAATATGCCCTTGAATATGTTGACTTGAAAAATGCCCTTGAGGAAAGTTACAGGTCAAGGAATCGGTTTCAAAACCAAGCATTCCTTTTAAACGCGGGCCAAAAAATTGAACTTGATAATCACCAAATGCTATGCCATGGGCCAAGGTTTTCAATAACCATTTTTGCGCAGGAATTACAATTGCGGTCAGCAATAAAACCAAACTTCCACTAATTATGAGAAATGTTCTAATTTTTTTCATGAGAGGCGGCAGCCCAAATTCATTTCCCCAGCTTGATTTCCTCGGTCATTCCAAAAAAAATCTTCTTTTTAAAGAAATCCTGATGCTATAATCTACTATAATCAACTTTCTATCTAAATGGAATTAAAACACAGATTAAAGCTAGCTATTGCCTTAAAATACCAGCACCATGAAGATGCCGCGCCACTGGTATTAGCCTCTGGCAAAGGAGAACTTGCCGAAGCCTTGCTAAAAAAAGCGGAAATATATGGTATACCAGTTCATCCTGATGCAGGCTTAGCACAAATGTTAAGTGAAGCGAAGGTGGGAGAATCTATTCCCGAAGAGTTATTCGCTGTAGTTGCGCAAATCTTAGCGATGATATATAAAATGGACAAACGTCTACAATCCAGTTTAACTTAATTGAAGTATAATAGGACATGGATTGTATGAAAACGATGAGAAGGATATTCCGCTTGCGGGAAAATAAAGGATAAGCTTTGGAACCAACCATTTCGGCAACAAAACCCACAATCTATACTATGCAGCTTCCCAGCGATTTAGAATATATTCCCCCTTTGCGTCAGTTCATTGCGGAAGTGGCCAGAGTAGAAGGCTATCCGAAAAAATTTTGCTTTCGCGCAGAAATCATTGTGGATGAACTCGCAACCAATGCCATCATGCATGGTTCTCAAGATATTAACAGCAAAGTATCCGTCATTGCTGAATTTGATTCTGACAAAATGAAATTAACTATTCAGGACGAAGGTGGAACGGAAAAAAGCTTAAGCAACTTAAAAAGAGCAGTCTACAATTCGGGAAATAATCACGATATGAAAAAGGGACGCGGCCTAGTCATTGTACAAATGCTCAGCAGCGAAATGAAAATTAATTTAGACAATCAAGGAAACACCCAAGTTCATGTAGTAAAACTTAGAGAGCCCGAAGAAGGTGGCACTAAACGCGAGACCTTAATTTATGAGAGCGAAATATGAAAATATCTCAACAAATTAGCGCCTTCGACGAACGCATTATACTCTTACATTTTGAAGGGGAATTAAATGCCAGTGATTGCGAAGCCACGTCCAAGGTATTCCAAGATATTATCGACTCCAAAAAATATTTCATTCTAGCCCTTATGGATAGCGTCCCTTTTGTTTCTTCTCCATTTTTAGGGGAACTCATGGGTTGCAAATTACGCCTAGTAGAAAAAGGCGGAAACTTAGTGATTGTGGGATTGCGCTATGATTTACGCGAAAAATTAGTCATGATGGGAGCAGATAAAATTTTTCAGTTTTATCCCGATACCCATACAGCCTATAATCACTATCACTGGGAATATACCGAATCCTCCCAAGTCGTTTCCATTACTGTACCACCCAAAATGCAATCTGTGCCTGCCATTCGACGCTTAATATCTGGCATAGCCAAACAAAAAGGTTTTAACTCCAAAGACGCTTTCCGTATTGAAACCATTGTAGATGAAATTGCTAACAATGCCATAGAACATGGAGATCCTTCGCAAGAGGCTATTTCCATTGAGCTTACTATTGACAAGAAAAAACTCGACCTGCAAATAAAGAATAAAACCTTGCTTGGAAAAGCCAAAAACCTACAAAGTGTGATTCAGTCCACCAAAACTGTCCTAGATGATGGGGAGTATCGCGGAAGAGGAGTTGCTTTAGTGAAGCTAATTAGTAATTCCATTGATGTGGCATTTGATTCGAGCGGTACATATATTAAAATTACGAAGATGCGAGAGGAAGAGTAAATGGATACGCAAATAGAACTACAAATTTCTGACTTGACCAATGTTCCCAATGGAAAATTGATCAAATTCGTCGGCGATTTGGATGCCACCAATGTGGAAAGCACGCTGGATCAGGTCACTCATCTTATACGTGAAGGTTTTGTAAATATTGTGGCAGATTTTCGTAATCTCCGCTATGTGAATAGCACGGGATTGGGTATTTTACTCCATTTTAGCAAAACCGCTCGTGAACGCAGTGGTTCTTTTAAAATTGCTAATGTGAATGACAATGTATATGAAATCATCGAAATAATTGGGGCCAACACTTTACTCGATATTTATGATAATATCGAGGAAGCCGTAAATGCGTTTGCAGGCAAACGTTAGTTCGCTCCAGTTTACTGCCTTTCACGTTCTCCCACAAAATTCCTAAGGAATGCCTATTTTCCTCTTGTGAGATTTTGTAATTTTATTGCCTCAAAAAGTTTCGAAGGATGTTTATGAAAAAAGTATTGCCTTTTGTTCCGCTGCTTTTCCTACTTGCATGTGAAGGGAAAAGAGACACCTCAGGAGCCATGGCGCGTATTGATGGTACCACGTATACTCAAAATGATTTTCAACTTTTAATTAAATCTCTTCCAAAAGACCGACAAGATGAAATCTTAAGGGATCCCGAAGCGAGAAGAAAGCATTTCGAGGATGTTCTTCGTCAAAAACTATTAGCCTTGGCTGCTCAAAAAGCTGGCTATACGGATAATGCGGTACTCAAAGAACGCTTGATCACGGTTGACCAACGTATTGTGACACAAAATTATTTTCAAGTGCATCTTAATGAAAATGGTGGATTTCCTTTTAATGAAATCGAATCATATTATAAAGCACATTCCAAAAGTTTTATCGATGATTCAGGAAAAGTAAAACCTCTAGCGAATGTACAACCCATGGTGGTTGATTCCTTGATTATTGCTAAAGCCAATCTCGATTCTTTTTATTTAGCTGATGGAAAAAAATTTGAAAGCAAAGCCTCCTGCGATATTTCTGGATTCGTAGTGGCAAGTTCCAAAGCGGCAGAGCAAGCTATTAAAGCCATTGATGGTGGATTAGCTTTCGAAAAAGCACTAAATAAATTTTCAACGGATTCACTCCTGATAACCAATAAAGGAAAAATTGCACGTATCACTCAAGGTACGCCTTTTTGGGAATTTGGCAATGCGCTCAATACCGATAGCCTTTTCTTCAACGATAAAACCAAATTAGCCTTGGGCAAATTTACCAAGCCTATACGCAAAGATTCGATTCACTATTATCTGGTTAAAGCCGATAGCTGTAGGCCTGCTACCATTCCCCCACTCGCACAAGTACGCCGCCAAGTACAAGAAGCTTATTTAGCACATTATCGCGGCGCCCTAGGTGAAAATGCATTAGCGATTCTCAAAGCGAAATACAATGTCAAAATTTCGGATTTGAAAAAACCTATTAATGACGCAGATTTAAATAAATATTATGGCGAACATAAAGACCATTATCTAACTGCCGAAACCTACGATGTATATCATATAGAGTTAAAAAACAAAGATGCCTTATTGAAAAAAACAAAGAGTATAAAAACACTGGAAGACTTCAAAAAACTGGCCGGCCAAATTTCCGAAAATACTTGGACTAAATCCAAGCAAGGTTATATGGGCTTAATCAAAAAAGATCATTGCCTTCCTTATGGCATTGGCATGTTACCCTCACTCTTTGCTGATCTAGATTCTGTAAAAAATGGCTTTCTCAAAAAACCTTTTGCAAATGCAGAAACACGTAAGTGGAATGTTTTTTGGGTTACCCAAATTAATGGCAAAAAAGAAAAACCTTTTGACCGTGCAAAAGCTATGGTCAAACAAGATTATGTTAATGAGCAAGTCAGTACTATCAAACCCGATGATACCTTAGCCTCCTTTAAAGGTGGAAAAGTTATTCTGGAAAAAAACGTGGCATTTTTAAGGCAAGAAATTCCTGCCAATGTGCAAGAGCGCTATACTCGCGAAATGCTTGTGGACTATCTATTAACTTGGGATTTAGCCACTTTAGAATCTGAAGCTTTAGGCTTGACGCAAGATCTAAAATTACAAGCCACACGTTTGCAAAATCAAGACTCCTATTGGGCCACGCAATATCAAGATTCAGTAATCAATAAAACATTTGGATTAGATACTTTGTTATTGAAAAAAACCTTTACGGAAAATCATAATTATTTTACGAATGACAGCGCCGACCATGCGTATCTACGTTACTCCAAAGATATTGCCACCTTTTTGGAACTGAAACCACAAGATTTCGATTTAGAATATCATATTAACTCCGATAAATACAAACATGACAGCGTAACACTTTCAATGCAACAAGCGCAATATGATATGTTTCAAAATATTAAAGGAGAGGCCGCAGCAAAAGCCGATGAACAAATCTTAGCGCGCTTGAAAAAACAATTTCATGTTGAAATTCTAGACCCAAGTCTATTGCCTTCCAAACCCAAAAGCCCCAATGATAAATTTAAGCAGGCACAAAATCTTCACTATGACAGAAAGCTAGATCTTGCTTTAGTTATATATAAGGAATTACGGTCGCAATTTCCTGAAATGAAAGGCTTACAAGATTCTATTTGTTTTGGCATGGCCCAAATTTATATCGAACAAGAAAATTTTTCGGCAGCCTTAGCCGAGTATCGTCGTCTTTCTTATCTCTATCCTGAAAGTGCTGATAATTATAAAGCCCAGTTTATGTTAGGTTTTATTTATGCTGAGCATCTGAAACAAGATTCATCCGCAGTACGCGCTTTCGAAACCATGTTGCAAAAATATCCTAAAACCGATTTGTCGGATGATGCCGATTGGATGATTAGGAATATTCGCAGCGGTGGAAAATTAATGCCTCAATTAGAAGGAGAGAGCTCAACTAAGGACACCGTAACCGTACCACAGGTCCCGCAAGCTGAAAAGAAAGAAGCGAAAAAGACGAAATAAAAAAAATCCCGCTTCCAATTTGTACTGGATTGCGGGATTTTTTGGAGCGGATTAAGGGATTCGAACCCTCGGCCTTCTGCTTGGGAAGCAGAAGCTCTACCAACTGAGCTAAATCCGCAACAGCTGGAAATATAATCAATTCAAAAGGAAATAAAATGGAAAGCACATTAGTAATTATTAAACCCAATGGTGTAAGCGGCGGACTAGTTGGAGAAATTGTAGGGCGATTTGAAAAATCTCGCTTAGCTCTCAAAGCCATGAAATTAAAACAAGTAAGTCGTGCCGAAGCAGAAGGCTTTTATGCAGAACATAAGGAACGTCCTTTCTTTCCTGAATTGGTGGACTTTATGTCCTCGGGTCCAGTTGTGCTTTTAGCCTTACAAGGTGAAAAAGCCATTGAAGCAGTGCGTGGAATGAATGGCGCTACCAATCCAAAAAATGCTTTACCAGGAACTATTCGTTTTGACTTTGCGCCTAGCACAGGTGCAAATATTGTGCACTCCTCCGACTCTTCTCAAAGCGCCGCGAGAGAAATTTCTTTTTGGTTTCAAGATTCTGAATTAGTGGAATACCCCGCTTATTCGAATATACGCTAATTAGTCACAGACTTTTTTAGATTTACGATTTTAAGACTTCAGAGGAGAATGCATTATGCAAATCCCCTATCAAGGGAAAAAACCTCAAGTCCATGAATCGGTTTTTCTTGCCCCTGGTGCGAGTATCATTGGTGATACCCGTATCGGGCAGGATTCCTCGGTTTTTTTTGGCTGTGTTTTACGTGGCGATATTAATTCCATAACCATTGGGCGAGCTACCAATGTTCAAGATTTAACCACCTTGCATGTAGCAAGTGATATCCCTGTACAAATTGGGGACGAAGTTTCCATTGGCCATGGCTGCCTTATTCATGCTTGTACACTTGCGAATCGCATTCTTGTAGGTATGGGAAGCATCATTATGGATGGCGTGGAAATCGGTGAGGATTGTCTAGTCGCTGCGGGAAGCTTACTTCCAAAAGGCAAAATTTATTATCCTGGATCTTTAATCATTGGAAATCCCGCACGTATACTGCGACCACTAACCCCCGAAGAAATCAAAAGCATCGCTCAGCTCGCAAAAAAATATGTGGGAGTAAAAAATGGATATCTTAATAATCCGTGAAAAACTTTTTTAAAAATTTTGCGTTTCTGCTTATTGTAATCACATTAAGTTGCTGGATCATTAATCAATATATTATTGTAAAAACTCAAAAAAGAATACTTTCTTTAGCCGATAATATTCCCATTGTCGAAGCGGTTGTTGTACCTGGAGCTAGTGTTTATCGGTCGGGAAAGCTTTCGCCGGCATTATCACAAAGAATGGATGCAGGTATTATGGTTAAAAAAAAATATCCAAGCATACCATTAATTTTATCGGGGCATTCTATTCCCAATGGATACAATGAAACCCTTGCGATGATAGAATATGCCCGTGAAAAAGGAATTCCTGCTACCAATATATTAGCGGATGAAAGAGGTCGTTCCACCTACGTCACCCTATTAAATTGTCGCCAAAAATTTCATTTACAAAAAATTCTCATTGTGAGCCAAAGCTTTTATTTACCGCGGACTTTGTATATTGCCGAATCGCTGGGTCTCGATGCCTATGGTTTAGTGGTGGAAGATAGCGCTCATAGCGACGTTTTTCATCCGCGTGAATTCATTTCTCGAATTAAAGACTTTTTCTTTTTAAAATTAACCAGGCTTTTTCGTGCCGCTTAAACAAAGTCCTTTGCTTCTTGCATTTTTAATAAACCCCTTTTCGGGTGGAGGCGTGGGTAAAAGGGTGTTTCATCAATTGCCCGAAATAATGGCTTCCTTCGGAATGGATAGTTCGGAATGGACCGCAGAGCTTACCGAAGAAAATCGCTTAGAAGAACAAACGGATGCCTTCTTATTGGCAGCGCAAAAAGTAATTGCCGTGGGTGGAGATGGAACCATTGGCTTTGTACTCAATCGCTTACGCAAACAACATTTACCGCATACGCAAATAGGTTTAATTCCCTTGGGTACTGGAAATGATTTAGGGCGTACCTTGGGCATTTATAATATTTATTCGCAAAGAGGTTTACTCGCCAGTGTGAAGCGTTTATTAAGAGCGCAATCCACCAAATTCGATTTATGGGAAATTAATCGCGATAAAACTCTCGCTTCGTATCTGTCCTTAGGCTTAGATGCATCCGTATTATATGATTTTGATACTGCACGTAAAGCCGGACGCATTCCTAAAGGAGCTTGGTTCAATCGTTTATACTATGTGCGATCTTTTATTAAGCATAGTACTTATCGTATTCGTGAGCCTATTGAATTGGAACTGGAATTTGCTGGAGAAAAAAAAACCATCTCCTTAAAAAATAAAGTGTGCTGTTTAGTGGCAAATATTAATTCCTATGCGGCCGGAGCGCATCCCTTTTTAACCAATCCTTTCGATGATGGAAAATTGGAAGTTATAGTTTTTGATAATATATGGAAATTTGCTGCCTTAACTATTGGTTCCCGCATTTACCCTCGCTTTGCAAAGTTTTTACATAAACATTTGCCCACCTATAATGCCACATCGGTGCATATTAAAGGAGCAAACGCAACACCCTGCCAGCTTGATGGCGAAGACTTAAGCGAATATTGTCGGCAACAAAATGCATTGTCTATTCATGCTGCTCAATCCGTGCAATTATTGGATTTGCGTAGCGCCAATTTTAGCCTCTTTTAAAGCTTTGTATAACTCAATTATGGCACTCTTATAACTCTAATAACATTTCCATATCGTCCGTAACAATACCCGCGACATGTTCGGCTTCGGCCTGTAAAAAATTTTCTTTGCCAATAATATCCCAAAGCAATATTCGATTCGGGGTAACCGAAGTGTGAAGCATATTATTTTGTTTTTGATTTTTCAAAAACAAATTCCAAGCCATCGAAAAGTACTTCAACTTCATTCCATTCGCCGAGGCATCTAGCATCATTGCTTTTTGCAAACTTTCTTCATCCTCAAGAATAACCGCTAAATTCGGGAAAATATCTTTTTGTATACAAAATTCAATTAAAGGTAAATGAAAGCTCGCTAAAAAAGTTAGCGGATGAACCTTACTGGCCTGCACCAAGGCAATGGTTTTAAGGACTAAAGATTGCCAATAATTTTCTTGCGCGAATTTAATAGCGGGGATTTTTAACTCCAAATAAAAAGGATGCCCTGCAAATTCATTTAAAAAATCTGCGAGAGACGGTATTTTACTAGTTTCCCCTTGCGCATTGGATAAAATTATTTTTTGTATTTCCGAAAAAGGCAATTCAAAGGGTTGCAAATCACAATGGCCAAGCCGGTTTGCATTATCGTCATGAAAAATAAAAGGAATGCCGTCTGCGCTAAGTTGCACATCAAACTCGATCATATCACATCCCGAATCATAGGCGGCGCGAAAAGATTCTAAAGTGTTTTCAATATGAACTTGATGAAATCCTCGATGAGCTATTTTAAATGGATGCACAGTGATTATTCCTTTTTAAATAAGCGGTATACGACAAATCCATTTGACCAGTATAACCTGGCACTTCCTTTTGAAAAATTTGCTCCACCGCCACTAGAGAGGCCATTCCCCCACTGCGCGTAAAAAACAAATCCGTGCGGCGGCGATAAAAATCAAGTGGGCAACGTGCAAATTCCTTGTGAATGGAGAAATAAACTTCGCCTGCTAGTAATTGTTCTTTTTCAGCTAAATAATTTTGATACTCCGGTTTTTGCATTATGAACTCTGTCAACTCCACTGCACGAGCGCCGTAGCGACGTAACCATAAGGTTATCAGTGAAATATCCAAAAAAGAAAATTTAGCGAGCGTCTTCTCTAACCTGTCCTTGGTCTCGGCATTTTTCCAGCCCCCAGGAAAAATTTTGTTTTGCAAAGATTGCATGGCTTTTTCGGGAAACATGAATTGAAAATAACCTTCTGCAAATTGGCGATGCGTAGTATATTTTCCACCGACCGCAGAAAAAACATGTTCTTCCATTTTATGAAATACTTGTTCGCGACTTAAAGCCGATGTGCCCAGGCCTTTAGCTCTCGCCAAAGGACGTATACCTGTAATCGTGCAAATAGGCTGTAGATTTTCTTTGGGGAAATAGGTTTTTGTCCAATTGATAAGATCAGTAATTTCCGATTCTAAGGCTTTAGGTTCTTCAAGCGCTTCTTTCAATTCGGTTTCAGTAGTCCCAATTAAATGACCATATTTCCAAGGCACCACAAAAAAATACCGCTTACTTTGGGGTATAGGTAATATAAAACAATTTTGGGAATCTAGTTTATCTACCAATAAATGTATGCCTTGACTTAATCGCAACTGCGCCGTTTGTCCGGTAAATTTTTTTTCAATAATTTTATCTGTCCATGGCCCCAGCGTAAAAGCAATATTATCGCAATGCAAAACTTTTTCTTTTTGGCTTAAACGATCTAATACCGTTACTTCTAAGTTACGGATGATTTTAGCTTTGGATTGATTTTTACTGGCTCTTTCGGCTAATCGTTCCACACCTATGAAGCGATGATAATTAAATACCTCGGCCCCAAGCTGCTGTGCATCAAGGATATTTTCTAGCACTAAGCGCGCATCATCCATAACACAATCCGAATAAGCATAAGCCCCACAATTTTCTTCAGGTAAAAAAGCCGGTTCGGTTTTGTGTAGTTTTAATGCATTTAACCAAGTATGCGGCTTTAAGGCTTGGCGACCCGCCATAAAATCATATAAAATCATGCCCATTTTAATAGCTGGGCGAAAATGCCGACCCAGCCTAGTATTCGGAAAAAGAAAGCGCTTTTCTTCCACCAGATGAGGGGCCGTGTGCAAAAGGTTTAAGCGTTCTCTTACCGATCCGCGGACCAAACTAAAATCAAAATTTTCGAGATAGCGCAACCCCCCGTGAATTAATTTCGAGGTGGCGGTACTGGCTCCTTGCCCAAAATCACCAGCTTCGAAAAGCCCTACTTTTAGCCCTTGATGCGAGGCTAACCTTGCCAAAGCGGCCCCATTTATGCCCCCACCAATAACAATTAAATCATATTCCGACTTTGTAACCAAAGTTTTCTACCCTCATGCTGATGTCACTACATGTCCACCATACAAAAATTGTACATTTCTTGGCGGAAATTATGAAAGCCTCCAAGCCTTTGTCATTTCCTCAAATGTAACATGAAAAGGATAGACGATTCCACCATTATGAAAAAACTATTAACTCCTCTCTGCCTAACTTTTTTACTTGCTTTTAGCGCATCCTTTTCTGCTGAAAAATCTGCTCCTAAAAAAACCTCCTCGGGATCAGCGAACGACGTAATTCTTACTGTGGGTGGGAATTCCATCAAGCGTAAGCAAATGGACACTTTGGCGAATATGATGCTCAAACAACGCGCGGCCAGCAATTCTCAAGCACCACTCGACATCGAAAATTTGCATATATTAATTGCCAATAATTTAATTGGACAGGAACTTCTGGATATAGAGGGGAAAAAAATAGGTTTAAAGGCCGAGCCTAAAGAAGTCGATTCCCTATTGAATTTATTCAAAAAGAATTTTGGTGGCGATCAACAATTTAAAGCGGCCTTGGCGGAAGCGGGAGATTCCGAAAAATCTTTGCGTGAAAAAATTATTCGTCAAATCAAAGCTGATAAACTTTTAAATAAACAACTCAAAGAAATTTCCAAACCTTCCGAAAAAGAAATGCAAGATTTTTTCATTGCGAATAAATCCAAGTTTCCCATTGATGATTCATTACGAGCGAGTCAAATCGTATTGTTACAAACCAAAGAAAGCAATGGCTTAGAAAAGAAAAATCAACTAGAAAAAATTCGCAAAGAATTAATACAAGATAGTGGTGATATTTTTCTTCTTTTGCGTAAATTCACACAATATGCCATGCAATTTTCCGAAACACCGGAAAAGGCTGCAGGTGGTGACTTGCACTTATTTGCTCCCAAAGATTTCTCAGCCGACTTTAGTAAAAATGTATCGTTAATAAAAGCAGGACAAATCTCCCCAGTATTCAAAACCTCTTTAGGTTACCATCTGGTTATGGGTACCGAACGTCATGATGGGCAATATCAAAGCTATCGTTATGCCATTGCACAAGCCATTGCTGGACAACAAACGCAAAAAAATAGCGTTGCTTTACGAACCTATTTGCAAAGCTTGGCCACGAAGTATCCGGTAGTATATGTGGATAAATCACTTAAAGATAAAAGTGCCATGGCCATTTATTCCACCAAATAATTGTAAGGCGTAGATCCTCTTGCAAATGCAGGATCCTTTCATCGGTAAACGAATTGAGAAATGTCTCATTCAAAAACCAATTGGCCGAGGAGGTTATGGATTAACCTATCTCGCTTATGATGAAGAATTACGTGAAGACCATGTTATAAAAATTTCCCAAGCGACTTCCGAGTTTACCTCGAAAGATCGTTTAACCTGCTTTATTGAGGAAGGCTTAATACTAAGTCGCCTCAAACACCCGCAAATTGTAACCATACGCTCCCAAGGGGAAGCTTTTCAGCATCGCTATATGATATTGGATTATATTCATGGTTATAGCTTAAAAACGATTCTTGATCTCATTGATGAAAAGCAAGAGATTCACAACTGTGCTTGGGAAGAATTACTAGATCCCCTTACGGCTACCGGATTTATACTATCCGCTTTATATCCCTTAGCTTATGCCCATCAAGCTAATGTGCATTTACCCGAGCGTGAAGTTTTTGGAGTAGCGCATCGCGATATTGCGCCAGGCAATTTGATTTTGGGAAATCGTGGAAATGAAAAAGGCCGGATTATTCTTATTGATTTTGGAACCGCCAAAACAGAAATTTCCGAAATGTTTACCACTAATCAAAACTTGGTGGGAACCGTTCCATATATGGGAAAGGCTCGATTACAAAAAGCCACATCCGCCGAACAAATTACCGGCCAACATGATTTTTGGCGGGAGTTTAAAGAAACCCAACATGACATTCATGCTCTAGGTGTTTTGTTTTTTCAACTTTTAACCGGTAAGTTACCCTTCGAAGGAGAGTCCTCTCCTCAAATTATTGTGAATATTCTTGACCCATCCCGCTATACTCAATGCTTACAGGAGTTACAGGATTTTCATCCCGCCCTTTTGGAGATTATCAAAAAATGTTTGGTCTATCAAGATTTTGCGCAACCTCAAAATATTCAACCCTATCAATACCCCAATGCCGTAGCCATGCTGAAAGATGTAGAAGCGGTGTTTCAGGAATTATCGGGTGGTTTATTAGTGGAAGAAGTGCTTACTAATTTTTGCAATAAAATTTCATATCCCGAAAAGCTAATCCCACAAGCTTATGCCAAGTTACCCATTTCCTATGCCAATCCGCTTCCACAAAGCATTTCTATTAAAGAACCTACGAATCGGTACAAAACACTTTATTTACCCATCAGCAAAAAATCTATGGGGATTTATATAAGTGTGCTTTTTTTCACGGCTTTATGTTTTGTTGCCGCCCTATATTTTTATCAAATGCAAAAACATCAGGAGCAGCTTTTAAAAAAAGTAGTTTCACCTATTGAGCATTTAGAAAATCTGCAAAACCCAAGCAGTGAACCAAATAAACCAACTGCAATAGCTTTTCAAGCAAAATCGATGACTAAAGTATTCGCGGAAAACATTTCGAAAGCGGAAGTAAAAAAAAATAATTCTAACACCCTTAAAGAAAAGCCAATAGCCTATCTCGATGAAATTAATAAAGCTGAATTTTATCGAATTGAATCTATGGTACGAGAAGAACACCCTGAGGCCATGATGGCGGTTAATAATGCCTTACAAAGCCATGCCGAGTTACCGGATTTACTTTTTTTTAAAGGCTTACTGTTATACGGCCAAAACCATTCTTCTTCCGAAGCCCGACAAATCTTGGCACAAATAGCTGCACTTAAACCACGCTTCCTGCATCCAGCCATCTTTCGTGAAAATGTATTGTTACTCCTTTGGCAAATCGATTTAAGCCTATTTGAGGGCTTAAATACGCCTGAAAGCCGTATTCAACTCATTAAAAGCAGTAATATATATATCTCAGAATTTAGAGAGCTCCCCGCTTTCGCTTCCAAAGTTAAGGCTATTGAAGCTAAACTTCCTCAATGAAGCGGAGTAAATGAAAAAAAATAAGCTTTTTTCTCATATGGCTTAGTTTTCGCTTTAAATTCCCGATGACTTTTAATACATTCTGCCCCAGTTTTTATTGAGAAACAAAGGAATTTATGTATTCAGTCATTGAAAGCGGCGGGTTCCAACACAAAGTGACCCTTGGTGAGACTTTGAAAGTTTCACACACCGATGCAAATGTGGGCGATGTGATAACCGCCACCGTTTTGCTTTATGCTAACGGAAGCGAAGTTAAAGTAGGTAAGCCGCATGTTTCCGATGCTGTGGTTAAATTGGAAGTTCTCGATCAAGGTCGTGGCGACAAGATTATTGTATTCAAACGCAAGAAAAGAAAACGCTATCGCTTAACTCGTGGTCATCGTCAACAATATACTGAGGTAATCGTTACGGAAATTGCTTGTGGCAGCGAAACGAAAACTATCGATGCTCCAACTAAAGCTCGCGCACATGCACGCATTGCCGCTTTAGCCAAGCAAAAAATTCAAACCCCAAAACCTACACGCAAAGAAAAATTGGCAGCAGCCAAATAATCAGAGGATAGCATGGCACATAAAAAAGGTTTAGGTAGTACACGTAACGGCCGCGATTCTAATCCACAGTTTCTCGGTGTCAAAAAATTTGGCGGAGAAAATGTTATCGCTGGTAATATCATTGTTCGCCAAAAGGGTACCAAATGGCATCCGGGCAGCAATGTAGGTATGGGTAAAGATTATACCATATTCTCGCTTATTGAAGGTAAAGTTCAATTTGAACGCTTTGACAAAACCCGTCAAAAGATTAGCGTTTATCCTCTCGCAACGCCTCAAACTTAATTCATATAGCCCCTTTCTTTCTTATTAGAAAGGGGTTTAGTATTATATTGGCTATGCATCGGCTATGGTCACTACTCGCAATTGCTTTATCTCTGTGTTTATTTGGTTGCCCCTCTGATCCCAAACATGAAAATTTTGACTATTTACGTTCGCCCTCTGATTTTAAAATTGATTCCGTAGAATCAAATCATCCTTTTTGCGCGGAACTGCAATCCGAATTTCAAAATACTGAAGCTTGTCAAAACCAAAAAAAATTCCGCCTTCAATGGGAGCGTCCCGAAGATACCGTTGATTTTATTGGTTAC
Source organism: Fibrobacteria bacterium (assembly GCA_043745805.1). GTDB lineage: Bacteria > Fibrobacterota > Fibrobacteria > UBA11236 > UBA11236 > JAYTSD01. The sequence goes on from JAYTSD010000008.1 coordinate 316,493, forward strand.
TATATATTTTTGGATACCACGCCCAAGGGTAAAAGCTGGAAAGCCACGCAAGAACATCCTGAAGAGTTAGCCAATGCTCTGCAATTCGATACGCTAAACCGCGACCAAAACAATCGTGTACAAAGTTTGATTTTCTTTTTTGGGAATAAACCGAGTACTCTCATAAATTTAAAGGAAGAAAATCATCGCATTATTGCTTTGGATTCTTCTGGAAAACTTGATAATGACACCTTGGTTTTTGCAATAATTCCAAAGTATAAAAGTGGTAAAATACCCGGCCAACCCCGCTACACCTATATCATCACTTCCGATAAATTTAAACCCTCGCCCTTTAATCCTTTAATCGAAACCAAAGCTCATACTATAGAGCTTTTTTGGCAACGCCCCAATGATCCCACCAGTTTTTTTAATCCTAAAGCCGACTCGGGTATTATTACTCAGTACACCATTAAAATTGAAAAAAAAATTAATGCTAATGCTAATGTGTTTCAAGGCTTGGAGAATGTTATGCTCAGCTATGTTATTGGGGGGAGTGGACATTCTACGCCAAAAGATTCCATCGTTCGAAATCTTGCCACCGGGAAAGTCACAGCAAAATTGTTCTTTCTTACCGACAGTGGATATGCACATGCGAATCTCAAAAGTTCAAATGCCGATAGCATTCATGCTACTCTCGATGGTTTAATTGCCCAAGATACCGTTTCTATTTTGATTTTTGCAACCGATGCCAGCGGCAACAATAATGAAATTACCAGTCAAAAAAATACCGTTATCCTTACAGATACCACGCAGCCAAGTAAACCCTTATTGCAAAAAAGCGATAGTCTAGTGAAACGAAATGAATTAATTATCAGTTGGAAAGCTAGTCGTGATTCTATTCGCGATAGCCTAAGTGGAAAAATTTTAGAAGGCCCTACTCCCAATTTTAAAATTGCAGAGTATCATTTAACCTTAAAAACCAAAGATGATTTAATCGAGCAGGTATTGTTTACTGAAAAGCATACGAAAAATGAAATTTGGTCCGATACCTTAAAGTTTTTACCGCCAGGTACGCAATATGCCGTTTATTTATATTCCACAGATAGCACAGGATACGAAAGCCAAATTGATTCACAAATTGTGGCTACCCCAAAAATTATTTTTCAAGGAGCGGATAGTACTGTCGAATGTCCTAATGGGTTTGTACCTATTGTAGGTGGACGGTTTACTTTGGGGAGTAATACCGGTGATGCAGATGAGCGACCAGAAAAAAATGTGTATATCAAACCTTATTGTATTGAAAAAAACGAACATCGTGACAGTGGTAAATTTATTACTAATATCACTTATGAAGATGCAGTAAAATCCTGTAAAGAATTATCAACTGCCGACATGCAAGTGCAGCTTTGCACAGAAGCACAATGGGAACGGGCCTGCGAAGGCTCAGCGCAAGATACCCTCTTACATGGCATTCAAAGCGAAGGGAGTAATCATGCTATTTTGCAAAAGTCTTGTAATCAAGCCGCTAATGATCCTGATATGGCTGCGGACTCCACCAAACGCAATAAAGTTTGTTTAACCTCCGAAGGTGTTTACGATTTAGCCGGAAATTATTCTGAATGGGTTTTAGATGATTATGGCAAAGAGAATTATACAAAAACTCCCGATAGCATAAATGCCATGCCTTTAAGCGCCCTACCCCTTTCCATGGATACGGTTCATCAGTATCGTGGTGGAAATTATTATTTACCCACAATCGGGATTACCCAAATTCAAAATTTAGCCCGCTGTTCAAATCGCATTCCAGCCTTGCAAATAAGGCCCGTAGCCTCAGCGGAGTGTATATCTGATCATCCTAAAATTGTAATCATATATGATTCCTTAGCAGGCCAGCATGTCTGTCGAGATATTCCCGAGACATTATCTAAAAGAGGTATTATTGAATTTCGTCCCCATCGCGATAGCTCCAAGGTTTTGGTATTTTTTGCCAATAATACTTATGATAGTATGAGCATCAATCTCAATAAACAAAGCGCGGAAAGCTTATATGTTAAACGTCGCCCTATAGCTGCACGGTTAACCACCGCATCTTTAATGGAAGTGACTTTTGTGAATGATTCGCGAAGCATAATTGATACGCTCGATGCCACAGAAATTAAAGACACCACTTCAACAAGTGAATTCCAAAAAGTTTTTCAACGCGAAGCGGCCCTTCCATGGAAGGGCGAGACAGATGCAAATGGGAAGTATAAAGTCAAATTTATTTATGCTTATGCTAAGTTGAAATCAAAAGTTGCTAAGCCTTACTATTCCAGTCGCGTCGTGGGTTTACGTTGTTGCGGTATTTTACCACCGCAAAAATAATTTTTGCCTTGCCTTAATTTTTTTTCCTTAAGGTTTTGTATTCCAATGCGGGTGACCTGCTTAAATACTTGTATGCGCCGCTTCCCATATTTTTTTAGGCAAGGAACTAATTAAATATTCCGAAATAGCCTTCCGCTTAACCCATATATAATTTTTGCCAAAAATTATTTTACTCGACGCAGCAATCCCCTTTGCCACTTTCAAATCAAATTGATGATGCGTAATCGCATGACGTACTTTTTTATGGGCTAACACAAAGGGTAATATTGGTTTATCCGGAAACATTTTTGCCCAAGCGAGGGTTAAATCTTTTTTACTATCCGCTCTATGGATACTTGGTAAAATAGGAAAAGTAAATAAGCCCGCTAACAATTCTGGTTTTTGTGGCTTGCACATTAATACAGAATCTTTACTTTCCAAAACCAAAGCATAACCTTTGATTTCCATTATTTTTTTCATTGGTTTTGCTGGAGGAAATTTCAACACCGATCCCTGCAAAAAGGCCAAGCATTTTTTTTGTAGTGGGCATAGTAAACAACTTGGATTTTTCGGCGTGCAAATCAATGCCCCAAATTCCATTAAAGCTTCATTCGCTAACCCAGGCGAGCTACATTGCGCCCATTCATGGGCATGGACCCAATAGATTTTTTTCTGTGCAGTTTCGTTGGGTAAAAAATTCAATGCGTAGAGGCGGCTAAAAACCCGTATGACATTGCCATCTAAAATTGGCTCGCGTAAATTAAAAGCTAGGCTAAGAATGGCTCCTGCGGTATATTCTCCAATGCCTTTAAGCTGTAATAACTCATGGCGTGTCGAAGGGATTTTACCTGCAAAATTATTTTCGATTTGCCGTGCTGCAGTCAGAATATTCCGAGCGCGAGAATAATATCCTAATCCCGACCATAAATCGAGTAACTCGCTTTCTTTAGCCTGTGATAAAGCTTGTAAATGAGGGTAATGCACTATCCACCGTTTGAAATAGTCTATTACCGTTATGACTTGCGTTTGTTGCAGCATAATTTCCGAAATCCAAGTCTCATATGGCGAGCGCATAGATTTGTTGGTCGGAAGGGCTTTGCGCCAGGGTAGATTTCTTTTATTCTGCTGAAACCATTTCAGCAGAGCTTTACGAATAGGCTGTAAATCGAAACCCGAGTTTTGCTTTACGGGCGACAACTATTTCGTTTCTGCACCGTTATATCCACCGCGTGGATCTCCAAAAATCGAATCCACTTTATCGCCACGAAATTTTAATCCCGTAACTAAAATACCCCGCGCATTAATATATTCCCAATGCGAATCACTCTCACCGGTTCTATCTGGATTTCCATAAAGTTGATAGACCAACTCTTTATTCATGCCTGTGGCCACATACCCATCTAAAAAGGATTGTTTTACAAGTTCAGGGATACCATAACCATTTTGTACGATATAGTCTTTTCTTTCAATGGCGGGCAAACCACGCGTAACTAATGGACGGTTATAAGTTGGGGCGCAAGCAAAAAGCAATGCCAAACTGAAAACTACAACGTATTTTTTTTTCATTGGAAATTCCCCCCCAATCTTTTTTTATTCTTACTTTAAAATATAAGTAATCAGCTCTTGAATGGATCCCACACCATGAGAATTCTCCACAAACCTCAAACAACCCTTGCCTTAATATGGGGTTTAGTATTGCATGGAATATTTATGGTCTCCGCCGACAGCATAAAGCTTTTTCGTTTTGGGCCCTATTTGGTTAACGATATTAATGCCACCTATAGCCCTGCAGGATACGATTATAGTTTAACCAATGCTACCTACCATCTACAATTAGGATGGGTCGAACCCATTATTGCAAATCCACATTCTTTATTCAATGAAACTTATATCGAAACGAATGCCAACATAAACGTATCACCTTATGAAACCAGTATCGGAACTACTTTTAATATAAAACCGTTACGTTACTTTGAATTTGGTTTAACCTATAATCGATTACTTTTTAATAATTCACTCATCTCCTTTAAGGCGATAGGAAATGATCTTCCTGACTGGCGACCTAGGCAGCTGATGGATCAAGAAACTGAAGTTTCGGGAGCCGACGTGTTCACCTATCAATCCAATTTGATCTTTGATATACATCGATTAAAACTGTTATTTTCGGCAGAGCGTGCCTTATGGGATATCGATGTCACAGGAAAAGATTTTGTTTATGAATATGAAAATGACATCCTGCTTAAATCCAATGATCGCATAAATATTTTTGTAGCCCAAATGATAGTCGACATCAAACCCTTTGCGCAAATCGGCTTAATGCTAAAAAATCAATATTGGTATATAGATAATACGGGCCTCGAAAAAAACTTAATCTCTTTTGGCATTACCGGTTTTAGGCATGGAATAAATCCCACCAATCAAAAACGCGGTTTAGATTTGTCTGTGGGTTATTGGACAAAGCATCCACATATGCCGTCGTCATTTGCAAAGCATTTGGTTATACTTGCCGACTGGAAATGGGATATTCGTTTCTTCCAGCTTTGACTATTTGATGGGTTCAATCTCAATTTCTATTCGATTTGAGAGTAACCTAGAAGCATCCCAAACCGTCCAGCCTTTACTGTAAAACTTTTTATCCCTTTCGCCATAGGAATTCATCTCTATACTTTTTAAGCGATGTTTACGTGCATCATAAAAGATAAGGGATTTAATCCATACCGGATTTTTTTGGCAAGACATTTCAATATAGGTTACTAAGCTTTGCTGTGATGGTTTAATGAAAAAGGAAAAACTGTAAAGACTATCTTGTATTTCAAATTTTTGTAAATTAGCATTGGCCACAAAATCGCAAGGAATTTTATTTAAATCTTCATAAGTTAATAAAGAAGCAAAGGCCGATTTTTTCCATTGACGATTTGCAATGCGTCGTACACGACCACCACTCCCCTCTTCAATCCATTGTTCACGACCAAAATACTTACTAGTATAAGTAGATTGCTGTAATCCTTCGCCTAAAATATATTGACGACTTCCTTGTAAATCATTCCAATGAATTTCACCCCGCAAAGAATCTTGTCCCCAAAGATTATTAAAATGCCAAATGGTTTTTGCCGAAAATTCACCGCGATAAGTGTTTTCATTTAATTGGGATAAAATTTTAATTACGTCTGCATCATTTAACGAAGCCGAAAAATTCAACAATGGAATACCTAAAATCAAAGCAAGGGTAAGCACCATGAGTTTCGGCGCTTGCTTAAAATTTCTTGAAGTATCAATTCGCATCTTCACTTCAGTATACCCTAATTTTTTAAAATGGCCCAGTGGCTGAAGGAATATGAGTCGCAAGTTTAAATTTAATTAGGGGAAATATTTCAAAATTGCAAATATCAACACGCCAGTAACTGAAACATACCACCAAGTAGGTAAAGTCACTTTCGACCATTTGCGATGCGCAGGAAAATTCCCATTAAAAGCAAAATAAAAAGTGGTTAAAATTAAGGGCAAAACCACCACAGATAAAATAATATGGGAAATTAAAATGGAAAAATAAATGGGTCGTATTAAGCCTTGACCCATAAAATGCGAATCCCCATGCACACTATGATAAATGATATAGCACACCAAAAATACCGTGGAGGTAATGAAAGCAGCTATCATACAAAAGCGATGAAAATCTTTTTTTTGTTGCTTAATGGCCACAAAACCAATGCTTAAAAATATCGCACTTAATCCATTCAAAGTCGCATTCACCGCGGGAAGAAAAGGTAAATCACTGCCCGGAGTGGCTTTATGAAAATAAATTAGCCAAAACAAAAAGCTTAAAGCTGAGACACTTAAAACTCCATTGAGAATAAAAAATATTTTTTGTTTCATGGATGCTAATTTAGAACTTGCTTATGGATTTACTAGGATTTTTATCGCCGACCAAAGATTAACCTTCGGTATAACGAAACATTTCATCAATGCAATGCCTTGCTTTTTGCATAATCTGAGGATCCAGAGAAACTTTATCCTCGGCATCTGGCTTCACCAAAACGCGTAAAATATTTTCCAAAGTATTCGACTTCATATATTTGCACATAGTGCAAGACCCTACAAATTGCTTATATGGCATTTCCACTTCAAGTCGTGAAGTTAAACCACATTCGGTAAGCATTAAAAATTGTTCGTCTTTAGATTTAGCCACATAGTCCATCATTTGATTGGTACTCCCAACATAATCGCTAGCACGTATAATGCTAGGACTGCATTCTGGATGACTCACCACTTTGACCTTGGGAAATTTCACGCGCATGAATTGAATCATTTCAGGATCGTACTGTTCATGCACATAACATACACCATGGTATAATTTAATGTCTTTGCGCACTCCGCGTCTTTGCATTTCCTCTTGTAAATTCTGTCCCATTAATTTGTCGGGTAAAAAAAATATTTTGTCATTGGGGATTTTTTCCACAATGGCATAAACATTAGAAGAGGTTACGCAGACATCACATTCCGCTTTTACATCAGCAGTTGTATTGATATAACATACAAAAGCATAATCGGGATACTGTGCTTTAAGCGCCTTCACCTGAGTACCCGTAACAGCATCGGCTAAACTGCAACCACTTAACTTTCCGGGAATAAGTACTTCCTTTTCCGGATTGAGTATCTTAGCGGTTTCCCCCATAAATTTAACCGCAGCAAATACAATAGTTTGCGCTTTAGTGCTCATGGCATCTTTACTCAAGCCATAAGAATCGCCTGTAAAATCGGCTACACCATAAACAATTTCGGGAGTAACGTAAGAATGTGCTAAAATCACGGCGTTTTTTTCTGCCTTGATCGCATTAATCGCATTGATAAGCGGCAACATCGCTTCACATTTTTCAAAAGTATACACGCAGGCACCGCTATTTAATTTAACGGTTTTTAATTTATTGAATAAAATATCCGCAGTCATCATTTTCATAAGATTAATCTCAGGGAGTATGGAAGCTGTAATAAAGGTAAGCACCACCTGCCGTAACGCCAGTTAATGCCGCGACAAACAAAGCCGTTTGCATATTCGTATTTCGGTTTTGTTGCGTTTGCACGCGCGGATTTTTAGAGTCTTGTTGAATAGCATAAAATACTCCGCCTACAGCCAAAGCCGCTAAAGCGAAATACGCTAATGGCGCTTGCTCGCCCAAAAAAGAGTCTGGATTTTCGGTCGATTCTGAAAAATTAGGAGTCGCATTTTGTGTTTGCTCGGCAACCATTGCTTGCATTTCTTGCTGTATGGAAATAGTCATAGGCACGACACCCAATTTTTCTTCGCCAAGACATAAACCCACACTAAGCAAAATAATGCATGTGAAGTTACCCCAGTTTAAAATGGAGGCTATTTGTGGTGACAAGTTTTTCATCTCTGAACAAAACTATCAACTCTGCCGAAAGCGTCAAGCCTATGCTCCTGCCAAATTTGATAGAAGGCTATTCCCTTAGAACTGTTTGGGTTCTAAGGGGACTCAACTCTTTAATAAAACTAAGGATGCACCTTGAATATTGCAGGTACCGACCTAGACTTGGAAAAAATCTGCAAAACCCCCATTTGACCCTCGGTTTGAATAAAGGACAAATCGATTTCCCCTGCAAGGCTTATTTCACCCTTCGCCAGTAACTGGCCTTGCATATTATAAAAAAACCAATTTTGAAATTTATTCTGCACATCCAAACCTTGATAAATAAAGCGAGTACCCTTTTGTGACCACATTTCCGAATGCGTTTTAAAGGAAGAAATACGAAGTGGATAAAGAAGGTAATCGGTTGCGCCTAGGATCAAAGCGCGAGCTGTACTATCGTATTTCCCAGCCGAAAGAGAGTTGTTGTCTTCATAGGTCAATGCTAAAACATTTTCGCGATAATTAGTCCACCAATAGCCCTCGGGATACTTTATTTCTGTGCTATCCTTCCAAGAAATTTGAAAGGAAGGCTCTTTAATGCCGGTAGGAAAATAATTTTGTACTTGCTTAATGAATTTCGTTTCGAGTTGGGTATAGTGTTCGGAAGTTCCCTTCGCATGATGAAAAAAGAAAAAGCGTGATTCATTATATTTATCCGAATGCAAATTCAAAGCTACCTTAACCGGCGTGGTACTGGCCATTAAAGTTTCAAATTGTTGTTTGAGCACCAGTACCTCCGGTTGAGGATTCGCATTCGACCAATTACTTTCTAAATCGATACCGGCCGCATTCTCACGCGGCAACCCCAACTCCACCCCATCGGGATTATACATGGGAATAATTTGAAAAACAAAATGCTTTCTTAAGCTATCGGAAACTTGCGTAGTATCCAGCAAAAACTTTATCGCTTCCTTAATAACCCATGTGGTTTGTACTTCGGCAGGATGTGTTCTCACATGCATAAAAATCAACGGCTTATTGGAATTATCTCCAGTCGCTCCAGCAGTAGTACGTTTTGCTACAGGTAACGTTGATGTTATCGTTAATTTATATATAGCTCGATTTTGACCGCTCGCCCCAATGGAATCAATCTTAATATTCGGACTACTTTTCCATAAAGCCAAATCATTTTTGAGCGAATCATAAGTATAACCCCAACCAGGAATTACGGGGCCTTGCTCGGCAGCTAGTTTGGCAAAACCTCCCCACAAAGGATAACCACATTTATCATTTTCTGAAGCCGAAAATTCATCTGCCCAAATTCCTACGCCAGTGAAAATTAATACACCCAAGAAAAAAAATATTTTACGAGGTTTCATCCGTTACCTTGTCCTTGTTCATTCCTCATTAAGTTTAGCTTTCCTTTTGGAAAAGATCCGTATAAGATATGCAAACTCCGCATTGTAATAAAGCGCCTAAAGCTTTTTCCATCCCCGCTTTAGAAAAATCTCCCGGATGCAAAGCAATGCGTAGCGTAGAAAACAAGTGCCAAGGGCTTTGGCGATGAGCCGTCAATAGTAAATGCAAAATTTCATTGAACGATTTGTTTCCCATCCATGCCAAAGCGGGAATAATTTTTCGTTCATTACGCTGCAAATCCCAAATGCAAGTGCGCGATTCGGTGAAATGAAATTTTTTCTCTTTTAGCAAACTCAAAGCAGGACAACCCTGCCAAGTAGGCACTACAAAGCCTTGTAAGGAAAGTCCCATGTCTTGAAATTGTTTTTGACCCAAGGTTAAAAGTTGATTTTGTTGACTGGGGTTTAAGCCTGCAAATTCAGCTTCATCAGCATTAAAGCGATTAAATATTTTTCCGGCTAAGCTGCGTTGCCATTTTTCCTCGATAACATGATCGCCTTGCAAATTAATTGCCCCTTTCAGTTTTTCAGGCATAAGATGGCGATAGCCATGCAAAAAAATCTCTTGGCCATTTTGCTGCCTCACTTTTAAAGCCTGTCCATATTCCACATGATCCGACATCAAGGTTAGTCCATGATAAGCAGGTACGGCCATGAGGGCCACTTTGCTTGCGCCCATATTTTGCAAATGTTGCAAATCTTTTTGCACAATTTCCCAATTTCCGGGCCAAATATCATGAATGGAAACAATGAAGCGTAACAACGGCGTTCCTTATTATCTTTTAACCATAGTAATTATGATAAAGCTACTCGTTTTTGATTTAGATGGCACCTTAGTAGATTCCAAAGTGGATCTTTGGCAGGCCGTTAATTTTTCTTTACAATGCAAAAGTTTACCTCCTTGTTCATTAGGCGAAGTCACTTCCTTTATTGGAAATGGAGCAAGACAACTCATTGAGCAATCTTTAATGCATACGTTAAATCATCATGTCAAAAAAATATCGTTTGCCATGCTACCAGATGAAAATCTTATTGAAGAAGTATTGCAAATATTTATGTCTTACTACATCGATCATTGTAGTGAGAATACCACATTGTATGATGGGGTGCGAAAATTCTTGGCAGACAATAAATATTCAAAGGTCGTCCTTACTAACAAACCAAAAATCCCAGCGATTAAAATCCTCGACCATTTAAAAATACTTCCCTACTTTTCCACGGTGCTGGGCGGTGATTCTGAGTTTGGGAAAAAACCTAATCCGGCAGGCCTGCAATATCTTCTTAAGATAAACGATTGCCTGCCTAAAGAAGCCATTTTAATTGGGGATGGACTTCAAGATGCCCAAGCTGCTCAAGCCGCAGAAGTCCCATTTATTGCTTATTTGGGAGGATTGGGTTCCCATGAGCTAAACCGATTGGAAAATTCCTCCACTACACTAGAATCTTTCTCTGATTTAAATCACATTTTAGCCCAATTATAGAACTAGTTTTATCAAAAATTTAGGAATGCCTTTGAATTCAAAATACCACTTAGCCACCTTCGGCTGTCAAATGAATGTTTATGACTCCAATCTCATTGCAGAAATGTTGGAAAGTCGTGGCTTAGCGCAAACCGAAGAATTAGGTGAAGCGGATATTGTTATTGTAAATACTTGTTCCATTCGCGGCGGAGCCGAGGATAGAGCCTATGCGCGCATTGCTGCTATGCGGCATTATAAAAAATTAAATCCTGCTTTACGCATTGCCGTAGTCGGTTGTATGGCACAAAACCATGGTGAAAAAATTCCGGTTGAATTAGAGCATGTTGATTTTGTTGTAGGCCCAGATAATTATAAAGAATTAGAAGATTTACTCTTTGCAAAAAAACAAAAAGCCGCCAGCATTTTAACCGAACAAAATGCTTTTGAAAATTATACCGGCTTAATGGCCAAATTAGATTCCGCTGTAACCACACATATCACCATTATGCGCGGCTGCAATAAACGCTGCACCTATTGCATTGTCCCCACAGTGCGTGGTATGGAACGCAGCCGTGAGGCAGATGACATTATTGCCGAAATTAAAAGGGCAGTGGATCAAGGGATTAAAGAGATTTGCCTATTAGGGCAAACCGTAAATTCTTACCGTACCAACAATGTGAACTTTGCAGAACTATTACTCCGTGTAAATGATATTCAAGGTTTACAAAGAATTCGTTTTACTTCACCTCATCCTCGGCATTTCGATACCGAAACGATTCAAGCCATGGCGCAATGTGAAAAAGTAGCGCGGCATGTGCATATCCCAGTTCAAAGCGGATCCAATGACATGCTTAAGAAAATGCGCCGCCAATACACTCGCGAACGTTTTTTAGAAATTGTCGAAGAACTACGCAGTTCGATTCCGGGAGTAGGACTCACTACTGATATTATTACTGGCTTTGTAGGCGAAACCGATGAGGATTTTGCGCAAACCCTTTCTTTAGTGCAACAAGTACGTTTCGACACGGCATTTATGTTTTCCTATTCTCCGCGCGAAGGCACCACAGCTTTTGAAGAAATGGAAACCTTAACCGCCCATGAAAAGCAACTGCGTCTTGAAAAATTAATCGCTTTGCAATTCAAAATTAGCGAAGAAAATTTGGATGCCATGATTGGTCGTCAAGAAGAAGTTTTAATCGAAACGGTGTCTTCAAAAAATGCGGAGGAATGGATAGGTAAAACCAGTTGCTTTAAAAAAGTTATTGTCCCCTTTGCAACCGGCCTCTCTAAAGGATCCATTATACCTGTAAATATCGAGGAGAGACGCGGCACGGTATTACGTGGTTCAATTGCACATGCATTGACTCATGTTTAGATCCAGCATCTCTTTTCATTTTCACGGTGCGAACCTTTTATTTTTCTTTATTTTTATTTCTCTAGCTGGAATCACAAATGCGGCTCTGGCCGATGATAGCTTGCAGCAAAGCATCATACTAGCCTTAGCACAACAAGGACAGCTCGATTCGGCTAGAACACTAAGCGAAGTTGCCTATAAAAAAAATCCTGCGGATGATTTTGCTGCGCTCATGCTCGGTAAATTAAATCCTGATGGTAAGGCTTCGGCAGAACAATTAAAAAAAATTGCCCTCTCTACTTCAAAGTCCTCAGCTACCCAAGAAAGTTTTTATCGCTTAGGGCAATTCTACTATGCCATAGGTAAATACAATTTAGCGATTCCTTATTTTAGAGATTATTTGAAATTATTTCCCCAAGGAGATTGGCAGGAACCCGCAACCTATTGGATGGGAAATGCCTGTTTATTTTTAGCTCAGACGCAAAAAAATCGATCGTCCTATTTAGATTCTGGTGTAGTTTATTTGCAAAAATTATTGTCTTCTTTAAAATCCGATGCTTATTATTTTCCACTGGCTTGGGAATGTATCGCGAAAATAAAAAAAGCGCAAGGTCAATCCGACCAAGCCCTTTCAGCATGGCAAAAGGCTATAGATAAAGCCCCACAAGAGGAATTAAGCGCCTTACTTTTATTCGGCATGCAAATACAAAGGTCAGCGGATAGCGCCATCGTGCAAAAATTATCCCAACGCATTCAAGAGGAATTCCCCAATTCTTTAGAAGCAAAAACCCTAGCGCAAAGTTCCAGAGTAATATTTGGTATTAAAAAAGAATTATCCGTCGCTAACCCAAAATCAAAGCCCAGTAAAGAAATGAAAAACGATATTTTACCCACCGCAAATATTATTTTACAACTGGGAGTTTTTTCACAAAAAGCCAATGCCGAAAACCTTCGCTTGATCTTAACCAAAAATAGTTTGAACTCAATTTTAAAGGAAGAAATAAGAGACGGCAAGAAAATGTACTTCGTATATTTGGGGCAATTTTCCAATGAAGACGCCGCCCTAGAATTCGCCCACACACGCCTGAAACCGCTCGGTATTATGGCCCAGCCCATTTCACTCCATGAAATCCAAAGCAAAAAATAATCTGGACAAGAATAAACTTTTTTTTATCTTTGCCCTCACCACTAATTGTTGAGTCCTTTCGACTTCACAAAATTTTTCTCATGCCGAGGTGGTGAAATTGGTAGACGCGTCGGACTCAAAATCCGATAGGGGCAACTCTGTGGGGGTTCAATTCCCCCCCTCGGCACCAAGAAATTTTTAGAATTATGTGCGCTATTTTGAATTAGCTCCTATCTTAATCAAAAACCAAATACAAGGACAGTTTATGGTGGCATGGAAATTTTTGGCGCTGGGATTTATTTTTTGCGTACTCGGTGCGGTTAAGGTTTTGGCAGATGATTGGGAAGGCACAAAATATGACGACCTAGGTATTAGCCAAGAAGAGTTTCAAAAAGTTAAAGAAACGGGCATGCCAAGAGCAAAGCTCATGAAACTATTAGAACTTGGAATTTCCCCTAATGAATATTTTTCTGAGCCATGGAAAAAATTAGGCGTAAGCGAAGATCATTGGTTGAGTGAAAAAAAAGGGGGGATGGCTGATGATGATATCGATCGCAGCTATCGGAAACAGGGATTTAATAATATGACCCCTTTTATTTCTTTTATTTTACCTGGATATTATCAGTATAAAACTAACCGACTCTATTTTGGTTTAGGCTTATCGACCACGGCAGTCGCCGCTTGGACTTTAACCTTTCTTCATAAAAACTCAGAAACTAAAGCAATTTACCCCGTTTATCCGGTTATTGCCGTGGCGGCCATGTTTTGGAGCGCCGCCGATGCTTATATTGGTTCTCGCTATAATGATAATCAAGAAGCACAACGTTTTAGCTGGAATTTGGGTTTAAGCTCTTCGGGCTCTCCTCTCGCTGGTTTTTCGCTTCGCTTTTAGTACATTTGGCCGCATAGCCATATGTACAGAGAAATACTAAAATCAAAAATTCATCGGGCTACAGTAACCGATGCAAATTTAAATTATAAGGGATCGATTACTATCGATCCTGTTTTGCTGCAACTCGCTAATATTCTTGAATACGAAAAAGTACATGTTGTGGATCTAAACAATGGAAGCCGCTTTGAAACGTATGCCATTCCAGGCAAACCAAATTCTGGTGAAATTTGTTTAAATGGAGCTGCGGCACGTTTAGTACAAATTGGGGATTTAATAATTGTAATGACCTTCGCATGGCTTTCCGAAGTCGAAGTGGAGTCTCATAAGCCTCAAATCGTACTAGTGGACGATAAGAATTTTCCTTCATCGAACTGATTATCTATATTACAATTGACTTATGAGGAAACTTCTACTCTCCCTAACAGTGAATGTCTTGGTTTTTTCAACCTTGTTTTCACACGCTTCTCAAGGAGATGCAGTCGATTTAAATCCGCAACATATAGCACAACAATCAGTCGTTTTGAATAGCGAAGACTTTGATCGTAATGCGTTATTGGCTCCTAATTATCGTCCCAATTCCTCCGCAGGTTTTTCATTTTTAAACCCCAATCGCTTTAGTATGCAGCAAAGTTACAGTGTCTCTTTTGCTTCCGGTGGCCAAGGCTCTTCGTCCGGTGGCTTATATTTAAATTCCATTTCTTATCAGCTTGCCAACCCACTTTGGTTAAGTATGGATTTGGGTTTTCAAACCCCTCTTTATTCCAGCGGTGCTTATAATGCTACGGGAAAAAGTGGCTTATTTAATCATGGAAACGGTGCGAGAGACGCCAGCTCATTTGTCTTGCCACGCATTGGACTCGATTATAAACCTACCGAAAACATGTCCTTTTCCTTGCAGTTTTTTAATGGTCAAGATGCCACGAAAGCCTATGGGCCAATGAACCCATATTTTACTCCTTATCATTAACTCCATTGTTACGCTCGCCTATGCATTTATTCTTATCCTTAGCAAGGATTTCTCATCTATTTTATTTAGTCATATTGGGATTTGCATTGTTTTGTTTTTGCGGCTGCGAAAAAGTAAAGCCCGAAATAAAATTCATTCCCAATACTGGACAAATTCAAATACTCAATGGCAGTGGCAAGCCTGGAGCAGCAGAAATTTTTCGGGATTTTTTAACCGATCAGGGTTTCGATGTAATCGAATTTGGGAATGCAGCCAATTGGAATTACAATCAAACTTTAGTGGTCACTAGAACTGAAAAAAAACAAGTAGCCGAAGATTTGGCTAAAATTATGAATACAGAAAATCTTATCACTTTACTCGACTCTTCTGCAATGGTAGAAGCTACAGTTTTTGTGGGTAAGGATTATGAGGAGCTAATTAAAAAATGGCAAAAACAAAAACATTAGAAGGTATGGATCTTGTTAACCGCGCAGCGGGAATATTATTCAGCAAAAAAGTGGTGGATGCAATACTTATTGATTTACATGAATTAAGTAGCATCACCGATTATTACTTAATCTGTACTTGCCAGAATGAAGCGCAGATGAAAGCGGTGTTAAATCATCTATCGAGAGCTTTAAGCCGCGAAGGCGCAAAAGCTTTACGTTCAGAGTATCGCCAAGGTGTACGCTGGGCGGTATTAGATTATGGCGAGTTAATCGTGCATTTATTTGAAAAAGATACGCGTAATTATTATTCATTGGAAAGACTTTGGGCGGATGCAAAAGTAACGCCACTTAAAGCTGAAGACTATATCACTACGGAAGAGGACAGCGACAGCGAGGATGACGAACTATAAATTAGCGATAGCGGAAACGCTCGCTCCCCTCATTGGAATTAACCCCGAAGAAATTCAAGCACAAATTTCCTATCCACAAAATCCTCTGCATGGGGATTTTGCTTTTCCTTGTTTTGCCTTAGCGAAACTGCAACGTAAGGCTCCGCCATTAATTGCAAAAGAGTTAGCAGAAAAACTTACCCTCCAATCCCCTTTAGAAAAGGTGGAAGCGATAAATGGATATTTAAATTTTTTTGTAAGTGCGAAATATTTTGCTGAAGAAACCTTAAGTGAAATATCTTCTCAAGGCAAAGCCTATGGCGATAATACCTTGGGTAAAGATCAAACTTGCTTGATAGACTTTTCGTCTCCAAACATGGGTAAAGAATTGGTATTCCATCATTTACGTGGAACTATGCTAGGTAATGCATTAAGTAAAATTTTTCATAAATCGGGGTATCATGTAGTGCGCATCAATCACTTAGGGGATTGGGGCACCTCCTATGGCAAACTCATTGTCATGTTTTTGGAGCAAGGTGATTATAATGATAGTGATTTAGAAAAATTAACTTTAGAAAAGCTCAACGCTTTATATAAACAATTTTCTCATGCCGCAGAACTTAATCCCGAATTAGAAAATTCCGCGCGACAGGCTTTTCAAAAATTAGAATCTGGCGATCAAGAGTATTTTAAACTGTGGAAAACTTTTCGTGAAGTCACACTTAAGGAATTAAAAAGACTCTATGCCATTTTGGATGTTGAATTTGATCATTATGTAGGTGAAGCTTTTTTTATCGATAAAATTTCACCAGTGATCGAAACGTTACAATCGAAAAACTTATTGGTAAATAGCCAAGGTGCGGTTATCGTTGACTTAAGCGCGTTTGAGCTTCCTCCTTTATTAATACAAAAAAGTGATGGCGCCACCTTGTATGCCACACGTGATATAGCCGCAGCGATTTATAGACAAGCTGAATTTAAATTCGACAAATGCTTATACATTGTCGACAATGGGCAGTCACTGCACTTCCAACAGTTTTTTAAAGTTTTAGAATTAATGGAATATAGCTGGTGGAATAAATGCGAGCATATTCCTTTTGGCTTAGTGCTCAATAAAAGCGATGAAGGCAAATGGGAAAAAGGGAAAACCCGTTCCGGTCATTCCAGCTTACTCAAAGATGTGATTGAAAAAGGCGAAGACCGCGTTTTGGAAATCATGAGCGAAAAAAACCCCGCTTTAGGACAAAAAAGAGAGCTCGCGCAAAAAATTGTTATCGGTGCTTTAGTGTTTGATGATTTAAAAAATCGCCGCTTGAATGATATTCGTTTTGAATGGGAAAGAGTTTTAAGTTTTGAAGGTGACTCTGGGCCTTATGTACAAAATGCGCATGTTCGCCTTTGCAGTATACTTCGTAAAGGTCCAGCATTAAGTAAGCCCCATGAATTGGATTTTTCTTGTTTGCACGATCCACAAGCCAAGAGCCTGATCCATGCCTTATACTTATTCCCAGAAAAAATAAAAGCTGCCTTGCTGATTTGTGATCCATGTTTGATTGGACAATATATTTTAGAAATCGCCGAAAATGTGCATGGCTTTGTGCATTCTTGTCGCGTTTTAGGAAGTCCCGAAGAAAAAGAACGGTTATTTTTGATTTATTGCGCTAAATCCGTATTAGCAAATGCCTTAGAATTACTTGGCGTTCCTGCGATTGAAGAGATGTAGCGTTTATCGCTACCCTTCTCTACTTTATCTTCTCATTTTTTTTATAAACTCATCAAAAAAACACGTCAATACTGCATTCGTAATCATAACTCATTTTAAATCAATGAGTTATTTGTTTAGGTTTTTTCTACGGCACAGTAGCTTTAAGGTTGCGAGAGAAAAAAAATTACAATCAATAATATGCGTTAATTAATTTTGATCCATAAAAAACGGAGGCCAAGATCTCTTGGCCTCCGCATAAGGCATTGATATTACTGCAATTGCAGCAGCAATCCTTATTTCTTCTTCTTGGTAGCTTTCTTGACTACTTTCTTTGTTGCTTTTTTTGCAACTTTTTTTGCAGCTTTCTTCTTAGCGGCCATGAGATCACCTCCTTCCGGCTTTTAAATTTTTAAAATACGATTATTGTTTTTGAAAAATTTTTTGAAAAAAAGTTTTGCTCGTTGCAATTTTTTCGAGCTGGCGAAATACCATTTGAGCTCGATAAAATAAGGTCGGAATACGAGTAACGAGGGAGTAACATCCGCGTTTCAGTAGTTTTTTTGAAGAGTGTTTGATTCAATTTCTTCCTTACACTTCGTCTCAACAAATAAATGATAAAGAACTTGACAGCAATAGTCAAGCAATTATTTCACTTTTGTTAATTTATTTTTTTCGTTGCTGATCAAATTGAACTTAATTCGATTTTGAGAGTAGTAATAATTTTATCAATCATTTCTTGTCCAACAATTTTTTCTTCATGCATATCCGTGATATAAAAAGAATCCATTGCCTTATCTGCTTCCGTTGTAAGTACAGCTCCATGCACATTCAGACGTAACTCGCTGAAGACCTTAGTCACTTGATATAAAAGCCCCAATCTATCTTTACAAGTGAAATCAACAGTGCTAAAAGAATCGCTAATGGTATTCGAGAAAAAAATTTCCGCCGCAACCGGCAATTCTTTCCTCTTTCCGAATTGAAAACCGGTTTTGAATTTTTTTTGCAAAGTAAAAAGCTCTTCGCGTGACAATCGAAAATTCTTTTCCAACTCTTCACATAACTTTTTTTTGAGACTTTCAGGCGTAAATTTATTTCGTGCCGACACCGAAACTTGGAATTTATCAATCGCTACGCCATCAATACGGGTGTAGATGTGAGAACTAAGGATTGATAGCTCTAGATGCGCCATAGTGCCTGCAATGCCACACAGAAGGGCTACATCATCAGCAGCGACAATGGTTACTTCCCAATGTGTATTTGTCGCGAAAACCTGTGCATTGAATTTTTGCTTTCCTAAAGTGCTGATCAACTGTATATGTTGAATAATTTCTTCCGGTGAAGTGGAGTTTGCATAATGTCCGGGTAAAAGTTCCAGATGAGTTCTCACTTCTTGCTCAGAAAATCTCTTGCTAATATTTTCGATGAGCATTTCTTGCAGATCTCGTTTACTGATAGCGGCTTCCATAGGAGTTTGCATTGCTTCTAAAGCAAGATTATAAAGTTTTTGTAAAAGTGAAGCTTTCCAATTGGACCAAGCATCGGGATGTACCGAAGAAACATCGCAATAAGTTAAAACGTACAGTTTATGCAAAGTAGCGGGTGTTTCCACTTTAGCAATAAAGTCACGAATGGTTTTGGGATCCCCTAAATCTCTTCTTTGAATAATTTCATTCATTAATAAATGATGCAGTACTAAATTAGAAGCCTCTTTACAACGCGAAGCAGAAAATCCCATCGCATCCATATAGTCGAAAACCATTTTTGCGCCGGTTATACTATGCTTGGGTCCCACGCCCTTCCCTATATCATGAAAAAAACTAACCAGCACCAAAGTGTCCATGTCATTTACCAGCGATACTGCTTTTCTTAAGGAAGACAATTCTTTTTCCGGACGTTGTCCTAAATAAGCGAGCTGTCGTACTACGGTAATGGTATGTTCATCCGTGGTATAGATATGGTAAATGTCATGCTGACTATGACAATAGATATAATTGAAATCGGGAATAATAAGCCCAATCAATCCAACATCATTCATCGCGCGTAACATTCGTCCTACGCGCAACGGACTTTTACACAAACGTAAAAACTCGGGAAGATATTCTTTAGGTTCAAATTGCGATGCCGATAATACACTTACAGCTTGTTTAATGCGCATCACGGCATGATGGGCGTAGCCAAAGTTTTTTTCATTAGCAAGCTCAAAATACTCCATGATTAAGTTCACTTGATCAATGAAAGGGTTACCTACACGCGCCTTAATATCCAATGCGTCGTCTTCTACTTTAAAGTGTGCATGGTTTTTTAAATTTTCTCTGGATCCTTTAGCACCCTCAGGTTTTACCCAACGAGAAATTACCGCTTCGGTAATGCGATTAATGGTTTTGGTATGGTGATAAAAAACTTTAAGGAAAACTTCGACGGGTTTTTGATTGGCTTCCTCTTTAAAATCTAATTCCAAGGCAATTTCCGGCTGGATTTCAAAAGAAAGATAATCGTCTTTTTTTTGCGTAATGAAATGCAAACAGCAGCGAACTTGCAAAAGGAAATCATAAGCCACACGAATATCTTCCAATTCTTGCGGCGTAATAAATCCTTCACGCACTAAATCCTCAAAATCTTGACAACTATATTTTACTTGCGCAATCCACATCATGGAATGCACGTCGCGTAAACATCCATTGCCTTCTTTAAGATTGGGTTCCAATAATTGCACCAATAATCCAGTTTGAGATTTGCGATGCTCGCGCTCTTTAATTTTTGCTTCAATCAAAGCGGAACTACGCCAAGAAAATAAAGGCTTCTTCATAAGCTTCACAAATTTGCGATACAAGCCATGATTGCCCGATAAAAAGCGCTCATTTAAAAAAGAGGTCCATGTTTCCGCATCTTTTTTCGATGCCTCCTCGCATTGACTTAAGCTGCGTACCGATGAACCTACTACAAAACCATAATCCCATAAATTACGCACGATGATTTCTGCTTGACGTAACTCTTCAGTCGTTGGACTGGAAGAAGTGAGAATTAAAATATCAATATCGCTTTGCGGACAAAGTTCCATGCGACCATAGCCTCCCACAGCCACAATGCTCACTAAATCATCTTCATTGGGAACCGACATTTCGATTTGATCCCACATCACGCGAATTAAAGTATCCGCCATTTCACTTATAAAACGTACCGTTTCCGTTCCTGAGGCGCCGCTTCGATTTAGGAGACGGATTTTTTCCCTTTGCTTAGCTAAGACAGTTTTAATGGAACTAATTTGTTCCGCCGATGATTTCCGATTATAACATTCACGTAATGCTTCTACAAAATCACCTTGCATACCAAAACGATGGTAATAACGTTGTACCATAAATCCTCCTCAGCTGATTTAATATTGGTTAATCAGCTATTATCGTAACATTAAGCTAGAAATTAGAAAGCCAGAAATGAGCACGGAAACATTAGAGGCTACCACCGAAGCCATGGTAGCACGCCCCACACCTTCCGCTCCATGCGTGCTGGTATAACCAAAATAACATCCGTATAAGCTGATTAAGATTCCAAATACAAAAGATTTAAATAAACCTACCAGTAAATCCCAATCGCTGTAAAACAATCGTACGCCACTAAAAAATGCTTCGGAGGATAAATCTTTAAAGAAGGTTACTACAAAAAGCGCACCCAAAATGGCAACCAAAGAAGAAAAAATAGTCAACATAGGTAACATAATCATGCCCGCTAATAAACGCGGTGCCAATAAAAACCGAAAAGGATTAATATTCAAACATTTCATGGCATCTAATTGTTCCGTAACCGCCATGGTTCCCAGTTCTGCGGTCATGGCTGCACCCACACGACCTGATACAACCAAGGCGGTTAAAACCGGACCCAACTCTAACATCACCGATTTCCCCACGGCAGTGCCGATATAGCGCAGAGGAACATAATCGGCAAATTGATACGCTGCTTGCCAGGCCGCTACCGCTCCCGTAAAAATGGAGGTCAAGCAAACTAATGGAATAGAGGTGATGCCGATGATATACATTTGTTCAACGGTAAAATGAAAGTTACGAGTCACTTGCGGCAATTGCAAAAAAAGTTCCCAAGTAAACCGAAAAAACTCTACCGTGGTTTTCACTTTGGCTAAGATGAAGAAGCCAAATCGCACCATACTTTGATCGATACTGGTGAGTATGTCCATTTATTGAGCCATCAAGGTTTCAAAATATTTTTCCACAATTTTCCTTTGGTTGGAATCTAATTTCCAATTCTTCGCATTTTTACGTGCGGCTTGCAAGAGATCTCTAACTTTATCAGGACTCATTGCATTGGCTATTTGATTTTCCGAAGCATTACCTTGATATGATTTTGCTTCGCGTTCGGGACTTTCACCACGTTCTTCCATTGCATTCGCAGCTTCTAGCAAGCGTGTTTGAAAGCGTTGTTGCTTTTGTTGTAACTCCTCAGGATTCAATCGCCCTTGGCGTAATTCTTTTTCCAAATTCCGTGCTTGTTCAGCCAGTTGATGCAGTTTCTGTGCCGATCCACCACCGGCATTATCTTTTTCTGCCAACCCTTCAATTTGCTCACCCAATTCACCTTGTTGATTAGCCATGCCTTGTGGAGATTGTCCGGGACTTAAGCTATTAGCACTTTTGCCTTGTGAGCGAGCCTCCATCATAGCGTGTAACAATTCTGTGGTCGCCTGATTAATCGCCATTTGCTTTCCACTCATGCCTTTCAATTGCGAGGCAAAATCTCCGTGACCTTGCCCAGATGATTTTTTTCCCTTACCATTTTTTCCACTTTTTCCATCCGAACCCTCTTTGCCTTCTTTACCTTGGCCTTTAGATTTCCCCGAACTACCTGAGTTACCCGAAGCTTGTTGGTTACGCGCAAATTTAAGCAATTTTAACAATTCTCTACTCACATTTTCACTATGTTGCAGAGCTAAATCTGCTTTGTCACCATTATACTCTTTGGCAGCGGCGGCGGCAGTAATTTGTAATTGCCTTACTTCCGATAATAAAACCGGACTTACAAAAGGTAATTCTCCACTCAAAACTTTAAGGTGATCTTGCAAGTAACGCGCTACTTGTTCCACAGATCCATATAAAGAAGGTTCATCCCCTTCCCAACCTTCGCTTTGCCTTTGCGATTTTCCACTGCGGATTAAATTTTGCAAATGCATCAATTCCAAACTTTCTTGCGTGATATTATCAATTTCACTCAAATCAATTTCCAAGCCTTCGCCGCCTTCCGCAGTAGCTTCGGCTAATATTTTTTGCATTTTAGCTAATTTTTTTTGGACTTTTCCTGCCGCCTGTTTCGCTTCCGTTTTTTTTTGATTGTCGCTCATCAGCTCTTCAGCTGCCTGCATATCCTCCGTAACTTTTTCTTTTTGGAAAGCCTCATTAATATCCGCGTACATTTTTTGTTTATCCGCTTCTTTATTCAGTTCCGCTAAAAGCTTATGGCTATCTTCGCTTATTTTTTTTTGATTTTCCCTCGCCAAAGTAGTCGCCACATTTTTTTCTCGTTCTTCCAAATCCTCTAAACGGTTTTTCCAACTTTCAATTTTTTGCATTTCACGAAGATTTTGTAGCATACTTAAAGTACGATCAATATCTTGCTGCAATTGTTCGCGATTCTCCATGAGCTTATTCATTTCTTTTTGCAAATCCTCAGGATTCACTTCTTGCCCTGCCATTTTTTCGCGCAGTAAATCTTTTAAACTATCCGAAAGCAGTTCTTTAGTTAATTCTCGAACTTTTTTCATCTTGTCCAATAATTCTGGTGATAACAATTTATTGTCCATACTCTTTTGCATAAATTTTTGCAAATCCTCACTAGCTTGCTGTAAATCTTTCGCTACCTCTAATTGATCTTTAGCACCTTGTTCCTGTAATTGCTGTTTAAAAGCACTTTGCTTTTTTTCATCTTCAAACAGGCCTTGTAAATCTTTTTGATTTTCGGCATTTTTCTTCGCTTCGTTTTTCAAATCCTGTAAATGTGTTTTTTCCGCAGCAAGTTTATTTTTATCGGCTGGCGCTACTTTATTACCCTTATCGCCTTTTTCCGGCTGCTCCATAGTTTTTTCGATTTGTGCTAATTGTGTTAATTCTTCCTGCTGATTTTTTTGGATTTTTTTCAATAGGGTTAAACGTTCCTCAACCGGCAAGTTCGCAGGATTGTTAAGGGGTAAATCTTTCTCTGCTTTTAGCATATGTTCTGCAAGCTTTGGATAAGCCTTTTGCATTAACGCTTGTACACGTTTACCATGTTCCAAAGGATCGCGCAGCATAATACGCTGAATATCATATTCAGTAATACTCGGTGGTGCATCTTCCTTTGGCGCGGATTGCACTTGATCCAATTTATGATTGACTTGCTTTTGTCTTTCGGTAGCACTTTTTAATGAGGTGAGCGCATTGCCTTCTTGTTTTTGTAAATCGGCAAGCCATTCTTCTAAACTGGGCATACGCAAAATAATGCGTTCCGATTTACCCGATTTGTTACCACTAATAGCATCATTGTCCCAGGCTTGAAAATAAATCTCTAGGCTATTTTCTGGGCGTAATCCTAATGAATCGAGATTCCAAGTAAACTCAGCCATTTCCGATTCTTTTTTCCACCAGAATCGCGCGGATACAATGCCTGTCCTATTTTGATTATTCTCATTTGAAATACGGTAATGCAATTGCAGACGTGATATGCCAAAATCATCATGCACTTTAACTTGCAAGGGAAGTAATAATGAACGATTCAAAACATCTTGCGGACGAGGATTTATTAAAGTGAGTTGAGGTGCTTCATCCCTTAGCATTTCGATTTGTGCTTGTAACTGCGTATGATTTAATAAGCCATCTCTATCGCACAATTTAAAAGTTAAAGTTTGCGCCTCGCGTACGCCCCCCCTCCAAGTGTAATTTTGGCCTTTTCCTAAATCTCTAAACTGGTTGGCTTTTACCGAGTCTGCATAATGAATGGATAGTTCTGCTTTTTGTAAATCACGATTCGCTTGCGCATTAATAACTACTTGCGATCCAGGCAATACTTCAAAATGTACTTGTCCCCTAGGTAAAGTATCGGGGCCTAAATTTGTATAAGCAGGTGGTTGTACAATAAATTGTAATTGCGAAAAAGTGGGAGCCGATTTAACTTGCGCCAAAAACCGTTTACTTTTTCCATTTTCACCGGTAAAGAAAAAGAAAAAATCACGTTTTACTGGACCATAAGCAAAGTTAAGTGAAAAAGAGGCCGTTGAATCATTCGCTGGCACTATTTTATGTGGCATAAGCAAAAATCGTTTTTCCTCATTTCCAATTTGCACATGTGCAAAAACGTTTTGGCCGGGGAAATAATTTTTTAAAAGCGCCGTAACGTTTAAAGTATCCTCGTCGCCTATTACAAAGTGATTTTGAGAAATTTCGAAATGTAAAAGTGGTATAGCCGCCAAAGTACGCTGAGGATGAATAATACTTGCATAAAATTTGGAATTATTTCCCGATAGGTAGGCTGCCGAAAATATAAGGCCAAAAGAAAAACCCAGCACGATTAATCCCCATCGCCAAGGAAAAGCCATGCGCTGAATTATAAGTTGCGGCCAAAACTCAGTATATAACTTTTCTAAAGCCTTTAATGTCTCATCGGAATGATTGTCTAAAGAAAGTAAAGACTGAAAAATATCCGGAGCATTTGCATTGGCGCGATCCCAACCTTTAGCAATGGAAGGAATGGCTTGGGTTAAGGTTTGCCAAACCCAAAACCCATAAATAGGTAGCGTCAAATACACATAAGGAAATAACGCTAAAGCCTTTAAAGTCCAACCAGACCAAGGATATTTAGCCGACCAATATCCCAAGCAACCAGATAATACAGCATGCGTAAGGATTAAAAGGAAGGTCACTTGCAAGATACGCTTCCACAAAAGGCGACGACGTTCCGCAAAAAGAAGTTCCACCCCTTTATTTAAGGTGGTAAAATTCATTTCCAGAGCTGTCCTTGTAAATACCAAGCCACCACATTTACGCCCATACGCAAAGCCTGCTCATGCAGAGTGGGGAGGTCATGATACACTTCCAAATCCTCCCAACCATTGCCTAAATCACTTTCATAACTAAAGAAAACTATTTGTCGGCCTTCGATTTGAATTCCAAACGCAGTAGCACGTTTACCATCATGCTCATGAATTTTAGGTAAGCCATTAGGAAATTTGTAAAAGGCGGAAAACACGGGATGCGCATTGCTTAAAATTTGTAAGGGATTATGCGGAAAAAGAATTTTCATTTCTCGTTGAAAACTTTCTTGCAATCCATAATTATCATCTGCGAATAATAATCCGCCGCGCAGTAAATAAGTGCGCAAGACCTTTCTCTCCTCTTCGGAAAAAGTCACATTGCCATGGCCCGTCATAAACAAAATAGGATAGCGATACAAATCACCATCCAATAAAGCCACGATACGTTCTTGAACGCAGGTTTTTATTTGCAAATCTTTTTTTAAACGCGCTTGTAAATTAGCCAGCATGGATGGGCCAGCATACCAATCCCCTCCGCCTCCATACTTTAAACGCGCCACCGCAAAACAACTGTCTTGGGTTTCGGCAATAAGTTTACCTAAACATACAACCACAAATAAAAAAAATATTTTAAGGCGTAAGTGCAACATTTTTATTTGCCTCAACCGAGGTATAAAGTTTTTTGTAAATCCAATAATTAGCCATCACCTTTTTTATATAATCCCGTGTTTCCCAATAACTAATATCTTCTACATATTGTTCTAAAGGCTTTTTTCCCAATTGACTTTGCCAACGTTTTGCCGGTTCTGGACCTGCATTATAATTCGCTAGTATGAAGGGTAAGCTGCCTTTATAAATTTGCATCAGCTCATGCAAATAAACGGTTCCTAAACGAATATTGATAGCGGCGAGTTGTAAATCATCGCTGGCAAATTTAGGGATATGTGCTTTTTGTGCGATGCGTTTACCTGTGGCGGGCATAATTTGCATTAGCCCTGTGGCTCCTACTGCCGATTTGATGTTGGGATCAAAACCACTTTCTTGACGCATTAAAGCAAAAATAAAATAAGGATCTAAATTGCTTTGCATAGCATTTTGCCTTACTTCTTCACTATAGGCTTGGGGATAAATCAATTTGGCTATTGCTAAAGGTGTTTTAGCTATTTGTTCTTCGGAAATTTTATTCCACAATAACAATCCAATTTTATAGGATTCGGGATAAAGTTTATAATTCAGAAATATTCTTGAATAATTCAATAATAACCATGGATTATTTTTTTCTGAATCCGGAAAACTTTTAAAGGTAGTAATGGCCAAAGTATCGAGATGTAATTGTAATAATTTACCAATGTCGAGATAATTACTCGCAAAATTATTAGGAGTTAATTCTTTAAAGTCCGATAAATTATTTTGCATCCATGCTTTTAAGCTGTCGGGCCTTGAAGAAGCCGGTGCCCAAATAGCCAGTAAACTATCATTAATGATCTTTTTTTTCTGATGCGCATTTAGTGTATCACGTGCAATACAACCATAAAACTGATAAGGAAACTGATCCGCGAGAATATTATAGTCTTCATAAACACCTGCTGTATCCCCTAGTCGCTGGCGCATTTGAGCTTCCCAAAAAATCCCCGCGGAAGTCGCGGCTAGGTTTTTTTGTGCGCGCACATTTCTAAAAAAAGTTAAGGCCACCGAATCATTTTGCTGTTTAGCATAATTCCAGCCTATGCGAAAATTTGCCCACTCTGCACGTTTGTTTTTATTCGTAGGTACTAATTGACGAAAGTACAATTCAATAGCTTTAGTGTAATCGCCTTTACCTTCCGCATCGAAAGCTCTTAACCAATAAATTTCCGACGATTTTTCATGCTGTGGAAATTTTTCTAAAAAAGTGTCATAGGTTTGCTGCGCTTTTTTTTCCTCTCCATTTTTGTCTTGGGCTTTCGCCATTTGTAGCCACACTTCCGCATGCTCCCCATAAAGCCGCGAATATTTCTGTCCCACAGAAATCACATTCACGTATTGCTTATCTTTCAGATATAAACGAATAACATTTAATTGTAATTTTCGTTTTTCTTCGGGATTGGGCAAACAAGCTAACAAGGCTTCGCAACGCGAAATACCTGCCGAAAAATATCCCAATTTTTCTTCCCACGCCAAGAGCAGGTTTTGTACCTCCCAGCTACTTTGGCATATTGGATTACACGCATTCAACATTTTATATAGAGTATCAGCACGCTTGTCGCTATAACTTAATTCCACTAATGTGTGCAGAGGTTTTTCAAAACCTTGAAAATTTCCTCGATAACTTTTCAAGTTTAACCAAGCTTGAATAAACTCGAATTTTACATTCGCCGGTATAGGATTAAATATGGCCTGTTCATAAAACTCTAGCTTGTTCGAATCCGAAGGAGTTGTTTGTGAAAAAATAAGTGCTCGCTTTTTCCATAAAAAAGCTTGCCAACTGGAACTCGAAACCGTCTTGCATTTTTCTGCCAAAACACTATCGGCTTTATCAAACTTAGCTAAACCAATATATGCCTCATATAAAAGCGAGGTAACATATAACTGTGCCAAAGGTTCATTCGGTTTTGCCAACTGTAATAAGCGAATGGCTTTAGTATAATTTTTTATTTGTAAAGCCTGTACAGCCCCAACAAAGGCGTTTTGAAAACGCCTGACTTCCTTGGCAGAGGGAAAAAAAATTTCGGCGGGTACTTTGACTTCGGCGGAAAAAGTGAATCCGCAAAATATTAACAAGAACCCAAAAGGCAGCCATTTCATATGATTGAAAATAGTAAATCGCTTGCGGCAAAGCGCAATGAGCTAAACCGGCGAAGAAGAAAGATGCGTAGTTTTGAAAAGACCTAAATCCTTAAGTAAAGTTCCAAAACGAATTTGTAAAAATTGGCGAATTTCATTGGCTGTTTTCATGCCTTGCACTTTTACGGCACATTTTCGCACCTCTTCATAAGTCAGTGAACGAATCAATTTTTTCATTTCTAATAATCCGCCTGGACCCATAGATAATTCATCGACGTCCATACCTATTAATAAAATCGCTGAAAAAGGATCTGCTGCCATTTCTCCACAAACACCCACTTCAATCCCATGTGCATGACCCGTATCAATAATGAGTTTAATCATTCTTAATACCGAAGGGCTTTGAGGTTCATATAAATCGGCAATTTTTTCATTAGCTCTATCCACGGCCAATGTGAATTGCACTAAATCATTAGTACCGATGCTAAAAAAATCAACTTCTTGCGCCAATTCATGGGCGATCATCACCGCTGCAGGAACTTCTATCATACAACCAATAGGTATTTTGGGATCATAGGAAACTTTATCGCGATCCATTTCTTCACATACTTGGCGCAAAATTTTTTTTGCTTCGCGAATTTCCCATACACTACAAATCATGGGAAACATTATGCGCACATTAAGCATAGCACTCGCGCGTAAAATGGCACGCAATTGTACTTTGAAAATGTCTTGATTATCCAAACATACACGAATTGAACGCCAGCCCATATAGGGATTAAGTTCACCCGCATTTTTTAAAGCCGGAACCAATTTATCACCACCCGCATCCATGGTACGAATAGTTAAAGTTCTTGGATTCATGCGTTCAGCCATATAATTATAGGCCTGAAACTGTTC
This sequence comes from Fibrobacteria bacterium, assembly GCA_043745805.1. GTDB lineage: Bacteria > Fibrobacterota > Fibrobacteria > UBA11236 > UBA11236 > JAYTSD01. Next base: position 345,588 of record JAYTSD010000008.1, read on the forward strand.
TTCCTCTTCTGGCATATCTTCACGAGTGATAAATAAAAATTCCGAACGGTATAAGCCTACGGAATCAGCACCATATTGCAAAACACTTTCTACTTCCGAAGGCAATTCAATATTTGCAGCAATTTCTACATATTTTCCATCGAGGGTAACAGGATCGAGATCACGCAGGGTAAACAGCTCACGCTCTAAAGCAAAAAAAGCTGCTTTTTTTATTTCATATTCTTTAATGTCGCGCAAAGAGGGATTTAAAATTACGATGCCTGCAGTTCCATCAACAATGATGGTAGCACCAAGATCCATTTCATTACCATGCCAGAGGATTCCTGAAACCGTTGGAATTTCTAAGGAACGCGCTAGAATTGCCACGTGGGAAGTACTACCTCCGACCTCGGTAATAATGCCTAAAGTATTCTTACGATTGAATTGCGAAAGCACTGAAGGCGTAAGATTATGTGTCATTACAATAACGGGTGATTGAATATCGAGCGACCCCACATTGGTTTCACTCAAAGTCAAAATATCAATGACACGCGAAGCAATATCCCGCAAATCACTTTTATAATCTTTGAGAAAACCACCGGAAACTTTTTCGAATTTTTCGATAAGGCTTCCCATTTTTTCACTAAAAGCAAATTCAGCATTGCATAAATTGTCACGAATATCACGAATTACACTTTCTACGACGTCCACATCTTGTAAAATCAAAATGTGACTATCAAAAATGCGTGCTTCATATTCTCCGACATCGCCCACTATGCGGGATTTCACCGCAAGTATTTCTTTTTGAGCGCGTTCTAAAGCTCGACGTAAACGTGCCACTTCTTGTTCAGCCTTTTCGGGTGCAATAGTAATACGTTTAACTAATCGTTCTTCTGGATGCAATAAATAAGCTGGTCCAATGGCAAATCCCGGGGAAGCCGGAACGCCTTGCAGCACTTGGCGCTTGTGCTGATGGCCACTCATATTTTATTCAAATTTAAAACGGGATTGAAATAACTCGTCCATAGCCGCAAGCGCTTGTTCTTCGTCATTGCCTTCGGCTTCAACGCGAATAGTTGCGCCCATTTCTGCTGCCAAAAGCATAATATTCATAATGCTCTTCGCATTGGCTCGCATTCCATCTTTTATAAAATACACCTGACTTTGAAATTTACCTGCCGCTTCAACCACAAGCGCAGCTGGGCGTGCATGTATGCCCGATTCATTCTGCACGGTTAATTCCTTAAATACCATTCAAATTCCCTCTTTCCAAATCAATTCCATTGCACATTTTTTTTCTTGTCCCGCTGTTAATTCAATGTCCCATACGGGAATTAAAACCGTGCCTTGATAAACACGTTCATAGCCGCCTTCACTCTGACTCACAGTTTCAATAGCATCTCTCCAAAATTCACAGGTATCCGCTTTTATGCAACCCTGTAAACGTAACCATTCATCACGAATTAAAACTTCGGTAGTTTCCATCGAGCCATGCGAGGCCAAGCGATCTCTTTCGGGTTGTGTAGCATTTTTATTTTTCCATTCCACAAAACGATCCGAGGCATTACCTGCTAATAAACAAAATAAATTTTCACTGACCAAACGAAAGTTCACGGATTCCAAACCACTAAAACTCCATTGTACTTTCAAGCCTTGCGCTGAGAAAATCATGGTTTTTTTCACTTGAAAGGCAATATGCGAGGCTTCCACCAATCCTTCTCCCATATATTCCGCGCACCAAGATTTTTTCGTCTGAGTCAATACAGGTGTTTTCCAAACCAATTTATAAGCTTCATGGTATTGTTGTGCGAAGTAAGTTTCTGGGCTGCATTGCGCTTGCAAACAATGATCCGCACTACTCCGTCGAGTACCTTTATCATAAATAAGATATTGCTGTAAATTTTCTTCTTTACTGCCTAAAGTATTTTCCAGCTTGGTGCCATCTTCCGGCTTTCCCGCAATATTATCATGATAAGCTTCGAATCGACGGGTAAGGGTATCAATTAAATTTACCTTGGTTTTTTTTAACCAAAGTTGATCCATTTCCGCTTGACCATTGAGGCTCACATATAACTCGGGGGTGTTTAACGCAAACTCCAGCTTGCCATCACAATTCCAATCTTCGCTTTCCCAAACTCCGAATGGACCCGCTATTTTGGAGGCGCTATTTTTGCTATCGATAATTTTTTGCGCTTCAATCATTTGGCGATACAAAGCAAAACGCAAATGTGGTAAATACAAACCCCCAAATACGCCATGCCAATAGGCACAATTACATTGCGCTTGCCAAATATGATCTTGGGCTTCGGCAAATTCTGTTTCAGATAGTTCGGGTTTTATTTTTTGTAAAGCACGATTCAAACGCTGTACTTGTTTATGCATTTGATTACTTTCAGCATATTTACTGAAAAAATTGCGCCAAAAAACCCCTTTCACGAAAGGCAAATAATGCTGACTTTGTTCGCTTTGCATAAGGTCGCGTTGCGCTTGACGAAAAACGGGAATATCTTTTGCGTTCTGTGCCCAGATCATCATTTCTTGATAAGAGGCCGGAGGAATATATACCAAACCTAAATTTTTCTCGGGACTTAAACCTCGGGCCACAGTTTCCATGCGAATAGCCCCATTACTTTGTTCTATCGCTTCAAAAAAATGATGTAACCATTTTTCGCCATAGCAAAGCTGATTTGTAAAAGGCCAATCTCCAAATTTTTCACCATCATCACCAAACACTACTTGCACATGCTCTTTAGTATTCATGGCATGCAAGGTTTGTATCACATCACCTACCGGACGAAAGGGAATGAAATCACGCACCACATCGTGAATGGGAAACATCTTAAGCGTGTAACCTTGATCTTCAGAAATAAAATAGCCATCCATTTCATTTTCATGCTTGCCCGCCATTTTAAAATGGCTACCATCGAGCAATACATACTCAATGCCGGCTTCGGCAATCACCTTAACCAAAGAAGGTTCCCATACCCGTTCAGCAAGCCAAATTCCTTTAGGGGTAACTCCAAAGAGTCGCTTCACCGCAGCTTGTAATTTTTTTAATTGTCCTAATTTGTCGGCATCCGAAATAATGGGCAAAATGGGTTCATAAAATCCCCCTCCCAAAATTTCCACTTGCCCACGTTTCACTAAACTTTTTAGTTTTTTCAAATACGCGGGTTTATGCTCTTCCAGCCAAGTCAGTAAAATGCCGGAAAAATGTAAGGATAAAGAAATATTAGGATGCGCTTCTAGATTATCTAAAAATGGTGCATAGGCTTGATCAAAAGCCTTTTCAAAAACAAAATCAAAGTTACCCACCGGTTGATGGTTATGAATTGCAAAGAGTAAGTGGATCAAGGAAAACTCCTTAGAACAAATCGATATTTACGTCGAGGCCCTGTTTTTTAATTTGCCGAAAAAGCGAGTCTGCACTTTGCGCGGTAGAACGCAACTCAGTATATAAAGTGGTGTCATTTAGCATCGCTCCCAAAGTACTATGCCCACTTTGTGCTTTTTCCAACATATGATTCATATTCTCTGCAATTTGATCGGCCTTAGCGGCTACCACTTTTAAGCGTTCGGAAATATCTTCCCCATTTTTAATAATATTATGCAAAGGTTTTTGTTCCTCTTTGATCAGGCTATTCATTTGCAAACTGGCATTTTCCAAATTGGCTATGCTATGACGTATTTGCGGATCCACTTTTTTAACTAAATCATTGAGTCGATTACTAAGCGCCTTCGTATCATCCAAGAGCTGATTAAAAGTACTTACAAATTCTTTTTTGCCTACTGTGCTATCCATCACACTTCTTAAGGTTTTAACCATAATTTCGGATTGCACAAACACTTCACCCGCTATGCCCAAAGCTTCCGCAATGCCGGCATCAAGTACACCTTGTAATTCAGCGCCCGGTACGAAATAGTCAGAGGAATGTCCAAGCAAAATTCCTATTTGGCGTTCACCCATAAGTCCAATATTTTGAATACGTACTTCACTATCCTTAGGAAGACGAATCCCTCTCTCCACTTCCACCGTAACATGTACGTGCTGATCAATTAATTTGAGATCAGCCACTTTCCCCATTTTCACACCATTAACTTTAACGGGATCACCATTTTGCAAAGTGGAAACTTGATCAAACAAAACACTATATTTATCCATTTTTCTTCCTGGAGACGTTTCCTTCAGGAAGTACACGCCGTATAGCAAAATGGCTACGGCGAGGACCACAAATAGGCCTACAACAAAATTATCTTTTCGATCCATCTTGGCGTAAATATAAATACTGTAAGCGCAAAGCCTTTATGGCTCTCAAAGATAATGTTAGAAATCGATGCACCTGAATATTAGGTTTGGTTATTCGTAAACCTCGGTGGATAACCGGGTTAAAGAGTTGAGGCGTGTTTTGTTTTTCATTGTTTCTATCAATTTTTCGTTGAAAAGTTTGGCCGCGTCGATGCCGTTCATTTTGAGTAGCATATTCATAGCTATCACTTCGGATATCACGGTAATATTTTTGCCAGGAGAGATGGGAATAATCACTTTGGGCACACCCACACCTATCACATCGGTGATTAAAGGATCGAGTCCTGTACGTTCGTAATTTTCTCCGTCTCGCCATTTCTGCAATTCTACCACTACTTCCACTTTTTTGGTATTACGAATTGCACGAATACCGAATAATTTACCCACATCGACAATACCAATGCCACGAATTTCCATATGATGACCAAGAATTTTATTTCCTTTGCCTATAATGGAATGCCCTTTGCGAATTAAATGCACAATATCATCGGCGACTAAGCGATGTCCGCGCTCTACTAAATCGAGTACGCATTCACTTTTTCCCACGCCACTTTCCCCAACATAGAGCATTCCCACGCCGTACACATCCACTAAGGAAGCGTGAACGGAACAGTAAGGGGAAAACCAATCCTCTAAAATATCTTGCACTTCGGTGCAATAATTTAAAGTTTCGCGCGAAGTGGTCATGATCGGCACATTTTGCGCCAAGCACATTTGCAAAAGTTCATCATGCAAACCAGCATTATGCGTCAACACCCAAAGCGGTGACCGATATTCTTTAAGTCGATCAAAAATTTCTTTGCGTTTTTCCGTACCAATCGATTCCAAATAAGACCATTCAGTGGTGCCGATGATTTGTACGCGTTGAAAAGAATAAACTCCGGTAAAGCCGGCTAAGGCTAAACCAGGACGATGTAAATTAGCTTCAATAATTTCTGTGCAAAGAGTGGTTTCAGGAGTTTTTAAACTCATAGAAAGTTCTTCACGAAACTGGGTATAAAAATCCCTCACAGGGAGGGAACGTTTACGGTTTATTTCTAATCGATTGAATTCTATTTGTTGAGGCAATACAAAAGTCTCTACGGTTCTGCGATTAAGGAAGCAATAGGCGCACCTTTATGCACCTTCATTTTTTCATTCTCTTTTTTTAATTGTCTTTCGACCTTGCCGAGCATACTTTCGATTGCCTTATGCATATTTTCTTCTTCGGCGTGTGCATGCACCGTTTTATCTAAAATCTTCACAGTGATTTCAGCTTTACGCATCCCTTCATGTGGAGCATCGAGTACGACGTGAGCGCCGCTTATAGAATCATTAAACTTCGTGATTCTTTCGACATTCTCTTTAATATTGGCATATAACTGATTCGAAGCTTCAAAATGCCGAGCGGTGATTTGGATTTTCATGTGGCTCTCCTTCTTGTAAGTCGTTGTGGTTAATGGCTGTCCATCCTTAATCTACATAAACACAATACATAAATTGGATGACTAGAGGAAATATTTTTATTGCCGTAATGCTCATATGTCCAAGTTTTATCTTAACGAGGACCTTAACGCTTGTCAAGCGCTAAAGTGAATTTTACGGCATCAATATTGTTTTCGCAGCCGGGCAGGGAGAATTTCCAGCTGATCGCGGTATTTGGCAACTGTTCTGCGAGCGACATCTAAATTCTTGCTTTTCAAAATTTCCACAATTTTTTGGTCACTTAAGGGCTTTTTTGCATCTTCTGAACCAATAAGCCTTTTGATTTCTTCTTTTGCCGTCACCGAAGAGACTTCACTGCCATCGGCTTGCGTGACACCGGCGGTAAAAAAATACTTGAGTTCAAAAATACCATGTTTGGTTTGTACATACTTGCCATTGGTCACTCGGCTAACCGTAGAGATATGCATGCTGATTTTATCCGCTACATCTTGGAGAATAAGCGGTCGTAAATAGGTTGGTCCTTGGGTAAAAAACTCAGGTTGGGTTTCCACAATGGCATGCATCACTTTTAACATGGTGGATTTACGCTGTTCAATGGCGCGAATTAACCAAGTCGCAGAATTTAATTTATCTCTAACGAATTTTTTTTCTTCGGTGCGTGCTTTACTACCCTTACGTAACAAATCTGCATAAGCTTTGGAAATGTGCAAAGAAGGAAAGCTGCGATCATTTAGCATCAATACTAATTGACCTTCTACTTCTTCCACAATTAAATCGGGTATCACAGTATTCGCCGGAGAAGAATAAACTAAACGTCCTGGCTTAGGTTCTAGAATTCCAATTTCTTTTAATGAATTTTGAATTTGCTCTGGAGTTAATTCGTATTTTTTTGCTAGCACCGCAATTTTAAGTTTTTCTAATAAATCAAAATCTTCGGTAATAATACGTTTAGCCAATTCACTAAATTTGGGTAAGCGATTGATTTGCAAAAGCAAACATTCACGCAAGTTACGTGCCCCAACGCCCGCAGGATCCATGCCCTGTAAAACATGGAAAGCTTCACGCACATCTTTGGAAGCTAAATGCAAATCCATTTCACCTTGAATAATCGCTTGAATTTGTCGAATCTCGGGCTCATCTGAAATATTCCCCACTTGATTGGAGGGGACTTGAGAGGCGTTTTCAATCAGCTGATTTTCTGCGGCTAAATAGCCGGTTTCATCTAAACTGTAAATGAGGTATTCCACTAATTCCAAAATACGCGCACTAATTTTTCTATCAATTAATTGTGAAAGCAAATGATCTTGTAAAGTTTTCGCGTAAACCGGAACACGTTCAAAACGTTCATCCGGACTTTCAGATTCTTCCGAATGTTTACTCCCATGATCAAAACCTTCTTCCAAATATGATTCCCAATCAATTTCATTAGACTTTTCAGGTGTTTCGGGAATAATTAAATCACCATCGTTAATTTCGGGCGAAGGATCGGAGCCTTCTTCAGGTGAAGTTGCTCTTTCAGCTAAAGGCGCTTCGGGAGGGTTATCATCGCCATTTTCATCCGACTCCCCTTCCTTTTCATCTTTTTTTTGTTCTATGTCAATGTCATCAGTCATTTCTAAAAGCGGATTATTTTCCAACTCTTGTTTGACCACCAAATCGAGCTCCATAGAATTCATTTGCAGTAGCTTGAGGCTCTGTATCATTTGTGGTGAGAGTCTTTGCTCTAAACCAACATTAAGATTTAAATCCAAACCGAAATTCATAAGCCTCTAATTTTAATTTCTCTTGTAAGCCATTTTAGCTTAACCATTATATGCAATTTATTTTAACCAAGTGAAAAGGATTTTCCCAAATAAATTCGACGCGCTTCTTCATCTTGGGCCAAATGTTCCGCCGACCCTTCAATTAAAACTTTACCTTCGAACATGATATAGGCTCGATTCGTAGTGGCCAAAGTTTCCCGTACACTATGATCGGTAATTAATATGCCCATGCCTTTATCTCGTAAATTAAATATTACCGATTGTATATCTTCTACAGCAATAGGGTCAATGCCCGCAAAAGGCTCATCCAATAATAAAAAGCTGGGATTGGTGGTTAAAGCACGCGCAATTTCTAGGCGTCGACGTTCCCCACCACTTAAGGTATAGGCCTTATTTTTACGTAAATGCGCAATTTTAAACTCTTCCAAAAGTTTTTCTAAAGTCTCTTTGCGTTCATTGCGTGATAGGGATCGCGTTTCTAAAATGGCTAAAATATTATCTTGCACCGACAATTTTCGGAATACCGAACTTTCTTGGGGCAAATAACCTAAACCTAATTGCGCACGACGAAACATAGGCATTTTGGAAACATCTTGTTCTCCAATTAATACGCGACCCAAATTTGCCCGTATCATGCCGGTTATCATATAAAAAGAAGTAGTTTTGCCCGCGCCATTGGGACCCAATAAACCCACCACTTCGCCCTTATTCACATGAAAGCTTACGCCATCCACAACCTTACGGCCATTGTAAATTTTGACCAAGGATTCTGCTTTAATTTGCATGTACTGGTCCCTTGCTCGTCGAATCTTTTGGCATAAGCTTATGTTCTACTTCCGCATAATAAGTTCCAGTGGCTCGTCCCTGTACTTGCACCTCATCCACTTTGCCCTTTACGAAAGCAAAAGAAATGGTATCCCCTTCTGCCATATTTTTACCCTTCAATTTTTTCTTCTCAACTTGAAAATAGGTGCTTTTTGCCCCACCCGAAACAATTGCGCTGTGAATTTTTTTATCCCGAAAACGCATCACCATATAATCACCATTCATGGTATTCACCAATTTAGGTTGATCCACTTCATAAAAACGGCTTTTCGCATGGTTAAAAACTTGTACACTATCAATTGCCTTATTTTTAAAAGCTAATAATAGGGAGTCCCCTTCCACATTACTTTGACGCGCAGCGCTGGTGTCGGTAGCAGCTTCCAAGGAATTAGCAATAGCTTTGCCCTTAACCAAAAGCCCTTGCAAAAGGTCTCCTTGTAAACTCATACGCATGAGCTGGCCTTTAATTTCATTATCATCCACCGTTACCCGAGGATCGCCTTTTAAAAACAAAGAGTCGGTTTGATCATGGAACTCCGCTTTGTCGCAATAGATACGCATTTTCTCGCGGCGAATCTCTACCTTATTTTCTGCAATGGCTATTGAGGTCGAATCATTATACTCTAATTTTTCACCCCGAATTTCCAATGTGTCTTTTTTACTTTTATGGCTAACAGTGTCCGTAGAAGTGGAGTAACGTTTCAATAAGGGTTGACCGGTAAGCACGGCCACATGGGTAGCTCGATTATAAATCAAATTATCCCCAAATAATTCGGCCTCTCCACTACTATCGATGCCATGCACGCGCCCTTGTGCAGTGGCTTCATTTAACGATTTACTATAACTGCCTCTATCCGCAGTTAATATTGATGCATTTTGCGAAACCTTAATGCCTTGCTGACAATAGATCAAGTTTTGTTCCTTAACCCAAACGGCTCTTTCGGTTTCCAAAGTTAAATGACCATGGCGAAACCGCACATGACCCACCAAAATAATTTCTCCGCGGCTACGGTAGCCTTCTAGTTTATCCGCATTTTCCATAAGCAGTGGTTCATCCGAAATATCATCGGATAAATTCTTTGCCCATGTCAGCGAAGCGCACAAAATCATTAGCCCTAATACAATTTTCATGGCGTATTTTTCTTAGTACTATCACTAATTACCGCCGGAGCGGTAACCGGTGCGTTTACATGAGGTTCAGCCGTTTCTTGCTGTTGCACCCGCGCTTTAACTTTTTGAAAAATACCTTTTACATCCGCCAAAATTTGCCAATTATCCAATTTTGCATCGGAAACAAAACCTCGACCTGTGAGCACGTCACCATCTTCAGAAACCACTCGTACACGTGCTTGCGTACTAATTTGATTTGCACTTTTATTCCAGCGCAAAGAATCGGTTTGTAAATCCACCCCTTTAGTGGAATGCCCATGCACATGGCCAGCAGCCGATAAAAAACTTTGACCCTCATCCACTTCACCCGAATCCGCCGTGAGCTTGATTAAAATTTTGCCTAAGGAATCGTAAACTTTTAAATCCACTGGCATAGCATGAACCAAATCGCTTCCCGACCATTTCACTAAATGCTTAGTATGCATAATCCAACTCAAACGCGAACCTTCATACATATCCAAAACTGTACTATCCTGATATTCAGCTAAAGGGATTTGCTTTAGTGTAGAAGTAAATTGCGGCTCTTGATCCACTTTTGAACAAGCCTCAATAAAAAAAATACCGAATAAAACGCCAAGCCATAAACCCGATGAAGAAACCAATAATGAAGTGACTCTTTGTAGAATAACCAAGTGCCGTGGCGAAGGCTTTTTAGGGTTCATAGGGTCTTCATAAAATTCCATGGGGCTGAAAAGTATCTTCTCCAAAGGTTGTATGCAAATTTTACTTTTTTTCTCCAAGAAAGAGTGGCCTATCGAGATTTACTTTTTGATTATACGCGCTTTTGCTAACCTCCTCTTTGACTCATTTACGAATCTGGGTATTAATTTTATTCTTTAAGGCCTTAACTCTTCTACTCTGAACGGATTTTACCATTGTGCGAGCAAAAACCGACCTAACTCAAGGGCCTATTTTTCCGGCCTTATTAAAGATGACTTTCCCGATTTTAATCGGTATGACAGCGGCCTTATTTTCCAATATTGTGGATGGTATATTTGCCGGTCGTTTGGGCTTGCAAGCCAGCATGGCCGTACTGAACTATGGATTTCCCATCTTCTATTTATTGTTTGCTTTTTTCAATGGCGTTAGCATTGGAACCACCTCTAATTTAGCTCGACTTATTGGCGCAAAAAAAATTGACGAAGCGCAAAATAACATGAGTCAAATCCTTTGGGTTAATTTGGCTATTCTCGCGGCGTCAGTGGCCATTTTCCCATTTATTCTCAAAGAGTATTTGATTTTTCAAAAAGCGAGTGCCGAAACCCAGCTGTTAACTCATCAATTTTTAACCTATGTGCTTATAGGAATGCCCTTTTTGCTGATAAGCCTAACCCTAGGCGGAGGATTGCGCGCCGAAGGCAATATGCGGGCTTTGGCCACTTCGCAAATGCTCGGCGTGATCAGCAATTTACTCATGGCACCTTTCTTTATTTTTTCGGATTTTAATTTTCTCGGTGTGCATTGGACCGGCTTAAATCTTGGCGTTAAAGGCGCAGGCCTCGCATCAAGCTGTTCAAGCTTTCTCACAGCCCTATATATTTTGCGGATTTACTTTTCCAAAAAAACTCAGCTCCGGTGGATTTTAAAACCTCAATGGGTTAATACTTCGGGCATTGCTGCCATTTTTAAAGTCGGTATTCCTTCCAGTATTTCTCAGTTGCTAATTGGTTTAAATTGGATTTTAATGACACGCCTCACTGCGCACTTTGGAGAATCTGCTGTAGCAGCCATAGGCATTGGTGGACGCTTGGATTTACTTTCGGTTTTTCCCGCATTAGCCATTATGACAGCCGTGTTAACCATGGTGGGACAAAATTATGGTGCGAAAAAATATGACAGAGTACGCGAAGCTGTACGAGTAGGATTACTCACCGGTTTTATCGGTATTGGGGGTATTGGTTTGATTATTCATTTTGCCGGAAAGGGTATCATTGGCATATTCCATCCTGATGCGGCCACACAACTTTCGGCCTTGCATTATCTTTACATTTCTACTTGGGGATTTGGATTGGTAGGCTTGAATATTGTATCCAGCGGAGCCTTTCAAGGTTTGGGTAGAGGTTTACCCTTTTTGCTTTTAACAGTATTACGCCTTGTAGGATTAACTTTTCCTATCGCCTATTTTCTCTCCTTACACTATCAAGCCTATGGCGTACATTACGCACCTGTGATTGCGAACTTTATAACCGCTGTCATTGCGGTAGTTTGGATTTTGACGGTAACCAAACGATTAAAAACCACTTAGTATGAAATATTGAATTTTGTTTACCCATGGTAATTAATCAAAGTTCAATTGAAATTCAAGTTCGCTACTCGGAAACGGATGCGATGAAATTCGTTTACTACTCCAATTATTTAGTGTATTTCGAAGTCGCTCGCACTTCAGCATTAGCAGAGCTTGGCCATCCCTATTGGGAAATGGAAAAACAGCAAGTACTCATTCCCGTTTTGGAAGCGCAGTGTAATTATAAAAAACCAGCACGTTACGGTGACTTATTAATCATCTTCACGAAACGTTGGAAAATAAGCCAAGCCAAAATTCGATTTGAATACGAAGTGTTGCGCGGCACAGAATTATTAGCCACCGGCCATACCGTTCATGCCTTCATGCACCCCAATGGACACGCCATAAGGCCCCCAAATGAAATTATGCAATTATTTCCCGCTCAAACCACAAACTAAAAGTTTAAAAATGAATCGCTAATACGCGAGAATTTCGATTCGTATTATAAGCGCTTAATTTTTCGGCCGGAAGAATAGTTAAAGGTTCTTCTTTAAATCCATTACGCATAAAAAAATCACTACTTTGCGTGGTTAACAAAAACACACTTTTAAGTCCTTGTTTCTTTGCTTTATCTACTAAAAAAGAAACCAATTTACGACCCGTGCCTTTACCCGCATATTGCGTATCGACTACCAAAGCAGATAGCTCAGCACTGTCATCAGGATATTGAATTAAAGATCCACAACCATGTAAAACATCATCTACTTTATAAACACTGTATCTATCTAAATCATTAGCGATCATTTCCGCACTGCGTTGCACCAGTACACCCAAATCCACATAAGGTTGCATGATACGTAAAATTTCGGGAATATCTTCCACAGAAGCAGGAAAAATTTTATCGTATTGATTAGCATAGAACATCGTACCATGCCCAGCACTCGAAAAAACTTCTTGAAATAAAATACCGTCTTTGGATCCGTCCACAATATGCACTCGGTCTACACCCGAAGCACAAGCTTCCATGGCTAAAGTCACTAATTCACGATGCATTGGTAAAAGTTGGGTGGAAAAATCACGTAACAAAATGTTTCCTTCTTCCAAATCGAGATTGGAAAAAAGGCCAGTTGACTTTTCATTTTCATCAACAAAATCACAATTTTGTACCACGGGAATACCACGCTCTAAACCAATAAAAAATAATTTGGTCGCTCGCATGGCTTTAGCTAAGGCCACAGCTAACTCACTACTCGAAAGATTATAATCCTTACCCACTATATTCCATCCAATATTAGGAACAATAGGAATCAGGCCATCTTCCAACATTTTTTTGATGAGAGGTACATCCACTTTTTCCACGCGACCCGTATTTTTATAATCCACACCATCCAGCACACCTATGGCGCGCGCGCGCACCCAATTTCCTACCACGCCATGTACGCCATTTTCGGAAAGCAAAGAAATTAAGGCATTAGTAACATTAGAAGCACCGAGCTTAACTAGAGGCATAACCTCATCAGAAGTAATACGGATTTCATCTTTCATAGGTGATTTAACATGATAAGTTTTCAGTACTTTATCTATGGAATGCTTGGCACCTGGCACTAAAAGAATATGAATACCACTTTTTTGCAAAAGCACAATGTCTTTAATCAATAATGAAAACAATGGCTTGCTCAACAAAGAATCTTCAATTTTAAATACAAATACCTTGCTACGGTAACGTGTAAGATACCCTAAAACTTCACGAATATTGGTGAGTTGGGCTGAATCTTTAACTTTCATTTTTGCTCCGCAGGAAAAACTTTGGGTATAGAATTTACCTGTTCCCAAGCTTCCGAAATATTTTTAGACTGACCCGCAGCATAGAGAAAAAAAGCGAGTTGATAAAATAAAGCATGCCAAATATTCTTCTCGCCGTCCTTTAAACGCGTCCCCCATTGGTCTAGCTGATGCAAAGCGTATATTTCAGCGCTAAGTTGCAAACCTAAATCACTTGGAGAAATGGATTCCATGCGAATATCCTTTCCGACTACACTCAAAATTTGGGTTTCCTTATGCATCACCAAATCAAGTGTACCATGATTTCCTAGAATAATTTTTCCATTTAACTGTAAAAATTGCAATGCTGTGGCGAGCCTCTCCGCATAATGCAAATGCGAAATACCCAATAATAAAGGCGCTTGTGGCCAAGGATTGACCATTTTTTCCGCCGTATGTAAGCAGGAACGAAATCCCAATTCACCACGCCATGCCGCCAAGGCTTTAAGGCCGGGGATTTGGGAAGTATTAAATACCGAAAAACTATTTCCAACAACCAACTGTTGTGCCAAAAGCAAACTCTCGGCTAAACTTTTGCTATTGCCCGTTAAAACAGCTTCGCTTTGCACCAAAGCTACTTCAACGCCAAATGAGGGTAAATAAGCGGCAGCGAGCAAAGACAATAAGCCCCCTTTACGCGCTGTATCCGAGCTTAGATTAAGCACTATGCCTTGCACACTTTGAATAGGAGTTGGTGGATTAAGATGGCTATTAAATACCGAAACCAAACCATTCAATTCCTCTTGGCTTAATTCTTTAATCCGTAAAGCTTGCAAAAAGGCACCCGCCTGCGCAGCGGAGAACTGACCGGCCAGCAATTGTGTAAAGGCGGAAGTACTTTCGGCGAAACTTAAATCGGCAGACAAACTTTTGCCTTTGCCCACCTTACGGATAAATTCCACAGGCATTTGTGGCTTGGCTTCGAATGATTTTTCTGACATGAGTAAAATTTAAACAAGTTAACCGCAGATATACCCGCGTTTTTTACTTTATTGATATGCCGAATAAAGAAATTAAAAAAACCAACGATTCTTCTGAACAGTCCTTTTTCCATCGAGCCTCTTTCCTGCTGTATCTTTTCATAGTATCGGGAATTTTTATCTTTATGATCCGTCAATTTTTACTCATCCTTTTTATGGCGGCAGTTTTTACCGGATTAACTTTTCCTCTTTATTGCCTCATGACTAAGCGATTTAAAAATAAAGCCTTAGCTTCCGCTTTAACCTTACTCAGCATTACTCTCATTTTGATTATTCCGGTTATTGCCATTTCCCTAGCTGCCTATCGCGAAGCCCTGAATTTATTTCAACAGGTCGATATCCATCAATTAAAAACGCAAGTGGAAAGCATCGTAAATTCATTTTCCCATCGCTTTCCGGCTTTAATGCAACGTATTAATGCCCAAGATATTTCGGGCATGGCCGTATCCGCATTACAAAATGCTTTACAATATATTTTGCAAAATGGCGCTTCGTTTTCGGTGAGTATCGCTAATCAAATCGCTAATTTTTTTCTCATGCTCTTTATGATGTTTTATTTTTATATGGATGGCGAAAAAATATTGTTGCGCTTAATTCGCCTCTCGCCACTAAAGGATGATTACGAAAAAGTTTTATTGCAAAAATTTTTAACGGCAAGCAAAGCCACCTTAAAGGGGGTTTTAGTAATAGGGGCCATTCAAGGTTTTACAGGAACTTTACTTTTTCTCTGTGTAGGTGTTGGATCTCCCGTTTTTCTAGGCGTCCTCATGGTTTTCGCTTCCATCATACCTGCAGTGGGCTGTGCCTTAGTTTGGTTACCCGTGGCCTTAGTGCTTTTATTTCAAGGACATGTCATAACTGGAATGATAGTGCTTCTTGCGGGCATTTTTATCATTGGTACCGTAGACAATCTACTTCGTCCCTTTGTGGTTGGTAAAGATATGCAAATTCATGATTTGGCCGTACTAGTCAGTACACTTGGCGGAATAGGTTTATTTGGGCTTCCAGGCTTTATTATCGGCCCTTTAATTGCCTCACTGTTTTTTAGTATTTGGGAGATTTATGAAGAGGTTTTTGCGCGTGAGTTATACTTAAACGCAATTCCAACCACAAAAAATACTCAGGAATAATTGCAGAACTAGAATCCCAGTAAAAATCGCTGTATAATAAGCCTATGAAGGAATATCATGATTGCCTGTTACCCTTAGAACATGAATGGGAACCGGCATTAATGGCAGCGAAAATTGAGCGTGAAGTTGAGATACTTTGGAATGATGGCTGGGTTTTTGTGGAAGCAAAACCGGATAAACTTTTAGAATCCATTTGTCTTCATTTTGAACGCCTAATATTCCTAGAATTAGAATAACATAAGAAAACCACTATCGACTATAAGCTCCAAAAAGCCGTGTCAAAAGGGTTTCACGCCAATCTGTCACAAAAAAAAGGCATAAAACAGCTTGTCAAATTGGCTTAGACTGCTAGATTTTAATACAAGTCATCCTATTATCTGAAGGATTTAATAATGAAATTATCGATTTTCAAAAATTTTAATTTTACCCGCACAGCTTTATCGCTTGCTGTGCTAGGTACCATGAGTATTATGAACTCCATGGCCGCGGACCATGTGCCACACACTTTTAAATTTTTTAACCCTGATCAAACTGAATCACGGGATACAATTTCCAAACCACCGAAAATAGTAGTATTGAACTATGTAAATATTCCAAAAACAGTGTCCGCTTTAGGCTTTTTCACGAACATGACAACCAAAGCTATTGGACCTGGTTTTTACCATTTCGAAGTAAACAATCCGCTTTGGAGCGATGGGGCACATAAATCACGTTATTTAATTGTTCCCAATGGGAAAAAAGTAACCTTCGTAAATGATACGCTTTCTTATGTATATCCAGAAAGTACTACCATTTTAAAAAACTTTGCTATCGATACTATTGCAGGTGATTCTAATAGTCGGGTTTTTATTGAAACTCGTCTCTTGGTAAAGAAAGACAGCACTTGGTACGGATTCAGTTACAAATGGCGCAAAGACCAAACGGATGCTGACTTAATAGGCGGTGAACGCGGAGGTTACGTAGAAGATAGTACCTCATTTTCAATCAGAACTGGAAATATAAAAAAGGGGCGGCTTTGGCATTGGCCAAGTAGACAAGATTGCTACAGCTGCCATATCGCAGTAGAAAAGGACGGAAACGATACTCCTATTCGTCCTCGCCATATACTTGGATTTATCACTCAACAATTAAATCGAAATATTTTGGGCTCAACCACCAAAAATCAAATTCAAGATATGGTTGACAAAAACTTTATGGCGTTCAAAGCCGGTGTAACATTCAATGCGGCGACATCGCATAAATGGTATGCTTTAGATGACACGGCCAAAGCAGCAACTCTCGAAAGAAAAGCTCGATCATACTTAGCTTCCAATTGTTCTTATTGCCATAGCCCTGAAGGCAAAACCCAAGACAATATTTGCTTTCCTGAATTCAATTATTTTACCAATGCGCCTTTATCTTCTGTAAATTATATTAATACCATTTCTAAATACAACGGAAACCCACTTCTTTATGAAAAGTTGAAAATTCCTGAATCCATCTATCTTCAGACTATTTATGGTGGAAACGCAAAATATTCCTCTATTGTTTATCGTATTTCAGCATTTGACTCCACAACCGGTTATCGTGATGATGCCGATAAAATGCCGCGATTGGCTACCTTTGATCTTTACCCTCTTTCCATTCAAGTTATATCTGCATGGGCGAATAGCCTGCCACCGACTTCTATTTCGGCGCATCATAAAATTTTCTTGGCAGACAAAATTCGCTTAGAAAATAATATGTTCTACTTACCTAAGAGACTGTCCTTTTTACAAGTAGTTAAAGTTTATGATGTTCGTGGTAAAGCATCCACTGTTGTGGCCTATCAACCGGGTATATTCATCATGCCAACTTCATTCCCAAATGGCATGTACACTGTAATCGCTGGAGCAGAACGCTTCTATTTGCCTTACTTTCGTTAAACTAATTTAGCGATTCTTTTTAAAAGCCTTCGGATAATAACCGAAGGCTTTTTTGTTTAAAGATTTTCTCGCGTGTTAACTTACCGTATTCTAAAAGTAACCCCGTATTGCAAATAGATTAATTTTGAATTATAAAATGCTCTGCAATAACATAACCCAATTTTTGTGGACATTGAGAGTACGAAGTAAATCTGTATAACAACTTATTCTAAGTGGTAAATTACGGAATTATTTAACCAAGCATTGCATTCTTCTTCCTTTGCTTGCCTAAGTTGTTCTCCCACTCGATAATACTCTTCGAAATTTAGTGAATCCGATTTCGATATCTTTTTTGCTTTTGTTGTCTCAATTAAGGGCTTTAGTTCAACTGATTTTCCACATTTTGATTGTATTGCTCAATGTGAACCAAACATTCAGGGACTTTTGCTCAATTGCTAAGCAGTCATGGTTTCCAACATATAATATAGCGTGGTACTCTGAAATCGTTTTATCTTTTTTTTCAATTTCGAAAAGAATGGAATCACTAATACGTTTTTGTTCCAGCTGGGAAAACCGTGCATAATATCATGTAAATTAATTTGGAATGATCGCAAACAAAACCATCAATTTATCTCTGCTTACATTTTGGAAGCGTTATTTAGCCTAACATCCTAAAACTCGAATATAGGATCCTCCTCCTAGCTTTACCTTATAGGAAGCCACTCTATCCAAGGATAAGCCATTCAAAAATCTATTTTTAGCTCCTCGAATCCCCTGCGTAATCGTTCCTGTAAACACAATCAAAAAGGGATATAAAATGAAATCATTTTTATTTGAAAAAAATAATCGGAAAAATAAGATAACATTCGCGTTACTCTTAGCTGCGGTGAATATTTCCATGGTATTTGCTGCAGACCATGTGACAAATAAGTTTAAGTTTTTTAATCCCGATCAAACCAGGATGTTTGATCGCACTTTAATTCCTCCCCGATATGCGGTCAAGGCTTTTCCAGGATTTCCAAAAAAGGTTTCGGAATTAGGTTTTTTCTCTGATGTGCTTAAAAAGAAAGTGGATCAAGGATATTATCATTTCGAAGTGAATAATCCTCTCTGGAGTGATGGAGCGCATAAATCTCGTTACTTAGCTTTACCCAATAAAACCAAAATTACTTTTGTAAATGACTCCGATGCTTTTGTCTTTCCGGAAAGCACTACCATAGTGAAAAACTTTGCTATTGATACCGTTGAGGGCGACACCAATACTCGCGTTTTCATTGAAACGCGCCTCCTAGTCCACAAAGGGGAAACATGGTATGGTTTTAGTTATAAATGGCGTAAAGACCAAACCGATGCCGATTTAGTTGGCGGTGAAAACAATTCCTCCATCGAAGAAGACTCCTCATTTTATATAAGAACAGGGAATTTAAAGAAGAAGCGGCTTTGGCATTGGCCTAGTTGGTCGGAATGCTATCAATGCCATATGCCGAATGAAAAAGATAATTCTTCTGAACCTCCAGAACCCATTCGCCCTCGTCATGTTCTTGGATTTATTACTCCTCAACTAAATAGATTAGCCTTGGGATCAAACACCAAAAATCAAATTCAAGACCTTATTGATAAAAATTTTATGCAATTCAAAGCAGGGGTAACCTTCAATTCTGCAACATCACATCGATGGTATGCGCTCGATGATTCAACCCATGCGACATTGGAGCAAAGAGCACGCTCTTTCTTAGCATCAAATTGCTCTCATTGCCATAATGATGATAATATGAAGAATTTTTCCGGTGGCTGCTTACCCCGATTCAATTATTTTGTAAATAGTCCAATAAACTATTTATATGCTACATCCAAATATAATGAAATAAATGATGTTTACCTACGGACCGGTACACCTGATTCAATTCGGTTCCAAACCATTTTTGGAGGGAAACCAAATTACTCTTCAATCATCTTTCGTATGTCCGCTATCGACTCAACCACGGGATACCGTGATATTGGTTATCAAATGCCTCTTCTAGCCACAGTAGACATTTACCCGCTTGCAATCAGAGTAGTATCAGATTGGATTAAAACTATAGCCCCTTCGGCCATCGTTGCTTACCATAAATCTTTTGGAAAAAATCTACGTGTTACCAATAATAGAGTTTACTTACCCAAAGCCTTAGCGTATATACAATTCGTGAGGCTCCTTGATATAAAGGGAAAAGAATATAGGGCAATAGCGCATGAACCGGGTATATTCATAATGCCCGCACATTTACAAAATGGTGTTTACACCTTAATCGCAGGAGCTGATCGTTTCTACTTACCTTATTTCCCTGCTCAGTAAATTTTACCAAGGGCCACAAGTAGGTAATCTTATTGTTATCTAAAAAGATTAAATAAAAAAGGCTCCGAATATTCGGAGCCTTTTACTTTGCTATATGAAAAAAACCTATTTCGCTTTTTTAATTGCCTTAACAAATAATTTATTATCCGCTAAATATTTATTCGCTTCTAAAACTTGCAGGTCATTTTTTAATTCAAATGTGGTGCGTACTTCTTCTCCTAAGACTGCGCCTAAAAGTTCACACTTTAATTCAAAGCGAATAAAATCCAAGTTACGCTCAAACTCTTTGTCCGCATCGCTGCGCAATTGCGCCTCTACCAAGCCTAAGCTTTTTTCCAATTCGGGTTTCAATACTGCAGGCTGGGTAGAATCGGTTTTTTCTTTTTTTACCACTTCGCGAAATGCTTCTAAAGCCAGCATAGGCGAGCTTTTGTATTTGATAAAAGCAGTGTCAGTATAAACGAATTTACGGAAATCTTCGAGTAGCTCCGGCGTTACATTAAAGTC
The DNA here is from genome assembly GCA_043745805.1 of Fibrobacteria bacterium. Lineage (GTDB taxonomy): Bacteria > Fibrobacterota > Fibrobacteria > UBA11236 > UBA11236 > JAYTSD01. The sequence continues at coordinate 365,933 of JAYTSD010000008.1, forward strand.
AGGCGTAATGGGAGCATTCTTAACTAATTCAGCACGTTTTTTAATCACATAATTAAAGAAAGTAGTTTTTCGTAAAAGCTCTTGGGTATAGCGATTATATTTGCGATCTGCGGAAAGAATATCGGGAGTAATGCCTCCCCCACCCAAAACTTTACGTCCTGCCTTGGTATAAAAAAAGACGGTGTCTTTTTTAGTAGTATCTTTCTTGCCTGCCTTGGTTTTGAAGCGTACGGCGTTCTCTGGTTTATTAATACAACGTCCTGAGGGTGTGTAATAATAAGCGGTAGTGAGCTTCAAAGTATTTTGTTGACCATCCAAAGGCAAAATGGTTTGCACCGATCCTTTGCCATAAGAAGGTTGTCCTAATACCAAGCCGCGATCCCAATCTTGCATAGCTCCCGCTACAATTTCCGAAGCGGAAGCGGAGTTTTCATTTACCATCACCACTAATTTTTTATTCCAAGTTGGATTACGATGGCTATGATATTCTTGGTTTTGCGAACTCACGCGTCCTTTGGTGAATACCACCATTTGATTTTTTTCTAAGAATAATTCCGAAACGGAAATCGCCTGATTAAGTAAGCCTCCGGGATTAACTCGTAGATCAATAATCAAACATTGCATATTTTTTTTCTTCAATTCATTAATACGATTTTCTAAATCTTCGCCTGTGCGTTTTGCAAATTGGGTAATCTTTATATAACCCACCGTATCATTGAGCATACCGGCATAGGACACGCTTTCGATTTTAATAATTTCGCGTACGATAGTGAAATCCATCGGTTCAATTTGACCTTCCCGAAAGATCTGTAATTTTACTGGCGTGCCTGGTTTCCCTCTTAATTTTTCTACGGCATCATCAATGGTTAATCCTTGTGTACTGAGGCTATCAATTTTTACCACTTTATCTCCAGCCCGAAGTCCCATCCGGTAAGCAGGTGTGCCTACTAAGGGAGAAACTACGGTTAACACATTATCGCGGATACCAATTTGAATGCCTAAGCCGCCAAACTCCCCATCGGTATTGACTTTGAGGTCTTCATAATCTTTAGGTGTAAAATAGGCAGTATGCGGATCAAGTATGGTGCGAATTCCTGAAATGGCGGCATCCACTAAATCTTCGGAAGAAACTTCTTCCACATAATTTTCATTTATTTTGGTAACGACTTTATCTAAGCGAATCAAATCGGAGTAAAACTTTTCGCCGCCCGCTTGTACGCGACTTCCCACCACAGCAAAACCTATGATGAGCAACATAACGGTGAAATAATAAATTTTCCCTTTTTTCATGCGCATTCCTTTTTTACTTACAATTATTCTAACCTAATTTTGCTTGTGCTTAAAGAGAATTTACGGCGAGTTTTTGCAATACTTCTTCCGCTATTTTTTGTTGCAATTCCTCAATGGGTAAACTTCCATTCAGTACGGTAAAATTTTGGGGATTTTCTTGAGCAATACTGAGATAGCCTTGGCGAACTTTTTGGAAAAAAATTTCACTTTCTTTTTCCATACGATCTAAAACGCGCCCGTCAATCTGTATACGTTGACGCATAGCAGCGGGATCAATATCCAATAGAAAAGTGTGCTCTGGCCAAATGTTTCCACAAGCGACTTGCAAAAAATATTTAATTTGGGCTTTATCCATTTCTCGGCCATACCCTTGATAGGCCAAGGTGGACCAACCAAAACGATCCGCGAGGATAATTTTACCCGCGGTTAAGGCCGGTGCAATAATATCCGCTACTAGCTGTGCACGGGCGGCCGAATAAAGTAATAGTTCGGTTTGGGGCTGCATTGATCCACTTTTAGTGGAGAGTAATAGCTCGCGAATTTTATCCGATAAGGGTGTGCCGCCAGGCTCTCGCAAACATAAAGGATTAAAACCTTTGGCTTTTAATAAAGTCTCCAACAGTTTTATTTGCGTACTTTTGCCGCTACCATCTATACCTTCAAAAGAAAAAAATGCTGGTCGCAAAGGCAACTATCCTAGTCCTATGCCATGACATTTTTTGAATTTTTTTCCGCTACCACAAGGGCAAACGTCATTGCGGCCTACAGTTTTTAATACGGCAGCACTTGCTGAAGCCTTAGCTGGAGCAGTTGGAGTGGACACTACAATGCGAGGAGGTTGACCTGGAATTTGCGCTGGTGAACTTACGCCGTCATCAAGGTTGGGTGCTGATAATTGCATTTGTTGGCGACGAATACGCTCAAGCTCTTCGGCTCTGGCCATAGTTTCTTTTTGACGTTTTACAAAATCGGGATCGATATGCAAAATTTTCTGTGCCACTTCCATCGCCAAACGTTCCAAAGTATTTGCGAAAAGTGCAAAGCCTTCCTTTTTGTATTCTTGTAAAGGATCTTTTTGTGCATAACCACGGAAGCGTGTAGCATCACGCAAATGATCCATCGCATATAAATGTTCGCGCCAAATATGATCGATAAGACTTAATAAAACTTGACGTTCAATTTCCCGCAAGTTTTCCGAACCCATAGCCGCTTCAATTTCCTGATAGCGCACTTGAGCCGCAGCAATACCTTCATCAATAGCCTGTTCCAAATTTTTGGAATGTAAATCTTGATCGGGTATATTATAGTCCACATTAAAAGCGCGTTTTAGTTCGGAATAAAGTTTCTCTAATTCCCAATTTTCTGGATAATTTCCAGCCACAGCATATTGAGAAAAAACCATTTCCACCGCTTCTTCTACGCGAGCTTCGATTTCGTCTTTAATTTCTTCACCATTTAAAATGCGTCGACGTAATCCGTAAATTACGGTACGTTGTTTGTTCATTACATCATCGTATTCCAATAAATGTTTACGAACCTCAAAGTTTTGACCTTCCACACGTTTTTGTGCAGTGGCAATGGCACGATTCACCAAAGGATGAGAAATGACTTCGCCTTCTTCTACGCCCAATCGATCCATTACACGACCAATGCGATCTGATCCAAAAATACGCATCAAATCATCTTCCAGCGAAAGATAAAATTGCGACGCACCAGGATCGCCTTGACGACCCGCACGACCTCTTAATTGATTGTCAATACGACGACTTTCATGGCGTTCTGTTCCGAGCACATACAAACCGCCGACTTCAATAACCCCAGCACCCAGCTGAATATCAGTACCACGACCTGCCATATTGGTAGCGATGGTAACTTTACCTTTAAATCCAGCTTCGGCAATAATGATAGCTTCCCTATCATGTTGCTTCGCATTTAAAACTTCATGAGGAATACCTTCGCGCTTTAATGCCGCAGCCAGCTCTTCGGATTTTTCAATGGACACTGTGCCCACCAAAATAGGTTGGCCCTTTTCATGACGAGTTTTAATATCATCTACAATGGCTTTTAATTTTTCACGCCGAGAGCGGAAAATCAAATCATGCTGATCGATGCGAATCATAGAACGATTAGTAGGAATAGCAACCACTCGTAATTTATAGATTTGCCCAAATTCCATTGCTTCCGTATCGGCAGTACCTGTCATGCCACCAAGTTTTTTATAAATACGGAAAAGATTTTGAAAAGTAATAGTGGCGAGAGTTTGATTCTCACGCATAATAGGAACATTTTCTTTTGCTTCAATAGCCTGATGTAATCCTTCGGAATAGCGTCGACCATCCATCAAGCGACCCGTAAACTCATCAACAATAACCACTTGGCGATTCTTTACGACATAGTCTACATCGGTTTTGAAAACTACATGCGCACGCAGCGCTTGGCTGACATGATGTACCCATTCGGTATTTAAATCCCCGTACAAATTTTCCAAACCTAATTGACGTTCACATTCATTTACGCCTTCTTCAGTTAAGGAAACATGTTTGTCTTTTTCATCAAAAGTATAATGGGTATCTCTTTTTAAAAAACTTACGACTTCATTCGCTTTTTTATATTTGTCAGTACTCTCTTCCGCTGGGCCGGAAATAATTAAAGGGGTACGCGCTTCATCAATTAAAATAGAATCGACTTCATCGACAATAGCATAATTCAATTCGCGTTGTACACAATCGACAATATTATGTGCCATATTATCACGTAGATAATCAAAACCAAATTCATTATTAGTGCCATAAGTAATATCAGCATTATAATTTTCTTTACGTTCTTCTTCATCCAAGCCATGCACAATAATGCCGACGGTTAAGCCTAAGAAACGATAAACTTTTGCCATAGTTAAGGCATCCCGGCTAGCCAAATAATCATTAACAGTCACCACATGCACGCCAAGACCCGATAAACCATTGAGGTAAACGGGCAAGGTTGCTACCACGGTTTTACCTTCACCAGTTTTCATTTCCGCGATTTTGCCTTCGTGCAAAACAATGCCACCAATTAATTGCACATCAAAAGGTCGATAACGAAAAGGGAAACGACTTTCGGGAATTAATTTGCGAATTTCTTGATAAAAAGAGGCTGGAAAATGAATGTTATAAATCTCTTCTTCTGCAGCAATTTTTTCTTTGGCGGTATGCACCAAAGCCAAAGTCTGCGAACTTAAACGGGAAAGATCAAAAGCAAATTTTTCTTCGAGTATATTGAGCATACCCAAGCGTCTATCGGCGGCTTCGCGACAAACAGCAAAAGCTTCAAATAAAAGATCATCTAAGGTCGCGCCCTCCGCTAAGCGCTTGCGAAATTCAATCGTTTTTCCTACAAGGTCAGCATCGTCAAGGGCTTCGATTTGAGGGGCAAGTTCATTAATTTTGGCAACCATGGGTGTAATGCGCTTGACTTCACGGTCATGGCTAGTTCCAAAAATTTTCGCAAGTATAGAGTTAACAATCATTTTTCCTCTTGGAGTTCAGCATCCAGAAACGAGTGGGAATAATAGCTTTTGGGGGGTTAAAAACCAAGTAAAATCAGGCTTTTCAGCGAATTATGGCGATTTTGCCTTTTTGTAATAAACGTCCGCCATCTTGCTCAAGGGTGTACAAGTAAACTCCTGTTCCAACCAGTAAACCATGGTTGTTTTTCACATCCCAAGATATACTTCCTCTATCACGAATTCCTGTTTGTAAAAAATTACCCAAAGGATCCGAGTGCTCACTGTACAATAAATCGCCGCTCATAGAATGAATTCCCAATTTATAGCCTTTTAGCGCCTCAAAACCTTTTAGAGCCATGATATTTTTGAAGGTAATATTTCCTTTTTCTCGATGCCGTGCATCCGAAAATTTGAAAGGATTAGGAAAGACATAAAATTCATCCGGTTGCACTACAAAGGTGAATTGAAATTGATCTGTTGTATCCTGAGGATTATAATAAAACCTGGGTAATCCATCGCCATTTCCATCTAAGCTATAACCTAAAATATCGGATATTTTACTAGAAAGTGTTACCGTAACTTTATCAAATGCCGTAAGCTCGGGATCATTTTTAAAAATCAAAGAGGAGTCGCCATGAGCTAAATGTATAAATTTAAAATTGTGAAAAAAATTAGGGTGAAACGTGGAGGTCACGTGTATACTAAGATTGGAATCACCTTGCAAATGCTGCAAATCCAGGATCGGCAGGCTTTGATTGATTTTATTCAGTGCTCGATTAAAACGAATTTCTAAAGGCCTACTTTTTTCCCAAGACAAGGTATTATTAAGAGGAAATGTTTTAAATACATAAAAGGAATTTGTGTCCACTTTCAACTCGAAGGTGGTGTCGTAACTTCCCGCATTCACCGCATTTTTTTTTAGGCGTAAATCCAAAGCATTACCCGCCGCATCGGTTAGACTATTGGAAATGCGAATACGCAATTTATCGCGATGAATAAATGATCCTAAAGGAGCAAGTACACCAAAATATTCAGATTGATGATCATATTGGGGAGTAAAAAATACACTGTCCACCAAAGAGTCTTCCGGCACAGTTTGCTGAGCATTTTTTTTAGCCAAAAATAAAGATTTCTTAGCCGAGCGGAATAGACCTGCAATAAGGCCTTGGCGAATAGGGTTCTTAATTGAATCGAGTAAAGAATAAACTTTTATTTTATCTTCCCATTTGACTTTGCGCACCGGCTCTGAAAAACTAAAAAGCAATTTAGATTGTGTCGGTAAAAAAGATTTTATTTGCGAATTATAAAATCCATTTTTGTCCACGCTGGTATCGCCGACCAAGGTGAGTCGCAATAAAGGCAAGTCATTATAAACTAACTGCACAGGAATTTTTAATACCTTAACAATATTATCATTGGTTTTGATAAACAAAGTATCAATTAATATGGAATCGCCTTTTAAAGAATCACTAAATACATGTAATGTAAATTTTAAAACATGTCCAGACTCCAAAGAAATTGGAGTAACTGATAATAAAGAATTATTGTTGGTATGCTGAGAAATAGTAATGCTGGTATCCTTAGGTCCCACTTTCCACTGTAATATTATTTGTAGCCATTTTTGATCGTTAAACATTGTGATCACCGAATCAATTAATAATGGCACCGTTCCCAAATTTGTGATTTGACCATTTAGATCTTGAGTATTCACTGTATTCCCAATTATAAATTGCAATTTTTGAGCTAACGAATCTAAGTGCGAAAATGAGTTTCCTCCCGCTTGAGAGGTATCTAAAAATGGAAAATTTAATTTTATTTTTTTCTCAAAGAAAGCGCCACTATTATCCGTAACACGCAAAGTGAGGTATTCTTCTTGTGGTTGAAAATTGTGCAGCAGCGAGTCGTCATCGGTTTGAAGGACTATGCTATAACAAGATAATTGTCCACCCGAACAACCTGGCTTGGGTCGCCAAATAGTCCAATGGGCTTTCAAACTATCACCAGCATTAATATCGGCATCATGGAAACCCGCTTTAAGCAAAGACAATATGCCGGCAGGAATATTCAAATCAAAATCACTGAATTGATTTACAATTTTATCAGTGACTTGATATTGCCAAATGCCCTGCAAATTTTGTTTTCCCACCACCGCAACAGAATCTAAAATAGGTTGACGATTTAAAAGCAAAGAAAAATTCAAAGTAATCACGGAGTCTTTATCACCGACTTGCAGGCGAATAGCATCGACACCTACCGTATTAGTATCTCCTAGGAGACGTAGATTTAAAGTATCTCCATTTTTTGAAGCAAGTGACTGTTCCACTACACCGTTACGCTTAAGTAAAAATTGCAAAGCATCTTGATTAGCGTCCCCAAGAATAACTTGCACCCTAGCCGTATCCCCTTGTTGCAGGGAAAGTAGTTTACCTTGCGGCTGTAAAAGCGTATCGGTATTTCCTGTCCTTATAAAAAACCCAGCGGAATCCGCTCTTTGCGGTTTAAAAATTTTAGCGGCTAAAGTAGGTGGCGAATTATTATAACTTAAGGAAAATTTTGTTGTGGAATCGGTCCAACCCAGATCATCTCTTGCAACTAAAAGAAATGGGTATGCACTAGTAATAGTATCTTGCGGGGGAATCGTAAACAAAGCGCGATAAAGTCCGGTAGAAATTTTTTGAGTGGAGGATAATCGCTTAATGATTTTTGATCCTGAGGAGAAGGTAAATATGAGGCTATCCGCATCATCCATATCAAATCCCGAGCAAACCAATTTAACCGTATCACGGCGTGTGGCAACCGAATATGCTTGCCCCACTTGAAAGGCAATCATTGCATTTGCACCAATTTTAATAGAATCAATTTGCACCGCATGCGGCTTTGTATTAAAACTGAAAGTCAACCCTCGGGATTTTGGAGTTCGCGTTTTTAAACTATCGCCAGAAGGGATACTAGACTGCAAATCCAAACGATAGCGATAAAATCCAGCATTACTTTTCATACCAACAACAAAAGGATTTAAGGCTGAGGCGGCACCATTAAATAATCCATCACTACTAAAGGCAATTTTTAAAGGCAATAAATTTACCGGATTTTGAACTACCAATAAAAATTGTACGGAATCGAGCAAAGGATTAAATGCATAGTTTAGGGCAGGATTACTGACGGTTAAAATTTTACTTTGGAAAAAGCCTGAATCATGGTAAACAGTGGTGTTACGGGCCATAGCAATTTTTGCATGGAATCCATTTTCATAGGCGGCTACACAATTACCATTGCTATCCAACGCGACTATGGGCGTTTTGAAATAATGCCAATTATACCACCCGTTGCCGACACTAGAATATCCAATTCCTTCGCCTGCTATATCCAAATCAAAACGAGATGGTAAATCCAAAGTATTATTCAATAAATTAAAACGCGCCAGCATAAGTCGATGATTGTCAGTGTCCAGTTTTTTAAACCACGAAAAAATTATTTTTTGATTATTCACTGCCAAGCTTGGCCACATAGATAATTCCGTTAAGCCAGTTAAACGCGTTTCTGCTCCAAGGGATTGGGTTAATGAACCAAAAGGGATTTGCAAGGTACGATAATAAAGGATACGATTTTTACCGTAACATAAAATGAAATGACCATTACTTACAGCAATTAAAGCATAGGGACGATAGTTATGCACATTAATGGAGTCCATTACAAAAATAGGATTGGCAATTAAAGTCGGACCCACTACTTGTGCATGGGCCGCATTAAATACGGAATAACTCATGGCATTAGTAACACGCATTAAAACGACGGTATTTCCTGCACTATCCTGAGCCACTGTTTGATCTCGATTAATCGTGCCATTTATAAATGAGGTCGCTGTAGTGATTCCTAAATCTAAATTTTCCCAGCGTAATTCAATTTCGCCAGGATTAAATGCTTTTTCATAGGCCACTACGGTTTCATTTCCATTGCTGCCTGGCCGGGTGCTGGAATTAATTTCTCCATACCCAACATCAACAATAGGAGCAGTAGGTAATAAATATTTTCCATAGGTATTAGGATCGTTACCAATGGCATCTGCATGGCTGGTTCGGCGAATGGGACCAAATACGCGACTACTTCCCCAATAAGCAGAGTAACGATTTCCGCTAGCAGAATAACTGAAATAAAATGGCGGAGGACGAACATTAGGAGTGCCGCCATAAAAAATACCATTTACATCCTGCGGATTTTCATTTCCCGCGATAATATTTCCCTGTGTTTCTAAATCAATGCTATTCTCATTCATGGTAAGCGTTCTCACAACGATGTTTGCTACGGTGGGATTTGCCGTGACAGCAGGGGCAGGTGTATGCTGAGAGCTCCAGCTTACATAGGCGACTTTAAATTCATTATTACGTGACATTGAAACGACCGGACTCACGCCACTTTGTCCATTATTACCCACACCATCGGTTAATATTTTGGGTAAGGTGGGAATAAGCACATGTAGCTTTGGTTGTAAGATTAAGGAATCACCAAAAAGGGGATCAATTGCCACAGTATCCGCACTGTTACCCGAAAAGTCTTGTCGGAAATCTGTTACGGTATGGTTTAAAGAAAATATTTGGGTGTAAATAATGCCTATTAAAAATAGACCCGATCGGTAATCCCCACGCAGTTTAGAAAGGGTCCAAAAAAAGATCCGCATCATTCCTAGCCTTGGCTAATTTGCACACCTAAGCCAGATCGCTTATAAAAAGCGGCAGAAGATTCATCCAATGCCGCCGTATCAAATCTGTTACGCGAAAGGCGATATGCTTGATACTGTCTTTCTTTTAATTTTTCTAAAACTTTACGCTCTTGCATCGCTAGCACTAAAAGTGCAGACTTTTCCTGCACCACTTTTTCTTGTAATTCCACCAAATGCTTTTGTTCCGTTTGGCAAAGCTCTAAAAACCGACTATAATCCAATAAATTTGATCGATGATTTATATCAAAAGTTTGTCCTGGTTCGAATTGCAATAGTTCTTGTAAATTTTTTTTTAAGGCCTCCAAATCAATTTGCAATTGTTGGGCAATACGCATTTCTTCCGCCAAGGCCTTTTTTGCGGCTTCTTCTTTCCACTCTTTTTGTCGCAACCATTGACTTAAAGTAAATTCAAACTTTTTCATTTCAATCGACCTGCCATTTCGGTTAATTGAGTAACCGTATCCTCTAAGCTACTATGCTCCTCTACCCTTTGAATTAAAAATTTTTCCATTTCCGCATGTAGCAAAATAGCTTGATCCAGTTGTGAATTAGTTCCTCTTACATAGGCGCCCAATTGAATCATATCTTCGGCTTCGGCATAAAGTGCCATGGATCCCAAAAGCCTACGCAAAACATTTCGATGTGCTTCGTCAGTTACGTCATTCATACAGCGACTTATGCTTCGTAAAACATCCACCGCCGGATAATGATTTTTATGCGCTAAGGCCCGAGACAAAACTAAATGTCCATCTAAAATAGATCGCACGGCATCGGCAACCGGCTCATCCATATCGTCGCCTTCGACCAATACGGTGTACAAACCTGTAATAGAACCTTTATAACCCATGCCTGCGCGTTCAAAAAGTTTTGGCAAAAAAGCAAATACCGATGGTGTATATCCTCGAGTTGAAGGCGGTTCACCAATTGCTAAGCCAATTTCACGTTGTGCCATGGCTAACCGTGTTGAGGAATCCATCATGAGCATTACATCGTGACCTAGATCACGAAAGTACTCGGCCACGGAAGTGGCCACCAACGCGGCTTTAAGCCGCACTAAAGCGGGTTGATCAGAAGTAGCTACCACTACAACCGAACGCTGTAATCCTTCGGGGCCTAAATCCTTTTCTAAAAACTCTTTGACTTCACGTCCACGTTCACCGATTAAGGCAATTACATTCACAGTAGCATGGCCGTGACGGGCTATCATACCCATTAATACGGATTTGCCCACTCCGGAACCGGCAAAAATACCCATACGCTGACCCAAACCAATAGTGCGAAATCCATCAATGGCGCGAATGCCGGTAATCATAGGCTTTTCAATTCTTTGGCGTGTCAAAGGATTAGGAGGAACCGCATGAATTGAAATGGTTTTTTCCGTTTGCAAAGGTCCTTTATCATCCAAAGGTTCGCCCAGTCCATCAAGTACGCGACCTAATAATAAAGGGCCAGCACGCATACTTAAAAGTCTACCCGTAGGCATCACTTCTAAACCCGGCCTTAATCCTGGTAATGGACCCAAAGGCATTAATAATGTTGTTTTCGCACGAAAGCCGACCACCTCGGCGGGACCTAATAAATTATCGCCCTGAAAAATCGAACAAATTTCCCCCAGTCCAGCATTCAAACCCGTACTTTCTATTACTAAACCTATAACTTGAATTATTTTCGCCCGCACGCGTGCAGGCTGCCATTCTTCCACCACCCGGTTATATTCTGAAAAACGTGAATCAGGATTTTTTTTAGGGGTTACAAAACTCATATCTCACTTTCGCTTGCATCTATATTGCTCACACTTATTTCCGCAACGGAAGATATCTGCATACGGTTTTTATTCTCCCACGCTTGCAGCAAATCATTGTCTAAACGTGCCAACATCTCTTGCAGATTCAATCCCACTGAGGCGCAGTCACTTTCAACTAAGCAGCCACCTGGAGTAACACGCGTGTCACTTTCAATGCGTACATCCCTTAACTGTCCTTCTAAGGATTGCCAAAGACTTTGCCCTTCTTTTGCGGTTTCAAAATCGTGCGGATTTACACGAACAATAATCGCACTTGTAGGGCCTAATGCGGCCACCGCTTTGCGCAAAATGGGAAGAATAATTTCAGTTTCTGAATCAGCCACATGTTCAAAAACTTTTTGCACACAATGACTCACTAAAGTTAAGGCTTCGCCCTCAAATTGCAAGAATATTTTTTCTTTTTCGCTCGAGACTTGTTGCAAAAGAACTTGTAAGTTACGCTCTAATTTATTGACCGCGGCATTATATTTTTCATCTGCTAGCGCTTCCCCTTCGGCTAAACCTTTTTGATACAAAGCTTTTTTAGCGATTTCTGCCTTGGCTAATAAAGAAGAATTTTCGACATCTTTTTTCTTAAAAAGATCTAATAATTCCAGTAATTTATCATGCTCTTGCTCGCTTTTACTTTTGGGGCGACCTGGAATATTTACCGGATCAAATGAAAAGGGCTGTAAACCTGTGGGTTTGGGATTGGTGCTATGACCTGACTTAACAATGCGAGTAACCGACGAGGTGTCTAAGGGAGATTTAGGAGCTTGTGCCATAAAATCTAAGCTACTACTTCGTCGTCGCCACCGCGTCCCGAAATAACAATTTCGCCATCATCTTCTAAGCGACGTACCACATCCACAATGCGTTGTTGTGCGCCTTCCACATCTTTTAATTTTACCGGACCCATAAATTGCATATCATCTTTCATCATTTCCGCTGCACGCGAAGACATATTACGGAAGAATTTTTCAGATAAAGTTTCGCTACAACCCTTTAAGCTCAAGGATAATTCTTTGGTGTCTACTTCTTTGAGTATACGTTGGATACCACGATCATCTATTAGAGTAATATCTTCAAAAATAAACATGAGATTTTTAATCTCAGTAGCCAACTCTGGATTTTCACGTTCTAAGTTACCTAAAATATTTTTCTCCGCACCACGATCCACTAAATTCAACATTTCTGCTACAAATTTCACACCACCGGCTTCACTCACATCACCGCCGAATAGACTTTTCATCTGTTGCGCAAGCACCCCTTCAATTTGTTCCAACACATCTGGCGATACACTTTGCATAGTAGCTAATCGAGTCGCCACATCCACTTGCATTTCTTGGGGTAAAGCCGAAAGCGTGGAGGCCGCAGCCGCAGCTTCCATATGGGCCAATAATAGCGCTACCGTTTGCGGATGTTCTTTTTGAATAAAGTTGACTAATTGCGAAGGATCAACATCTGCTAATAATTTAAAACCCGTGCTTTTGATGTTGACTTGCACTTTTTCCAAAATTTCGCGCGCACGTCGTGGCCCCACGGCGGCTTCCAAAGCCTGCCGCGCATAATCCACACCGCCTTGCAAAATAAACTTTTGCGCCACCGCCATTTGATGAAATTCTTCTAAAACGGTTTGACGCGTATCTTGTGTGATACCATCTAAGCGTGCAATTTCGGCCGTAATGGATTCTATATCAGCATCATCTAAGCTTTTAAAAATTTGGGCACACGCTTCTTGCCCTAAAGTTACCATCATAATGGCAGCCTTTACAGGTCCACGTAACCCACTAAAACTAGACGGGTTTTCTTCTTCAGTATCGGGTTTTACTTCATTTGCCATGGCACAACCTTTAAATTACTTGCAAGCTATTTTTGAATTATTTCTTCTTCTTACTATTGTCTTTTACTCGACCTTCATTAAGCCAGGTTTTGATCAAATTTGCCATATTTGTGGGCTCGGTTTGGGACATAATCTCAACCTTCTCCATCATCTCTTTTTGTTTTTGGATATTTTCGGGAACCACCTCAACTTCAGGCTCTAAGTCCAATCCCGCATAGCGTGGTGCAGGAGGGTTCATAGCCGAAACTAAGTTTTGTGCAAGCCCTCGTAAAAAGATTAATGCAAAAATTAATATGGCCGCTACCATCCCAATTTTACCCCAGAACTTATAGGTTTCCTGCTTATCAATTTTCTTCATATCTTCTTCTTCGGTCATCAAATATTGATTATCAAATTGTACGCAAGTCACATAAATTTCATCCTTACTACCAGGTTGAAATCCGACCGCATTTTTTACCAATGCCGTATATTTATCCAGTTCTTCTTGGGAACGAGGGGAAAAGTTTTTTTGGCCTTCTTTATCGGTTTTATAAATTCCATCCACCGCCATGGAAACGGTGATACGCTTTCTTGTCCCTACCGCACTGATAATTTGAGCTTGGGTTTTATCAAATTCATAATTAGTAATCGATCCTTCTTTTTGATCCAGTTGTGCATTGGGACTGCCTTTAATTAAGCCATCATCTCGTTGTTGTGAACGTACCACTTTGGTATTGGGATCATAACTCTCTACTGATTTTTGCACTTGATCAAAGTCTAACTCGGCTGCAATTTTAACCCTAGTTTTATTGGGTCCTAATAAACCATTAAAAATATCCAGCACTTTTTGTTCTAATTGTTTTTCCACACTATTTTGCATGGTTAAATTATGATCGGTTTGTTCCGCAACGGCATTATCCGCAAAACCTTTGGTTAACATATTGCCATGAATATCGAGAATTGTCACTTGCCGACTTTTCAATCCCTCTACCGAGCTGGCTACCAAAAATGCTATACCACGCACTTGCTTATCTTCAATCTCTTCGCCAGGTTTTAATTTTATAATAACCGATGCTGTCGCCTCTTCTTTTTTCTCGGTAAACAATGATGGCTTGGGAATGGTAACATGCACACGCGCCTTATCTACTTCCTTTAAACTTTCGATAGTGCGCGATAATTCACCCTCAAGGGCACGTCGATAATTGAGGTTTTGTACAAAGTCAGTCATGCCTAATTGCAGCTTGTCAAAAATTTCATACCCCTGTCCACCTGATTGCGGTAGACCAAGGCGAGCCATTTGCATTCTGGCCTCGTATAATTGTTCTTTGGGAACTAATACAGTACGGCCATTATTATCAAATTTATACGGCAATTTCATATCCTTCAGCGCATCAGTAATTTTTGCGGCATCTTCACTTTCTACATTCACAAATAAAGTAGTGTAACCTCCACTTCCCGTACTGCTTCCTGAAGACCACATGCTGATCCCAATTAACCCGGCTAAGGTAATTACCGCCGTCATTCCTAAAATGACCTTCTGGGTACCATTCAATTTATCCCAGATATTGCGAAGTTGTAAAAGCAGTTGTTTTATCGATTCACCCACAGATCACTATCCTCTCATCTTCAAAATTTCTTGATAAGCATCCATGGTTTTATTGCGTATTTCTAACAATAAATTAAAAGCCACTTTTGCTTCCCCGACGGCCAACATTACTTGATGCACATCTTTAATTTCACCCGATACCATTTTTTGAATACTTTCATCGGCCTTTAATTGCATATGATTGACATCATGTAAAAAACCATCAAACATATCTTTAAACGAAGATCCATTTACATTGCCTGCATCCACATTACCATTAACGGAAATTTGCTGAGGAAGTGATTTTTCAATTTCTTTGGGGGCACCAAAGTGAAGAGGATTTAATTCCTGCATAAGCCCTCCCTACATACTTTAGGATCGACTTGCATTCGCGTTTTACTTCGCATGCTTATTTTATTTTGTATTTGCCTTAACATTTGCATCTGCATTTCCTTATACCATTATATCGACAAATTGTCCTAATTTTCTTGGACTAAAATCTTTATCTGCCTCTGCCCTATTTTTCCCCATGACATTGCTATAACCCACGGCAGCACCTAGCTTAGGCGCCGATTCAGGATAAGCTAATTTTTTTATTTGTATCGCCCCCGAAATATTTCCTAGGGATTGCATTTGCAATTCAGATTTTTTTTGTTGCACCGCTTGTAATGCATTTTTTGCCAAATCTTGTGTTTGCAAACGTTGTCGGGTTTTTTCCCGCAAAGCCTGAAAAGCGGCAAAGTCATTATCAATATTATTTGCTTTCACTTCCATGAAATTATAGCTCCAACGATTTCAACAACATACTTTTTGTGGAATTCATAGCGGTTACGCTGGCTTCATAAGAACGTGTCGCGCTAATCATATCCGTCATTTCTTGTACCACATTTACATTAGGCATTGCCACATAACCTTGTTCATTGGCATCGGGATGACTGGGATCATAAATTAATTTAGGGGGCGAATTATCTTGAGCTATAGAGGCAACTTCCACGCCACTGCCAATATGATCTTTATCCATAGGAAATCCCGGCGCAGGAATATTTATATGATTGGGTTGCGTAGTATAACCTTGCATGCGTTGCGGACCGAACACAAATTTTTGTTCTGGATCCATAGGATCCGCTTTTAAAACAACGGTTTGTTTTTTATACGGACCACCTTCTGGTGTTCGCGTAGTTTCCGCATTGGCTAAATTACTGGCAATCACATTTTGACGTATGCGCTGCGCTCTTAAAGCGGTTGCGCTAATTTTTAATCCGGTAAAGAGACCTATCATACTCATAAATATTCTCCTTATTTGGTTGGTGCCATATGAATGGCTGATTCAATAGCACTGCGTTGACTTTGCACAAACTTGGCATCAAAATCAAAAAGAATTTGATTCTCAGCCATTTTGGAAGCCTCCATATCCACATCTACATTATTCACACCACTATACATTACGGGATCTTGGGAACGATAAACCATGGGCTGCACATTGCTAATGTCAGGCCTTCCCACCGATAGTAAATTTCCTTGCGCATCTTTTTTATCCCCTTGCAAGCGAGTCGAATCTAAGGCTTGACGCAACACTTCTTCAAATTTTACTTCGAGGCGTTGATAACCAGGGGTGTCGACATTGGCCAAATTATCGGCTATGGCTTTGGAACGCATAGCCACCGCGTCCAAACTTTTAGCCACCGCGGGTAAAGCTGTTCTTGTATAGATTGCATTTTGAATGAACACAATTCCTCGCTTCCACAAACTTAAATCAACTCTCAGATCAATTCATTTAAGCAAGGCATGTGCCAAGGTGATACATGGATTTTTAAAGTGAAATCTTAAATATGGAAATAAGAATTAGCGAGTTATAACTTCGAGCAATCTGCAATTTCGCCCTAAAACCCTAGAAATAGCCTAAATAAACCTTGTGGAAATAAATGATAAAAGGCTTTAGTTTGTTTGCAAAAAATCCGATAAATGGAAATTGGTCTTTTTTTTCCCCTCCTAAATTTAGCGCAGGCAAATAATGCCCCGTAAACTTCAAACTAGCAGAGATTAAAGCACGTGAATTATACGGCAAATATAGATGAAATGAGCTCAGGAATTTTCCATTGCTCCGCTGCTTTTAAAATGATTTGCCTATGTAGTGGAGCACAATCATATCCAAAAGGAATCGCCTCACGATGAATCACCGTAGCGGACTTATTTAAATAAAAACATAAATGCGCATAGAAACTATTCATACAAAAAATTTGTCCTGGATAATCTCGTGTCCAAGCAATCAATTCTGGGAGGTTTCTTTTTTTCCAAGACAAGGTAACGGATGAAGCCTCGTAAAATATTTTTTTTTGTAATTCTTCAACAATATCGTCATCACCTTGTCCATAAATAATTTCCAAAGTCGTTTTATTTGTTGTTAAAATTTGAATAAGTTCCGTTAAAATTTTGGCATAAAGTTTAAGTCCAAAAGATTTTTTCAAACCCGCACTACCAATATGAATGACCACCGATTGGCTATTTTTTTTGGTGGCCTCGCGCTTCGGAACGCTACTCTCTAGTGGCCAACCATAATAAACCAAGCCTTGCAATAGCTCCAAATTAATTTGTACAAAAGAATGTAGCGATGGATATAAAGGCAAAGTATAAGTGTATGGCATGGCTGATTTTTCTTCGGCATAGCGAAAACCCAATGAAAGTTGCGCACAAAATCTTGCGATAAAAGAAAAATGTACACGGTAAGCACCTAGTGCATTGGTAAGTAAAAGATCATAGGGTTTAAAAAAATAAATCTCCACACTAAAATATTTTTTGGATTTTACTGTGACCGGCAATTCTGTGCTAAAACTAGAGTGAAAATTGGCGGCGCCATAAAGTTGAATTTCCACCTTAGGAAAAGTTTGGGCAAGTATTTGCAAAGCCGGTAAACATTGAACAAAATCACCATAGGTTCCTGCAAATAAATAGGCAATGGACTGGATCGATTGGGGCGCTTTCACCTTACGCGCAGGCATCCATTGCAAACCCAGCTTTACAGCACGCCGTAGCAAAAAAGTTAATCCTAGGGGAAGCTTTATCGGGCGATTGGAAATCATTGATTTATCTTTAGAAAAATGCCAAACTAAGATTATAAATTAAGTATATCATAAATCATAAATCTTGCCTCATTATTCAGGAGCGCGGAAACGCATGCAAAAAAAAAATACTTCTACACCCGCTTTCACTAACTCGGAATTCCTCCATAGCCGCGATGGTCGTGGCGTTCGCGTCCTAGCTGAGTTTTTAGAACCTTCACATCGTTTTCATCAACATGGTATTGATGATACAATAGTTTTTTTTGGCTCTGCAAGAACAATGCCGCGTGCCGAAGCCTTAAAGCAATTAAAAGCTTTAGAAGCCAATAAAAAAACCAAGCCGGCCGAGCTGAAACAAGCCTTAAAAAAAGTGGAAATGTCTCGCTATCATGAAGATGCCGAAGCCTTAGCGGAAAAAGTTTCGCTCTGGAATAAAAAGAAAAAGTTTCAGTATGCCATTTGTTCAGGTGGTGGTCCGGGTATTATGGAGGCTGCCAACAAAGGCGCGCATAATGCCAAAGCGCCTTCCATTGGACTCAATATTCATTTGCCTTTTGAGCAACAACCTAATCCGTATATTTCCTCGCATTTAAATTTTGAATTTCATTATTTCTTTTTACGCAAATTTTGGTTTGTGTATATGGCTAAGGCCATTATCGTTTTCCCAGGCGGCTTTGGCACTTTGGATGAAATGATGGAAGTTTTAACTCTGGTGCAAACCAATCGTATCACAAAAAAAATGGTATTCATTCTTTATGGTAAAGAATTTTGGAATAAGGTTTTAAACTTCGAATACTTGGTGGAAACTGGTATGATCAGTGAAGAAGATCTACAGCTCTTTAAAATTTGCGATAAAGTCGATGAAGCCTTTGATTATCTCACCGAACATTTAATTTTATCGAAGAAGAAAAAATAATTAGCAGAAGTTACCATGAAACTTTATCAACATGAAAAACCCTTTAGGCGTGATCCGCAAACCCAAATTATTGAGGGCGCGGAAGGTTTTGTATTAAGTCATGCGGATCAAGTTTCTCAGCATGGATCGCATGCGGTTTTATTTTTACATGGCTGGACTTCTACACCACGTGAAATGCGCCCATTGGCTGAAGCGTTTGCAGCAGCAGGATATTATTCCCAAGGTATTTTATTTAAAGGACATGGGCTTACCGTACGCGCCTTGAAGGGCGTTAATTTTAAAGATTATTTGGATCAAAGTTTAGAGGCCTTTTCGGAGTTAGCAAAAAATCATGATCAAGTAAGCGTATGTGGATTAAGCTTTGGAGGGTTATTGGCCTTGCATTTGGCCGCACGTCGCAAAGTAGCGAATTTGATTTTACTGGCACCTTTTATTTTTCCTTATGGCAACACTTTGGGATTATTTCCCAATCGTTGGTTACTTAAAAAATTACCCGAATTCATTGGCAGTATAGGCAAGGGCACCGAAGGCCCTATTCTGGATAAAGAAGCGGCCAAAGACCATATTGCTTATCATGAAATGCCTACGCAAGAATTAATGTCCATTATGGAAGGCGCGCAAGAAATTTTACCCGTTTTAAAAAACATCAATTCACCCACTTTGATTTTTCAAAGTGTTGAGGACAAGACGAGTGATTTCTCTGGCGCCGTTGAAATCATTAAGCGTTTAGGCAGTGTGGATAAAACTTTAATTGCTTTAAATCGCAGTAATCATGTAATTACCTTGGACTATGATAGACCGCATATTGAAAAGACCGCTTTGAATTGGTTAAACGCACACAGTTAAAGTCTTTTTACAATAACAATGGCCTGCATCGTGGGTGAGTAATTGCCTGCGTCGTGGCCGAAATAGCAAAACCTTATTTATGGAATAAAGCATAAATGCTATGATTAAGGCATGCAGAAAATTAAAATCGATGATGTAGAATTAAGTCTTGCCCATCCCTTGCAAAATCATGTCGCGTGGATAGGACAAGTGGAACCGTTAACTCAATTATTAGCCTGTTGGCTTACGCTAAGCGAAGGCGATATGCCGCTTTGCCCGCGATTAGTGGGCCATCCCGGATTAGGCAAAACCACATTAGCTTTAGCCGCAGCCGCACAAAGAAAACAAGAGGCCTATGTTTTTCAATGCACAGCGGACACTCGTCCCGAGGATTTAATCATTACACCTGTACTTAGCGAAAATGGATCGATTAAATATCAAGCTTCGGCTTTAGTAACGGCTATGTTACGCGGGGGTGTAGTGATATTAGATGAAGGCAATCGTATGTCGGAAAAATCTTGGGCTTCACTCGCACCATTACTTGATGATCGGAAATATGTAGAATCCATAGCCGCCGGCATTTCCATAAAAGCTCATGCTGATTTTCGTTGTGTAATCACCATGAATGAAGACGATTCCACTTTTGAAATTCCCGATTATATTATGTCGCGTTTGCAACCTGCGATTGAATTGCCCTTTCCAAAAGCCGATGAAGAAATGCAAATTCTCAAATATAATTTGCCCACAGCACCCGAAGCCTTGCTAAAAATTTGCGTGGATTATTTACAACAAGCACATAATTTAGATTCACCCTATTCCCTGCGTGATGGTTTAAGCATGATGCGTTATGCTCAAAAATTGAATACCCTGCGCCCAGCCACATGGGAAGCATTATTCCATCAAGCTATTTATCAAGTATTAGGCGATGAAGCGCAAAATTTGGAAGAGCTTTCCGAACGTCGCAAGCGTCAAGGTTTAACCATGCCCAATATGCAATTAGGAGATTTTTTCTTTGATGAAGAAGATCCTATGCACCCGGATAACCTGTAAACTATGGCTTTCACGCTTTCGCCTCAGATCACAGCTTTTCCTGCTCTACATGGCAAAGCAGTTTTTGCTATGCAATTACGCCAATTATTTTGGGCCAAGCGTTTTGACTGTGTGGCGATTGCCCTGCCAGCTTGCTTACAACAAGATTGTATTGAAGGCTTAGAAAAGCTGCCCTTTATTCATGCATTGAGCATTCATAGTGCCATGCGTTGCTATTTACCTTTTGATCCCTGCGATGCGTATATTGAAGCCATGCGGCAAGCCTCTCAGCGCAAAAGTGATTTACGTTTTTTGGAAGATCAGACCCTATTTACCTATTCGCAACATTTCGAATTTCCCGATACTTTACTGCTACAGAGCCAAGGTTTGGAAAATTATTATGGCCTATGCAAGCCGGCTCTAACCCTAGTGGCACCAGAAAGCCAACATCGCGCGCAAATTAATTATCGTCGGCTTAAAACCTTAGAAGCGCATTATCAAAATATTCTTTGGGTGGGTGATTTCACCGTCTTTTCCCAATTACAAATGCTTTTTGAAAACAATTCCATTTCCCAAATATTAGCAGAATCCTTGACCGAAGCCTATTCCGCAATACCGTCAAATTCCCTTTCCGAAAATTCCTGTGCAGAAGGTACAGAAGAGTTGGAAGAAACTCCTATGATACGTCTCTTGCCCGTTAAGCCTAAGCATTTATATTTCGCTTTAGGAGAATTGCCTTTTTATGCGGGAGAAATGGAAAAGGAAAGGCAGAATGTTTTAGCCAGTCCGCGCGAGTATCTCGATTTAGTCAAACAGATTTTTATCGATACCCGTAATCAATACGTTACTGAAGGTGCCGAACAAATCTCCGTTAAAAAATTACAAACGGCATTAACTTTCTTGCGTAATTTAGCGGCTATGCAAAACCGTATTACTCCCGATCTCATGGATTTAATCACCGCTGCCAAAGGCGTATTTGGTCAAAACTTTGCCGTACGGGTTTTAGAAGCGGCGCGAGATTATCCTTTTATTGATATGGAAACATCAGTTCAAGCCTTAGAAATCGGTCGCACTCATATACAAGAGCCACAAGATGAAGAACCTGTGTCCGCTTTCAATTTATTTCAGGATGAAATTAAACATTGGAAAATTATTTCTCTGAAAAAAGAGCCAGATAAAAAACAACAGCAGGAATTTCGTTATGCTTGGGATCCGCGTGGCATGTGTTCGCATACTCCCGAGGATGTAAAAATCGAAAATTTTAATCGCGTGGTACGCCGCCGCACCGTGGATTTGGTACAACAAGGCCAGTCCCGCATTGAAAAACTCACGAGTTCTTTAAAAGATGGTATTGATTTACGCGAAACCTTAAGGCATTGGCATAAGCGTTCGATTTATGTGAAAGATTCGCCGCCCACGCATAGTAAATTGGATACGGTTGTGATTATTTTTGACGAAAATCATGATGACAAATATCCTCAACATACAACTTGGTATGCCGAACATAAAGAAGAAAGCACTTTGACTTTTTATGCAACGGATCCTTTTGCCAAAATGATTGGACCAGGTATTACCGAATCACAATATGGTGGCTTAAGCTTGCTTTTTCCTCCACGCCCGATACAAGATGTATTCAAGCTTTTCCCGCCTAGCGAATTTCAAAGTCTCGCGGAACAATTACTGTATGGCGCTTTAATGCACAGCGATGAAAAAATAATTTCCTATGTCAGTGCGGAAAAACCCAATATGCGCAAAAGACAAATGGCTAAGCAATTTCGAAAAAAGTTAGCTTGGGTTCCCTTGCAAGCTTTTAGCGAAGAAACCCTGCGTCAATTAAGAAAATTCCATATACTTAATGGTAAAGAAGTTCGCTCTTGGGTAGGGCGATATTTGTCAGATTAAAATACGGAGTAACCAACGAATTCTAAATTACCGATTGTACTGACTATTGCAGGCTCCGATCCCAGTGGTGGCGCTGGATTGGAAGGCGATCTTAAAACATTACATCAGCATGGCGTTTATGGCATGGCCATTCCTACTTTACTTACGGTGCAAAATACCACGGGTGTTAAAAATGTGCAGCATTTGTCAGGCGATTTTTTAGAAGCGCAATTTCAGTTTTTATTAGAAGATTTAATTCCCGACGTAATTAAAATTGGGGCAATAGGAAGTAGACAAATATTACAAACCTTAGTGCGCTTGCTCTCACAATCGGCTTTAAAAAAAACACCCCTCATCTTAGATCCAGTGCTCATTTCTACTTCGGGATTAAGCCTATTCGACATGCGCGGCTTGTCGGACCTTATCGATAGATTGTTACCCTTGGCAACTTTAATCACCCCAAATATACCCGAATTCGAATTACTTTCAGGTAAACAAATCACACCTGAAAATGCCGTGTCTATTTTGCGTCATTATGCGCAAGGAAAAAACTTTTCTGTTTTGCTAAAGGGCGGTCATGCTGCAGGCGCCCCCATCGATTATTTGTTTCATGAAAACTTAATCACTAATTTGCCCGTAACACGTATTGCAACACGTCACACCCATGGTACAGGCTGTGCTTTAGCCACGGCGATTGCCGCAAACTTGGCTTTAGGTTTTGAATTACTAGATGCAGTTAAAAAAGCCCAAAGCTATGTACATCGGGCTATTGCTAGTAATCCAGGATTGGGTGAAGGGCAAGGGCCACTTAATTTGTGGGCGGAACCTTAAAGGTTTAAACCGCATTAGCGCTATGAAAAAATAAACAAAGATTATCCGAGGGTTCATCGCTGCGCAGTTTGAGGCAATTATTTAAACACCTTTAAAGCTTCTGCTCTTATCGGCTTAAATTCGAACCAGCTATGCTGCTAATTTAAGTTTAAAAAAATCATTTGGCGACATCATTCCTAATCCCGAATGTGGCGCATAG
>JAYTSD010000009.1:0-41984 GCA_043745805.1 Fibrobacteria bacterium
GATACCACAAACCGTTTGAATTCTTCGGTAAAATTTCGCTGATTGACCAGTTCTTTCATTATGTCTCCGAATTTTGTAAACATAATTCCGGACAACACCGTTGGCCCGATTTGCGAGGACGAGAACAAAGTGGGGCGCAAGCCCCCGGAGTGAATGTCCGCAGCAAGCAATGAAGATGGGGTGAGGCAAACTGACGTAGACCACAGGAGAAGACTTCAGAGAAAGTCAGTGCAGCCCGAACCCCAATCTGAATTGCCGGGCCAGCCCCAAAACCAATTTGGGCGAAGCCCCGGAGCGCGGGTGGAAACCCGCGTGGAGCACCCTGGGCTGTGTTATACGCTGGTTTACCTCCCAGTTTTCTTGGGGGGTGGGCTTGTCTTCTCTTCGCGCACCGGTTTTTCCTGTTTTTGCATTACGGGGTTGGGTCCCCACTCTTACGAAATTGAAGTAATTACTTTCTTAAGGCATGGCGAAGGGCCGTAAGCATTTTGCCATGCGCACGTTTGTACCGCTTTTCTTTTCTTGTTGGCATAAGCAAAGAATGGTTATTTTTCTATAATTTAGGCCTTTTGAAGGCCATGGTAAATGTTTCTTGATAAGAACTGGTTGTCCAAGAAAACCAAACCCCAGGAAAAACAGGCTGGGAAAATAATTGGTATTGCAGATATTTTTTCTGGTTGCGGTGGGATGTCGCTTGGAGCGATAGAGGCGTCAATGCTTCACAATCTTCGACCAAAGATTAAATTAGCCGTGGAAACAAACACCTACGCAAGTACGGTTTATAAAAACAACTTTTCTGATAAAATAAAAGCCTTATTAAATTCTAAAATTGAAACGATTATCGATTCCGATCCAGGCGAGCCGATTTCCAAAAAAGAAAAGCTCCTTAAAGCGAAAATCGGAAAAATCCACATACTTCTTGCTGGCCCTCCTTGTCAGGGGCATTCACGTTTAAATAATTATACAAGATCTAATGACCCGCGAAACTCTTTGTATCTAAAAGCTGTGCGAATGGCAGAGATATTTAAGCCTGGTCTTGTAGTTATCGAAAATGTCGTTAATATTATTAAAGATAAAGATCGAGTAATTAACCAAAGTTCTTTGGCGCTTGAAAAAATTGGATACGAAGTAGAAAACTTAACTGTGCACCTTTCTAATTACGGAGTTGCCCAAAATCGAAAACGGCATATTCAAATTGCTACTCTTAAAAGATTCAAAATTGACTTCTCTAACTATAAAGTAAAGTATGTTCTTTCTGATGTGATTTCGGATATTTTGGACGAATCTGTTCTTAAGGAGGGATTGTTTTTCTCTCCATCAAAAACCAAGCACCAAAACCGCATTGATTTTCTTTTCGAAAAAAATCTTTATGATTTACCAAACAGATTAAGACCCGATTGTCACAAAGATAAACATACCTACCCATCATGCTATGGCCGGTTAAATTGGAATAAACCATCTTCTACAATAACAAGAGGGTTTAGCACCATGGGACAAGGCAGGTTTTTACATCCCCTACGAAGAAGAACCTTAACTCCACATGAAGCGTGTAGAATTCAAGGCATACCAGATTATTTTGATTTTTCTAGTGTAGAAAAAAGAGGAGAGCTGCATCTGATGATCGCAAATGCGGTTCCACCAAGAATTATTGCCTGCATCATTGACCAATACATCAAAAATATTTTCAATAAATAAAGAGGTATAAATGGCATCTGGAAAAAATATTTCCGCCGTCAGAAAAAAAGCCGCCGAAAAGCAGATCGTTGATAACATCAAGGTGTTTGACTACGATACTATTGAGTATCCGATCGAAGTAATTGTTGAAAAATATTCGACAGATTTAGAAGAAGAAGAGAATGACATTTATATCCCTGATTATCAAAGAGAATTTATTTGGAGCGAAAAACGCCGCTCCAAGTTTATCGAATCAATTTTGCTTGGCGTCCCCATTCCATATATATTTTTGGCCGACGTGGAAGGCCGCAAAGAAGTTGTCGACGGCTCACAACGAATTCGCACCTTAGATGTTTTTGTTAAGGACCAACACACAATTGAAAATTTAGATCGACTAACTGAGTTAAATGGATTCAAGTTTTCAGACTTCGACCCTGTCAGGCAAAAAAGATTTCTTAATAAGAGCTTGAAAATGATTTTCTTATCGGAAAAAACAGATAGCATCGCTCGGCAAGATTTATTTGAAAGGATAAACACTGGTAGCGACGAGCTAAAACCGATGGAAGTCTTGAAAGGTAGTCAGGGAGGTAAATTTTACAGCTATCTTGAAGAGTGTAGTAAAAAGCCTTTGTTCAAAAAACTTTGTCCTATTAGCGACAAAACAAGTATTAGAGAAGAAGGTACTGAAAGAGCTTTAAGGTTTTTTGCATATTCAGAATCCTTGGAAGGCTATTCCGGAGTAGTAAGTGCTTTTATGGAAAAGTATATGAAAAAACGCTCAAGTAATTTTTCCACAACTGAGCGAAACAAGCTTGAGAAAAAATTCAACGATATGTTGGCCTTTGTAGATAGTCATTTTCCAAATGGTTTTAAGAAAAATAACAAAACTAAGTCAACTCCTAGGGTTCGTTTTGAGGCTATTTCAATTGGTGTTTCCAAGGCATTGGAAAAAAAACCAAATTTGACTGTAACAAATGTTGATTGGCTTGAATCGGAGGAGTTTAAACATCACACTCGCTCAGATGCAGCTAATAATAAATCTAAACTTGAAGGACGAATTAATTTCGTAATGAACAAACTTTTGGGAAAAGTTTGATGAAATCAGTAATAGACGATTTTAATTTGAGAGCTAAGGAAATTGATATTTATTTTCAGTTCCTAAAAGATGTTGTTGACAAAGATTCGAAACTCAGAATATCGGACGGAAAAAAATGGCGCAAACAAAAATTTCCGGACTCGGTTCAAAAAATTCTTAAGGCGAATTTATTTTTGCTCCTTTATAATTTGATTGAATCTTCTTTTACAAAATCTTTGGAGCATATTTGTAAAACTATCAATGATCACAATCTGATTTACCCTAAAACAATTCCCGAAATAAAAAAAATTTGGGTTAAAAAACAAGCGAAATATTTTGATCCGCCCAACAAGGGAGCTTCCCTCAGGAAAGAAGACCACTTTTTGGAGATGATTGATTCGATTTCAACTCAGGTTATTTCCATTCCATCTAGTCTGGATGATTCTGGTTATGCTGGAAATATTGATGCAAAGAAAATACGTGAAATCGGAATGCTATATGGACTTTTCGTGACCAAGGAAGTGTTTCCTGTAAAAGGAAAGGAGCTTTTGTTGGTTAAAAACCGAAGAAATGCTTTAGCTCACGGAAATCAATCTTTTTCAGAATGCGGCAGAGACTATTCCATTAATCGTCTGGAAGAAATAAAAATTGATTCGATTTCATATATGAAATTTATCCTAAACTCGTTTAAATTAAAGGTAAACAAGAAATATTTTCAGTCAAAAAGAGTTAAAAAGTGAGATGAAAACCAATTGGATTTCGAAAATGAATTACTTCATATGAATTCGAATTGATTCTTTCCGGTGAGCGTTTTTTCTTTCTTTTGGAATTCGCAATTCTCTTCCCCACCCCCCAACAAAATTCAGCTTTATAAAATTGTCGGGCAAACTGATAAGTTTGACCGGCAACATTTGAGGTAAACTTGCGTATAACGTTCGCGCCAGTAGGAAGTGGGCTGCAAGGCCATTCTCGAAAGGTGAGGATGCGAATGAAGTGGTGCGCTATCGCACCCGAAATGAGCACCCGCAGCCTGCAATGAAGCTAACCTGAGAGCAAGCGGACGTAGACCTTTGTGAAGTTCGCGCCGCTCGAAGGTTAAGCTGAATTGCCGAGAAGGCCTTGCAGCCCATTTGCGAACCCGCAATGCGAAGCATGCCCGTGGGTTCCCTACTGGCGCTTGTTGCACGATCGTTTCGCATTTGCATTTATTTTAGGGGGGTCTTCGAATTTAATTGAAATCACCGGCAATTTCGACCTCGATGCGAGATAAGCTTCCTCTGATTCTCGGGCAAGGAAGGGACATTAAAATAGAGTCGATCATTAAGAATTTTTCTTTCGCGCCCGCAAACCTGACACAGTTCATTTTTTCCGAAAATAGTTTTAGTTTATTTGTTGGGAAAATGGAAAGCAAATTATTGGCGGTAAGAATTTCTATACCTTTTCCAAACTTTATTTTTTGTGTGTTTCCAAATAAAATGATTTTTTCTTTCTCGGTTTTCAAGTATTGGATCATTGATTCATTCCGGATTAAATGGTACGAATCGGGATCAACTGGAGATTTTCTACTCCAGTGCCCATCATTGTTATCACGGATATCCATCTGTTTCTCGCAGAGATTTAGTGCGTCATTTTCCCCCCAAGTTATAACCTCCATGTTTTTTAAGGAATAACCTTTTTCGTTGTCAATACGGTTTACACTGGGGATTTCCTTTTCTTGTCTTCCATTTTTATCCCACTCCGCAAATAAAATTTCAAATGGCGTACTTTTTATAATCCATTCAAAAAATGTTTCGAAAGAGAGTTTCGGAAGATCGTGTCCTCTTCTTTTGCTTCGCTCAATTATTTTTTGAAACATTTTTTTGGCTTGAATTTGGAGTGGCTTCTCTCCGATTTTAGCAGCGTTTGCCTTGTTTTTTCGCTGTAGGGTCTTTTTCCGAATTGGGAGTGATTCAACGATAACCTTGATAATGCTTTCTTTTTCAAAGAAGTATGTAGGATCACGTGGGTCAAATTTGGTTTTAGTGATTTTGCAATATGCTGAACCCAGTGTTTCTACGTTTATCACTCTTAAAAATTTAACGAAATTGACCTCATCGTTGAAGTAGTCCATGTAATCGGATTTCGATTTTAAGAGGAGCGTGGAATTCTGTATGCATCTTCCGTAGGTGATTTTTAACTCATCATTTTTCAGATCCTTGAATAATTGGTAGCATGAATATTGATTCATATTCTTTTCCTTGCTTGAATTTTGTTTTAAAGTAGAAAAGGTAAGAATCAACTTTCTTCCCCCCTAAAATAAATCCAAACTCAACCTTGGCTTTTCGGCTGAAAGTCGGAAAGCCAACATTTTAAATGCGAAATGTTGTGCAACTCCTGCTTACGCGCACCATATTTACCAATAACATAAAAACAAGTATCTTACCCGTCATGAAAGAAGACTTAATCCTATCCCTGACCCGCGAATTAAAGCGCCGAAATTACAGCCCACAAACCATAAAATCATATACTTCCGCTTTAAAGGACTATCAATCCTTTTACTTAGGCAATCCATTAAATTATAGCGAAAAAGCAGTTCGCACTTTTTTGGAAAAACAACTCGAAAAAGGATTAGCGGCTACTACTGTCAACTTGCAAATGAACGCTTTAAAATTTTTCTATCGGGAAATCGCTCAAAATATCACAGCGATGGATAATATTAAATCGGCCAAGGAAGAGAAATCATTACCCGTCATTCTTTCCCAAAACGAAGTGCAAAAAATTTTAGAAGTTACCCTTAACCGAAAACATTATTTATTACTTGCTATTGCCTACGGAGCGGGTTTACGCGTTTCCGAAGTGGTAGCGTTAAAAGTGGGAGACATTGATTTTGAACGGAACTTAATAACGGTACGTCAAGGCAAAGGGATGAAGGATAGACAAACCTTATTGCCGTCTAATATTGTACCTGAGCTCACTCGGTTTTCACTAGGACGTAACACGCAAGAACCTTTATTCGAAAGTGAGCGCGGCGGGGCATTAAGTTTAAGGACTGCGCAAAAGGTTTTTGAGCAGGCTTGTGATAAAGCCAAAATCAAAAAACAAGCGAGCTTTCATACATTGCGTCACAGCTTTGCTACCCACCTTTTAGAGCAGGGAATCGACACCCGTTATGTGCAAGAATTATTAGGCCATGAAAACATCCGCACCACGCAATTGTACTTACATGTTACTAAGCATCACCTAAGCAAAATCGCTAGCCCTTTGAATTTTATCGGATCAAAAAGCTTTGGCTAATGGTGTCGGAGTTGGTTTCGCTAAAAAATCACTTTGATTGCCTTAAGAATTTTATTACATCCCTATAATATGAGCGCTTAAAAATCATGTTTTAGAGCGTTTAAAAAAGGAATAAATATTATGCGCAATTTATTAGACTCAAAAGATAGAGAAGCCTTCATCCAACGTATTAAAAATTTAACCGCAGATCATCCCAGACAATGGGGTAAAATGACCATTGATCAAATGTTACATCATTTGAGTATGCCCATTAAAGTGGCCTTGGGTGAAATGACTATGCCTGCCGATGGAAATGTTTTTCCACGATCTTTAATCAAGTGGATTATTTTAAGACTAAAAACATTTCCTCGTGGTAAAGCTCCAACGTCACCTGGAATGAAGGCGGAAGGCATTTTTGATTTTGAAATGAAGAAAGCAGAGTTAATTCGCTTAGTGGAAGACTTAGGAAAAAAAACGCAGTCTTCAAAATGGGGCAGTCATCCCTTTTTCGGAAAAATGTCAGCGAAGCAATGGGGCCGATTATCCCATACTCATCTCAATCATCATCTCATGCAATTTAAAGCCTGAAAAACTAAGTAACCTAAGTAATATTTGGAAAAGAGGACTTTATGAATTTTCAGGACTTAGCTAAAAAAGACTGTAGCGCCTGCAAGATAGCTGTTTACCCATTAGAAGGAAATGAGCTTAAAGAACTTTTGCTTACTTTGGAACATGGATGGTCGGTAATCAGCGAGCATCATTTAGAAAAATCATTCGCTTTTAAAAACTTTGCCGAAGCTTTGGATTTCACCAATAAAATGGGTGCTGTGGCAGAGGCGCAAGATCATCACCCCGATATTTATTTGGCTTGGGGAAAAGTAAGGGTAACCTTGTGGTCACATAAAATTGACGGCCTTTCCGAAAGTGATTTCGTATTGGCCGCCAAGATTGAAGAATTATTGTAAAAGATTAGTAGTAGAATTTTAAGACCATTCTTAGCAAGGATGGATTTATTTTCAGCGCTTTTGTGGACATTTGTATCCAGATTTTTTAATCCCCTAGCCAACTCTTATCAGCTATAAATCAAAAGCACAATTATATTGGCATAGGGTTACAAATATCCATTTATGGTTTTGCAATAATTTATTGTGCAATTCATGAATTACACTTACACGTTAATTGAAACGATGACTGAATATTAAACTTTATTCTCAATTCAGTCGGAGGAGGCAGTTGTGAAAAATGTCTTAACCATAAACAAGACGCTATTTGTTTACACCTTGGCCGCAGCCATAACCATGGCCGGCAAAGCCCAGGCGGCTTCCTACTATGTTAATTCGACGGGCGGCAACGATTCCAATGCAGGAACCAGCAGCGCTGCCTCTTGGATGAGTATCACTAAGCTCAACAATGTTACCTTCAAGGCAGGTGACAAAATCCTGTTGAAGTCCGGTTCTGCTTGGACCATGGCTTCCGGCACGGAAGTGCATCCTTTGGGTTCCGGTGCCTCGGGTAACCCAATTGTGATTGATATGTATGAAGGAACTGTCAAGCCCATCATTAACGGCAACGGAGCGGTGACTTCTAATGCTTTCCACCTTGCCAACCAGCAGTACTGGGAAATCAACAATCTCGAGATCACTAACAAGGGTAACATTTCGGATAACAATGGATCCGATGCAAATCACAAAATCGGTGTCTATATTGAAGCATCTTCTGGTATTATCAACCACGTTTATTTAAAGAACCTGAACGTCCACGATGTTTACGGTGCACTGGGTAAGGACGCGGGTGGTAAGTTCGACGGCGGCATTATCATGGAGAGCACAAGCTCATCTAGTCACTTTAATGACATTCTCATCGATGGTTGCACGGTCATGAATGCGGACCGCCAGGGTATCACCGTGGGGGACATCGCGGGCAACACTGGTAGGAGCCTCACGGGCATTAATTATTCTACGAATGTGATCATCCAGAATTGCGTGGTGGACCATCCCGGTGGCGACGGTATCTTAATGTTCACATGCCAGGGTGCAATCGTTCAACACAATCTCGCTATCCACACAAACAACAAAAGCGACTATGCTTGCTCGATGTGGCCTTGGCAAAGCAATGAAACACACTTTCAGTATAATGAAGGATATGACGCCCAAGGGATAAAGAGTGGTGCGCAAGACGACGGCACCTTCGGGGATGCCGACGGGGACAATGGTACCTCATACTACGATTGGAACTACACCCACGACAATGCAGGTGGTGGATACATGATTTGCAACAGCACAGGTGTGGGCACCAGTCCTCCCCAGGCCACCTACATCCGCTACAATGTCAGCCACAACGAAATGGCCTATGCCATTTACTTCAGTTCGGCCAAAGCCGCCACCAACATCTTTATCTACAACAACACCTTCTACCAGCCCAGTGGCTGTAAGGGCGCCATCTTTCACTCTGATGATGGCGGCGGCACTTTCACCGCCAAGAACAATATCTTCGTGAACCTAGGTTCGGGCAATGGTTTCGACAATCTTGTTTCCGGCACTCGCAACTTGGACTATAACGTTTTCTATGGCAGTAACTTCAGCGTAACGGAAACCGACAAAGACATTCATAAGTTGATGACGGATCCCAAACTCAATGGCGCAAGCACAGCTACGATCAACACTCGCTACACCGATGTGATCAACAATCATCTATTCCAGTTGCAAGCGGGTTCTCCAGCCATCGCTTCCGGCGTTGTGATCAGTAGTGGAAATCTCAGCAAGGATTTTTGGGGTAACACTATCTCCACCACAGCTCCTAGCCGCGGCGCGCATGAACATAGCGCAACTACTCGCGTGATTCCGCACAATGCCTTAGTCGAAACGGATCGCGATTTCACTTTTGATGCCTCCGTGAGTAGAGCCTTGATCACCGTTACATATTCTCAGAAAAAATCGGGCTATGTTTCATTTTGGCTGGTGAATTCGGAAGGCAAGAAAATTGCGACATTGGCCAACGGTTATTTGGGTGCTGGGGTCGTGATGCAGAAGAGTGTGTCTACTTCCGCTTTAACATCCGGACCTTACTTCATTCAAGGTAACGTTCAAGGAACGCCTTTGCGAAAACAAATCTCACTCGTCAACTTATAAAGAGGACTCCCGCCATCCGCGGGGTCTTTTGATAACCATGCGAAAAAATCTCTGTATCTTCTGGCTTGCCGCGGTCTGCGCCACTGAAATGATTTTATTTTCCCCGCTATTATCGCGGGCATATGATATTCAGACCGCGGCTGTCGCATTTGTTAATGAAGAGCCTATTGCAGTGGGTTTCTTTGCTTTCAAACTCGGCCAGAATCGTTCGGACATATTCAATTACTTTGCAAATAAATACCAAGCCCAAGCCGATTCAGCGTTCTGGAGGAAATCATTCCATGGCGAAGTCCCGCTCGTCATGTTGAAGAAACAAACGATCGAAGAATGTGCTAAAATCAAAATTCAAGAAATCCTCGCAAAGCGCTATGGAGTTATTCAAGATATTTCTTGGGATGCTTTTATAAAAGAATTCACTTTGGAAAATCTGCGACGGCAAAATGCCGTAAAAAAACATAGGGTTATTTACGGTCCCTTGCAATACAACACCGCGACTTATTTCTCCTATCGTTTTGATAATTTGGTGAGAAAGCTGAAAGAGGCCCTTTTAAAAAAGGAATTACATGTTTCTGGCGAGGAACTCCGAGCCTATTTCGAAACACTCCGCGAGGGTTATTCGCATTCCAGCAAGGCAACCATTCATCGGATTTTTATTCCTTACCGCCGACCCAATGCCAGGGCAATGATTGACGTGATCTACGAACGATTGACTAAACATATGGATGATTTCGATTCCCTGGCAACTGCGTGGAACGCTAAGCGGGATATTCTTGAGCAGAGGTTTAGTGGCAGAAATTATGCGTATTGCGAAAAAAAATCGCCGGAATTAGTCGCGCAGATTAGAAAAACTGATCAAGGTCGCGTGAGCGATGTTTTCGAATCGGACGGTGGGTTCAATATTATCAAGTGCATGGAGAAAGGTTGCAAGCCGGATTTCGAGCGCATTCAAGGTCTGCTTAAGCTGCAAATGCTCGATAAAAAATATGCCCGCTATATTGATTCGCTTATAATCAAAGCAACCCTCACGATTAATCATTCTGTTTACGATACCATTTTTGCTGAAGGTGAAGCCCCTTCTTTTTAATGGACTATTAAACTTTTCTATTTATTTCCCTTTTCAGGTTTATCTGTTAAGTAATAACGGCTTGAAAAAGGTATAGCTCCTAGAATCCCTGCTATGAATGGGTCGGTGGTATTCGGTGAGGTATTCGCTTGAGAAAAACCCAGACATAGACTTACCATTAAAAAAAATATTTTCCTATTTAACCGTATTTTTTTGAGTTCGCTTCTTTAAATTCGCTTATACAAGTAAGACGCAGGGAAATAAAAAAAGGTTCCAGGTTTTTTTTGAGCTCAATAAAAGCAAAAATTCGGAAAAGAAATTTTACCTTAGATTTTAAAGAAAAACTTTGCGGTTACGGGGTAAAAAAATAAAAGCGGGGAATTAAAAAAGTTCACTGCCTTTAGAATTATCGCTAACCCTAAAAGCAGTGGAGGAAACCTCGAATAAATTTAAATATCGAGTTCGGTTACTAAACCAGCATTTTCTTCAATGAATTTGCGGCGCGGTTCTACTTCTTCGCCCATAAGCATGGTAAAGATTTGATCGGCTTCGACCACATCTTCCATGGTGATACGTTTGAGTACGCGATTCGCAGGCATCATAGTAGTAACTGCTAATTGCTCAGGATTCATTTCACCTAAACCTTTATAGCGTTGAATATACAGACCTTTTTTATTGTCACCGAGTTCCGCGACAATAATGTCTTTTTCTTTTTCATCAAAAGCATATTTTTCCACTTTGCCGCATTTGACTTTGTACAAAGGGGGTTGCGCCAAATACAGCATACCGCCCGTAATTAAACCCTTCATATAGCGACAGAAAAAAGTTAACAATAAAGTTTGAATATGCGAACCATCCACATCAGCATCAGTCATAATTATGATTTTATGATAACGCAATTTTTCGATATGAAAGCCTTCTTCGCCAATGCCCGCACCAATGGCTTGTACCATGGTATTGATTTCTTCATTGCCTAAAATTTTATCGAGACGTGCTTTTTCCACATTTAAAATTTTGCCCTTAAGTGGCAAAATAGCTTGGAAGTTACGGTCACGTCCCTGTTTAGCCGAACCGCCTGCAGAGTCACCTTCTACCAAATACAATTCGCATTCCGCTGGGACGCGCGAGGAGCAGTCTGCAAGTTTACCCGGTAAACCACCACCTTCAAGGGCGCTCTTGCGACGAGCCAACTGACGGGCTTTGCGAGCGGCTTCACGTGCGATAGCGGCATTATAAACCTTGTCGATAATCTTGCGCGCAATAGCTGGATTCTCTTCGAAAAAAGTGGAGAGCATTTCGCCAGCAGCGGTTTCGACAATACCTTTCACTTCATGATTGCCCAATTTATGTTTAGTTTGACCTTCGAATTGGGGTTCGAATAATTTTACCGAAATAACCGCGGTTAAGCCTTCGCGTACATCGTCACCGGTAATATCCAAATCAACTTTTTTATTTTTGGATAAAAACTCTTTCGCTTTATTATTAATCGCGCGCGTCAAAGCAGATTTAAAGCCCGCCACATGGGTTCCACCGTCGACCGTATTCACATTGTTCACAAAGGAAAATAAATTTTCGGTATAACCTTCATTGTAACGGAAAGCAATTTCAATCGGCACATTATCGGCTTCTTTGAGAATATGAATAGGATATTCCCATAAAGGTTTTTTGTGACTGTCGGAATACTCAATAAAAGCCGCTACGCCACCAGGAAAGCAAAATTCGTGGAATTTGCCTTCTTCACGTTCATCGCGAATGGTAACCGTTAAGCCTTTGTTTAAAAAAGCAAGTTCGCGTAAACGTGAGCTCAGTGTATCGAAATTGTATTCTAGCGTAGTGAAAATTTCGGGATCGGGTTTGAAATAAACGCTGGTACCACGACGTTCGGTTTCGCCGGTGTAAACGCCTTCGCCTTGGGGAATACCGCGTTTAAAGTTTTGTACAAAGATTTTTTGATTACGATATACCGTAACCTGCATATCAATGGCCAAAGCATTCACGCAAGACACACCCACACCATGTAACCCAGCCGATACCTTATAACTATCGTGACTAAATTTGCCTCCGGCATGTAATTTGGTCATGACCAATTCCAAAGTGCCTATGCCTTCGGTAGGATGCATTTCCGTAGGAATACCACGGCCATTGTCATCCACGCGAATGCCATTTTCTGCGGATATGGTAACATCTACACGATTACAAAAGCCTCCTAAGGCTTCATCCACCGAATTGTCCACCACTTCATACACCAAATGATGCAGGCCGCGCACATCGGTGGAACCGATATACATGGCTGGGCGCTTGCGCACCGCTTCCAGTCCTTCGAGGACTTTAATATCACTGGCTTCGTAATTTCCTTGTTCCGACATATTTCCTCTTACATGAATAAGACATCCTGCACAACCTCGTGGCCGAGCAGAGTATTTGCCTTGTGGCGAATATTTTCTTTTTGATAATGCAATTCCATGCGCCACGACGCATTGCTCACTCTGACGCGTAAAATCCAATCTTGCATGGATTCGAGCTGAGTCATTTCGCTGGCGCGCTGGCCCATTAGTTCTGTCCAATGTTGGCGCAATTTATCTTCATAGAGCAAATGAGCCATGCCATTGCGATTGAGATAGCCATTCAAGACTTGGGCCAATCCCGAAAAATCATGGGCCATTAAAGCTTAACCTGTCCATTGTGAACGGTGATAATTTGTTGTACGTCAAAAGGCAAGTCGGCGATGCGAGGATTGGCAATAAAAACCTGAGCTTTACTCTGCACGATTTGACCTATTTTCAATCTTCTGTTTTCATCTAACTCGGAAAAAACATCGTCCAAAAGTAAGATGGGCGGTTTGCCGATTTTCTGTTCGAGCAAGGCCGCGGCGGCTAATTTTAGACTCAATGAAATGGACCTTTTTTGTCCTTGAGATCCAAAATCCCGCACTAATTTTCCGCTCAGGAAAAATAGTAAATCCTCGCGGTGAGGTCCAATTAAACTATTGCGTTGTTCGAGTTCTACATGCCGTAAAGCAGCCATTTTTTGGGCCATATCGGCCTGAATATTTTCGAGGTCCAAAGCGGCCGAAACTTCGGTGGAGATTTCCATTTGCAAGCTCTCCGGCCCACTCACAATTTCATCATTAAATTGAACCGCTAAAGGCGCTAACTGTTCTATGAAAAGCTTGCGTTCATAGGTGATTTTTGATCCCGTTTGCAATAGTTCTTGGCTATAGGCGGCAAACACTTCGGAATCGAAGCGCGGCATTTGTTTAAGTAGGCTATTACGCTGCTTTAAGGTTTGGTTATAGCGTCGCAAGAGGGATAAATATTCCGGTGAATATTGGCAAAGTAAGCTATCTAAAAAACGCCGCCGTAGAGCCGGCGCGCCTTTAAGCAAATCAATGTCTTCAGGTCCAAAAGAAATGAGGTGAAAATTCCCAATTAAATCGGACAATTTTTTGCTTTCCGTGCCATCTACTTTAACCCGTTTTTCGCCCGTTTCTGAAAACTCCACCGATTGAATATGCTCAGTAACGCCTAAGTGACCCTGGGCGCGTAAGGTGAATTTTTTTTCACTCCAGCGAATGAGGTCTTTATCTTTACGCGTGCGCTGTGAATGCGCCAAACACACATAATGCAAGGCTTCTAATAAATTGGTTTTGCCATGCCCATTGGGGCCAGAAATGAGATTGACCCCAGGCGTGAAATCAACGGCTTGCTCTGCATAATTGCGAAAATGATGGAGGGTTATTTTATCGAGGATCAAAACTGTTTTTCTGCGTCCTTCCCGAAGGGTGCAAAAGTAGCAATTAGGACTCAAAAACAAGGCCCTTAGCCTGAAGAATTTAGAGTTAGATCTATTTAAAAAAGATTAGAAATAAGCCTTTTGGGTTGTTAAGGGCGGGCTTGTACTTATAAGGTACGGCATTAAAAAACTGCTTTTTTAAATGACACAAAGTCCAAGCCTTGCACATCAAACCTATGCGGGGGCTTAAAAGCAAATGTTCAATTGGCATTTATTTATAAATTTTAGAATTTCCAATCTGTTATTTAATTCAGGAAATTGGGTGTTCTCCCTAGTAGTAACTATTTTTCCATTCGCTTTTTCATAATCCTTAAGGAAAACCTATGAAAGTTTCATTCAAAAAAATATTATCGATTTTACTCCCTCTGGTTATGCTTTGCTTTTGGGCTTGCACAACCAATGAAACGGGTGGCGATCAGTATTTGGCGTTTAAGTTAAGCGAAACCTTAAAAGGCTACGATCGGGTTTTAATTCGCCTGATAAACACTAATGATACCGGTACCGCTTATGACACGGTATGGAATGCAAAATTACCGGATCCTAGTTCTATAACTCGCTACAAATTAAAACAAGCAAAGGGAAAAAATTTTACCATTCAAATTCGCGGCTTCAACAATGATCAATTACTATGGTCTAAAGATGTAGTCGTTAAAGAGGGTAAACCAGAATCACCGACGGTGCCTGTATCCGATTTAAGGCTTTTCGATTTAAAAGTTTCGCAAGGAGATTTGACTCCTAAATTTGATTTTAACACAGCTAGTTATACCGTTGCGGTCGAGGAATCCATTGATAATATTGTTTTAACACTTGATCCTATGGATACCACTAATGTTTTAAAAATAAATGAAAAGGCTTTGCATTGGGGTGCTACCGCTACACAACCTTTGGCAATAGGGGATAATACTTTTAACATTTCCGTGCAAACCAAATTCGATAATAATTCTAAAAATTATAAATTGACTGTGACACGTGGAGCAAGGCCTTTTGTTGTGGATACCACGCATGTGACCTCACTTAAAATTTCCAAAGACAGCCTAGTGATTTATAAGGGCGAAACTGCTCCCACATTGACCGCTACGGTTTCTCCAGTAGGAACGGTATTACATTGGATTAGCTTAAATGATGCGGTCGTTAGTGTGGATCAACAAGGTAAACTTACTGCCGTTGATTCTGGCACTACTAAAATTATTGTCAAAGCAGGCAAGGACAGTGCCGATACGGCGGTGGTGAAAGTTATTAAAGATGTACCCTTGCTTAATGTTGGAAATAATATTGGTGTCAAGCCGAATGTAGAAGTCACTTTTAACATATCGGTTACCCAAAATCATGGGACTTATGCAGTTTTCAAATATGATTTAGAAGGCGATGGAAACTGGGATAATGCGGATTCGTTGTCGGGCACGCCTCCTACAATTCTAAAGCACAGTTATACAATAGCAAAAACTTATACGGCTTTATTTTATGTTCGTGATAGCGAAGGAAATTCTGCAACGGCTACGCGCACTATTAATGTAACTAACTCTTCGGTTTCAGTTACCATTATTCATCCTAAGACAGATACCATGGTGAATAAATCAACTATTAATTTACAGTACACTGTGAACGGTCAATTATTTACTAAACAGGCTAAATTAAAAGATGGCTTAAACATTGTAAGAGTGGATACTACGATTGGTACAGATAAAGGATCGGATTCAATAAAGGTGACTTTGGATACCATTCCACCGGTGATAAAAATCGCTTCTCCAACTGATAGCAGCTTTACTAAGGCAAGTAACATTTCTGTTACATGGACGGTAGATGATCAAGCACAATCCCTGCAATTAACGGAAGATTTAGGTACTACGGATGGTCTTAAAATCATTACTCGCAATGCCACGGATGCTGCAGGAAATGTAGGAGCTAAAAGTATTCGCGTGTATCGCCTAACGAAGGGGCCAATCGTTAAAATCAATAGTCCAGCGGAGGGATTTATATCCAGCCAGAATCAAGCCAAAGTTACTTGGTCAGTCAATGGAGCTGATCAAAAAAGCGATACGCTTGCGACCTTGAAAAACGGATCAAACACAATTACTCGTGCCGCGACGGATGGAGCAGGTAATACCTCTATAGATAGCGTACATGTTACCTATAATGCTTTGGCTCCGAAGGTATTGATTACTTCTCCCAAAACAAGTTCTTACACGAATCAAACAGCCATTGCCGTGGTTTGGACGGTGGATGGCAAAGTGCAAGATTCGGCCAAAACAGAAAATCTTTCTATTGAAGGCAACAATACAATTACTCGCTCATTTAAAAATGCTGATGGTGTAGTGGGCAATGATGTTATCACGGTGATTCGCGATACCCAAAAACCAGTGGTGAAAATACTTACTACTCCCAACACTTTAACCAATCAAAATTCCATGCATGTGGACTGGCAAGTGGATAATCAAGCGCAAACATTAGACACTACCGAGCCTTTACCCGTTGACGGTTTCCGCACCATCACTCGTAAATCCACCGATGCGGCGGGTAATACGGATTCCAATTCCATCACGGTTCGCAGGGATGCCACCAAGCCGCTGGCGCCGTCCGTAACTATAGCTGCTGCGTTAACCAACGCTAGCGCTACTTGGAATTGGACTTCAAATGGTGATAATTTCGGAGGCGCTGGATTGGTTACGCCTACTGCGGCTTACCGTTATTCTTTAAACGGATCGGCCTTTGCGCCGATTGCTGGCAATACGCTTACCTTGGCTAATTTACCGGAAGGACAAAATAAATTCGTAGTGCAAGAAAAAGATTTGGCGGGCAATTGGTCCGACAGCTCGAATGTAGGAGTTGTTACCGTCGATAGAACACCGAAAAAAATCGCCTTGGTTTATCCATCGGCAACGGGGTTTATCACTAGCCGGACTAGCTTTGTTGTGAGATTTACAGAACAGGATGGTGCTAATGCTCCAGTAGCAAGGACGCAGGATGTGCCTACCTTGGTTACTGGCCCCAACTCTGTTAAACTTATGACCACAGCAGATGCAGCTGGTAATAAAGACTCTCTCACCATTTCTATTTATAGCCAACCGCCCGCTATATTTGTTCGGGCAACTGCACCTGCCGGTGGGAATGGCACTTCCTGGGACTCCGCCTTTACGACAATAGATGCAGCTATGAATGTGGCTAAAGCAACAGAACAAATATGGGTGTCTGCAGCAGCTTATACTATTTCCGCAGCTGGGGTTAACAGTGGAATGGATGTAAAGACCGGCGTATCATTGTATGGTGGATTTGCAGCAACAGGTTATCCAAATACACTAGCAGGGCGTAACCCAACAGCAAATGTTACTTCGGTACAAGCAAATGCAGCTACAAGTAACACTTATATTTTTAATCTTGAATACGCCAGTAATAATGTAACAATCGATGGCTTTAAATTTATTGGGAAGAATAATATGAGTGCGATTGCTTCCAATGCCACCACTAGCTTGTCATTAACTCAATGTAAGTTCACAGGTTTTACTAATACAGATTATATTATTCATCTCAGTGGTGGCTCGGTTACATTAACCAATGATACAATCTCAGGAAATAATGGATCAATTGGAATTATAGTGTGCCGCAATTCAGTCACCTTTAAAATGAAAAATAGTGCAGTGATTAATAACACCGTGCCTGTATCCACTACTTACTCTGCCTTGAGTATTTGGGAAGTGACATTTGCCACTATTGATTTTTGTACTTTTAGTGGAAATAAGTCGGGGTCAAAAGCTCAGCAAATAAGCTACCTAGATGCTAGCATGTCCTTCGGACCTATGGATATATCTAATAGCATAATTGAAGGTGGTGCGGCAGCAATACCTAATTTTGGCTGGCTTACCTATGAATCAAACAATACCCCACCTCAATAAACTAGGGGTTTTGAGAGGTATTCCTTATGCCCTCAACTGCTCCCCATGATGCGCCACATGTACCGCGCAAAATTGCAGCCCCATCAAGGGGCTTAGTTTCCCCGCATAAGGATGAGTAATTCCAAAGTCTTTTTGCTCGAGTCTATGCTTAAGCAAGGACTCCACCTCATCCCCTAGCCTTTTTAATTTCAGTAAAGTTTCCACCTGAGGTAACAATTCCTTTTCGGGTCTTGATTCTCTTGGCGCAGGCACGCCTTCGGGAATTTTTCCCGTTCTTAACATACGCGGTACAATAAAATAACGGATAAGCAAACGCTTTAAACCCTTGGTGCGCACCTTAATACTAGGTCCACCCAGCAATTCCGTCGTAAAAATTTCATAAGCGAGAATAAGATGTTGCGTGATTTGTGCGGGCGACCATTTGCCTTCGGCAATAGGTTTATCCCATGCCTCGGTGGATAAAGCCGAAGCCTTATCTACAAAAGCCTGCAAGGCCTGGGAATGTTGGTTTTTAATCTTATCCCAAGCCATAACAAACCTCTTGAAATTTAGGCATATAATTTTTGGCGAAGTTTTTTAACATCTTCATTTTCCAAATATTCATCAAAGCTCATACTACGATCAATATACCCTTTGGGGGTAATCTCTATGATACGGTTCGCCACCGTTTGTACAAATTGATGATCATGCGAAGCGAACAAAATAATGCCTTTGAAATCCTTTAAGGCATTATTTAAAGCGGTAATGGATTCCAAATCTAAATGATTAGTAGGTTCATCGAGAATTAACACATTCGC
Organism: Fibrobacteria bacterium; assembly: GCA_043745805.1. Taxonomy (GTDB): domain Bacteria; phylum Fibrobacterota; class Fibrobacteria; order UBA11236; family UBA11236; genus JAYTSD01. The sequence goes on from JAYTSD010000009.1 coordinate 18,669, forward strand.
GCCCTGCAACATCATACGCGCTAGCATACAGCGAACTTTTTCGCCGCCCGAAAGCACATTAGCGCTTTTTAAAGCTTCTTCACCGGAGAATAACATTTTGCCTAACCAGCCGCGAATAAAGCTTTCATCTTTATCTTTGGAATAGCCGCGAAGCCAATCCACAAGGTTATAGTCTACATCAAAATATTTGCTATTCTCTTTGGGAAAATAAGCGCGCGAAGTGGAAATGCCCCATTGGAAAGTGCCCTTTTCCACGGACTCTTCTTCCATTAAGGTTTGAAATAAAGAAGTAATTAATTGGCTATCGCGACCTACAAAAGCAATTTTATCCGTGTTATTCACATTCAAATCAAAATCTTTAAAAACAGTTTTGCCTTCCAAAGATTTGCAGAGCTTTTCTACTTCCAAAACAATTTTACCTGCATCTTTTTCGGCTCTAAAAATCACAAAAGGATATTGGCGTGTGGATGGACGAATATCATCCAAAGTAATTTTATCCATTAATTTTTTACGCGAAGTGGCTTGTCGCGACTTGGATGCATTGGCGGAGAAGCGTTGGATAAAGGTTTGCAGCTCTTTGATCTTATCTTCTTTTTTCTTATTGGAGTCACGCTTTTGACTCAAAGCCAATTGACTACTCTCATACCAAAAAGTGTAATTGCCGGTATATGTTTGAATTTTACTGAAATCAATATCACAAATATGCGTACAGACTTTATCAATAAAATGGCGATCATGCGAAACCACAATCACGGTATTTTCAAATTCATATAAAAACTCTTCCAACCACGCCACCGAATCTAAGTCCAGATGATTAGTCGGTTCATCGAGTAAGAGCACATCGGGATTGCCAAAAAGCGCTTGCGCCAAGAGGATGCGTACTTTTTCGCCACCAGAAATTTCTTTCATCAGCAGCGGATGTAACTTTTCTTGTATGCCTAAACCACTTAATAAACTCGCGGCTTCGGATTCCGCATTCCAGCCATTTAAATCCGCAAACTCCGATTCCAATTCAGAAGCACGAATACCATCGGCATCAGAAAAATTTTCTTTGGCATAAATATCATTTTTTTCTTTTATCACTTCATATAGGCGTTGATGGCCCATGAGAACGGTATTAATAACGGTTTCTTCATCAAATTCAAATTGATCTTGACGTAACATCGCCATGCGCGCGCCAGGATGTAAGGAAACATGTCCGGAACTGGGTTCAATTTCGCCGGAAAGAATTTTTAAAAAAGTGGATTTGCCTGCCCCATTGGCACCGATGAGTCCATAGCAATTTCCAGGAGTGAAGGTGATATCCACCTCTTTAAAAAGCACTCTTTTGCCATAGGATAAACTGATTTCACTAACATTCAACATAATAAGCCTTGTCTTTATTCCACCCTCAAAATGGATGGGTCGCGTAGAAATGGGCGACTGCGCAGAAGATAGAAATTTCTGGCTTAGATTCGGCCATCTACAAACTATAGCCTTGCAGAGCTTGGAAGGGGTTAGGGCAAATAAATAAAGCAAAATCCCAAGCGCCTTTGGGCAAGAAATTTTAGGTAACCTATGCGTTACATTTAAAAAGTAAACAAAGCCATCGCCCTCTATGCCTTTGTTGTATGGGTTTGTAGCAAATTCTAATTTCTCAAACTCCCCCAAAACCCTTTCGAGAATTAAAGGTTTTTTTCGAATACGCCTCTTTTTTATGTATTTCAGAAATTTCAAAACTAATTTTTGAAGCTATCGGATTTTTACCCGATTTGCCCAAAGTTATTTTGGGTCATCCAATGATTTTCCACTTTTTAGGGAGGTTTTAATGCTTCGGTATATTTCATTAATCACCATTTTTTGTGTTGCTTTGGGATTTTCGGCTAGCAGCTCTTTTAGGGTTGGCGGAAGTATTCCTGTGATTCAATCCGTAAATTGCATACCCAATGCAAACATAAATTTTACGGAAGGCGCAAAAGATATCACTTTTGCAACTTGCACAATTAATAATAATACTGAAAATTATGAGGTAACCTTCAAGTTCGATTTTTTGTTTGGCGAAAAAAAATCGTGCGGGCCTTTTACATCGCTTAAACTTAAAGAAGTGAGTGGAACAAGAGGCGAAGGTATTAGCAATCCTACCGGTACAAGTGTGTTACCTAGCCTGCAACAAGGTCAATTTATTTGGAAACCGGAAACCCAAACCACTTCGACTATTGACTATGTGGTAGAAATCAAAGCCAGTTGGGTAAAGCCGCAAAGAACGGCTGTGCAGCATGAATTGGTGATGACCAATGTGCTAGTGGCGGAACTTTAATGTTTTATCGGCGACGCGCCCATTTTTGATCTCGATGGGAATCATCCACCGGATCTAAATGCACATTAATCACCCAAGGGCAATTTTCTAAGGCGCGAATTTTGGCTTCAATTTCATCGCCAATATGATGCGCTTCCAAAAGAGTAATAGATTCATCAAACACTAAATGGAATTCTACAAAATTAGTATTTCCCGAATGACGGGTTTTTAATTCATGGAAACCATTAATTTTGTCGCTGGAATTCTCGGCTATACTTTTAATTTTATCGACCAAGGAGCTTTCCAAAGCCCTATCCAAAAGCATTTGCCAGCCACGTGTGACTAGAGGTAATGCCGAGGAGGTGATGTATAATGCCATAGCGGTTGCGATAAAAGGATCGAGCCATTGATAACCCGTTAAACGAATTAAAAACAAAACCAATAATACGCCCGCATTAGTGATTAAATCAGTTTTATAATGCAAGGCATCAGCCTGCACCACCAAACTTTTGGAACCTTTCATGAGTCTCTTTAAGGTGAGGACTAAGACTAAAGTAATCATCATGGAAAATGCCATCACCGCCATGGCAATGAGTAAATCTTTTTTAGGAATGATTTCGGGATTCATCCATTTTAAAATGGATTGCTCAATAATGAACAAGGCCGAAATGATAATGAATAAGCCTTCTAAGGCAGAGGCAATGCCTTCAATTTTTCCGCGGCCATAATTATAAGCCTCATCATTTGGCTTTTCAGTATTATGCACGGCGAATACATTGAAAGTAGAGATTAAAAAATCGAGTAAGGAATCTACTGCGGAAGCTAATACTGAAACTGTGCCGGTTAAAATCCCTACCGTGAATTTTACGATAATCAATAATAAGGCGGTACCCGAAGTGAGTAAAGTGGCTTTTTTAGAGGGGCTCATGCCAGTTGATTTCATAAAGTTTTTTTTTCGAATCGATGGGTGTTAGTGATTTATTAAGCGATTAATTTGCAAAAGTTAAATTTAAATCCGCAGCAGTAGCATTCAGGGTTACTTGTGATTTATCTTTTCCACCAGGTATCACGGATGTTACTTCGGGGCGGCGTAGGCACCAAGCCAAAGCCCATTGCGCCATATTGATGCCTTCGGGAACTTCATGCCTTTTGATTTCAGCAACACTTTGTAAACGCGCAATGGTTTTTTCTTTATCATGAGAGGAGCGTACATCATCATTTCCAAACTGTGCGCCGGGCGCATATTTGCCGCTTAAATATCCACTGGCCAAAGGCACACGCGCTAATACACCCAATTGAGATTTTATACAAGCGGGCAAAATATGACTCTCCGGTAATTGATCTAATCGATTATAAACTACTTGAATAGCTTGAATTCCGTATTGCGAAGCGGCCTCTACCTGTTTGATGGGATCTTCTAGTCGACTCACCGAAGCACCGAGATGGCGGATTTTTCCGGCCTGCACTTGCTGATTTAAATAAGCCCATAAATCCTCTTGGAAAAAGAATTCATCACCAGAAGAATGAAATTGATACAGGTCGATATAATCCGTTTGTAAAGCTCTTAAAGAGTCGTCTAATTGTTTGGCTACTTCATTTTTGGCGAAGGCGAATTTTCGATCATTATGTTTTTCAAAATGATGGCCAAATTTTGTGGCAATAATCCACTTTTCTCTTTCGCCTTTAATGGCCTGTCCAATTAAGCGTTCGGAAAGATGATCAGGTCCATAGCATTCCGCCGTGTCTAGTAGATTGATACCTAAATTTTGGGCATGTTTTAAAATGCTTTCAGTTTCGGATGGCGAAAAGGATTTCCCCCATTCACCACCAAACTGCCAAGTTCCCAGACCAATAACTGAAACCTTGAGGCCAGTTTTGCCAAGCACTCGATACTTCATGCCTTCCTTCCCTCATCACTCACCTTTTTAAGGGTGTAAAGCAAATCTATCTCAAAATCAATCGGCATCTATCAGCTAATATTGCCGCAAAAAAACTTTGAACAAATTAAAATTTAAATTCATAGATACAAACCAAAAACGGCTTTATCAGTGGTTTAATGATTTGGAAGAAAATATGAATGAAATCCTACTTATTCGGGTGAAAGCCCTAACTCCCACGAAATGGGTTTTAGTTTTGGCACTATTGTGTTTATTTGGGTGCAAACAGGATTTAGAAGAGCGTAAAACGACTGGTTTTCAACAAATTTTTGCGGATGTTGCCGAAAAAACCGTTCCGGCAGTGGTGAGTATTTATAGTGAAAAAAATCTCAGCACTTTTGCAGGAGAAGAGGGACGCGCCTCGGAAGAAAATAATTATGCAAACCCTTACGATTACTTTTTTGGAGGTAAAAAAGTAAATCCTAAATTGCCTCGCCAAAAGCAAACCGGTATGGGGTCGGGTGTTATTATCAATCCTAATGGAACCATATTGACTAATAATCATGTGATAGAAGATGCCGATTTAATCAAAGTTAGGCTCGCTAATGACAAAGAGTATATTGCCAAAATTGTGGGAACCGATAAGCTTGCCGATGTAGCGGTGATTAAACTAATGGATGCGCAAAGTAATTTGCCGATTATCCCTTTGGGAAATTCGGATTTGTTACGCATTGGGGAATGGGTGGTTGCCGTAGGAAACCCGTATGGATTATCTCAAACGGTGACTACCGGAATTATTTCTGCCAAAGGTCGCAAGAATACAGGGATTAATAGCTATGAAAATTTTTTACAAACAGATGCCGCCATAAATCCGGGAAATTCCGGCGGAGCCTTGGTGAATTTGCAGGGAGAATTAATTGGCATTAATACCGCCATTTATTCTCGTAGCGGAGGCTATCAAGGGATTGGGTTTGCAATACCCATTAATATGGCAAAAAAAATTATGGAGGATTTAATTCGTGATGGTGAGGTAACACGGGGGTGGCTGGGTGTTTCTATTCAATCGGTGGAGAAAGAATTAGCCGAAGCGCTTAATTTGCAAGAACATAATGGCGCCTTAGTCAATGGCGTAGTTGCTAATGGCCCGGCTGCTAATGCGGGTATTAAATCGGGAGATGTGATTGTAAAAATTGATAACGAAGTGATTGACGATGCTAGTGATTTATTAAATCGAGTGGCGTTATTGAATCCAAATTCCTATGCGGCTATTCTGGTAAATCGCGAAGGCAAAAAAATAAATTTCAAAATCAAAATCGCCAAACGCGATGATAAAAAAATACAAGTGGCCGCGCGGGATGAACAAGAGCAAGCTGTACAATTAAATAAGGTGGGCTTACATGTGAAACCACTCTCCTCGGAAATACGCAATCAGTATAGTTTGGAAAAAAGTGTGACCGTCGGTGTAGCTATTTTGTCAGTAGATGCAGGTAGTCGGGCTGCAGAAGCAGGATTGCAAGAAGGGGACGTGGTACAAGAAATTAATCGGGTTAAAATCTATTCGCTTACTGATTTTAATTCGGCCTTATCCTCCACACGCAAAGGCAATAAAATCCTTCTCCTCATTTACCGCGCCAAGCGGACATTTTATACGACACTGTAAGTGCCATAAGCCCATACGATGATTAGCACCAAGGTTGAAATACAAATTATTTTTTATTCATTGCTGGTAATTTTGGTTTTGTTTAAAGTAGAATATCGGAATGAGCAGTAACCAAGGCGTTTCCTGGACCGAGGATCAAATTATTTCCTTTCCCAATGGCTTGCCTGGCTTTGAGGAATACAAACGCTTTATCATAAGTTCTTTACCCGAGCATCAGCCTTTTCACTGGATGGAATGTGTCGATCATAAAGCGCGATTTGCTATTATTAATCCTTTGCTTTTTAAGGCAGATTATCAACCCAAACTGAAAAAAGAAGATTTAACGAGTTTAAATATTCAAGATCCAAAAGAACTTTTACTGTATGTGATTGTGACCATGCGCGATCCTTTACCCAGTAGCACTGCTAATTTATTAGGACCCTTATTCATAAATATTCGCGAGCGCATTGGAAAACAAATTTTACTGGATGATGCACAATACACTCATCGTGAACGGATTATTGCGGAATGTTAATCCTGACCCGTAAAATAGGTGAAAGCATTCGGATTAATGAAAATATCAGTATTTGCATTATGGATATTGACGGACGTAACATTAAAATCGGCATTGATGCTCCGAAGCAAGTTTCAATTTACCGCGAAGAAATTTATTTGAAAATTAAAGAAGAAAATCAGAATGCCGCGCAAGCCATGGAAAATCGTGCAAAGGATTTGGGATCTATCGCGAATATGTTTAACAAAAAAGATCCAGAATAAAAAAACCAAGCTTTTGCTTGGCCGCCTCTCAAAAAATCGTTAATTATTCTTTGGGTAAATTGCTACGAAAATTATTTTCCGGTATATACTAGTTTTTTCGTGAATTCTTCTTTACCTACGCGTAAAGACAGATAAATAAAACCGGGTTGTAAGCCTTGTAGCGGAAGTATTTCGATTTGACGCTGTGATTCCATATGGTAAATTATTTGGCCGCGAGCATTATACAGTGTAATGTTCGCAGGCTTTTGCAAATAAATACGAATAAAGCTTTGCGAAATGGATACTTCACCGATAGGATTGGCAATCTTTGGAGATTCACTCGCATCCGTTTTTTGCATCACAATAGAGTGAGCTTCTGAAACGGCTTCCATTTTTTCCACTTTAATATGTGGCGCATTGTTTATGCTAATATTTTTTGTTCCGGCTTTAATTGAGTCCGCAGAAATGGCACAAACTTGGGAAAAACCCAAGAGCCCTGCAAAACCCAAAATGTAAAAATCAGAACGTTTCATATTCTAATTATGCATTATTTTTTTCGAAAAACCTAGACTTTTATCCAATGCCTTTGTAGGAAATTTGGGCGGAATAGCTTTTTAGCGCTAAAAAAAGGGATTTAGGGGGTGGAAAATATTTTAGTAATCTCCGCGACACAATTTTGAGCAAAAAATGAAAAATCATGTTCGCCTTCTGGATAATAAAACAATTTCATTTGAGGATTCGTTTGCTCCCATTTTTTTAGCAATGGCACAACTTCTTGTGCTGGAAAAAGTCGATCTTTTCCGCCTTGAAAAAAATACCATTTTCCTTTGGCAAACATTTTTTGTTCGGGCTGATTTAAACCCTCGAGAGCGATTTGAGGGTAACTGGAAAAAAGTACTAAGCGCGAGGGGGAATATTTTCCGAAGAGACTATAACGAATAACGCCTAAACTTCCATCGGATACGCCTACCAAATTCACATTATGCGCATCGATGGGATATTTTTTAAGCATATATGTAATGCATTGATCAATATGTTGTAGGCTTTGCTCGGTAAGCCAATCTACTCCAGCAAAAGCGGAAGGGCTGGCCAAATAAAAATTGGCTTTAGGTAAAAAACCAATCAGTGCCTTATGGGCCTCTAGGCCTTTGTCTTGGCGCTTGCTACGCATGCCTCCATGTAACCAAATGATAAGACCATATTTTTTTTTTGTAACATTTCTAGGAATACTTATTCCGCAAAGATTACTGTCGGGCCCTAATCGAATTGAGGAGGGTGTGTATTTGGGTGTTACCTCATTATTTCCATCCAAAACCTTTGCAGAAAATACTTGGGCTACTATTAATGCATAAAGCAAACATATTTTTAACATAGGCAAAAAGTAATTTTTTTAGGGAGGGTAATTTGTGATTTTCATGGCACTGGCGAAAAAGTGATTTTTCGCGCAAAGAAAAATTTAAATACCCTAGCTTGGTTAAAAAATATGTTGGAAAATAAACAAAAGATTCTCCAATAATGGGCAATGATTTTTAGACATTTGGTTTAGATTGACTAGAGTTTCGAATCGGGGGTTATGATGGTGGCGACTAAATTTGCAAAACAATCGACGAATGCAGCTGCAAATCAAGTTTTGCCTAAGCGTGCGGCTATCAGTGCAGGACTTGAGTCTTACACGGGCGCTTGGGGAGCGGATCAGGCTTCACATTTATTGCGACGTGCTTTATTTGGTTTTAAAAAAACAGATTTAACCAATGCTTTAAATCAAAATATTGGTAATTGTGTGGATGCCTTATTGACCTTTACCGATGTGCCACCAACGCCTCCTTTAGCGACCGATATAAAAGAAACCCAGGTAGCCATAGGCCAAACTTGGGTAACGGCACCCTATGATGGAGCAATAAATTTTTTACGCACGCAATCCTTACGATCTTGGTGGCTGGGATTGTTACTAAATCAAGATTTTTCGCTTCGAGAAAAAATGACTTTATTTTGGCATAATCATTTCCCTTCGGATGGTGGCACCGTAACCGATGCGCGTTACCTTTATAAACAAAATGCTTTGTTCCGCAAAAATGCCGTAGGTAACTTTAAAAACCTAGTTAAGGAAATCACTTTAGATCCTGCTATGTTGGTCTATTTGAATGGAAATCGGAATACAAAATCAAGTCCCAATGAAAATTTAGGCCGAGAGATACAAGAGCTTTTCACTATTGGAAAAGGACTAGAAGTTGAAGCGGGCAATTACACAACTTATACCGAAGCCGACGTAAAGGCTGCCGCCCGAGTGTTAACCGGATACAAAGATGATAGGGTCACGATATCCTATACCTTTACAGATAAAAATCATGATCAAACCGCAAAAGTTTTTTCTGCTGCCTATGGGGATGCAGTTGTGGCTGGTCGCCTTGCAACGGATGGCATTAACGAAATAGATGATTTATTGAATATTATTTTTGCCCAAAAAGCTACCGCGAAATATATTTGCCGAAAAATCTATCGCTATTTCGTCTATTATGTAATTGATGCCACAACTGAAAATAATGTTATTTCTCCCATGGCTGATTTGCTCATAGCAAATCAATTTGAAATTAAACCGGTGCTTGCAGTCTTGTTCAAGAGCGCCCATTTTTATGATAGTTTAAATATGGGTTGTTTTATTAAAACCCCACTCGACATTGTCATTGGATCACTACGTAGCTTTAATGTTACCTTGCCCGGAACAGCTGTGTTGGCGACGGAATATGGTGTTTATAATTCCGTATCTAATTTAAGCACGGCTATGCAGCAAGAATTATTTGAACCGCCTAATGTGGCTGGTTGGCCAGCTTATTATCAAGATCCAGTATTTTACGAAGCATGGTTGAATGCCGATACTTTACCCAAGCGTATGCAATATACCGACACTTTAGCGAAAGCGACGGGCTATAAGTTTTCTAATTTTGTGCTAAGTATTGACCCATTTGCCCTAGCTTTAAGCACATCCAAGCCGAGTGATATAAACATTTTATTGCAAGAATTAATGACTAAACTTTATCCCATTGCTTTAGGGGATGTACAAAAAGCCTCCTTAAAAGAAAGTCTATCGCAAGGCCTTCCTGATTATACTTGGGCGCAACAATGGCAAGCTTATATAGACAGTCCAATTGCCGCCAATAAAACCCCAGTAGAAACGCGTTTGCGGACTTTACTGAAAGCGATGATGAATATGGCGGAGTATCAACTATGTTAATTCGAACAAAGTCTAGTTTAGAATTTGCAAAGCTAGGAGTGCATCATGGATAGAAGACGATTTTTAAAATCAGGACTACCCATGGCGGCTTTTCCGCTCTTGTCCCATAAATTAAATGCAGCCACGCTATCCGCTCTGTCGCCTTTTGGAGGTTTGGAAGCTACGGCTCAGAGTGATAATATTGTAGTTATCATTCGCCTTGATGGAGGTAATGATGGGTTAAATACCGTTATTCCTTTGGATCAATATGATAACTTGGCTAAGGCCCGTGCCAATATTTTAATTCCCGGCGCTAAGGTTTTAAAGTTGAATGATAAAACCGGCTTGCACCCTGCCATGACAGGAATGCAGAATTTATTCAAAGATGGGAAGTTATCGATTATTCAAAATGTGGGTTACCCCAGTCATAATCAAAGTCATTTTCGCTCTACCGATATTTGGTTTACAGGATCTGATTATAATCAAATTTTAAATACCGGATGGCTAGGCCGTTATTTAGATCAAAAGTATCCAGGTTACCCTAACGGTTACCCCAATGCTAATTTTCCGGATCCACCTTCCATTCAAATTGGCTCGGTATTATCAACTTTATTACAAGGCTCGGTGGCACCAAATGGAATGACCATCACCAATCCTAATTCTTTCTACACCTTAGTAAGTGGCAATGTGGATGCTGCGCCAGCAACTCCAGCTGGACATGAATTAACCTTTGTGCGTCGCATGATAGATCAAACACAACAGTATGCCACCACCATTAAAACGGCTGCAGGGAAAGTGGTAAACAAAAGTACCCTATACGATGACAAAAATTCTTTATCTAAACAGTTAAAAATCGTCGCCAATTTAATTGGGGGCGGATTAAAAACTAAAGTGTATGTGGTGTCTATGGGTGGCTTTGATACGCATTCCGCTCAAGTGGATGAAGCCGATATTACTCTTGGCAAACATGCTCAACTTTTAGGTTATTTGTCGTCAGCTATTGAAGCTTTTATGGATGATCTCAAGTTACTGGGTGTTAATGATAGAGTCTTGGGTTTAACGATTTCAGAATTTGGACGCCGCATTCAAAGCAATGCTTCTTTTGGAACCGATCATGGCACTTCGGCCCCGCATTTTGTTTTTGGAAACAATGCTATAGGGGGTATTATTGGCAGTAGCCCAGTGATTAAACCTACCATAACCGTAAACGACAATGTGGCCATGCAAAATGATTATCGCTCCATTTATTCCACCATATTAAAGGATTGGTTAGGCGCCGATACTGCTTTACTGCAACAAACTTTACTTAAAGACTTCCCAACCCTTCCCATTATTGGGCCAGCAGGCATTCATAAAGCGGATAAAGGTTTGCCGGATTTTACTTTGGAGCAAAATTTCCCCAATCCAGCGCGTGGTTACACCTCCATTCGCTATGCGGTACCTCATAACTCGCAAGTTACTTTACAAATTTTTGATTTGCGCGGCCAACTCATACAAACCTTATTTCAAGGTCCACAGGAGGCAGGGATTAAAACCTATAGTTTAGATGTCACTAAATTTAATCCTGGAAGGTATGTATATCGTTTGCAGCTGAATGACAAAGTCATGCAGCGTAGTATGGATATTGTAAACTAAATGTTTTTTTGTATTGCATAAAAAAAGGGGAGCTAATGGCCCCCCTTTTTTATTTACAAGCTTTGAAGGTGTTTAAAACCGCATGCGCCACATGGCTTCTAATTGATGATTTAAGTCGTCATTCGCTGTGATTTTGGTAACGGGTTGTGTAAGGGAATAATCACATTGCACGCTGACATATTTATTAAAGAAATAATTCACCCCTAAGGTGTACATCATAAGGCCATCATTAGGAGAACCCTTGTCACCGAGTAATTCGCCATCCGGATCCAGTCCTTGCCATTTTAAAATCAGTTCACTGGCTCGACCTTGACTATAGTCCTCATGCCAAACTGAAGTTAAATAGAAAGTAAAAAAGAGCGTGCTGCCACCGAGAATTTTGGAATCTTTACCTTGATGATTGTCTCCCCAAGCTAATTCGCCTAGTAGGCGTAGCTGATTGCAGAGATAATTAAAACCTAATTCATAGGCTCGATTGGAATGAAAAATAAATTGATTGGGATTAGTAGTGTCTTCTGCTGCTTTAGTGGAAAGTGAAGCTTCTAAATTTAAGTTAGTCACAGGAGACGCTGTGATGCGAATCACAATATCCTTGGCTTTAAATCCCTTATCTGTTTTTTCATAATGTTGGTCCACATAATTTTTTTCGCTTTGCTTACCATTAAAAATACCAAATTCATATCCTAGTGTATGGCCCTCTTCCATAAAGCCACCATAAACGATTAAACCCACATCTAAATAGGCGTAACCTGTAGTGTTGGCTAAGAAATTGTGATATAACTCCCCGCGTTCAATGGTGTAAAATTCTTTGGAGGATTGCAACGCTTCTTGGGAAATGGGGCGACGTAATTTACCGCCTTTAAAGCCAGCGAAGTCATTGTATTTATAAAACAAATAGGCGTCATCAATACCGGCATTGCCGCCATTAGTTTCTAAGCGTAAGGTAGTTTTAAAACCAAAATGATCATCAAACATACCGTCTAAATCAATTGCTAAGCGACGCAAGGTCAAGCTTAATTTTTTATCGGCATCGCGATCCGCAAGTATATTATGGTAGAAGCCTTTGAGTTGAAACGCGCCACCGAGATTCAATTTTTTTAAAACTTTATTGGTTACGAAAATACCTTCTGGTTTGGGCGCAGTAGTAGAATCCAGTTTTTTCATTGCCACAGAATCCATGGGAGGAGGCGTGACCCCAGTTTTGTTAGTAGTGTCGATTAGTGATTTAACCGTATCGGCTTTGGCATTGTTATCGATATTAACGCTAGGTCCTTCATGTTGAGCGCATATTCCTTGGGCCGCAATAAGGCTGGTAATTGCTAATCGTTTAGCAAAATATTTTAGATTATTTTTTAACTCAAACATGGCGTCTCCTCTAGTTTGGAAATAATTATAGCAAAGCAGAAATTTCTTTGTGATCTAATTCTCGCCATTGGCCACAAGCAAGATTTTCTAAAGTGAATGAGCCAATAGAGTAACGGATCAAACGTAAGGTGGGAAATTTCACGGCGGCTGTCATTTTACGAACCTGTCTATTGCGGCCCTCATGAATTTGCATTTCTAGCCAGGAAGTAGGAATATTTTTTCTTTGACGAATGGGAGGTTCGCGATCAGGGAGGTTAAGGTTTTTTAAAAGCTTTGCTTGGGCAGGCAAAGTTTTTTTTTCTTCAATAACGACGCCGTTTTGTAAAGCTTGCAAAGCCTTATCGTCGGGAATACCTTCGACTTGCACCCAATAGGTTTTCCATAATTTTTTTTGCGGAGTAGTAATGCGATTTTGCAAAACACCATCATTGCTTAAAAGCAACAGTCCCTCGCTATCGAGATCTAAGCGGCCACTGACATACATTTCGGGAATAGGAAAATAGTCTTTTAGGCAAGGTCGATTTTGTGCATCGGTAAATTGGCAAAGAACGCCATAAGGTTTATGCAAAAGGAAGTAGCGGAATCTTTGCATGTCCTTGATTAACATCCTTTTAGTCGATATTTACTCGATAAACTCCCGTCACAAAGTAGTTTTTTACGAAGACTTTTATATCCTTTTTATGCCCCTTTTATGTGAATCCGCAAGTCATAATAAAGAATAATTCGCGGGCAAATTAGGGCCAAATGACCTTAGAAAAATTACCTTTGCCAAGCATGATTATACCTTCTCAGTTTCCGGATTCTTGGGGCCGTTTTGGGCCTTATGGCGGCAAATATGCGCCCGAAGTTTTAATGCCCGCTCTCGAAGAGTTAGAGCGCTTTTATCATCAAGTCAAAGACGATGTCGGGTTCTGTCAAGAGCTCAATGGATTACTTAAAGATTTTGTGGGTCGTCCTTCGCCGCTTTATTTTGCGGAACGCTTAACGGAAAAATGCCAAGGCGCAAAAATTTACTTGAAGCGCGAAGATTTGAATCATACCGGTGCGCATAAAATCAATAATGCCATGGGGCAAATTTTGATTGCGCGTCGCATGGGCAAAAAACGTATTATCGCGGAAACGGGTGCGGGTCAACATGGAGTGGCCACAGCGACTGCTGCGGCGCGTTTCGGTATGGAATGTGTGATTTATATGGGTCGCGTGGATATGGAAAGACAAGCGCCGAATGTTTTTCGCATGCGCTTATTGGGTGCGGAAGTTGTACCGGTGGATAGTGGTAGCATGACTTTAAAAGATGCTATTAATGAAGCCATTCGCGATTGGGTTACGCATATCGATCATACGCATTATATTTTCGGTTCTGCTTTAGGGCCGCATCCTTATCCTATGATAGTGCGCGACTTTCAAAAAATTATTGGCGAAGAAGTCGCCGTACAAATGCAAGAAAAAGAAAATCGTTTGCCCGATTGGTTAATCGCTTGCGTAGGCGGCGGCAGTAATGCCATTGGTTTATTTTATCACTTTCTCGATAAGCCTTCGGTACAAATGATCGGTGTCGAGGCCGGCGGTGAAGGCATAGCCAGTGGTAAACATGCTGCGCGTTTTGAAGGCGGCGTATTGGGTGTTTTACATGGTGCTAAGAGTTATGTACTGCAAACCGATAAAGGACAAATCGCCGAAACGCATAGTATCTCGGCAGGTTTGGATTATGCTTCCGTAGGTCCTGAGCATGCTTATTATCGCGACCAAATGCGTATAAGTTACTCATCGGTTACGGATATTGAAGCGCTAGAAGGCTTTCATACCTTATGTCGTTTGGAAGGCATTATTCCAGCTTTAGAAAGCGCTCATGCCATTGCTTATGCTTTAAAATTCGCACCCACTTTAACGAAGGATAAATTGTTAGTGGTAAATCTTTCGGGCCGTGGCGACAAGGATATTCAAACCGTGATGTCAGCTATGGAAAATGATTCTCCTATTGGGGTAACTTCAGCGGTACCGCATAAAAATACGGGGGCGCATAAATGAGTGATCGGCCAATGAATCGCATCGATGCTGCTTTTGCACGTTTAAAAGCCCAAAAACAAAAAGCCTTTATTCCTTATTTGGCTGCTGGCGTGCCGGGTAAAGACGAAACCGTGGAGCTGGTTTTAGAGCTGGAAAAAATGGGCGCGGATATTGTTGAACTCGGTTACCCCTTTTCCGATCCCATGGCCGATGGGGCCGTCAATCAAGCGGCAGCCAATCGCGCATTGGAAAATAATATTGATGATGTCGCTTATTTTGAGATGATCAAAGGAATTCGAAAGCACTCGCAAATTCCTTTGGTGGTATTTTCTTATCTCAATCCCATTTTTCGTTTGGGACTCAAAGACTTTGCCGAACGTGCAAAAGCCGCAGGTGTAGACGGATTTTTACTGGTTGATATGCCAGCGGAAGAATCTGAAGAAATGGTGAGTATCTGTAAATCCCTTAATTTGAGTTTTATTTTCTTGGCAGCACCAACCACCACTCCACAACGCTTGCAAACCATTATCCAAGCGAGTAGTGGATTTCTCTACTATATCTCGCGCACTGGCATTACCGGAGAACAAGATGATTTCCAAGCCGATTTCGAAAGCAAATTGAAAGCGATTAAGTCCGCGTCACCGATTCCGGTAGTGGTGGGTTTTGGCATATCAACTCCGGCGCACGTACGTACAGTTTGTAGTCTCTGTGATGGTGCCGTAGTGGGTAGTGCTATAGTACGCCGCACTTTAGATCGCAAACCCTTTGCCGAAGTTTTGCAGGACATCAAAAAATTAACCCAACCTTTAATTGCCCCTACAAAGGAAATATGGAATTAGCGGATTGGCGCGGCCAAATTGATGCCTTAAATATCAAGATCTTAGAGGCTTTAAATGAACGCGCAACATGCGCTTTAGCTATAGGGGAGCTTAAGAAACAAAAAATGTTGCCCATATACGATCCGCTTCGAGAAAAACAAATTTTTGAAACTTTATTTAAAAGCAATCATGGTCCTTTATCCGATGAAGCGGTACAAAGAATTTTTGAATGCATAATTACCGAGCATCGTCTGCTTGAAGCCAATGGTCCCAAGGAATGAAATAGACCTTATGAATACCGCTCCTATTCAAACTCCTTTCTCTACCATTACTTTGGTAGGTTTAGGCCTATTAGGAGCTTCTTTAGCCGAAGTCATTCGCAAGCGCTTTCCCACTACCCGTATCTTAGGTGTTTCCTCGTCCACTACTTTAGTTAAAGCGCAAGAGTTTGATTTAGCTGATGAAATTTTCACTTATGAAGATATAGACCTAGCGGTAAGTCGAGCAAACTTAATCCTATTATGCACGCCGATTGCGCATATTCAAGAAACCTTAAAACGCTGGGCCATAACTAAGCCGAATTTTTTGGACCATGCAATTGTTACCGATGTGGGTAGTACTAAAGGTGAAATTTGCGCTTTAGCGGAAACTGTTTTTCCTGCCTCTTCTTCCCAAGAAGCCTGTTTTATTGGGTCGCATCCTATGGCGGGCAGTGAAAAAACGGGTATCGAAGCGCGTGATGCGCATTTATTTGAAAATGCCTCATGGGTCATTTGTCCCCATCCCAGTACCCATAAAGATACCGTATCGCGTTTGTTACATTTTGTGGAAATATTAGGCGCACGTCCTTCCATCATGCAAGCGAATGAGCATGATCGCATAGCTGCGCATGTTTCGCATTTGCCGCAAATTATTTCTACCGCTTTAGCCAGCTTTATCGGCGAACAAAATACCGTAGTAGAAAACTGTTTACAAATTGCAGGCGGCGGTTTTCGCGATATGACTCGTATTGCGGCCTCATCTTATGCCATGTGGGAACCCATATTGGCTACCAATCAAAAAGAAATATTATCCGTACTCAGAAAATATCGTGAGCATTTAGGTCAACTGGAAACAGCGATGGGCCAACCGCAATTCAAAACTTATTTTCAAGCAGGCAATGCTTTGCGTAGTCGTTTAACCGTGCAGAAAAAAGGTTTCAGTACTACCCTTACGGAAATTTTGGTTGACCTACAAGATGCGCCGGGTATGCTTTTGCGCATCTTAAAACCTTTAGCAGAACAGGGTTTAAATGTTCTTGATGTGGAAATTTTAAAAGTGCGCGAAGGGGAAGAGGGAACTTTAATGTTAGCCTTTAAAACCTTAGAGCAAGCCAAACAAGCTATAGCAAGCCTAAACCAAAATAGTTTTCTCGCCCGATTGCGGTAAGTAGGATAAAAGAATGGAAACTTTATTGACATCAGTCCTTGAAATTCGCCGCAGCAAGCGTCTCAAAGGTTCGCCCGTTTTACAAGGCGATTTCACCTTGAGTTTACAAGCATTATTTTTAGCACTTTTGGCCGATGGCCAAACCCGTTTGGAAAATGTGCCTACTAGTGAAGATGTAAAAGACTTATTACAACGCCTAGGGACTTTAGGTTTTACGCATGAAAATTTAGACGGTCATTTGTTGCTACAAGGCCAAATTGAAAAGCAAACAGAAACTACCGAGCCCGTTGCTTTAAAACATGAATTGGAAATGTTGATTTTTGCCGCTTGGGCCGCTGCACT
This sequence comes from Fibrobacteria bacterium, assembly GCA_043745805.1. GTDB lineage: Bacteria > Fibrobacterota > Fibrobacteria > UBA11236 > UBA11236 > JAYTSD01. Next base: position 36,019 of record JAYTSD010000009.1, read on the forward strand.
TGGGTCTGCACAAATTTGGCAATGGAACGCTTTGACCATAGCACAAGATATTTTTGCGGTGATCTCAAAGCTTTTTCACATCGAAGAAGTTCAACTCGATCATGCCCCGCCGGATTTATCCGATTTAGAGCTAGCGAATTTACGCGCCTTCCGCGTAAAAGGTTTAAAGGTTAATCCTGCGGATCCCTGTAAGGTTTCGGTATATAAATTGGAGGAGTATCCAATTAAAATTGCTTTATTGTTTTATCATATTGCCGCAGGAAAAAACATTAATTTGCTCTTGTCCAAAAGTGGTCCCGATATTTTAGAACATCTGATTCAACTTTTTGATGGTGATTTACAAATTCAAAAAGGTGCTGTTGAAGAAGGCGATGAATTAGCAAGGCGTATTGCCCGCCAAATGAAAGCGCAAGGCAAACAAGAGGTCATGGAAACGCTGAAGCTTAAGGGAACACAAAAGTTACAGCCCACATTTATTCGTATACCCAATGATGTTTCCGAAGCCTCTGCTTTTGCTTTAGCCGCCACCTTAATTAAAGGTTCGGATATCTTTTTAGAAAATGTTTTACTCAATCCAACTAGGGCTTTGTTCTTTCAAGCTTTACGTCGCATGGGTGCCGATATTGAAATTTTGCAAAGGCGTGAAAAATTCGGGGAAACTTTTGCTAATGTGCGGGTACGAACAGCGGAGCTGATAGGCAAACGCTTTAGTACCGAAAATTTATTGGGCATGCGCGAAGAAATTTTCTTGTTGATGATCGCGGCAGCTTATGCTGAAGGCGAATCGGTTATCCGCGATATTGCTTATTTGCATGCTTTTCCCGAAGATTTATTAAAACATATGGCGAATACGCTTAAAAATATCGGCGTCGAAGTCGGTGAATTTGAAGATGGTTTGGTTATAAGGGGAAGAGCAGAAACTGATGGCACCACTACGAATGCTTTGGGACAAACTCCAGTTGCTTTGGCCTTAGTCGTACTTGCTTTAAAATCGCATGGTCAAAGCGTGATTGAAAATGCAGAATGTTTGGAACACCGTTATCCAGGCTTATTGGAACAATTCCAGCAATTAGGAAATAATCCATGAAGCCAAAAATAAAATCCCAAGTCATTACAAAAAGTGAGGCAAAATCGGCAGCGAGTAAAACCGAAATTTTCGCTGAAGATCCTTCGGTATTTGCACCCACAGGTGACATTAAAAGTATTGGTGTTGTAGCCTATAAGGGGCAAATGGATGCGGCTATGCGCGTATTGGCTTTATTTGCGGAGCGTCATCCTAAAGTAAAAATTTTTGTGAATACACTTTTAAAAAAATATGCAACGCTAAAAATGAAAAGCGTAAGCGATAATTTTTTACAAAAGCGTGTGGATCTTTTATTGTCTTTGGGTGGTGACGGCACATTTTTATCAGTGGCACGTTTGGTGGGTGGCGCAGGCACGCCTATTTTAGGGGTTAATTTAGGACGCGTGGGTTTTTTAGCCGATGTCGCTTTGGAAAATCTCGATCGTATTTTAGAAGAAATTTTGCAAAAAGATTATTCTATTCGGCGGCGGATGTTACTGGAAGTAACAGTGATTTCGGGCAAAAAAAAACGCTTGGTGGACTTGGCTTTGAATGATGTCACCTTTACTGGCAAAATGGGTTTTCAAATGATTAACCTTCGGGTTACGGCACAGGGACGTTTCCTCACGGATTATCGTGTCGATGGACTTTTGGTTTCCACGCCTACAGGCTCCACGGCTTATGCCTTATCGGCGGGTGGCCCCATTATTCATCCCGCGGCGGATTGTTTATTACTCACGCCGCTTAATCCCACTTCCTTATCCGTGCGACCATTAGTCTTACCGCCTTATCAGACCATTACTGTGCAAAGTGCTATGGAAAAAGGTCAGGAAGTGAACATGTTTGTGGATGGCCGGAATCAATTGCATTTAAAGCCCGAGGATGTGGTGATATTGCGCAAAAGCAAGCATTGCTTACATATTGCAAGACCCCAAAATACGTCGTATTTTGAATCCTTAAGAAATAAATTGGGTTGGACTGGATCAAATGCATTGAGGCATCATGCTCAAGGAACTTAAAATTGAAAATCTCGCAGTCATTGAATCTGCGAAAATAAGTTGGGACAAAGGCTTTACCGCGATTACTGGCGAAACCGGAGCGGGAAAAAGCATTTTTATGAATGCTTTAAAATTACTCGTGGGCGCTAAAAGCAAAGCGGATCTCATTCGCCAGGGTGCCGATCGATTAAAAGTTGAAGGCATTTTTACTTTAGCTAAAACCAAAGCTTCCAAAGAAGTTCAGAATTTACTGCAAAGCTGGGAAGTGGATAGTGACAGCGATGAAGTGATCATCGAACGGGAAATTTTTGCCACGGGAAAAAGTCGTTGTCGTCTTAATGGCTCCGTAGTGGCTATTTCCCAATTAGAAGAATTGGGTATGCATTTACTTGACTTGCATGGACAACATCAACAGCAGTCCTTGTTGGAAGCAAAAACCCATATTGATTATCTCGATGCTTTCGCACGCTTGGCGGATAAAAACACTAGTTATGCACAAGCTTATCAAAATTGGCGTGCCGAATTAGCCATTCTTTCTCAAAAAGAAGCCGAAACCCAGCGGTTACGCGAACAATTTGATTTTTTCAGTTTTCAATTTAAAGAATTAGATAAAGCCAAATTGGTTTTGGGTGAAGAAGAACAAATCGATGCCGAATTAAAGGTGCAAAATAGCCTCGGAAAAATCCGCGCCTTAAAAGACGGAGCCGCATCCATTTTGGAAGGCGATGAAAACAATGCCATTGCGCTCTTGCAACGTTTACAGCGAGAGCTTTTGAATTTAGAAAAACATGCTGGCACAGGTCGTTTCACTGCCTTGCAAGGCAAGCTGGATGGGGCTTGTGAGCTACTCGAAGAAGTGCGTCAAGGGCTTGGGGATTATGTTTTGCCACAAAATTTGGATGCGGGACAACTCGACATACTAAATAGCCGTCTTGCTTTATTACAAAAGCTTAAAGCCAAATATCATTTGGATTTACCCGGACTCATTGCCTTATATGAACAACGCGGTAAAGCCTTAAATGATTTTGACAATTCGGATTCCAATTTATTAGGATTGCGAAATAATTTGCAAGAAGGTTTTAAAAATCTTTTAAAATTAGCCAGTGAATTGAGCAAGTCTCGGCAAAAAGCCGCCCAAGAATTTTCTGCACAAGTCAATCGACGCTTGGCGGATTTAGGTATGCCCGAAAGCCGTTTTTCCGTACATTTGGAAGCGGTAATTCCCATATGGGAAAATGCCTCTAGTCTTGGAGCTAAGGGTTTTGATAAAGTGGAGTTTTATTTTGCGGCCAATCCTGGAGAAGCCCCCAAGCCTTTAAAAAATACCGCCTCAGGCGGAGAAGTGTCACGCATCATGTTGGCCTTAAAAACCGGTTTGGCAGAAAGTGATCCTCGCCCCTTATTGGTTTTCGATGAATTAGATACCGGTATCGGTGGTGTTACGGCTCATCAAGTGGGTCAGGCTTTAAAAGAATTAGCCAAACATCATCAACTTATTGTCATTACCCATTTGCATCAGGTGGCGGCACAAGCCGAACATCAATGTAAAGTGGAAAAAGGCATTGAAGCTGGACGAACCTTCACACGCGTGATTCGTCTCAAAGGTAAAGAGCGCGTACAAGAACTGGCGCGTATGATGGGCGATGAAACTTCGCAAGCCACACTCAAGCATGCCCGTGAATTATTAGCGCATAATGAGTAAAAACCACTAAAACATCTCTTCCTATTTGCAGTCGCCACGGCGAGAAGATATCTTTGGGGTTTGAGTAAATAATTATGACTCCAACTAAATCCATCAAAGACACCCGAAATATTGCGATTTTAGCACATGTGGATGCAGGTAAAACCACCGTTTCGGAACGTTTATTGTATTTCAGTGATGTGATTCCCGGCATGGGCGAGGTGGATGAAGGCCTCGCCACCATGGATTATTTAGAGGAAGAGCGTAAGCGCGGCATTACTATTGAAGCCGGTATAGCGGCCTATACTTGGAAAAATTCGGTGGTAACTTTTGTGGATACGCCGGGTCATGTAGATTTTGGCGTAGAAGTCGATTTTGCTTTACAAGCGGTGGAAGGCGTGGTATTAGTGCTTTCGGGTGTGAGCGGAATTGAATCTCAAAGTTTAGAAGCTTGGCAAAAAATTCGCAGCAATAAAAATCGCGCCATGATTTTTATTAATAAACTCGATTTATCATCCTCGCATTATCAAAATGTACTGGACCAAATACAACTTCTATTCAATGTAAAACCTTTTGCTTTAACCTTACCTATTTATTTGGATGGAAAAATTGATGGCGTACTTGACATTATAAATCAACTCGCACTATATCGATCCGTTGAAAATCCGCGTAAAATTATTAAAGGCTCTATTCCCACTTTTTTAGAAAAAGAATATAAAGAAGCAAGGAAAGCATTAATTGATGTGGCGTCACAATTTAATGATGAAGTGATGAATGCTTATTTAGCGGGTGAAGAAATCGCCTCAGAAGCCCTTTGGGCTGGTATTCGCGCTGCGATGCTAGCCGAACAACATATTCCCGTATATATGGGATCCGCTTTGAAGAATGTAGGTATTCGCCAATTAATGAATGGTATAAAATTTAGTATCGATGCACCCACAACAAATTTGGAGTTACAAGCCTGTGGTGGGTTAGTAATCAAAATCCGTTACTATCGCGATTTAGGTAAAATTTTTTTAGTAAAATTATATAATCCACTAGAAACATTGATGTTACCCGATGCTAAATACTATCGCGTATTTGCCGAAAGCTTAGAGGAAATCCAACACGCTCCAGCCGGTGATATCATTGCCTTGCAGACCCCTAAAAATTATCGCGTGGGGGAATTTCTTTTGACCTCTAATGAATCGCACCCTTCTGCTACTAAGAAGTATAGACCCTTGTTACAAGCGCGCATTGAACTCATGCAAGCTGAAGATTATGATCATGTGCAAGAAGTTTTAAAGCATTTAGCTGATGCAGAACCTTCGATACAAATAGCTCCTGATTTAGAAACGGGCGGTTGGTTAATTCGTACCGTAGGCGAATTGCAATTAGAAGTGTTTGGACAAAAACTAAAACGGGATCATGCTTGCAATATTCGCATTGGCACTCCCACGGTACAGTACCTCGAAAAAATTAAAGCACCACTTTTAGATGTTTCCAATGAAACGACTTCGACTCAAGGTCAGGTGAACTTGAAGTTCGCAATAATGCCTCATGTCGAAAATGATCAAAATATTTTGCATTGCGATTTATCTTTAGAAAATTCGTATAGGGAAGTTTTAGTCGCCACTTTTGAAATGTTCTGCAATTTGGGGCGTTGTGGTTATGGCCCTATTGCCGGCCTTAAATGTGAAATTCAAGAATTAACTTCGACAATAAAACCCATTCCTTTGCCACAATTGGCAAAATGTTTTGCGGATGCTTTGGAATTAAATCTCAATTGTGCCCATTTTGATAAATATGAGCCCCTCATGAATTTGGAAATTATCGTTCCTGATGAGTTTTGTGGGGCCGTTTTAGCTGATTTGGCGGCTCGTGGTAGTAATGTGCGAAAATTGGACTCCGACGGATATAACTCGATAATTTTATTAGAGATACCCTTGGCAAATACTTTCGGCTATACTACTTTGTTGCGCTCCTTATCAAAAGGATTGGGAGTATACGTTTTGACGTATGAAAAACATGGTTTACGAAAAAAAAGTAAACCGTAAGAACTGAGAAAATAAGTCTTCTCAGAGTACGAGTCTCAAAAGAGGCTTAGCTCTTTGACAAGTTCAAGTTTAGAGGGAATGGAAATTAGCATGGCTAAAGCGAAATTTGAGCGGAAGAAACCGCATGTAAACATTGGAACCATTGGTCACGTGGATCATGGTAAGACAAGCTTAACAGCAGCTATCAC
>JAYTSD010000010.1:0-34901 GCA_043745805.1 Fibrobacteria bacterium
CCTATTCTACTTCGGATCACGATGAATTTTATAAACGCAGCAATACGATAATTTATAATACCAAAATGCTTTATAATTTATCTCCCTTTAGCAATCCAAGTTATAAACCCTTGGCTTTCGGCGAAAAGCAAAAATATTTTCCTGCTGCTTTGGCTAATTTAGAAATTACACCCTTGCCAGAAAAATTGAACTTAACCCTTGCGGATTTATCTTATGCACGCACAGACAATTTAAATAAACCCATACAAGAATTAGATCGCCCGGTATTAACCCGTAACTTCGATGTAGAGCTAAGCCATGGTGTCGATATGGAATGGCGTTTGATTAATGTTTTTAATTTTGGTTATCGCTTATCCGTAAATCGAAATTTTGATCCGCAACATCAAAGTTTTGCCGATGGTATTTTTGAAACCGACAGAAGTGTGCTTGAAAATAAACAGCTGGCAAAAGATTTGGTTTTTAAATGGGATGATGGAGAGGTCAAACCAGGCCATGATGGCAATGATTATTTTATCGTGGCTAATGAATTCAACCGCAACCAAAGCTATCACATGGACTATACTAATAATAGTTTTGCTTGGTTAACGCATGGCATAAATTTTTCTTCTGGATATAAACATACACGCGTGAATGATGTGTTAGGGCCGGATGGAAAAACCGTAACCCGGAATGAACATTTTGAGGCCAGCTCAGATCATGATATTAAACTAAGCTCTAGCTTAAGCTTGCCCACCTTATTCAGCAGCTTAAGTTCGGGAATGCAAAAATGGAAATCCTTGGCTACTGCTTTTGATAATTCCAAAAAGGGTTTAGACTATTTACACTTTCGTAATATCGACGCTAGTTATTCGGTTTCGCACAAATACAATAATGAAGAGTTTACCTATGCCTTTTTAAATGCCAACCCTAGTCGATCCAATTATGATTTTTATGCTTATTCCCTCGGTTGGCTTTATGATTTTGAAAACTTAGGAACGATTTTTAAAGGCGAGCCAAGGCCTACTAATTTTGATTATCTCATGAAACCGAATGACTCTATTTACGCTTCACAATTCAATCATGTGGTAAATAGAACTATTGATATTAATTCCGGATTTACGTTTCCCGGAATCGATTTAAGCCTAACAGGATCAGTAAAATACAGTAAAGGCTATACCTTGCATCGCGGCCTTTCCCCTAGCGATACGTCCATTGTTTTCCCCGATATTTCTTCTACCGGAACATTGGGGGACTTTTCCAATAAAATTCCCCTTTTGCATAAACATTTCCGCACTATGACAGCAAGTACCACTTATAATTATCGCGACGAACGCTCCAATATCGACCAATTCTCTAATAACCAAGAAGTGCATAAAATATCACATAAATTTAATCCACTTTTACGTTTGGCAGCTACCACAAATGGCGATATCCGCTTGGAAAACAGTTTTAATTTCGGGTTTGACCGCAGTAATCTTTTCAATAAAATTCGGCCCAGCGTCATCGATTCCGTTACGAAAAAAATCACTCCGGCTACGGCCCCTTTTCTCTGGTATAACGGGTATGCAAATTTGCCTGTTTATGTGCGCTCAGATACCTTAGTCACTATTGATTATCTATATACCTTTGGCGATGATTTTTCGGTTTCCTATGATGTGGAAACGCAAAAAGGCATCCAATTTTGGCGCTATTATGTCAAACTGCAAAACAATTTGCGTTTAAAAACTACGGTCGGCGCCAGCTATGCTTTAGAAAAAAGGGATGAGCCCGACAAATTACCCCATCGTGATAAGGATATGTTCAATTGCAGTGTGAAGCCGGAAGCCACTTATAGTTTTACCAACAACGTGGATGCACTCTTCTATCTGCTATATCGCTATGAAAAATTGTTTCATACCGCCACTAAAGAAAGCACCCATCAAGTGGAAATTCACGGTGAGTTTACGATGCGCTTTTAAAGGCATTTACAAGCTAATCTCAACGACTTAGCGGTTTTATAATTATCTTTACCCCACAATTATTTTAGGATGAAACCGTTTTGCGGGATCTCATGGCTTTTTTTATGATTTTTCGCCTTAATTTGTCTTAGGCGGCCTCATTTTTGCACCTGACAGAAATGAGTTTCAAAGAGTGAAATATTTTATTTCTTCAGGAAAAATGAATTGGAAGGATTTTTAATGAATCATTCACCGCGTCCGATCAAACCCAAACGGGAAATTTTGATCAATGTACGCCCATATGAACAAAGAATTGCGATTCTGGAAGACGGACGTCTTTCGGAAATTGTTTATGAACGCCCCGAAAATAATCGCATAGTCGGCAATATTTATAAAGGTACGGTCAATGCTGTGCTGCCCGGTTTGCAAGCCGCTTTTGTCGATATCGGTTTAGAAAAAGCCGGATTTTTGCATGTAGAAGATGTGATTAGTCGCGAAGCGCTTTTGTCGGAATATGATGATGACGATGCCAAACCCGCTAATGCTTCTAATGCGCCGCATAAAACCATTGACCAATTATTAAAAGTTGGCCAAGAGTTGGTGGTACAAGTCACCAAAGAGCCAATTAGCACAAAGGGCGCGCGCCTTACGACCCATCTTTCTTTTGCCGGACGCTTTTTAGTTTGTATGCCAGGCATTGATTTTATTGGCGTGAGCAAAAAAAGCCGCGATCCCCAACAGCGTCGCCAGCTCAAAAAGATGATTCGCGATTTAAAATCGCCTGATTGCGGTTATATCGTACGCACCATTGGGCTTAATGAAACTGAATCTGAATTTGCCATGCAAATGAAGCAGCTTGAAAGTAAATGGGAAGGTTGCAAAGGCAATATTGGCATTATGTCTGCGCCCGCTTTGGTGCATGAAGAAAGCAATTCTAGCGAAACCACTTTGCGAGATTATTTTTCCGAAGATGTAGATGCGGTTTATATCGATGACAAAATTGAACACAAAAATGTTATCAGTTACCTCAAAGTTTTATCGCCCGATCATATCGACAAAATAAAATTGTATACCGGTGATATTTCTCTTTTCGATCATTTCGGCATTGAAGAAGAATTGCAAAAAACTTTTGCGCGCAAAGTGCCTTTGAAACGTGGCGGCTACCTCGTCATTGATCAAGCTGAAGCTTTGGTGGCTATTGACGTTAATACCGGTGGTAAAGTACGTGGCACTAATCAAGCGAAAAATATTGTGGAAACCAATATTGACGCGGCTTGGGAAGTAGCGAAACAAATGCGCTTACGCGATTTGGGTGGCTTAATCGTCATTGACTTTATTGATATGGAAAATGAAGACGATAAAGAAACCGTAGTGAAAGAATTCAAAAAAGCGATTCGCGTCGATAAAGCGCCGATTAATTTTTCCACGCTTTCACAATTCGGTCTCATGGAAGTTACTCGCAAACGCGTACGTCCCGATGCGGTGCAAGAGCAGAGTAATGATTGCCCTACTTGTAAGGGCGCTGGCTATATTCCTTCCAAGGAGTCCGTGATTGCCAATATTGATCGTTGGTTCAAACGCTTCCGCGCCAAAAAAGGCGAAGGCTCTATTACCCTAGCGCTGCATCCACAAATGATCTCCCATGTCGTGGAAAATCGCGCTATCATATTTAAATACTGGGAAAAAACCCATAAAACCAAAATCCAATTGGTGGAGGATGATAATTCAAACTTCGCAGAATTTCGTATATTTTCCGGCCAATCAGGAGAGGATATAACTCCCACTTTCGCGAATGCGAATGATAATTAAACTATAGAACAATTTTAAAAATTAACAGGAATTAATGCCTAAGCATTAAAGGAATCGCGAAAGTGGCGGAATTGGCAGACGCACTAGACTTAGGATCTAGCACTTCGGTATGGGGGTTCGACTCCCCCCTTTCGCATTAAAGAAAGGTAAATATGAAAGCAACATTATCAGAAACTAAAAGCACAGAGCGCTTACTGGAAATTGAAATTCCACGCGCGCGCTTGGATAAAATTTTCCAAGATAAAGTGAAAAAATACAGTAAAGAAATTCGCATTAATGGCTTTCGCCAAGGCGCCGTGCCAAAAGAAGTTATCGCCAAGCGTTTTAAAGATCCTCTCGATAGAGAAAGCATGGAAGCTTTATTAGACGAAGTGATCAAGGAAGCTTGCAAAGAACATAAAATCGAACCAGTAGCCCCTGGCCGCATTGATAAATTAGAAAATGAAGGCGACAAGCCCATTTTTGTTAAAGCCCTTCTTGAAGTGGATCCAGTTTTAGATTTAAAAGATTATCAGCACAATGTTCCAGTGAATATTCAAGCCGCTCCCGAAAGCGAAATTGAAAAACAATTGCTAACCGTGCAAAAACGTTTAGCCGAAGAAAAACGCGTAGAACGCGCTGCCCAAAAGGGTGACGTGGTCGTTGCTGAATACCGCAGCATTGTGGTAGATGGTCAAGTGCAAGCCCTTCCCCAAAATCGTGATTTCCGTTTAGAAATTGGTTCGCAAGGTATTGAAGAATTAGATGCAGGACTTTTGGGCTGCAAATCGGGCGAAGAAAAAATTTTGGATTTCACTTTTCCCGCGACTTACGGTAATGCCGCATTAGCCGGAAAAAAAGGCGAATACAAATTATACGTTTTGGAAATCAATGAATTATCCTTGCCTATCTTAAACGATGCTTTCGCTATTAAAGCGGGTTTTGATTCCTTGGAAGCCTTTAAAACACGGATTCGTGCGGATCTCGACAAACAAGCTTTAGAACAAGCTAAAGAAGTAGCTTATGAAGAAGCTTTAAAAAAATTGATTGAAGCAAATCCCTTTGATGTTCCTAAAGCGCGCATACAAAGTTATGTGAACTACCAACTAGAACAACAAGGTCATCATCATTCTCCAGGTGAAGAGCATGGCCATGATCATTCGGATTTAGAAAAAGAAGCGGAGTTTAATATTAAACGCTTCCGTATTCTCGATGAAATTTCGAAAAAAGAAAATATCAAGCCTTCCCAAGAAGACGTGGACGCTAGAATTACAGAAATGGCCGAATATTATGGCACTGATTTCGAGACATTAAAGGCATCGCTTAGAAAAAATGGTAAAATAATCGATATTCGAGAAGAATTAAAGTCACAGAAGACTTTGGATTTTGTCATCGGTTACAAAGGATAGAGCATGATAATACCTACAGTTATTGAAACCACCGGTCGTTCAGAACGCGTGTATGATATTTATTCGCGTTTATTAAAAGAACGCATCATTTTCTTAGGCAATGAAATCAACGATGCAGTAGCTAATACTGTTGTCGCACAAATTTTGTTTTTAGAATATGAAGATCCCGATAAAGACATCCTCTTATATATCAATAGCCCGGGTGGTGTAGTAACTTCCGGACTCGCGATTTATGATGTGATAAAATATGTGAAGCCCGATGTGCAAACGATTTGCGTAGGCTCTGCTTATAGCATGGGCGCTTTGCTTTTAGCTGCGGGCACCAAAGGCAAACGCTTTATTTTGCCGCATGGTAAAGTCATGTTACATCAACCTAGCGGCGGCGCTTCGGGTCAAAGTTCGGATATACAAATCCATGCTAAAGAAATTCTCAAAACTAAAAGCGAGCTGAATCGCATTCTCTCCGAAGCGACGGGCAAATCGGAAGAGGAAATTGCTAAGGCAACAGATAGAGATATGTACATGAATGCCCAAGAAGCCGTGGCTTTTGGGGTAGTCGATGAAATTTTTCAACCGGGCAACCGTAAAAAGAAAAACTAGGATTTATGAGTAACGGCAGCAATTTAAGCGTGATCCGCTGTTCGTTCTGCGGCAAAACCGCCGACCAAGTCGACAAAATTATCACCGGCCCATCGGTACGTATTTGTAATGAATGCGTATTGATGTGCAATGATATTCTGGCCGAAGGCAATGCCAAAGTAACGCAGCCCAATACCCCACAAACCTTAATGATTCCAGCGGAAATCAAACGCCATTTGGATGACCATATTATCGGCCAAGATCATGCGAAAATTTCTTTAGCCGTTGCGGTTTATAATCATTATAAACGTATTGGCACGCGCATGGATGAAAATGGTGTGGAGATTGAAAAAAGCAATATTCTTTTTTTAGGACCTACCGGTTCGGGCAAAACCTTACTCGCACAAACTATTGCCAAATATTTAAAAGTGCCTTTCACTATTGTTGATGCTACTATTTTAACCGAAGCCGGTTATGTAGGCGAAGACGTAGAAAATATTATTGTACGCCTTTTACAAGCGGCGGATTATGATGTAGAACTTGCCGAACGCGGCATTGTTTATATTGATGAAGTGGATAAAATCTCCCGCAAAAGCGCCAATCCGTCCATCACACGCGACGTGAGTGGTGAAGGTGTGCAACAAGGTCTATTGAAGCTTTTAGAAGGTACCGTAGCTTCCATTCCTCCTAAGGGTGGACGTAAACATCCGGAACAAAATTTGGTGCAAATCAATACCAAAAATGTGCTTTTCATTTGTGGTGGGGCCTTTGAATCCTTAGAAAAAATTGTCGCCAAGCGTACGCAAGAGAACGGCATGGGTTTTGGAGCAAAAATTCGTCGTAAGGAAGAGCTTAAAGTCGGTGATATTTTAAAATTAGCCGAGCCCGATGATTTAATTCAATTCGGCTTAATCCCTGAATTGGTGGGTCGTTTGCCTGTGATCACCGCCCTCGAAGAATTACCTAAATCCGCCTTATTAGAAATTTTAACCAAGCCTAAAAATGCCTTGATTAAACAATATACCCGTTTATTTGCCATGGATGGTGTAGTTTTAAAATTTCAACCTGAGGCTATGAATGCTATTGTTGATAAAGCCATGGAACGCAAAACCGGCGCACGGGGTTTGCGCTCAGTGTTAGAAGGCGTTTTAATGTCCATTATGTATGATCTCCCTTCGCGTGAAGATGTGGCGGAATGCATTATTACTGAAGAAGTTGTTAATCATAAAAAAGAACCTTTGTTGATTTTGAAAAAATCCAAAAAGAAAACTGCTTAATTTTATTTAATCCTCTATGGTGAGGGAGAAATACCGCATGCGTGCTCACGATAAGCCTTCGCTCCCACTCGATATTCTTGCGAATCCTGAAAAAGCAGAAATCAATACTCAAATTCGTTTGGGTATTCCTGCTATTCCGTTACGCGACATTGTGTTATTTCCGGGTACCGTAACACCTTTGTTACTAGGTCGTCCTCAATCGCTGTCGGCAATGTCGCGCGCCATGATAGACAAGTCTCAATTGGCTTTTTTTTGTTTGCAAAAAAACTCCCAAGATGAAGAAATAAACCCTGACAATGTGCATCCCGTTGGAGTAGTTGGCCGTATCCTTTCGGCTTTGCCTTTACCCAATCACTTACATAAAATTTTAGTAGAGGCGCTTTTTGTTTCCACCGCTGCCGAATGGAAAGAAGAAGATCATTATTTTCGCGTGCAACTTTCGCCCTCCCCCAATGAAGTGCCTTCTGCCCAAGTACAGCAGGCTTTTGGCATCATGCAGGCTTCTTTTGATGAATATGTGCAACAAAATTCCGAGGTGCCGCGCAGCTTATTAGAGTTGCTTGGACAAATCCCTAGCCTTGAAGAAAAGATTTACACCTTAGCGAGCCATTTAAAAATTCCTCTGGCGCTCAAACAGCAAATTATTGAACGTAAGTCCTTAGAAGAAAAACTAGCTCTGGTGCAAGAGTTCTTGAAAAACGAACAAGACATGGGAATTTTGCAAAGACGCTTAGAACATGAAGTGCGTGCACAAATTGCCCAATCACAAAAAGAATTTTTCCTCAATGAACAGTTACGCAAAATCCAAGCGGAGCTAGGATCCTTATCCACACCTACGCACCCCGAAGTGCGTCAACTCCAAGAAAATTTAACCGCAAAAGCTTTGCCTGAAAAAGCCAAAGCCAAGGCCTTTGCCGAATTAAAACGTTTAGATTATTTGCATCCCTCCTCTCCAGAATATTCCGTGGTGCGAAACTATTTGGATTGGTTTTTGGAGTTACCCTGGACCCGTAACACGCATGATAACCTAAAATTAAGTGCGGTAAAAAACCAACTCGACAAAGATCATTTTGGATTAAAAACGGTAAAAGTGCGTATTTTGGAACATGTAGCCGTCTATCAACTTTCTAAGCATCATACCACGCCCATCCTTTGTTTAGTGGGCCCTCCTGGCGTAGGCAAAACGTCTTTGGGCAAATCCATTGCCGCTGCGTTAGGGCGTGAATTTGTGCGTATCTCATTAGGGGGCGTGCGTGATGAAGCCGAAATTCGTGGCCATCGTCGCACTTACATCGGAGCTATGCCAGGCCGCTTGATTCAAGCTTTAAAAAAATGCCAAAGCATGAATCCAGTTATTTTATTGGATGAATTAGATAAAATGGGCGGTGACTTTCGTGGCGATCCGGCTTCTGCTTTGCTCGAAGTTTTAGATCCCGAACAAAATAAAGAATTTACCGATCACTTTATGGAAGTCGGTATTGATTTAAGCCAAGTCTTTTTTGTGACTACAGCCAATGTGGAAGAAAATATTCCCGCCGCCTTACATGATCGATTGGAAATATTACGCATCTCCGGCTATTATGAAACAGAAAAAGCCGCTATCGCCAAACAACATTTAGTGCCAAAAGTGTTGTTAACCTCAGGGTTAACCGCAGAACAGTTTTCCTTACCGGATGCCGTATTGCATACGCTTATACGTCGTTATACACGTGAAGCAGGCGTGCGCCAGCTCTTTCGTCAACTTTCTAAATTGGCAAGACAAAGAGCTTTATTAGTCGTCTCCCAAAAAAAATTACCTGCGGTTACGCCGGATTCTTTAATCGAAACCTTGGGCATTCCGGTACGTCAAGAAAGACTAGTACCGTTAAGCAGTGAGCCGGGAGTAGTAACAGGACTGGCTTGGACACCTGCGGGCGGCGAAATTTTACGCATTGAATGTTCTTTATTATCGGGCAAAGGACGCTTGCATTTAACCGGTAATTTGGGTGAAGTGATGAAGGAAAGTGCGCAAATCGCCTTAACCTTGGTGCGCGAAAGAGCACGACGCTTTGGAGTTGATCCTGAGGTATTACAAAAAACCGATATTCATTTACATGTCCCCGAAGGAGCCATAAAAAAAGATGGTCCCTCCGCCGGTATAGCTATGACCTTGGCTTTGCTGTCGGCGATGACCAAACAAGCCGTGAATCCCAAATTTGCTTTTACCGGTGAAGTTTCTTTAACCGGTGAGATACATGCTATCGGCGGCTTACCCGAAAAAGCCATTGCGGCTTTGCAAGCAGGCGTACTCGAAATTTTTGTGCCCGCTGAAAACAAACCTGATATCCGCGAGTTACCTAATGAAGCGAAGCGCGGGTTAAAAATTCATGAGCTCAAACATATTGATTTAGTTATCGCTAAAATTTTCACGTCACCGAATAAAAAGCCTGCCCTTAAAAAATGAATTTAACAGAACAAATAGCTATTCATCAAAAAGCAATCGAAGTTCGAATAGCTGCAGCCTGTAAACAAGCAGGACGCAGCCGTGAAGACATAAATTTGATTTGGGTAAGCAAGTTTCAAGCACGCGAAAAAATATTGGCCGCACAAAGTTTAGGAGCTTTTCATTTCGGGGAAAATAAAGTGCAAGAAGCTTTGGAAAAATTTCCCTTGCCTAGCCCACATACTTTACATTTCATTGGGCATTTGCAAAAAAATAAATTACGTAAAATTTTACCTATTGCACACATCATTCATTCGGTGGACTCACTCGCCCTTTTAGAACTTATTCATCGTGCGGCGGTGGAACTAAAAATTACGCGCGAAGTTTTTTTACAGGTAAATACTTCGGGAGAAAGTGCTAAGTCGGGATTTTCCCCTGTCGAGATTTTTACCTTAGCCCAATCCATGCGCGGTTTACCTGGGGTTAAATTAATCGGCTTAATGACTATGGGTCCGCAATCAGAAAACCCTGTAGAAACACGCCAATGCTTTCATACCTTAGCGCAAATGCTTAAGGATTTACGCGCACTTTATGCCGGCCAGCCACATCCTTTTTCGGATTTACAATTTTTATCGATGGGCATGACGGGCGATTTGGAAATTGCCGTTGAAGAAGGTAGCCATTGGTTGCGCATTGGCACCGGACTTTTTGGAGGCCGCTCCTAGATTCCCCCATCCTCTGCAACGTGCGACTGTGGTGACGGTAACAAAAATGGTACTATTATTAAATCTTGAAAATCTTGAGCCATGGAGGCAATTATGATTACGCCTTTAGATATTAAAAAACATGAATTTACCGTTAAGTTTCGCGGTTATGACACCGATGAAGTGCATGCTTTATTGGATATGGTGGCCAAAGATTTCGAAGAGCTAACCCGCCAGAATATGCAATTAGCCGAACGCTTAAAAATCAGTGAGGAGCGCCTTAATCATTATCGTCTCATTGAAAAAACCATGCAAGATTCAGTGATTACCTTACAAACCACCTTGGATGAAAAACGTAAAGTGGCTGATCAAGAAGCGGGATTGGTTATTCAAGAGGCTCGTCAAAAAGCCAATGAGGAGCTTTTGCATGCACGCGAACATATGGGTGAATTGCGTGGGGATATTACCATGCTGGAAAATCAAAAATCCCAGTTTTTCTATCGCTTGCGCGGCTTGCTTAAAAGCCAAACCCAATTGCTAGAAGCTATGATGCAAAATGAAGAAAAAACCGAATCGTCACTGGGAGAAGACGTTCCTCTTATGGAACCCATGCCGACTGATTTCCGCCTAGCAAGGGTTCGCGAAAAAAACCTTTAGGTCATAAAATACCAGAGTTATTTTTTTGTATACTTTCGGGGAAAAAAGCGGGAATATTTTCCAGTTTAATAGCGCCTATGCCGCGCATATAGTACAATAAAAATAGTTGAGTAAGGAAATTGATTATGTCTACGGAAGTCAAAGAAGTGAAAAAAAGTTCAAAATTATTAAAAGCCTTAGGTTTTATAGCGATTATTGCCATCGTGTTTGCCATTGTAAAATTCGTATTGGCTTTATTTAAAACCGATGATGCCAGCGAAGAAAATCATAGCGGCGTTTAACGCGAAGGCATTTGCTTTCTCTTACCTATATTGGCGCCATGTAATTCGGCAACTTTTGGGTAACCATGAAAGAATATTTGTTTCCTCACTAAACTTCCATTTTCGCTAGCATAATAATAAGCAGGCCCTTCGAGCAAACTTTTTTGATAAACCAAGTCTTCTAGTAAAAAACCATTACTGGAAAACACCTTCCAATGCCCATGCTTTTTTCCCTCTTGGTACTCGCCTTGCAAAGACGGCATTCCATTCTCAAACCACTTTTCCACCCGCAAGGCCTTGCCCTGAGCATATAGTTGGCGTGTTTTCAACTTCCCACTGGGAAAATATTGTGTGTAGGCGCCATCGAGTAGTCCTGCACTAAAATGTTTCTGATCGGTTAACAAACCACTCGAATCATAAAAAATTATTTCTCCCGATCCATTTTTAAAAAAACCTTTTTCGCTTAAGCCGCCCGTCAAATTCCAAGCCCAAAGACTATCGTGTAATAAACCTTTGTGATATGTTTCACGACGAGATTTTTTTTCATTGGGATGGAAGCTTTCCCATACACTATCTTTCTCTCCTTGGGCATTAAACTTTCCTTTTATCATTATCGAACCATCGGGAAAATATTTCACATAAGCTCCATAGGTAACGCCAAAGTGACATGAGTATTCTTCGGCGGCGGATTTCAGACCGTAATACGCCCGATACTCCCCCTCGGGATTAGCAGCGAAACATGAATTAATTAAAACTAAATCCCCTTTAGCATTCCATTTTTTCCAAACACCTATTTCATGATCGAAATGATATTTTCCTTCCCCACGCAATTCGGAGTTTTCCCAATATTCATGCCATAAACCTTCTTTTCCATTATGGAAATATTCCCCTTTAGAGGAAAGAGCGTAACGATTGAAATAAAATTCCCACACCCCTTCTTTCATGCCCTGCCGATATTTGCCTTGCGATTGATTTTGTCCATTATGCCAAAAACTACGATAGTTGCCATGCAATATTCCATTCTTGTACTGCGCATCGATTTCCCGATTATGATTGAAATAAAAGGATTGCTCGCGTATTAAATGGTTTTGGTCTTGCGTGGATTTACTCGTATAGGTGAGAATGCGCTTCGGCTGCCCTTGTGCATCATGCTCTACAATTTTTTCATAATGGCAAGCTTGCCAGGCCAAACCGATTAAGCCCAAGCCTAGGCGAAAAAGTATCCGCAAAATCTTTTGTGGTAAATCATTACTCATTATTTTAATCTATCCTCGTATGGGCAATGCACGAACTCGATTTTTAACTCTAGGATTATTTCTTGCTTCCCTCTTTATCGGAAGTTGTAGCCATAAACCTCAACGCACAAGTAGCCCGCCGCCATGGCGCATTATTCCCGAAACAACCATCAAACATCAACGGAAACAATTTTTTATTTATGGGAAAAATTTGGATCATGCCGAATTAAAAACCTCCGCATCCCTAACTTTAGAAAAAGGCTTGGTATCCAATGCAGGGCATGTTCTAGAGGTGTTTTTAATTGCGGACACGCTGGCCGCGCAACAAAATGAAATCAGAGAATTACCAGGCCGCAGAAATATTCAAGTAAAAACCTTGGATACTTTAGTGAATCTGCCTATAAGAATTTTACAGGAAGTGGAATAGTCTTGGCATTTATCCGTTAGATAAACCTTTAATTACCAACACAATAATACCCACAAATATCACCACGCCCAATAATACTTTAGCCCATACGGGTACATGAGAGGACTCTTCATTCAACCAAGCCGCTTGAGGAATGGGCGTAGTCATCATCATATCCTCTGCGGTAAGCGCATCAGGAGTGATAGGAGCGTTTAAGTTAACAGGTAACTCTAAACCTCTTTTGGCAATTTCTTCTACTAATGTTTGCTCAGCGGATTCCGGACCTATCTTACGGGCCTTCTTCAGCATTGCCATTAATTTTTGATCCGAAACCGTCTGGAGTTTTTCTTGGAACTCTTCCAGAGTCATATTAAACCTCTTGCTTTATTGTTAGTGTAATAAAAAGAAACCTTCAAAATCCACAATTTGCTATTTTCCCAACGGATTTTTTTATTCCGAATTAAGCGGCTCGCTTAATTAATGATCGATGAAGGAGAAACTTATGCTAAAACCCATTAAAACTTTAGTCCTAATGACATTAATTCCTATTTCCCTTTTTGCAGCTCCCAAAGAGCCAGGTTTGTTCGCAACTTTTTATACCGCAAAAGGCATTATCATTACGCAATTGGAATTTGAAAAAACCCCTTTGACGGTTGCTAATTTTGTGGGCCTTGCAGAAGGCACAAAGTCTTCGAATAAATCCAAAGGCGTAAAATTTTATGATGGTTTAACCTTTCATCGCGTCATTGGCAATTTCATGATTCAAGGCGGAGACCCTGATGGCAACGGTACGGGTGGCCCTGGCTATAAATTCGCGGATGAGTTTAATCCTTCGCTCAAGCATGATAAACCTGGCATGCTCTCTATGGCTAATGCAGGCCCTGGCACTAATGGCAGCCAATTTTTTATTACTCATGTCCCAACTCCCCATTTGGACGGGCATCATACAATTTTTGGTCATGTTATTAAAGGGCAAGAGGTAGTAGATGCCATTGCGATGGGCGATAAAATGGATAGCATTCGTATTCAACGTGTAGGAGCCAAAGCCAAAAGTTTTAAATCCGACGAAGCCGCTTTCCAAGCGCTCGCCAAGAAAAAAACGGGCAGTAGCAATAATAAATATCCTGGAGCAACAGCCGAAATTCTCGATCAAATTAAAAATGCCAAAACCACCGCTTCAGGCTTAATGTATGTGGTACAGCAATCCGGCTCTGGTCCAAAACCAACTAAAGGAAAAAATGTGAAAGCTCATTATACGGGGCGTTTATTAGATGGCACCAAATTTGACAGCTCCGTAGACCGTGGTCAACCTTTTGAATTTGCGGTGGGTATGGGTAATGTGATTCCAGGTTGGGATGAAGCCTTTTTGGATATGCAAAAAGGAGAAAAGCGCACCTTAATTATTCCTGCAAATTTAGCCTATGGCGAACAAGGTGCCGGTGGCGTTATACCTCCTAATGCCACATTAGTATTTGATGTGGAGTTAGTTAGTTTTTAAACTATCTCTTTATAGAATACGATAAAAGGACAAATATGTTTTTACGACTTAGCTTCTTCATACTTTGCTTAGGTAGCACCTATGCTACCTCTGCTACAAATCAAGATCCATCTCTCACGCCTAAAACCGAAGTTGCTAAATCAAGTTCCGCCGAACATTGGGACTCCCCCGATACAAATACCGAAAAAAAGCCAGCGCCCACAGAATCCGAAAAAACTACTCATCCACCTAAAAGTTCACAGCGGAAAAATCGCCTTACTTATGTGGCCTTACAAACAGGCATTTCCACTTATGTTTATGGCTCCGCCATTCCTTGGGCATTTGGAGTTGAGGAAACTAAAATTCATGTGGCTATGCCTTTATTGGTAGCGCCACTAGCCTTCGGCAGTCATTTTTATTTCGCCAAGAGTAATGATTTTGAAGAGTCCCATTTATTAGGTACTTCCTATTTGAGCATCGCCATGCTGTATACCATACATGCTTTAGCCTTTTCCACAATTTCTTCCGCCAAAACCGCACATCGTACCGCAAGCATTGCAGCGCTTGGACTCTATCCGCTCAGCATTTGGGGAGGTTATGAACTCGGCAATCAATACATCGACTTACCAGGTCGCATTGAAACGCAATACAAATTTGCTTTAGGTTTTGGCTTATTAGGTTTATTAACCCCCTTGCTTTATTTTGAAAATACCGACAAGCATGGAGATTTAATTTGGCGTATTGGTCTGGCCCAAGGTATAGGCATGGCTGGCTTAGGACATGTGGTCTCGAGCTATTATCGTGTTGGCGAAAACATTCCTGCAGGAGTAAGCACAGGCATTGTGCAGCATTCCATTTTAGGAGCTATTGCTGGATTGGAAGTGGCTGCTTTAAGTGATGCAAGTTCCGTTCGACCTTGGTTAGGAGCCGCTTTATTAGGTGGTACTTTGGGCTTCACCGAAGGTTTATTTTATTATCGTGACAAATATGACACCAAAGAAAGAGCCTTTTATAATGGCCTAGGTGCTTTAGGTGGAACTTTAATGGGAACAGGTATTTTGGTATTAGCCGCAGACACTCAAGCATCCGATTACTCTCAAAAAATTCTCTTCGCCAGCTTACTGGGCGGTGGCGCCTGGTTAGGCTATTGGGTTACTAATTTTATGACTAGTGGTATGGAAGAAAAAACATCCTCGCTTAAGGAATCCTCCCCTTCCCATTGGAGCTTTATTCCTCTACCCATGCCTGAACCTCGTTTCGCAGGCAAGCAAATGTATATGCAATACCGAGTTCCTGGCTTAACCGTGACTTTTTGAATCTAGCCAACCTAGAAAAGGATTGTCTTGAGTTTTTCGGGAGGTTATCCAGCAATTTAATGCCGCAAGAAAAAAACGTTTCACAAGAAGAAATCCGCTTTCGAGGGTATTTTAAAACACATGGCAATTTTTGTTCAGCAACAGGGCATTACGATATTACTTTTTGATAGGAAAGAAAAGCACAAAGTTTTGTTTAGATCGCCTTTGCAAAAAGTGTATCATCTAGCATGAATGACTTTGTCAATCTTTCGGTTCTCCTTATGAGGTGGGCATGAGTCTCGTTGAAACCATTCACAGCACGCCCGATGCTATCCGTTTTTTTCTGGAGCCTATGCTTCAGAAGGCTCCAGACTTTATCTCCCAATTTACGTCCTCACTGTCCAAAGAACAAACACTTAACTTCAATACCGTAAATCGTTTTTTAGAATCTCAATTAGGTAACTCGCATCAAATTTTAGATGAGTTTAATGCCTTGCAAGCCAAGCTAGAAGAGGCCGATGGTTATACCGCAACCATTGAAAGGCAATACGAAGAATTAAAAGTTAAAGGCCAATCCGCGCTCATGGAATTGCATCGCGGCAAAATAAAATTTAATGATTTAAAAATTTCTCTCTGTCGCTTTATCATTTATATGGAAACGCCAAATCGAAATGGCGTAAAAAATTTCTCCAATGTAGAAGAATGGAATGATGCCGCCACTTTAGCTGAAATGCGCTTGACGCGAAAGCTGGAGGTTGATTCCGACAAAGCCTTACAAAAATTTTTGGCTTTGTTTATGACTTTTCGTTCTATTGTTTGTTCCTATCATGGACCCGCCGATTCTATCCGACAAATAGAAAGCGCGCTCGCGTCACTCGATGCCATCTATGATAAAAACAAACTGGAAGTGGAAGTGCATAAAGCTGCCCAGCGCTTAGCGGAAACCCGCAAAGAACTATCCACCGTTAAAATCAATTTAAATAGCTTACAAACTCAATTAGCCGAAAAGAAAAATCAAGCCGAGCAGCTCACTAAATTAATGCATTTACAAGAGAAGCCTAGTTATGGCCGAATTTTCATTGCGCTATTTATTGTCTTTCTGGTTTTAGGTGCCTTGGCTTTTAATTTTTGGGGAGACTTAAAAACGCAAAGGAAAAAATGGTCCTTACCCGTAGGTCCACAAGCCTGTAAGGACATTGCTTTGCAATTGCAAAAGTCACCTCGCTATCAAAGCCAAGTGCTTATCTTTCGCAAATATAATCAAGACGTTTATTTTAAGGCCAGTGCCGAGACTTGTGAAAAAATGTATCGCCTAGACAGCTTGCAAATCACGTCCTTGGCGCATGTATTACAAGATGATTATACTCAAGGCCATCAGGACTTTGCGACCTTCCGAGGGAATCGTGTCTTACAAGTAAAAGAAATTGGACTAAATAAACTAGTGGTTAAATTGGCCAATCATACCGAAGAAGATATTCATTACAAATTAAAAATTTTAGAACACGCCACATTGCTGCGCGCCGTATTGCAAGCCGATAAAGAAAATAATACCGAAGATTTATTGATCGTCGATTTAAATAATAAAACTCAAGTGACCGAATAAGCTTAATTAAAAGCTCTCATCGCACATTTATCATCGCTTGTGCACCGATAATATTTGCAGCAAAAAAAAGCATTAAAAAAAATCCGGGTATCCGCACAAATACCCAAACCCACTTTCCCCAATTTGCGGCCGCATAAATTGTCACTACCGAATGCACAATTAACCACCAAGGTAATTGTTGACTCATCAGCCGTAACATCTCCGTTACTAATTCCCGCGTCAATTCAGGTTTGAGTTTGACAATATTTTCAATTCCCATATATTTCACACCCATATCCAACATTAAAGCCTTGTGAAAGCCATACCAAGCCGCTAACATGACCACAGCAAATAAAATATTGACTAAAGCGCCTTGTATTTTGAAATAAAAATCGTTTTTGGTTTTGATTGATAAAATCACGAAAACAACCAAAATTAAAAAGGCTATTATGCTTAAATAATCGATAGTGTGAAAACGAATCAGGGTAAAAGCCAATTCCCCAATACCTAGGGCTAGAGCGCCCCATAGTGCGCTGGCCTTGCTGGTCCAAGAATCCAAAACCACGAAGGCAAGAATAGGTAAAAAGCCAAGCCATTGCATAAAAATCCCAACTGTGTTGAAAGCCCGTAATATAGCATTTACCGGCATCGTATACTAATTTTGTATACAAAGGGAGAATTATGATAAAGCCCAACTCAAAGAAAACAGAATTAACCTCAATTGCCGATGTGCAAAATTTTGAAGATACTCGCCATATCGATATTAATAAAGTCGGCATCAAAGGCATTCGCCATCCGGTTAAGGTAAAAGACCGCACCGGTGGAGAACAACACACTATCGCCAATTTCAACATGTATGTGTATTTGCCGCATAATTTCAAAGGCACGCATATGTCGCGCTTTGTAGAAATACTCAATCATCGTCAAACAGAAATCACCGTAGAAACATTTAAAGAAATGTTACCAGAAATGGCCGAGCGCCTCAACTCCGAAAGTGGCGATATTGAAATGACTTTTCCTTATTTCGTGAACAAAAGTGCGCCCGTATCGGGCGTAAAAAGTTTATTGGATTATGACGTCACCTTTATCGGTAAAAGTTGTGGAGAAAAAACCACTATGACTTTAAAGGTTGTAGTACCCGTAACGAGCTTATGCCCTTGCTCCAAAAAAATCTCCGAGTATGGCGCTCATAATCAACGATCACATGTTACCGTAACCGCAAAAATTGCGCCGGGAAAACATTTTGTGTGGATAGAAGATATTATTGACTTGGTAGAATCTACGGCTTCCTGTCAGCTTTATGGTTTACTCAAAAGACCGGACGAAAAATATGTCACAGAAAAAGCCTACGATAATCCCAAATTTGTGGAAGATATGGTGCGCGATGTGGCGCATTTACTGAATATCGACGCCCGTATTGAAGCCTATATTGTTGAATCCGAAAATTTCGAATCAATTCACAATCACTCCGCCTATGCGTTGATTGAAAATGATAAAACTCAAAAAAAAGACAAGCGCTAAAAACGCTAGCATTGCTTTTTGCTGTCAATTTGATCATCCGCTAGACAAAATTCTTGCGCATTAATAGCTTTGCGCCTTCATTCAGGGAGTCCGACTTATTCCATATAAGAAGGACATAACGAGGAATTCCGTGTAAATCGGAAGCGAGCTCGTCGCTGTATGCGTTACGAAATCCTATCCTCTCCGGTTTTACCATTGGAGAGGAAGCCACTGTTACTCGCGAGAGCAATGGGAAGGTGGGAAAGTAGGTTGGGAGTTACCCTTGGGTTTCCCAGAATGCGCAAGCCAGAAGACTCACCTGTTTGAGAACTGATTAATCTTCGAAGACAAGATTAGCGGGAATAGTTAGCGCTTTGCGCCAATTTGGTTTCCGTTTCCCTTGCTTCGAAGTTTCACTTTTTGCCAAGAGTATGATCGCAGACATCATCTCTGGGGAGCTTCTATATGTCCAAGCCTATTAGGCAAGGCATAAAATTTGGTATAAGGGCTATAACTTTGAGTTTGGGTTTATTAATGCTCATGCTGGAAGCGAACGCGTCCACGTCACCTGATATGTTGCAAGAACCCGATACTTTGGAGTTACCCAAGTCAGAGGTATATCGCCAAACCCCTACGGAATCGGCTTTAAAATATCAATTGGAATTAACCGATGCCAACCGCCTTTCGGCACAACTAGGAAACCTGTTAGAAA
The DNA here is from genome assembly GCA_043745805.1 of Fibrobacteria bacterium. GTDB lineage: Bacteria > Fibrobacterota > Fibrobacteria > UBA11236 > UBA11236 > JAYTSD01. The sequence continues at coordinate 19,220 of JAYTSD010000010.1, forward strand.
AAGTCCCTGGCGTGCATGTTACCCGTTCCGGCGGCGTAGGAGATTATATAGGCATTTCATTATGGGGTTCAACTGCGGCACAAGTTAATATTTATTTGGATGGTATTTTGCAAAATCCCAATACCGGTTTAAGCTTACTGGCTACTCTCGATTTAAATATCGTCAAAAGTATTGAAGTCTATTCTGCTTTTTCACCGCAAAACTTTCCAGGTGCACCAATTGGGGGAAGTATTAATATTGTAACCCAAAAAAAAATAGGTCAAGGAAATATGCAGGTTACAGGTAACTTAGGGTCTTTTGGTGCACGGAAAGGATCTTTGGGCTTACAAAAAAGCTCGCTACGCTATGATTTTCTGGGGCAAATAAGTTTCGATGCCGCCGAAGACAATTTCCCCTATTATGATGACAATGGTAGCGAATTCATTTCAGGACGGGATAGTACTGGTTTAAAATATAAACAAGCGAAAACCTTAACCCGTAAAATCAAACAAAATAATGCGCATGATTTATTACAGATAAACGGCTTATTACGGTTGCATTCCGAAAATCTTGAATGGGGATTGCAAAGCGAATATTCAGATTTGGGCAAACAAATCCCCGATCCATTTGCACGAGCTACTAATGCTGAGATTGTGCAAGCCGAAAAAAAATCTCATTGGCTTTCTTTACGTACATTTTTAACCGGCGATACCGGCCCTTGGCCTTGGAATGCACAAATGTACTCGCAATGGACAAAAGAAGTTTATGTCGATACTGTAGCCTTTGGACAAGTCGGATTAGGAAGTGATTATGACGAAAATCTTTATAGTAATTCAGGGTTATTACTCAGCTTAAAAAGTAAAAACTCACGCGGCTTTATTTTTTCAGCTTTAGGCAATTATGATATTGCCACTTATGGTTATACGAATCTTAAGAATCGTAAAACTGAACCTTCTTTATTTCATTATACTGGGGAAGGAAAATTTTCGCCAGGCTGGATATCCCCTACCGGCCAACATACGCTGCAATTACAAATAGATTACCAATTAGCTTTAGAAGAATATTATGCTGGAAAACATTTTGTTTTGGGAGGTAAAAGTCTTTCGCCTTCACAATCTGAAAAACATTTTTCAGGACAAGTAGAATATCAAGCTAATTGGAAAAAGAAAATTCAATTTTATACACAAGCAGGAAATGCTTTCCGTTTCCCTAGTTTTATAGAGCGCTATGGCGATCAAGGAAGCTTAGCCGGCAATGCCAATTTAAAAGCAGAAACAAGCTTGCATTATTCGCAAGGCATGATTTTTAACGGAGAGAAATTCACCCTCGGTGCAAAATATTATCATATCCATTCGGAAGGGTTAATTCATTTAGAACAGAACTCCCAATACATTTTGTATTTCACAAATTCCGAGAAAGTAACCATCAAAGGGGAACAATTCCAATTTTCCACTTTCCCTTGGCGCTGGACGCATAGTGATTTAGAGATTACTCATGAAAGTGCTACCAGTGAAGGAAATGAAGGTGCTGATTCTTATCGCAATGGAAAACAATTACCCTATCGCCCTTTTTGGCAGGGAAGTTTTTCACAAGTTTTGCTTTGGGGTGACATGCAGCTTGCAAATACAGTATATTATCAAGGCCTTACTTTTACCAATCCATCGAATAGCGCCACCATTTACGATGCGTATAGCTCCAACACTAATCATCAATGGAAATGGAATGTTAACGTAACTTATAAAATACCCCATGCGTTATTATTAATCACTGTAGAAAACATCTCGAATAGTCAATTGTTTGATTATTTCAGCTATCCTCTGCCCGGACGCGCTTATCAATGTGCGTTACAAATCAATATTTAACTAACACCAAAGGAGAACCCATGAAAAATCATTCCCATTTAACCCGTCCGCTAATTGCTGGCCTATTCGCTTTGCTCTTCGCAAGCTGTATGTTTTCAGAGGACGGAAAAGAAAAAAACGAAGAAAAAAATTCTGGCCTTAATTTGAAAGATTCCAGTTTTATTTTTGCATTGCTCAGCGACTATAAAACTGGAAGCTATGCCGCTATGGGCTTAGGAGGCAATCTGATTCAAGACTCTATCAATCCCATTCATTCGGATGCGGTGGTAAGCTATGCTGGAGGTCAAGATATTTTTGTACTCAATCGTTTAGGACGCGATAATTTACAAGTCTTGGATAGAAACTCTTTAAAAACCGTTTTACAAATAACCTTTCCCTCTAAAAGTAATCCACAAGCGGTTTTGGCAAAGGACAATTTATTGTATGTCCTGTTTTATAAATCGGACAGCATTGGCATATACAATCAAGCCGATGGCACAAAAAAAGGGGGCATCGATATCTCGGCCTATGCCGACACCGTTGATCATTTTCCCGAAGCGGCTGCTGGCATTATTGCAGGTAACAATTTATATGTCATCCTCCAGAATTTGGATATCAATACCTATACGCCATTGCAATCACGTTTATTAAAAATCAGTTTAACCTCGCATGAAATAAAAAGTCTAGATTTACCACTGAGCAATCCCTCCAATGTAGCTTATGACTCCAGCTCGGATTTACTCTATATTCCTTGTGTCGGATTATATAGTGACACTTCCTTTAATCCAGTATATGACGGTGGTTTGTTAAGGATCAATCCTTCCAGCCTAACGGTTAAAGATACGGTGATCTCCGAAAAAACTTTACAGGGTAATTTAAGTGGTGTGAAATTGTATAATGGTAAAGCCTATTCGATCATTTCAAAATCCCTCGGCGATGCTTTGGTATCCATTAATCCTAGCGATAAAAGTGCTTCGGAAATCGCAAAAACTGGCAGCTATAAAGCAGCAGACTTTGTCATCGATGCCCTTTCCAAAACGATCTACTTTGCGGATAAAGTAGTAGGCATGCGTCAATTCAATGCCGAAACTGGTGTTGAAAAGGAAGTTTCACATTTGAAATTTAAGCTTCCAGTTGTTGATATGGTTCTTCTTCCTAAACTCTAGTCAAAATCTTAGGTACAAAAAAACCCTCGACATCGTTGAGGGTTTTCATCATATAAAAGAAATTTTAAAAATTAAAGAATAGATTTAGCGAAGCTTGCTTTGGAAAGCGCACCTCTTAAAAATTCTGCGGCTTGATCTGAAGTTAAGGGCAACTTATCAAAACTCAACACACCCTCATCTCGCAAACGCAAAAATAAACGCGGAATTGAAGGCAAAGGAATCGTCGCCAATTTTAATATTTCATCATTGGTTAAAACCTTTTGCGGTTCATCAATCATCAATAAGCGACCTTCACCAATTACGGCAATGCGATCGGTTAAATCCAAAATATCATCCAAGCGATGCGATGAAACGATAACGCATAAACCGCGACTTTTTAATTCTTTAAGAGTAGCAATGGTGTCACGTACGCCCACCAAATCTAAATCGGCCAAAGGTTCATCTAAAAGTAAAATGCTTGGATCCGAAATCAAGGCCATAGCCAATGCAATGCGACGACGTTCGCCACAAGACATTTCATCGAGATACCAATCCTTAGCTTGCTTCATGCGCACCACTTTAAGCACGAAAGCCACTTTTTCTTTAATTACTCGGCCTTCATAGCCCATCAAGCGGCAAGCTCGCGCTAATTCATCTTCTACCGTGGGACCAACCAATTGGCTTTCAGGGTTTTGTTCCACCAAGGTTACGTATTCATTTAATTTACGACTGGAAAATTCCTCAATTGGACGGCCAGCAAAAATAATTTCGCCTTCGCTTTTGTCCATGTAGCCGGAAAGCATTTTCATCAAAGTGGTTTTACCAGCTCCATTTGCGCCAACCATGCCAATGATTTCGCCTTGGAAAAAATCTACCGTCACATTGTCCACGGCCGAATTACCTGCCGCATATTGATAGGACACGTTCTTCAAACTGGCGACTTTTTTCGTTTCATTCATAAACAATCCTTTTTACTCGTGACGAGTGAACCCCATTTAAGCGCCTAAAGATAAAAAACCGTGAAGCTTTGCACAAAAAATTGATAACTTTGTGACTTTCACAGGAGAATCTCTTGAGCCAGTTAAAAAATACGCAATCGGCCTGTAAAATCAAGGTTTGTGGAGTAACTCGCGAGGAGGATTTTTTTGGCTTATTGAAATTAAATGTGGATTTTTTGGGCTTCAATTTTTATCGCGGCAGCGCGCGCTTCATAACTCCTGAAAAAGCTAAAGCCTTTGTAGTAGAGGCTAGCAATGCTATTTCGGTTGGTGTTTTTGTGAATGCCCCATTAAATGAGCTACTTGATATCATCAAATTCACTGGTATAAAATACGCACAATTACATGGCTCGGAGGATTTGGCATACATAAAGCAAGTTCCGATTCCTGTAATCAAAGCGCTTCCCCATACCGCCTTGTCGCAAATGCAAGATTGGGAAAAAAGCGCTCTCAATTTGGAATATTTACTTATTGATACTTTACCGTTGGGTTCGAGTGGGAAATCTCAATTTGGTGGATCCGGTTTAACCTTCGATTGGTCCGAACTTAACAAAGCATCTATTTCCTTGCCTTATTTTTTAGCTGGCGGCTTGGGACCACATAATTTGCAAGAAGCTTTGGCGATTTGCTCTCCATTTGCTGTGGATTTAAATAGTAAAGTGGAAGTTGCACCAGGCATTAAAGATTTGGAAAAAGTAAAGTGCTGCGTGGAGATTATTCGCACAATGTAAATTTAATGTTACCGTAACCTCTACCAATTCACGGGCAAAATCATCAAGCCTGACTAATCCAACCCAAAGCCATCCAATCTTGAAACCAACCTTGAATCTTATCTTCCATCTCCGCCAATTCATCGGGAGATAATTCGGCCTCTAACTTTTCAAAAATATCCGGTAATAATTGAGGATTTTTCAAAAGCATCAGAACATGATAGGCTGCGCTGGATAAGGGTTTAACCCACAATTCACCACCATGCCGATAAATGGAAACATATTTACCTGGAGTAGCGCGTAAAACAAATTCTTCCTCGAGACTTTCATCTTTTAAGCATAAATCTCGATATGCCGTAAAATCCCAATCTAAAGCCAAAGGCGTAATATGCTTTGCTAAACGAATTTTGGTGCTGAGAAAATCGGCTCCCGGCTTGAGGGGTGTGGGTTCTCCCGCCTCAAAAGCGCGTGAAAAAGCCTGATCCACTTCTACGGCTTGTAAAACACATTCCCTATTTTTTTCGTGGTATTCCGCAAGCATAAATTTCAAAAAATTTTGATCCAGCGCCGCCAAAAAGGGGGAGTCGCTAGGGTAACTTTGCAAATACCGTATCACCCATTGATTATATTTCTGCAAACCTACAATATGCACGGTGCATTGATAATCAGTTTGTAAAATGCTGATTAAGCGAAACCAATATTGTTGATTATAAACATTGAGTCGTGCATGGCCATTCATTTTTAAAGTCGAGCGAATAACTTCATTTGCTTCAGTAATTAATTCGCCTCCAAATATTCCTTCGTTTTGTGAATCACGATAATTAATTAAGGGCCGTGCTATTACTTTCCCGAACCATGCTTGCAATTGCGAAAGTTTTTCCAAGGAGTCGATATTTTTTAGAGAATTATTCATTATTTCTTAAACATAAAAAAGACTGCGCCAATAAGGAACAAAAAGCTGATGGCATAATTCCAACGTAGCGGTTCTTTCAGATAAAAAACGGAAAAAACCGCAAAGACGGTTAATGTAATAACCTCTTGTATAGTTTTAAGTTGTGCCGTGGAAAACTGATATGAACCGATGCGATTAGCTGGAACTTGAAAACAATATTCGAAAAAAGCTATGAGCCAGCTTATTAAAACAACTTTCCACAGCATATGATCTTTGAATTTCAAATGACCGTACCAAGCGAAGGTCATGAAAATATTGGAAATCAGAAGGAGTATGATTGTTCGCATGACATCTCTTTTGTATTTGTTTTATATTAAAAAATAGCTTTGGTTAAGTAACACCCAACATAACATTGGAGGGTTTAAAAAAGACAAGTATTTCAGAACCTTTCTTTAAATTCTTTACATTTTCTCTAGAGGTTGTGCCCACCAAAACATTTCCTCCTGCGAGCTGCAAAATAACTTCAGCATTTTTTCAATTCCAAATTACCCAAGCTTTCCGTTGTGATCTGCGCTGTAACTTAATTTTCGCCCTTAATTTCAATTATCACATCACTCGTTACCGTAGCTAATAAAGGTTTGTCGGAAATATTATTTAAAGCTTCCAGCGTATCCCAAGCAGTTTTATAACTGACACCAACAGCCTTAGCGGCTTTGGTAATAGAGCCCGTTTCACCTACTTGTTCTAATATAGCGATACGTAAACCTCCGAGTGGAGGCGCAAATGATTTTTTTTTAGCGATTGCTTTTTAATTTCAGTAATCTTGCCCATTAAGGCAAGATATAACCGTATTTGCTAAAGATGTCACGGGCCTTTGCGGAGTAAAGATAATCCATAAATTTCTGTGATAAATTCGGATTATTATCGGATCCATATTTGCAAATAACCCCGCCTTGTGCAATTTTATTATAACTAGAACTGTCGACTTCCGCCCATTTTCCTTTGCCTTCCATATTTTTAGCCAGTACCACCGACTTAGCACAAAAGCCGATATCCACATTTTGTGTCAAAATATATTGGCTGGCTTGCGAAATGCTTTCGCAATAGATCAATTTTTCCGTTACCTTAGCAAATAGGCTATCATGTTGCATCGCTTTAACAGCTTCACGTCCATATGGCGCGCGCTTAGGATCGGGTAAAGCGATTTTTGTGACTTTGGGATCGGTGAGTATGGCTAAGCCTTGACTTACATCAACGTCTTTCAAACTCCAAAGTACGAGCTTTCCATAGACATATATTTTTGGCTTCCCTTGTGCATAGCCCCATTTCACTAAGGAATCAGGATAATCCATATCTGCGGAAATAAAAACATCAAAGGGCGCGCCGTTTTTGATTTGAAAAGCCAATTTTCCGGAAGCTCCAAAAATGGTTTTAATAGTCGTATGTGTTTCTTTTTCAAAAGCAACTTTAATATCTTCCAAAGCGTATTGCACATTGGCTGCAGCGGCTATGGTGATTTGTCCATAGCAGAAATATAAAGTCACATGCAATAAAACAATTAATGTTAGAGCCAAACGACGCATGTTATCTCCTTTTAGCAAAATACTTGGAAAGTAGTATTAGCAACGAAAGCAAAAATAAGTATTGAAGCAGAAAATCCAAATATTATTTCCCTACTTGTAGGCCCAATAGTTCAATTGTTTGCCTAAATTTAGCTTCTTAGGGAAATTTTCTTTTTGCACAAGTGCCATAGGTTTCTTATAAGATTGGTACTCTTTTGAATTTATGAATAGGAAAAAATTTGACTGATTTTGATTTGGAACCGCTTTGGCTAACTTTTAAACTAGCGGCTATTACTACTGTACTATTATTTATAATTACGATTCCCATCGCAGGTTGGTTATCACGCACAGAATCGAAATTACGACTGCCTTTGCAAGCCTTAGCCAATATGCCATTAGTCTTGCCGCCTTCGGTATTAGGATTTTATTTGTTACTTACCTTCAGTCCTGCCTATGGATTAGGTCGATTTTTACAAAATAATTTTCACATGGGCATGGTTTTTTCTTTTTCGGGTTTAGTTTTGGGATCCATTATTTTCAGCTTCCCCTTTATGCTTAATCCCTTGCTCTCCGGTTTAGAAAATATGCCTAAGTCATTAACGGAAGCTTCTTATGTTTTAGGGAATGGGCCAATCGCAACATTCATACAAGTTTTATTGCCCAATCTTAAGCCCGCCTTGCTTTATGGCGCGGCATTAACCTTCGCCCATACCTTGGGGGAATTCGGCATGGTATTGATGATAGGTGGAAAAATTCCTGGCAAAACTCGCGTCGCGTCCATCGCCATTTACGACGAAGTAGAATCCTTAAATTTTTCTGCCGCCAACACTTATGCACTTATCTTATTCGTTTTCTCCTTCGCACTCTTGATGCTTATATTCACCCTGCAAAGAAAACATCTTAGGCTTTTTCGCTGAGTTACACGCATGTTACGTTTTAGCTTAAAAAAACATATGCATACCGCCGAAGGAAAGGCTTTGCTTTCGGTGGATGTAGAAATACCCATGGGCAGTTGTGGGGCTTTGTATGGACCATCTGGAGCAGGTAAAACCACGATACTGCGTATGTTGGCAGGCTTGCTTCAACCCGAATCAGGATTTATCGAAGTAGCCGGAAAAATCTGGTATGACTCACAAAAAAAAATAAACCTTACTCCACAACAAAGACGCGCAGGTTTGGTTTTTCAAGATTATGCTTTATTTCCTCATCTCACGGTTCGGCAAAATTTGGAATTTGCCGCCGGCAAAAAAACCGATCCCACAAAAATCCACGGCTTATTAAATGTTACCGGCTTGTTACCTTGGGAAAATTGTAAACCCGATATGCTTTCCGGTGGCCAAAAACAAAGAACCGCATTGGCTCGCGCTCTAGCCTCAGAACCTAGTATGCTATTATTAGATGAACCCTTCTCTGCTTTGGATCAGGAAATGCGCGGCAAGCTACGCGAAGAAACCGCACAATTGCAAAAGCAATTTGAACTCACCACTTTATTGGTTAGTCATGATGCCGGCGAAGTATTTCGTTTAGCGCAAAAGGTTTTTCTGCTGGAGCGCGGAAGCATAATCCGTTCGGGGTTACCTTCCGAAATATTTGGCTTAGGTAAAATGAGTGGCAAGTTCAAATTCACCGGACAAATCTTAGCGATAACTCCTGCGGACACTGTGTACATTGTCACCGTATTAGTCGGTCAAGATATAGTGAAGGTTACGGCTTTACCTGCGGATATTTCGGACTTACAGGTGGGAGATCGGGTGATGCTCGCATCCAAAGCCTTTAACCCGATGATATTTAAACTGAACTCGAATTAATGAGAGTTTTTTAAGTAGCCTACTTTAACAAAAAGCTACTACTTCTTTTATAATAAATTTATCAAAAAAGCAGAGCCTTGCTTTCTTTTTTAAACTTTCCTTGTTGCACTTTCACAAAGACCAAACCTTGTTTGAAACTACCTGCATTGAGTGAAAGCAAGTTTTTCCCCGCATTAATATGCGCATAATTTTGAATGGCAAGCAAGCGACCCGAAGCATCTAATAATTGCACGGTAACATTTTCTTGACTAGGTAAGTTTAATGACAAATGAATTATATGGTTGGACTGCGCAGTAATCTTTTCGATTTGCAAGGCATTAACATTTCCATCAAATGCTTTTTGATTTATACCTATAACACCTGCATACTCAAGTTCAAAATATTGAATATTAAAAGGCCCATAGCCAATGATTTCGGAGCGAATGACTTGCACGCCTTCTTTTAAAACCAATTGCGCAATGTTTTTTTGGAATTGCCAATTATGATACGACCAAGCTCCCGTAAATTTTGCGGCATATGCTAAACGAATCACTCCTGTAGAAACTGAATCCGTTCCATCCAAAGCGGAAATTTTAATATCCGGATTTTTCGTTTCAATTCCCACCGTGCATTTAATATGAATCTTATATGTGCCCGCTTGTTTTACATTGACTGTAAGCTTAACATAATCGCCAGGCTCTACATAACCCCAAAGCGGTTCACCATTACGGATAGTTGTTGTATCCCCAGGTGCTACCACATCTATCCCTTCAATTTTTGCCAAGTCCACACCGGTTGGATTTCTGACTGCATAGGCGCCTTTATTATCATTGGCACTAAAATCAAACCAAGCGACACCTTTCCCACCATTGTCATAACGTTCGGGTTGAATACGTCCAGGGATATTAGTTATGGAATCTTTATAAGGAGTTCCTGTATAGCCAGTCGGCAAAGCCGCCCTAGACTCCGTAACAAGAGTGGTTGCGAAACCTGCGAAAAGCATTAATGAGAAAATGGATTTTATTTTATTTTGCATTTACTTCCCCTTTTTATTCGAAAAAAAACCTAAGCATCTTTAATGCTTAGGTTATGAAAATTTTCAGATGAAAATTTACCCTAAAAACTGCAGTTGTGTTAAAAAAGTAGTGCTTTGCTCTCTTTTTTAAATTTGCCTTGCTGCACTTTCACAAAGACTAAACCTTGTTTAAAGTTGCCCGCATGAAGCGATATTAAATTCGATCCTAAATTTACTTTTGCATAGCTTTGATTAGCAAGCACGCGACCAGAGGCATCTAATAATTGCACGGTGATGGCTTCTTGGCTAGGCAAGTTTAGGGACAAATTAATATCGTGGGATTGTGCTGTGATTTTTTCAATTTGAATGGAGCTTGGTATCACTAGTGCTTTTTGATTTATTCCAACTGGCCCTGCCAATCGAAAATCAATATAATCAATATTCATGGGACCATTTCCAATGATATCAAAGCGTAACACTTGTATACCGGAATCTAAACTCATTGTCGCAACATCTTTGGTATATACCCAATGATGAAAATAAGTGGTTAGGGGCAATACTATTTGTCCAGTTCCTACGGAATCTGTGCCATTTAAAAGTGAAACCCCAACCCATGGATTTACAGTTCCTTGAGCAGCAGAAAGAATATTCAGTTTATAGCTACCAGCTTGAGATACATGGACCGTATATTTTGTCCAATCGCCCATATTGGTTTCAGCTAAGTAACAATTTTGTCCTTCGTTTTTAATCATAGAATCAGCTTCAGGAGTATCACCCTTATCACCACCTGCACCCATCTTCTGTAAGCCTACACCGGTGGAGTCACGTACTTTGCAGTACCATGCATTGGTCTTGTTAAAATCATGCCATACTACATCTTTGGGACCCTGATCGAAACTAAAAGCACGAAATCGGCCGGGTATTTCTTGCGTCTTTAAATAAGGATAACCTTTATACCCAGGTGGCAAAGTTGCACTTACTTGAAAAACAATTGCGGCACCACAAATTATGGTCAATGAGGATAATATTTTTTTAGTCATTTTAAATTGATGCATGGTCCATCCTATAAATATTTGGATTGAAATATGTATCACCCTAGGCCCCCACCATTTTAACCTTTTACGGGGATGATATTCTTACAGCACTAAAGTTATCTGTTTTTTACTCTAATTTGTTGACACTTTCGAAAGGAGTGCCCAATAGGCTAAAATTTGCAAGGATTTTTGCTTCTTTGTTATTTGCTTGTACTAATCCACCGGCCTCGAAGCCTTAGTATAGGCTTTTCAATTCTCCCCTCTGTTTTTTAAATCCCTGTAAATCAAAATGGCCTTGATAAATAATCCTCACCTCAGGAAAAGCATTTCTTTCATCTTTTATTGTAGAGTTTTTAATTTCGGTTAAGTTTTGGCGACTAATTATCAGGCTTGCTAGCCATCCTAAAAAGACCGATTTTTAGGGTCACGTTTGCTACATTTTTATCCATCGCAAAATATTTAAGGGGGGCTTTTGGCTAAATTCACTGGACAAACAGACAAAGTAGAAATCTTCCAATTGCAATCTTTAATTCTAGATGCCTATTGGCATGTCCCCGAAGGTTACGTTAACGGCAGTGCTACGCTAGAAGTACGCACGGCTTATGTAGCCACGGGCTCACCGCTAACAGTTACTATTAAAAACATCAAAGGCGAAACCCTAGAAAAACTCTCGGGAAAAATCGTCTCTGAAATTTATCGTAAAAAAATTACCCTTGGCCCTAAAGCCGCTGGCGGTATCTTTTTCGAAGTGGAATTACCCGAACACCATTTAAAAGCCCAAGGCCCAAATCTCCGTGTACCAGCATCCATCAAACTAAGCCATCCCACTTGGAAAGAAAAAGCTACGGGTAAAGATGTGACTGTGCTCAAACGAGAAATGCATTTAATACTCGAAACCACCGTGGAAGGTGTTCCCGAAAACACGGACGGTACCATTAGCATTATGGAAAAGCATGGTAACCAAACTCATACCCATGTTGTCTTAGGTGTAAAAGCCAAAGCCGGAAAGTTCACGGCCATTTATTCCTTTGATTATCCGCGGGATACTCAACCCTTGCAATCCAAAGACGCGAAACAAAAAACCGGCGAAAAATATCAAACCCCTAAAATCTTTTTTGAAGCTGCTTGCCTTGGAATGAAAATTTTAAGTAATGAAATTGAGTTTAAAGATGGTATTAAAGTAGCGGTAAAAGATGAACATGAACAACTTTTACCAAAGCGTAAAGTTAAGGTAACCCTTCCCGATGGTTCGCATCGGGAAATGGAATCGGATCATCATGGTTTTGTGTATGTGGATAATTTTCATCCTGGGCAATTATCGGTGCAGATATTGCCGGTTACCGATCCTCCAACGCAAGTGCCGCTGAGGCCGAAGGAGGAGGAGGGTGGTGTAAGCGGTGGTCATGGTGCAAGTGGGAGTTGGGAGGAAGAGAGTGAATCAACAGATAAAGTGATTAAAAAAGGAGATCATGGTCCTGTTGTAGAAGAGTTGAATATACGACTTGCTGGATTTGGGGGAGGCGTTCCTAAGGATGTTTTTGATGATGAAACCGAGAAGAAGGTAAAGCAATTTCAATCGCTGTATATGAAGATGGCGCAACCTACTGGCCTATTTGATGTGGACACTGCAAAAAATATGGATGAGTTTTCGGACAAATATACCATTAATTTGGAGTCATTTAAATGTAAATGCGGAGGATGTACCGGTTTTGGAAATGCAAAATTTAAAGAGGATTCTAAAAAACACGAATACCCAGGCATGCATCGCTCACTTTTATGGGCGTTGAAAGGATTGTTTTCTTATATCAAAGAAGTTGATTTAACATTTCATGAAATTAGTAGTGGGTATAGATGTTGGACAGATAATAAACAACATAATCGTGAAAGTACCAACCACATGGGTAAAGCTATGGACTTAACTTTTTACGAATCAAAAACTAGCGTTAAAAAAAAGGCTGTTAAAGAAGATTGTGACAAGGTTCGTAAACTTCTGGAAAAAAAGATAAATGGTCAGATTCGTTGGAAGGATAAAAACAAGTTTTCGATGGAGCCCAGCGATAAAAGTTATCCTAAAGAATTTGTCGCTACTAATTGGGTTCACATTGATGTTCGAGAATTTGAAAAGAAATATTTGGAAGACCGGTTTTTTTGTAAGTCAAATGAAACATTGATGGGGAAAAAAATGTACGAACTATGGAAAGAATTAAAAGTTTAAAAATGCGTGGCTTAAAAATTAAATGGTTATTAGTAGTTGTTGGTATAACCTTTATTTCATGTAAGAAAATCGAACAAAAAAAACCGGCTGAGAATAATAATTTGAATGTACAAAGTCAGCCAGAACAAGGTTTTACACAAAATCAAGAATTACCAATACATCATTTTATCGACCAATGGACATATAGCGGCTCATTATCTGAATTCAAAAAAAATATTTTAATCAACATTGATAGGGGAAATCAAAATGAAATTCTCTCTACTTTTTCTGAACTACTAGAAATCAATCCTGGAACCGCCAAAGGGGGGCAAGGAATTATTGAGACTTGGGGATTAAACGGTGGATCTGAAAAGCTAAAACCACTACAATTTCTTTTGAAAAATTTAATCTCCGGTGGTGGTTGTATCGGGCAATTAGAAAATGACAGTACCTTTACATCACCGTATTACAACTGTTTTTCCGATCAAGAAAAAGTAAAGTATAATAGCTCTGATATTGGTATCGTTACTCAAGTTGGTGCAGAAATGTATGCAGAACCAGATAGTAACTTAAAAATAATGACAACTCTTCATCCCAATGAAATTGTACCGTCGTATTTGGATACGCTTTGCGATGAACACTTCTCTAACTGCCTTTGGCGAAAAATAAACCGTAACAATGGACAAATAGGCTTTATAAAAACAGAAAAGTTACAAACAAAAAATGATGGGTTTTTGTGGTTAGTTAAAGAAAAAAATGCATGGAAAATTCGCGTAATAAAAGGGCCCGGAATTAATTCTGATGATATTTAAAGCTTTAACCCCCTAGCCCAAGCACAAATATCAGTAACGAAAATCTGGAATTTGAGTTTACTCTTCACCCCTGCATTTTAATCCTCGGCATTATATTGAAAACAATTCTCAATGGGCTTACTCTATAAAAGCCATTTTTTTGTTAGGGAAATAATGCCTAAAAATAATATCCACTCCTCACTTAAATATACATGCCTATTTATTTGCGCTATTACTTTACAATCACTCTCTGCGGCCACGTTTACCATCACCAAAGTTGGAACTGGATTTCAATTACAAAAAGATGGCGCACCCTTTGTAGTTAAAGGTGTTGTGAATGGTAACTTTCCTTCCCTTACGGGCACAAATGATGCGCAACCTTACCTCGCTGCTATTGTTGCAGCAGGAGGAAATGCCATGCGCACTCCGAGTCAAGATATAGGCTTACTCGACCAAGCCGCAAAATTGGGCATTTCGGTATTAATGGATATTTCGGGAAACGATATTAATGCAGCCAAAGCGGCAGTAACTAAACTCAAAGATCATTCGGCCATTATGATGTGGTCCGTGGGCAATGAATTAGAAGCCAGCTCCGGCAATAAGGCAGCGACATTTCAAACGATTAATCAAATCGCTCAAGCAATTAAAGCTATCGACAATAAACATATCGTCATTACTATGGTTGCTGAATTGGGAACAGATAATTTGCAATTAGCACAAGCGAATTGCCCCAATCTAGACGCTATAGGAATTAATGCCTATGGTAGTGCCGCTTCATTGCCAGGACGTATTGCCAAAACGGGTTGGGATAGAGCTTGGTTCCTCAGCGAAATGGGTCCGCTAGGATGGTGGGAAGTACCCAAAACCCCTTGGGGATTACCCCTAGAGCCCACTAGTACCGAAAAAGCCGCTACTTATTTAAACACTTATCAATCGACCATAGGCTCCTCTCCACAACTTTGTTTAGGCACATTTATTTTTTTATGGGGTAGCAAGCAAGAGAAAACGCATACTTGGTTTGGAGTGCAATTACCAGGTGCCATGCCTTTAGGTGCCGTGGATATTATCACCTTTGCTTGGACGGGAAAATATCCAGCCAATCGCTGCCCCAATATTGGTATGGGTAAAATAAAATTAAATGCCGAAAACGTATCGGGTGATGGCAGTGGGCGAGTATTTAATCCGGGAACTTTTTTGATCTGTGACCTAGACGTTATTGATCCCGAAAACGATGCGGTTACCGTAACCTGGGATATACGCCTTGATGTATCAGGCAATCCCGCTACTGGCGGAGGCGCGGAACCTCCTACACTTGCAATTGCTGGAGCCGTTTTGGTACAAGGAAAAACCGCCAAGATTCATGTGCCCGCAACGACAGGAAATTATCGCATTTTTGCTTACGCTATAGACTCTAAAGGCTCCGCAGCCACAGCGAATGCCGCCATCCAAGCTGCTGGGCAAATTTCCATTTTACCTAAACAGCAGAATAGAAATCTTTCCAAATTACCTAGCCTTAGCAATAACAATTATCGCATGGAATTCATTCCCGGACAAAACACAGTGAAAAGTTGGAAAAGTTATTTAGCGAATGGCGATTTTTTTAAATAGGGTTTGAATTTTGTTTGTAGAGACGAGGGTGTTGTCCGGAATTATGTTTACAAAATTCGGAGACATAATGAAAGAACTGGTCAATCAGCGAAATTTTACCGAAGAATTCAAACGGTTTGTGGTATC
>JAYTSD010000011.1:0-49051 GCA_043745805.1 Fibrobacteria bacterium
TCAGATGGGAAACGAATAAAACAAGAAATGGACTCTTGGATATGAGTCTAAAACAAGATTACCAACATAAAAAGTGTAAACATTTTTTAGGACTTGACCGAATTCTGTGCCCCTATAAAAACGCGGGATCCTCGTCCACCCCCTCAAATTATTTGTGGAATAATTTTTTCTGGAAATAATTTCTTTGCGTACTGTTTAAAAAACTTCTTCCTTGAATATCATAATTTAAAACGTCGTCTTTCGCATTTCTTATAGCATTTACTCTTATTTTTTTCTTCGGAGAGATGCCCAAGGGTTTTTCATAAAACGAAAATGTTGCATGAAATTTTAGGCTGTCATTTTGAATGGCTGTAACTTGCATGTATATGGTTTTTCCACTAGAGTCTTTGAGCTCGAATTGATCTTTTCCGTAGAAGAATTCTTCGGTCGACTGATTAATTTCTGTGCAAGCAGAAGTTTTGTGCCAAATAAAAAAACGCACATTCGAATTTAAAGGCTTCGTAACATCAATAATGCCGTAGGTATGGCTTGGACATGAGGGTGTTAGTGCCAAGGTGTAATTAAAAGCTATTCCAAAACGACTTATTGCAATTGGATTTAACTCTGGTGACCCACTGCGTGATGGCTTGGGAAGCGTTATCACAGTATCCAATAATGATGCATTAGATAAAGAAGCGAATACAAATAGTAGTAGATACTTAATTATTTTCATTTTGACACCCTTTTCATTAAATCTGATTATTACCCGAATTCATTTTCAACTAGCAATATAAGCGCCAACAGAATTATGCGTAAAAATCGATTTTTATCCATAAGTTTTTTGAGTTGCTCAAAAAACTAGCAGACAGGTGGTCAACTTTTAATCGATAGACAATTTTCAATAAACATTTCGCCATCAATATGACGGGGTGTACGAGGATCCCGCGTTTTCGTAGGGGCACAGAATTCTGTGCCCCTACTCCAACAAACAAACGTGAGGCCGAGGCCAGGGGTAAACCTACCCCTTAATCAAAACCTCAGTCAATAAAGCATTCACCTTGGTCACGTAACCTGCAGGATCCTTAATCTCCGAGCCTTCGGCCAGCAAGGCTTGATCAACAAGCAATTCAAACCATTGTTTAAGCTTGGGACTTTCGGCATCCGCTTCATACACTTTGTTTAAGTTTTCCAAAATCGGATGATTAGGATTAATTTCCAAAATGCGTTTTTGAGCTTGTACTTTTTGATTCGCCATTTTTAAAATGCGTTCCATATTCGCACCCATATCTTGTTCGTCGGCGACCAAGCAGCAGGGACTTTCTTTTAAGCGCGAGGTAATACGCACTTCTTTCAAAATATCTTGCATTTGATCTTCAAATTTTTTCATGAAATTTTTGAACTTGCCTTGATCCGCTTTTTGTTGCTTTTTTTCTTCTTTGGACAAGTCGCCCAAATCCAAATCACCCTTAGTCACATTGGCTAATTTCTTGCCATCAAATTCCGTAAGGCTTTGTACTACCCATTCGTCGATAGGGTCAATCATATACAGCACTTCAATCTCTTTATTTTTGAACACTTCGAGATGCGGGCTATTTTCTACGGCTTGACGACTTTCGCCGGAGATATAATAAATCTCTTTTTGACCTTCTTTCATGCGTAACACGTATTCCTCAAGGCCGGCATATTCGTCTTTAGCTAATTTGCTGGATTCAAAGCGAATGAGACGTTTTAATTCATCGAGATTTTCCCAATTCATGTGAAAGCCTTCTTTCATCACGGGGCCAAATTCTTTCCAGAATTTTTTATAGTCCTCGGGTTTTTCCTTCGCCATGGTTTCGAGCAAGGTGAGGATTTTTTTCACCGAAGCTTTTTGGATTTTTTGAATCACGGCATTCTTTTGCAAAATTTCGCGCGAGACATTGAGCGGCAAATCTTCGGAATCCACTACACCTTTAGCGAAACGCAAATAATTAGGCAAGAGATCCTTGCAATCATTCATGATAAAAACACGTTTCACATAAAGGCTTAAGCCATTATGTTTTTCCGGTTGATATAAATCATAAGGCGCTTTGCCAGGAATATAAAACAAAGTAGTGTATTCCAGCGAACCTTCTACTTGATTATGTGTATAAGCTAATGGATCTTCTTGATCAAAACTTAAATGTTTATAAAACTCGTGATATTGCTCAGGTGTGATTTCCCCTTTGGAGCGACGCCAAATAGGAGGCTTATCATTTAGGATTTCTTCTTTACCTTCGGCTTCAATTAAGGCGATAGGATGCGAAATATATTCGCTGTATTTGCGAATAATCGATTTTACTTTCCATTCATCCAAAAATTCTTTTTCTTCTTCTTTTAAATGAATAATGAGTTCAGTGCCGCGATCTGTTTTGTCGCTTTCTTCTAAAGTAAAGGATCCATCGCCTTCGGATTCCCAGCGCATGGCTGGTTCCGTGGAGCCTAAGCGCTTAGTATTTAAAGTCACTTTATCGGCTACCATGAATACGGAGTAAAAGCCTACGCCGAATTGGCCAATCAAGCTCATATCTTTTTTCTGATCGCCGGTTAATTTTTCTACAAATTTTTTGGTACCTGAGCTGGCAATAGTACCAATATTATTAATCAATTCTTGACGCGTCATGCCCACGCCATTATCCACAATTTTAATAATGCTTTTTTCTTTATCGATAGAAATTTGAATTTTGAAATTCTTTTCTTCGCCCAAAACTTCGAGTTGGGTTAAGCTTTCATAACGCGCTTTATCAATAGCATCGGAGGAATTGGACACAAGTTCACGCAAAAAGATTTCCTTATTACTGTATAAGGAATGAATCATCAAATGTAAAAGCTGTTTAACCTCGGTTTGAAATTCCATTTTTTCTGGTGCGGCGGCAGTTGTCATATTAACTCTCCTATTAAAAGTTTTGGCCCATAATCATTCGGCCTGTTAAATCGGGGTTAATTTAAAAAAATACGCAGGCTTCGACAAAAGATTCCTTATGTCCAAGTTTTCCATATATTGGGTTCAAAACCTAAAGTGGCCTGCGTTCCATTTCGCACCACAGGCGTTTTTATCAGCAGGGAATCTTCTTCTAATACCTTTGGAATACGTGACGGCGACATAAATGCCAAACCTTTTTCTTTAAAGCGTTTGCTGTCTTTATCCAATAATTTTTCAATGCCAATAGGGCGAGCCACGGCTTCTAATTCGCGAGGCGAAAAACCTTTGATTTTTAAATCAATAAATTGAAAAGGAATGCGATGTTCTTTGAAATAACGCTCGGCCTTACGGCTATCGGCACAATCGCGTCTACCGAAAATTTGAATATTCATTTTATGGCGGTTTGGAAAAAATTCTGAATAGGGGGATAATGCACGGAAAGAAATCCGAGAAAACAAAATAAGGCCAGTAATCCGGCGAGTATAGCATAAATCCAGCCTAAAATAAGCTCGGTAATGAACCACGATCCCAAAACGATGATAATGGTTAAACCATAAATCACTAAACTGACCACCGGATCATGAAAGGCTCCAAAATATGCGGAAACCATACCTTCCCAATGCTTAGGGAGATTGTCACGCACCACATTGCTTTGCCAAATCAAAAAACCGCTGGCCGCTAAAGAGAGGGAAGAAAGAATGGATAAAATCAATTTAATCATAGCGCAAAAATAGTTATTTATGCATTCATTTTCTGGCCTTGTTCCGTGGATAAATCGTTCATGGATAAGAATGGCAAATTTTATTTTAAAATGGTGATGAGGATTTTTGTGCAAAAGATTGTTTTGAATAGCTTAGAAGAAGTAATTCGCGAAAGCGCACTCTTGGTAAAAGGCCCTCATGTGGCGGTTTCGGGCGGTAGCACGTATGCAAAACTTTTTGCAGGGTGGACCAAGAATTTCGAAAATCAAGGTTCAGTTCGTTTGCAGGAGATTAAGAAAATAAATTTTTTCCCTGTAGATGAGCGACAAGTGGGATTCGAGGAGCCAGGGAATAATTGGAAGGTGGCCTTTGATCAGCTATTGGCACCAGTTGGAATCCCGGAACAAAAAAGTAACATGGCAGTTACGGCCAAACAATTCGAAACCTTGCTACACAAAAAAATGGGTGAGCAACCAGTATTCAATCAAATATTTTTGGGCATGGGCGATGATGGACATACAGCCTCTTTGTTTCCTGGCACTGCGCCCTTGCTGGATAGAAAGTCTTTGGTATTGGAAACTATTAGCCCTAAAACGCCCTTTCCAAGGGTAACCTTGGGGTTTCGTCCCATTTGGGAATGTGAAGAGTTGATTGTTATTGCCTTAGGAGCCGATAAAACGCCGATGGTAAAAAGAATGTTACAGGGCGATATGAGTCTTCCCATTACTATGGCCTTGGCGGGACATACGCGCGCCACTTTAATATTGGATAAAGCGGCTGCAGGAGAATAAAAAAGGCGCCTAATCTTTTAAGGAGTGGGCTCTTTTGGGGACCACTTCGATTAATTTGTATTTATTACCTATAACCTTTGTACTCAAGGGAGTGACCATGAAAAAGTTTTTAGTATTCAGTATAAGCTTAATGCTTATGCATTGCGTTTCTCCGCAAGTCAACGAACGCTTAGCCAAAATTGAAGCGAAACAGGACTCCCTTTTAATGATTCTCAGCTCAATGCAAGATAAAAATGACTATATGGCGCATCGCATGGGTTGGCGTCCTCCCGCCGATACCAATGCTAAAGTTATTCCTTTAGGAAATGCCTTTTCCCAAGGAGCCGCTAATCCGATTCTAACCATTGTGGAGTTTTCCGATTTACAATGCCCTTATTGTGCGCAAGTCACTCCCATTTTAGATTCCTTACTCCGTATGTATCCCAATGATGTGAAACTGGTGTTTAAAAACTTCCCTCTGAGTTTTCATGAACATGCCAAAGAAGCAGCAGCAGCGGCCATTGCTGCAGGTAAACAAGGGAAGTTTTATGAATTTAAGAGTCAATTGGCTCCGAATTATCGAAATTTAAACGATTCTGCCTATACGGTCGCGGCAAAGGCGATTGGTTTGGATATGGTACTTTTCAAAAAAGATAAGGTTTTAACTCCCGAAATCGAAAAAATTTTGCAAGGTGATATGGCTTTAGGGGCTCAATTAGGGGTTGAAGGGACGCCAACTCTCTTTGTGAATGGTCATTTAGCCCAAGATAGGTCTTATGAATATTTTTCAGGGCTTATTTCCAAAAAGCATCCTTAAAAGCATTTTGGGCATCGGGATGAAAAAAAGTGCAAGTTTTTTTTAACATTTTGCACTTTCCTTGACCTTTAAGTTGTTTTTAACTATGGTTATGCATGAGCCATCTATGAAGCGCAATAAATCACATCCATTGTTTTCATCAGATGCCTCGGAGTGGATTAAAATTCATTCCCACATCCTTATGACAGATCTGCCTGAGGACTAAGAATAAACTTCCATTCATTAACATTAATTTATCCTCAGGAGAGTATATGAATCTATTTGTCGGCAATTTAGCCCCAGGCGTCTCACAAGACGATCTCGAAGAGATCTTCGGTCAGTTCGGACGCGTTTCGTCCGCTAAAGTTATGAAAGATCGCGAAACTGGCGCATCGCGCGGTTTCGGTTTTGTTGAAATGCAGGAAAAGCATGAAGCTGATGCAGCCATGCAAAAGCTAAATGGTGCCGAACTTAAAGGCAATTCCATCAAAGTGAACGAAGCTCGTCCACGTGAAGAAGGTGGCGGCGGCGGTTTCCGTGGTGGTCGTGGCGGTTCCGGCGGCGGTGGCGGCGGTGGCGGTGGCAATCGCTTCGGCGGCGGTGGCGGCGGTGGCGGCGGCGGCGGACGTCGTTTCTAAATAAAATGGGCCTCTGTTTCGACAGAGGCTTTTTTTTGTCCGTAAATTTCGCTCGAAATATTTTTGGAGTATTAACCTGTATGTTAACCCCTTGTTTCAGCTAGAAAGTTTTCACATTTTGAATTTGATGGTGACATTTTATTCTTAACGAAAAACCATAGTATCGATTACAAATTTGAAAGTCCTAAGTGTTATCGTATTGGGCTTAGGAATCGCAACAGGATTGATTCCTTTTGATAATTAAGGCAATCCGAAAAAAGGTGACCGATAAAAATTACAAGGGTAGTTAACTTTGAAAGGCTTGGTGGGACATGCGTGCTGCCATCATTTCATGTCATTTTAGGGTAACTCTGTAATATAAAGAAAAATGACAATAAAAAGAATTCATTATGTATCGGGATTGACGATTACAATATTTGTCGGACTCCATTTATTTAATCATGTTTTTAGCATCTTCGGCGCAGACAAGCACATTCAAATTATGAACTCGTTAAGGCTTTTTTATCGTAACATATTTTTTGAGACAATTTTGTTGAGTGCAGTACTTATTCAAATATTTTCAGGGCTTCAGCTTTTCAAAACCAACAGAAAAATGGCGACATCAATTTATGATAGGTTACATATTTGGACTGGACTCTATTTAGCTATTTTCTTCATTATCCATTTGTAATTATTTCCTTCTTTGGACATATTACTTGTATTCATAATAAAAAAATGCCCGATATAGTATTGGCAAAAAAAGGGAATCCAATGAATTGGCGCTTAATTACTGCTTCTTTACTAGCCGCATTTACTACCGTCATACATATTTTTTGGGGTGGTCGGGATGTAGTTGAACCCTTGTTAACATCTTCAATGGCTGCAGAGCCAAAGATGACGCTTTATGCGGTGTGGCATATGGCCTCTTTTTCGCTATTTATTTCGGCGCTTTTCTTGTTTATGGGAGCCTTTCCGAAAAACAAAACTTCTTTACGATACGTAGTAAACTTCATTTCGATTTTATGGATTGGATTTGCAATAATCTTTGTTTTAATTGCACTACTTCAATCAGGAAATGGATGGCTTATGAAGTTACCGCAGTGGATATTACTCGCCCCTGTCGGAATTCTTGGTTTGTGGAGATTCAATAAACCATAAATACAAACATGAACTGAAATGAAAAATGACACATAAAAAAATAATATCTATAAGCAAGTTTTAAATTCACTTATGCGGCCTGAATAGATTTTCTAACTTAAGCTCTTAACCCAGGGGATACGTATGATCATTCGCAATCAAAAGGATTTTGAAGCATTAAAACTAATTGGTCAAATAGTCGCAAAGGCATTAAATAAAATGAAGTCTAGTATTGAACAGGGAATAACTACCAGAGAGCTCCATGAAATCGGAAAAATAGTGTTGGATGAATATGGCGCTATTTCTGCACCTAAATCTGTTTATGGTTTTCCCGGAACCACTTGCATAAGTGTAAATGAATATGTTGCCCAATACGAACATTCCATTGTTATTACTGATTCAGAACCCATTATTTTAACGCAAATATAGTTTTCGGAAAATTAAAAATTTGAAGCTACAATTCCCAATTGATACGGCCAAGACACTAGTACTGGAGTATTTCCCCTTAAGGTAAAACGATCAAGAGATCCGGAACAGGAATATAGAATGAAGTTTTTTATAACCGGGGCAACCGGCAATGTCGGAAATGCAATTATTTCCCATGCCGATAATTTCGGTTTTGAAATAACGGCTGGTGTCAGAAACATTGAAAAAGCAAAAGGGATTGATTTATTATCAAAAACGCAATTGGTACATTTCGATTTTGATAGTATTGATAATTCTACTATTCCTAATAATTTGGATATTGTTTTTTTAATGCGGCCGCCGCAAATTACCGACCCACTCTTATTCGCCAGAATTCTTGAAAAGCTACAAGTCAATAAGCCGCATATAATCTTTCTCTCGATACAGGGTGCCGATAAAAAAGAATTCACACCTCACAGGAAAATTGAGCATCAAATTGTCAAGTCTGGTTTGAATTACACCTTCATTCGGCCAAGTTATTTTATGGAAAATTTGACAACCACATTAAATTACGAAATCAGGAAGAATCATCGGATTTTTTTGCCGTCTGGTCGAATGAAATTAAATTGGCTAAGTGTTGACGATGTGGGCGAATTAATTTGTCATATTGCACAAGAGCCTAAAAAGTTTATTAATGTTGCTATAGAAGTTACGGGTAACGAAAATCATGATTTTACTAAGGTCACAGCAATTATAAATCTGGCATGTGGAACGAATTTAAAATACGCAAATCCTAGCTTAATTTCGTATGTGCTTTATATGTTGTATCGGAAGGAAAAACTAAGTTTTATTGCGATAATGCTTCTTCTTCATTGGCTGCCTAAATTTGGAAAAGACCCTATAATAACAGATCGCTTTAAGGAAATTGTTCACAGAAATCCATTGAAATTAGAGGCGTTTACTTTCGCAAATAAATTAAAATTTCTTTGATATTGTCTCTCGTGAATTGGAACAGCCTAAATAAATACTCTAGTGAAAATAAGGGAAACGTTTGCGAATAAAGAATTTTAAAAAATACCAAAGCCGTAATTTTTTTCTGAAGAGCGTTGTTTTATTTTTAATCGCTTTTGGAACCCATATACCTTGCGCAGGGCAGCCATCAGAATCCGAGAAGCGTATTCTGATGCAGGGCTTTTACTGGGATTGTTATAATGAAACAGGGAAGGGGCTTTGGTGGAATTTCCTCGCCTCTAAAACAAGCGCTCTGGCAGCGGCAGGCATAACTGAAATGTGGCTTCCTGTGTCTAGCAAAGGAAGTAGTGGCGGTTTTTCCATGGGTTACGATCCCTATGACTATTATGATTTAGGAAATTTTGATCAGAGAGGTTCTATAAAAACTGGTTTTGGCAGTCGAGCAGAATTACAAAGTTTGATTTCTGTAATGCATATTAATGGTCTGAAAGCTTATGCGGATCTTGTCTTCAATCATAATTTTGGTGGAGCCAATGAAATAAATCCCCATACCGGCGATCAAGCCGCTACCTCATATGTCCCTTTAAGTGGCAAATATCAATTTCATTATGACAACTTTCATCCATGCACTTTCGAATCCAAAGATGAAGACGTTTTTTCCAATTTCCCGGACCTTTGTCATGCAAATCCCACTACTATGTCAGTGCTTGTCAATTATAAAAAGTGGCTTAAGGATAGTATCGGCTATGATGGATGGAGATATGATTGGGTGAATGGTTACCATCCCTGGGTCATTGATACACTTCAGCGAAAGGTGAGTGGTTTTGGTGTGGTGGAATTATGGGACAGTAAAGCTGGGGTAATGCAATATCTATCTAACATTCACTACAATGCAAGCGTTTTCGATTTGCACCTATTTTATGCTCTTAAATCCATGTGTAACTCCGTCGATGGCAGTTACAACATGAAAAATCTTTGGGGGTCTGGTCTGGTCGATAGCCTTCCTGCGAATGCTGTTACCATTGTACAAAACCATGACTTGGATAAGGAGGCACAGTATCAGATAATAAATACCGATAAAATGCTGGCCTATGCTGTCATTTTAACTCGAGATGGATTGCCGATGATATTTTGGCGAGATTATTTCAATTACAATCTTGCTAAAAGCGGAAAACCAAATGGCATAGATCAATTGCTATGGGTACGAAAAAACCTAGCTACCGGCAAACCAACGTTGTTGTATGCCGACACTAATCTTTATGTCATGCAGCGGAATGGTAACCCAGGTTTGATTGTTGAAATCAATAACCACCCTACGGTCACAAAAACTGCGAATATTTTGTCCAAGTGGAAATCAGCAGTATTGAAGCCCTATGCCTATGGCAGTTCGGTTATCAATAAAACACCGCTGTGCTTAACCACTAGCATCAACGGTAATGTAGACATATCCGTCCCTCCGCGAGGATATATAGTGTATGCACCCGATGACGGAACCGACTTTCCGGTTAAATGTGATAAAAGTAGCGCCATTCGGTTACATGCTGTCCATACAGACTCTGCAAATATATCGATAAAATCTTTGAACGGTATTATTATGGTCGATTTGCGAGAATATCTAGGGGGTCCCTTTTACCTGAATATCATGGACTCTCGCGGGGTTTCATTTTTAAAAGAAGCCGCGATGCCGCGAACCATTCATCGGATTTCAATGAAACATTTACCCAAGGGAATTTATCATCTTTCAATCGAGGGTACATCGTTAAAGGGAAATAAACAAATTCTGAATACAATGGACCTTAAACTTTGAAAAGCAATGCCCAATCGAATCCAAAACCGAGAAAAAAACCTTTGAAACATTTTGCATTAACACATCCTTATTTGATAAATCTGACCTCTCAGATTAATCATTAATGACAAGTGCGAAATAGCGCTTAACTTTTAGTAACCGATAAGTTATTTGCTAATGTTAAAATATTTCCTCCATCTGATTCAACTGTATTGATTTCCTCCATCTATTGGCTAAAAATTTTAATGTTGGAAAACTTTATATTCACTAGATAATTCTTTTAATTGTTAAATCATGATAACTTTAACCCAAAAAATGACTATGGATTCCCAGCATTGGTGGACTTTCGCGCTTACTATAAAACCATAGTAAATCTATACTCGGTGCGTTAAACAAAGAGTAACGCTACTCACCGAGACCCTCATAAAAATTGGGAGGAGTTCATGAATCCTAAAATAATTTCATATTGCAAAACTCTTACTTTCCTTATTATCGGCATTGGCTTGCAGCAAAAATCTTGGGCTGTTTTTAAATATCCAGGTTGCGACGATTTACAAGATTCGTCTTTTAAAAGTACCATACTTGTTAATCCAGCAAATAGCACCATTAATGAACCTTTGAAAATGGCCTTT
Organism: Fibrobacteria bacterium; assembly: GCA_043745805.1. Taxonomy (GTDB): domain Bacteria; phylum Fibrobacterota; class Fibrobacteria; order UBA11236; family UBA11236; genus JAYTSD01. The sequence goes on from JAYTSD010000011.1 coordinate 10,737, forward strand.
GATCAGGATCAGACGGGAAATGTTGATGTTTATTGGGTGGAAAAACATGGCGCAGTGAAGCGTTATAATGGAGTTGCGAAAACGGTGGACTCATTGGGATTTGTTATGGCAGAGGATGCTTTTGAATCAGGTTTGACAGGCATTGCTTTGGACCCTAATTTTAAAAGTAATCATTGGATGTATCTCTATTTTTGTTTTGGTGATGTAGTTACTGGTAAAAAAGGTGCGGGATCCAAAAATTATTGGTTTAAACTTTCGCGCTTTACTTTGGGTGCAAATGGCAAATTAGATATGGCTTCGGAAAGTAATATGTTGAGTATTCCCGCATATTACCGTGAAAGCCATACCGGCGGTGCGATGCGTTTTGATGGAGAGGGTAACCTGTATATTACTACGGGTGAAAATGGTGCAGGTGCGGAAGGTACGGCGAATACCAATGATTTACGCGGCAAAATTTTACGCATTCATCCTACTTCCGATGGCAAATACACAATTCCTCAAGGCAATTTATATCCTGAAGGCATGCTTAAAACTAGACCTGAAATTTATGTGATGGGTGCGCGCAATCCATATTCTATCAGTTTAGATCCTATCCGTAAGGCTGTGCTATGGGGCGATGTGGGACCTGATGGTACGGGTATTACAGAAGAACATAATATTACTTCAGTTCCAGGATATTTTGGTTATCCATATTTTGCTGGAGCCAATAAATTGATTAGCGGTACGCAAATAGCTTCGGCTCCACTAGCCGATACTAATGTGAATTTGGGGTTACCGAAACACGCGGGTTTATGGCAATTGCCACCAGCCATTCCAGCAGTGGATGCCTATAATCAAGCGGCGGCTATTACTGGACCTATATATCGCTATAATGGGCAATTAAATTCCGCAGTTAAAATGCCACCACATTTTGAGGGCATCTGGTTTGTATCAGACTTTAATAATTCCTGGATAGAAGCCTTAACCTTAGATGCTGCAGGCCTTAATATAGTGGCGAGAGAAAAGGTATTTACTAAAATGCGTTTTTATGGACCTTTGGATTTTCAAACCGGCCCGGATGGCGCATTTTATCTTTTGAATTATGCGGGACACCATAGCATAACGCCTAATACTTCCCTTGTGCGTGTGGAATATCGCGGCAATTGTCATCCAGGAATTTCTATTGGAACAACCCCACCGGTAACTTCTAATTCCCAAACTTTGCAAACCAATGGCTTGCGTATTTTAGTGAATACTATCGGCAAACATCGACTATTAGTTGTGAATTTGCAGGGGCAAACAGTTAAAGTATTTTATGGGAAAGGCTCCGCAAATTATAGCTTAGCGAGTATTTCTCAAACGGGAGTTTGTGTTTTGCATTTGATCACAGAGCAAGGAATTGTTTCGACCAAGGTTTTTAAATAGTAGAGTTAAGCTTTTGTATGTTGTCGATGCAATTAATAGAGCCTTTCTCACATATTTAAATAAAAAAAAGATTGATACAAAATATTTTCCTTAGGTATCAAATAAGATAAGTTTAGGTATACGCCTAATTCAGTCTTAAAACACAAATCTTAAGGGATTATTTATGCAAAAAAGATTTTGTAAAATAGTATTTACCACAATATTTTCTGCAATGCTTGTGCAAGCTGGGTCCGATACTAGGCTACCAGGATTTTTTCCAGTTATTGCTGCGGGAAATACTCATTCCTTATTAATTAAACCTAATGGTCAGGTTTATGCTTGGGGAAGCAATACAAGCGGAGAAATTGGGGATGGCACGAATACACAAAGATTGAATCCAGTTTTCAGCCAATTTGATTTCTTAGAAGTAGCGGCGGGAAATGGTTTTTCTCTAGGTATTACTGAATGGGGTGGACTAGTCAGTTGGGGCAAAAATGATAAAGGGCAATTGGGCCTTGCATTAACTGAAAATCGGAATTTTGGTACGGTAGTCGGTGATTTTGGTAAATGGCGAACTGTAGCCGCAGGTTATGATCATGCTTTCGGGATTGATTATTCAGGCCAACTTTGGGCTTGGGGAAATAATCATGATGGGGAATTGGGTATTGGTAGTTTTATCGATCAAAGTTATCCACAACAGGTTGGCAGTGGAAATAATTGGATATCGGTAGCTGCTGGCAAATATTTTACCATCGCATTACAAGCAGACGGATCCTTATGGGGTTGGGGCTTGAATAGTAATTATCAATTAGGCCTTGGGAATACCAGTAGCGGGCATAATACCCCCGTTCAAATCGGTTCTACTTCCGATCATTGGAAAAGTATTGCGGTGGGTTCGGGACATGTATTAGCCTTAAAAGATGACGGAAGTATTTATGCTTGGGGCTTAAATGATCAAGGTCAAGTGGGGGATAATGGTTATCCGGCAGTACGTAAGAGTTACATCAAGGTTTCCTCCGGTCCTTATAAAACGATTAGCGCCGGCGATCATCATAGCTTAGCTATTAAAGCCGATGGTAGCCTATATGCTTGGGGCGATAATAGTAAAGGAGAATTGTCTTTCACAAGTTCTACCACCCGAAAACTGACGCCTTCCCATGTTGGGTCGGGTAAAGATTGGCAATATATATCGGCCGGTGGCTATTATTCCATCGCACTTAAAGCCGATGGTTCCTTGGTGACTTGGGGCAGCAATGGCTCTGGTCAATTAGGTATTGGCAATAATACCGCTAATCAATATGCCGCCGTTAAACCTTTTCAAACAAGTGGGGATGCTTTTGCTACCGATAGCAAACCAGGATTTGTTACCTCGGGACAAGAGCATGAATTGGATGTACGCAGTAATGGTAATTTAGAAACCTGGGGGGACAATACTAGTGGAAAACTTGGAGTTTCACTCGCAGTTACCGGTGGCGTACAATTGCCCACAGTTTTTGTTACTGGCAATCAATGGGTAGCTGCCGCGGGTGGCGATGATCATAGTGTGGGTTTAAAAAATGACGGCACAGTTTGGACTTGGGGTGGCAATGAATATGGTCAATTAGGAAATGGCGATTTAACCGGTGCAAGTCAATTTAATCCGGTACATGTTACTACTTCGACAGATAATAGATGGGCTAAAATTGATGCCGGTTTCACTACTATTACGGCTTTAAAAGCAGATGGAACTTTATGGAAATGGGGTGGCACTTTAGGTTCAAAGCCAACACAATACGGAACCACTGCCCAAAGATGGATTGCTTTTTGTAATACCATTGCCATAAATTCTGATGGTACTTTATGGTCCATTTCCGGTTCCACACCAGTTCAAATCGATGCGAACCGAAATTGGGTAACGGTGGGAGATGGTACTGTAGGATTTGCTTCAGCCATAAATGCAAGAGGCGAGCTATACGATTACAATTCCGGCGCAATGAACATTTTTAGTTTTGGTCCTTATTTGCTCCTTGCTAAATCGGATTGGAGCACTTTGGCAACGGGTACCGATGGTTATGTATTTGGTTGGGGATTTAATAACTGGGGAGAGATTGGTGATGGCACTACTGACTCCTATACCTTTCCTACTTATTCTGGTTATTGGGCGCCGCGTATGTTAAGTAGTAATGGTAACTTTTTGTTTCTCGAGCTTAATGCACGCGGTATAATTAGCGGTTCCGGTAATGCTGAGGTTACCTATATTGGAAGTCGAACCACTCCGATTAATGTACCAGGGCATATTTATTAAAGTACCATTCAGATATTAATTTCAAGGATCCTTTGGTTTAACCAAAATCAAGGGAGCCTTTTTTATGGCTATACAAAAAATGGACTGCGCTTCGTGGCTAAAATGGTTGCCTCTAGTTTTAAACAAACGTAGTTCCTTTTAAAATCCCGAAACCATTTGTCAAACAACTCGAAAATTATGGAAAAATTTTATATAAATACCGATTTGTCCAGAAATTTTGCTCTTCCAAAAACCTCCTATATTTTCCTTACTTGAAAATTGCGCATTTTTTTTTGAATTTATCGTATGGACGGATTGCCAAGAAATAACTCTTGCTTTCTGCTTAGATAAAATAGTTTTTAGCTTATTGGACACTTAACTGTGAAAATTAACTGTGAAAAATACTTCAGAATCTTCTATTGATTTAGCCTCTTCGGTTTGTCGCCTAGATAAGCCTTGTTCGGAGCATTTCGTACAATTTTACGAGAATGATGAGTTTTTGGTTCAATCTGTTGCTGAATTCGTGGGATCAAGTTTGCGATTGGGGCAAAATGCCATCGTCATAGCTACTTCCGAACATTTTACCGCACTTCATCAACAATTGCAAAAACAAGGATTGGATTTTGAATCTCTCAGTCGAGAGGGCCATTATTTTCCGCTAGATGCAGCGGACACTTTGGCCCAATTTATGGTGAATGGTTTTCCTGATGAAAATTTATTTGCACAAAGTGTGGGAGCGCTTTTAGAGCGTATTGCTCGAGGGGGACAAAAGATAGTCGCTTTCGGAGAAATGGTCGCCTTATTATGGGCACAAGGAAATTGGGAAGGAGCTATTCGACTTGAACAACTCTGGAATATATGGGGTAAAAAACAAAGTTTTTCCCTTTTTTGTGCCTATCCTATAGGTAACTTTCAGCGTTCCGAGCATGGAAAGTTTTTTGAACATATTTGCCAAGAGCATTCTCATGTTCTTCCCGCGGAAAGTTATACACAGCAGGCGAATGAAGATGGGAAATTACGTATCATCACTTCTTTGCAACAAAAAGCAGCTTCTCTTGAAGCTGAAATTGCCGAACGCAAAGAAGTAGAAAAGGCTTTGCGCCGACGTGAAAATGAATTGTTGTTTTTTTTAGAAAATGCCAATGAAGCAATTCATCAAATAGGAATGGATGGCAAATTGCTATGGGCCAATAAAGCCGAATTGCAATTATTGGGATATACCGCCGAAGAATATATCGGCCATTATGCGGGAGAATTCCATGTCGATGCAGAAGTATTAACGGATATACTACAACGTCTTTCTCTAGGAGAAAAATTATTAGGCTTTGAAGCTCGCTTGCGCTGCAAGAATGGCTCTATCCGTTATGTATCCATTAACTCAAGTGCCCAGTGGGAAGGCGATCATTTCCTATATACGCAATGTTTTATGCGTGATATTACCTTGCAAAAAAGGTCGGGTGAAGAATTGGAAAATTTAGTAAAACAACGCACGGCACAGCTACAAGAGAGTTTGGAGGAGCTCGGGGCATTTTCCTATAGTGTCTCCCATGATTTACGCTCTCCCTTGCGTGCCATGCAATGTTATGCAGAATCCCTATTGCAAGATTATGGCCAAAAACTTGATGCTGAAGCGAGCATAAGACTGGAGCGCATTCAAAAAGCGTCCATCCATTTGGATCAACTAGTGCGTGATATTCTCGCCTATAGCAAAATAGCGCAAGGGCAGCTGGAATTAAAGCCCATTGATTTAGAACCTTTTCTTAAGCAAGTGATACAACAAAATCCGCAATTGGATAAAATGAAAAGTTTTATTTCTGTTCAATATCCTTTGCATTCTGTTATAGCCCATGAGGCCTGCCTTAGCCAATGTCTAGTGAATTTGATGGGGAATAGTTTGAAATTCGTAAAGGCTGGAACCTTGCCTCAAGTGCAAATTCGCAGTGAAAGCCATGAAGGGAAAGTCCGCATTTGGGTCAGTGATAAAGGCATCGGTATTCATCCGGATCATCGGGACAGAGTATTCCGTATTTTTGGAAGAGTGTATTCCGAAAAGCATTATGAAGGCACGGGCATAGGTTTGGCTATTGTAAAGAAAGCGATAATGCGCATGGGTGGCGAAATCGACTTTCAATCCACGCTTGGATATGGCACTGATTTTTGGTTCACTTTAGGAGATGCTAATGGCAACGAATAGTCCAATTTTACTCGTGGAAGATAATGAAGATGAAGTCTTCATTTTGAAACGCGCGCTTAAAGAAGCGGGCATAGAGAATCCGCTTCATATAGTAGACGATGGTCAAGAAGCTATTGATTATTTGACTGGTAATGATCAATTCGAGGATCGTACACGTTACCCCCTTCCGACCATGGTTTTATTGGATTTGAAACTCCCGTTAAAATCGGGGCATGAAGTTTTAGCTTGGATACGCCAACAAGGGCCTTATCAGTCAATGATTGTAATAGTATTAAGTTCATCCGAAGAACCGGCAGATATTCAAAGAGCTTATCGTTTAGGGGCGAATTCTTATTTACTCAAGCCCACGACATCCGAACAATTTGTGGATATTGTTAAAGCTTTTAAGGCTTATTGGCTCGATAATAATCGCTTTGGTATTTCCGGCGCCTTTATTTAACCGAAGGCTTTTACACTTTATTCTTTGCACAACATTTAAGTTTTACCCCTCGGTACTATTTTTTCGCAATGACGACAAACTAATACTTCGCCCACGGGTTGCGCTTTACGAATTTTGGAATTTTGTTACCTAGCAGAAAATTCTGCCTTCAATTTTATAAAAAAAAATTAGGTCTTTTATTTTTCTGAATTTATTTTCCGGTTAAATACTTAAGAGGAATTAATATGCCAAGCAAAAATGAAATCGCTATAAAAAATAAAGATCAAGCTCCGAAACAAGGGGAGCATGAATTTATGCCTTTAGAAATTACCCAGTGGCAATGGGCACACTTTCCTTTAGGAGCTCTGCGTCATAAGGATGGAAGTGCAACCTTTGCTGTTTATTCCAGCCATGCTACGCATATACTCTTGGAAATTTATGCAGCACCTATTGGAGAACCTGCTATGCATGCCTTTTGGATGGCTCGTGGACAAGATAAGATTTGGCGCGCAAGTCTTGGTAATATTCCTAATGAACAAGCTATTTATTATGGATTCCGATGCTGGGGACCGAATTGGAAATTTTCAGAAAAATGGAAAACAGGAAATAGCTCAGTAGGTTTTATTGTGGATGTAGATGAAGCCGGCAATCGTTTTAATCCAAATAAATTGCTTTTCGATCCTTATGCACGCGAAATCAGCCATGATCGTCTCAATGCACAAATCATGGAAAACGGGCATGATACGGGTATGTATGGTTCTGGCGGAGGAATTTATCAAGGACTTTCTGAAAAATTGAAGCCAGTTATTCGACGCGAATTTGATACAGGACTTTGGGCTCCCAAATCTATTTTAATTGAAGATCAATCCCCTTATGGTAACAAACCAGCAATTCCCTTAAAAGATTCGCTTATTTACGAAACTCATTTAAGAGGTTTTACGCGACATCCCTCAACGGCACGCTTGCAGGAAATTTTAAGAGACATTCCAGGTTTTGAAGATATCGCTAATGTACCACCGGAGTTACAGGGAACTTATGCGGGTGCGGCCTTTATGGCGAAATACCTAAAAGGTCTGGGATATACTGCAGTGGAATTTTTGCCTATCCATGAATTTTCCAATGACCTTAATCCTGAAAGCGGTCCCGGTGCCGATGAGCCTGGAGGACCGGCGCTGAATGGAACTTATTGGGGGTACATGACCTATGGATACTTTGCGCCCGACAGACATTATGCTGCGGATAAAAGTCCCGGGGGACCGACACGTGAATTCAAAAAAATGGTGAAGGCGTTTCATGACGAGGGGATAGAAGTTTATTTGGATGTCGTTTATAATCATTCCGCCGAAGGCGGGATTTGGGAAGGGGATAAAGATTCCGCGGAGATCCTTTTTTTGCGAGGTTTCGATAATATCAAATATTATGTCTTAGCTGAGGATAAAAAACTTTACTGGGATAGCACTGGTTGCGGCAATAATCTCGACGCTTCGAGAAGAGTGGTGCAAAATTTAGTCCTAGATTCATTGTACTATTGGGCGCAGGAAATGGGAGTAGACGGTTTTCGTTTCGACCTTGCCACAACACTAGGTCGCGGACCCGATGATAACCATCGCTACAGCCCTTCGGCGGAATTGTTGGAAGATATTTCCCAAATGGCCAGAGAATTGGGATTTAAAATTATTGCGGAAGCTTGGGATACCCAACAAGATGACAGTTATCAGGTAGGGAATTTTCCCTTAGACTGGGCGGAATGGAATGGAAATTATCGCGATACCATGCGTCGATTTCTCAAGGGTGACGGAAATATCGCGGAATTTATACGCTTTGCTAATGGTGATTATGATCACTTCAATGATCGTAAAGGCGTGAGTAAAAGCGTGAATATTATTACTGCCCATGACGGCTTTACTTTGCTGGATTTGGTCAGCTATAATCAAAAAAATAATGGCATGGAATGGCCTTTTGGTCCTACTGATGGCGGCAACGAGAATAATATTTCTTGGGATTCAGATGGTGATTTGGCGTTACGACGCCAAAGACTGCGTAATTTTTTTGTCGTGCAATTGTTTTCGCGCGGTACGCCTCATACTACCGCAGGGGACGAGTTTGCCCGTACTCAAAATGGGAACAATAATCCATATAAATTGGATACGATTGGCATTTGGCAGAATTATGATTTAATCAATTCAAACAATCCTTATTCCATTCCATCGGAAGGGGTTACCGCCGAACAAAACAAACATGCCTATCATGACAATTACGGACAAGATAAGAACCCTACCCCTAAAAATGGTCTTTTCCTTTTTGTGCAAGCCATTGTAGGCTTACGCAAAATCCATCCTTGTTTGCTCCAAGATCAATTTGCGGATTTACAAATCGATGCTGGGAACGATGTCACATTCCTGTTCAAGCAAGCTGACGGCTGTGCCGATTTGGAGGATATCGGAAAAAGCGTTTATTGGCACATTAATGGGAGTAACATACAGGATACTGATTTTCTTTTATTGGTTAACATGGGTCCTGAAACTGTAGATTTTACCGTCCCCGATTTGCATGAAGGGAAAGAATGGCGGCGTATTGTGGACACAAGTGATGAGGCCGAAGCGCAAGGAAATTTTTGGAGCTTAGACAAAGCGGAAGTTATTAAAGCAAAATATTCAGTAAGCGGCTATGCGATAATTGTTTTGCAAGAAACCGACCAAAATTACAAAGGGTAACCTACAAATAAATGAAAAAAATGGCGCAGTTCTTTAAAATATTTTGGCATTTATTTTTTGACTTTTATATTTGAATTAATTAGTTCATTCATAAAGGGCCTCAGACTTTGGGAGACAAGCCGTTGGCGGGCAATACGGCTCTCCCATAAGGACGTTCAAATTTGAGCGAAATTGAATTTGAACGTCCTTCCTCAATTTTAAAGCAGGTTAATTATTGTCGGAACTTAAGGACGCAAACAATAATAATAAACCGCTTCCCAATTCTTGGGGCGTAAAAGGTTTGGGAAGAAAATGAACACCGTCATCATCCAGCATATCCGTTGGGGCTTCGAATTCATTAAAAAAACCGCTGATAAAAAGTATGGGCAAATCAGGTCTTTTCATGCGTAAATTTTCTGCCAGTTGGAAGCCGTTCATGCCAGGCATTTTTATATCAGTTATCAAAGCATCGATCGCTTCATCGTGATCGAAAGTTAATAAGGCTTCTATGCCATCTTTGGCTTTTAGAACCTCATATTGCAGGGATTGGGCTACCATGGTCAAAAAATTTAAAACGGCCGGTTCGTCGTCTACTACTAAAATTTTCTTCATGTTTAATTCCCATTTGAAATACATTTAATCTAATGTACCCTGAATATTTTTTCAACTATTTCGGCAGTTTTGCAGGCTTAGCTTTATGTTTCAGAAGCGAATATCGGGCTCAAAATTTCATGGATTTTTTTAGCTAAAGTTTCAGGGCTAAAAGGTTTGCCTATAAAGTTGACATTTTTTTGCTTGAGGCTATCGTGGATGGCTGAATCTTCTGTATATCCGGACATATAGAGTACTTTCATATTCGGACGTAAGGGTTGTAAATACTCCACTAGTTGGCGTCCACCCATATTGGACATCACGACATCCGTTAATAGTAATTGAATTGATTCCTCGCCAAGCCTTTCATGCAACAGTATGGCCTCTTGTGCGGATGCAGCTTCTAAGACAGAGTAACCTTGGAGTTTCAGCATATGATAGATTAAGCGGCGTACGGCTTTTTCATCTTCCACTACAAGAATTGTTCCTTGGCCTTTTGTTACTGGGAGAGAAGGCATAGCCTCTTTTTCTATTTCTGGGATCGACGGTAGAATGATAAAAGGAAAATAAATCTCAAAAATAGTACCATAGCCAGGCGTACTTTGTACTTCAATATAGCCTTCGCTTTGTTTGATAATTCCGTCGACCATGGATAATCCCAAACCCGTTCCTTTACCGACTTCTTTAGTTGTGAAAAAAGGTTCGAAAATTCGCGTCTTGGTTTTTTCATCCATACCAATTCCCGTATCACTCACTCTCAGTAACACATAATTTCCGAACGGAATAGATGGACTTGGCAAAGAAGAATTTTCATGCAATTCTAGATTGGAGGTTTCGAGTATTAGTTTTCCGCCATAGGGCATGGCATCACGAGCATTGAGAGCCAAGGTTAAAATGACTTGCTCGATTTGGCCAGGATCGGCTTTGACTCTTCCGAGTGTGGATTGAGGGTTCAATTGTAAATCAATGGTTTCGCCTATAACTTGGCTCAACATTTTGCGCATGCCATAAAGAATATCATTGAGATTTAAAATTTTAGGAGATAGTAATTGTTTCCGGCCAAATGCTAATAACTGTCGCGTTAAGGAAGCTGCTCGATCACCCGCTTTCCTAACTTCTTCCAAATAAGATCTCTGAGTCATCCACGGTAACGGCTGATTACTAAGTAGCCCGGTATAGCCATTAATAGCAGTAAGAAGATTATTAAATTCATGCGCTATGCCTCCTGCCATTTGGCCGATGGCGTCCATTTTTTGCGAATGAAAAAGTTGCGCTTCAGTTTCATGCAATACCTCTTGCGCTTGTTTGCGTTCAATTGCGATAGCCGCTGTATGAGTGAGTATACCCATATGTTTTAATTCTTCAATTCCTAGCATACGTGATTCTCGATAATACATGGCAAAGGTTCCCAGCAGTTTACCATGGGAAGATAAAATGGGGATTGACCAGCAAGCTTTTAGTCCATACGTTAAAGCCAGTTCCCGTAAATTTGTCCATAAAGGATCAGTAGCAATATCGGAAACAATAACAGCTTTTCCTGTATACGCGGCCATGCCACAAGATCCGCTTAAATTACCTATTGGCAAACCATCGATGGCGCGATAATAATTTTCGGGCAAGTTAGGGGCTACGCCATGCCGTAAGTGCAGGCCGTCTTTTTCCAACAGTAGTATGGATGCTAAACCTCCGGGAGATTGTTCTTCTAAAATATGTGCAAGTGTTTCCAGAATTTTTTCCAGAGCAGCGCCTTGAGCTACCAATTCCAATACATGTTTTTGTTTTTCTAAGTAAGAAGATATTTTTTCAGCTTCGCGCCGTGCATTAATTTGAATGCTCACATCAAAAGCGAAAATCATTAAGCCTTCAATTTTTTCTCGAGCATCATACATGGGTTGGAAAGTGAAGGCGTAAAAGTTGTTTTGTTCTTCGCTAAAAGAGATGCGAAATTCTTCTGTGGTAAAAGCTTGGCCGGTTTGATAAACATTCTCCATCAAATGGATTAAACCTAGTTCTTCAAGCTCGGGCAAAACTTCGCGAATGCTTCTATGCAATAATTCTCGTTGCCCCACAGTTTTTTGATAAGCTCGATTGGCAAATTCATAGATAAGCTCAGGACCTTTAAGAATGCAGATAAGAGCGGGAGCATCCATCAACAGGGTGTATAAACGAGAACGCTGGTATTCAGCTTCGAGATGGGCCGAAGACAGTAAGGCTTGCGCTTGCTTACGATGATTTTCCATTTTAAGATGGGCATTGACCCGGCTGAGCAACTCCCTCGCCGTGAAAGGCTTAATCAAATAATCGTCCGCACCTTTATCCAATCCTTCATAAACAGATTCTTCACCGGCCCGGGCGGATAAAAGAATAATAGGTATCGTTTGGGTTACGGGATTGTTTCGTAAATTTTTAACTAATTCGAAGCCATCGAGCCCAGGCATCATGATATCGCTAAGAATCAAATCGGGCAATTGTTGTTCGATGGAAGCCAAAGCGGAATAGCCGTCATTCGCAACTTCCACCTGCCAATATGTTTCGAGCAAACGCTTGATATAGTCGCGCATATCAGCATTATCGTCTATCAAAAGAATTCGCGCTGTGGAAGGCGATAAAACCTTATGTAAAGCATCCGATCTATCGCTATTAGAAGGGTAACTGGCTTTGGCATCTAGCCAATGTTCGACAGTTTTAGCTTCTTCGACTGCCCATTGCATGGCCTCTTCCTGGAAAGCAATGGCACCAATAGCTGTGGAGCGACGAGCTTGCTGTAATATTTCTTCTTCTAAAAAAGAATTCGCAGGTTTAGGCAAGGTTATTTTAAAAATACTGCCTTCGTTTTCTCGGCTTTTTACTTCAATAGTTCCACCATGCAAGGTAACCAATTCTTTTACTAGCGCTAAACCTATTCCCGATCCTTCTTGGGTGCGTCCTTTGGCATTCGGTACACGATGGAAGCGCGTGAAGAGATGTGGTAATTCATCTATAGGAATACCTATGCCAGTATCCAGCACTTCCAATTCCGTGGAATTTTCCAGCGCATGCAAATGGACAGAAATTCCTCCACTAAGGGTAAACTTGAAAGCATTGGATAAAAGGTTGAGAACCATTTTTTCCCACATATCTTTATCAATATAGCCTGGAGCATGGGGTGGCTCGCAAGTTACCTTAAGAAAAAGACCTGCCTTTTCCACGCTCGATCGAAACACACTTACCAAATCGGTGGTTAAGGCCGCGAGATCGACTGCTTCATAATAAGGTTCCATGCGGCCGGCTTCGATGCGCGAAATGTCTAAAAGCGAATTTACCAATTTCATGAGGCGCAAGGCATTGCGATGTAACATGGATAATACTTGTTGCCGATCTTTCGGCGAAGCTTCGAAGATTCCTTGCTGGAGTAGATCTTCGGTTTGCCCTAAGATTAAGGTTATGGGGGTGCGGAATTCATGGCTTACATTGTTGAAAAATATGGTTTTAGCTTTGTCTAATTCGGCTAGTGTTTGGTTTTGTTTTCTTTCTTTTTCAATATTATGTGCATTGTGTAGAGCGGTAGTGACAAGGCCTGTTAAGGAATTTAAAAATTCCCGATAGGCCCGATCTAAAATACGATGGGGATTAATGCCTATGATTAAAAACCCATCTAAATGCAGGGGTTCCGAAGTTTGTAGCGGGAGTACTATAGCTTGCCGGATTTTCTTGCCCCATTCGGTAACCGGTAAATTCCATTGATCCTCATGATCTTCAAGAAGTACAGCTTCTCTGGTTTGACAAACTTCACGCAAGGCATGGATTAATGGATTATCCGTTTCTTCTTCCAACAAAATTTCCAAGGAAAAAACTTTTGCTTCAGGCCCAAGTCCAGTTTTGTTCATTAACTGTGCTTTTTTTTTCGGAGTATCCCATTGATAATGCAATGAAAAACGAATGCCGTGATTTTTTTGTTTCGTTCCATTGGAAATGACTTCATAGGCATCGGCCCAACTTCTGACTTGGGAGGCTTGCGAGGCTATATCTCGCAAAGTGCGTAAACGTCGGTCACTCAATATTTGTTTGGTTGTTTCGGTGACTGCGCAAAAAATGCCTTGAATATTTCCCTCTTCGTCGCGAATAGGGCTTTGCGATAAAGTGAAATAGGCTTCTTCTAAATACCCATTACGTTCCAGCGGATAAACTTGATCTTCAAGCCAAGTTGCTACTCCAGTTTCAAAAACATTTCTTAAAATAGGTCCGATTTTTTCCCACAATTCAGGGCGCATGGAGTCAGCTTTTTTTCCTAAAGCATAAGGATGTTTATGGCTACCTTGAATGGGCCGATAAGCATCATTATAGAATTGAACAAAATTGGGGCCCCAAAACAAAATCATGGGAAAACGTGAAGATAAGCAAATGCTCAAGGACGTGCGGAGGCTGGCGACCCAAGTACAAACCGGCCCTATAGGTGTTTGCGACCAATCGGTGGAACGCATTAAGGCGCCCATTTCGCCGCCGTTTAAAAAAATCCTGTCAATTTTTTCTTGTTCGTTCAAGGATCCCCATTCCTTTTTTTGCGATTACCTAGGACGGAGGAGAGCATACAATTTTTTCTCCCTTTTTTAAGAATACAAAAAAAATGGGAGGACCATTTATAATAGTGAATTTAGCTCCACTATTATTTTTTTTTTGAATCCAAGAAATAAAAAAATCAGGGCAAATAGCTTAAGCTGTTACCTAAGACTATACAACCAACGTAATAAATCTGAAATACAATTTTATGTTTCTTCTTTAAATTTTAGTTCTTCCAAAAAAGAACGTCACTAACCAAATGACTATAAAAATAAAGAAAAGAATTTTCGCTATGCCAGCTGCAGTTCCGGCAATGCCTCCGAATCCGAGAATAGCCGCGATAATTGCAATAACTAGAAAAACCAAAGAATAATGTAACATAGAATCCCTTTCTATTAAATCATTTCGCCGAACATCGGGCGAAGGAAGGGATGCAGAATAAATCTGTATCCGAAGTTTAAAATAGATTCATAAAATTTCAAAGCAAGCATTTTTAGCTTAAACAATTTAAAGAGTGATTTTGCAAATAAATGCAATTTTAAAGCTTTCTAAAAAAAATAGGGAAGCTCAAAAAAACACTTGCGCTCTCGATTTTTTAAATTTTATTTAAAGGCGTTAGTATATACTCAACTTTTATTGGAAGAGGAATTTCCATGCCCGTAACTCGCAAACGCGCTCCTATTTCGGAAGCGATACAAACCAGTCATGCTGTTCTTGATAAAAAAAAGCTGCTTGGTGCTCTTGAGGCTTTTAAACGGGGTAATTTCCATGTACGTCTAATGGAAGATTGGGTGGGCATTGATGCAAAGATTGCGGATGCTTTTAATGATGTTTTGGAAAAAAATCTTTTGCTTTCGCGGGAATTAAGTAAGGCGAATCGCCTAGTGGGTAGCGAAGGACGACTTAATTTACGGGCCTCCATGGGCCCTGTGAGCGGTGCTTGGGCTGAATCAGTGGACTCTTTAAATGGGCTAATCGACGATTTAGTAAGACCGACGAATGAAATGTCGCGGGTAATCGGAGCGGTATCGAGCGGAGATCTATCTCAGAGCGTCAGTTTGGAAGTGGAAGGACGGCCTTTGCGTGGAGAATTTTTACGCACGGCAAAAACTGTGAACACTATGGTAAACCGCTTAAGCTCTTTTGCTTCGGAAGTAACGCGCGTGGCGCGTGAAGTGGGTACAGACGGAAAATTAGGCGGCCAAGCGGAAGTAAAGGGTGTAGGCGGTACGTGGAAGGATTTGACGGACAATGTGAATTCGATGGCTGCGAATTTAACCGGCCAGGTACGTAACATTGCGGAAGTAACCACGGCCATTGCTAATGGAGATTTGTCGAAAAAAATCACAGTAGAGGCCAAAGGAGAAATTTTAGAATTAAAAGCCACGATTAATGCTACGGTGGATCAGTTGAATTCCTTCGCTTCGGAAGTAACGCGTGTGGCGCGTGAAGTAGGTACAGACGGAAAATTAGGTGGCCAAGCGGAAGTGAAGGGTGTAGGTGGTACGTGGAAGGATTTGACGGACAACGTGAATTCGATGGCTGCAAATTTAACCGGTCAGGTACGTAACATTGCGGAAGTAACGACGGCGGTGGCAAATGGCGATTTATCCAAAAAAATTACCGCCGAAGCCAAAGGCGAAATCTTAGAGTTGAAAGACACTATTAATATTATGGTGGATCAATTGAATTCTTTCGCGTCGGAGGTGTCTCGCGTGGCGCGTGAAGTGGGCTCTGAAGGCAAGTTGGGCGTGCAAGCGGAAGTTCAAGGTGTTGCGGGCACCTGGAAGGATTTGACGAATAATGTGAATTTGATGGCCAGTAATTTAACTGGGCAAGTACGTAACATTGCGGATGTAACCACAGCAGTGGCGAATGGGGATTTGTCGAAAAAAATCACGGTGGATGTGAAAGGTGAAATTTTAGAATTAAAAAACACCATCAATACTATGGTAGATCAATTGAGCTCTTTTGCTTCAGAAGTTTCGCGTGTAGCGCGCGAAGTGGGTTCGGAAGGCAAGCTAGGGGGGCAAGCGGAAGTGAAAGGTGTAGGCGGTACGTGGAAAGATTTGACTGATAATGTGAATTCGATGGCTGCAAATTTAACCGGTCAGGTACGTAACATTGCAGAAGTTACCACCGCGGTGGCAAATGGAAATCTTTCTAAGAAAATTACCGCTGAAGCGCGAGGAGAAATTCTCGAGCTTAAAGAAACGATTAATACTATGGTAGATCAATTGAGCTCTTTCGCTTCGGAAGTTTCACGTGTAGCACGCGAAGTAGGTTCAGAAGGAAAGTTGGGTGGCCAAGCAGTAGTGCGTGGAGTAGCGGGTACGTGGAAGGATTTAACTGATAATGTGAATTCCATGGCCAGCAATTTAACTGGGCAAGTGCGTAATATCGCGCAGGTTACGACAGCGGTAGCGAACGGAGATTTGTCGAAAAAAATCACGGTGGATGTGAAAGGCGAAATCTTGGAATTAAAAAATACCATCAATATCATGGTAGATCAATTGAATTCTTTTGCATCAGAAGTAACACGTGTGGCACGGGAAGTAGGCACGGAAGGCAAGCTGGGCGGACAAGCCGATGTAAAGGGTGTAGGTGGTACTTGGAAAGATTTGACCGACTCGGTAAATTTTATGGCGGGTAATTTAACCGGGCAAGTGCGTAATATCGCTGAAGTAGCGACTGCTATAGCAACTGGTAATTTGTCCAAGAAAATTACCGCTGAAGCAAAAGGCGAAATTTTAGAATTGAAAGACACTATTAATATCATGGTGGATCAATTGAATTCTTTCGCATCTGAAGTCACGCGCGTAGCACGTGAAGTAGGCACGGATGGAAAATTAGGTGGTCAAGCCGAAGTAAAAGGTGTAGCCGGTACCTGGAAAGACTTGACGGACTCGGTGAATTTTATGGCAAGTAATTTGACTAGCCAAGTGCGTAATATTGCCGATGTAACGACGGCAGTAGCGAACGGAGATTTATCGAAAAAAATTACGGTGGATGTAAAAGGGGAAATTTTGGAATTGAAACGTACCATTAACATCATGGTGGATCAATTGAATTCCTTTGCATCAGAAGTAACGCGTGTGGCACGTGAGGTAGGTACGGACGGTAAGCTCGGTGGTCAAGCCGTGGTGCAAGATGTGGGCGGTGTATGGAAAGACTTGACCGACTCGGTAAATTTTATGGCGAGTAATTTAACTGGGCAGGTACGTAATATCGCACAAGTTACGACGGCAGTGGCGAATGGAGATTTGTCGAAAAAAATTACCGTGGACGTGAAAGGCGAAATTTTAGAATTGAAAAATACCATTAATACTATGGTGGACCAACTCAATTCTTTTGCTTCGGAAGTGTCTCGCGTGGCGCGTGAAGTGGGCTCTGAAGGTAAGCTGGGCGGGCAAGCGGAAGTGAAAGGCGTTTCGGGTACTTGGAAAGATTTGACTGACAATGTGAATTCCATGGCCAGCAATTTAACTGGGCAGGTGCGTAATATCGCCGAGGTAACTATCTCGGTCGCGAATGGCGATATGTCTAAAAAAATCACTGTAGATGTACGCGGAGAATTTTTACAACTCAAGGATACGATTAACACCATGGTGGACCAATTGCGCGCTTTTGCTTCGGAGGTAACTCGTGTGGCACGTGAAGTGGGTACAGAAGGAAAGCTGGGCGGACAAGCTTATGTGCAAGGTGTAGCTGGCACTTGGAAGGATTTGACTGACAATGTGAATTTTATGGCGAGTAATTTAACTGGGCAGGTGCGTAATATTGCACAGGTTACGACGGCAGTGGCGAATGGAGATTTGTCGAAAAAAATCACCGTAGACGTAAAAGGCGAAATTTTAGAATTAAAAAACACCATTAATACTATGGTGGATCAACTCAACTCCTTTGCTTCGGAAGTAACGCGCGTGGCTCGTGAGGTAGGCTCCGAAGGTAAGCTGGGCGGGCAAGCCCAGGTCAAAGGGGTAGGAGGTATTTGGAAAGATTTGACCGATAATGTGAATTTCATGGCGGGCAATTTAACGAATCAAGTGCGCGGTATTGCTAAGGTAGTAACATCCGTTGCCAATGGTGATTTAAAATTGAAATTGGCTTTTGAAGCCAAAGGAGAAATCGCCGCTTTAGCCGATACCATTAACGGAATGATCGATACACTGGCTACTTTTGCGGACCAGGTAACTAGCGTTGCGCGTGAAGTGGGTGTAGAAGGTAAACTAGGCGGACAGGCCAGTGTACCGGGAGCTTCGGGCACTTGGAAAGGTCTGACGGACAATGTGAATCAGCTAGCGGCTAACCTGACTACCCAAGTACGCGCTATCGCCGAAGTGGGAACGGCTGTAACTAAAGGGGATTTGACCCGCTCAATTCAAGTGGACGCGCAGGGCGAAGTGGAAGCATTGAAAGACAATATTAATCAGATGATTTTGAATTTACGCGAAACCACACAAAAAAATAGCGAACAGGATTGGTTGAAAACAAATTTAGCCAAATTCACGCAGATGTTACAGGGACAAAAAGAACTTCTCACCGTAACGCAGAAAATACTAGCGGAACTGGCGCCCGTGGTGGGTGCAAAGCATGGCGTATTTTATTTGGTGGACAATACCGAAGAAGAACCGGTACTTAAATTGATAGCCAGCTATGCCTATAAATCGCGCGTCACAGAAGCTACTCAATTTGCTATGGGCGAGGGTTTGGTGGGCCAATGTGCCATGGAGAAAGAGCGAATTCTATTAACGAATATTCCTCCTAATTATATCATGATTAGTTCTGGGCTGGGGGAATGCCCTCCATTGTCTATCATCGTTCTTCCCGTACTTTTTGAAGGACAAGTCAAAGGGGTCATTGAATTGGCATCCTTCGAAAATTTCAATACCACGCATCAAACTTTTTTAGGGCAATTAACGGAATCGCTTGGTATTGTGCTTAATACTCTTGAGGCGAATATGCGGACGGAAAGCTTGCTTAAACAATCGCAATCATTGGCGCAGGAATTACAACAGCAACAACAAGAATTGCAACTCACTAATGAAAAACTCGAAGACAAGGCGAGGTTATTAGCTGAACAAAATTCCGAAGTAGAGCGTAAAAATCGTGAAGTGGAACAAGCGAAGCAAGCATTGGAAGAGAAAGCTACGCAGCTGTCATTGACTTCAAAATATAAATCGGAATTTTTGGCCAATATGTCTCATGAATTGCGTACGCCGTTAAATAGCTTACTGATTTTGGCGCAACAATTAGGGGATAATGGGGAAGGAAATCTTAAACCTAAGCAAGTACAATTTGCCCAAATCATTCATTCCGCTGGGCGCGATTTGCTCACTCTCATCAATGATATTTTAGATCTTTCCAAAATTGAATCAGGAACCGTTACCTTGGATCCAGGCAATATGTCCTTTGCCGAATTGCGGGTTTATGTCGAAAGGACTTTCCGGCACATGGCCGAAAGTAAAAATTTAGAATTTCAAGTTATGGTGGAAGATAGTTTGCCTCGCTATTTATTCACCGACGCGAAACGCTTACAGCAAGTGCTCAAAAACCTTTTGGCGAATGCATTCAAATTCACTGAACGCGGTAAAGTGGAATTACGTATTCGCGAAGCATTACAAGGGTGGAATAGCACACATAGTATTTTAAATCGCTCCACGAAAGTTATCGCCTTTTCCGTGAGCGATACGGGTATAGGCATTAATCCTGAAAAACAAAGATTGATATTTGAAGCCTTTCAACAAGCCGACGGTACTACCAGTAGAAAATATGGCGGTACGGGATTGGGGCTTTCCATCAGTCGTGAAATTGCCAGATTGTTAGGCGGAGAAATTGTTCTTCGTAGTATTCCCAATGAGGGTAGCGTATTTACTTTATATATCCCTCTTGATCACAATGCTCTGTTGGATACGAAAAATGAACAGGACGAGTTACCTTCTAATTCTGTTTTACATTTGGAGGGGTCGGCTTTTTTAGATGATAGAAAGGCTTTGCTTCCTGCGGTAGTCTCTACAGTTGAAAATTCAAGCCATACAAATTTCTTTTTTCCAGAAACAGCTGATCAAAAAGATGAGGTAACCTCCGCGAATCGCGTCATGATGATTGTAGAGGATGATCCACATTTCGCCGAACTGTTGTTGGATATGGCGCGTAAAAAAGGCTTCAAGGGCATTATCGTACCTTGGGGAAATGCTGTATTGGCATTGGCACGGGAATATAAACCAACAGCGATCACATTAGATATTAATTTACCCGATATCGATGGATGGAGTGTTTTGGCGCGCTTGAAAGACGATTTGGCAACACGCCATATTCCTGTGCATATTATTTCCTTGGATGACGAAAGCAAGGAAAGGGAAAGAGGATTGCGCCAAGGTGCTTTGTCTTTTTTACCCAAGCCTTTGACCATGGTCGGATTGGAAGAAGCTTTCGACGGTATCATTGAATTTTTAAATGAGGATAAACGCCATCTCTTAATCGTGGAAGATAATGAGGATTTGCGCCATAGCATTATCGAATTGGTTACGGATCCTGGGGTGATTATTCACGCAGTAGCTACAGGCCAACAGGCCTTAGAATATTTAAAAGCGAAAAAATTCAATTGTGTCATTTTAGATATAGGCCTTCCAGATATAGATGGATTTGCACTTTTGAACGAAATCAAAAATGATCCCGAAATCGGCTTGACACCTATTATCATATACACCGGAAGGGATTTATCGAAGCAGGAAGAGGAAACACTTTTAGAAATGGCCCAAAGCGTGATTATAAAAGATGCCGAATCGACGGTGCGTTTATTGGAGGAAACTTCCTTGTACTTGCATCAATCTCATAAAGCATTTCCCGATGAAAAGAAAAAACTTTTGGAAGAACGCCGGCAATCCGATATTTTGTTGAGTGGAAAAAAAGTACTAGTGGTCGATGATGATGTACGCAATATTTTCGCCATGACTAGCCTTTTGGAAAATCAAGGAATGAATGTTGTCTCCGCAGAAAATGGAAAAGAAGCGATCCATACTTTGAGCGAGAGCGACCAAATCGATATTGTTTTAATGGATATCATGATGCCTGGTTTAGATGGATACGATACGATGCGTGCGATTCGGAATATTGTAAAATTCCGATCCTTGCCGATCATCGCCTTGACTGCAAAGGCGATGAAGGGAGACAGGGAAAAATGCATTGAAGCGGGCGCTTCGGATTATATTTCCAAGCCCGTCGATACGGATCAGCTTTTGTCTCTCTTGCGGGTGTGGATCCATAAATAAATTTCTTGAGAACCCTTATTTCTGGAAGCGTTAGAACTTCCAGCACCGCTTTCAAAAATGAAATGATTTTCTATTCGATTTGGGTATGAAAATCCAGCTACTGTTATAGCCATAAAAATTAGCCGAATAGTTAAAAAGATGGTGTAATTATACGTTACCCTTCTAAGGCCTCACCTTTCCTCAATAACCTTTAAAGGAAGATGATTTATTATAATAAGTATTGCTTAAATTATAAAAGTATTACTTAATAATTAATAAAAATGATAAGCTCAACCCAAGACAAATAAAAAGATTTCATTGTTGATAAAAAAGCTCTTGCTTTTTGTTTTTTGGATAATTTCATTATTCAATAACTAAATGAACAGAGGAACGTCACGTTTCAAATTTATTTAGGGAATTTTATAGTGCATGTCATTTTTAGAAAGGATTTTTATGAAGGTTAAAACTTTAATTCAATTTGGCTTGTTAATGGGATCTCTTCCACTATATGCAACGGATAGGGATGATAGTATTAAAACGGCTATCCACGATTCTCATGCTTATAGGAATTACCTTAAGAATGATGACATTAAGGTAGCATCCGATAAAGGGCATGTACATCTTACTGGAGAAGTTGCAGACAGTTATCACAAATCCTTGGCGGGCGAAGTCGCGTCGAGTACTAACGGAGTAGCGGATGTAGATAATGACTTGAAAGTGAAGCCAAATCAACCGAATAAAAACTCGGACGAATGGATCCATTTAAAAATTAAATCCGCATTACTTTTTCATTCCAATGTGAATGCAAGTACAGAGGTTACGGTAAAAAATGGAAAGGTCACTTTGCACGGCTCCGCTAAAAATGAAGCGCAAAAAGATTTGACTACGGAATATGTAAAAGATGTAGAAGGTGTTAAAAGTGTTGATAACGAGATAAAGGTGGTTAATGAATCAGCGGAAAGAGACACCTCCATTTCTCAAGCCGTGGATGATGCGTCCATTACTGCCGAAGTGAAATTGTCGTTGTTGAACCATCGTTCTACCAGCGCCTTACGTACCAAGGTCAAAACTGTAGATGGTGTGGTTACCTTAACAGGAAAATCCAAAAACGCAGCGGAAAAAGATTTGGCGAGTAAGTTCGCTGCGGACATTAATGGCGTGAAAAGCGTAGTTAATGAAATGACCTATTAATTGTTAAAATGAGCTTGCTCTTTCATGGAGAGCGAGCTTTTCCTTGAATGTAAAAAATACTCATTGCAAATTTCTATTTGAAATTTATAGTAACAATTAGGTTACCTATTATTTTCTATAATTAAAATTATTTTTTTGATTTTCAAGGGCAGATGGTTTATGTTACTAGCGAAATATCCATTCGATCTTGAGGATTTATGAAAATTAGATTGATTTTAAATCTTGGAGGCTGGTTATGAAAAAAAGAAAAATATTTTCGAATCTATGGTTTGCCATTTTCCTTGCATCCAATGCAAGTTTTTTATCTGCATCACTTTATGCTCAAACTAATGTGGATCCGCCTCAACCTCAAAACGTGGATGCCCAAACCAATATTGAGGTAGTCCCTCCCACCAATACTTTCTACGGAACTCGTGGATTGAGCCAAACTGCTTCCGCAGAGGCTTTAGGAGAAGGACGTTTAATATTCGGGTTTAACGGTTCTTGGTATCAACAGAAATGGGGGTTTATTGGAAGCCCCAATAAGGACGCGAACATTTTTACCGGAATAGGAGCCGCTTCATTTGGAGTCAGTCCATATATCGATCTTTTCGCTTCGGTTACAGGATTTGGCTCGATGGATTACACAACTGGCAAAGGATCGGGATTAGGAACATTTGGAGGTGGCTTGCAAGGCACCCTCCCTTTTGAACCAAATGCTCCGATTCGTATGGGTGCCCAATTTGGGATTCATCGCGGTATTTCTGACAATGCCATTAATACGAATCGTTCCGACGGATACAATTATTTTGAAACACGTAAAGGATTGGATTTTATGGGGAAATTAGTACAAACTCTAGCCTTTGGCGATGAGAACTTGGCTTTCAAGATCCATTTTAATGAAGGTCTTGTTACCTCTATGCAAGAAAATCGAGAGGCCTTGCTGCTCCTAGGTTTGGGAGCACAAATGAATCTTTTCTTTACTGTGCTTGGGATGGAATTACATTCTCGTACCGATATCGAAGACATTGCTTTTCAAACCGATCCATTGTGGGTTACTCCCTCCTTGCAATTTAGGACGGACTATAATTTGAATGTAATCTTAGGAGGGAATATTTCTCTTTCGCAAGACAGGGAAACGAATCGTTCGCTTGAACCATTCCGCCTTTTTGCAGGTTTGGCTTTTACTTTTGATACCCAAGCCGATCAACGTCGCGCTGCTAAAGAAAAAGCGAGATATGATGCCATGGAAAAATATCAATTGCGCTCAACTAATATATCGTTGGCGGATAGCATAGTGAAAAAAAACCAAGAAGATTCTTTAACGAGGATCCAAGAAAAGCAAAAATCCGATTCTCTTAAAACAGCGATCATCCAAAAAACTTATCAAGATTCCCTAGCCTTAGAGCAGGCGAGAAAATCCTTGGAAGAAGAAAAATCGAAACGCACTGATGCTGAAAAGCAATTACTTTCCACCGGACTTTTATTATTGGATGCGGTTTATTTTGAAACTGGGAAAACAGTGATATCGATTAATTCGCTACCCTATTTAAATATCATTGCAAAAATGCTTACTAAATATCCCAAGCTTAGGATTGAAGTGGCTGGGCATACGGATAATGTTGGAACGGATTTGAGCAATGATAGATTAAGTCAAGGCCGCGCCGAATCAGTAAAAAATTATATGATTCAAGTTAGTCCCGAGTTAGCGCAAATGTTAACAGCTAAAGGATATGGGGAAACGCGACCCAAAGCAGACAATAAAACAGCAAATGGTCGCAAACTGAACCGTCGTACGGAATTGGCGGTTTTAAATACCGAGATGTTGAAAGAATACCATCCTTAATAAATGAAGCGTGGATTGCTGCAGGCAGCTGGGCCGGCAGCAATCCACGCCTTAGTTAACTATCAACTCTTCCACCGATTTTTCGAAGAGAGGAGCGTTTTTGCTTGATCCGGTTATTATGTGGAGTTTTTGTTAAAATCGTTACGGTATCAAAAATGTTACAAAAATTATTTTCTTGATTTCTACTAAGTAATCATTTATTTCTGTAGGTAAGCTATTAAACGAATGGGGCAGGTGGGTATGACTAAGGTTTTAGGAATAATATTATTTGAATTATGGGTTTTGGCTTTAGTATGTTCCTTTACGTTAAATGGCTTTATCCATCTTTTTTTGGTGGTTCCAGCCATAATTTTTTTTGCTTCTGTATTTAAATTAGATTTCAAATCGCGCCACTATAAAAGAAAGTTTTAAAAAAATAAGGAGAGAGTAACATGGAAGAATATTGGAAAATGACTAAAGATTATATCGATTCGAAATTCAATGAATTTCCTTGGGCACAAAAAAAGAAAAATACCGGGCTAGGATTAAGTATTTTACTAGGTGTAGCCGGCCTTGGGATTGTGGGTTATACCCTCATATGTTTTTTAACCAAAAAAAAGGGTGGAAAAGAAATTTCCAATGTGGAACATTATTCTGCGAATGAACCGGCCAAGCCGGAAACCCTCGCAGGGATGGGAATGTAACTGTATAATGACATCCGCCGATAAGGTGGATGCCATTATTTTTGTAAAAAAAAAGAGTCATTAGCCATAAAATGACGAATTTCTTAGCGCTAATTAAATATAATCAGCCTTATACATTTACTCATTTCTATTCTGTTACATTTAGCAGATAAGTCGATTTGCTAGAGCCTGCACATGTATCCTGTTATTTTTTGATTATTTTAAATTTAATTAGCCTTAATTTGCGAGAAAATCAAAAAAATATGTGGGACGATAATTTATTCTTGCTTTTTTGAAATTATTCGAGTATTTAGAGGTTACACAAAGGAGAGTCCAGCAATGAATTTATATGAATTACTTCATCGGGATCATAAGGAAATTAGTGCTTTATTTGCAAGTTTAAGTCAAACTGAAGAAAAAGATTTAGGCAAAAGAACCCACCTCTTTGAAAAATTAAAAGAAAAATTAACTGTTCATGCGAAAGCAGAAGAGAAGTTTTTTTACTCTGCAATTAAGGATTTGTCGAAAAGCCATAAAATCACTTTAGAAGCTTTGGAAGAACATAAAGTGGTTAAAAGGTTATTGCAAGAATTGGATTTAAATAATAAAGATCGCGATGAATGGATGGCAAAATTAACAGTTTTGCAAGAAAACGTGGAACACCATGTAAAAGAGGAAGAGGGTGATCTTTTTAAGAAAGCGAAGGAAGTTTTAAGTCCGGAAGAAACGCAAGCTATTGCTATTAGCATAAAAGAATTCAAAGAAGAATATGCTTCTGCGCTAACGAAAATTTAAACAAACCATTTTTTTAAATAAAATGAAAGCAAATAACATCGGCCCTTATGTACGTGAAGGAATTTTAAATGGAAAACAAGCCGATCGATATTCAGAAAAAGGATAAGGAGTCTAACTTGGTAATTTATAACTACCCTTCTCAAGCAAATAAGATCCCAAGTCGGGACAGTAATAAGCAGCATAAATCTATTAACACTGACAATAAACTTTCCATTTATTTAAAAGAGATATCCAAAATAAAACCCCTTTCTAAAGAGGCGGAAGAGGGGCTTATTGAAAAAATTCATCAAGGGAACCAGGATGCCTTGGATACTTTGGTGCAAGCGAATTTAAAATTTGTAGTAGCCGTTTGCAGAAATTATCAAAATCAAGGTATGCCTTTTTTCGACTTAATCAGCGAAGGGAATTTGGGACTGATAAAAGCAGCCAAAAGATTTGATGCCAATAAAAACTGCAAGTTCATTTCCTATGCAGTGTGGTGGATACGTCAATCTATTTTGCAGGCTATGGCTGAACAGTCGCGCACAATAAAACTTCCCATCAATAAAATCGGATCACTCCATAATATTAAAAAAGCCTGTTTTCGCCTCGAACAGAAATTAGGGCGTAGCCCCACTATAGACGAAATTTCAGAGGAATCTGCAATCGATTTAGAAGAAGTGAAAAAATGCATGGAAATAAACCATAAGCATATTCCGTTGGATAACCCCATTCAAGGCGAAGACAATGTGAAACTTTCGGATGTGTTACCCGATCATTCCAACCGCGGTGCGGAGGAAAATATGTGGTTGGACGATCTATCCCAAGAAGTTGGCGATATCTTAGGATCTTTACCTTCGCGTGAAAGCGAAGTACTGCGATTATATTTTGGGATAGACCAGGATGTAGAGTATACGTTAGAGGAGATCGGAGAGCGCTTTGACTTAACTCGAGAACGAGTAAGGCAAATTAAAGAAAAAGCTTTAACACGCTTGAAGCATGTTTCTCGACTCAAAAGGCTTGAGGAATATAAAGTCTAAAAAAAACTTGTTCAAATAATTTTAAAAGCCATGTCTTAATAAAGGCATGGCTTTTTCTTTTATTGTTTTTTGCATCTGAATAACCTATTTCCCCACGGGAGGGAAATGGGATTTCTCTCTTTAAATTGGAAGGTGTTTAAAAAAATATGTATTGGCTGCCTTGGAAATACTTGATTCGTAGGTTTGCACAAGCCAATAAATTTATCGATTCATTATTGGTATTAGCACGCCTGCAAAAATTTGCGCAACCTTCGGAAGTACAACAACCCATTGAATTGCTAAGGGCAGGGTTGGTTTTCCATGCGCGCGGCCTGATTAATACCAAAGCTATTCAACATAATTTAGATTGGATTTGGCCTTACTGGGTGCAGCGACAATTTAATCCGCTAGACCCTTCTTTTATCCCGCGCGCTTTTTCCATTAGCCATGTAAATCTTTCCCATCGAAATTGGACAGCCATAGGATTGCCCTTCAATCCGTATTTACCAATTATCGATCCCAGCGGGCTTATCACCCCATTTTATGATGGATGGTCCTTGGATGCTTGGTTACTTACCGAGGACGGTACTTATTTGTTACCCTCGAAAATGAAAAATGGAGAACAAGCAGTTTTTTGTTCCAACGATTCTTATCCTATCGTTACAGAGCATCGAAAAGGCGCCGATTGGATCATCCGCAAACGTAAAGGTTCAACAAAATCGGCGAATACAAAAGTTATGAACCAAGATCTCCTTAAAGGCCTTCTACCGGCAGGGTTCAGTGCCGAACATTTGGGTCTGAATGATTATTATTGGGACGATTTTTGGGGTGTCGCGGGATTGGAGGCCACAGCTGAATTGATGCGAGCTTCTAAATATTGGAGAGAAGCCCAGCATTATCAAAAAGCCGCGATGGATTTTCGAGTCGATATAGAAAAGAGCATTACTGCTTCAAAAAATTATTACAGCAATGAAATTGCGATTGCCGCTTCTCAATTAAGGCGCTTGGATTCCGGAGCTATTGGCTCTTTAGCTGCAAGTTACCCTTTAAAATTATGGATGCCTAAGGATTCTCGACTTATGGCGACCACGCAATATCTTTTGGATCAGTGTTTGGTAAAAGGTGGATTTTTTCAAGACATGATCCATTCTGGGATAAATGCCTATTTGACTTTGCATCTTACGCAAACATTACTTCGCGATGGAAACATGCGTTATTTGGAGTTGATCCAGGCCGTAGCGGACTTGGCTTCTCCCACTGGGCAGTGGCCTGAAGCCATACATCCTCATACTTCAGGAGGATGTATGGGAGATGGCCAACATGCTTGGGCAGCAGCAGAATGGGTGCTGATGATTTTCCATCTTTTCATTCGTGAAGAAGGAGAACAACTATTATTGTTACCGGGCATACCATCTGCATGGTTGCAAGGTGACGTGGATTTACAGTTCGGGCCAGCCCTCACAGTTTTTGGCAGCTTACATCTTAGCTTTACTGTGCGTAATTCAAAAAGAGTTTTACAATGGAAAGCGATTTGGAGTCAAGCTCCCGTGCGCATCGCGGTACATTTTTGCGGAGAAGAACCTATTGCATGCCCATTAAGTGAAAATGGGAGATTGGAATTTTAATGCGTATAGCGATGTTTACCAATACTTATTTACCGCATGTGGGTGGCGTGGCCCGCTCCGTTGAAAACTTTTCATGCACCTTGCGGCAACAAGGGCATCAAGTACTGATCATTGCGCCGCACTTTCCAAATTCCAAAGAAGAGGAAACTGGTGTGATACGGGTACCCGCTATGGAACGTTTTAATGGGAGCGATTTTTCGGTTTACTTGCCAATTCCAGGTTTCTTGGATAAGCCTTTGGAAGATTTTAAGCCCGACATCATCCACTCACATCATCCCTTTTTATTAGGAGATACGGCTTTGAGGATGGCGGCTGTCTTGGATGTTCCTTTGGTATTCACCCATCATACTTTATATGAGCAATATACCCATTATGTAGCGGCAGACTCAGAAAAATTAAAAGCTTTTATTATTAATCTTGCTTCTGGATATGCCAATCAATGCCATCAGGTCATTGCGCCAAGCCTGGGCGTATCTTCCATGCTACGCGATAGGAGTGTTACGGTTCCCATTACCATCCTGCCTACTGGAATCGAGACGGATTGTTTTGCTGCGGCAGACGGAAAAAAATTTCGATCCTCCCAACGAATTCCCGCTGATGCCTTTGTGGCAGGCCATACGGGTAGATTGGCAGCAGAGAAAAATCTGCCTTTCTTGATAGAGGTAATCGCGTCATTTCTAAAAGCATCTTCTCGAAGACACTTTATTATAGTGGGTGTTGGGCCCTTGGAAGAAGAAATAAAACTAACCTTAAATGAATCTGGCATAGCTTCACAAGTCCATTGGGCAGGAGTCTTGCATGGGGAAGAACTGGCAAATGCCTATGCGGCAATGGATATCTTTGTCTTCGCTTCCCATAGTGAAACGCAAGGCATGGTCTTGGCCGAGTCTATGGCTGCTGGCACTCCCGTAATTGCCATAAAATCTAGTGGGGTGGAAGATATGGTTATCAATCAAAAAAATGGATTTTTATTGCCCGATGACGATTCGAAACAATTCCTCCAAGCTTTGGAAACATTCGAAAATTTTGATCTGAAGCACCGACAAAAATTTAAGAATGCGGCGCTTAGCACTGCGCAAGAATTTTCCTTGCCTTTTTGCACGCAAAAATTAATCGATCTATACCAAATTGTTTTGCAGAACAAAATTTTGACTTCAAGCCATTCTGAAAGTTCTTGGGTACCTACAATTCAAAGATTACAAGCCGAATGGAAAATTTGGTCTAACTTTTTCCATGCCACTACTTCAGCCTTACTCGAATCTTCGGAGAACCATCAATGATTCAACGTATTGAAATGCCCATACGTCGTATAAGGCGTTTTTTCAGCCGTGCATATTGGTTCATGCATTGGCTTGGGGTTAGTAAATTTACCCCTCCTATGGGCGATGAGCATGGTATTCTTTTGATTCGTATTGATGGTTTATCACATCAGCAATTGGAAAAGGCTTTACTTAGGAATAAAATGCCATTTTTGAAGAAGCTTCAAAAACAGGAAGGTTATCGATTACATTCTCTTTATTCCGGCATCCCTTCGACGACACCGGCCGTGGAAGCAGAGCTATTTTATGGGGTAACTACGGCGGTACCTTCTTTTGGATTTCAACATAAAGCCAATGGCGAAATATTTTCCATGCTTAGTTCTACGGGAGCGGGGTTTATGCAAAAAATGCTGGAAAAGCAGGGAGCTCCTTTATTGGCAGGCGGAAGCGTCTACTCTGGAATTTTTACAGGGGGGGCCACGCAATCGCATTTTTGCGCCGCTTCTATGGGGCTTTCTCATTGGATTCGGCAAGATGGATTTTTGGGCCTATTCAATTTGTTGGTTTGGAATGCAAGCAGTTTGTTCGGCCTAGTGTTTCTTGCCTTTCTCGAGTTTGTACTCACCTTGTACGATGGTCTGCGTGGAGCTTTGCCTCGGGGAGAGTTTTGGAATGAGCTGTGCTTCTCGGCTTATCGAAGTTTGGTTTGCGAAGGCTTGCGAGATGCTATCACTGCTTCGGCTTGCATTGATGTAGCACGTGGGTTACCTATTATACATGTTAATTTCGTGGGTTATGATGAACAGGCGCATCGTCGTGGGCCTTCTGGAAAATTCGCGCATTTCGTATTGCCACGCATCGATCGATCGATTCGGAAGTTGGTCTTGAATGCGCGTCGCTCTACCGTACGGGATTATGATGTTTGGATTTATTCCGATCATGGGCAGGAAAAGTCATTACCCTATGTGCAAGAGTATGGTGCAACTGTAGAACAGATTATTCATCGAATTTTTCAAGGTACTGCGCGCGATAATAAACATACTGTGACCATGGCGCATCGGCCGCTATGGGAAAATATATGGGGCAAGACTTCCAAAAGCGAAAATGTAGCCTATAACTCTTCGCGTTACAGATCCTTGACCATAGTAGCCCCTGGGCCTATCGGACATATTTATTTTGGGGAAGCAGAAAAACAACATTTGGGACATTTCGATAAAGAGATGATAGCGAAAAAACTGGTTCAGGAAGGGAATATTCCCTTGGTATTTTTCCTCGATGCGAATGATACTGTGATGGCAGCGAAGGTGGAGGGATGTTTTCCTTGGCCCTTGGAAATGGAGAAAATTCTTGGTTACGTTTCTCCTTTCAGCACAGCTTTAGCCGAAGATGTAATAAGGCTTTGCCGCCATGCTGATGCGGGCGATTTTATTATCAGCGGCTGGCGCTTGCAGGGCTTGCCTATTACGTTCGCTCATGAGCATGGGGCGCATGGGGGAGTGGGCCAAGAAGAAACTCATGCTTTTACTTTATTACCTTCCAATCTATTCGCAAATTTTCCTCGGCCTTTTTTGAGGCCATTAAATTTACGTGAGGAAATCTTATCCATAATCAAGCATTCCTCTGCTCCGCCGCCCCCTCTGCATGACATTAAAAAATTTGGCTTAATCATGATGACTTATAATGTGCATGGATGCCGAGGCATGGATGGAAAAACTTCTACCCTACGTATTGCTCGCGTAATCGCGCATTATTCGCCTACTGTTATTGCTTTGCAAGAATGTCTGCCGGCCAAATCCCTGCATTCGGGAAAAAGCCAATTGGAAGAGATAGCGGAACATTTACAAGCCATATATGGCTTGCCTCATCCTTTATATTGGGAACAAGATGAATATGAAAATGCGTTCATCAGCATCTTTCCTTTGCGAAAGGTAAAAGCAGAGGCTTTGCCTGGGGTACATTCTAAACCTAATTTAAGGAAACGCGGAGCCATCCAAGTAACAGTAGAGTTACCTGATGGAATGATCCATTGCATCAATACGCATTTCGGTTTGGTAGCGCAAGAAAGGGTTTTTCAAGCTCGCGCTCTTTGTGGACCGAAATGGTTAGGTAACATCAAAACTCCTGCATTGATATGTGGAGATTTTAACGCGCCTCCTTGGTCTTCAGCTTATAGTATTCTAAACGAAAACCTTAAAGAAGTGCAGGAAAATGTGCAAGGGCATTCTCCCCAAGGGACTTTGTGGGGACGTTTTCCTTTAAGCCGCATCGATCATATTTTTTACCAAGGCACATTGCTACCTATTGAAATCAATATACCGAGAAGTCATTTGACTCTTTTAGCTTCTGATCACTTGCCAGTTATCGCTAAGTTCAAAATCTAACTATTTAAAAAGTTATGGCTTAGCAAATTCATGTAGTAACAGGTTCTAGCATGCTGCGCAACATCCAAGCAGTTTTTTCATGCAATCGCATTCTTTCGGCAAGCAATTCGGCGCTAGTTTGATCATTCACTTCGTCGGCTATTTTATAAAGGTTATGAGCGGTTGTGCTCAGTTCTTCA
The DNA here is from genome assembly GCA_043745805.1 of Fibrobacteria bacterium. Classification (GTDB taxonomy): domain Bacteria; phylum Fibrobacterota; class Fibrobacteria; order UBA11236; family UBA11236; genus JAYTSD01. The sequence continues at coordinate 42,980 of JAYTSD010000011.1, forward strand.
TGGCCTTCCATCAAAAGCGTAATCATTTCTTCCGCTGTGGGTACTCCCGTTTCTTCTTTAATAGAACTCAGTTCTAAAAATTCGGAGAAAGTCGCCGGTGTTGGAAACCCTAGGGCACGAATACGTTCCGCAATTAAATCAATGGCTATAGCGAGTTCAAGATATTGGGCTTCGAACATTGTGTGCAAAGATTGAAATAATTGTCCCGTTACATTCCAATGGAATTTTTGGCTTTTTAAATAAAGCGTATAAGATTGGGCTAAAAACTTATTCAATCCATTTACCATAATTTTTCTATCCAAGTTGTTTATTCCAGTGTTCATTCGCATGATACCCCTTTCATTTTTATGGCTTAGTAGTGAAATAGATCATTTCATTCTCAATATCAACTTAAGAAGAAATAAATTTTAGTGCAAAACCGAATTCTCCAAAAAATGCTTGCGATCTTAATAAGATTAAAATATTTCTAAGTGTAGCTCCTAGAAGATTATCGATAGCGGGCAATTTTTTAATAAAAGAGGAATCCATATGTTATACACCATTGGGGTTATTTTAATTGTGCTATGGTTATTGGGAATGGTTTTCACTTATACTATAGGTGGCCTTCTGCATATTCTTTTAGTTGTCGCCATTATACTTTTCTTGATCCGTTTAATTGGTGGTGGTAGGGCTATATGAATAAAAGTTTAGCTATTGCTTTTATCGTCGTGGGTACGCTGTTAATTATTTATGGAGTCCGAGCTTCAGATTCTTTGAGTTCCGATGTTTCTCGTTTCTTTACCGGATCTCCGACGGATAAGACTTTATGGCTCACTCTCAGTGGATTAATTTCTGGTATTTTGGGTGTTACACTTTTGATACGTAACAAATAAAAAAATGACATAGAAATGATTACGCTTTAGTTTAAAAAATGATCATTATCTTTTTTTTAAGAGAACAAAAATAATATTTAACTAAGGAATACTTATGAATACTTTTACTATTAAAGGGGACTGGAATATTATAAAAGGCCAATTGAAGCAACGCTGGGCGCAATTGACTGATGATGACCTAGAGTATGCGGAAGGTAAATTAGACGAAGTGATTGGGCGTATCTATAAGCGTACTGGCGAAAAGAATTCCGACATCGAAAAATTTATCCATGAAGCTGATACTCGACTGATTTAAGCATAGCAGATCAATAACCGGTATTACACGGTCATTGATCTGACTTATTGGTTATACTTCTTGCGGGTTTCGTGCTGGGCCGATGACTGGCTTCCGATAAATACGTACTTGTTTAATCAATTCGTAATGGTTCTGTAAAAATAAATTTAACCTCTAATAGACTTTTCTAAATGAGCTGCAGAGGTAATAGTTGTAAAATTATTCTTACTCCTAATTTTCATTAAAGCTTCTCCAATAGCTTTTTTTTTTTTATCCTCGCATGATTCCCATAAATCGATTTGTCCAGTATCTTGGCGGGCATGAGGTATGGAAATTGCCATACTGCGCAATGCAATGCGTCTTTGATAAAGTTCAAAAAAACATTGTTGTGCTAGTTTATTGAGAAGGTAAAATAAATTGCTTTTATGAGGCAAAGAAATAGTTTTTTGCACAGATTTATTATCCGCGTAACGCAAAGTCAATGTTAACCTATCCGTTAACACATTTGCAATGTGCATCATGAAAATTAATTGATCTACTGTTAAGCCTATTTTTTGTGCTAAAATATTTTCATCATTAATATCATTTTCCAAAACCGTTATCGCTTGTAAAGTTTTGCGTTCACTATGGGCCGCTTGTAAATCTATGCCTTGCACTAAGCTATATAATTTTTCCCCCTCAACTCCAAAGCGTAATCGTAAAGCTTCTCGTCCCAATAGGCGCAATTGCCCAATTGACTGTAAGGCATAGCGATCCATTTTTTTTCTGCATATTGCCGATAAGCCTGGCAAAATTTGGGGAGACAAAGGATCTAAAATTATAGCTTCCCTTTCCCTTGGCGATATTTTAATTCCTTCTGGCCGGATAAGATTGGTCATTACTTGGGCAAGTAAGCGCGACGATCCCATACCTACTGCTATGCTATGAAGATGAATTTTTTCTTGAATATCACGCTGCAATTTTTCCGCTAAAAGTAATGACTCATAGTCGCGCTGCATCGGTGTACCCGTTAAATGAAGTATGCTTTGCCCAGAATCCTTAATCATAAATTCAGGCGTATAGCTGTAAAAAAGATTTTGCAAAGCCGCACATATTTTTTTTTCATGTTCTTTATTGCGAAGCAATGCCTGCATTTGTTGAAAGCGTTTTTGCACTTTATAAAAAGGCATTCCCGCTACGATGTTTAATTGTTTCGCCTTAGGAGAAACGGCGATAATGACGGTTTTATGTTTATCCGCATTTTGATTTAAAACCACAAAAGGCAAATCGCGCAATTTCGCGTCATATGCCATTAAAGATTGCGCAGGAAATTCGCTGAAATATAAAGCCGCATAAAGAGGCTCAGGCAACTTGTGCGGTTTTGATATTGGCATAGATGGGAAGATGCTTTGCAGCTTGCAATTTTTTAGAGCTTAATTCAAAATCCACTTCATTGGGAGACCAAACCGCGAGATTCACCTTATCCGCTTCCAAAGTATAAGTATCCCAATCCATACTCACCTTACCCCATATCTCTAAAGGGCCGCGTTGTAAAAGCACATCATTATACTTTTCCAATACATTAGGCCAAAATATCACATCCAAGCATTCGGTTTTATCTTCTAAGGTAATGAACTTCATGTTACGTCCGCTTTTCACGACTTCATGTAGGCGTTCCGTAATGGGTAAGCCGAAGACTTTAATCCTTTTGCCGACATGAAGGTGAATTTGATTCGCAGGAACGGTATTTCTAGCTGAAGGATGTAATTCCAATATGTCGAGCATATTGCCAGAAAGCATGTAACCTAGAAGTTCCCATTCATTTAGGCATTTGCGTAACAGCGAATAGTCTTGCAAACGAGGTGTACGCTGTGAATTTATGGCAGCCATTAAAAAGGGATGTTCACTTAATAAATTCGGTTGCTCGGATTTTTCCCTCGGGACATAACCGTCTAATTGATAAAGCAATTCAGGTTGTGAATGGCCTAAATTGTTAAAAGCTCCTGCGAGAATAAAGTTTTCTATGGTTTGTTTAGGCAAGGTTATACGTTCCAAAAAATTCATGAGGCTATGAAAAAGTCCATGTGCCTTACGTTCCATTTCTATGGTTAACATGGCCGTTTCCCCTAAATGAGGTAAATGCATAAAGCCCGGTCTTATCCAATTATCCTGCCCAAAGAATTTGTATTGCGATTGATTAATATCGAGGGGCAATATTTTTAATCCCCAACGTCTCGCCTCATCTAAATAAACTTCCCGTGTATAAAAGCCATGATTATTGCTGATTACTGCGGAAAGAAATTGCGCGGGATAATGCGCCTTCAAAAAAGTGCAACGAAAGGAAAGTTGCGCATAGCTGGCGCTATGGGATTTGCAAAAGGAAAAGCCGGTAAAAGAAGAGACTCTTTGCCATACGATTTGGGCTTGCGCCAAGGTGAGTCCATTGGTTTGGCAACAGCCTGCTATAAATTCTTTTTCGAGATTCGCAAGTTCTAAAGAAGTCGGCATTCCTTCATGTTGGCTATTCATCATCTTACGAATTTTATCGGCTTTCTTAAAACTAAGTCCTGCCACTTGATGGCAGATTTTGGTTACATCTTCTTGAAAGGCGCAAATATCATGGGTGTCTTTTAAAATGGGCTTTAAAGAAGGATGAACAAAATCCCAATCGCGGATTTGCATTTTTAATTTTCTATGGCGCTCTACAAAAAGCTGGGTATAGTCCGAAGCCGCTGGCCTTACTAGGCTAGAGGTGATGGTGATTTCATCGAAGGTTTCGGCCTGGGCCTTTTTGTTAAGACGAATTTGTGCCGGCGATTCAATATAAAATATGCCTCGTGTGCGGCCCTTGCGTATGATGTCTTGCACCGAAACATCGGCATAACATTTTTCCAAATCCCATACTTGTGGATCGGGCATATTTTGTTTTTCCAATTGGGCTAAAGTATCGCGCAATACCGAAAGGGAACCATTCCCCAGCAAATCAAATTTGATTAATCCCAATTCATCAATACCATTATGCATATCCACTTGAGTGATCAGACGATTTTTTTCTCCTCCTGACCATTCACAAGCTATATGCCGCCATATCGGTTGATTGGTAATCAATACTCCGCCAGGATGTTGTCCCAGAAAATGCGGTTTGCCTTCAATTTTTTTTGCCCAAGCGGAAATACGCTTTATTTCATCATCGCCGATTTTTTGATTTTGCGTTTGCTGGCTTTTTATGATTTTCGTGATTTGTTCTTCCGAATAACCATGTACTTTAGCTACTTCGCGAAAAGCCGCTCGATAACGAAAATGATTGGTGGTACAGGTGATAGCCACATGATCGCGTCCAAAACGGTTTACCACATATTGTAAAATTTTTTCTCTCTCATCCCAGCCAAAATCCAAATCGGCATCGGGAGGAGAAGCGCGGTCTTCATTTAAAAAGCGTTGGAAATATAAGTCATAGCGAATAGGATCGAGATCGCTAACTCCGAGATTATAAAAGGTAATGGAATTGGCCGCACTTCCCCGCAATATCGTGCAATCATTGGGTCGGCGATATTTGCTGCGTAAATGCTCATTGGCCCATTCACGCACTTCTTTCACCATTAAGAAATAAGAAGCATAACCCAATTGGGAAATCACTTGCAATTCCGTATCCTGAATGTTACGGGCTTTCGCTAAATCCGGAGTATGTGCATAATTGGCTAATAATCCTTTTTCTGCCAGTTCTTTTAAATAGCTATCGGGCGTATAACCTTGTGGCACAGGGATTTCCGGCATAATCCACTTTCCCAAATTCAATTTGATTTGACAGGCATTGGCTATATGTTCCGTGTTACCTATCGCTTCGCGATAATCGGAAAATAATATTTCCATTTGCTGAGGTGTTTGTAAATAAGCTTCGCATGAGGCGTATTCATGAGGTTTAAGGCGCGACAAAGTGGAATTAAGATCAATGGCGCGTAAAATTCGATGCAAAGGAAAATCTTGAGGATGCAGGAAATAACTGTTACCTGAAGCGACTAAAGGAATGTTTTCTTTTTGCGCTAAAGCGGCTAAATCTTTACTGTGTTGCCTTGTTTCAGGGGAATGTAAAATTATTTCCGCAAACAAATTTCCCCGATTAGGTGTTTGTTTAAGCGTTTGTAAATGGCTTAGGGAAGATGTGAGTATAAAAAGATTGGGCCAAAATTTGGCAAAAACTTTGGAAAAAGAAAAATCATCGGGAGACATTTGTCGGCGTGAAATGAGTTCGCATATATCGCCATAACCTTCTCCATTTTTAGCCAGTAACACCACGGTTTCGGCAGGAAATTTTATTTCGGAAAGTTCAACACCAAGAATAGGATGAATATTTTGTTCTAAGCAAGCTTGATAAAAAAGTATCAAACCACTCATATTATTTTTATCGGTTAAGGCTAAAGATTTTAACCCTAACTTTTTCGCATGCATTACGAATTCATGAATGGTGGGTACTCCTGATAATAAGGAGAATTCCGAATGCGTATGCAGGGGGACATAATTCATAAAAAGTTGCTTGGAATTCGTTCTAAAACTTGCTCAGCCATATACTGCACAAATGTATAGTATTTTGGCCAAAAAGGCGAGTAAATTTATGGGAAAATGGCTTAAAATTGAATTTTTAGAGGGTGATGAACGGTTTTTTAAATTTTTAGGCGACATTCAAAATAAACTTCCGCCGGTCTAGTAGATAAAAAAGTAGTTCGTTTCGATAAAGAAATCCTCCATCCATTTTTTATTTCGAGGGGGTAGCGGAGGATCGCAAGACTTTAATTGGGGTATTTCGACAGGCTCAATCACCCAATGAAAAATTCTTTGCTAAAACTATCTCATAAAAATCGTATTTGTAATCAAAATGTATGAAGACAAATTCGTAGAAAATATTTCAATTATTTATAACCGGAATAAATTTTGTGCAAGCAAATTTGATTT
>JAYTSD010000012.1:0-42907 GCA_043745805.1 Fibrobacteria bacterium
AGAAACCATTTTAGCACGCGTGGGTGAAGGTATTGTTTCGACGATTGGTTCGGCAAAAAGTCATAAAAGCGTTTTAGAAAATCCTGATCAAATTTCCAAAACAGTTTTGGCTAAAGGTTTAGATTCGGGAACCGCTTATGATATTCTGTCTATTGATATAGCGGATGTGGATGTGGGTAAAAATATTGGTGCTGGACTCGAAACCGATAGAGCCGAAGCGGATAAAAAAATCGCCCAAGCGAAGGCCGAAGAACGTCGTGCCATGGCCATTGCTCATGAACAAGAAATGATTGCCCGTGTGGCCGAAATGCGCGCTAAGGTAGTGGAGAATGAAGCTTTGGTTCCTTTAGCGATGGCTGAGGCTTTTCGCGCTGGGCATTTAGGTGTAATGGATTATTATAATATGAAAAATTTAAATGCCGACACCAGTATGCGTGAACGCATTGCCGGCGCTGAACCTAAGGGAAATGCGTGAAACCCGAAATATTTATTGCTTTAATTGTTCTCTATAATATTGTTGCAGGAATCGCAGCATGGAATAAAAAGCGAAAAAAAATGCAGGCAGAAGGTACTGTGTCTGGCGCGTCTGCTAAAGCTATTGTTAAGGACACGCGCACGGATAGGCCGCAAAATAATATTTCGCGACCAGCAAAGCCCAGTGAGGTGGAGTTGGCCTTAACGGCAAATCAAGATCCATTTAAAGAAGCGAAATTTAAAGAACAAAATTTTAAACCAACTGAATTTCGGGATGCGGCATTCAAAGACGCTAATTTCAAAGAAAATACTTTTCAAGATTTTCGTGGAAAGAAAAGTGATACCGAGAGGTTACCTGATTATGCAGGTACGAAGGGTACCTTAAACAAACGATTCACCGAAGAAGGTGGCAGTCTCATTAATCCAGGAAAAGAATGGCTTAAGCAAAATCCCAAGCCACCGGAATGGACAGGCGTTTTGCAAGGTTTACGAGAACGAGGAAAATTACAGCAAGCTTTTATTTTAAAAGAAATATTCGATAAGCCGGTTTCTCGACGATAATTGACGAGTTAGCGATAATGCCTCTTAAAGTCTATCGCTAACTATTTCTTGGTTTATTTTCTGCGATAACCAAAACGGTTTAAAATATTCTGCGTGTTACTCTTAATAAGTATATCTTCATTGTCTTTGTTTTTGGAAACTGTATTGTTTCCACCGCGAATAAATCCTTTTAATATATAGGCTCCCGTCCCAAGGGGCCTGCCATCCTTGGAAACAGGGAGAAAATGGAATTGCATTATGGCAGAGTCTTTTGCCACTAAAGCTTTAGTCCAATCCAGCGGATTCATGACTCCTTTAGCGGAATTTACATAATTACCCAAATTGTCGAAAATGTGGAATTCATAAGTGAATGATGCATGACTGCTGAATGTCCAGCTAGGATGCGCCGTTTGTTGCAGAAGATCTTGGGTTTGACCGCAATTGAGTATGCATTCTCCATTGGGTGTAGTAAATATGAATGGGTCTTGATTGGCCGGAGAAGGCATTGGTAACCCTACGGTTATCGCTGTATCTATTAGCGGGGGTAAAATAGCAGATAAAGTAAATACACTATTGCCATCTAAAATTATGGAAATGGCTTCTTGGGTATCACGTGGGTGACTCCAACTTAAAGTGATTTTTCCTTTAAGTGGAACTTCGACAATATTATTTAAAGGAACGGGTAGCGTCTCCGTAATGCCTAAATTCAAGGCCCCTTTTTGTATAGCGGGAACAGCATTGAGTGGAGGGTATTCAAGAACAATTAATTCAGAATCGTGGGTATTACTTTTTGTAAGCAGGGATTGCATGGTTAATTCCGAAGGCGAACGGGATAAGAGTATTTGCAAAGATTTATCGGCCAAAGAAAAAACTTGAGGAATAATTCCATTTTTATCCCGCAAGGATAGAGTGGGTAAGTCATAGCAAGATAAATTGGTATTGCTTTGTGAAATAGCAGCATTCACCACATTCATTTTAATTTGATAGTGAAAAATAGAGTCTTGGCTACGACCGCTACGTAAATGCACTTCAATATCAATATTATTTAATCCCGGCTTAAGGGCAATAATACTGTCGAGCCTAATATTTAAGCTACTGTCGGGGTTCGTTACATAGTCTAAGGCTATGCTTTGTTGTTCTGGTGCAAGGGAACGATTAAATATTTTTAATAATTTAGGCTTGGGGTTACGTACAATGCGTCCTAAAATAGTTTCCATTAAATTGAAAAGTTGCGAAGAGTCGGTGGGTGCTAGTGTAAAAAATTCCCCACCGGTTTTTTCGGATAAAGTCTTTAAGTTTACCCCTAATTTTGGATTACCTAAATGAATACCATAAACGGGTGGGTAACCAAAAGAAGACTTATTTAAAGAATCGAGAACCAAGCTCCAATCACTGGCTTTACCATCGGATATAAAAATAATAGCCTGATTTTTAGTGCGCGTAAAACCACTATCGGGATTAAGCCAATTTTTGGCGCGCTGTAGAGCATTCAACCAAAGCGTAACTCCTATTGCGGTATCATTATGTCGATAAACTCTTTTAAGTAGAGTATCCAAATTGGCTTGTGAATTAGAGTCGGATTTGCTGATACTCAAAGGGGAATGGGTCTGCGTTTCTACTATAGGTGCGCTTAAAGCGCCATTGCGAATGACCATAAAACCTGCTGTTGTGGTTATCGAAAGTTCCCGTTGCTGACGCATGGCTTTTTTAACCACGGTATCGCGTTGATGAAAAGGATCGCCGCCATTATCCATGCTAAAGGAATTATCCATGATATAAACTATATCGGCTTGGTCTTTATCTTTGGGAGCGAAAGTTCCTCGGCAAAAAGTGATTCCATTTTGTTCAATACGGGTGATATTGATAGGTAACTTTAAAGTTACGGAGTCGGCGGAGAGTTGGGCAAAGTCAATACATTGATGAAAAGTTTGTGTTCCTACTTTGGCATCAGGCGTATGCCAATCACAACGTTTTTTTAGGTCTTGGGAAAAGCTTGATTTAGGACTTAAAACCAATAACGTAAAAATGCAAATGAATAGTAGGTAGCATTTTAATGCAAATAAGTTTTGAAATTGGATAAAGCCCCCACATTTTTGCGATCAACAAGGAAAAGGAAATATTATTCCTCTTGAATAATATCTCTTTGCGAGGAAACTTTCTGGACAATATTTTGTTTTGAAAAACTTTTTTAATAAAAAAAATCAGCGAATTAATTTTGCTTTTAAAAAAGCTAAAACAATCAAACCAATTGCAGGATAAAGGCTATAATACGCACCATTTAGTACATGATGAAACATTTTATCTCGAATTTCTTGATGCACATACCATACTACGATAACGGTTACCGTGCCAGTGATAAAGGTCAAAAAAGGGGAGCATTTTTTAAATAATGCAAAGAGAAGAATTAAAACGCCTAATAGGGGGATTAAATCAATCCAACGAGAAAGTGAATAGTCCAAAGAGACTTGTGAATGAGCATTAAAAACACTGGCGATTTGATGTAAACCTTTTAAATGCTCTCTAATTTGATGTGCATTAAATGTATTACCCATGCCTGAAATCCAAGGGCTAAAAAAAAGTATAAGTAATGTGCCTGCACATAAAAATTCCAGCACGGCAAATATTTTTGGAAGCGATTTTTTCATTTCCGTAATATCCCTGCTAAGCGTAACAAGTCGGTTTCGGCTTTTTTTGTTTCGTATTGGGCGGAGACTAGGCGACTATTCGCGGTGATATAAGCCTCTTCAATGGCGCGTACTTCTAAGGACGTAATCGCTCCTAAGCGAAGTTTCTCCATAGAAACATCTAAGTTCTGTTTACTTAAGCCTACATTTTCTTTTTCTAATGTTAAGAGTTCTAAGCTACTGGAATAGGCATCTGCGGCTTTCGCTAAATCATTTTGTACTTGTGATTCCATTCCCCGAATTTGTAATTCTGTACTGGAAATAAATAAACGCGCGTTTTTATAATCACGATTCATGGTGAAACCATTAAAAAGATTGAAGGTGAGGTTGGCTCCATAAATCAAGCCTTCACTTTCGTTAGTGCGTATCAAACCGAAATCGCTATTTGTGTTGACATAATTATACCCCACATTCAGGGCTACTTTAGGAAACCATAATGCCTTTGCTTCCGCGAAGGATATTTGTGCTAATTTTTTGTTTTCTTGTGCATAACGTAACATGGAGTTTTGCTCCCATGCCTTTTTAAGTAAAGTGGTATTAATGTCGGTATGGAATGATATGGAATCTGGTAAAGTAAAGGCTATTTCGCTATCGCGGCCTAAGACCAAGTTCAAGGAGCGCTTGGCATTACGGTAAATAATCCCTTGTCTTAGCAAAGCATTTTTATCCAAATTCAAATCTAATTGCGCTTGCAGTAAATCCAATTTTGAATTGCTACCTAAATGATATTTGCTGTCCGTAATTTTTACACGCTCTTGAGAGAAAGCTATGGCGCTTTGAATGGTTTGTAAGATTTTGTCTTCTTTTATAGCGGCAAAATAAGTGGTCGTAACTTGCGCGACTAAAGTTTCCTGCGCCATGAGTTCTTTTAATTCTGCAAGCAACTGATTTTGGGTAAGATGGCGATATGCCGAAAAAGATCCTAATCCATCAAATACGGTCCAAGTGGCATTTACGCCCGCATTTTGGGAAGTCGTTTTGGCATGAGGATTTTTTTCTTCTAAAGCATTAACACGAATTTGATCGGTTTTATTAATGCTTTGAACATAAGCTCCGGTTAAATCGACTTTAGGTAAAAAACCTGCACCTCCAACAATTTGATTATTACGCGATATTTCAGTTTCATTATGCGTGGCTTGTAAGGAAAAATTGTTGGTAAGGGCTAATTGAATAGCCTGTTCAATAGTGAGTGTATTAGTAGGTGTAGGAGCAAGAGCCGCTTCCGCAGTTGCTCGCATGGCACCTAGAGTAAGTAGGATTAGGGTAACCGAGAATACATTACGAATCATGAATGCGACTCCGAGGTTTTGCTAGCTAAATAAGTGTACATAGCCGGAACAACAAAAAGCGTTAAAGCCAAAGCAAAGAGTAAACCTCCTATCACGGCTATACCCATTGGCATACGGCTTTGGGAGCCCGCTCCAAGGGCCAAGGCAATTGGCAAGGTTCCTAGTATGGTCGCGAGCGAAGTCATTAAAATAGGGCGAAATCGCGAAGCAGCGGCTTCCCGAACGGCTTCGACAATCGGCAATCCTTGTTGTCGTCTTTGATTGGCAAATTCCACAATAAGAATACCATTTTTGGTTACTAAACCAATGAGCATGATCATTCCAATTCGACTAAAAATATTTAACGTTTGATTGAAATACCAAAGCGAAAGTAATGCACCGGCTAAGGCGAGAGGCACGGTGAAAAGAATGGTGAGTGGATCTCTAAAGCTTTCGAATTGCGCGGCCAACATTAAATAAATCAATAGTAGAGCTAAGAGAAAAGCAAAAAGCAAACTCGAAGAACTGTCGGCAAAATCTCTAGAGGTGCCGGCTAAATCAGTATGAATACTAGGATCCAAAACCTTTTTTCCAATATCTTGCATGGCTTTAATCCCTTCGCCTAAAGTTTTGCCGGGCGCTAAACCCGCAGATACCGTAGCACTGGCATATCTATCCGTTCGAAAAAGTTGTGGAGGACTTACTTGATTGGTTACGGTAACCAAATTGTCCATGGAAATGAGACGGCCTTCACGATTCTTAACTTGTAATAATTTTAAATCTTCGGGTTTATTGCGAAAGGCTTTATCCACACGCAGCATAACTTGGTATTGCTTGCCTTCCATGTTAAAATAATTAATGCGCATATCGCTATAGGCTAATTGTAAGGTTTGCGAAATGTCGAGCATGGAAACTCCTAGGTCACGGGCTCGATTTGGGTTAACCTCAATATGTAATTCGGGTTTGGTGAATTTTAAATTCACATCTACCACGGAAAATAAAGGATTCTTTGCGGCCTCTTCCATGAATTTGGGTAAAATTTCTTTTAACCTTTCCAAAGTAGGAGCTTCTATAACATATTGCACCGGCAAGGTGGTGCGTACGCCCACTTGAATGGTTTGATCTTGTACCACAAAAATACGCGCATCATTTAGCGCCTTAGTTTTTTTTGTGATTAAATCCGCAATTTGTTTTTGACTTCTTTTTCTATCTGCGGGATCGGTTAAATAAATACGAATAAAGCCTGTATTCACCGCACTGGAAGCGCCAAAACCGGGAGAGGTTACCAATAGATTTAATTGACTTTCGGGAACTTCCTCGGCAACCAAGGCATTGAGTTTATCCATAAAGGCATCCATATAGGGAAAGGCTGCTCCTTCATGTGCGGTGGCCATAACCATCATCGCGTTTCGATCTTCCATCGGCGCAAGCTCGGTAGGAATAATTTTACCGAGGAAATAAATCAATCCTCCGGCGCCGAGCAATAAAACTATGGCCACCCAACGATGTCGCAAAAAGGTATTGAGGGCATTACGGTAACTGAGAGTTAATCCTTGAAACCAAGGCTCGGTAACCGCATAAAGCCAAGTGGGTTTGGCGCGATGTTTTAATAAGCGAGTGCTCATCATGGGCGTAAGTGTTAAAGAAACAAATGCGGAAATAACCACGGAGCCGGCAATGACCAAAGCAAATTCGCGAAAAAGTCGCCCCGTAAAACCTTGCATAAATACAATGGGCAAAAAAACCACTACTAAAACCATAGTCGTGGAAAGAATCGCAAAGAAAATTTCTTCCGCTCCTTTAAATCCCGCTTCCCGTGGTGACATACCTTGTTCGATTTTAGTGTAAATATTTTCCAGTACCACAATGGCATCATCTACCACCAAACCAATCGCCAGTACGATGCCTAACAAGGTCAAGACATTGATTGTGAAGCCTGCGCTATACATGAGAAAGAAAGCGCCGATCAAAGAAATAGGTATAGCGACAACCGGAATGAGGGTTGTGCGCCAATCTCTCAGGAAAATAAAAATGATTAATACCACTAAGCCAAAGGCTAAATAAATTGTTTCTTTGACTTCATCAATGGAGCGACGAATAAAAGAGGTATTATCAAATCCTAATTCTAATTTAATACCTTTAGGTTTTTCTTTTTCAATTTCTTTCCAGCGTTTATAAAACTCTTTGGCTATAGCGAGATTATTCGCACCGGGCTGGGCAATAAGTCCCAAGCCAATCATAGGCACACCATTTTTTTTCAATACGGTTTGATCATTCTCTGGACCTAATTCTGCTTTGCCAATATCCTGAAGGCGAATAAGTTTACCGGCCTTTTCTTGGATAATAATATTGTTGAATTCTTCTGAACTTTTTAGCAGTCCTGAGGTACGTACCGTCAGTTCCGTAATATCTCCCTGAATGCGACCCGAAGGCAATTGCGTATTCTCATTTTGAATAGCTGTCCGAACATCGGCCAAAGTAAGATTATAGGCCGCTAATTTTATAGGATTGATAGCAATTCTCATCGCATATTTTTTCTCGCCCCAAATACGGACTTCACTAACGCCGGGAATGGTTTGTAAGCGTTCTCGCATTTCTGTGCCAATAGCATTTACTTCCAAAATATTTTTGCTATCACTTTGTACGGTTAAAAGAATTATCGGAAATGAATTTCCATCGGCTTTCGCTACCACCGGCGGATCCGCATCGGTAGGAAGGCTGCGTACTATTCGCGAAACACGATCACGTACATCATTTGCGGCATTGTCCAAATCTTGTTCAATATTAAACTCCACCGTTACGGTACTGAGTTGATCGCGACTTACTGAAGTGATGGAGCGTATTCCCGAAATTCCATTTACCGAAGATTCAATAGGTTCGGTGATTTGATTTTCAATAATATCGGCGCTGGCTCCTTTATAGGCGGTACTCACGCTAATAGTAGGAGGATCAATAGCAGGAAATTCACGCACCCCTAAATAACGATAGGCAATGATTCCAAATAAAGTAATGATGATAGACAGTACCGACGCCAATACTGGGCGTTTAATACTGGTAGCGGACAGGCTCATAGTTTATCTGCTATTTTAACGGCGGCATCGGGGCGTAACAATATCACTCCAGAAACAATGACCGTATCGCCGGATCGTAAACCTTGCGTAATTTCTACCCGGTCTTCGGTACGTAACCCAACCGTTACGGGTTGAGGTGTGGCATGTCCTTTTTTAAACAAGAAAATTTTTTGCCCGCGCTTATCGGCAGCCAAAGCTTGCGTAGGAATTAATAAGGCGGAATCATTTCTGGCGATATCTAAAGTGACTTCGGCAAAGGCTCCTGAATAGATTTTGTTATCGTGGTTTTTGCTGGTTGCACGTAATAATAGGGTGCGTGTATCCGGATCAATTTTTGGCTCACGCGCATAAATTTCCGCTTGATAAACCTGCGTGTTACCTTGAATGGTGAAGGAAACTTTTTGGCCATTTGCCACTGTACCGGCGTAGCGTTCGGGAATGGAAAAATCCAATTTTACCGGTTGTAAATTTTGCAAGGTAGTAATTTTTGTACCTGGAGAGAGGTAACTTCCTTCGCTAGCATAACGTAATCCCACACTACCGCCAAAGGGGGCGCGGATTTCTGTTTTGGCTATTTGTGCGGCCAAAAGTTTAGCATCGGCTTTGGCGGCATTTAAATCATTCAAGCTCGCATCATAATCTTTTTGCGCTACGGCTTCGAGTTTTAATTGCATACGCATACGGTATTCATTATCTTGCGCGAGTTTTTCACGATACTGCGCTTTCAGCAATTGTGCCTGTAATTCATCATCATTTATTTTGAGTAATAAATCTCCACCTTTGACTTGCGAGCCTTCTCGAAAAAGAATTTTTTTGATTTTGCCAGAAATTTCACTTTTAAGTTCCACTTCATCATTAGCAGCCAATGTTCCTGTGGTGATCAAAGTATTGGCGAGCAATTCAGGCTTAACCACTAAAATGGTTACTGGCATTTCGGCATTTTTATTGGCCGGGGCTGGAGGAGCTCCATTTTTTCCAGAGAGATGAATTTTATTATAAATCAAAAAAGCAAGTATCGCTATTCCGATCAGCGAGAGCGAAATTTTTTTCAAGGTCAATTCCTTAGTTAAGTTCTATGACAATAAGGAAAATTAGCAATAATCCTTAACCGCAGGCGAGTTAACCCATGTAAGGCTTGGCGTATTAGTTTGTTTAGCGGTAAAACTTTAGTCAAATGCCTAAAGTGAAGACATACTCGTTTTAGGAGTATAGGACAGTGTGAGCAAAGGGTAAGGGCGTTAGAGCGCACCCTTGGTGGAGGGTATACCGGCTACATTGCGTGAGGGACCGATGGCCATGGCCAAGGCTCTTGCAAAAGCTTTGAATAATCCTTCGATACAATGATGTGTATTCACACCGCGTAATAAATCGAGGTGTAAATTCATTTTACCATTTTCAGCCAAGCTTTTAAAAAAATGTGAAACTAGTTCGGTATCTAAATTTCCGATTTGGGCGAGGGCAAATTGGGCTTGAAATACGAAGGCCATACGGCCGCTTAAATCTAAAGTGCAGCGCGCTAAAGCTTCGTCCATAGTCACATAATAAAAACCATAACGCTCAATACCTTTTTTGTCGCCTAAGGCTTCATATAAGGCTTGTCCTAAACAAATGGCAATATCTTCGGCGGAATGATGCATATCAATTTGTGGATCGCCTTTGCACACCACGGAAAGTCCTATGCCACCATGTTTACGTAATAAATCGAGCATATGATCTAAAAATGGAGAACCGCTATCGAGCGGCCCTTCGAAATCTTGATCCAAATTTAAGATTAATTCAATATCGGTTTCTTTGGTTTTGCGACTGATTTTAGCTTCGCGCATTTTAGGCCTTTGACTGAGGTTTGGCAACTTGGCTGCGCTGTTTTAATTTTTTCAGCAGGCTGCGTAACTGATTTTCACATTCATTTAAAGTAGCACTCAAATAAATGAGTACGCCCAATAGCAAAAGAGCAGAGAGTATGGAAAAAGTAAATATCATCAGTCAGCGATTACCCTATGATAGATTTTAAACCTTTTTCGATTAGGAGTCATGGTTTTTCCTTCAACCGTGACGGTAATGGCATTTTTCTTTGCGGCGAATACATAAATAGTATCATAATGACTAATCACGAAATCTTTCCCCTTATATAACATTACACCAAATTCTCCTCGGCCTGGTCTCTGTATCTGTACCCAAACGCTCTCGATAGAGGAGCGCAAAGTTCCTGCGATATGAACGGCAGAATCATTTTTTGGTGAGGCTACCAAAGATTTAATGGGATTAGATGTGAATTTGCTGGTATCGATACTTTTTAATGGAGACTGAGTATTAGCCGCATTTGACGAATTTCCCCATGCGGGTAACGTTGTCGTTACGGGCTTGGTCATCACAGGTTGCGGACCTTGAGAGGGTAATGGCGCGGCATTCGATGAATTAGTTACGGTAGAATGGGTTATTATTTTGTTGGTATCACGTCGGGTGGGAAGGGTCAAATCAGTACTCGCAGAAATATCCATGGAATCAGGAATTAAGGATTTGCTTTCGGGGATACTGGTATCGGCGAGTTGAGCTAAGCTATCGGGGTTCGGGGAAATTGATCCCAGTGGGGGAGGCGTAATGGGATCATTATTTTCGCCACTATTTAATTTTCCGATGATAAACATTAATGCGAATAGTAAAACAATTACTACTGCGATAAAAATTTTGCGATGAGCAGTGACATGCGTTTGCGCCAAGTCAGTATAGGGGACCGACGGTTCTGCGGCTTTGAGTGCTTTTCCAGTTTCTTCGATATACAATTTTAAAACATCATTATATTCCAAGCCTAATGCGCGGCTCACCGATCCCAAAAGGGCACGAATATAGGGGTCACCGGAAAGTTCATGATAATGACCGTTCTCTAAAGCACCTAAAATGGGTAAAGTGATGCGTAAAGTATTGCAAAGGTTTTCTGCCGAAAGCCCTTTTGCTTCCCTAGCTTTTTTTAAAACATCCCCTACGCTCATAATTGGTTTTTCTTCATTCGGTTTTTCGGCTTGGTTTTCCATGGTGATTTTTCTTTTTCTCTAAGATAATTTATTCAGTTGGGAAATCCTTATCAGGAATTCTTTAAAAGAAGATCTTTAAAAAATAGGCCTTATAAAAGGCTTGAGTAAATCTAAAGTTAATTGCACGGGTAGGCCCATGACATTATAAAAACAACCCTCAATTTTTTTGACTAAGCAGGCACCTCGCCCTTGAATGGCATAAGATCCTGCTTTATCCATCGGTTCGGAGGACCGTGCATAGGTTTGTAAATCCAAAGCAGAACTTTGCACAAAGGAAACGAGGGTTTCCGTATGGCCGCTCGCCATGATTTTACCCGCTTGTGCTATGGCTACTCCAGTAATAACGGAATGGGTTTGCCCATTTAAACTTTGCAACATGTGTAAGGCTTCATCATGATCTTTGGGTTTACTCAAAATTTTCCCCTCTAGAAATACCAGGGTATCGGCGCTTAAAACAATATCCTCCGAGGCTTTTGCTTGAATGGATAATGCTTTACCCTTGGCTAAAAATTCAGGTACCTCTTTAAATGGTAAATCAGAGTCGAAGTTTTCTTCAAAATCCGGATTAATCAAGCTAAAATCAAATCCTAACATACGCAAAATGAATTCGCGTCTTGGGGAAATACTGGCTAGAATTAAAGAGGATTTTTCCATAGGGTAAAGGTAGGATTTTAGCGCTTAAAGCGCCGTGTATTGTTATTGCTACTCTCTAATTTTACATCGGGTAAATCAATAATACGAATGTTAAAACTCCATCCTTCCGATATGCCTACCGGCGTCCAATTAAAGTCCATTTGCCAGCAATGTAAGGTACGCGCAAAGCCAAAAGTATGTTTGGAAAATTTTCCATCCGCAAAATTATAATCGGTATTATAAGTCATTTTCCATTCATGAGTAGGATTAATACGCAGTCCTCCATCGGCATGATGAGTGCGGGTGAGATTAAATACCTCTGGGCCTACTCTCTGTGCTTGAAAGTCAAAACTGTAATTCATATTTGCCGACCAAGGACTTTTTTCAAAGGTTGAATTTCCAGGAATGCCGGTGCCACTTTTGATTTTTGTTCCGGTATTAAAATCACCACCCACTTCTAAACTTTTACGCCAGCCAAAACTATAGGATTTGAGAATAGGAAAATTAATGAGATTTTTTTGGTCTTCACTGGCATAGTCATCATAAAAAGTATGTATAGTCGAAATCGTGAAGGCAATAGTTGGCGTAAAATAAAGACTAAATGAGCTGGATATATCGGACCAAGGTCGAAGTTTATTTGCGAAATTGTAATTGGTGGTAGAGGTTGCGGAAAGAATTTTATAAGGCTCCACTTTTTTATCCTTTAAAGCAGAATCTCCTTCGCTCGCTAGTTTAATGTCAACATCATTGCCTAAACTAAAAGTCACGGTTCTTTGTTCGGCTTGAAATGCTTGGCCTCCAATTTTTGGATTGGGAACTAAATGGGTATTCGAATCGAGACGTGGTGCATAAGTTACCCCCACACCAGGAATTAGGGTATGGCGAATGCCTCCCAATACTCCAAACCAAGGCTTGTTATCTGCGGGTTTAGCAATGCCATATAAACGAGTGTCAAAATTAATGCTGGTATTATAGCGGAAAAAATAATCGCCTACTTCACCGCGTTCAGGATGATAGGCCGGTTCAAATGGATGAGTGGAATCACCCGTTTTGGAATTCAAGCTCCATAACTGATTAAAATTAATGGAGGGAGTCCAATTGATATTATCCCATAAAGAATATTTACCACTTAAACTTAATCCATCACTATAGCCCACATAAGTATTCGTATCGCCTCGTGCTGTATTTAAAGCCGGTTTGGACAGTTGATAAATATTAAAGTGATTTCCATAATTGTAATTCAATTTTTGATACCATTGCGGATCAGGAGGCGTTACGGTTTCCCAATTTTCATCTTCGGGAACGGGAAACAAAGGCCCACTAACACCAAAAGTAAAATCAGGAATATCTCGTTCTATTTGATTGGCGGTGAGATTATTGATTTGGCTTAAGTTCAAATTCGTGACGGCTTGATTCCAGTCAAATGTTCGGCGATAGCCTAAATTAGCATTGGCTGTTTGCTTTAATTTATCCGCTTCATTTAAAGCATTTCTATCCACCACCGTGGCATCGCTTTGAAAACGGCCACTCCCTTTTAAAGTTTGTTTTCCATCGGGAGTAATAAACTGATCATGAGTAAAATCAACATGCCAACCTGCATTTGCGGGATCAAATTCATTGATATAATATTTTCCACCTAAGCTACCCGATAACGAGTATCGTTTGACATAACGATAATTCCAGTTCACATTGGTTTTGTCGAAGTTACCTTGTTCCCCTTCAATTAAATCACCACTTAAAAGAAAGTCTGTATAATCATTAATAGCCCAGTAATAGCCAAGATTAGTCATATAAAATCCTTGCGCTTGATCTCCAC
Organism: Fibrobacteria bacterium; assembly: GCA_043745805.1. GTDB lineage: Bacteria > Fibrobacterota > Fibrobacteria > UBA11236 > UBA11236 > JAYTSD01. The sequence continues at coordinate 13,516 of JAYTSD010000012.1, forward strand.
CAAATTTAGGCTGCAAAATGCCGGAGCGCCGACCTTTACCCAAAGGAATAACCATCATCGGCAATACGGCAATGGGCACATCTTCAATATTCATCACGATCGGGCCGGAAAGTACCTTGGACTTGGGTTCCATGACCATGCGTCGGCTATAAAAATAATAATGCTTATGCTTGGGATCATTGCAGGTAGAAAAATCGCCTCGCGCTAAATAAACCTCACCATTTTTTTCGCGGCGAATTTCCATCCCGTTAAAATTTTGATGATCCTTTTGCGAAGAACCATAATAAATTTCGCCCACTTTCGATTTTAAATTGTAACGCATTTTATAACCCGTAATGGAAGGGTTACTGGGGTCATGAATCATAGGACCGCCTACAGCTTCAACAATACCTTGATCATGATCATAAACAATTGTGTCGGCATAAAGGAGAGAACCTTTAAAGCTAAGTAAAGCCGTATTGGCTAGGGAAAATTGATCGCGACGATACCGAATATGCACGGCAGAATAAGTGACCGTATCAGGCGTGTTATCGGTGGAATCGGCTAAAACAAGGCTGTCTTTTTTTTCATTTTTTAATTTGGCTAAAGAGTCGGCTTTGATTAAGCTATCGGGAGGCGGAGGCAATTTAAATAGCGTTTGCGCTTGGGGAACATACAGACAAAGCAGAAAAACCACTCTAAAAAGAAACGATCTGAGACGCGATCTATTGCCAAGGCAAAAATAAAAGCGATTAAAACAATCAGCAGAATTCGACAGAGTGACCCTTAGGCTTAAATTGAGCCTTTAAGGTAAAAATTAGGGGGGATTTATAACAGCTTAAGGCGTTCTTCAGGAGATAAAAGCGTCACAATGCGTACGCCAAAATTTTCATCAACTAAAGCGACTTCGCCTTTGGCAACGGTTTTTCTATTGATCACTAAGTCAACGCTTTCGCCAGCTAGGCGATCGAGTTTTACAATACTACCTGGATTTAAATCTAATAATTCTTTAACACTCATTTTTTTGTGACCGAGTTCTAACAAGACAGGTAGGGTTATGTCTTGCAATTGCTCAATGGTGAGTCGCTTTTTTGCGGAACGTTTGTATTCGGTATTAAGTCCTGACATGTACTGATTGTACCATAAAAAATCAATTAAAGCATTTGCAGAAAAATCTTGGCTTTTTCTTCTTCGGCCAAGCCTTTTTCTTTGAAATCATTGATTTTTTCATCATCCAAATGCATTTCGGACCAAACTTGTGGGTCAATGATGGATGGTGGCGAAAATTCCTCGGGATGATGCATAGCATGGGCTAAGGAATCGGCTACATGCACAAAGTCAACCAGGCGCAATAAACTCTCAGGCTCTAGAGGGGGTTCGGCGAGACGAGCTTCTAAGGGTTGATGATGATAATGAATCGCATTAATCAAGGCAATCGGCAAATGCCATTTTTGGGCTAACCAACCTCCAATTTCTTGATGAGTTAATCCTAAGATTGCAATTTCGGCTTCGCGAGTGGAGCTTCCATTTTTTTGCTCATAAGCCAATATTTCGTCGTATTCTGCATGCAAGTTTTGGCAAATAATCATCTTTCCAATATCATGTAATAACCCTCCAATAAAGGCTTCTTCCTGATAGGGTAGATTTTGTTTGGAGGCGATAACTCTGGCAATAGCGCCGGTAGTTAATGAATGCATCCAATAATCTTGGGTATTAAAAGTATGATGAGTTTTTCCGCGACTTAAAGCTTGCATTACTGATGTAGTGAGCACTAGGTTCCGAATGGTTGAAAAACCAAGTATGACTACAGCTTGAGTCATTGTGCCTATACGTCCAGGAAAGCCATAGAATGGAGAGTTTACCAACTTCAATACTTTGGACGAAAGTACAGGATCCTTGGAAATGGCCCGACCTAAATCTTCGGCAGAAGTTTTTGGATTTTCCATTAAGTTATTTAAGACCAATAGAATGGAAGGCAAAGTCGGTAAATCCGTAATTCTTTGTACTAGGTTTTTCATTTCATGGGTGTCTAATCGCAAGATGAAAATCCTTTCTTGGTCCAATTCATTTCTTTATTTTAAAATGCATTAAGCAGGACAAGCAATTGAAATAATGCGAGAATTAAAATAATCTCAAATTTACGAGGCCTATTCGAGTGAGAAACACAGCCGCGAAACAAAATTATTTTGGGCGAAGCTTGCCCAAGCTTTTGTCTGCAATATCTATTGCTGTTGCACTTATGGTATCATACAGCAAGAGTGAAGCGTCGACGGAAATTTTACATGCCTTAGGGAGTGGATTTGGAAAAATAAGTCCCATCGGTTTAGTGCTCTGCGCTCTTATGGTGATCGGTGTATTGGGTTTCACCGTGTTTTGGGAAATCCGTAAAAGCTTGCATTTACAAAGAGAAAAATTGGAAATTGGCTGGCAGTTCTTTAATGATTTGGCCACCCAAAAAAATCTTTCGCCATTGGAAATAGAATTGCTAAAAAAAATCGTGGAAAGTTCGGGAATTAGTAGCGCCGATATGGTTTTTGAATCAGCGACTATATACGAAGAAGCTTTGGATACGTTTTTACATAGTCAAGGTTCCAAAATGGATAAAGAGGAATTGCTTTATGCTCAGCTCAGAGGGTTAAGGCTAAAATTAGGCTTCGCCGTATTGCCCAAAGAAACGCCTTGGAGTAGCACGCGTCAATTAGAAGTCAATAAAATCCTAACTTTAAATTGGAAGGATGATGTCTATAAGGGTGTAGTCACGGAGGTCAATGAAAAAAATTGGTTCCTTATGCTCGTGGAGCCTTATCCCCAAATAAATGTGGGTGAAGAATTAATATTCTCTTGTTTGCGTAGCAGCGATGGCGAATATGTTTTTACCAGTCGAATTGCAGGGTTGCGAAATAGCACTAAGATTTTCTATATGACACATACTCGGGAATTGGAGCGCAAACAAATGCGCAATTGGGTCCGAGCAGAAGTTAATATTCCTTGTCGAGTGACGGTCCTTAAAAAAAGTGAGGACCCTCAATTGGAAGGACCTCAACCTATGGTGGGGCAAGTTGTTGAAGGTCGATTAGCAGACTTAAGCGGAGGAGGAGCTTGCGCGCGTTTCGCCAGTGCGATTCCAAAAGGTTATATTTTAGCATTAAATTTTGATCTGCCCGGAAGTTCTCTGCGCGGAGTGGAATGCGAAGTCATGCGCTTGGTATCGGTGCAAAAAAATGGTCGGGATTGGATAGAACATAATTTTAAATTCAAACCCATGGAAACTGTTCAACAAGAAAAGATTGTACGCTATGTTTTCGAAAAACAAAGACTTGATTCACAAACTCGAGTTATAGTTAAGAACGAAAATAAAAGTGTGAAAAACGAGAAGAACGAAAAAATTAACTGACCTTCAATTGCATTCATCGCAAGTGGGTGATATAATTCATTATTGTGAAGTTTTGAAAATTGGAATATAGAGGACTTTTTGGCTTTTAAAGACACCATTTTAAGACTAATTCAAGGCGATCCTTCAAGCGTCGGTATTGATATTGGCAATCACAGTATAAAAATTGTGAAAATTGCACATCGCGCGCAAGGCCGTGTTTTGGAAGGCGCTGGTATTCATGTATTGAAACCGGAAACTATAATCGCGGGCGAAATAAAAAACCGTGATGAGCTTTTGCAAGCTTTGACCTCCTTAGTGCATAGAACTGATCCCAGTGGTAAAATTCGCGATGTTATTTTGTCGCTATCTTGGTCCTATGGCGTTATTGCGGATCGCATTCATCTCAAAGCCAATAAAATGGAAAGTGATGAAGAACTTATTCTTATGGAAGCCGGACAGCGTAGCCCATTTGATGTAGATAATATCACGCTCGATTATAAAATCTTGCATAAAAACACTGAAACGGATGACATGGAAGTGTTACTCGTAGCTGCCAAGTTACAGGTCATGCAAAGTTATATTGATTTACTTTATGAAGCGGGTTTGCGCCCCGTGGTCATTGATGTGGATGCTTTTGCGGTTACCAATGCCTATTTACTTTCGGCTCCTCCCGAAGATGAAGCGAAGGTGGTTTCACTCATCAATATTGGTGAGCATTTAACTAATCTTACCTTTTTAAAAAATGGAACCTATCATTCAACTCGCGATATTGCTACTGCAAGCGATTTTTTTGTAAAAACGCTTATGAAAAATTTAAAATGCGACCGCGAAGAAGCCTCGAATATTTTAAAAGGTAAAGCCAATGATAAATTTAATGCAGCGATGATTAATCGTAGCATTGAATTTGCAGCAGAAGAATTATCCGTAGGCATTGATTTAGCTTTCAGTTATTTTCAAAGTTCAGAAAATCATTTGAAAGTGGAAAAAATGGTATTATGCGGCGGTGGCGCTTGTATTCGTAATCTTGCTGGAATAATGGTGAAGCGCCATAATGTTGAAGTGGAAATTAGTAATCCTTTGGCACATGTCGCTCTCGACGAGAAGAAGTTTAGCGGACCGATTCCCGAAAATATTTCGACCATTTTGACCGTGGCCACAGGCCTAGCCTTGAGGCGCGTGTAATGGCCGATTTTATTGAAGTAAACCTACTCCCTATTGAGTATAGAGTGATTAAAAAGGATTATTCCTTTTTAATTGATATGCGCATTTTGCTTTCCACCATGATTTTGTTGGGAACAATTATTGGTTATTATATAGGCCAATCTTTTTTCCATTCGAATTTGACCAAGAAGCAAGAAACCTTAAAACATTTAGATGCGGAAATTGGTCAAAATAATTATGTGGCAGGAAGAATCAAAGAATTAGAAACTTTGCGCGACGAAAAAAACGCGAAAAATAACTCCTTAAAAAGTATTAGTGTGAGTAAAAGAAAATGGGTACGCATTCTTGAAGGGGTGAATAAATCATTGCCTTTGAATATGTGGGTGGAGTCGATTAAACAAAGTGAAAGTTCACCCACCGAAATGGAAATCAAAGGCCGAACTTTTGTATTTCCCGAAATTGCCGAATACATGCTTGACCTGGAAAAAAACGAATACTTTTCCCGAGTCAGTTTAAATGGAATCGAATTACAAAAAGAAAAAGATAAAAGTTCTTTTTTATTCACGCTTAAAATTAATTTGAATCCCAATGTGGGCATTGACGCCTTAGTGGATACAGAAAAGAAGGGGAATTATTTATGAAGCCCCTAAATATTACGCTTAATGCAAAATTGTGGATTTACGCTGCGGTTTGTGGTTTGGGTATTTTATACCTCGCCTATCAATTCTATACCGCGGAATACATGGCTTATAGTCAGGAAATAGAGCGTATTGATAGTGATACCAAAAAGAAGAAAGGGCAGCTTCGTCAGATTATGGCGCAAAAACAGCGTCTTAAAGATTTGGAAAATGAAATTGAAATGGCCAATCAAGAATTTGCCCATCTTAAAGAAATGTTTCCAGATGAGGAAGCTATTCCAAGACGCTTGATCGACTTAACGACAGTAACTCGCAAGTCACTTACCTTGCCTACCAAATTTTTACCGCTAAATGGCGAGGAAAAAGAATTTTATAAAGAAAACAATTATGCGATTACCATTTCTTCGAGTTATCATGCTTTGGGAATGTTGTTTGGGGAAGTGGCTAATTTTAAATACCCTACGGCTATTAGCAAATTGCAAATTGAACGCGCGCCGGACTTAGACAAAGAAATTGAAGATGCCCGTGAGCATGGGGAAACACCTCGAACGATTATCGCCAATTTTCAACTCACAACTTTTACTTCGAAAAAATAATGATGCTGTATAACTCTTTGTGGCCAAACGTTAGCTTGCGAACATGAAAAAACTCTGCATTCTCTTTTTAGCCTTTATTCTAATGCATACTGTTTTGTCAGCGACAGAAATTACCGATATTTCCATAGCCAATTCTGGAGGGCAGACTTTTTTAAAGCTGACTTTTAAAGAGGGTGAATTCCCTATGTATTTTCAAAAACTCGACGCCGATCAGCTTACCATTTCCTTTTTGGAAACGCAATCCAATTTACCTTTAGGAAAATATCCGGTTTTAGAAAAAGGTCCAGTTTCAGAATTAACACTTAAAAAAATTATTAGTCCCAGCGGTAAAAATTTTATGGGCATCACTCTAAAGTTAGTGAGTCTTGCCGGTGAAGAATATGAGATTTCACCTCAAGGAAAAAATGCTTTACGATTGATTTTGGAAAAAAAATCTACTGGAAAATTTAATTGGTCGGTGGTTCATTACTTAGAAGAAAAAAAACAGGAGCAAGTTAGACAAGAAAAGATTGCTGCGCAAGAGAAAGCGAAAGCGGATGAAAAAGCAGCCTTAGAAGTGAAGGCGAAAGCCAAGGCAGATGCGCAGGCGAATGCCGAAGCCGAGAAGAAAGCCAAGCAAGAAGCAAAAGTGAAAGCCTTAGCCGAAGCCAAACAAAAAATGGAAGAAGCGAAGCTTGCAAAATTAGCAGCCCAAGAGAAAGCGAAAGCAGATGCTAAAACACAGGCGGATGAGAAAATGCGTTTATTAGCGGAAGCGAAAGCCAAAACGGAAGCGGATAAAAAAGCGGCCTTAGAAGCGAAAGCGAAAGCCAAGGCAGATGCGCAGGCGAATGCCGAAGCCGAGAAGAAAGCCAAGCAAGAAGCAAAAGTGAAAGCCTTAGCCGAAGCCAAACAAAAAACGGAAGAAGCGAAGCTTGCAAAGTTAGCGGCTCAAGAGAAGGCGAAAGCAGATGCTAAAACACAGGCGGATGAGAAAACGCGTTTATTAGCAGAAGCGAAAGCCAAAGCTGAAGCGGAGGCAAAAGCGAATGCGCCTGCGAAATTATTAGAAGTAAAATGGTTGGCTTCAAATACGCATCAAAATTTACTTTTTCGTTTTGAAGGAACGGTGAAAAACTTCAGCTTGCAAAATGGAAATGATTCTTTAATTTTAAAAGCGAAATTAAATCGCACACAAAACGCATTAACACAAAATAAATACGTACTTCCCGAAAATGATTTGATAAAGCAAATTCGTTTTAAAAATGAAAAAGGGAATCTCATTGCCGAAATTCAATTACAGCATAAAATCATAGCCAAGCTAGTTTCCAGTGAAGGACTATTAGCTATTACTTTCGATGAAAAACCCAATGCGCCTTTTCAATGGTCTTCACAAATGCCCAAAACTTTTTTGAATGGTGCTAATGGAAAACCAAAGGATGAAGATGCCATTGTTAGTGCGCATGCTCAAGGGGAAAACTTAGACAAATCAAGCGAGCAAAAGCCTCTCACTTCAAGCCGAATTTTTAGCCTTGTGAAGGGAACAAAAATTTTGGTGAGCATTAAGGATTCTACCGCCTTAAAAATGGGAGAAGGCGCGAAGGATAGCTTGATAAAAAAGATACCCATGGGTTCAAGAGTACGCAAGCTCGCTCGTCAGGGTCAATGGTTACATGTTGCGCATGAGAATGATTCTGGTTATGTGAAATTAAGTGATTTTGTTTATGAAGATGAATTAACCTCTAAACAAAGCGCACAAATCGAAAAATTTTTACTGGCGGCGGAAGCTAAAAGAAATGTAAAAGTAGCGCCTTCGGAAACAACCGTAGCTGCTAAAGTAAAAGCTGATTCGGTGGATGTAAAAAATGCGGTCCCCGCAAAAGTGGAAATAGCAGTTAAGAATGCAAAATCCATAGTGGAAAAAAAGCCACCTGAAATAAAAATTATGCCTGCAAACAGTGAAGTGATGATTGCAAAAATTGAACAAGAAAAAAAGGCTTTGGAGCAAGACAAAATTAAAGTGCAGCAGGAAAACACCGTAACTTACAATAGCTATGGACGTCGAGACCCTTTTATTCCTGTGCAAGAAGGTCGAGCGGAAAATGGAATTGACATTGATCAAATGAAAGTCGTGGGTATTGTTTATAAAAACAAAGAGCCAATAGCAGTATTAGAACATTTGAAAGAAGCAGGCATCTCCTATACTGTTAAAGAAGGGGATCCTGTGCATAATGGTAAAGTTTCCCATATTTCGGGCGATGCAGTTACTTTTGAAATCACAGAATATTCTATCTCAAGGTCGTATACCTTGAAATTAGTTTCCTCCCAGGAAAGGACGAAAAAATGAAGGGTTTTTTAGCCGTCTCGGCAATTTTCCTGTTAAGCGGATTGGGATTTGCCGATGATATTGCGGTTCCCGTCGCGGCTTCTGAAAAAAGCAATATGCGTCGTCAGAATTTTAATTTTTCCAATATGGAAATTCGTTCTGCTTTTAAAGCTTTAGCTGCTACTGGTCGAGTAGATATTGTAGTGGCACCAAATGTCGGTGGCCAAAATGTTAACCTGCAACTTACGGATAAAAGTTGGCAAGAGGCTATGATTATCATGTGCCAAATGTTCAATTTAAAGTATTTGGTGGAAGACAATTATCTCTATGTGCAAAACATGAGCGACTATAATAAAATGTCGTTAGAAAATGCTTCGGCAGCGCAGCAAAATGGTGCCTTAGCGCCTTTAACCAGAGAAATTTTAAAGTTAAAAAACACGAAAGCTATTGATTTAGAGCCCGCTGTAAAAGGCTTACTTTCGGCACGAGGTAAATTAAGCGTGGTCGAGCGTAATAATGCCCTATTAATTTTTGATACTGAGAGCAATATCGAAGAAATTCGTCAGGCCGTTAATGATTTGGATATTGAAACCTATCAGGTCAATATTCAGGCGCAATTGATTACAGTGGATGCCGATGCTTTAGAAGAGCTCGGAGTGGATTGGCAATTTGGAAGCGGATCAGTGGGAACTTTAAAAGCCAAACCAGGTCAAGCGGGGAATGGTGTAGGAAACGTATTGTCTTCAAACTTTAGTGGATCATCAGGCATTGGGTCGGGGTCATCAAGTGGTGAGGCTGCTGCTGGCGGTTCCGTGGGCGGTGTAGCTGGAGCTACTTCACAAATGCTATTTGGATTATTTAACGGAAACTTATCTTTTGCGGTAGCCGATCTTTTAAAAACTGCTCAAGGGGAAGTTTTAGCTAAACCACAAATCACTACTTTGGATAATAAACAAGCTCGCATTTTTATGGGCGAACAAGTTCCAATTCGGGTATTGGATGCGACTGGCCATCAAGCGGTACAATTGCAAGATGCAGGTACATCTTTAACGGTTACTCCCCACGTAACCGCCGATGGACGTATTTTACTTGATCTCAATCCTGAAAAAAACTCTTTCCGAGTGGATGCTAGCGCAGGAACAATTCTGCAAAAACAAAGTGCAAATACAACGGTAGTGGTTAACGATGGGGAAACCGTAGTTATAGCCGGTTTAACCACCAAAGAGGAAACTGAATCCGAAAGTGGCGTTCCTTTACTTAAAGATATTCCAATACTCGGTTATTTTTTCAAACATAAGGCTAAAGAAAGTCGTAAACGTGATTTAATTATTTTTGTTACCCCGCATATTGTACAGTCAACTAATAAAGCGGGAGTGGTAAGTAAAGTAAATTTGCCTGGTCGCTATGAAAATCTTTCATCACATAACCGCACCGGCGCATTTGGTTCGAGTAATGAGGCTGAAATAAAGACCATACCGGCTTCCAAAGCCTCAGAAGAGCCTGCTAGCGAGTCTAGCGCATCACCAAAATAAAGCATTAGCGAATGAATTAAAAAAGCCTCACTTAACGTGAGGCTTTTTTAATTCCGTGTTAGTCACATAGTTGGTTAAAATAATTTCGGATACTTTGCCACGTGCTGAGGATTTGGAATTTATCGAACGATTTGCTTTTACGAAATCCACATGAAAATTTTTCCTTGTATTTTTTTTCGCATATAATTCTAAAATTAAATCGGCAGCAGAATTAGAAAGCATAATAAAGCAGCCTTTTTTGTCTAATTCCAAAATGATATCCCGTAATTTTATTTGCTCGGCTTCTTTGAAACCACTTTTTTGATAAGCGGTAAAGCTTGCGGTTTTGGATACGGGGTGATAGGGGGGATCAAAATAAATGAGATCCCCTTTTTTTGCTTGGACTAAGATTTTTTCAAAACTGTGTTGCAAAATATTTGCGGTGCTTAATGCCTGTGATACTTGTTGCATATTTTGCGGATCGCAAAAACTTGGATTTGTATAACGACCGAAAGGCACATTAAATAATCCTTTTTTGTTTTCGCGATACAAACCATTATAACAGGTTTTGTTCAAATAAATAAAGCGTGCGGCTCTTTCGGGTAATGAGAGCAGGGTAGGATCTAAGGCTCGTTTAGCATAGTAAAATTTTTCTGCATAGAGATAATGTTTAAGTAAACGTAAAACTTGCGGGAGTTGGTCGCGAATCGCCGTATAAGTAATGATAAGATGCTCATTCATATCCGACAAAAAAGCTTTTTCAATTTTCCCCTGATTAGCTAATTCAAAAAAAAGCGCGCCGCCTCCCAAAAAAGGCTCATGATAATTTTTAAAAGTTGGAGGAAGATGCGCCAGCAATTCCAGAAGTAATTGTCTTTTACCGCCCACCCATTTAAGGGGCGGACGAGCTAGTAACCTAGAGGTTTTGCCATTTGCTAGATCTTTTACTCTACCGACCATGTCCCCTCATTGATTTTTACAGTGAAAATTTTAATTAAAAAATGGTGAATTGAATGAAAATAGTTCGTACTACGAATAGCATTAAAATTTTTTCATGAGGAAAAGTATCAAATAATAATGGGTTTGGGGTTTTGGCAGGTAACTTGCGGGTTATTTTTTGAAATTGGTGTCAGTGAAATAAAAAACCCTAACCTTTGCATATTGAAGATTAGGGTTTGAAGTAGTGAATTATAAGGCTCCATTAAGTGCTATTGGCTTTCGCCCAGTGGATTAAAATGCGAAATTAGCTCTACCGATAATAGCCATGGGTTTACTGCCGCTACCCTTAATCATGTCCATGCTATATTCTAAAATCCAAGTCAGGGCTTCATGAGATTTATAAGTCACTCCTGTCCGAATGGTTGAAACATCCTTTTGATCGGCCATGGAATAATCTCCGTAGAGACTTAAATTGGTTAAAGGATTTACCGTTAACTCAGCCACAATATACGACTCATCATCTGCAGTACCGGCCCATTCTTTGGCCATTCGAATATATTCACCCGATACATCGAATAGGGGCATTTTAAAACCTAGACCACCGTCCATAATCGGCTTGGATTCATCTACTGTTCCGTCGACATAGGCCATTTCATAACCCGCGAAACCATAAAGGCCAGGGATTCCTGCATCATGAAAGATGATATCTACGAATTGATTATTGATAACACTTGAACCTGCTTTGCCCGTTTTGTCCGTGTCGAAAAGGCCCAACGTTACCGTAGCTTTATCCATAATATCATAGCGTAATTTGATGGACGGACCTGCTTGATGAGAAACACCCATAGTACCCTCTACTCCAAATTCAACGCTTGGCATAAGACTGCGATCTCCTGGATATCCATTGGACTTTAAACCGAAAAGAAAAGGTTGAGCTCCAAAGCTCGCACCGAATCCAGTACCGCAGATTTTGGACCAATCGATGAAGGCATCCTTAATGCCAATCGTTCCACTTGAGCCGCCGAAGCTAAGTGCATCGGATCCAATAACACCTACGAAGGTTAGATTGTCCTGTGTTGCCTTAACTCCTAATGCTAACTGAGCGGTTCCTAAACGGTCATTACCGTTACTATCGCTGTACACAGCATTGCTGGCATATCCATAATCCACATTGGCCCAACCGAAATGTTTGATGGCGACTTCGGCTTGTGTCAATGCAAATGTTGCAGACAATAAAAACAATCCAACCGTATTCTTCATGGAATAGACTCCTTGTATAGTGTGATGGGGTGGTGTAAAAGGAAAATTCGGATTCAGAGCCATTCCCTAGTAAACGCATCGATCATTGCTTTCGCTATTACAGTTCCTGCAACCATACAATTCGCCTTCATGGGGCATTCTCCTTCGAAGATCCTTTGAGGGATGCTACGACAAAAATTGTTACTAGGTCAAGACAAATATTTACAAAAGGCTAAGTGTAATTTACAATTCAAAACAATAGGTGTATTCTGCATTCGGAATGTCGCATTGGCAGTTTATCATGTGACTCCCAGACAATTTTTTTACAATTGGAATAATGTTACCGTATATTTATATGGACTAAAGTCGAATAACATAACGGCCATCCTGCTTATTTAATTTTAAGGGATGATTAAATAATTGACTCAAATTTTTGGCTGTCAAGCATTTTTCAAGAGGCCCTTGAATTAAAACTTCTCCTTGATTTAATAAAGCGATATGCGTAAAGGCAGGAATAATTTCTTCTACGTGATGGGTAACATAGAGTATTGCTGGCCCTTTTGGTATTTGCATTAAATGCGAAAGCCTTTGCAAAAATAGTTCGCGTGCCACAGGATCTAATCCGCCTGTCGGTTCATCCAAAACTAATAAACCCGGCTTAGTCATTAGGGCACGGGCAATGGTCACTAAGCGTTTTTGCCCTTGGCTTAATTGAGGAAAGGGACGCTTGGCGTAATTTTCTAGATGCACTTCTTGTAAAAGTTTTTTAGCGCGCTTACGATCTGCGGCATTGGGTGCTGTGAATTGTAAACCAATAGTTCCCGTCGCACCCGATAATACTATTTCTTCCACTGTTTGATACTGTGGAAATTCGGGTTCAATATCATTGCCCACCCAACCGATGTAGCGACGCATTTCGGTTAAATCCGCTTCTCCAAAAGAACGCCCCAAAACCTTTACTTGGCCCTCTTGTGGCCATAAATGTCCTTGTAATAAAGCGATTAATGTGCTTTTGCCGCAACCATTGGGACCTAGTAACACCCATTGTTCTCTAGGCATAATACGCCAAGTAAGATTTTTTAAAACCAGCGCGTCTCCCCGTACCAGCTGAATATTCATAAGCTCAATCAACGGTTGTACTTTAAGGTTACCTTGAAGTTTCAATTCTACTCCTTATCAAATACCCATGAAATAAAGCATACACTCCTAGGCATTATTCTTGTAGGGGGTGGTATTTTCTAAAACCATTTGCTCTTCCCAAAAAGCACAGAATCATTGTATAATTTGGACATGAAAAAAATAATACTCTCTATTACTCTTTTTTTAGCGATGCTATTCGGTTTTGGATTATCCACTTTGTACGCGCAACCTGATTCGACCAATGAAGAGGAGACCTTGCCGATGGTTCAGCATTATGGCTTGCTCAAATTGGAAATTGATGGGGGCGAAAGTTTAACCATATTAGATGGAAAATTTTTAGATAAAAATGTTTGGCTTATTTCCATGCGACCAGGACTACATACCTTAGCGGTGCAACGCAAAGGGTATAAAACCTATGAAAAACATTTTGAGATTTCCGATGATGATCGTTTAAGCTTTTCTATTAGTTTGGAAAAAGATAATGATGAAAATGCGGAGCGAGTTTCACAGCATTAGTTCCCGTATTTCAAATTTGCTGGGTAATGCGCAAGTGACGTGAGTTTTCGCCTTTCACTGCTAATTCCACCCAGTATCGGCAAAGTTTCTTTGCTTCGGGCAAGCGCTCCGGCCATTCGATTAATAAAATACCATTCCGGTGAAAATATTCATCCAATCCAATTTCTTCCCAGTCTGCACCTTGGGGTAAGCGATATAAATCGGCATGAAAAATAGCTAAGAGACCAGGGTATTCATGAATTAAAGCATAGGAGGGGGAATGCGTTTCGCCTTGATAGCCTAAGGCTCGTGTTAAGGCGGACGCGAAAAAGGTTTTGCCCGCACCCAAATCGCCTTGTAAACCAACAGAATCACCCGGCTGCAATATTTGCGCAAAGCGCTTTGCTTGAGCTTCGGTATCGGCCTCGGTAAGACAAAGTTGTTCAACTATGACAGACATTTTAGCTGTGAATTTATTTGGGAACTAAAGTTACCAAAGGAATGAGTAGCTCCTCAATCGACAAGCCGCCGCTGACCATTTGATCTTTGAATTGTGTCATGAAATATTGAAATTTATTGGGATAAACAAAATAATTATTGTCCTTGGCAATTGCGTAGGCCAATTTGCCGACTTCACCCGGTAACCCGTATTGTACCGGGGTTTCTACAAATAAAGCGTGACGTTCATCACAGGAGATATCTTGTCCAATTTTTACGCGAGGATTAGGCGTTTTTTCTTCTTGGCAAAATACTTCAGCAGGGTTTTCGGCAAGCACGGTGCCATGATCACTTGTTAAAACCACATATCTTTTTTGGGCAGCAAAATATTTTAAAATTTCAAAAACATTGGAAGATTGAAACCAGGTTTTGGCTAATTCGCGAAAGCCTTTTTCATTGGGCGTAATTTCCATCATCAAAGGATTTTCACGACGTAATAAATTAAGCATATCAAAAAAATCAACTACCAAGGTTACCAAAGGCGCGTCATCGTATTTGGAAATTTCTTCGAGAAATTTTTTGCTTTCATCGTGATATTTAAGATGAATGATATTGGGATCTTCACAATCAATGCCGTTCACCCGTAAATTCATTTTCAGTAATTCACGCTCATAGGGAGTTTTATCTTCCTCCTCTTGCAATTTTTCCCATAATTGAGGTTGTTGCAAGCTAACTTCGCGGGGACTTTGTCCGGAAAACAAACCGGCACGGCAATTATTTTTTTCGCTGGGTAAAAGTGCCCAAGAAATAGAATTTTCGACTTTAAAATAAGGTTCTAATAAACTTTGAATAGCAATCCATTGATCGGTGCGAAATCCCGCCATCACTAATAGACACACCTTTTCATTGCGTTTCATCAACGGAAAAACTTTGCGTTTTAAGGCTTGCGAGCATAAATTGGGATTGCCGCCTTTTTTGCCAAACCATTGCACATAATTTTCTTCGACATAGGCAATAAATTTTTTTGCCACTTCCTTTTTTTGATTACGATGCGTGTCTTCAAGTCCCTGATCGGAAATCGATTGCAAATCATTATCCCACTTACAAAGTTGAAAATGAATCTTTTCCCATTTTGCAGGAGTGATATTTGTCATGAGACCAATTTTATTTTCGGAGTACTCGCGAATATAGGCAGCACTAATGTGGTTGTGGCGAATGGCGCGTGAATGCAAAATACTTTTGCATACCGAAAGAATTTGCAAAGGATTAACCGGTTTAATTAAATACCCATTAATATTACGCCCTAAAGCCGCTTCCATCAAACGTTCTTCTTCGCTTTTGGTGACCATTACTACGGGAATGCTACCGTCATACGCTTTAATTTCTTCTAGCGTGGTTAGGCCATCTTTACCAGCCATTTGTTCATCAAGTAAAACTAAATCATAAGCTTTCTCTTTGATCATAGCTACCGCATCATCGCCATTGGTAGCCTTTTCAACTTCATAACCATGCTCTTCCAAGAACATAATATGTGCTCTTAAGAATTCAATTTCATCATCTACCCATAGTAAACGTTTCTTTGGAGTCATCATGATTTTTTCCTATTGATTCTTTCCGGAGAAACCGGAAGCGTGATTTTGAATTCTGTTCCCGACTCTCGAGAACTTTTTTCCACATAAATTTTACCGTCGTGATAATCCTGTACAATACGTCGGCACAAGGACAATCCCAAACCCCAACCTCTTTTTTTAGTGGTGAAGCCAGGGTTAAAAATTCTTTTCAAATTTTCCTTGGGAATTCCTTTTCCATTATCGACTACTGTAACAAAAACTTTGTCTTGTTCTGCATTAGAGGCTGTGGTAATTTTAATGGCTCCATTATTGACTTCAATGGAGTCCACTGCATTACGAATTAGGTTTTCAAATACCCAACCGATTAATTCACGATTAAACCAGATCTCTGGCATAGGCCCTTGCTTTAATTCAAGAGTAATTTTTTTACCCAAATGCGGTAAGCGACTTTGAAAATATTCCACAATCAAGACGAGGGTCGAATTTAAATCCTGCTTTTTTAATTCCGGTATAGAGCCTATTTGAGAAAAACGCGTGGCCACACGATTCAATCGCGAGATGTCACTTTCCATTTCGCGCAGAATTTGTAATTGCTTTTCTGCTTCGGGCGTACCTTCCATTTTCATTTTCAAATAATCTAGCCAACCTAAAAGCGAAGAAATGGGTGTGCCTAATTGATGCGCGGTTTCTTTGGCTAAGCCCACCCAGAGCACGCTTTGTTCATTTGAGCGAATAATGTAAACACCTACATAACCCAATATTAAAAAGAGAAAAATGATTACGAACTCCGCTAATGGCGTCCATGATAAAATGGGAACCAAAGTGATTTCCCCATAATGTAAAACCCCAAAAATATGCCCTTCCGCCGCTAATTCCAGAGGCTTGTTTTTTTGATCAAATTTTTTAATCAAATTCATGAGCGCATCTTGATCCATTTTATTCAGGAATAAAAATGGGACTTGTGGTACTTTACTTTTTTCTTGCTTCCAAAAATTCAAAACAATATTGTTCCAGTTTATCGGAACATTATGATTATCAGTGATAATCATTGGCACTTTGGATTTACGCACGACTTCATTGAATATCACATTAATTTCATCGCGATTAAGTTGTTCGGCAATGGCCACTGCATAAAGGCGTGCTTCTTTATCATTTACTTCGGCGGCCTGATTTTCCAAATTATTGATAAACAATTGATTCAGTAAAATGAAGCAGGCTAATAAAAATAAAGCCGTAACAAAAAGAATGTATTTAATATTGGAAAGTGTAAGCGCAGCAAGCCAAGCCTTAACCCGCCGCCAAAAGGGCCCACGCAGAACACGAAAAAAATTACTGATGAGTGTCTTCAGAATTATCCTTGAGGTTTAATTTCCTTTAAGCCATTCATATAGGGTTGCAAAACTTCGGGAATCCGCAAACCGCCGACTTCAGTTTGATAGGTTTCGAGTAGGGCAACTAAAATTCTTGGAGTGGCCAAACCCGAACCATTTAGTGTATGCACGAATTGCATTTTCCCATCAATTTTGGTGCGTATATTGGCACGACGCGCTTGAAAGTCTTCAAAATTAGAAACACTAGAAACCTCTAACCACATTTGTTCTGCTGGAGCAAGTACTTCGAGATCATAACATTTCGCTGCGCCGAATCCCATATCTCCGGCACATAATTCTAATACGCGATACTGTAAACCTAATTGACGTAACAATGATTCGGCATAGCCACGCAATTCTTCTAAGGCGGCATACGATTTAGATGCTTCAGAAAACTTAACCATTTCCACTTTATCAAATTGATGTAGGCGTAAAAAACCTCGTGTATCTTTGCCCCAAGAGCCTGCTTCACGTCGAAAGCAAGCGGTAAAAGCGACATAAGAAATAGGTAAGTCGCCGAGGGGTAAAATTTCATCGGCATGCATATTGGTTACGGGAACTTCTGCGGTGGGGATTAAATATAAATCATCATCATTACAGGTATACATATCTTCGGCAAACTTAGGTAACTGCCCTGTTCCTATCATGGAATTCCGATTTACTAAATGCGGAGGAGAAATTTCCGTAAAGCCATGCTTATCGACATGTGTATCTAAAAAGAATTGAATCAAAGCTCTTTCTAAACGTGCGCCAAGGCCGGTATATATGGGAAAGCCACGGCCCGTTATTTTGGCACCGCGTTCGAAGTCAAATAATTTCAGGGCTTTACCAATTTCCAAATGATTTTTGGGAGTAAAGGAAAATTCTGGTTTGCTTCCCCATTCCTTACTGACCACATTGTCGGCAGAGGATTTACCATTAGGCACGGAGGCATGTGGCAGATTAGGAATTATTAGCGCCATTTCATGAAACTGTTGATCCAACGCATTGTGCTTATCTTGTTGGATTTTAATTTCATCGCCTAAGGTGCGCGTTTTCTCAATAGATTCTTGGGCATCTTGGCCATTGCGTTTTAGCTCTGCAATTTTTTCGGAAGCCGTATTGCGTTCGAATTTCAATTGATCAAGCTTGCCGCCAATTTCTCGCTTTTCAGCATCCAAGCGTGCCATCAGGTCAATATCAATTTTGCTTCCTCGACGTTCCAGTCCAATTCTAATGGATTCGAGATCTTCGCGGAATAATTTGGGATCTAGCATAAAGTCTTAAACCTTTAACCTAAGTTGAAAAGTCTCCAATTTAGCAATATTTAGCGGCCCTGTATTTTATAGTTTATAATTCCTCACGAACGGTTGCAGAAAGGGTCGGCATGCGAAGGTTGTGGATTTTTATTGGGGCTATTTTGCCTTTGTCAATTTGGGCGCAAACCTATGATGCTGTAGGGACGATCATCGATGGCGATCGCCATGAGCCTTTGGCAAATGTGGAAATATTTGCAAAAACCGGTCAAAAATTAGGCGTTTCCAATGAAAAAGGGCGCTTCCAAATCACTGCTAATAGCCGCCATGCCATTTTGGTGTTTAAAAAAGTGACCTTTAAGGAGGTCGAATTAGACCTCGGGGAATTGCCCGATTTAATCGATATCGAGGTGAGTTTAGAAAGTTCCGTACAAGAGTTAGCTGAAAAAATCGTGCGTGGAAAATTGCAAACCAATGTGAGTCCTTACACTAAGCAAAGCATTGAAGAATTAGAAATGTATGGGGGTATGAAAATTGATTTGAATGATCATTTGCGTCAACTACCTGGGGTTTCGGGAATGACGGAATTTAGTAATGATATTTCGGTTTACGGAGGACGTACCGCCGATGCTACCCATTATTTAGGTCAAAGCCGTTTGCCCAGTTTAAGGCACTTAGATATTGGATTACCTGGCAATCAAAGTGTGATTAATCCACGCTTACTCAAGTCGATTTCTTTAGAAGATAATTTAGCGCGTGGCCCATTACAGCAGGGAAATTCTTCGGCTTTGGTATACGATTTAAAAGAAGGCGATCCCGATTATATTCGCGGGGATATAATTTTTGGCACGATTAATCGTGAATTAAATCTTAATGGTTACTGGGATGGGCGCACCTACATGATTAGCGGACGTTATTTAGAGCCAACTTTCCTCTCTAATTTGGGGAGTAAATTTTATACTCAGCCTAAAGAAGCAAGACTCAATAAAAGTGTGGAAATCTGTAAATCCAAAAGTGAATGTCCTGAGATAGAAGATCCTATTCATACCGAAAGTGGAGATTTGTTGGTTAGTACTTTTTATAAAGATAGCACCGGCGCTTCAAGTCGTTGGAGTTTTTTAGGCGTGCGGGATAGCTTTGATATAAAACAAGATATTGCAGATTCAAAAGCAAAAAGTACGGTTCAGCATTTAAATGAAGGCGGACAAGTCGCTGGTTTATTTAGTTATGAAAGTAATACGCCTTATACTACTGGCGATTATCAAAATTCTTTCGGTTATCTTTATCGTTCTAAATTAGATGTGGAAAGAGATAGTCTTCCTCCCGCTATTGATAATGCGACATCACGACCATGGTATTTACATCAACCCGAAAATAAATTGGGAAATACTAGTTCGGAGGAGTATAAATACTTCGCTGCTTTTCAATGGAATTCCAATCAAAAATTATTTGGTGCCCAATACGGATACGGAGGCGAAACCGAATATGGCATTGAGCGCAGAGCATTTCTTACCACATCCACCAATGGAATTGATCGTAATGATGGGGCCGCGCGCGAAAATTATTGGGGTACGCAAAGCATGCTTCGCTTAAAATGGAACTTGGAATCCAAAAGTAATATTGAATCCTCCTTTGGATTATATTTTTTAGCCGACAATATTGGACAGGGCAAAGGGGTAACTTGGAAAGTACCTGCTCCCGTGGCAAGCATGCGTTATAATCGCGAAATATTAGACGGTCAAAAAGCTTATACCGAAATAGCTTTGCGGCAAAATGCAGATGTTCAGCCGGTGGGAGTAGATAATATTGCGGCGGTTACTACGAGTAGTATTGAATCCAAAATTGGTTTGCATGGCAATATGGGATCACAATTAAATTATTCTTCAAGTGTGTACGCGCGCGCATATCAAAAACCCACTTTGCCTATTCCTGAAGTGTATTGGAATTATGCGGAAATACAAAAAGCCGATTATGCTTTAGTGCCTGGCGCCAATGTTACGGTAGCATGGAATCCCAGTCATCATATGGGTCTGAATATGAATGGCTCGGTGGTACAAGGTGATTATTATTTGAGTGATGGCAATGCTTTGCCATGGGAAGCCAATCGCACATTGGATTTGGTTTCCAATCTGCGGGTATTACCACGTAATGATTCGCTATTTAGTTTTATCCTTACCTATACGGTTAATAATGATGTGCCTTTATATGAGTATACCGGATTATGGAATGCGCAGGCGGGTAAAAATGGCCTACCTACCTTAACGCGTCATGTACAAGCCAGTTCGGAATACCCCACCGTTTCGCGAGCGCGCACCGATATGCGTGTGAACATTGATTTAAAAAGCAAATGGAAACCGTTGGAATCCATGCGCTTCTTTTTTGAAGTGGATAATATTTTTGGAAATATCGACTCACCTAATTTTGCTTGGCTAGGTGGGGATAATAAAAAACGTAGAAGCTGGACCCGAGCCAATTCCCAAGGTGACTTGGATCCCATGGTGAATAGAGGCTTGGGCTTCTTTATTATGTTTGGCTTCGAAGGCAAACTGATGATTTAATATTTCATGTAGGGGCACAATATGTTGTGCCCCTACATGAAAATCGGTTACTCTTCTGATTTTAGCGCTACAAAGTCGATTCTGCCTTTGAACAATACTTTGAAGGCAATTTTTTCATTGGACTTTAAAGTTTTAAGCATGGCCATAAACTTTAAAGCATCTTCAATGTTTACAAATCCGTCATCGCTTTGACGTTTATACGCTTGTAATACAATACCTTCGGTAAGCCCCGCTTCCGCAGCCCCAGAACCATTGGAAACCGAGGTGATTACTACACCTTTAGCCTCATTGGAAATATTGTATTTAGTGCGTAATTCTTTATCTAAAATGCCAAAATTTAAGCCTAATTTTTTCGAGAAAAAATTGCCTTCTTCTTGATTATCATTAGGTTCAGAATTTTCATCATTTCCGCCGGCTTCATCGGGTTTCGCGCCTACTTTAAGGTCCAATGAAATCTTCTTTCCCTCGCGTAAAATATCGAAGTTGTATTTTTGATTGGGTTTTAAATCGGCCACCATATTGCGCAAATCTGCGGCATCCTGCACGGCGGTGCCTTCTACTTTAAGGATAATATCTGCTTCTTTCAATCCTCCTTTGGCGGCGGGGCTATTCTTCATCACATCTTTTACCAAGCAACCTTGTGTGCCAGTTAATCCCATAGCTTCCGCTAAGTTTTCACTCACATTGTCTATGCCAATACCCAGATACCCACGTGTTACCTTTCCTTCATAAATTAAATCTTCGGCAACTTTAACAGCCATATTAATAGGAATGGCAAAGCTTACGCCCATATAGCCTCCGGTGCGTGTGTAAATGCTGGAATTAATACCTACTACTTCCCCTTTTAAATTAACCAAAGGTCCACCCGAATTACCGGGATTAACGGCGGCATCAGTTTGAATAAAATCCTGATAGGAATCGGCACTGGATATTTGATCGCGACGTCCTTTAGCGGAAACAATACCCGCAGTTACGGTATTTTGTAAAGCAAAGGGATTTCCAATAGCGAGTACCCATTCGCCAATGGTTAATTTTTTGGAATCACCAAAATCGGCTACCGTTAATTCTTCAGGCTTGGCCGTAATTTTTAATACCGCTACATCTGCTTTTTTATCCACGCCCACAACTTTTGCGGTATAAGTTTTTTTATTGAGTAAACTCACCTTCACGATGTCGGCACCTTCTACCACATGGGCATTGGTAAATACATAGCCCTGTTTGGAAACAATAAAACCCGAGCCTCCGCCTAAAGGAATATTGCGTTTGGGTCCATTACTTTCAGGAGCTTGTTGGGGTTGTTGGGGGATACCAAAAAATTCATAGAGAGGATTATTAAGTTGTTGATCGCGTTCCGAATATTTTTTTTCCGTGTTCACGCTCACTACTGCGGGCGAAACATGATCCACGACCTTGGTAAAAAAAGAGTTGAATTGATCAATTTTACTTTCATCAGTTTGTGCGGGATGGCCTTTGCCAATGTCCAAACTTCCACGTTTCGGACGAGGATCTTCTTTTTCTTTGGTGTCTTTTGCCGCCATGGCCATGCCACATAATCCGCTGCTAATGATTAAGCCAAGTGCCAAATTATTCCATTTCATTGCGTTCATCTTTTTTACCATTACCTTTCTAGTCCTTTAAATGCCGAAGCTATTATTGTGAAATTATGGTGAATACATTACAAAATACCCTCGGAATGGAGCCAAGATATCGTGGGTTATGACTTAAAAATTACAAATAGGAATGTTTTTTAGGGATAAATTTCACTAGTAAGCTGGACAAAAGATTTTTAGTTTTCCCCCTTTGCAAAAAAATGAGGAAGCAGACATGAGTCAAGCAGATATCGGCCTAATTGGGCTCGCCGTAATGGGTGAAAACTTAGTGTTAAACATGGAAAGCCGCGGATTCACCGTAGCCATTTATAACCGTACCGTGGCTAAGGTCGATGAATTAGCGCAAGGACGTGGTAAAGGCAAAAAATTAATTGCCTGTCATAGCATCGAAGATTTTGTGAAATCCTTAAAAGCTCCACGTAAAATTATGTGTATGGTTAAAGCGGGTCCTGCAGTAGATGATTTAATCGAACAAATACTCCCGCATTTAAGCCCTAATGATATTTTGATTGATGGGGGTAACGCGTATTTTCCTGACACCATTCGCCGCACTAAGTATTTGGAAGCAAAAGGCTTTCGTTTCTTAGGCGCTGGTGTTTCAGGTGGTGAAGAAGGTGCGCTCAAAGGCCCGTCCATTATGCCCGGTGGTTCGCTTTCTGCATGGCCAGAATTGAAACCTATTTTTCAAGCCATTGCGGCTAAAGTAGGTCCGAATAAAGACATCCCTTGCTGTGATTGGGTGGGTGCCGACGGTGCCGGACATTATGTAAAAATGGTGCATAATGGTATTGAATATGGGGATATGCAATTAATTTGTGAAGCCTATTTCATGATGAAAGTATTACTCAAAATGAGCGCTCCCGAAATTGGCGCCGTATTTGAAGAATGGAATAAAGGTCCTTTGGACTCTTATCTCATTGAAATCACACGCGACATTCTTGGTAAAAAAGATGGCGAAAATTATTTAGTTGATTTTATTCTCGATAAAGCCGGTCAAAAAGGCACGGGTAAATGGACATCCCAAAATGCACTTGATCTTGGAACACCTATTCCAACGATGATGGAAGCCGTAGTCGCGCGTAGCTTGAGTTCCATGAAGGATGAACGTGTAGCCGCGAGTAAGCAACTAAAAGCCCCTGCGATTAGCAGTACATTGGATAAAAAGCAATTATTAGCGGCTATACACGATGCCTTATACGCTTCAAAAATCATGTCTTATGCGCAAGGTTTTCAATTGTTACGTGCAGCCGCAACCGAATACAAATGGGATTTGAATTATGGTTCCATTGCCATGATGTGGCGTGGTGGTTGTATTATTCGTGCGCAGTTTTTGGAAGAAATCAAAAACGCTTTCGAAGTGAATCCTAAATTAGCGAATTTAGTTTTAGCACCTTATTTCCATTCGGTAATTAGTAATGGCGAAAAAAATTGGCGTTTAGCGGTTTGCGAAGCTATTAAAAATGGTATTGCGGTTCCTGCTTTTAGTTCGGCTTTAGCGTATTATGATTCCTATCGTAGTGCGTCCTTGCCCGCTAATTTATTGCAAGCGCAACGCGACTATTTTGGCGCGCATACTTATGAACGGACTGATAAACCGGGCGTCTTTCATACCGAATGGCTTGAAGGACTTCGGTAACCTTTAGGTTATCAAGGTTACTTTCTTTCTGTGACAGAAAAACTATTAACCGGTCCCGGACTATTCAGGACCGGTTTTTTTATGGCTAAGAGAGTTCATCGCCTCAAGCCATTATTTGCTGGAATTGTTTTATGGGCATGTCTGCAATTTATCCATGCGGAAAACGAACTTGACTGCCGCAGTTTAGATTCACTCAAAATACTTACCATTACTTTAGATTCTTTACATCACACGCATGCGCATGTGGTAACTCGCGAGTTAATCCATCAAGTGGGCAATAAATTTCTTTGCGCCGATTGGCAAAGAGAAAAAACACGTTTGGAAGATTTGGATATTTTTGCGGAAATAACTTTACATCCTATTCGCCTAGATAGCGGCATAGACTTGCATTATGAATTTCACGAGTTACCGAGCTACATCCCTTTTGGCACCGTCAATAAAACCGATCAAAATGGTTGGAGTATTGGTCCGGCTTTGGCGGCTCTAAATTTTTGGGGAGAAGCCATCCGCTTGGATTTTATGGCCCGCTTTGGAGGAACCACAGAATATCAAATGTCCTTATCGTCCCCGTGGATTGGTTCCTATCCAATACGTTATGACTTGGCATTTTTAGTAGTAGATGACACTAATAGCTTTGAACACTTTCATGAACGCTCAAGGCGTATAAAATTAGATCTTATTCAAGAAATTCATGGTCCATGGCATGCTGTCTATTACGGTGAAATCATGCGCATGGACGCTGCGCAAAAAGATATTTTACTTACCGGTGCGGCGGAATATATTCCGCGTTTAGGTGGGGGAGTATTGTGGGATAGCCGCAGTAGCCGACATAATACAGCTAGAGGTTTTTATCAAGAATTACGTTTTACGCAAAATGGGGGTATGCTGGGTGGTCCAGCGGATTATCCAGAATGGCTTTCGGATTCACGTTTTTATTTCTCTTGGCTGAAGAGAAATAATTTAATCGTTTCCTCATTATACCAATATCGTCCTGGCTTACTGAAACAAACCTTCCCGCTTTATGACCTTTATCATGTTGGAGGGGCAAATACGCTGAGAGGCTTTGCCCATAATGCTTTTCAAGGGCCTAGCGAATGGCTCAATACTTTAGAAGAGCGCTATGCCATTATTCCACGCAAGATTTTTCGTTTTTTTGGAATCAACGGATATTATGCTTTGGAAGGCCTTGTAGGGCTGGATATGGATGCTTTGTGGGAGGCTCGATCCCCTCTGCCACGACATTTTCAATCAAGCTTTTTTGCAGGGTTACATCTCGTATTGCCTGGCATTGATAGATTGCGTATTGAGATAGGTTCAAATACCACAAAACTCTCATTTAATCATGATATAGGCATACTAGAAAAGACCGATACGCAGAGATATAGATCGCGGTAGTTGCAAAACCGCTGTATATTGAAAAAGTCATTTAGGTTGAATATTTCACTTTGGTTCACTCGCTTTTCTTGTGAATTTTTTTTGTAAATTAGTCGCCTCGGAGGAATTACATGAAAGTTGCATTTATAAATCCACCTTATTTTCCCATGTTCTCACGTGAATCACGGAGTCCATCGGTAACCAAGTCCAGCACTTTATATTGGCCAATGTTTATGGCTTATGCTGCAGGTTGTGTGGAAGATGATGGTAATGAAATGCTGATTCTCGATGCGGCGGCCATGGATTTAGATTTACCCATGACCTTGGAAAAAGTAAAAGCTTATGCTCCACAACTTGTGGTGCTTAATACCTCTACCCCTTCGATTAATAATGATATGCGCGTTGGCCGAGCGATTAAAGAGGCCTTGGGTTGCGATATTGCCATGATGGGCACGCATGCTACAGCCGAACCAATAGAGATTTTAGAACGCGAAGAAGCTATTGATTATGTCATTTCTGGCGAAGCCGATTATACTTCCCGTGAATTGGTACGTCATTTGCGTGGCGATGGCTTGGAAGATAAAAATAAAATTCTCGGTATTAGTTTCCGAGGTGAAGATGGTCAATTACATCGTAATGGCGAACGCCCCAAAATTGAAGATCTCGATACCCTACCTTGGGTGAGTAAAGTTTATCATAAACATTTATTCTCTTGCTATAAACGTTATTTTTACGGCGCCAATATCAATCCCTTAATTGTGATTTTATCTGGACGTGGCTGTCCATTTCGTTGCACCTATTGCGTAATTCCACAAACTTTAACGGGTCACACTTATCGTAAGCGCAGTATTAAAGATGTGGTGAACGAATTAGAATTCATTAAAGCTAATTTCCCCGACTTAGGCGAAGTCTTTTTTGAAGACGATACGTTTACCGCCCATCCCACTCGCACCGCAGAATTATGCGAAGAAATTATTCAACGTAAACTCAAAATTACTTGGTCCGCAAATGCGCGCGCTGATGTGAAATTTGAAGTGCTTGATAAAATGAAAAAAGCGGGTTGCCGCGAACTTTGCGTAGGCTTTGAATCGGCCTCCAAGGATGTATTAAAGAATGTGAAAAAAGGTTTAGCGGACGGGATGTCGGCTAAGTTTATGGAGTCGGCGGATAAAGCCGGCATCTTGATTCATGGCTGCTTTATGGTAGGTAACTTGGGTGATACCAAGGATGGTTTAGAAAATACTTTAGCGATGGCGAAGCAGTTAAATCCTAATACGGCTCAGTTCTATCCTATTATGGCCTATCCTGGCACTACGGCTTATGATGAAGCAAAGGCACGCGGTGAATTAGCCAGTGAAGACTATGACAAATGGTTAGATAAAGATGGCATGCATAATACCACCGTGATTCGTAAAGGTTTAACTTCGCAGGAACTCGTAGATTTTTGTGACCGTGCGCGCCGTGAATTTTATTTGCGTCCTAAATATATTTTCAAACAAGCGGTGATGGCCCTTACGAATAGTCGTGAACGTTATCGCGTTATGCGTGGCGCAGGAACCTTGGTTAAGCATTTGTTTAAGAAACATGGCGAAGCCCAAGTGGCGAGCACTTATTCTGCAAAAGCCACCAGCGAAGTAATTCCTAAGGCTCCGCTAGAAAAAAAAATGTTAGACAAAGTTCCACTTGAACATGGTCTTAAGCCCATAGATGTGGAATTACTACTTCGTAGACCTTCTTCGCATTCCCATACTATGGAAGAAGTTCATGCCGAGGTAGAGTCTGAGGTACAGGTAAAGGCCTAAACTTTGGCCGCTTATCGCATTGCTGTGTTAGCCTCTGGTGGAGGCTCCAATCTTCATACGCTTCTTACGCGCATACAATCCAGAGAATTGCCCGTTACGATTGCATTTGTAATGGCCAATAATAGCCAAGCTGGTGCTTTGGCGCATGCATGTCATTTTAATATTCCGGCTTACCATGTTAGCGCGAAAACCGAAGGCAACGAAGAGGGCGTAACCCAAAAGTTACTCGCCCTATTAAAAGCACAACCTGTCGATCTTTTGGTATTGGCGGGCTATATGAAAAAGGTCCCCGAAGCGATATTGAAACATTTAAAAAATCGCGTACTTAATATTCATCCGGCTTTGTTACCGGCCTTTGGCGGTGAAGGATTTTATGGGCATAAAGTACATGAAGCCTTGGTGTTACGAGGCTGTCAATATGCCGGCCTAACTATTCACATGGTGAATGGAGATTACGATGCGGGTCAAATCATTTTACAAAAAGCAATTCCAATTTCTCCACATAACACCGCCGAAGAAGTCGGCGCAGCTGTTTTGGTTGAGGAACATGCCTGTTACTGGCAAGTGATTCGCGCATTTGCGGAGGGGAAAATAATCCCTACGGATTCTCTCGAAGCAAAACAAGCGGTCAATATTTCCGCATTCCTAGCAGACATTCGTGCCCTCCAAAATCAAAAAAACTGATTCTCCTGCGCAAACTTCTCCTTTGTGGTTGTTCGATCAAGAGCATCTCGAAACCTATGCCTTACTTTGTGGCGTCGATGAAGTGGGCCGCGGCCCTTTAGCAGGCAATGTGGTGGCCGCTTGCGTAATTTTAAATTTTCAAGCAGCGGAAATCGTTGGCTTAAATGATTCCAAAAAAATTAAAGAAAGCAAACGCGAAGAACTTTTTGTGGAAATACAAAATCGCGCTATAGGCTTTGGTATAGGGGAATGCAGCCCCGCAGAAATTGATACGCATAATATTTTACGCGCCACATGGATTGCGATGCAAAGGGCTTTGACTAAGATGGATTCTCAATTAAAACTAAAACCGGATTTGGTTTTAGTAGATGGGAATCAACGCATTCCCGAATTAAAATGGCTGCAAAAAACCGTGGTTAAAGGCGATGGGTTTTCCGCTTCCATTGCGGCAGCTTCCATTTTGGCGAAGGTAACACGGGATCGGCAATTAGTGGAATTGGATAAACAATTTCCGGAATATGGATTTGCGCAACATAAAGGTTACCCTACAAAAATGCATTATGAGGCGATTGCGAAGCATGGATTAACACCTTGGCATAGACTGAGTTTTTGCAAGCGCGAAGCGGAGCAGATGGGGTTGTGGGGGTGACGATTACTTTTGCCACGATCACCAATTTGCCCAATGGACTTGGACGTTATGGCGTGGGGGATGATAGATTATATTATGTCAAGAATCATTTGGGAAGTACCGTAATGGCTATTCCTAGTATTGTAGGCGGTACATTTGATATTTATGATTATTTCCCTTATGGTAAGGAGAAAAAATTAGTGACGGGGCAAAGTGGTACTGTAGGCAAAATCACCGAAACCTTTACCGGTAAGGAGTATGATGAGCAAATACAGTTGGATTATTTTGGCGCGCGGTATTACGATGCGGATATTGGGTTGTGGATATCACCCGATCCGATGAGGCAGTTTTTTAGTTCTTATGCTTATGGCTCAAATCCCATTCGTAGTATAGATAAAAATGGATATGAGCAAGTAGAAGCTAATTTCATTGGACCGCTTCTACAGACTGATTGGCGTAAAGGGGATAAATTTGGATTTTCTCAGGCAGCAGGTTATAATATTTCTCATAATCTTTTTGGGGAATATAAATCCATAAGACAAAGACGCGATTTGTATTCATGGGTAAACTCAAGGCTTCAAATAACTGGAAATCAATCAGTTTGGGCAGCAACGGCCATTGGAGTTATTAATAAAAACATTATAGCTCTATCTGTTATACCGGGTTATGGTGGTCTTGCAAATGGTGCAAACAAAGCGATTTTCGATGACGCGATGCCAAGATTGTACGCATTAATGGGAACGCAGGTAAGAGGTGAGGCGGCTGTAAACTGGGACTCAGATCAATTAGCCCGCGAACAAAATCTTGTCCAGCCATTATATGATTCAATGAATCCAGCCGCCTTGCTTTTAATGAATGTTGGAAATAGTGTTTTAAATTATCCTTTTCTTCTCCAAAATAAATCTAATAGAATACAATGGGGTGAGGAAAAGATGTTTGAATTGAGGGAAAGTAAGTGATTAATTCGAAACGGTTTTTTTATTGCGGCTATTTAATTTTTATAATGTCAATGTTGATCTGCGCCCTTGTTCACGGACATTTAGTTAAACAACACAAGCCCTCTTCTCAAACTCGGCTGGGCTAACATGGCCGATAGTTGAATGTTGTCGC
>JAYTSD010000013.1:0-9113 GCA_043745805.1 Fibrobacteria bacterium
ATCTCAAAGCGCTTCTTATAATGGAATGACTTTGCTCGATGGGGTATCGGGATCTTTTGGCGCACCAGGAAGCGTATCTTCAGTGTTACATATCGGTTCTGGTGCGGCGGCCACCTCTCGAATTACCGTATCTATTGATGCCATGACGCTTGGTTCTTTAGGTTTATCCCCAACCACTTCCTCAGTGAGTACGTCCTCGGCCGCATTGTCCTCCTTATCAATCATTGATACAGCCATTCGCTCGGTTAATAAAATGCGTTCCGATATGGGTGCTTATGTAAACCGTTTAGAATTTGCGATTTCTAACTTATCGAATACCGCTTATAATACCCAGGATGCTGAATCACGTATTCGTGATGTGGACTTCGCCAAAGAAACCACTGCCTTCACGCGTTCGCAAATTCTTTCGCAGAGTGCGACCTCGATGTTATCGCAAGCGAACCAGGTCCCGCAAGGTGTATTAGGTCTATTAAGTAAGTAATTAATAAAAATATTAATAGTTTACATTAGTATTTACTTTAAGTTTAAGAGTCGGGCAAGCCCCGACTCTTTTTGTTTGTGTTAATAATTTCAATTACAAAATTAAAATTAAAGATGCAGGATTCTTTCATTCATTTCTTTACAGGTAACACTAAAAACAACTTAAGGTTTTTATAAAACCACCCGATAACTTTAAAACAATCCTGAATAAAAGTGTTCAGGTTGTAAAACGGCAAGGATTGCCAGTAAACAAAAACACGGAGGTTCGCAATGCGCATAAATCATAATATATCATCCATGATCGGCCAAAATGCTTTAGCCGCTAATCACAAAGACTTAAGTAAATCATTAGAAAAATTATCCACTGGCTTACGTATCAACCGTGCATCCGATGATGCAGCGGGACTTTCCGTATCCGAGTCCTTGCGCGCACAAGTTCGTGGAATGGATAGAGCCAAATCGAATTCTGAAGATGGCATCGCTCTTCTTCAGATTGCAGAAGGTTCCACCGGTGAAATCAGTAATGTGTTACAACGTATGCGTGAATTATCTATTCAAAGCTCTACGGATACTTTAACTACTACAGAAAGAACCTATACACAAAATGAATTTAGCGCACTCATGAGTGAAGTGACGCGTATTTCAAATAGTGCCTCTTATAATGGAATGACTTTATTAGATGGCCAAGCTGGATCATTTGGTTCCGCAGGCAGTATTTCGTCAGTCTTACACATTGGTGCCGGGTCGACGACAACCAATCGCATTACTATAAGTATCGATGCTATGACCTTAGGCGCATTGGGATTAAACGCAACAACCACCTCAATAAGTACTTCTGCTACCGCACTTACCTCATTATCCTTGATTGATACAGCTATTAAATCTGTAAACAAAATGCGTTCTGATATGGGTGCTTATGTAAACCGCTTGGAATTCGCAATTTCCAATTTAGCGAATACTGCCTATAATACACAAGATGCCGAATCACGTATTCGCGATGTGGATTTTGCTAAAGAAACCACGAGCTTTACCCGCTCGCAAATTCTCTCGCAGAGTGCCACTTCGATGTTATCTCAAGCCAATCAAGTTCCTCAAGGGGTATTGGGATTACTTAGCCGCTAAAATTATTCGGCGCATTTTATTTAAAGCTGGGATTTTTGTCCCAGCTTTTTTTATGCGTATTTTCTCAAGTTTACAGCTTGAACCCAAGTAAATAATTACATTTACAGGCTTCTTTTTCGGGGAATGGTGTATTGCAATCTCTTTTAGAATACCTAAAAGCAGCCCCTAAGACGTATCTCATCAAAACACATCGTCGTGAAAACCCAAATGAGGGTTTATTACAGGCGACACAGGTGGTTGGTTCGGTCTTCGCATGGGCTTGCGCTAGTTCAAGGACAACAAAAATTTTGGGCTCGCTTAATGCCTTAGAGCTGCATATATTGGCTTTGGTTTATTGTTCAGAAAACCGAGGGTTAGCCGAATCTGAATTGTTGGCTAGCATGGATCGTAAATTCCAAACGCCCTTACTAAACGCTTTGGCAAAATTAGAATATGAGCTGCTAATTTTTACCCATAAAGGAGGCGCCACATCCTTTCATGGATTTTCTGAATTTGTGGAAAACATTTTAGCTTTCACCTTTGAAAAATCCATTAAAACAGCAGGCGCAACCCCTCATTGGATTTCCCATAATAATTTTTTGCTTTCGCATGTCTGTCATTTTTTGGGACAAGCCGCTTTAGGCGGTATGAAAATCACTCAAAATGGCGATATGCATCGCAAAGACAAAAATGCTTTAGCCGCCCATTTTACTTCTTCTGAAAAACTTTCTGTCTCTATTCCTTCGGATGAAGCGCAGTTCATTACCCAATGTGCCATTGACAAAGGTTGGATACTTGAAGATGCCGGTGATATTTGGCTTTGTGATGTTGGTCGTAATTTCGTTAAACAAGATCGCTACTCGGCATTTCGTGAAATTTTATCTTGGTGGCAAGAACAGCGCATATTGGGAATAAAAGAAGTTCTAAAAGCTTGGCAACAATTAGACAGCTCCGAACCCAAAGCCTATACCATTGATTCTTGGGCGCAACTACTATGGGTTTATGCGGGCCAAAAAAAGAAAAAAATTTCTGAAGATAGCACAGGCTGCACATGGGAGACTTTACCAAGAACCCTGCAAGAATTGTGGCTCCTAGGTATTGTTGATTTCGGATTAGATAAAGGAAAAATTTTAAGTGTTCGCTTAGTTCCCAAATCGGCATCGCTGCTTGAGCGAAACACTAATGATTCCGATTCACAAAAAAATATGGCTCCCATTAGCTTAGCTAATTTGGAAAGCCTAGTGCCCATTCAAACGGATTTAGAAAAACAATTTTACTTAGAGTTAGTAGGCCATAGAGCCAACGATGAAATGATGGTTAAGTATCATTTCAATAAACAAAGTGTAGTGCATGGTTTGCAATCTGGCTTCCCCATGCAAACATTCGAAGCCTTACTCACTTGGTTACGCTACGAACCGGCCGCTACCAGAACCCTTATGGAATGGGCCTCTAGTTATGCCTCGGCGATCTTCTTAGACACTATCGTGTTAAAAGTTAGTGATCCCAAACGTTTACACGAATTATTAGAAATTCCTCAGCTACAAGAATTAATGCAAGAATATATTCCAAACTATGGTTTTATTTTAGCCAAAAGCGCAAAAGCCCAAGTTCGCGAACTACTTCATCAATTTGGGCTCATGCCTGGAGATAGCCAAGCGCAACGACCAGAATTAAAACCGATCCTTAATACCGATATTGATTCTATTTGGGCTAAACCAAACTTTAACTTAGCGGATCCTCAATATTGGGAAGGTTTACCGCAACGCGTCCCTATTTCGGCCAGTGCCATCGAGAAAAATTCAGCCGCTCCGGTTGAACAAGGAAATCCTGAAAAAATAAAATTGATTGAAAAAGCCATTAAGCTTGGGAAAAAAATCGAGTTTACTTTTCCACTGGGACAATCAAAACGAATTTTCGTAAGCCCTTTAGGTGTCATTAAACATAAAGAACCTTTTAAACTTATTGGCACCGAACAAGGCAGTGGTCATCGAAATGAATATCTATTAGACGAGATCAAAGCACTCAAATCAGCTGAATGACCGTCCCTTCATTTGTTCATCTGCATGCTCACTCTGAATACTCCATGCTATTGGGCATGGCACGTATTCAGGAATTAGTCGCAAAAGCAAAAGCATACGGGCAGACCGCCTTAGCCCTTACCGATCATGGTAATATGTTTGGCATGCTGGAGTTTTATAATGCGGCCAAAAAAGCGGGGATAAAACCCATTGTGGGTTGTGATTTTTTTGTCGCACCCGACCGCCGCCAAAACCAAGTCTATGCCCTCAAAGATCCGATTCATCACAAATTAATTTTGCTTGCGAAAACGCAAGAGGGTTATAAAAATTTATTGCAAATCTGTTCTGATGGGTACCTTGATGGTTACCATCAAAAACCACGTATTGATCATACTTCGCTAATGAATCGCTCCGAAGGCTTAATTTGTCTTACGAGTAATTATCAAGGCGAATTGGGCTATGCCCTATTAAAAGGGGATGAAGCGAAAGCAAAAGCCCTTTTGGATTTTTATGCTCAGCAATTTGGAAAAGAAAATGTTTTTCTTTGTATCGAGAATCATGGCGTCCCCGAAG
This sequence comes from Fibrobacteria bacterium, assembly GCA_043745805.1. Lineage (GTDB taxonomy): Bacteria > Fibrobacterota > Fibrobacteria > UBA11236 > UBA11236 > JAYTSD01. The sequence goes on from JAYTSD010000013.1 coordinate 4,173, forward strand.
AGCGGGACATTAATCAAAAATTTTTAGAGTTACATAAACGCGAGGGTTGGGCTTTACTCGCCACACAAGATATTCATTATTTAGAACCTAAAGATTCTGAAGCGCATGAAATTTTATTGTGCATTGAAAGTGGCTGGAAAATGCGTGATCCAGAACATCCACGTTTCCCCACGGATCAATTTCATTTTCGCAATAGTGAAGAAATGGTCGCTATTTTTGGGGATTTTCCCGAAGCCATAGAAAATTCCGTACGCATCGCCGAAGCCTGCAATGTAACCATTGAATTTGGAGTTTTACATCATCCCAAATGCCCAATTCCAGAAGGCTTTGCCGATGAAGATGCCTATTTAGCTTATTTGTCTTATGAAGGTTTGCGCGAGCGCTATGCACAGGTTACACCTGAGTTACTACAGAGAACTGAATTCGAATTAGACGTCATGAAACGCATGAAGGTTGCCGGCTATATGCTTATTGTGCAAGATTTCATCAATGCCGCTAAAAAAATGAATATTCCGGTAGGTCCTGGTCGTGGATCGGCTGTGGGTTCTTTAGTGTCGTATGCCATCGGCATTACGGATGTAGATCCGGTACGATACAAATTACTTTTTGAACGCTTTCTCAATCCTGAGCGCGTATCCATGCCTGATATAGATACCGATTTTTCCGATTTAGATCGTGGTCGCGTAATCCAATATGTAGTGGAGAAATACGGTAAAGAGAGTGTCGCGCAAATTGTGACCTATGGCCGCATGAAAGCCAAAATGGTATTGCGTGATGTAGGACGCGTTTTAGGTTTTGAACCTGCCCGCATGAATCAAGTTTGCAAATTATTTCCTATGGGTAACCCTTTTGCTACCTTAGATGAAGCCTTAGTCGAAAGCCCAGATCTCCGCAAAGAAATCGATTCCGAAAATGGCCTGCAAACACTACTAGGTATAGCTTTAAAACTTGAAGGCTTAGTCCGTCAAGCGGGTATGCATGCGGCAGCTGTGATTATTGCTCCCAGTGCTATTGTAAATTATGCCCCGCTCTTTAAACAGCCTGGCGCGGATCAAATCATGATCCAATACGATAAAACATATTCGGAAGATATTGGTCTTTTGAAAATGGATTTTTTAGGCTTACGCAATCTATCCGTATTACAAGAAGCATTAGAAGAAATCTCTGCTAAAGAAAATGTGCAAATCGATTTGTTGCGCCTTCCCGAAAAAGATGCAGCAACATTTCAATTATTAGGCAAAGGCAGAACCGTCGGTGTTTTTCAATTTGAATCCGGCGGCATGCAAGATTATTTACGCAAACTAAAACCCAGTGCCTTGGAAGATATGATTGCAATGAATGCATTGTATCGTCCAGGCCCTATGGAGTTTATTCCACAATACATCGCCCGCAAACATGGCTTGGAACCCGTGGATTGTTATCATAAAGATCTTGAGCCTATCCTACTCGAAACCTACGGCGTAATTGTTTATCAAGAACAAGTAATGCAAATTGCTCAGGTACTTTCCGGCTTTTCTTTGGGTGGAGCCGATTTGTTACGTCGTGCCATGTCCAAAAAAGACATCAAAAAAATGGATCAAATGCGACCTAAGTTTGTGGATGGCGCAAAAGATCGCGGTTACAATCCCAAGCTAGCCGAAAAAATTTGGGATGTACTGGTTCCTTTTTCCAGTTACGCTTTTAACAAAAGTCATTCCGCCGCTTATGCAACGATAGCCTATCAAACCGCGTATTTAAAAGCACATTATCCCGCTTATTTTATGGCGGCGAATATGAATTCGGAAATGCATGATACCTCTCGACTAGTGGTATTGTTTAATGAATGCCGTGCTATGAATATTGGCGTGCTATTCCCAAATATCAATGTAAGCCAAGCTAAGTTTTCGGTTAAAGACAGCAAAATATTATACGGCCTCGGCGGCATTAAAAATGTAGGCCTTGGTGCCGTGGATAAAATTGTGGAAGAAAGAAATAAAGCGGGAAATTTCCATTCTATTTTTGATTTATGCAAACGCGTCGACACTCATTTTCTCAATCGCCGCGCTCTCGAATCGCTGATTTTTGCTGGGGCCTTGGATGAATTAACGGGTACTCGCGCGCAACAATTTGCTGCCGTAGAAATGGCTTTAGGGTATGCTCAATCTTTTCAAGAAGATAAAGCGCGCGGACAAATTTCCCTCTTTGAATTCACCGCAGCGGCTGTACCTCAAGCTATGCCGGAACCCGCATTACCCGATGTGGAACCGTGGCCGTATACAGAAATGCTGGATAAAGAAAAAGAAGTTTTAGGACTTTATCTTTCCGGTCATCCGCTGGAACCCTATCGTAAAGAATTAGAAGCCTTTTCCACCATTCCCTTAGATCCCAATGCATTAACCACCATCGGAAATGGTGCTGAAGTAGTTTTAGGCGGCATGATCACCAAACTAAAAACTCGCTTAAGTCCGAAGGATAATAGAACCTTCGCTTTTGCAGATCTCGAGGATTTTAGTGGAAAAGTAGAGGTCACTTTTTGGTCTGATGTTTTTGAAGAAATGCGACACTTAATTGAAATCGATTCTATGGTTTTTATTCGTGGAAAGTTTCAAAAAGCGGATGAAGGTCGAGGGGAAAAAATTGTTGCTTCTCGTGTGTTACCGTTAGCGAATGCCGCTGAAAAATTAACCCGCAGTGTGCATATTCGTTTGAAAACCGTGGGACTAGAAAATTGCCTAGTAAAAGATTTGCATGCATTTTGCTTAGAGAATGCTGGCAATGCTCAATTAGTTTTGCACCTAGAAAATATTACGCAAAAAGAATTTTTATTTTTAAGCGATGCCGTGAGGGTTAAACCCGAACGTTATTTTATAAACAAACTTATAGAAAATTATGGTGAAGAGAATGTTTGGCTAAGCGCCAAATCCTATTAGCAATAAAAGTTAATCTTACAATTTTTCTTCACGCATTAAATTCACTTTTAATTCCGTAGCTTCTCCCAGCTTTACAAAAACCGTTGTATCCACCGGAATACCTTGCGAATGAAAAAACTCTAAATGGCAAGGCCCCGCAGGCACAGCTATAAATCCATAAGTAGGCGCTACACCTTGTAGTACCCCATTAATTATAAAGCTTGCAAAAGGCGGCGATGATTTGATTTTCAAGAAACCCATTTTTTCAATTGGGACTCTATCCTCCCTAATTATAATTACAATGGGTGTGGCGCACTGAATGAAAAGTATTGCGGTTACTATTAAACGAGCCGCTTTAAAGATCATAAATAAATTTAGCGATTTTATACTCATAAACTAAGATTAACCAAATACCTCCGAACAGTATGTGATGGCTATCACATTTATTCCCAAACAAAAATATTTAGGTTACATTACCCAAACAGCATATCCGAGGTTTCATCCCAAGGTTTAGGTTAAGGGATTGTCATGGAGAAAATGGAGCGGGTTTATGAGATACGGTATGAAAAATATTTAGAAATACAAAATACCTAGTTCATTGATAAAGCGTAACCATAAAGTTACCTACAGCGTAGGCATATTCGAATGAAATAAAAATGATAGGCAACAAAAAGCCTCTACATCATTCGATGTAGAGGCTTTAATTTTATACCCCTGGAGTGACTTACTCTTCCACGGAACGTGCCCGTAGTACCATAAGCGCGCTGAGTCTTAACTTCTGTGTTCGAGATGGGAACAGGTGTGGCCCTCAGGCTATACACTCCAGGGGATTAGCCTGGATGAGGAGAAAATGATGAAAGGCGAAAAAAGTATTGCAATAAAAATTCGTGTTTTTGATTCGAATAGAGGAATCATAAATACTGATTATATTGAGTGGCTGGTGAAGCGATTGAATTGGATTTATTAAAAGCCGTACGACCTATTAGTATCACTTGACTCCACCCCTTACAGGGCTTCCATCTATGACCTATCAACGTGGTAGTCTACCACGGGTCTTTAAGGGGCTTACGCCCACGGGAAATCTTATCTTAGGAGGGGCTTCACGCTTAGATGCTTTCAGCGTTTATCCTGTCCGAACATAGCTACTCCGCGTTGCCAAGGGCATGACAACGGATACACCAGTGGTTCGTCCGACTCGGTCCTCTCGTACTAGAGTCAGCTTCCTTCAAATTTCCAGCGCCCACATCGGATAGGGACCGAACTGTCTCACGACGTTCTGAACCCAGCTCGCGTGCCGCTTTAATTGGCGAACAGCCAAACCCTTGGGACCTTCTACAGCCCCAGGATGCGACGAGCCGACATCGAGGTGCCAAACCTCCCCGTCGCTGTGAACGCTTGGGGGAGATCAGCCTGTTATCCCCAGAGTACCTTTTATCCATTGAGCAACGGCAATTCCACGCATAACCGCGGGATCACTAAACCCTACTTTCGTATCTGCTTGACCCGTCAGTCTCGCAGTTAAGCTCCCTTATGCTTTTACACTCTTCGCGCGATTACCGACCGCGCTGAGGGAACCTTGGGATGCCTCCGTTACATTTTAGGAGGCGACCGCCCCAGTCAAACTGACCACCAGGCATTGTTCCCAGCCCCGATTCAGGGGCCAAGGTTAGATTCCAAGTGACACAAGGGTGGTATTTCAAGGACGACTCCACGACACCTAGCGGCACCGTCTCATAGTCTCCCACCTATCCTACACATGCGTAACCTAAAACCAATGCCAAGATACAGTAAAGGTTCATGGGGTCTTTCTGTCCAGATGTGGGTAATTGGCATCTTCACCAATACTGCAATTTCGTCGAGTCTATGGATGAGACAGCGCCCAAGTCGTTACACGATTCGTGCAGGTCGGAACTTACCCGACAAGGAATTTCGCTACCTTAGGACCGTTATAGTTACGGCCGCCGTTTACTGGGGCTTCGATTCAATGCTTCTCTTGCGATGACATCCCCTCTTAACCTTCCAGCACCGGGCAGGTGTCAGGCCTTATACGTCA